>NZ_JBXEDG010000008.1:0-190099 GCF_056820975.1 Salinispora sp. CH2A1_6
CCCCCCCCCCCCCCCCCCCCCCCCCCCCCCCCCCCCCCCCCCCCCCCCCCCCCCCCCCCGGCCGGAGCGTCAGTGCCGGTGGTAGTTGTCGGGCTGGTTCGGGTCGCCCGGGTGCTCCAGCCCCGGCACCAGCCGAAGCCGGTGCGCGCGAGCGTGGTCGAGCCACCGGACAAAGGCGACCCGGCGCGCGGAGTCGTTGATCCGATCAGTCGGATCAAGAGCTGGATCGACCGACTCCCGGCGCCCCCGAAGCACCACCGTCCACGAGCCGACGGTGACCGTCTCCCCCGGCGTGGCCGAGCGCAGCGCCTCCGCCAACGCCGACGGCAACGAGTCCGGGGTCGCCTCGAAGTCGCCATCCGCAGCGGACAGCTGCCACACGACTCCGGCCGACCGCGCAGCGGTCGCCGCACGATAGGCAGCGACCTGCTCCGCTGGCGCGGTGACCTCCGCGGTCAGCTCCGCATACAGGGCTCGGACCGCGGCGCAGCCCTCGAACGCCGCTGCGGTGATGGATCCGAACTCGACGGCGGCCAGCTGGTCCAACCGCACCAGTGGCGCACCCGTCACGTCGAGACCACGGGCCTCGGCCTCCGCGACGCAGAGCTGTTCGGTCAGGATCACCTGCGCCACCCAGCGGGTCAGCTGCCGGTCCTCCGCGCTCCCGGGCACCGGCAGTGCGGAGGACCGCAGCCCGCCGCGCAGGGCGGCGAGCCGGCGGTCGAGTTCCGTACGGTCCAGTGGCCGTCCGTCGAGCCAGCCCAGCACCGACTCGTCGAGCTGCGCGGTGGTCATGGCTCCAGCACCAGTTCAACCGTCGGGGCGTACTGGCAACGGCCGAACCACATCACCTTCACCAGCGCCCAGAAGCGGCCCGGATCGGCGTCCCGCGGGGGAACGACGTCGAAGGTGAACGTGTCGGACTCGCCGGCGGCCAACGCGACGCCGCGGATCGGCTCGGCGATGGCGTCCCAGGTGCCCCAGGGCGAGACGAGCTGGAGCTCAGCCCGGATCTCCCCCCGGGTGCGGTTGTGCATCGACACGCCGATAGTCGCCCGCCCACCGGGAGCGACGGTGACCGAGGTGGTGGTGACGTCCACCGTGAGCCCGGTGTCACGTCCCGTCTCGGCCGTCGTGCCCTGCATCGCGTCCGCGTCCTCCGGAATGTCTCCGGGCACCGGCAGCAGCGCGGGCAGCTCGCCGACCGCGACCGTGGCGACATCCTCGATCGTCTGCCCAAGGTGCTCGGTCCGGGCGGTGATGAAGTACAGCCCGGACTCCACCCCGGCCGGAGGCGTCACCGTGACGTCGAAGCGGAGCTGCCCATCCGGGTCGAGCCGGTACGGCCGGCTACCCAGGGAGGCCGTCCACCCCTGCGGTACGAGGACGCTGACGGTCCCCTCGACGGCCGCGTCCCGCAGGTGCGAGGCGAGCACCACGGAGACCTCGACCGGCTCGCTGACGGTCCGCAGCAGCCCCGGTGAAACGCCCACGGAGACCGGTAGGTAGCCCATCGGCGCCGGACCCCGGTTGTGCAACCAGTACCGGGAGTGCACCGGCTGGGCGATCTCGACCTCGGGTCCGAGCGGCTCCTCGCTGCGCGGGGCCGCGGCCGGCACACCGACGACCGTGGTGACCTGCGAACCCGCCAACTCGATCGAGTCCGCGAGCGGCGCACCACGACGTTCCAACAGGTCGGCCTGGTGCGTGTCGGACAGGGCCAGCGCACCGGTCAGGGTCGCGGAGCGGCCAAGTCCGGTCGACTCCAGCAGCCGCAGGCTGACCGCGTCCGCCGGGTCCGAAGCCGCGGCAGCGCCGTGCGCGATCGGGTTACCGGTGGGCTTGAGCGTGCCGATCAGCACCTCCCGGGCCGGCTCCACCCCCAGGTACGAGTGCGTCGCCGGCTTCGTTCCCGGGTGGTTCTCCACAACCCGGCCGTACAGCGGGTGGTTGAACTCCTGGCCCTGTGCGGGCAGTGTGAGCGCCCGCCAGTCGCCGTCGCCACTGGTCACCGCGTAGTTGAACTCGTGGGTCCAGTGCTGCAGCTGGAACGAGGCGCCGTCGGGAAGGGTCCGCTTCGGCGGGTCGATCCAGACCCCGGACGGCCAGCCGGTGCAGGAACGCATCAGCGACAGGTGCAGCGCTCCGGTCGGGTCGACGGCGAAGCCGGGCAGCCCGTAGGTGAGCATCGCGACGGTGTGGTTGACCAGCAGCTCCGAGGCCGGCACCGAACCCGGGCAGGGCGCCTGGATCTGGGCGTCCGCGACATCCTCGGTGAGCGCGGCGACGTCGGTGACCACGAGCGCCGGCAGCGCCCGCAGGTCCCGCAGGTCGGCGTTGGGCTGCCACACCTCGTGCAGCGGCTTCTCCGCAGGAATCCAGACCCGGCCGTGCTGCGCCAGCGCCTCGACGTACTCCGGGCCCGCCCGCTCCAACAGCTCCCGGGTGGCGTCGTTGTCCTGCGCCCCACCGATGAGAATGCGGAAGTCGGGCAGGTTCGAGTCGACGTCGAGCCAGCCGTACCGCGCCCAGTCAGCACTGGCGGTCGTCACCGTGACACCGACTGCGGCCAGCGCGACGACCAGGTCGCGGGCGTCGGCCGCCTCGTCGAGCGTGGGCGTGACCACCTCGGCGACGCCGAGGGCACGGTCCCCCAGCGGGGCACCGGCGGCGTCGGAGAGCGAGACCCGCGCGGTGGAGCCGAGCCCGAACCAGGTGTTGGCCGGGTTGTCCAGCGTCCAGGGTGCCGTTGCGGCGTCCACGTCCGGTAGCGCGAACCCGCGGCCGACCACCGCGGCGGCAACCTCGGAGACGGGCAGGGCACCGGGCAGGTCGACCGGGAACCGCACCCGAACCAGCCGGTCGGCGCCGGCGAAGTCGACGATGCGGGTACGGCAGTCCACCCGCCGCACACCGTGCCAGAGCGTGATCGTCTGCTCGTAGCCGATCTCCTCCACGACGCCGGTGACCACCAGGCGGGTGCCGATCGGGCTGGTCTCGACGCGGACCGTCGCCCCCGCCGCCGCGCTACCCACGACCGGGCCCTTCGGGAGCAGGTGCCACGGGCCCTCGCCGAAGTCGGGGTGGGTCGGGTACTCCTCATAGATCCGCAGCTCGTTACCGAGGTGGTCGGCGCGGATCAGTTCGCGGTCCGAGATCTTGTCGTAGATGCTGTCGAGCCCGCCACCGCGCTCGGCGTCGGCGGTGACCCGGTAGTAGGCGTTCTCGATCGCGGCACCCTCGGCGGGCGTCCAGGCCGGTTCGGCGCTGGAGACGCCCGGCAGCAACCGCCAGGTCCGCCAGCCCAGGGCGGGGACGTCGGCGGCGTGGAAGCGCAGCGTTCCCCGGTCAACGACGGCCGGCACCTCGACGCCGGTGTCATCGATCACCCGGCCACCGTCGTGGCCCTCGGGAAGCCGGACCGACACCAGGTCGGAGCGGACGAAGGAGAGGGTGTTCGTGACGACGATCGGTGTTCCGTCACCGGTGGTGTCGACCGTCCCGACGAGCGCCTCCAACGACCGGTCCCGGACGGCGGCCGCCAGGTCGTACGCCTCCCGCCAGCCGGAGAGCAGGTCGATGTAGACCTGGTCGGACTCCGATCCGGTGATGGCGTCGTGGTGGGCACCGTAGGCGAGCTGCCGCCAGACCTTGTCCAGCGCGGCGTCGGGGTACCGACCGAGCCCTTCCAGCGCGGCCAGCGTCGCCAGCTTCTCCGCGTCCACGGCGGCGACCTCGCCGGCCCGCTGGGCCTGCTTGGTGTCGATGTAGGAGACATCCTTGCCCGTGTAGACCGGGTTCATGTCCCGCGTCTGGGGGCTGGGGCGACGTCCGGCTTCCGCCAGCTCCGCGCGGACGGCCGCGAGGAAGTCCCGGGGGTTACCGCAGACGAACCGGGGCCAGACGTACTTCTCGGCCCACGAGCGGTGAATCTCGGTGACCCACTTGTTCGGCGGGGTGTAGTCGGTACCCACCGGCAGCAGCAGGTTCTTCGTCGCGCCGACCGGCTTGAGGCGCTGGTACAGCTCGTAGACGGCCTTCTCGGCGCTTGCCAGGTCCGGCGAGGAGTCCATCCACCAGCCGGCCGAGTAGTGGTGCGGCATGAAGTGGGTGAGAACACCGAGCCCCGACGGCGAGATCCACTCGAACTCGCTCGGGAACTGCATCACCGTCGCGTCGTTCTTGGCCTCGCGGAAGTTCTTCTGGATCGGCCCCCACTGGTGGAACGGGCCGCGGGCCCAGGCCGAACCGGTCAGCCCGGCGTCGGCGAGGTAGCCCGGGAACTGCGGGTCGTGCCCGAACACGTCCAGCTGCCAGGCCGTCTGCGGGTCCCCACCGAGGATGTCCCGCTGGTAGCCGACACCGTAGATGATGTTCCGGATGGTGGTCTCGGCGCCGGTGAGGTTGGTGTTGGGCTCGTTGTAGGTGCCACCGATCAGCTCGACCTGGCCGCGCTCGATCAGCAGGCGCAGGTCGGCCCGACGCTCGGGATGCAGATCGAAGTACGGCTTCAGGTAGTCGATCTCGGCGAGGACGAAGGTGTACACCGGGTCGCGCAGGGCGAGGTCCATGTGCGCGTCCACCAGCGCGAAGCCGTTGCGCTCCCAGAGCGGCCGGGTGGTGGCGTCGCCGGAGAGCAGCTCCCACGGCGAGGTGTACGCGGCCTGGGTGTTCCACCACACCGGGTCGTAGTGGAAGTGTGAGACGAGGAACATCGTCCAGCCCGGCTCGGCGACCACGACCGTTGCCTCCGCGGTCGCGTCGCCGGCCGTGACAGTTACCGGCACCTGCGTGCCGGGGGTTCGGTCGTCGATGTCCAGGGGGACCTCGACGACGCCCGTGCCGGTCGCGTTACCGGAGACACCGGGCCCGGTGACGGTAACCGGACCGGGCGGGCCGTCAAGTGTCACGCGGAGCACCTGACGCGGGTTGTCCTCGGTACCGACGAACAGGTCGGTGGACTCGACGGCGGTAATCATGACCGACACGGGGTCATCCTTTCTTGTTGGTACGCCCACCAGCGCAAACAGGCTCACGTTGGGGGCAGGAGGGGAAGGCTACTCGCCCCAGGCCTCGAACTCGTAGATACGGGTGGCGGGGTCGCCGCCCTGGGTCGGGGTGTCGACCACCAACCGCACGTACCGTGCGCTGACATCCACCGGATGTGTCGTCAGCTCGGCGGTGTTGTCGGTGACGGTGACGGCCGTGGTCCACGGGTCCGAGGCCGTGGACCGTACGTCGATGGTGAAGTCGCGGGTGTTCCACGAGGCCGACTCACCGCCCGCGGCGGCGTGTGCGACGACGAACCGGTCGAGGGAACGGACCGAGCCCAGGTCAACTTCGAGCCACTGGTCAGCGGTCGTCGTGCACCACTTGTCGCTGTTCCCGCCGGAGACACTGCCGTTGACGGCTTTGGCCGGTCCTTCGGCAGCGGTGCACTGCCCGGACGCTGTCGCCGGCCGGTCGAGAGCCAGGTTCGTCGTGATCGGCCTCGTTCCGGACCAGGTGACGGTCGTGGTCGCCGCGGTGGAGCGGCCGTACTCGGTCGACACCGCCTCGACCTCGATGACCGCACTGTTCTCGGCGCCAACCCGGTCGAGCTGCGGCACGAAGTACACGTCGTTCGGCGTCGCGCCCAGGTGGGTCCGGCTGCCGTCCGGGTTACGGCGGAACACATCGTAGTGGTGCACCGATCCGCTGTCCGACGGGGTCCAGCCCAGCCGCAACGACTTGCGGGTCGCCGAGACGTCGGTGCTGCCCAGCACGGTCAGATCGGTCGGCGTGGCAGCGGTGTCCACGGCCCCGTCGTACACGGCGAGCTGGCCGACCTTGATGTCGTAGGACGGCACAACGGCCGGGGCCGACGCCTGCAGCCCGATCTGGGCGATGGTCTTACCGGCGTAGGCGGACAGGTCGAGAACGCGACGCTCCCAACCGGCACCGGCGGTCGACCCGAGGTCGAGAGTGGTGAAGGTGTTCGGGGCGTCGGTGAAGGCCACCGCCACGCTCAGGTGGGTCGCACCGGCGGCCGGGGTCTTGACGACCGTCGACAGCTTGGTGTCCGCGGCGACCGGCAGGTCGGTCTGGTAGAGGCGCACGGTGTTCGTCGCGTCCAGCCGGCCGTTGAGCCGCAGCGTCGAGCCGCCCTCGTAGGCATCGGTGAAGTCGAGCGACGGCGTCAGCTTCGTGCCGGTCGAGGAGACCAGCCACTGGTAGGTCGGCGGCACGTCCTGCATCGACAGGTTGTTCCAGCCTCCGGTGCGCACCCGCTCACCCAGGACGTGGTAAGCATCACCGTTTCCGGTGTTGAAGCTGGTCACGAAGGGCTTCTGGGTCACTGGCGTGGACTCGGCAACGTAGTTGGCGAGCCCCTTCCAGGGCGAGGAGGTCGTGGTGTTCGACGGGTCGCCGTTCGCGCCGACCCAGTAGCGGGAGTCGCGCGCCCGGAAATCGGCCGGGCCACTCGACGACGTCCAGGTCCACTCCGGGCGGTAGATGCCCAGGGAGGTGACGTGCGACTCACCGGCGGGGAACAGGGCGTTCCAGTTGACGTTGGTCTGGTAGCCGTTGGCTTCGGTGTCGATGCCGGTGTACAGGTCGTACCCGCTGCGCCCGAGGGACTCGGCGCGGTCCCGGGACGAGGCCAGGCCGCCGGTGGACCACCAGAAGTTAAGGAACATCGAGTCCGACACCGGCGTCGGGCCGCCCAGGAACGAGTCGTTGGCGGTGGTGAGCGCGTTCTGCCAGGAGATGGCGCCGGATTCGGTCATCGCGTCGTACCACATGAACTCCACGCCCTTGTTCCGGCCGTAGGTCATCACATTGCGAAGTTCCGTGGCGAGGGCGGCGTCGCCACCCGTCGTCTCCTGGTTGATGAACCAGCCCTCGAAGCCGTAGTACTCGGCGACCTCCGCGAGCTTGTCGACGACCGGATACGTCGAGCCCGACTTACGCACGAAGTCGTGCACCCATTCGAGCTTGCCGCCGTAGGCGACCGGCGGGAAGAAGACCGTGCCGTACACCTTGACGCCGTTGCGGTGTGCGGCGTCGATCACCGTCGGGTTCGGCGCCAGGATCAGGCCCTCGACGGACGATCCGCCCCAGAAGACCAGGGTGTCGATGTACTGCCAGTGACCGAACGCGTAGTAGTCCTCGTCGAGCGAGCCCTGGGACGGGTTGTCCGACGTCGTGGCGAACGACACCAGTGACGCCACCCGGCCCTCGCCGGCCCGCGCATTCGGGTTGGCCTTCAGTGCGGGGTCGGAGACCCGATTCTGGAGCGGAACAGTCGCTCGGTTGAAGCGGGCGTCGGGGTCGGTCTCCGGGTCCCAGTCGAGGATCTCGTTCGGGAACCAGTACGAGGCGTACGGCTGACTGCCGTCCTGCGGGGCGGTGTTGGCTGCCGCGGTGGGGGCCGCGTTGAGGGTGCTGCCAGCCACGACTGTGGCACCAACCAGCAGGGACAGGAACAGGCGTCGCATCCAGGATCACCTCCATGGGGGTGGGGGGTGGGGGTGGGGGGTGGGGCGAGGGTTACCCCTTGATCGCCCCCTCCTCGACGCCGCGGAAGAAGAACCGCTGCAGCGTCGCGAAGACAATGACGATCGGAATGAACGCGATCATCGTGCCGGCCGCGATGACCCGCGGGTTCGCGGTGAACGCCCCGCTGAGGTATTGCAGGCCGACGGTGAGGGTGTAGTTCTGCGGGTCGGTCAACACGATCAGCGGCCACAGGAAGTCATCCCAGGCGCCAATGAAGGCGAAGATCGTGATGACGCTGAGCATGCCCCGCACGTTCGGGAGCCCGACATGGATCAGCCGTTGCCAGGCCGACGCGCCGTCGATCACCGCCGCCTCGTCCATCTCGTCGGGGATCGCCATGAACGCCGCGCGCATCAACAGCACGTTCAACATGGCGACAGCGGTGGGCAGCGCCACACCGACCAACGTGTCGGCCAGACCGAGGCTGCGAACCGTCACGTACTGCGAGATGATCGTCACCTCGCCGGGCAGCACCAGGGTGCCGAGCACCAGCGCGAGAAACAGCGTCCGGCCCCGGAAGTGCAGCTTGGCGAGGGCGAACCCGGCCAGGGTGGCGCCCACGGCGTTACCGACGACCGCCATCGCCGCCACGATCAGCGAGTTCTTCGCGTACGACAGGACGGGGATCGTCTCGGCCACCCGCAGGTAGTTGTCGAACGTCGGATTGGAGGGAATGAACTGCGGGGTCGCGGTGTAGATGTTCTCGCCGGCGCCCTTCAAGGAGGTGGACAGCTGCCACACGAACGGCCCGACGGTCACCACCAGCGCCAGCAGCAGCAACGCATACCGGAGCACCTTCTCGCGCCGCCGCATGGTGCCGAAACCCGAGCCCCGCCGCCGTCGCTTCGGCGACGAGGCCGGCGTCTTCGCCGGAGCACCGGCGGGAGGGGTGGTGAGCTGGGTCATGGCTAGGCCGCCTTCCGGTTCAGGCGCAGGAGGAGAAGCATGGGGCCGATAGTGATCACGAACAAGACCAGGCTCAGCGCCGAGGCGTAGCCCAGGTGCCCGGTGAAGCCCCGGCTGTACATCTGGATGAGCATGACCAGGGACATGGTCCGGCCGCCGGGCCCACCGGTGCCGTTGGTGAGGACGAACAGCTCGGTGAAGACCCGCAGTGCGGAGACGGTGACCAGGACGCTGACCAGCAACATCGTGGTGCGCACGCCCGGCACGGTCACCGACCAGAACCGGCGGATCGGGCCGGCGCCGTCAACCGCGGCCGCCTCGTGTAGCTGACGGGAGACGTTCCCCAACGCCGACAAGTAGATGATCATGTAGTAACCCAGCCCCTTCCACACGGTGAGGCTGATCGCACTGAACAACAGCAGCCAGCGCCCGCTGAGGAAGGGCAGCGGTTCGGTGAGGAAGCCGAGCTGTTGGGCCAGCCCGTTGACCAGGCCGCGGTCCTCCAGCAACCAGGTCCAGATCAGCGCCACGACCACCGCAGAGGCGATCACCGGGGTGTAGAAGGCCGTGCGGAAGAACGTGATGCCCGGCAGCTTCTTCTCCAGCAGCACCGCGAGCAGCAGCGGCAGGAAAAGCAACAGGGGTAAGCAGACCAGCATATAGACGATGCTGTTCACCAGCGCGTAGACGAGTTGATCGTCATTGAGCATGCGCTCGAAGTTGGCCACTCCAGTGAAGCTTCCACCGCCGAGTGGCTTGGCGTTGGTGAACGCGAGGACCACGGTGTTGATCGCTGGCCAGAGGTTGAACACCAGCAGCCAGACGAGGGCAGGCCCGAGCAACAACCAGGGGGTGAACCAACGCTGAGTTTTCATTACGTCCCGCTCTGCTTTTCCGATTGGGTGGCGCGGCGATGCGGTAAGTCGCGCAACGAGAGGTGATGGCAGTGGCGGCGCCGTGGCGCGGGCGGCGCCGGTGCTCGGCCGGCCGGGTTCCGGTCCGGCCGAGCACCGCTGGTCAACGTGGGACCGGCCCGGCTCGGCCGATCAGTTGTTGAGCAGTTCGTTGCACTTTTCGACTGCCTTGTCCAGCGCCTGCTGGGAGGTGATGTCGCCGCTGATCGCGAGGGAGAACTGCTGGTTGATGAAGTCGGCCATCGCCTCGTCGACGATGACGGGCTTCAACAGCTCCGCCTCAGCCAGCGAGGTGAAGGCGATCTTCTTCGCGTCCCCGGCGTTGGTGCCGTCGCTCTCGCTGAACTGCGGATCCTCAGCGGAGGCGACAGTGCTCGGGAAGATGCCGGGCACGACCTCAGCGAAGGCCGCCTGGTTCTCCGCGTTGGTCACCCAACGGGCGAGGGCGATGGCCGCGGGCAGGTTGTCGCTGCCCTTGGCCACCGACAGCCCCTGAGTGTACAGCGGCGGGGTGCCGATCGCCGGTGACGCGATGATCTTCTCGGCCAGCGACGGGTTGTCGACCTTGATGGTGTTGATCGAGTTACCGCCACCGGTGGTCCAGGCGACCTGCTGCTTCTTGAACAGCTCCATGTTGCCGAGGTAGGCGTCGGTCAGCACGTTGCTGGGCAGGAGCCCTTCGGCGAACGCGTCCCGGTAGGTGTCGAGGACCGCCACGGCCTCGGGGGTGTTGAAGACGAACTCCTTGCCGTCCGAGGAAAGGATGTCGACTCCGGCCTTGGTCAGATCCTCGACGCTGGGCATCCGGCTCAGCAGGTGGACCTTGCCGCCGGACTTCTCCTTGACGATCCGGGCCTGGTCGACCAGTTCCTCGGTCGTGGTCGGGAGCGTGGTGGCGTCCAAGCCGTACTGGGACAGCAGCTCCGTGTTCCAGTAGTTCACGTCGGTGTTGAGGTACCACGGGTAGCCGTAGACCCCGGTCTGACCGGCGTACTCGTAGGAGGCGACGGCGCCCGCGACGTACTCCTCGCGGAGCTTGTCGTCGGCCTGGTCGACGTCGAGCAGCAACCCCTGCTCGGCGAGCGGCAGGGCGAAGTCCGGTGGGAGATTCGTCACGTCGGGCAGCTCATTGCTGGCCGCCTGGCTGAGCACCTTCTCCGAGTAGCCGTCACCGGGCTGGTCCAGCCACTTTACGGTCGTTCCCGGGTACTCCTTCTCGAACCCGTCGATAACACCCTGCATGTAGTCGGTGAACTTGGGCTTCAGGGCCCAGGTCTGCAGGGTCACCGTGCCTTTGACTTCACCGGTGATGTCTACCTGGTCATCACTGGTGTCCGTGCCGGACAGCCCGCATCCCGCGACGGCCATCAGCACGGCCGACGACAGGGCAAGCCCGGCCAAGCGTGTTCGCATCTCTCTCCGCCCCTAACTATTAGTCAGCCGGCTACCCCCGTCGGATCGGGCGTGTCCGGTGCTCACAGGCGATCCGCCGGCAATGATAAACCGGTCTAGTGAACGGACTATCCCCCCGGTTAGAATCGCGTGTCAAGAGCGGTCTACCGACCGTTGCTTCTCGGTAGCCGCCTGGAGGGGGAGCGTGGCCAGATGCAGCGACCGACAATCGCCGACATCGCCCAACGGGCCGGGGTCTCCAAGGGTGCGGTCTCGTTCGCGCTCAACGGCCGGCCCGGCGTCAGCGAGGCCACCCGGGCGCGTATCCTGCGCGTGGCTGAAGAGATCAACTGGCGCCCACACAGTGCCGCGCGGGCTCTCGGCGGAGCCCGCGCCGACGCCGTCGGGCTGGTGATCGCGCGCCCCGCGCGCACCCTCGGGGTGGAGCCCTTCTTCGCTCGCCTCCTCTCCGGCCTGCAGGCGGAGTTCTCCAGTCAGTCGATCGCGCTGCACCTGATGATCGTCGAGGACACCCGAGCGGAGATCGAGATCTACCGGAGCTGGGTCTCCGAACGCCGGGTGGACGGCCTGGTACTGATCGACCTGAAGGTTCGCGACCCACGCATCGCCGTGGTGGAGCAGCTCGAGATCCCGGCCGTCGTGGTCGGCGGGCCGGGCCGGCACGGGCGCGTCTCCTCGGTCTGGGCCGATGACCGAGCGGCGATGCTCTCGGCGGTGGAGTACCTCGCGGTGCTCGGCCACACCCGGATCGCCCACGTGTCGGGGCTACCCGAGTTTCAGCACACCCAGCGCCGTTCCCGAGCACTGCGCGACGCCGCCACCCGGCTGGCGCTCCCCCGCGCCCGGTCACTGCACACCGACTTCAGCGACGCCCAGGGCGCGGCAGCCACACGCAAGCTGCTCGCCGGGGCCGGCCGCCCAACGGCGATCATCTACGACAGTGACCTGATGGCCGTCGCCGGGTTGGGCGTCGCGCTGGAGATGGGGGTCGCCGTCCCACACGAGTTGTCGATCGTCTCCTTCGATGACTCGGTGTTGGCCCAGCTCACCCACCCCTCCCTCACCGCGCTGTCCCGCGACACCTACCGCTTCGGCGTGCAGGCGGCCCAGACCATGATGGCGGTCCTGGCCAACCCCACGAAGACGAAGAACCACAAGACCGAGACGCCCCGGCTGATCACGCGGGAGAGCACCTCGCCACACCGCACCTAGTGCTCACCTGTCGGGTAAAACGGTTTAGCATCCGTCTACCCGGCTTTCCACACGGAGGACCCTTTGACCACGAATGACCGCATTAAGCACCCTCGACGGTTCCGCCTCGGCGCCAACTACGTACCGTCTGACGGCTGGTTCTACAGCTGGCTCGACTTCTCGGCGGACGCGGCCCGCCGCGACCTCGAGGACCTGGCGAGCATCGGCCTGGACCACGTACGCGTCTTCCCGATCTGGCCGTGGATCCAACCCAACCGCGCGCTCCTACGCCAGCAGCCGATCGACGACCTGCTCTCGTTGATCGACGTGGCGGCGGAGTTCGACCTCGGGGTCTCGGTCGACCTGCTCCAGGGGCATCTGTCCAGCTTCGACTTCCTGCCCTCCTGGGTGCTCACCTGGCACCAGAGCAGCATCTTCACCGACCGGGCGGCACGTGACGGCATCAACGAGTACGTCCGGCGGCTCAGCACCGAGGTCGCGACGCGCCCCAACGTCTTCGCCATCACCCTCGGCAACGAGGTCAACAACCTCTGGCCAGCCAACCCCACCACCCCGGACGCCTCCCACCAGTGGGCGGCGGAGCTACTCGAGGTGGTCCGCACCGCGGCGCCCGACGTGCTCCGCCTGCACTCCGTCTTCGACGACGCGTGGTACGCCCCCGATCACCCCTTCCACCCCGCCGAGGCCGTCGAGCTGGGCGACCTGACCACGGTGCACTCCTGGGTGTTCAACGGCACCTCGCGCATCGATGGACCACTCGGGCCGGCCACCACCTCACACGCCGACTACCTGCTGGAGCTCGCCGCTTCCAGCGCCCCGGAACCGACCCGCCCGGTGTGGCTGCAGGAGGTCGGGGTGCCCCGGCCGGACGTACCGGCGGAGCAGGCCGGCGAGTTCGTCGCACGCACCCTGGCGACGGTGGGTGGCAACCCGGCACTGTGGGGCGTCACCTGGTGGTCCTCGCACGACATCGATCGTCGCCTCACCGACTTCCCGGACCGGGAATACGATCTGGGCCTGTTCACTGTTGACCACCGACCGAAGCCGGCCGCGCTCGCCCTGGCCGAGTTCGCCCGCGACACCGCGGCCCACGCGGCAGCCCCGGCTCGACCAGCGCTGGTGGCGCCGATCAACCCGCTCCAGGAGCCCGCACGGCGGGCGGAGGTCGCGCCGGGAAGCACGTTCCACCAGGAATGGGTGAAGGCCCGGCAGGCCGAGCCCACCGCGATCGTCACCCCGGACCGGGTGACCGACGAGGGCTACCTCGCCGCCCGCGGCATCGGCGCGATCCGCTAACCGGGTCCGCCCTCAACCGACCACCGCAGGGTCTGGTCAGCGCCAGGGCTGTCGCAGCCCGGCGCTGACCCGGCCGGCCGCTCAGGTACGACGCCAGGCGAGCAGGCCGAAGAGCAAGCCCGCCGCCCCCGCCACCGACACCATCCGGTGCCGGGACAGCCACGCCTGCGGGCTGTGCCGCAGCGATCGATCGGTGAACGCGCCGTGCGCACCGAAGTCGTGGCCGCCGGGCCCATCGGCCGGCTGCCACAGGTTCACCGGCTGGTCCGGCCCGACCGGCTGGTTGGTCTGCTGCGAGTCGTAACCCGTCCGGCCCAGGTAGCGATCCAGTAGCCCCGGCACCAGCCGGTTAGCCAGGATGGTCAGGACGGTGGGCGTACCCACCCAGTACGCTCGCCGCTCCGGCCGGGCGGCAGCGGCGACGATCGAGCGGGCGGCGACCTCCGGCTCGTAGATCGGCGGCACCGGCTGGGCGTGCCGCGGCAGCCGGGACAGCAGCCACGAGAACTGCGGGGTGTTCATCGCCGGTAGGTGCACCATGGTGACCTTGACGTTGCTCTTGTCG
Source organism: Salinispora sp. CH2A1_6 (assembly GCF_056820975.1). NCBI lineage: Bacteria > Bacillati > Actinomycetota > Actinomycetes > Micromonosporales > Micromonosporaceae > Salinispora > Salinispora sp. CH2A1_6. Next base: position 13,849 of record NZ_JBXEDG010000008.1, read on the forward strand.
TGCAGCAACTCACAACGGAGCGACTCGGTGAACCCGACAATGGCGTGCTTGGCCCCGCAGTAGGCGGCCTGCAGGGGAATTCCCCGGTACGCCAGCGCCGATCCGACCTGCACGATGGCACCCCGGTCCCGCGGGACCATGTGATCCAGGGCCACCCGGGTGCCGTAGACGTAGCCAAGGTAGGCGACCTCGGTGGTCCGGCGGAACTCCTCGGGCCGGATCTGCTGGAAGGGCGCGAAGACCGAGCTGAACGCCACGTTGATCCACACGTCGATCGGCCCCAGCTCGTCCTCGACCCGCTGGCCGGCGGCGGCGACCTGATGGTAGTCGGCCATATCGACCTCGATCGGCACGGCGTGGCCGCCAGCGGCGCGGACATCATCGGCTGCGGCGTCGAGACCGGCACGGCCGCGGGCCAACAGGGCGATCGTGACCCCCGGCCGCGCCAGCTGCCGCACGGTGGCCCGCCCGACCCCGCCACTGGCACCCGTGACCACCGCCACCTGGATATCCCGTAGCCCGCGCCCCATCCGCGCCACCTCCCGTACCGGGTTGACCTGCTCCGGTTCCACACCTCGGCACGCTGTCTACCCGGGGCGTTTCGAGTTAGTCGGGCCGGTTGGCTGGCTGCCACGGGTGTCGGGGACCGCCGATCGGGTACGGGGGGCGGGGAGGTGCTGCCGTGGCCCGGAACGAACGGACGAACAGCTCCGAAGCGCCCCACCTGGACTCACCGAACGTGCTCCGGGAGTACGCACTACTCGCCGACGGGCAGCGGGCGGCGTTGGTCGGCCCGGACGGGAACATCGTCTGGCTCTGCGCCCCCCGGTGGGCCGACCCGCCGCTGTTCAGCAGCCTCCTCGGTGGCCGGGGCAGCTACCTGGTGACCCCGACGGACCGGCGCTTCGTCTGGGGCGGCCAGTACGAGCCCGACTCGCTGATCTGGATCAACAGATGGGTGACGACCGACGGAATCATCGAAACCCGGGAGGCCCTGGCATTCCCCGGCGACGCCGGGCGGGTGGTCCTGCTCCGCCAGGTACGCGCGGTGGACCAGGACGCGAAGGTCCGGGTACGGCTCGCCCCCCGGGCGAACTTCGGTCGAGAGCCGCTCCGCCAGGTACGGCAGGACGGGGGGCTGTGGCACGCTCGCTCCGGTGACCTGCACCTCCGCCACACCTGCGGCCACCCCCTCAAACCCAGCGCCGAGGGGCCGCTCGACGGCGAGCTGCGGGTGCCCGCCGGTGGGCAGGTTGACCTGGTGCTGGAGATCGCCACCCAGCCCCTGGAGGGGAAGCCACCCGACGCCTCGGAGCTGTGGCGGATCACCGAGAAGTCCTGGCAGGACGTGCTGCGCCCGCTGTCGCGCGGCACCGCGGGACGGGACGCGATCTTCGCCTACACGGTGCTGCGCGGGCTGACCCAGCCCGGCGGCGGGATGGTCGCCGCGGTGACCACGGGGCTACCGGAGCGAGCGCTCGCCGGACGCAACTACGACTACCGGTACGCCTGGATCCGCGACCAGTCGTTCGCCGGACAGGCCGCCGCCCTGATCGGTCGGCACGACCTCCTCGACGACGCGGTGCGGTTCCTCACCGACCGGGTCCTCGCCGACGGTGATCAACTCGCTCCCGCCTACACCATCGATGGTGGCACCGTACCGTCCGAAGAGGAGCTGACCTTCCTGCCCGGCTATCCGGGGGCCAGGGCCCGGACCGGTAACTGGGTTGGCGGGCAGTTCCAACTGGACGCCTACGGTGACGTGCTGCTGGTCCTGGCAGCCGCCGCCGAACGGGGACGGCTGGAGGCCACCTCCTGGCATGCACTGACCGTCGCCGCCAAGGCCATCGAGAAGTGCTGGCGGTCGCCCGACTCGGGCATCTGGGAGCTCCCGGCCCGGCAGTGGACCCACTCGAAGCTGACCTGTGTGGCCGGGCTGCGCGCGGCGGCCCGCATCGCGCCCGGCGGCCTGGCCGGCCGATGGGCTTCCCTCGCCGACACGATTCTCGCCGACACCACGGCGCATGCCCTCCACCCCTCCGGGCGCTGGCAGCGCGCCTACGACGATCCCCGCGTCGACTCGGCGTTGCTGCTGCCGGGAATCCGCGGTGCGCTCCCCGAAGGCGACCCCCGCACCGAGGCGACCCGTCGGGCGGTGCTGAACGAACTCCAGCAGGACGGCTACCTGTACCGGTTCCGACCCGACCGCCGCCCGCTTGGCGACGCCGAAGGGGCCTTCCTGCTCTGTGGTTTCGCCGCGGCGATCGCCGAGTGGCAGGCCGGCGACGCCGTCGCCGCGAACCGGTGGTTCGAACGCAACCGGGCGGGGTGCGGCCCACCGGGGCTCTTCACCGAGGAACTCGACGTGGCGCAGCGGCAGCTACGGGGCAACCTACCGCAGGCCTTCGTGCACGCGCTGATGCTCGAGACCGCCGTACGCCTCGGCCACGCCGCTCCCTGTGCCGACTGATGCCGTGACAGCCGACGTTCGCGGTGCGCCCCCACGGAGGACCACTGCTGGTGTGATTCGCCTCCGGCCAACCATAGATCTCTGCGGGTGGACGGCACCGTCCTCGGTGGTCACGGCCGGGTCGTCCGCCCGCCTGACGGCCTTCTCCGGCGCCACCAGGCGCCCGTCACCGTCGGCCGCGGGCGCCCACCCGGCTCGCGGCGACACCGTCGTGGATGGTCCAGCCGGTGGCGACGGCGGCGTCAGTCAAGGCGACCCGACGCCGTCGCCGATCGGCGATGAGCGCCACCGCGGTCAGCGCGTGCAGCCCATCAGCGACCGCACCGAGCCGGAACGCCACGGGCGTCGGCCATCGGAGCAGCACCGCGGCCTGCACCAGGTGCCGGACTCCGAGCACCCGCAGGATCGCCGACGGAGTCGAACCCGGATCGCCGCCCAGCACCCGCAGCACCCGGTCGGGCGCGGCCAGGAGCAGCCCGCCCCAGACCAACCGGGTCAGCTCCCCCACCGCCGCGGTCGGGGTCAGCTCCCCCCGGCCCCTGATCCGGGCAGGCGCCTGTTTCGCCACCATCGTTACCGCCCCCATCCGATGCCAACCCACCTCACCACAGCCGTCGTGGCCTCGACCTCCCCCACCACCGCGCCCTCGACTCGACCAGGGCGAGCACCGGCGCGAGTGCGGCCAGGCCGACCAGCCCGACCGCGGCCAGCCGCGCCCGCCGGGACGGCGGTTGCGGGCGGCGTCCCCAGCGCCGTTCCGGGCGGGACACCACCGACTCACCGTGCAACCCCGCACGCAGTAACTCGGCCAGGTGAAGCGCCGTGCGGCCGCCGGAGGCGCTCTGTTCGACCTGGGTGCGGCAGCTGAACCCGTCGGCAAGAATCACATCGGTGTCGCCGGCGTCCCGAACGGCCGGCAGGAGCACCCGTTCGGCGCAGGCCTCGGAGACCTCGTAGTGCCCCTGCTCGAAGCCGAAGTTGCCGGCCAGCCCGCAGCAGCCCGAATCGAGAAAGTCGGCTCGCACCCCAGCGTCGGTGAGCACCGCCTGGTCAGCGCCGGTCCCCAGAACGGCGTGCTGGTGGCAGTGGGTCTGGATCAACGCGTGTGCCGGCAGCCGCGGCGGCTGCCAGCCGGGGCTGTGCTCATGCAGGAGCTCGGCCAGGGTGACCGTCTGCTGGCGGAGACGGATGACATCCTCGTCGTCCGGGAAGAGCTCGTAGGCGTCGCTACGAAAGACGGCCGTACAGCTCGGTTCCAGACCAACCACCCGGGTACCCGCCCGCAGGTGGGGCCGAAGGGCCGCGACCGTACGTCGCAGCACCCGCTTGGCGACGCCGAGTTGACCGGTGGAGAGCCAGGTCAGCCCGCAGCACACCGGCCCCTCCGGTACCCGGACCCGCCATCCGGCGGACTCCAGCACCTCCACCGCGGCCTGGGCCACCCCGGGATGGAGCCGGTTGGTGAAGGTGTCCGGCCAGAGCAGCACCTCGCCGCGGTGGCCGTCCCCCGTCGGGGTCCGGTGTGCGAACCACCGCTGGAAGCTCTCCTCGGCGAAGGTCGGGATGTCGCGCCGCTGGTCGATGCCGCCCGCCATCTTCGCCAGCCGGCCCAGACCGGGCGCGTGGGTGAGGGCGTTCACCGCACCCGGCACGGTTCCGGCCACCGCCGCCAGCACCGGCAGCCACCCCATCGAATAGTGCGCGCGAGGACGGAGGCGCCCGGCGTAGTGGTGCGACAGGAACTCCGCCTTGTAGGTCGCCATGTCCACATTCACTGGACAGTCCGCCTTGCAGCCCTTGCAGGCCAGGCAGAGATCGAGGGCGTCCCGGACGGCGGTGGAGCGCCACCCGTCGTCGATGCTGCCGCCCCGGGCGCCGCCGTCGAGCATCTCGAAGAGCAACCGGGAGCGGCCCCGCGTGGAGTGCTCCTCCTCCCGCGTGACCATGTAGGAGGGGCACATCACCGCACCGTCGTGCCGGCGGCACTGGCCCACCCCGACACAGCGCAGCACGGCGTTGGCGAAACTACCCTCGTCGTGGGGGTAGGCGAAGGTGGTCTGCACCGGGCCGTGGTCGTAGTCGACGCCCAACCGCAGGTGGCTGTCGAGCGGATAGGGCGACACGGTCTTGCCCGGATTCATCCGGTCGTCCGGGTCGAAGATCGCCTTGAGCTGGCCGAACGCCCGCACCAGCCGGCCACCGTACATCTTCGGCAGCAGCTCGCCCCGGGCCTGGCCGTCCCCGTGCTCACCGGAGCAGGATCCGCCGTAGGAGGTGACCAGGTCAGCCGCCCGTTCCAGGAACGAGCGGAACCGCCCCACCCCATCGGGGGTGTTCAGCTCGAACGGGATGCGCGTGTGCACGCACCCCTGCCCGAAGTGGCCGTACAGCGACGCCTGGTCCAGGCCGTACTCCTCGAGGAGCTGTCGCAGGTCCCGCAGGTAGTCGCCGAGCTTCTCCGGGGCGACAGCCGAGTCCTCCCAGCCCGGCCAGGTGCGCTCGGAGCCCCGTACCTGCGCGGTCGCTCCCAGGGATGACTCCCGAACCTGCCACATCTGCCGCTCGTGGGCCGGATCGTTGAATTCGTGCACGGTTCCCGCACCGCCACCACGGACGGCGGCGATCAGTCGACTGGCGGCGGCACGGGCCTGCCCTGGCGTGTCCCCGCCCATCTGGATCATCAACCAGGCGCCGCCCTCGGGGATCTCCCGAAGCCCCGCGGGCCGCTGGCGTCTGCGCCGCTCGTCCGCGACCAGGCGATGGTCGATCCCCTCCAGGGTGACCGGCTTGTGCGCCAACACCCGCATGACATCGTCACCCGCCGCGGCGATGTCCGGATAGTTGACAAAGACGAGGGCGGACGCCTTGACCACGGGCACCAGCCGCAACCGCGCCCGGAGAATGGTGACCAGCGTGCCCTCGGAGCCGACCAGGGTCTGCGCGATGTGGAAGCCCTTCTCCGGCAGGAGGCTGTCGAGGTTGTACCCGGAGACCCGACGCGGAATGTGTGGGTAGCGGGTACGGATGTCGGCGAGGTACTCCTCGCGCAGCGCCCGCAACTGCCGGTAGATCTCGGCCGGCCGGCCCCCCCGGAGCTGGATCTCGGCGTACTGCTCGTCGCTGGTCTCCCCGACCCAGAACCGGGTGCCGTCGTAGAGCAGTACCTCCAACTCGACGATGTTGTCGACCACCTTGCCGGTCCGCTGGGCGGTGGCGCCGCAGGAGTTGTTGCCGAGCATGCCACCCAGGGTGCAGCGGCTGTGGGTGGACGGGCGGGGGCCGTACTCGAGCCCGGTCGACGCGAGTTGGGCGTTGAGTGAGTCCAGGACGATGCCGGGCTCCACCAGGCAGGTCCGCGCCTGCGGATCCACCTCCAGCAGGAGGTTGCAGTACTTCGACCAGTCCAGCACGACGGCGGTGTTGGTGCACTGTCCGGCCAGGCTGGTGCCACCGCCTCGGGAGACCAGCGGCGCCCGGTGCCGACGGCACACCGCGACCGCCGCCACTCCCGCCTCGATCGTCCGGGGCAGCACCACCCCGAGCGGCACCTGCCGGTAGTTGGAGGAGTCGGTGGAGTAGGCGGCCCGGGAACCGGCATCGAACCGGACCTCGCCGTCCACCTCCGCCCGGAGGTCGGCGGCGAGGGCGGCCAGGTCGACCTCCAGCGCCGGTCCGGGGGCGCGCACGACCGGTTGGGGCAGCATGACCTCACTCACGGCCGCCGCTCCCGCCGCACGTGAACTCGCCGCTCCCCTACCCCCCACACCGCGCTCCCGCCCGTTTCATACCACTAGTCCCTGTGCTACCGACCTGACGTAAATCTCGGGCCGGGTACCCGCGCCGCGCGCCGATAAACCCCCTCCCGGCGTTCTCCGATCAGCCGGGAGCCCCGCCGGGACTCAGGTCAACCGGGAGTGGGGGTGCCGCTGCTGGTCCTGCCGGACCAGCAGCGAAAGGGCCAGGGTGTTCAGTACCGGTGACCGGTGGGCCGGCGCGGACGGGTGAGGTGGATGAGGGCGGCGCCGCTGAGGATGAGCAGGGCTGCCGCACCGAGCGCGGTGGGCAGGTTGGGACCGGTGGTGGGCAGTTCGGAGGGCTCGGCGACCGTGATGGTGGTGGCCTCGGACTGACTGTGGGGGCAGGCGCTGGTGGTGCTGGTGTAGGCGGCGGTGAGGGTGTTGGCGCCGGCCGGCAGCCGGGTGGTGTGGGTGGCGGTGTTGGCGCTGTCCAGCGACACGGTGGCGAGATCGGTGTTGTCGCTGCGGAAGGTGACGCTGCCGGCCGGGTCGCCGGCCTTGCAGATGACGGTGGCGGTGAGCGTGACGTCCTGATCCGTGGTCGGCTCCGGCGGCGAAACCCGCAAGACCGTGGTGGAAGCCGCAGGGAGCGTGGACAGGGCCAGATTGTGGTCGTTGCCGACGGCGATCATGTCCAACGTGGTACCCGTGGGCAGGCGCACCGCCACGGGCGTGGCGCTGTCGGTGGTGGTCCCGTCCCCGAGATGCCCCTGCGAGTTGACGCCCCAGGCCAGGGCGGTGCCGTCACTGGCTATCGCCACGTTGTGGTCGCTGTCGCGACTGGCGATGGAGGTGAGTCGCATGCCGATCGGAAGATTGACCGAGACCGGTTCGCTGCTGTCGGAGGTGGAGCCGTTCCCCAACTGCCCCCGCTGATTGCCACCCCAGGCGAGGGCGGTTCCCGCGGAGGTCAGCACCGCGCTGTGCGTACGACCGGCGGCGACCGCGGTGGCCTCGGTGCCGACGGGCAGGGCGACGGGGATGGGGACGAGGCTGTCCGTGGTGCTGCCGTCGCCGAGTTGACCGCGAGCATTGTCGCCCCAGGCCAGGGCGGTGTCGTCGGCGGTCAACGCCAGGCTGTGGTCGCCTCCACCAGCGACGGCGGTGATTGTGGGGCCGGGTGGCAGCGCCACGGCGACCGGGACGCTGCGACCGAAGACGGTTCCGTCGCCCAGTTGACCTTCGCTGTTCGCCCCCCAGGCGAGCAGGGCCGCCGGCCCGGTCGCGGTCAGGACCAGAGTGTGGTCGCGACCCGCGGACACCGCGGCGACCACAGTACCCGTCGGCAGGCGCACCGCGACGGGAGTGCTGCTGCTGGTAGCCGTGCCGTTGCCGAGCTGGCCGGAGTGGTTGGCGCCCCAGGCGAGCAGCGAGCCGGTGGAGGTCAACGCCACACTGTGGTTGGCACCGACGGCGACGGCGACGACCCGGATACCCGCGGGCAGGCGCACCGGGACGGGCTCGCGGCTGCTGACGGTGGTCCCGTTTCCAAGCTGGCCGTCGTCGTTGCCGCCCCAGGCGAGGATGGTGCCGGCGGAGGTCAGGGCCAGACTGTGGCGTTCACCGGCAGCGACGGCGGCGACCGTGGTATCCACGGGCAGGCGCACCGCCAGCGGTTCGCTGCTGTTGGTCGTGGTCCCGTCGCCCAGCTGCCCCTCGGCGTTCCCACCCCAGGCAAAGATCGCGTCGGAGCTGGCGGAGGTCGATATGGGTTGGTGTAGCGCCGATCCGGGTTGGTGGTGCGCCGACGCGGACGTTCCGCCGATCACCGGCGAGAACGCCACCACCAGCGCGAGGGAGAACCAACCGGCGACCGCACGTCGCACCGGCTGCACTCCGCCGCCCCGGCCACGCCGCTGGCAGAATCCCTGCATCGCACCCACCTCCGAGCGGACAGTCCTCCGCTAATAGGACAGAAATCATTATTAGCGGCCCTTACCGGATCGACGCGCAGAAACGCCCACCACATGGCCCTGGTCGATCCGCCGATCGAAATTCCAGCCCAGCAGTGTTCCATGGCCGAAACCAGCTCGCCCGCCTCCGAACAAAAGTGAAAGCACGTGCCGCTATGGAGCCTGGCTACGCCTCGCCTCTTGTTGCGTGAGTTCCGCGGCAACTGACCATGCCGCCGTGCACGACTTCGTGTGCGCGATCCCGAGGTGGTCCGCCACACCGACTGGGGAACCTGACGATCCACCGGACACCGCGGCATTTCCAGCAGGTCACGCCGCCTTCCCCAGGGATGGCACCGAGGGGCGGCGTGCAGATTGTCGGATCAAAGTACGGCTGGAGTTAACAGTGAATTGGGCAGCCGGCCGCCGGCCGCACCTAGCATCTGTGTCGTTTGAGCACTACAAACCTTCGGAGGTTGATTCATGCTTCGCCGGTTGTCGGTGGCCCTGGGCCTGGTGGCGACGATGCTGCTGGGGGCAGCACCCGCCTGGGGGGCTGGCAGTAGCTGCCCACTAGCACAGGCGCACGCACACAACGACTATGAGCACGAGCGGCCACTGCTGGACGCTCTTGATCACGGTTTCACCAGCGTCGAGGCCGACATCTATCTGGTCGGCGACGAACTGCTGGTCGGTCACGATTTCTGGGACCTGCGACCGGGCCGGACCTTGCAGCATCTTTACCTGGACCCGCTCGCGGCCCGGGTGGCCAGCAACAACGGCAAAGTATATCAGGGCAGCCCGCAGCCGCTGCAATTGCTGGTCGACATCAAGAACACCGGCACGGAGACGTACACCGAACTCGACCAGGTCCTGCAGTCCTACCGACAGATGCTCACCCGGTACGACCTCGGCCAGGTCCACACCAGCGCGGTGACGGTCGTGATCAGCGGGGACCGGCCCCGGGACCTGATGGAAGACCAGTCAGTTCGGTATGCCTTCTACGACGGTCGGATGTCCGATCTCGACACCGGTGCCACGTCGGCGTTCATGCCGCTGATCAGCGACAACTGGAACAGTCTTTTCGCCTGGCAGGGAGTCGGTCCGATGCCGACCGAGCAACAAACCCAGCTGCGCCACATCATCGCCGTGGCGCACCAGAACGGGCAGCGGGTGCGCTTTTGGGCCACGCCTGACGAGCCCGGAGCGCAACGAGAGGCCGTCTGGCACGAGCTGCGCGCGGCCGGGGTGGACCACATCAATACCGACGACCTGGCTGGCTTGGAGAACTTCCTACGTGGGCCGACACGGTGACGACCGCACCACCCCGACGCGGATATCCGACCAGTAAGGGCAGCTCCGTGACGGGCGCGCACCTACCTGCCCACGTCCCTGGCGGGTGGGGCAAGGAACGTCCGGGCACCGCGAAGCTGGGTAGTCAATTTTGACTGGGTCTCGGTGCAGTCGAGGCGGACCCGGATCGGACCAGGAACGGTGGTGTCGGCCCGGCGGCCGGCGGGCAGGACCGTCTCGTCGATACCGTCGCGGCGGGCGATGAGCCGGCCGAGTTCGTAGCGGCTGACCGCATCGGCGCCAGCGACGTGCTGGATTCCGGCGTGATCGGAATTGGCCAACTCCAGCAGCGCCACGGCCAGGTCCGTGACGTGGATCGGGCAGCGCAGCTCGTCGGTGAAGAGGACACCACGGGTGGGATCGGCGGCGAGGGTGTGCACCAGCCGCTCCTGGCGAGAGCTACCACCGGCTCCAACGATCAACGAGGTGCGAGCGATGACGGCACTCGGATCCAGGCCCCTGGTCGCCGTCTCGACGGCGGCCTTGGCCGCACCATACGGGCTGATCGGGTCGGGGCTATCCGTCTCGTCGTAGCGTTCCGCCGTGCCGGAGAAGACCGCATCACTGGAGACCTGTACCAGGCGTGCCCCGTTGGCGGCGGCTGCGGCAGCCACGTACATGCCGCCGTCGGCGGTGGTGACCCAGTCGTCCTGCTGGTACGCCGCATTGATGATCGTGCCGGGTCGAAGCTGGTGCACCAGGGCGGCGACCTCGTCGCGGCGTCGGATGTCGAGCTCGCACCAGGTCGCTCCCGCCACCGGCGCCGCCTGACGGTGGAAGGTCGCCGCCACCTGACGGCCGGTCCGCAACGCCTGGCGAACGATCTCCCGGCCCAACAGCCCGCTACCGCCCACCACGAGAAGGTCCATGGGCCGCAATGTAGCCCGATACCGCTACCCGATCACCTCAGTGGTGGGTCGACCGGTGTCGGCGGGCGAGGTAGATGAAGCCGACGCCGGTGAGGAGTAGCAGGGTGGCGACGCCGAGCAGGCTGGGCAGGCTGGCCCCGGTGATGGGCAGATCAGGGTCGGTGGGATCGGTCGGGTCCGTGGGGTTGGTCGGGTCGGCGACGGTGATGGTGGTGGCCTCGGACTGGCTGTTGGGGCAGACGGTGGTGCTGCTGGTGTAGTCGGCGGTGAGGGTGTTGGCGCCGGCGGGGAGCCGGGTGGTGTGGGTGGCGGTGTTGGTGGTGTCCAGGGGCACGGTGGCGAGCTCGGTGTTGTTGCTGCGGAAGGTGACGCTGCCAGCGGGGTCCCCGAGGTCACAGCTGACGGTGGCGGTGAGCGTGACGTCCTGATCCGCGGTCGGGTCGGGCGGCGAGACCTGCAGGGCCGTGGCGGAGCCCACCTGCTGAGCCGGCAGAGCCAGGCTGTGGTCGTCGCCGACGGCGGTGGCGGTCAGGGTGATACCGGAGGGCAGGGTGACGGTCACCGGCGTGTTGGAGTTGTTGCCGGTGCCATCACCGAGCTGGCCGAAGACATTGCTCCCCCAGGCGAGGGCGGTGCCGTCGGTGGCTATCACCAGAGTGTGGTCGCTGTCGCGGGAGGCGATGGTGGTGAACGTGGCGCCCGTGGGCAGGCTGACGTCGAGGGGTTCGTTGCTGCTGCTGTTGCTCCCGTTTCCGAGCTGCCCGGCGCTGTTCTCCCCCCAGGCGAAGACGGTGCCGGCCGAGGTCAGGGCAGCGCTGTGGACGCGGCCGGCCACCACGGCGGCAACGTCGGCGCCGAGGGGCAGTGCGACGCCGACCGGCGTGCTCCGGTTGGTGTTGGTCCCGTCCCCGAGTTGACCGAAGGCGTTGTATCCCCAGGCGAGGGCGGTGCCGGTGGAGGTGACCGCCAGACTGTGACGGCGGCCGGCGGCGATCGCGGTGACCTGGGCGCCGGGGGGCAGGGCGACACTGGCCGGCGTGCTCCGATCGTCGGTGCTCCCGTCGCCCAGCTGACCAAGGTTGTTCAGCCCCCAGCCGAACGCGGCGCCCGCGGAGGTCACCGCGAGGCTGTGGCTTTCGGCAGCGGCGACAGCGGTGACCGTGGCACCGGACGGCAGGCTCGCCTCGACGGGAGTGGTACGCCGGGTCATGCTCCCGTCTCCGAGCTGGCCGAAGCCGTTGTCGCCCCAGGCGAGGACGGTGCCGGCCGAGGTCAACGCCACGCTGTGGGTGGCGCCCGCGGCGACCGCGGCAACCGTGATGCCCGCCGGCAGGCTCACCTCCACGGGCGCCCTCCGGTCGACCAGGGTTCCGTCCCCGAGCTGACCAAAGTGGTTGGCACCCCAGGCGAGCACGGTGCCGGCCGAGGTCAACGCCAGACTGTGATGCCGACCGGCGGCGACAGCGGTGATCGTGACGCCCAGCGGCAGGCTCACCGCGATCGGCTCGTTACTTCCGGTGGTACTCCCGTTGCCAAGCTGCCCATCGTTGTTCTTCCCCCAGGCCAGCAGGAACGCCGACGCGGCGGTCGATCCGGGCTGGTGCTGCGCCAACGTCGGGGACACCCCGATCGTCTGCGTCACCGCCAGCGCGAGGGCGAACCATCCGACGACAGCGCGTCCCGCTCGGCGCCCTCCGGCACCCCGACCCAGCCGCTGACAGAACCCCTGCATCGCGTACGCCTCCGCGCAGTTAAGTACCGCAAGAAGGACAGTTGCTACTTATAGTCACCTATCCCTCAATACGGGCAGAAACACCTCTACCGTCAGGATCAACGCCCGGTGGTACGGCGAGGTTGTTGGTCACCGCGGAAAGCCTGCCCACCTCGGCCAGCGGCCGGGGGTCGGCCTCACCCAGCTCTGAGGTAGGTGCACTCCCGCTTGTGCCCCTCCGCCCGACTGCGGTGCCGCGGCGAGCGGGTCACCCGAAGGCCCGCCCCAACCCCGGACAACGCCAGCACAGCGGCCACCCCGACCGCGGCCAGCGGCGCCCAGCCCTCGATAGCGGCAGCGCCGGCCGCAGCGCCAATGGCGGCCCCAAGCTGAATGGCAGCCCCGGTCCAGGACTGCGTCTCCGCGTCGGTACCCGACGGCGCCAGGTCCCCCGCACTGCTGTACAGGGAAACGAAGGTGGGCCCAATGAAGAGACCGACCAGGAGGCACCCGGTCACCAACAGCCCCAGCGACAGCCGACCGACCAGCACCAGGGTCACACACGCGAGGGCAAGCCCCAGGAGCAGCACGGGCAGGCGCGGCACCCACCGGCTACGCAGCACCCCAACGGCCAGGCCACCGACGATGCTGCCGACCGACAGGATGCTGACCAGAACGGCGCCAGCCGACCGACCAGCCACCGCGGGGAGCGCGATCTGCACGGCGTGCAACGCTGCGGAGAAGAGACAGGCGACGAGCAGCAGCCAACGCAGGGGCCCCAGCACGAGCGGCCCAACCCAGTGCCGCGCACCGCCGGCACCCCGTCCCGACTGCTGGGTGGTGCCGCCCGACTCTCGGCGGGTGCCCGCAACCGACTCCCGACGGGCGCCCCCGGCCGACTCCCGGCGGCTTTCCGCCAACGGCTGCCGGTGGGTGTCCCCGACCTGATCCCGGTTCACTCTCCGGGCTGGTTCCCCACCGGCCTGCGCCCGCAGGAGCAGGACCGTCGCCAGCGCACTCGAGCCGCTGGAAACCACCAACCCGGCCATCGGCGACACGGTTTCGGTCAGCAGCCCGACCAGGGCAGGTCCGAGGACGAAGGCGAGGTCCGTGAGCACCGCGTCGAGCGCCAACGCGCTCCGCAGATTCCCCGGCTGCGACATCCTGCGCCACATGACCCGCGACAGCACCCCAACCGGAGGCATCGACACGTTCGCCACGAGCGCCGGCCCAAAGGTGGCCAGCACCGGCCCATGTAGCCCCTCGTTGACCGACAGTGCCGCCACAGAGACCACATGCACGGCCAGGATGGGCCACAGGACCCGCCTGTCGCCGAACCGGTCGAGCAGCCGCCCACGGAAGGGCGCCGCGATACCGCCGAACGCGGCGACCGCGACCACCAGCGCGGCGACACCATAGGAGCGACCGGCGGAAACCGCGTAGAGCAGCGCGAAGGAGAACATGCCGGCTTGCAGCTTGCTGGCGGCGGCGCCCGCCAACCGGATCCGGAAGCCGGATTCGGCCCCGAGGCTGCGGTAGCCGTACCGGGCCGGTGGTCGCGGATCAGCCATCACACCAACAATTCTGCCGGCGCTGTCCCGCCGCCCCGCCGGCTCGTACCGCCCCGTGGCCCGCCGGCTCGTACCACCCCGTGGCCCGCCGGCTCGTACCGCCCCGTGGCCCGCCAGCTACCCCGCCGCGCTCGGCTCCCGCAGCGCGGGAGCGAGTTCGGTGGCTGGGTTACCCGGGGCAGTCACGGTCCAATATCGCGCCAGCGTCGTTGCGGCGAGAAGACCCGCCAGGACGATCGACACCTCGACCCCGATCACGAGCGGGTTGAACGAATAGCCGAGCACCCAGCCGACCGCAGCCGCGGCTGCGCTGGACACCACGAGCGCCGGCGGCAGGAGTAGGGCCATCCGCGCCGCGGTGTGTTGGATCCGGGGCACGTCGCGCTGGGTTACCCGCACGGCGAGGATAGCGCCGGCCACCACGGCCGCTACGACGCCGCCATACAAAACGGCGGGGCCGAGCAGGGTTGGCATGCGTTCGCGCGCCTCGGGCGACAGATCGAATGCCGTCGTGAACACATCGTGCAGGCCGAGGACAAGGGCCCAGCCCAGGATGAAGGAAACCAGCCCGCCCACAGTCGCCGCGCCGAGGATCTGGCCGTACCGGGGCGGGGTCCGCTCCACGCCGGCTTCCTCGGCGATCCGGTGGGTGAATCCGGCCGGGTCAGAGCCGAGCAGCTCCGCCGGATCGAACCCGTCGGCGGCGGCCGCCTCGAGCTCGCCCCGCAGGTCGGCCGCGAGCGTCACCCGGTCGCGACGGTTGATCCCGAGAGTGCGCCACTCTCGGTCGGCGGTGGCGAGGAGGCCGTCAACGGCTGGGGTCAACGTGCTCATGGTCATCTCCTGGTTCCGGTAAACGGATGGCGAGGGTCGTGTTCACCACGTTGGCGAAGTGAGCCCACTGCTCGCGCCAGACCTGCAGCCGATCGCGGCCGGTGTCGGTGAGGCGATAGACCTTGCGGGGTGGGCCACTGGAACTGGGCTGCAGCGCGTTGGCGACAAGACCCAAGCGGTGCAGGCGAGTGATCAATGGGTAGACGGTGCCGTAGCTGACCGTTCCGAATCCGGCGGTGTCCAGCCGGCGGACGAGTTCGTAGCCGTGGGCCGGCTCGGCCGCAAGCAGCGCGAGCAGGCACATGTCCAGGCAACCCCGCAGTAGCTGGGCCTGCCGCTCGGCCGCATCATCCGATCGATCTGCCGCTATCATGCACCACATAATACGACCGGTACTATGCGGTGTCTACTAGTGGGAAACCTCCCGAGGCTCGCTACCGGGAGCACGAACGCCGGAAGGCCCTGACACGTGACGTGGCACGCGCAGGGCCTTCCGGGGTACGGCCAGGAGTGGATCAGTCGTACAGCTCGGCCACCTCGTCCGCGAAGTCAGTCATAATCACCTTGCGACGCATCTTCAGCGACGGCGTCAGGTGACCGGACTCCACGGTGAATTCGCTGGGGAGCACGCGGAAGCGACGTACCGCCTCGGCCGTGGACACCGCCGCGTTGCCCGCGTCCACGGCGCGTTGCAGCTCCTGCAGGAGGTCGGGGTCATTGGCCAGCTCCGCGGAGGTGGCCTCGGCCGGCTTTCCCGCGCTGGTCTTCCAGTGCTCCAGGTACTCCGAGTCGATGGTGATGAGCGCGGCGATGTACTTCTGCCCGTCCCCCACCACGAGCGCCTGGGCGACCAGAGGGGAGGAGGCGATGCGATCCTCGATCAGGGCGGGGGACACGTTCTTACCCCCGCTCGTCACCAGGATCTCCTTCTTCCGACCGGTGATCCGCAGGTGACCGTGGTCGTCGAACTCTCCGATGTCGCCGGTGCGGAACCAGCCGTCCTCGGTAAAGGCCTCGGCGTTGGCCGCTTCGTTGTTCCAGTAGCCCGTGAACACCGGCCCTCCGGTGCACTGCACCTCACCGTCCTCGCCGATTCGCATCTGCACGCTCGGCACAACCCGGCCCACCGTCCCCGGCCGGAAGGACTCCAGCGAGTTGACCGTGACCGCCGCACTGGTCTCAGTGAGCCCGTAACCCTCGAACACCGTGATGCCGCAGCCCCGGTAGAAGTGCGTGAGGCGCTCCCCCAACGCCGCGCCCCCGGAGATGACGTAGCGCAGGTTCCCGCCCAGCGCGGCACGGAACTTGCTGTACACCAGCCGATCGAAAAGAGCATGGCGGAGGCGCAGGCCCGGACCGGGCTTCTCCGCCTCTGAGTAGGCGATCGCCGTCGCTGCCGCGCGGTCGAAAATCTTGCCCTTGCCGCCCTCGTACGCCTTGCGTCGGGCGCTGTTGTACGCCTTCTCCAACACGTACGGAACCGAGAGCAGGAAGGTCGGCTGGTAGCTGGCCAGCTCCGCCGGAACCTGCTTCACATCGGAGCAGTGCGCCAGAGGGGTCCGCGCCACCGTGGCACCGACCTGCACCATCCGACCGAAGACGTGGGCAAGGGGAAGAAAGAGCAGAGTCGAGGCGGGAAGGTCGCCCACTGGCCCGAACATGGTGCGTAGCAGGGCGACCGAATTGCCGGAGCCGGCGAGCAGGTTGGCGTGGCTGAGGGTGCACCCCTTGGGCATCCCGGTGGTGCCCGAGGTGTAGATGATGGTGGCGGTGTCCTTCGGCGTGACGGCCCTCCGACGCTCGTCTACGACGGCCGGTTCGACCGCGGCACCCGCGCCCCGAAGCTCCTCCACCGCCCCGGCGTCGAGCTGCCAGACATGCTGCAGGGCGGGGAGACTGCCCCGCATTCCCTGGACCACGTCCTCGTGCGTCGCGTTCTCCACCACGACCGCCACCGAACCCGAGTCACTGAGAATCCACTCGATCTGCTCGGGCGAGGAGGTCAGATAGATCGGAACGGGCGACGCCCCGATCGTCCAGAGGGCGAAGTCCATGAGTGACCACTCGTACCGATTACTGGAGAGCAGGCCGACGCGATCCCCGTGCTCGACCCCCTTGGCGATCAACCCACGGGCCAGATCGGTGACCTCGCTGAAGAATGTCGCGGCGCTGACCGGCTCCCAACGGTCCCCGACCTTGCGGTGGAACACCGGCGCATCCGGCTCCTCGGCGGCGTTGACCGCAACGAGGTCAGCGAGCCCGCCCTTCTCCGGCACCACATAAAGCGGCGGCGATGTCGACTCCCGCACCCGATCCTCCAATATTCAGTGGCGGCGGTCGCCGTTGCTGACATCAGGGGAACCGGCCGCCCAGCCTGTTAAGAGATTTCAGAACTCCGACAGTGATGCGTTACCGGACTCGACGCAGACAGCCCGGCTTTACTGGGAAGACCACAAACAAGCCGGCGGGAACGATCTGCTGCGCCCCACCAACCGCGCATTCACGTTAACCGAATTCTCGGCTAACGGGAAGGTCTGTTCGGCGCCACTCTCCGCCCACCAGGCCGGTCCACAGACCGGCAGGCCACCTCGGCCCACCCGTCCGGTGCGGCCGCCCACCCCCATCCCACAACCCGCCGGGGCAAACAGCCTCACCAGGGACAACTCATCGAGCGCCAGCCGCCACCGAAACCAACCCCACCATCGGTGCCGCCCGACCGGCGAGGCGCCCCGGCGACGCAGGTGCGCAGGGCGAGGTGTCCCACCCGGTGCAGATTGACCGCCCGTCACAGCTTCACCCCGGCGTATCGAGCCTGTTCGGGCTTACTGTTGAACCACGCTGCCGGCGGCCACAGGTCACCACCACTACAGCCCTTCCCGCTGGCGACGGCAGCCAGCGAGCGGTCGATGAGCTGCACGATGATGGCCGCGCCACTCGGGCATGCCCATCCTGCACCTTCGGCTATTGACCGCCGGCCGCCAGGTCGATCCCGAAGCCCGAAGCGGCCCGTTGCGGAGCACGCGCGCGAGCACGGGCATGACTCTCGGAGTACCAGGTGTAGACACCATCCTCCTCCGCGTGAGTGGCCTTCGCGCCGCCGACGCCGCACGCGGCACGGTGACGGATCAGCTTCGCGCCCCTGATTGCCGATACAGGACATTGATCGCCACCAGTCCCGCAACCAACATGTCGATCTCAACTCTCCCGTGGGTGGCGGGACCGGTGTATCCGGTGGGGACCCGCAGATACCAGGAAGCCTGGAGCGAAGTATGGCGTGCGCAAGGTGGCGTACAGGTCGTAGAAAATCGCTCCCAGGCGCCAACGCCGCCAGCACAATGAGCGAATTCGGGGAAGAGCGGGGTTCAGTCCTTCAACGACCCTTTGCTCGTAGCTGGCGATCAGATCAGGGCATTACCGCAGATGCTCCTCAGTGGCGTGGGCGAGGTGGGCGAACATCTCACGACGAGAGGTTTCTCCGGTGCCATGGCGCCACGCCAGCGATCGCTCGATCAACCCCTACCCTGCCGTAGCGCCGCCGAGCCTACCGCTGATCAGCGCTTGGGTAGCCTGGCCGTACGCGTCGGCGTCAAGGCGGGGATCCCAGGAGCGCTGCAAGATGAAGCCCTGGATGATTGAGATCAGGACCTGCGCCGCGGCGTCCGCGTCGATGCGGACGCCACTGTCGACGCAGTTGACCTCGATGCTCTCCCGAAGCGCGGCGCGGGCCCGCCGTAGCCCTTCCTGCATCCGCTGGGCAAGGGCTGGATCGCGGAGCGCCTCCCCCCACGCCTGCACCGCCAGCCGCATCCGCTCGTCGATCTGTTCGAGGTCGAGCAGCGAGCCGGGCAGCGTAGCCAGCAGGTCGGCGACGGGACGACCGGCCTGGACACCGTCGCGGACCACCGTCTCGATCACGCCGATCGCCTCCAGGGAGATCGCCATGACGATGTCGTTCTTGGTACGGAAGTAGCGGTAGACGGCTCCGAACGACAGGCCGGACTCATCCACCACATCCTGCATGGAGGTGCGGTGGAAACCGTCGCGGGCGAAGCGGGTGGCGGCGGCCGACAGGATCTGCCGGCGGCGGGCAGCACGGTGACCTTCGGAGACTCGCGGCATCCGCTCATCGTAAAGCGAGCACTCGCTCTTGACGGCGCCCAGCGGGCGGGTGCACGCTAAAAAAAAGCGAGCGCTCCCTTTTATTAATCATCGGCCACCGGCCATCGGTAGAGAGGTGCACGACATGCCACACCCGCAGGTGCTGATCGTCGGGGCCGGCCCCACCGGCCTGGCCCTCGCCGCCCAACTAGACCGACTCGGTGTCAACACCCGGATCATCGACACACACGCCGCCCCGCTGGCACTGACCAAATCCGCCGCGCTGCACGCCCGCACGCTGGAGCATCTCCGCGACCTCGGGGTGACCGACCGGATCCTCGCCGAAGGACAGCGGGTTGACGTGCTCACCCTGCGAACGAGCCACCGCGACCGCCTCAGCGTCGACTTCCGCGTGCTTAACGACACGGCGTACCCGCACCTGGTCGACATTCCGCAGTACCGCACCGAGCAGATCCTCATCGACCACCTGACCCGGCACGGCGTTCCCCTGCACCGCAGCACCACCCTGGTCGGCCTCACCTCGACCGACAGTGGAGTCACCGCCACCCTCACCACGCCGGACGGCGACACCGAAACCGTCACACCACAATGGGTCGTCGGCTGCGACGGCGCGCACAGCACGGTTCGGGACCTGCTCGGGATCGACTTCGACGGCACCACGTACAGCGATCCGTGGGTGCTCTGCGACGCGGTGGTCGACTGGCCGTTGCCGCGCAACGAGATGACCTTCTCCAGCGACGGCAGCGGGATCTACGGCGTCTTCCCCCCTACCCGGGCGAGGGCGGTTCCGGCTGGCGTACACCCAGACCATCGACGCCACCGGCCGGCTGCTACCCCCCACCCACAACGACGCGCAGGCGGCCCTGTCCCGGACCGGCATCCCCGCCACCATCGAATCCACCGACCAGTTCTGGACCTTCAACCTGGCCCGTAAGCAGGCGACCAGCTACCGCCTGGGTCGAGTCTTCCTGGCCGGCGACGCAGCGCATGTCCACACTCCGTTCGGCGGCCAAGGGCTCAACCTCGGCGTCGCCGACGCGATCAACCTGGGCTGGAAGCTCGCCGCGGTGATCGCCGGCTGGGCCCCGACCGCGCTACTCGACAGCTACCAGGCCGAACGGCATCGCATCGGACGACAGGTCGTCCGCTTCACCCACCTCGGCGCGGCGGCGATGCTGTTACGGAGCGACCCGCGCCGGCACCTACGCGACCTGGTGCTGTCCGGGCTACAGGCCAGCATGCCGGCCCGCAAACTGCTCGCCTATCGACTGTCCCAACTCGCCCACAGCTACCGCGGCACCGCCGGGGTGACCGGTCGTGCGGGCAGTCTGCACGGTGGGGACCGCCTGCCCGACCCGACGCTGTTCGACGGAGTCACCCACCAGCCGCAGCGCCTGCACGACCAACTCGCCACCGACCGCCACACCCTCCTGCTGGCCGCACCGAAGCCCGACCCGACCCTGCCCACACAGATCAACAGGCTGGCCGACAGACTGTCCCGCCGCTGGCCAGGTGCGGTGGAGTTGCGGCTACTGACCCCCGCCTGGCAGGTGGCCCAGGCCGTACGTGCCCAGGTTCCGGTCCTCCTCGACCGGGGCCGCAATGCCCAGAAGTTGTACGACGCCGGCGCCGTGGCCTTCGTGATCCGGCCGGACCGGCACATCGGCTATGCCGGCCCACCGGAGCCGAACCGAATCGAGCGTTACCTGTCTGCACTGCTGAAGAAAGACGACGCCGCGCCGCATGCCCAACGAGAGGTCGACTTACGTGGAATGTGAAAACGGCTATCCGGGTTGACTCTGAACCTGATCGAATAAGGACAGCACACCCACGTCGTTCGGTGGACCACGAGCGATGTGGCGCAGGCCGAGCCTCCCTGCGCCAATCCCTGCCGGCAGCGGTTCGGGCTGAACCGCAACCACCTGCGAAAACCCGCGTGCCATTCGACCATCCCTCAGTCGCGACGGAGGCCGGGGCCAAGGCCCACGCATCGACACCGAAGATTCCACAACCACAAGGGAGGTGTTAGATCAAGTCGAAAGTAGACTTCCGACAGACCGACGATCCTGATAGCGTGACCGGGCTCGGGAAGCGCGCCCGGCCCTGCCGGCCGCTCCTATCCCGACATCATCGGCCAAAGTTACCGGAAACGGGGATTCGTCGAATCCTGTCGCGCAACGGTGGCAGACACCGGCGCCGCTGGGACCGACACATCCTTTCAACCTTCCTGGCTCACGTGGCTCGGCCGAGTCCGTGTAGTCCATGGAGCAAGGGAGAGGACAGCTTGTCATCACAACCCACCCCCCAACACCCGTGGCGGTTCCGTGCCGCGACGGCGCGCCGGATCGTGAGCATCGGCACGGGCCTGGCAGTCGGCGTCGCCACACTGCTGGTTCCCACCAATCCGGCGGTCGCCGCTGAGGGCACCATGCTGGACACCCCCCGCGACTTCAAGACCCTCGACAAGGGCGAGCTGCCGGCGGGCGCCATGCCCATGACCAAGCCCACACCGCGGGAGGGCGCGTACGGCAAGCCCTTCACCGGCCGGGCTGGTTCGGCGCAGACCCGCGTGGTTGGTGGCGAAGAAGTGCCAGCGTCCGAGTACCCGGGCGTGGTCTTCATTCTGTCCGAGTTCACCTGGTCCGACGGTTCCGGCGAGCCCCTACGCTACGGACTGTCATGCACCGGCACGGTGATCAGCCCGACCAAGGTACTGACCGCGGCACACTGCGCCACGGACCTGCCGCAGGGCACGATCTCCGTGATCGCTGGCCGCAGCAACGTCAGCGATGACAGCGGCGGCTACGTCGCACGTGTCGCAACCACGTACACGCACCAGGGCTACAACCTGGCTGCACAGTACGATGACCCAAACCAGGTGCCGGTAGACGATGTCTCGGTGCTGTTCCTGAAGTCGCCGCTGCCGGCGGTATACACACCGGTGACGCTGTCGGCTCAGGGCGACCAGACGCCATACGCCGCTGGCACCCCGGGGCTGGTCGTGGGCTACGGCACGGCGCTAGCCGTCCCGGAATTTCCGGACGATCCCACGCTCGGCATCCTGCGTAAGGTCACCGTGCCGATGAGGAGCGACGCGGAGTGCACGGCCAGGTGGGCGGACAGCTACGACGCCAACCGAATGGTCTGCGCCGGGGACACCGGCGTCGACACCTGCGATGGCGACTCGGGCGGCCCACTGTTCGTTGACGGCCAGCAGGTCGGCATCACCTCGTGGGGTAGCGACCCATGCAACGGCATCTACGGCGTCTACGAGCGGCTGAGCTACTACGCGGACTCGATTCCGGTTGCACAGGACCTACCCCGCGAGACTTTGGTCAACATGGACTGGGGCGGCGACGGTCACAGCGACCTGATCGCCCGTACGGCTACCGGTGACCTAATCTTGGTCAGTGGCTCCGGGGTCGGCAGTGACGGCTACGGCGGCATCGTGTCGTACTCGGTCATCGGCAGTGGCTTCACCGGCTACAACAAAATATTCAGGACGATGAACTGGAACGGCGACGATACGCCTTCCCTCATGGCCCGCGATTCCGCTGGCAACCTGTACCAGTGGCGGACCGACGGGCAGGGAAATTACGTCGGCAGTGCCACGCTGATCGGCACGAGCTGGAACATGTTCACGGATATCATGGTCACCAACAACTGGACGGGC
Source organism: Salinispora sp. CH2A1_6 (assembly GCF_056820975.1). NCBI lineage: Bacteria > Bacillati > Actinomycetota > Actinomycetes > Micromonosporales > Micromonosporaceae > Salinispora > Salinispora sp. CH2A1_6. Next base: position 36,138 of record NZ_JBXEDG010000008.1, read on the forward strand.
AACGGATACCCGAACCTGATGGGCCGCAAGCCCAATGGTGACCTGGTGCTCTACACGAGCGACGGCGCGGGTGGCTGGAGCAACCCGCGTGGCACCCTGATCGGCACCGGTTGGAACGATTTTGACACCGTACTCACTCCCGGTTCATGGCTCGGCGATGGCAAGCAGTCGCTGATCGGCCGTCGGGACAACGGCGACCTGACGCTGTACAACAGCGACGGCGCTGGCGGCTGGAGCAACCCGCGTGGCACCCTGATCGGCACCGGCTGGCAAGGTTTCCCCGTCTTCATGTCCCCCGGCGACTGGAACGGTGACAACCTGATCGACCTGATGGGCGTCAACTCAAACGGCACGCTGCGCCTCTACACAACTGATGGCAAGGGCGCGTGGCTCGACGGCTCAGGCACGAATGTGGACACCGGCTGGAATGCATTTAACATGGTGTTCTGATTCTGGTAACGGTTTCACTACTGCATAGCGGTATAGGGGGCCCTGGGTAGATCACCTACCCAGGGCCCCCTACTGTGCTCTGCCGACACACCGCGACTTCGTCCTGAGCCACCCGGTGCGCGTTCGGAGCCGGATCATTGGCCAGCCCGGTGCCCACCGGAACAGGGTGGCACTTCCCAGCCAATCGACAGGTACGCCGGCAGCGCCCTCATCAACCGGCAGGTCCGCGCGCCTATCGGTCCGACGCGCCGCAGGATCCGGTTGATGTACGCGGTTGCCCGGTCGATCAGCAGACGCCGGACGACAAAGCTCTCCACGTGACGCATCGCCGGCGCAACCTGCTCGGAAGTGGCCGATCCCTGCTCGCGGCTGTCCAACAACGCTGCGATCGTCCCATCACCAGGGGCCAAGCCATACGGTCACGACGCACTCCCTCCGCTAAATTTGCGGGGCGGCAGCCTTTTGACTCCACTGCTGCATTCCTTCAGGCACATCCGTTGGATCGACTATCACCTCGATCAGGGTCAACCGGTTCGGGCGCTCTTCGATACCAGTTAAGATCTCGGCCAGCTCGGCCTCGTTTCGGGCGATATGCACCGCGAAGGTTCCCTCCGCAGCAAACACCGCCGGTAGATCACGGTAGCGCCAATCGGGTATCTCCTCCCCGTAGCCTCTCCCAACCTCTTTTCCAATTGCCCGCTCGGAGGTGTAGCCACGGTTATTGATCACGAAAATGATCGGGTTTTGACCGAAGGTCAGCATCCGGCTAATTTCGTGCGAGGACATCTGCAGGCCCCCGTCACCGGTAATCGACACCACTCGCCGTTCGGGCATCGCGACTCCAGCGCCGAAAGACGCAGGAATAACATAACCGACCGCCCCCCAGTTCGGCGCCATCAAAACGGTGACCCCGGCCGGCAATCGCATCGTTGCCACACCAAAGAATGATGTCCCAACCTCCCCGGCCAAGATATCCCCCGGACGGAGAACCCCTTGGAGGACCGGCCACAGCCGTTCATGACAGATTGGCCTGGCGCCCGCCCGAGCCAGTTCGGACGGCTTAATCGATGGAGCCGCGCTACTTGGCCAACCACCCGCCCGAGTGGGTGCTATCTCGTGCAGTTGACCCAGCGCCGCAACCATAGAGATCGGGCCGAACCGGGTGCCGGCAACCTCTGCAGAATCCCGCTCCAAGCTTATGATCCGATCAGGATCTCGGTCCACGGCGAAAAGACCGTTCCAGGCAAAGAAGGTGACACCCAGGCAGACCAGGACGTCGGCACCTTCAACCACCTCCCGGATTGAATCACGACTCCCACTGCCACTATAGAGTCCGACGAAACGAGAATCCGACTCGTCAAATAATCCCCGACCGGGCGCCTGCGTGGCGACGGGCCAATTGTGCTCGGCGGCAAACGCGGCGACAGCAGGCCCGAGACCCAGGCGGATCGGAATATTTCCCACCAGTAGCGCTGGCCGCTCCGCATCTGTGAGTCGCCGTTGTGCAGCGACGGCAAACGCGTCCAGTTGCGCGGAGTTCGAGATCGGATCCGGGCGGGTGAGACGTCGCGACGGCTGCGGGACGGGCGTCCGAGCCACATCCGCAGGAATCCGTATGTAGACGGGACGTTGCTGCGACCAACACTCGGCCAGAACTCGGTCGATCTCCCTCAGTGCACACTCCGGGGTCAACGAGGTTTGGGCGACGGTCACCTGTCGGGCCACCTGAACCCAATGATCCGGAAAGCTATCCACAAGTGAATGACGGATCAGGGCACGCTCCCGCAGAACATCCGTCGATGGGGCAATCACGATCGATACGATCGGTACCGACTCAACCATCGCGGCAGCCATTGCGTTCATGCTCGATAATTCACCCGCACCGAACTGTGAAACAATCACTCCCAGGCCAGCAACCCGGGCATAACCATCAGCACTGAAGCAGGCGTTCAGTTCGCTGGAACTACCAACCCAGTCGATGCCGTCGAAGGCCAGAACCTGTCCGGTGAATCCCATTGTGAATTCGCCAGGCACTCCGAAGAGATGCCGCACACCCAGATCATGGAGGCGACCAAGCAACAGGTCGCCGACTGTTACCGACTCCCCGTTCTCCCCCACCATTCCTCCAATGGAAGCATTCTTCGGACACGTGCCGCGGAACAGCCTCACCCTAGCCTCGATGTTTCGCGCTCGCGGTAGGCTTCTCTAACTCGGCGACGCCGGACCAGGTGGTGGAGCAGCGACCGGTCGTCGGCCGGCCTGTGGTGGTGACCTGTCCGGTGGCCGCGGGTATGGGCGACAGCGCCGGCCGCTGTCGAGCTGCCGCACCGCCGGCCGCAGCTCACCGAACACCGCCTCGTTGGGCTCGCGTGCGCCGCCTGCGCGCGGTCACTGGACCTGCAGTCCCGGCCGTGGCCGTCCGAGCGGGTGCCGTACGGCTCGGAGATCAAGGCCACCGCGGTGCATGCCCGGACGGCCCAGTTCCTGGGTCCCAGATCGACTCAATCGCCGATTCGGTCGCCGGTCCGCCGCCCAGGGTTGATAATTCCCCTAAACGTCATGATGGCCACCGACCCCTTTACTGCTGCGCTGACTGCTCCATGAAGCGGGCAGGGGACCGAGAGCGCCCGCCTCATGACGCGATGACCGTGGGGACAGCCGGAGGGGCGGCAGGGTTCAGGCCCGCCGCCTAGCCGGCAGGTCGCGGGCCAGGCAGACAGCCCCGAATCGTGTCCCGGTAGGTGCGGTTTCAGGATCAGGCGGTGAGGATGTCGCGGTCGAGCGTTCCCGTAGCGGCCGCGTATGCTCGGCCGTGGCGGTTCCTCAACATTGCGCTGACCGTCTCGCTCATCAGCTGGATCGACCTCGGTGCCATCACCGTGATGCTGCCCTCAATCGACCGCGCGCTGGGCACCGACAACAACATTCTCCAATGGGTCTTCTCCGGCTACTCCCTGATGTTCGCACTCGTCCTCATCCCCGCAGGTCGGCTCGGTGACGCCAAAGGACGACGGTTTACCCTGCTCCTCGGCCTCGCCTTATTCGTCGGAGCCAACACGATGGCCGGAATCGCCAACTCCGGCACCATGCTGGTAGTCGCCCGGCTCCTGCAGGGCGCAGCCGCCGGTATCCTCACACCCCAGGTCAACGCGTTGGTGGAGGAGCTGTTTCGCCCCGGGGAACGAGGCCGCCCTTTCGGAGCAGTCGGTGCCACCTCCCACGCGGGCGCCGCCCTCGGCCCACTAATCGGCGGCATAGTCATCGCTGTGGGCGGGACGAACGACGGCTGGCGGCTGGTCTTTCTCGTCAACGCCCCAATCGGCTTCGCGGCGGCGGTGCTCATCTGGAGATACTTCCCGAAAAGACCGACCCGTCACCAGACCGATCACCAACACGATCTGATCGGTACGCTACTGCTGGCATTCGGAACCATTTTGGTGATCCTGCCCGCACTGCAACAGGGACAATGGACGGGGCTGCTGCCGTGGCTTCTGGTGCCGGCCGGAATCGGTGTCCTCGTCGCCTTCCGATTCTGGGAAGACGCCACGGCGCGACGCCACCCACCGGTCTTTGACTTCCGTCTGTTCACCCATCGGACGTACCGCCGGGGGCTACTAGTCGGATTCCTTCTCGGCGCCGGGTTTGCCCCGCTACCGGCAATCTTCAGCTTCTACCTGCAGTACGGCCTCGACCGCAGCCCACTAAACACCGGTCTCACGATCGCACCATTCGCGATAGGTTCGGTCCTCGGGGCCGTGCTCGGTGGACGGAAGGTTGACCGCTATGGCCGTCCGTTGTTGGCTATCGGACTCGTCGTCGTCGTGGCGAGTCTCGCCATGACGATAGCCTTCGCCGGCCTGCACGGGACGACCTTCTCGATCGTCAACGGGTTCACGCTACTACTCGTCGGGGTCGGTGGCGGCCTCGCGATCACACCGAACAACACGCTGGCCCTCCAGGAGGTGCCCCGGGCTGATGCCGGCAGCGCCGCTGGCATGTACCGCACCATGCGGCAGGTCGGATCCGCGATCGGGCTGGCGATGATAACCGCGACCCTGTTCGCGACGCTCGGGGCCAACGACGGACGCTGGTCAACCGCGCTCCGGTACGCGCTCGCCGTGGCGATCGGCATTGTCGCCGCCGCCCTGCTCACCAGCCTGGTCGAGATCCTCGGCAGCCGCCGCTACGGACGTGATCGGGCATCCTGATCCACTCTCTGCCCCGGCGGGTGACCCGCCCGATGCGGGGCCCGGCTCGGCGCGATGGCGGTCCGGGGCCATTCACGTGTCACTCCAGCCCACGTCAGGGTCTGACGTCTGGTGCGGGGTGGCGACCGGTGGCTTCACTCAGCTCCACACATCGGGGTGCGCCAGATCCGAATCCAATGATCTCTCGGACAACCGGCACCCGAGCAGCTCCCGAGTACTGGCGACATTGACGTCTCGCCGCTCCGGCCTCAGTGGCGCTACAAGCGATCAACGGCACGGTCTCTGGAGGCTCAAACTCAGCACGGATCCTCCATCCTTCCAGGGGATTTGACACGACGTCAGACATCGCGTGACGATGGCAGTCAAAGTGATGGGAGTCAATGTTGTGGGTGTCATCACACGCCGGTCCCTGCTGGCCGCCGGCGCGACAGGACTACTGTCCACGATTGTCGGGGCGTCGCCGGCGCTGGCCGAATCGGTCGGGCCGATCCCGCCGTCACTGGTGACCACGTACGGTCTGGACACCCGGTGGTACGGCAAGTACGTCGATGCGTGGGGGCTACCGGTCTTCGGTCCGCACCACCTGCAGGACGAGACCCTGGTGCGGATGCGGAACCAGCTCGGGACCTTGCTGTGGACCTACCCGAACTGGCCCGTGCACGAGTTGAACCGGCAGAACGTCCGCCTCGTGGTCGTCGCCCGAGGTGAGCGCATGAGCGCGATTCCCGACGTGTACCAGCAGTTCGGCACGAGCCTGGACGACCGGTACTGGGCCGGATTCGGCGCCACCCCCTCCTTCCCGCTGTCGACCTGCACCGAGAGCAACGTGCTGGACAACCAGGGGCGGGCGAATCTGTTCGTGCACGAGTTCGGACACACCCTGCATCTGATGGCCCTGCAGAACATCGACCCGGCGATGTCCCCCGAGTTGTCCAGTGCCTGGAGCAACGCCCGCGCCAACGGTCTGTGGACCAACACGTACGCGGGAACGGATATCAAGGAGTACTTCGCCGAGGGCATCCAGAGCTACTTCGGAGTGAACTACCCCGGACCACCCGGCGGCGACGGCGTGCACAACGACATCAACACGCGGACGAAGTTGCAGGCTTATGACCCACCCCTGTTCAACCTCTTCGACCGCATCTACCGAGGCGCGGTGCTGCCGTGACGACGGAGCCACCGTTCACATCGCCGCGCGTGGACCGCCGCCAGCCGAGGGCTGGCCGCCGCCAACGCCAGTCACGATCACGCCATCATCGGCTCATGCAGCCGCTCCGCCCGGCACTCGCTGGCGCCCGACGTGATCCAGCCGGGGTCGCCTCTGCGCTACGGCACGTTCGTGAGTAGGCGTTGCAGAGCAGTCGTGGCCCAGTCCCGCCATCGCGTGTGCACCCAGCCCTGGTGGTGCACGAGCAGGTGGTAAGTCTCGGGGCTGAGAATGGCCAGGGCGGTGTCGGCGGCCGCGTCGACGGTCATGTCGGCGGTCAGCGGCGTCTTGCGGGCCAACGCTTCGGCGAAGACGCGTTGCACGGTGAGCCGCTGCTGAAGATTGGTCGCCCACACCTCGGCTAGTTCGGCGTCGATGGTGGCAGCGCTGCGCACGACGTCCAACAGTGGCGCGGCGCGCCGATAGACGTCCGCGGCGCCGGCGACCTGCCGGCGGATCTGCCCGTGTGGGTCCGGGTCGGCGAGTGCGTCCCGCACCCAGGGCCGCTCAAGCGTGGGAACCGGTTCGTCGTCACCGGCGATGGCCAGGTCGAGGGCCGCGGTGAGGATGGCCCGCTTGGTCCCGAAGCTGTAGTAGACGCTCTGCTCGCTCACGCCGGCCCTGGCGGCGATGGCCGCGATGCTGGTGTTGCTGTAGCCGGCAGTGGTGAACAGCTCGGTGGCCGCCGTGGTGATACGTGTCCGGGTGGACCGGGATCGCGCGGTCCGGCCGTCCTCGTGTGGTGTCTTCACGGTTGGTTGCTGGCGGTTGCGGTGTGGTGTATCGCTCACCCCATTGACTATAGCTCCACTACAAAAACATTCTTGTAGCGTGACTACAAAAACTTGGGGCCGAGGTGGGCTCGCCGCGCTGCTGCTGCTCACCTCCGTGGAGCTCGTGGTGTTTCTCGAGGTGTCGATCGTCAACGTCGCACTGCCGGCGATGGGTGCCGCGCTGACGTTGACCGAGTCCGGGGTGACCTGGGTGGTCAACGCCTACCAACTCACCTTCGGCGGCTTACAGCTGGTCGCCGGTAGGGCCGCGGACGTGTTCGGCCGACGGCGCATGTTCCAGGCCGGAATCGCGCTGTTCACCGGCGCGTCGCTACTGGCGGGCCTCGCGCCCGACGCGGGCACGCTGCTGCTGGGTCGAGCGATACAGGGCGTTGGTGCGGCGATCGTGGTCCCCGCCGAGCTCGCATTGATCGCCGCGATCTTCACCGAGCCCGCGGCCTACCGTCGGGCGTTCGCGGTATGGAGCGCCATGGCCGCCGCCGGCGCGGGCTCGGGTGTGGCGTTGGGCGGCGTCCTGACCCAGACACTTGGTTGGCCCTGGATCTTTCTTATCAACGTCCCGATCGGTGTGGTCGCCCTTGTCCTGAGCCCCCGCCTGCTGCCCGCCGACCCGCCCTGGGTCGGACGCGCCAGCGGCGCTCGGACGCGACTGGACCTGGTAGGTGGACTCACCGCCACCGGGTGCCTGCTCGCCGTGGTCCTGCTCGCCACCGAGCTGCCCACCACCGGGTGGAAGCCGCTCACCTACACGGCCGCCGTCGCCACCCTCGGGCTCGGTACGGTGTTCGCGGTCAACCAACGGCGCCATCCGGCCCCGATCCTGCCGCCGCAACTGCTGCGGATACGCCAGGTACGGACCGGCGTCGCCGCCAACGCTCTCGTGGGCGCCGCCCACGTGCCCGCGTTCGTGCTGCTGTCACTCATGCTCCAGCAGGCCATGGGATACTCCGCCCTCGCCGCCGGATTCGCCGTACTCCCCGTCGCCGCGGTCAACATGGTCACCGCGCGTACCGCGCTGCCCTGGGCGATGGGCCGCTTCGGGTCACACGTGGTTCTCGCGGCCGGGATGTTCCTGCTCGCGCTCGGCCTGGCCGGATATGCGACCCTGCTGCACCCCGGCGCCGGCTACCTGACCGCCGTGTTGCCGGCCAGCCTGATCTTCGCAGTCGGCCTGCCTGCCGTGTTCGTCGGTTCCACCGCCCCCGCCGTACGCAGTGCACCAGAAGATCAGCAAGGAGCCGCCTCTGGCCTGGTCAACACCGCCCAACGCCTCGGCGCCGCCCTGGGCCTCACCGCCTTGCTCATGGCCTCGGCGGCATGGACCGACAACCGCGGCAGCGGTGACGGGGCCGCCGCGCTCGCCGACGGTCTGCGCATCGGGTTTGCCGGCGCAGCGGGCATCGCCGTCCTGGGCATCCTCTGCGCGCTGTCGATGGGCACCCGAGAACCGAAGAAGCCGGCGAGCGGCGATACACCACCACAGGAGGCGGTCGCCCGATGAACCGGATCCTCGTCCTCGGCGGATACGGCGCCGTCGGCATGCACGCCGTGACCGCACTGGTCAGTCACCTGCCCACAACGGACGTGGTAGTGGCCGGCCGTAACCCACACCGTGCGCCGCGCGTGCCGGGGTCCACCGTGGTGCGCTTGGACGCCGCCGATCCCGGCCACCTGGCCACCGCGCTCAACGGGGTTGACGCCGTGCTCATGTGCGCCGAACTCGACAACGCCCGGATCGCCCGCGCCTGCCTGGAGCGGGGGATCCACTACGTGGACATCTCGGCTTCCCACCGACTGCACGTCGAGATCGAACAACTGGACGAGCTCGCCTCCCAGCGGCAGGCCACAGCGGCCCTCAGCGTCGGACTGGTCCCCGGGGTCAGCAACCTGCTTGCCCGACACTGCGTCGAACAGTCACCAACACGGCAGGTGCGAATCGGCGTGCTGCTCGGTTCCGGGGAACGGCACGGGCCAGCGGCGCTCGCCTGGACTCTCGATGGCTTGGGCCGCCTACACGGCTCGTGGGCAGTGCGATTTCCGGCTCCGCACGGCGAGCGAACCGTGTATCGGTTCCCGTTCTCAGACCAATACACGCTGTCCACCACGTTGGGTGTCGCCGCGAGTACCGGCCTGTGCCTGGACTCCCGGCTGACCACCGCGCTGCTGGCAGCCGCCGGGCGACCCGGCATCGCCCGCCTGTTACATCGCCCCTGGATCCGCCGCACCATGCTGGACGCGCTGTCCAAGATCAAGCTTGGCGGTGACGGATTTGCCGTCACCGTCGACTCTGGCACCAGTCGGGCAGGCTTCAGCGGTCGCCGGCAGAGCCGCGCCACCGGTCTCGCTGCGGCGCTACTCATCCGAGACCTGCCCGCTATGCCCTCAGGAGTACGGCACATCGAGCACCTCGTGGAGCCGAGAGCCTTTCTCACCGAACTCGCCGCCAGCGGATTCACCCTCAACCTCTGAAGCTGACCGCCCGGCAGCACGGCCCGGCTGGCAGTGAGGGCGGGCGACGTGACCGGCCCGGCGCCAAGGGGGCGCCGGGCCGGTCACGGGTCCGTCCTGCCGGGCGTCGGGGCCAGTCGTCTTCATGCCGCGCCTGCTGCGCGAACTGTTGGCGCAGCGCCGAACCGTGGACGTGCGTCCGTTCGGCCAGGTGAAAGACGCCGGTCCGGCCCGGGTTCGACCGGGCCACCCCTTGAGCAGATGCTCAAATCAGCCTACCCTCCGTTTGAGCGGTCGCTTAAACCTGGGAGGAAGCATGACCAGTGAGCCGGAGCCGAAGCCCAGGCGCACCTGGGCCAACTGGACACTCGCCGGCCTCATCGCAGCCTTCGGGCTCGTCGTCTACGCCGTCACCGTGGCCCAGGGGCGCGCCGACAGCGCCCTGCTCTTCGTCGGACTGCCGGTGCTGCTGGCCGCCGCACTCGCCCTGACCCCGGGCCGCACCACCCACGGCCGGGTCTTCGCCGCCACCACGATCGCGCTGCTGCTGGCCTCGGTGGCGCTGCACGAAGGCGCCATCTGCGTCATCCTGTCCGCGCCGCTGGTGTACGCCATGGCCCACGGCACCACCGCCCTGATCAGGCTGGCCCGCCGCGCCACCACCCGGGCGTACTCGCTGCTCGCCGTACCCCTACTGCTCGTACCCGGGCTCGAGGGCACCGGACTCGCCCCACGGATCACCCCGGAGCAGTCGGTCGAGGTGGTGCGGGTGGTTACCCTCCCGGCCCACACGGTCGGCGAGCGGCTGGCGACCGGACCTCGCCCGGTGCCGGTCCGGTCGGCGCCGCTGCGCCTGCTCGGCGTGCCCGTGCCGACCGGGGTCACCGGCGAGGGCCTCGCCACCGGGGACCGTTGGATGTTCGCCTACCACGACGGCTCGCACGGGCCGGGCGGGCATCTGCTCACCGAGGTCACTGGCAGCGAGCCGGGCCGGGTCGGCTTCCGGTTCGTCGAGGACACCGCCATCACCGGTCGGTGGGTCACCTTCCGGCGCGCGGAGGTGACCTGGCAGGCGGTGGACCGGGAACGCACCGAGGTGCGCGTCCGGGTGGCGTACGAGCGCGGTCTCGATCCCTCCTGGTACTTCGGGCCCCTCCAGGACGGCCTGCTCCACGAGGGCGTGGGGCACCTACTCGACATGCTCGTCCTGCCGTGACCACCGTCCGCTGGCTCACCCTGGGGGTGCCCCTGCTGGCGGTGCTGGCCGCGGCCTGGCTGGAGCGCGACCGGCGGGCACGGGCCGCCGCCCTGCTCGCCGCCGTTGCCGCTGCCCTGGGCGTCGCCGCGCTGAACGAGTCGGCCCGCCGGACGGGCTGGTACGCATTCGCGCCGGTGCACGGGGCCTACCGGGGGATGCCGGTCGACCTGTGGCTGGGGTGGGCGGCGCTCTGGGGCGCGCTGCCGGTGTTGCTACGCCGGTTCCTGCCCCTGCCCCTCGCGCTGGGCCTGCTGCTCTGGCTCGACGTGGTGGCGATGCCGGCGCTGCACCCGCTCGTCCTGCTCGGGCCGCACTGGCTGGTGGGCGAGGTGGTGGGGCTGCTCGCCGTGGCCCTCCCCGCGCAGCTGCTCGGCCGGTGGAGCGCCGACGGCCGGCACCTGCGGGCCCGGGTGCTCCTCCAGGTCGTCGTCTTCGCCACGCTGCTGCTGTGGTTGGTGCCCGGTGTCGCCTTCGCGCTGGGTGACGGCTCGTGGTCCCCGCTCACCGGGCTGTCCGGGGCCGCCCTCCTGGTCCTGGCCCAGGTCGCGCTGCTGGTGGCCACCCCGGCGCTCATCGCGGTACGCGAGTTCGCCGGACGGGGCGGCGGCACCCCGTACCCGTGGGACCCGCCGGCCCGGCTCGTCAGCACCGGGCCCTACGCGTACCTGGCGAACCCGATGCAGGTCGGCGCAACTGCGCTGCTCCTGCTGACCGCGGCCGTCACCCGCAGCCTGGCGCTGCTGGCCGCGACCGCCCTCGCCGTGGCCTTCAGCGCGGCCGTGGCCCGGCCGCACGAGGAACACGACCTGGCCCGCCGGCACGGGGACGCCTGGCGGGAGTGGCGACGGGCGGTACGCCACTGGTGTCCGCGCTGGCGGCCGTACGCCTCGGGTGCGCCCGCGGTGTTGCGGCTCGACACCGGGTGCGGGTCCTGCGTGGCGATCTGGCGGTTCCTGGCCCGGCGGGACCCGGTGAACCTGATGATCGCGCCGGCCAAGCAGGGGCAGCTGCGGGCCGCGTACACGGGCGGCGACGGCCACGCGGAACGGGGGGTGGCCGCCGTCGCCCGCGCTCTCGAGCACCTCAACCTCGGCTGGGCCGGGGTGGGCTGGACCCTGCGGCTGCCCGGCATGACCTGGCTGGCGCAGCTGGTGACGGATGCGATGATCGCACCGCCACACCCGGCGGGAGGAGAGCGATGTCCGACACCAAGCGACGCCTGCTCCACGGCGCCCTCGCCGCGATCCGCCAGCATGGCATCGCCGGCGTCTCGGCCCGCACCATCGCCACCGCCGCCGGCGTGAACCAGGCGCTGGTCTTCTACCACTTCGGGACGCTCGACGAGCTGCTGGCAGCCGCGTGCCGGACCGGCACGGCCGAGCGGGTCGCCCACTGGTCGGCCCGGCTGCGCCAGGTCGGGTCGCTGCGCGAACTGCTCGACGTCGGGCGCGTCCTGCACGAGGAGGAACGCGAGCTGGGCAACGTGTCAGTGCTGGCCCAGATGCTCGCCGGCGCACAGGCCGACGAACGCCTCGCCGCCCCCACCGCCGAGTCCCTGCAGCTGTGGGTGGACGAGATCGAGCTGGTCCTGCGCCGGCTACTGGCCGGGTCACCGTTCGCCGAGGTCGCCGACGTGCCCGGGCTCGCCCGCGCGGTGTCGGCCGCCTTCATCGGCCTGGAGCTGTACGACGGCGTCGACCGGCCCTCCGCCGAGCGCGCCATCGAGGCACTGGACCAACTCGCCGTGCTTATCGAGATCGTCGACGACCTCGGCCCGATCGCCCGGCGCGCCCTCCACAACAAGATCAGCAAAGCGACCCGACGCTAGCCACAATGCCGGCCGAGTGGTCGAGAGCGGTCAACGGTGGCAGCGTCGCCGTGTTCCAGGGTCGGGAGGCGGGAATCGAACCTTCTCCGTTGCCAGCCCCCGCCGAGTTCACAGTAGCGGGAAGTCGAGCAGGATGCGGTTGGATACCGCGATGCTGGCATTTCAAATACGGGTGGAGGCGAGGTAGTCGGCTGCGCCAGTGGGGGTCATGAACCAGTCGGTGAGAGTGGTCGGATCCGCGAATCCGGCAGCAAATCGTCGGGCGACTTCTGGGTTGGTGGCGGCGGTGGCGAGGATTTGCTGCACATGCTCTGGTAGGGGTTGCAGCATAGCGTTGGTCCAGGCGGTGACCGCGTGAGCGGTGGTGGCCCAGAACGATTCGAAGGTGTCGCGCATCCAGGTGGTGTCGAAGGGCCGGTCGGCGTGGGCGAGGATGGCGCGTAGATAGTGGTCAGCGCATTTGGCGGCGGTGTTGGAGCCCTGGCCGGTGATGGGGTCATTGGTGATGACGACGTCGGCCATACCCAGTGCGACGCCGCCGTTGGGTAGATGGGCGACCGGTTTGCGTACGGTGGGGGTGAACCGACCGTGCAAGGTGGCCTTGGCATCGGTCAGTTCGACGTTTCGGCATCGCTCATACACCCACGGCACGTACTGCTTGGCGAGGTCGAGGGTGGTCTGGAGGTGTTCGGTGGGTGGCACCCGGCTGCCGTTGGTGGGCCAGCGGTCCAGGTCCTCACCTGGGACAGCCTCCCAGAAGAGGATGTCGCAGGCGCCGGCTTGCGTGAGGGCAGGAATCACGAACAGTTCGCCGAGGCCGGGCACGGCGTGGAATCCGACGTGCGGAGCGGGCCAGTCCGGGTCGGGAGCGAGGCCGTGGACGTAGGCGATGGCCAGGCCGCGTTGTGGGGTTGTGTGGGGTGAGCGGACTGGGTCCCGGTCGAACGCGGCGGCGAGATCGCTTCTGCCGGCGGCGACGATGGTCAGGTCGTGGTGGCCGTGCGTGGTGAGGGTGTCCAGGTCGGCGGCGGAGGCCGTGCGGTAGACGACAGTGGCGCCGCGGTGTTCGGCGAGTTCGAGCCAGGCGGCCATCTTCAGCCGTTGGTCGGTGGACTGGGCCGGTCGCTCCAACTCGGCGATGACGTCCAGCGCGCGGATACCCGGCGGTGCGGACAGGTTGACACGCAGGCCCGCGATCGAGGGCGCCTGGTCGTCCCACAGGTTCAGCTCGTAGCGGCGTTCGGCGTCCAGCGCGGGAGCGAACATGGCCTGGGTGGAGGTCGGCCAACCGTTACGGATCTCATCCGGGGTCTGAGCCGACATGATCGTCACCTCGTAGCCCTCGGCGAGTAGCCCGTGGGCGAGTTGCAGGCCGGACTGCCCGGCACCGACGATCAATATCCTGCGCATGGGTGTTCCTTTGGTTCAGAGCTGTCGGCTGACCGACGAGACGAGCAGGGTGTGGGTTTGCTGGCGTCGCCGCGGGGCCAGGGTGCGAGCGGGCGAGCAGGACGTCGTACAACGCCCGCCCGTCACTGCCACCGACCAGCGCGGTCTCAATGCCGTCGTCGACGGCGTACACCGGATCGTGTGGGAAGTGCGGAGGGTTGCAAACGACTAGGTCCCAGGGTTCGGGGACTGCCAGTTCGGCGAGGTCCCCGACGATCGTGGCCACCTGGGCGGGTGAGATGCCGTTGCGGGACGCGTTGTCGCGGGTCACCTCCGCACATGCCGGATTGATGTCCAACGCGGTAACATGTGCCGCGCCCGCCGAGGCCAGGGCCACCGTGTACAGGCCGGAGCCACACCCGATGTCCAAGACCCGGGCACCCGAAAGGGGCAGGCCGGGTTCGGCGTTCAGCGCGCTCAGCAACGTGAGCCCCACGTCGGTCGGGAAGAGGACTAGGCCGTCGTCCGGCGTCTCGATCTCGATCCGCCGGCCGAGTACCTCCTTCGTGGCCGAGATGGTGCCGTTACGTGTCGGCCCCAATTGGCAGAGTGCATGCGCCGCTCCTGCCGGGACCCTCACCCGGACCGTCTGCGGCTGCGCATTGATGACGTCGGTGCTGCTCATAAAGATTTCTCCTCATCATCAGAAGAAGCCCTGCTGGAGAGCCGGTAGGAGCGGGGTGTGCCGGGCTGGCCAGCCGAGGAAGCGGTCGAAGACATGGGCGGTGCTGCCGGTGTCGCTGGGCCGGAGCTGGTGCAGATCGTCGATCGCGTCATGCAGGCAGCTGGCCAGATAGAGGAAGAGACTGACCAGGCTGTCCCTGTACTCCGTCAGAAGGGCGACCTTCGCCGCGCCGCAGGGCCACGGCTGGCCGCACCGTCGGCACAGCCACAGTGGCCGCATCGGCACGTGCGGCAGGGAGTGCTCGTTAGGGGCCGTCATACCGGCCACCACGGCAGCGCCAGCGGACGCAACCGTAGATGCGCCAGGGGCGCAGGCGTCCCGATCTCCGCGTAGAAGCCCCGGTCGCTGCTCATCGAGCCTCACGCTCCCGCGTCTGCCGCTCGAAAACGATCTGCCAGACGTACGTCAGCAGAGGCGGATCGACCGACACCGGTCGCAACGCTTGAGCCGCTGCCGGGCGGCCTCTTGGCAGGTCGCCCATCGTCGCGTTGCGCGAGAGGTAAACGGTCATGGCCGGCCCCCGCTCGGGTCCGCCGCCTGAGTGCGGTGGGCTTGCCGGCGTACCGGCAAGCCCACCGCCGTCGGCCAGCGGCGGGGAGCAAACCGCCGGTCACCCGCCCACACAGCCTCGCTGGCGGTACGCGAACGGGGAGTCACCCGTACGGTCGACGAAGTGCCCGGCGCGAGCACTTGCCGGTGCGTCGGGTCGCATTCCGACCTGTCGCCGATCGACACGTCCATCTGGTTCTCCCTGGCGTGACATTGCCGCTGACCCGCCGGCGCCATGGGATCAGGATCGTCCTAAACCGTTCCGCCGACGTGTTCCTGACGTCCACGATCGCGGGCGGCACGGGCCCGAGACAGACCCAGCGTGGTGGGCCAGGGTGGGCCTCACTGTGGTCGGCCCCGACCGACGCGAGGAGGAAAGGCGGTACTACGCCGTCCCTACGAGACTCATTTCAGAGGATGTGCCAGCGGCGAAGTTCCGGCCCGCCATGGACAAGTCCTGTAATCCGGTGGTGCACCTCGTCGGCGGCCTCGGTCTCGGGGCGGGACTTTCGGGCGTTGGTAGCGATCATCTGCAGCTCGCGAAGCTGGCACAGCTCCTCGAACCCCGGCCAGCAGGTGGCATCCCAGCCGTAGGCGGCGGTGAAGTTGGCGAAGGCATCGGAGCCGGGCGGATCGAACCGGCGGCAGTGGACAGCGACCGTGGCGATGTCCCACTCGCGGGGCCCAAGGGCGGCGCCGTCCCAGTCGGCGAGTACGGGCGTGCCCTCGAAACGCCGGAGCGCGTTGCGAATCTGCGGATCTGACTGGATCAGGCTCGTGCCACGGGGAAACCGCATCGCCTCCCAGCCGGCGGCCAGCGTCTCGAGCCGGCCTAGCAGCAGATCCTGTTCCTTGCCGTTCAGGATCTCCGAACGGGTCACGGATAGCTCGATGCCATGGATCGGCCGCAGCACGGGCAATGGCAGTTGCGGAACAGGCAGGGAATGCAGATCCCGGAGAAGGCTTCCGAGTTCGGAGACGGTGATGGGATGGTCGTGTGCAGGGTCCAGACGCTGCCAGACAGTGACGGCGTGCCCGCCCACCTCCAACGGCTGGGACAGGCCCGGGTGAAGGCCGACGGTGGGGAACTCTCGGTCCACCAGCCAGTCGACCACGGCCACCATCGCGCGCACCCGGTCCAGGTCCTGGTCACCAGGGGCGATCTTGATGACGACGTCCCCGACGGCGTAGACGGCGTTGGTGTGGTGCCGCAGCAGACCCGCGTCCGAGTCGGGGTAGCCGAGGAGACGACATACCTCGGCGAGCACCGGTCGGGTGCGCGCCTCGACGAACATGGGGCTCCTAGAGACCGAGTGCGGCTGTGGTCCCAAGCCTACGGGCGCGCTCGCGGCAGGCCCGTATGTAGTCCGTCAAGGTGGCGACCTCACCCCGCTGGCTCTCTCCGGGAATCGCCGTGGACACGTCGGTCGCCCTGGTCAAGATGATCTCCGTTCGCTGCGTCTCGGGCAGGTCCGCGACGGCATCCCGCGCGGTTACCGCCGCCTCGGTCGCCCGCCGGTCCCGCGCGAGACACATCGACCGGTCCAGGGCGATGAGCGCCACGTCGATCGGTACGGCCGGAGCCGTGCCATAGAGCCGCAATGCCTCGTCCTGAACCCGGTACGCCTTCACCGTGTCACCGAGCCAGGTGTACGCGCCGGAGAGGTAGAGCAGCAGCCGCTTCGCCGGGAACCTGAACGCCACGTCGGTGTCCTCGTCGCCAGCCTGATCGAACAGCCGGCGTGCCTGATCGACGGCCAATCGCGCCTGCTCGATGGCACCGATTCTGGCCAGGGCACGAGCCCGGCCCACAGCCGCCAGGGCAGCCGACGACGATGCGGCCGGAGTGACCGCCAGAGCCGCATCAGCCAGAGCGACGGTCTGGGCGGGATCCCCGAAGTAGTACGGCAGCATCGCCGCCTGGGCCCGCACGAGCACCCTGAATCGAGCCTCCCCGCTGTCGTCCGCCGCGTGGATCGCGGTGCCGTACCATCGCCGAGCCTCGGCGACATCCCCAAGCCTCATCAACGCGTCAGCACACATCGTGGCGAGCAGCGCCGCCACCCCGGACAGCCGGGCCTGGACCGCCGCCGGCTGGCGCCGAAGCGACAGCACCTGCACCTCTCGGCAGTCGGCGGCCAGCAGCAACAGCATCATCTGCGGCGAAGCTGAGGGATAGACCCGCAGGTGCTCGCCAGCAGCCTGCTCGACCAGCTCAAGCTGTCGAGGGGCGACACTCGACGCCGCCAGCGCCTCATCCAGTCCCAGACGGATTCTGACCAGACTTCCGACCTCGCTGGCCCCCACACCGGCAGGCGATCGATCCGTTCCACCCTCCACGGCCACGCGGCTGGCGTCATGCGGCATGACGCTGTCCTCGTCACAGCCGAGCCCCATGGCCGGACGCGGAATGTGCAGACCCACGGCGATCCGTTCCAGCACCTCGTACGCCGTGACCTGCCGGACGCCCTTGGCGATCTCAGTAGCGCGGTGAGGCGAGAGGCCAACGAGAGCCGCGATCCTGCCGTAGGACACGCCTCTGGCGTGAAGGAAGCGGAAGACCGCAGTGATGTCGCGTTGTCGCAGGAACTCACTGATCGGTCGGCCGTTCCACAGCCCCGAACTCCACCACTCGGGATCCACCTGCGCGGCCACGATCACCTCCGATCGGACGACGACCACCTGACAGCACAGCGCATCTGCGCCATCACCTCAAGTCAATGGCGTCGAGTCGACAGCCCAACCAGAGTCGACGCTCGGGGTGGCATCCGGAAGACCCACGATGAGCCCTCAGCGTGTCCCCTCCTGGGATCAGCGCAGGCTCCGGAGCGCTATTACCTGTCCAGCCGAGCCTTGGTCGCCGGTCTGGGACGGAAGCGAGTGAATGCAGATGAGGCAAGAGCCGTCTATCAATAATCCGTCGCAGCCCAGCAGAGGAAGCAGATCTATAGGCACCCACCAGGCAGAACGCCCGCAGAAGGTGGAGGCCCAGAGTCGAGCTGCCCCGGCCCCGTCACACACCCATTGGCATCCATCGTTACCTGACATAGAGTCACTGGCTAGTCACATTAAGCGCAAACGACCGGGCGGCGACTTGCGGATGATGACCAACACCCACAGAGCCAACTGCGCAAATGCCCAAAGGCCGGGCTGCACATGCTCCGGCTGCGGGGGCTCACAACACGGCTGGAAGGGATGGACAAGTCTGGCCGCCGACCGGCCAGAGAAGCGCGACGTCCGGCGGCGCGAACTCAAGGAGAAGGTAGAGGCGGACCAACAATCCGGACGCCGGAGTTTCAACGCCTACAACCGCCAGGTCTACTTCGACCTCGCACGCTTGGACATCGCCGACTACCTGTGGGCCGCCGACGACCGAACCATGACCAACGGCCGACTACCACGCGAAGGTGAACCACCATCGACGTCATCAGACCTTGGCCGGATGGACACCGTCGCCCGAGAGGTCATGGAGGACACGTGGCCCGAGATCTCAGCCGGCATAGACAGCCTCGTCCGGAACAAGGCTGACGCCAGGGAGGCCAAGAAGCGCCTGGCTGATCACACATGGTGCGGCCTGCTGGTGGCCCTGATCCAGTTGATCGAAAAGATCAACAAGACCGTCGAACTGCTGACGGATACCGCCAAGCAGTTCATCACCGACGCGTTGACGCGGCGGTTCGATTCGGGGCTGCCCCGGCTGGTGACCGACGCCGTAATCCGCCTTGTCGTGGACAAGGTGTGGTCAGCCCTGGCGAGGCTGCTGGAGGCTCACTTTCCCCTACTCGGAACAGACACCCTGCGCGTCCTGAGGATGCTGGCCATCTTCACCTGCCCCTCGGTCGAACACCACCCAGAGGTCTACAAGCACGCCGTCCGGCCGCTCATGAGCGACGCGCACGCGATCATCACGGACGAGATCAAGACGCACGTGGTCACCCTCTTCAGCGCGTGGTGGCGGCGGCGCGCCCCGGAAGCTCTGGCCTGACGCGCCCCGCCCCGGACACGCCCGGCCCCATCAACCCCGGAAAGAACCAGCGGTGCGCGCCGGACGTACACGAGACCCGCGTTCAGTCCGGGCAACACCGGCCCGGTCCAACGGCCGCCGAGCACCCGGCGAGCGACCAACCACCACCGCCGTACGCGAAAGGCCCCGACCGGCACAGAAGTACCAGGTCAGGGCCTTGCTCGTTGGTGCGCCGCCAGGGACTCGAACCCCGAACCCGCGGATTAAGAGTCCGCTGCTCTGCCAGTTGAGCTAGCGGCGCTCGTTGGCAACGGGGAGAACCCTAGCACGCCAGTTCAGCCGGCTTCTAATCCGATCCCCGCTCCCCTCTTTTGGTCGAATTTTCGGGACAGATAGCACCAAAACCACCGAGGCGACCTTGGGCGGGTGAGTGCGAGGGGCGTGGTTGCGGCACGATGTGCGCCAGTTGCGCGCCGAAGGCGTGGAACGACAGTTCCGCAGGCGGTGGCGACCGGCTCCGTCGGACCGATTACGCCGGCGTTGACACCCCGGTCTACCGCTGCGACGACCAGAAGTAAGGAAAAGCACATGCGAGCCGTTCCGCACCCGCCGCTCCGGCACGGGAGACGCCGTCCCGGTCTGCGTCGGTCCGGTCTCCGTCGGTCCGGTCTCCGTCGGCCCGCATTCGTGGCCGGGCTACTCGCCGGCGTCCTGACGCTCACCGCCGCCTGTGCCTCCGGGGACCAACCCGCCGACGGCACCACCGACGACCCGACACCGCCCCCACTGGCCTCCGTCGTGATCGTCGAGCCGGCCGCGGAGGCCCGGGACGTACCCGCGTCCACGCAGATCACCTTCACGGCGGAGGAGTCCCGGGAGACCATCGTCGCGCTGGTGGACTCGGCCGGTGGGGCGGTCGAGGGCGCGCTCACCGCCGACGGCGCGAGTTGGCTGCCCGCCGGTGCGCTCGCGTATGGCGAGACGTACACGGCGACTGTCACCGCAACCGGAGACGATGACCGTCCGGTCACCGCGACCAGCACCTTCACCACGATGGCCGAGCCGGATCAGCAGGTGCGGATCAGCAGTTTCCTCGGCGACGGGCAGGTTGTCGGGGTCGGGATGCCGCTCATCGTGAAGTTCGGGCGGGACATCCCGGAGGAGTACCGGGACGACGTGCAGCGGCGGATGACGGTCACGGCGACCCCCGCGCAGGAGGGGGTGTGGCACTGGGTCAGCCCGACCGAGGTGCGGTACCGCCCGCGGGAGTTCTGGCAGGCGAACAGCACCGTTTCGTACCGGGTGCAGGCTGGTGGCCTGCCGCTCGGCGACGGCTGGTACGGCCGGGCCGACCTCACCGTCGACGTCAAGATCGGCCCAGCGCTGATCATGACGGTGGAGAACGAGACGAAACAGATGGTGGTCACGAAGGACGGCGAGGAGGTGCGCACGATCCCGGTGAGCCTCGGCAAGGAGTCGACGCCCTCGTCGAGCGGCACCATGGTGGTGATCGAGAAGCTCCGCGAGACGGTCTTCGACACCTACGAGGAGTTGGGGCCGGACGAGGGCTACCGGACAGACATCGAGTACGCGCAGCGACTCACCTGGGGTGGGGAGTTCATCCACGCCGCGCCCTGGTCGGAGGGGCAGCAGGGCTCGGTGAATGTCTCCCACGGCTGTGTCAATGTGTCGATGGCCGACGGCGCCTGGCTCTTCGAGAACACCCGGATCGGGGACCCGGTCCAGGTGCAGGGCACCGAACGGAAGCTGCAGAACGGCAACGGCTGGACCGACTGGAACCTGAGCTGGGAGGAGTACGTCAAGGGCAGCGCCCTGCCGGCGGAGTCGGGGACATCGCCTTCCGCTGATACCTGATCCGGTCAGCCCGAGCAGCCGGGCACGTCGACGCAGTTGTTGGGTCGGTTCTTGACCACGATGGTGCCGGTGGCGGTGTTCAACTCGACCGGTGCGGACCTTGTCCGTCCGATCAGCTACGGACAGGGTCAGCCGGCGAGTAGCGCGTTGCGGTATTCCTGCGCCCATTCCGCGTCACGCTGGTCCGCGGGCAGGCCGGCTAGCCCGGCGCGGAGGTTGTCCACACCCGTGGCGCTGTCGCCGAGTGCCAAATAGGCCAGGCCAAGACTCATCCGGGAAAATGTCGGCGTCAGCCAGTACGCGAGCCCGGGCGGCGGCTGTGACTCCGCCACTGTGGTCAGGTCATTCGCCTCGCCCAGCAGCCGCGCGGCGGTAGCCCGGTCATCCAAGAGCGCGTACCCATGGGCGGCCTGCACCGCGTCACCTACCCGTTGCAACGCCGCCGCTCCCGGGGTGTGGTAGGCGGCCAGGAAGTGCCGCACGATCCCACGCGGATTACCGCGCTGACGCTCCAGGTAGCCGCGGAAATTCTCCGCCTGGGCAGCTAGTGCGCCGTTGTCGACCGCGTCCGCCTCGTCGGCAGCCTCGATCAGCACCCGTACCGCCTCGGTGTCGTGACGGGCCTCTGCATGCAACCAGCCAACGAACTGAGTCCACTCCGCGGTCACCTCATGCAACCCCGCCGCATGTGGGCCCGCAGCCTGCGCGGTGAGGCGTCGTACCGTGCGCCATTGCGGTATCACCGCCGGCAGCAGAAGCGACGCTGGGAGCGTGTCGTCCAGGCGGCGCTGGTTGGCCAACACCTCGGCGAGTAGCCGCACCGTGGTGCCATCCAGCCGGGTCGGCTCGGCAATCGCGTAGGCGATCCGCTGCTCATCATCCGGGGTGGTGACCGAAGGGGCCTCCACGACCATGGCAGCGAGCCTCCCGCCAGCTCGTAACGTGTCATCGAGCTGGCGAGCAATCTCGACCGTAGGCCTCGTCCGACCCGTTTCGAGGTCGTGCACATAGCTTTTGCCGCAGAAGATACGACGCGCCACGTCGCGTATCGACATCCCCAAGGCGCCACGGATACGGGCCAGCTCGGCGGGGAACCGGGGATCAACAAAGGTGGGAACGCGGGCAGGCATCGGGTCTCCCAGGTCGCGGTCTGGGTCGCGGGCGCCGGCCGCTACAACCGGCGCCCTGCCGCCATCGACGGTACTCCCCGCCCGCATGTCACGCCGTCACCTGTCCGTATGGATGTTCCGGCGCGTCGCGGCGTACGCCCTACCACGGAATGATGGTTCAGAACAGTTCAAGCTGTCCGCTATGCAGTAGCGGACAATCACAACGTCACTGGGACGGCCAAAACCATTCGCCTATATCACTTGTCGACTATGGATGCGCTACTAAAATTGTTCCGGCTGATCAGTGATCACGAGCAACGGTGACGGGGGCCTCCGTATGGGGTCGTGGCCCTCAGTCGCGCACCATCGCTGCCCTTAACCGAGCGGATTCATCGACACACCTACGAGAAGCCTCCCCTCTGTTCGTACGTGTGTTCGACTGACCCGCTCCTGTCAGCACTCAATGGAGGTCTTCGACAGCGCATGCACTCTCCCTCCCACCCCCACCGTCGCCCCGCGATGCCCGCGAACAGCTCGCCGCCGATGCCGAGGAAACCGTCCGAGCCACCTACGCGGAGGGCTATGCCGACGGGATCAGGCGCCGTGGAGCCGACGGCCGAGGTTGAGTTCCCCCATACTGCCCCTACAACGACTCAGGCCCCCTCCGTGGAGGGGGCCTGAGCTGCGGTGGAGTAGATCCACCTCTGGGGTGACTGATGGGAATTGAACCCACGACAACCGGGACCACAACCCGGTGCTCTGCCAACTGAGCTACAGCCACCATCCGCCGCGCCGGGGTTCACCCTGGCGGCGCGACCAATAATAGCCGCAACCGGCGTCGCCGCGTCCAGCGGGTTCCGGCCCGGCGGCTACAGCTTCGCGGCGACCGCCTTGGCGCTCTCCACATCTGGCCCCGGCAGCGGCACGAACAGCGTCCGTCGGTAGTACTCGAGCTCCCGGATGCTCTCGCGCACGTCGGCCAGCGCCCGGTGTTCCAGGCCCTTCTTCGGCTGGCTGAAGTACACCCGGGGGTACCAGCGCCGGCAGAGCTCCTTGATCGAGGAGACGTCGATCATCCGGTAGTGCAGGTGGTTGTCCAGCCGCGGCATGTCCCGGGCGATGAAACCCCGGTCGGTGGCGATCGAGTTGCCGCAGAGCGGGGCGGTACGCGGGTCCTTCACGTGACTGGTGATGTAGTCGAGGACCATCTCCTCCGCCTCGGCGAGCCCGATCGTGGAACGGCGGACCTCCTCGGTGAGCCCGGACTTGGCGTGCATCGTCGCCACGATCTCGGGCATCTTCTCCAGTGCCGCCTCGTCGGCGCGGATCACCACGTCAACGCCCTCACCGAGCACGTTGAGATCGGGGTCGGTCACGAGCGCAGCGACTTCGATCAGCTTGTCGCCGCCGAGGTCCAGGCCGGTCATTTCACAGTCGATCCAGACGAGTAGATCTGCCACCGGCACAGCCTACGCGCAGCCCAGCGGCCCGCGTGCCGCGCATCTGTCGGCACCGCGACCGTTAGGGTTCTCTCGTGCCAGCCGAACCCGTCTCCCCTCCCGCCATCGTCAAGGACGACACCAGCGGACGGACGGCACGTCGGATCGTCACGGTACTGGCTATCGCCGCCGCGCTGCCCGCGCTCTACCTGAACGGATGGAAGCACGACTTCTTCGACCTGAAGATCTACATGTCGGCGATGGACTGGTGGGCCACGGGCGAACCGCTCTACGACTACGTCCAGCCGGACCCGGTGCAGGGCGAGTTGTTCTTCACCTATCCACCGCTCGGCGCGCTGCTGCTGTCACCGTTCGCGCTGCTCCCGTTGAACGCCACCGTGACGATCTTCACGGTGCTGACCGTGCTGGCGGTGGTGGTGACCACCCGGTGGCTGGTCGACCCGGTGATCGCCCGACACCACCTGCCGCGCGTCTTCACCCTCACCGTGGCGGTGCTGCTCGTACTCGCCGTGGAGAGCACCCGGGAGACCATCACCTTCGGGCAGATCAACATGCTGTTGGTGGTGTTGATCCTAGCGGACCTGCTGTTCGCCGTGCCGCGGAACGGACGTTGGGCCGGGGTGGGGGTGGGGCTGGCGACGGCGCTCAAGCTGTACCCGGGCATCTTCATCGTCTATCTGTTGGCCTGCCGGCGGTGGCGGGCGGCAGCGGTGGCGAGCGCCACGGCGGCGGGAGCTACGTTGCTCGCCGCGGCTGTGCTGCCGCTCGAGTCGTGGCGCTATTGGACGCACGAGTTGTGGGCGACCGACCGGGTCGGCCGCACCGACTACACCGGCAACCAGTCACTGTTCGGTCTGATCCACCGCCTCACCGTGCCCCAGGAGCCGGAACGGCTCCTGTGGCTCGCCCTGGTCGCGGTGGTCGCCGGGTACGGGCTGTGGCGGGCGGCCCGGGCGGCCCGGGCCGGGCACGCGCTGACCGGCCTCACTCTCACCGGCCTGGTCGGTGCGCTGATCAGCCCGATCACCTGGCCCCATCACATCTACTGGTTCGTGCCGGCCGTCGTGGTGCTGGTGGACGCGGCGCTCGGCGCGAGGCCGGGCAGCACGCGCCGCCGGCTGTGGCTGCTCGCCGTCGGCGTCGCCGTGATCACCGTGTACGGCGTGGTGACGTTCCACGATTGGGGCACCGCCCTGGTGCCCACCGACACGGTCGCCGACTTCGTGGATCGCAACGTGTACGTGCTGCTGGGGCTGGTGCTGCTGGCAGCGCTGCCGATCCGCAACAGCAGACCGATTCAATCGGACACTCTTCACGAGACGCCCACAGCGCGCTAACCTGACGTCAGGGAAAGTAAGTGACGTTTCGGTAGCACCGATCCCCCGGTGCGGGACGGCCCTCCGTGTCGGCAGCACGGAGGGCCGTCCTCGTCCACCCCTGTTACCGGCAGCACCTCGCCGAGTCGAGTCGCGCTATCGCGCAGGGCCGAGTCGCCACCGCGCAGGGTTGAGCCGAGTCGCTACCGCGCAGGGTTGAGCCGAGTCGCTACCGCGCAGAGTCGGACGGCGCGGACGGCCGCAGCCGCCGCGCCGACACACGGCCGGAATCAGCCGGCACCTCGGCCTCCGTCGGCTCGTTGAGCGGCCAGGCCGGGCCGGCCTCCGGCGCTCGCCGGCGCCCCTCCGGGGCGATCGTGCGCTCCCCGGCTGGCCGCGGCATCGAACGGGTTCGCTCACCGGAAGCGCCGACCGACACGAGTTGCCGGGCCGGTGGGACGCGCCGGCTTCCGCCTCGCACGACGACCGGCTGCTCCCCCGCTCGGGCAGCGGGTGCACCGAGGCCGCTGAGCGAGGTCACTCCCAGCCGGCCGGCGAGGAGCGGCACCTGGTCCGGCTCGACCACGAAGACCACCTCCCGGGGGCGAACCGGTCGCAGCAGCAGCGCCAGGGCCCCCGACACCAGCAGCATCCCGCCAACCAGGAGGGCGGCGGTGACCGGCGGGACCCAGCTCTCCCGCAGCTCGGCGCGGAGGTCCAGGGTCAGGTCAGCGCCGAGCGCGGCCCCACCGAGCAGCACCGGAATCCCGGTGACCATCAACAGCACCCCGGCGACAACCCGCACTAAACGCACCGACTTCACCCCTCTCCGTAGTCGAGCACTCGGACGACCTTACCGACCCGAAGCGCCCAAACAGGGGATATCCACGGTCATCGCCGCGGAAAGGCGCTGCGGTCAGGCCTTCGGCGCGGGCGCACGTCGGGACCGGGTGAAGGCCAGCCCACCCAGCACCAGGCCACCCAGGCCGGCGACCAGACCGGCGACGCCGAGACCAACGGCCAGCCCCTCCCCCGCCGCCGCGTCATCCGTCGCCCCATCCGCCGCCGCGGCCGGCGTCCCGTCCTGGGCAGCCGCCGGATCGGCGTCCGCGGCGACAGCCAGCTCCAGCACCGGGGCCGGGGCCTCCGGCTCCACGCCGTCGGCGGTCGGCTCGTCGATCCACCGCACGACCGTTCCATCCGAGTACGTCTGCAGCGCCTTGAAGACCATCGTGTCAACCGCGGGTAGCGGCCCCACCGAGACCGGGAACTCCTGGAACGTGCCCGGCCCGATCCCGGCCTCGGGCTGCGCCGTCCAGGTGATCTTCGCTATTGCCTCGGTGATCTGGCTGCCGTGGACCTCCACCGGCTCGTCGAGCGTGCGCTTCTCCACCTCCGCCGTCCAGCCCGGGACCAGCATCGTCGAGACCGATCCGAGCGGGGCGTTCTCCGGCAGGAAGATCTCCACCTTGGTGGTGGAGTCGGTGTCACTCTCGTTCGGCACCCGGAAGGCGAATCGGCCGTACCCGCCCTGGGTCGCCTCCTTCGGGTCGACCGTGATGTGCGCCGAGGCCGGCCCGGCGAAGCCGAACACGGCAGCGGCGACCGCGCCGAGCGCGAGGAGGGCGGGGGCGGAGCTGCGCCGGAGACGGATCATGAAGTGGGAACCCTTTCCTATGTGACGGCGACGGTGGTCGTCACCGTGGCCTGGTCGATCTCAGACGTGCGGACGGTCACCCGCAGCTGCCAATCCCCGGACGCGGGCAGGTTGATCTCGCCGGTCGCGTGGTTGTCGGTCAGTGGCAGCAACGGCACCTCGATCGGTTCGATTCCCGCCGCCGGCAGCGCGACGGTGGCCCGCCACTCCGCCACCGGCTGGGGTCGGTTGTCCGGGGTGTAGGCGTAGAAGTGGACCGAGTTGTTGCCGCGCTTGGCCGGGTCCACCTCGACCTGCAACGAATACAACGAACTGGTCAGAGTCGTCGAGAAGTAGCCGCCGTCGGACTGGGCGGTGTCCGCGACCGCGGTCCGCGCCGGGGTGGTCTGGACCAGCACCGCCGCCAGCCCGAGCAACACGGCGGTGATCGCCAGCTCAACCATGATCGCCCGCCGCACCGGCGCGGGCCGCTCGGCCGCCGTGCGCCGACGCACCAGTGCCCGGGAATACGCGGCCACCGCGACCACCAGAACGAAGAGCCCGACCTTGCCGAGCAACAGCCGACCGTACGGGGTGTCGACGAGGGCCGCGAAGGAGGCGACCTCGATCAGCGCCTGTACGACCCCGGCGACGAGCAGCGCGGAGACGGAGAGCGCCGCCCAGCGGGACCAGATCGGCAGGATCGCGGTCAGCTCTCCCTCGTCGGCCTGGCGCAACAGGAAGCTGACGAGCATCACCAGCCCGCCGAGCCAGACCGCCATCCCGCCCAGGTGCACCGCGTCGAGCACGACCGAGACCACCGGAGCCGGGGAGACCGCCGGATGACCGGACAGGGGCCAGGTCAGCAGGGCCGCTCCGCCGAGGACGCCCAGGATCACCAGATCGGTCCGGCCGACCGGGCCGGCCAGCACCGGCCGGAGCACGAACGCCGCCGCCGCGAGCAGGCCCAGCCGGACCAGGTGCGCGGCGCCGAAGGTACTACCCAGCACCGTGCTCAGGCCCGCGCCCGTGATGTCGAAGACGCCGCCGCCGTTGGTGTAGGGGACCTGGAGCCAACCCGTCGCCAGGGTGGCGAACGCCAGCAGGCCCAGGCCGGTCCACGCCAGCCGGGCGGGGCCGCGACGGGACAGCCGGCGGGGCCAGAGCAGGGCGAGGACCAGCACCGGGCCGACCAGGAGCAGCAGGCCGAGGTAGCCGAGGTACTTGCCGACCTTGATTCCGGCACTCACCACCGGGTCGGCGCGGCTGTCGCTGCCGGTGTCGACCGGGGGTGTCGACGGGGCACCGACGGAATAGGTGAAGGCACCGGAGACCGGGTGGCTGTCGGCCGAGATCACCCGAAAACTGACCAGGTAGGTGCCGCGACCGGAATTCGGGTCGACCGGGATCACGACGACCGCGCCGTCGAAGCTGGGCTCGCCCCGGTCGGCCCGCGACCCGTCCGGTGCGATCACCCGGATCTTGCCAGGCACCTTGCGGACCGACTCGCTGAAGGTGAGGACCACCTCGGTGGGCGCGTCCGGCACCACCGCCGACGAGGCCGGGCTGCTACTCACCAGCACCGCGTGGGCGCTGGCCGGGCCGGCCGGGGCGAGCAACAGGGCAACGAGGGTGATCAGGAGGCCACCAACGGCGGTGAGCCGGGCGCTCCAGCGGCGGAGGACGACAGTCATGCCGGTCATGCTCACCCAGAACGCTCCCTGATGCCCAACCGGACCCGGGCCGGAGGGGGCCCAGGACCGGGCCGCGCCCGTCGGCCCATGAATGGGTGGTCGGGGCTCGCCCGCGGAAAGTTCCCGACGTGGCAGAGCCCATCTAGGGGCGAAGGTCCCTACCGCCACATCTGGCTCCGCGTAGCCTAAATTGTCGTGATCCTGGCCCCGCGCGACACCGCATCCGCTGCCCCCGCCGTCGGCCTGGCGTGGATCGGATGAGGGCGGGAACTTGCCGGCGGCGAGGAGCGACCACATGAACGTGACCACATCGAGCAGCCCTGTTGCCCGCTGGCCGACCGTCCGCCCCTGGATCGGCCTCGCCGCCCGGCTCGGCCTGGCCGCGGTCTGGCTCCTCGCCGGCGCCGCCAAGGTGGGGGACCTCGCCGCCTCCGGCCGAGCGGTGAACGCATACCAGATCTTCCCGTACGACCTGGCGACCGTGATCGGCGCCGCGCTGCCCTTCCTCGAGCTGGCCCTCGGCGTACTCGTGCTGCTCGGGTTGGCGACCCGGCTGACCGCCGGGGTCTCCGCGGCGCTGCTGCTGGTCTTCATCGCCGGCATCGTCTCGGCCTGGACCCGCGGGTTGAACATCGACTGCGGCTGTTTCGGCGTCGGCGGCGAGCTGGCCCCGGGGCAGACCCCGAGCTACCTCCCGGAGATCCTCCGGGACCTGGGATTCCTGGCGTTGGCCGGGTTCCTGTTGATCTGGCCCCGCACCCCGTTCTCGGTGGACGGCTGGTTGCTGGGCGAACGCGCAGTGGAGGACAAGGATGAGTAGTCGGAAGGGTCGCAAGGAGGCCGCCCGGGTGGTCCGGGACCAGCTGGCCCAGGAACGGCGGCGCAGGCGGACACTGTGGGTGTCGGCGACCGCCGTCTTCGTGCTGGTGATCGCCGGCTTCACCGGCTGGGCCGTCTACTCCGAGCAGCGCGCCGACGAGTTCACTTCGCCACCGGGCGCCAACGAGGCCGGCACCGGCATCGTGTACGGCTCCGGGCCGGTCACCATCGACCTGTACGAGGACTACCTCTGCCCGGCCTGCAAGCAGTTCCAGGAGGTCAACGGCGAAACCGTTGACCAGCTCGCGGACGAGGGCAAGGCACGGGTGGTCTTCCACCCGGTGGCCTACCTGAACCGCTTCTCGACCACCCAGTACTCGACCCGCTCCTCCGCCGCAGCGGGCTGCGCCTCAGCCGGCGGGAAGTTCCGCGAGTTCAGCGAGGCGCTCTTCGTCCAGCAGCCACCCGAGAACGGCGCCCAGCTCAGCGACGCCGAGCTGATCGACATCGGGGCTGCGGCCGGGCTCGACCGGGACACCTTCGGCTCGTGTGTCAACGACGGCACCTACCTGTCCTGGACCGAACACGTCACCGAGGAAGCCAGCCGAGCGGAGATCACCGGTACGCCGACCATCCTGGTCAACGGCGAGCAGGTCAACACCTGGTCACCGGAGGCTATCCGGGCCGCGGTGGAGGCCGCCAGCTGATCCGCACCCGGTCAGCGGGGCGTCGGACGGGGCGTGAATCCGTAGGGCAGTTCGAGGCGGTGCCGGGCGAGCAGCGCCTCGTCTGCCAGGATCTCCTCGGTGGGGCCGTCGGCGACGAGCCGGCCACCGTCCAGGATGACCGAGCGTTCGCAGAGCTCCAGCGCGTACGGCAGATCGTGGGTGACCATCAGCAGGGTCACCGGCAGAGCGCGCAGGATCTCGGCCAGTTCGCGCCGGGCAGCCGGGTCGAGGTTGGACGACGGCTCGTCCAACACCAAAATCTCCGGGTGCATGGCGAGCACCGTCGCCACCGCGACCCGGCGGCGCTGCCCGAACGACAGGTGGTGCGGGGCGCGGTCCCGGTGCTCGCTCATCCCGACCGCGGCGAGCGCCTCGTCCACCCGGGTCGTCAGCGCGGCGCCGCGCAGCCCCAGGTTGGCCGGTCCGAACGCCACGTCCTCGGCGACGGTGGGCAGGAAGAGCTGGTCGTCCGGGTCCTGGAAGACGATGCCCACCCGCCGGCGCACCTCGGCCAGGGTCGACCGGTCCGGGCGGACGGTGAGCCCACCGACGGTCACACTCCCCGCGGTGGGGGTGAGGATGCCGTTGAGGTGCAGCACCAGGGTGGTCTTCCCGGCGCCGTTGGGCCCGAGCAGCGCCACCCGGTCGCCGCGGGGCACGGTCAGCTCCACGCCGCGCAACGCCTCGTGCCCGTCCGGGTAGGCGTAGCGCACGTCGCGCACGTCAAGGCTGGAGGGCGTCATCGGCTGCACGCATCCGATCATGTCAGGACCAGGGCGGTGGCGGCGACGCCGGCCGCTACGGCGGGGACGGTCGAGGCGGCCAGCCACTGCCCGACGGTCGCCGCCTCCGCGCCCTGCCACGCCTGGGGCATCCGCCCGGCGTAGCCGCGGGACAGCATCGCCAGGTACACCCGCTCCCCCCGCTCGTAGGCGCGCAGGAACAGCGCCCCGACCCCGGTCGCGAAACCCCGCAGCTGCCACATGAAGCGCGGATCGTCTCCCCGGGACAGCCGGGCCACCCGCATCCGCCGGGCCTCGCCGACCAGCACTTCCAGGTAGCGCAGCATGAAGGTGGCGATCTGGGTGAGCAGCTGCGGGCAGCGCAACCGGTCCAACCCGATGATCAGGTCCCGGGTGGTGGTGGTCGCGGCCAGCAGCAGCGACGCCAGGACGCCCAGGGTGCCCTTGGCGAGGATGTTCCACGCCCCGTACAGCCCGTCCACGGAGACCGACAGGCCGAGGAGTTCGGTGCGCTCGCCCGCACCGAGCAACGGCAGGGCGAACGCGAACAGCACGAAGGGCAGCTCGATCAGCGACCGGCGCAGCAGCCAGCCGGGCCGGACCCGGGCCACCGCCGCGACCGCCGCCACCAGCACGGCGTAGCCGCCGAAGGCCCAGAGCGCCTCCCGGGGGGTGGCGACCACGGCGAGGGTGAAGGCCACCATCGCCGCGACCTTCACCTCCGGGGGCAGCCGGTGCACCGGTGAGTCGGAGCAGTGGTAGAGCAGTTGGGTGTGCCCGGCGCCCACGGCCCGCTCCTCAGCCCACTCCGGCGGCGGAGGTCGGCTGCGCCGCGTCCCCATCCGAGTGGGGTTGCTGCCCAGCCCGGCGCCGGAGCAGCCAGAACCCGCCCCCCGCCAGGGCGAAGGTCAGCAGCACGCCGACGACGCCGGAGAGCCCGGTGGCGAGGGCGTCGTCGGTGATGCCGGAGACGCCGTAGTCGGCCAGCGGACCGCCGATCTCGTGCTCCGACTCCCGCTGCGCCGGACAGTCACCACCGGTGACAGCGCCCGCCGCGTCAACGGTGCAGCCCTCCCGCAGCGCGGACTCCAGCCCGTCCGGGTCGGCCGACGCGAAACTGCTCACCACCCCGGCCAGCAGCAGGGAGACCAGCAGCCCGCTGGCGATGAAGCCCCAGGTCCGTTTCCTCACCGGGCACCTCCAACAGCCGGGACGGGGGACGACGCGACCGGTCCGCGGGCGCGCAGCGCGTACACAAGATCGGGTCGGGTCTTCGCGACGGTCAGCACCGTCATCGCGGTGATCAGGCCCTCGCCGACGCCGATCAGCAGGTGGGTGACGGCGATCGTGCCGGCCAGGCCGGCGATGTTGTCACCGAGGTCGACGGCGCCACCGAGTTTGTACTGGAGGACGAAGCCCAGCGCCGCCGCCACGACGCTGACCAACGCCGAGACGAACGCTGTCACGGCGAGCCCGGCCGGCGTACGCGGCAGAACCCGCAGCAGCGCGACGATCAGCAGGTACGCGGCGGCGGTGCCGATGATCGCCAGGTTGGTAATGTTGAGGCCGAGCATCGCCACACCGCCGTCGCCGAAGACCAGCGCCTGCACGGTCAGCACGACGGCCACGCAGAGCGCACCGACCCACGGCCCCACCAGCAGCGCGGCGAGCGCACCACCGAGCAGGTGGCCGCTGACCCCGGCGGTGAAGATCGGGAAGTTGATCATCTGCACGGCGAAGATGAAGGCGGCGACCAGGCCGGCCATCGGCGCCAGCCGATCGTCCAGGTGTTGCCGGCCGCGCTGGACGCAGAGCGCCATCGCCGCCAGTGCGATCACCGCGAAGATAGCGGCGACGGGACCGTTGATAATCCCGTTGGAGATGTGCATCGCCAGGTGCTCCACGCGACCTCCCACGTGTCCGGCGGGTCTGTCCACGCCACCGCGTCAGGCTATTAGGAGAACTGAGCTGTTGCCAATCCTTGGCAACAAGAGATGACGTCGGTCACGTCGCCGCGCAGCCAGGGCAAGCGAGATGTGCCGACCGAGCGCCACCCCCACCGAGCACCACGCCACCGAGGTCCACGCCACCGAGGCGGACCGGGAGCAGGCCCGGCGGTAGGGTCGCAGCCATGACCGCGCCTGCCCGCCTCTCCCCCGGCGACACCGCCCCCGACTTCACCCTCCCCACCGACAGCGGCGACCAGCTCGCGCTGGCCGACCTCCGCGGCCGCAAGGTGCTGCTCTACGCCTACCCGGCCGCGATGACCCCCGGCTGCACCACGCAGGCCTGCGACTTTCGCGACTCCCTCGCCTCGCTCCAGGCCGCCGGCTACGAGGTCGTCGGCATCTCCCCGGACAAGCCGGAGAAGCTGGCCAAGTTCCGCGAGCGGGACGCCATCACGTTCCCGCTCGTCTCCGACACCGACCGGGCGGTGCTCGCCGCGTACGGGGCGTACGGCGAGAAGCAGTCGTACGGCAGGACGGTCACCGGGGTCATCCGCTCGACGTTCGTCATCGACGTCGACGGACGCATCGAACGGGCGTTCTACAACGTCCGGGCGACCGGCCACGTCGCCAAGATCCGCCGCGATCTCGGCCTGGACTGACGACGCCCGCCGCGCCGCGCGCCCGCGCCCCTGGGCCGGCTATCCGCCGGCACGCCAAGGATGACCACCCGGGCGGGGCGCGGGCCCGCCGGGGAAGGCTCTAGACTCTTCCCGGCAAGCGGGAGTGGCGTAATTGGCAGCCGCGCAGGTCTTAGGAGCCTGTGTCCGAGAGGACGTGGGGGTTCGAGTCCCCCCTCCCGCACCACTCAGAGGGTCTCCACCAGCCGAAACCGCTCCAGCACGGCCAGCGTGTCGTCGTCCACGGTGAAGTCCGGGTCGCCGATCCACCCTCGGTAGTCCGCCCCGTGCCAGTACTTCTCGTGCCCCGCTCGCCAGGCGGCAACCGAGTCGTCGCCCTCGCCCTCGTCCCGGGCGTGGTCCAGGTCCACGTCGCCGAGCCGGCTGACCCGCACCTCGGTCAGCTCGATCACGGCCACCGGGCGACCAGCAGAATCGATCACCGCCGCCCGGGTACCCGCGACCGGTAGCTCTTCCCCTTCGATCTCGTAGTCCTGGCGCAGGCCGGTCGTGGTGGTCTTGGTCCCCGCGAGCACCAGGGCGACCAGCTGGTCCCGCAACGGACCGGGGAAGGCGAACTCGAAGGGTGGCAGCTCTGTGATCATGGGCGGACCCTAGCCTGGTTCGCCCTGTCGGGCTCGTCACTTTCTCGGGCGGTGGCCGACCCGACCGGAAAGGATGGGCAGCGTGGCCCTCCGGTTCGTACTTGACCCCGACCTGACGCCCGAGCTCCGCAAGGACATCGTCGCGCTCTGGGTTGACGTCGTCAACGCCGGTGGCGCGGTGGGCTTCGTCGCGCCGGTCACCGCCGCCGAGGTGCGGACCATCGCCGACCCCACCCTCGCCGCGATCGCCGACGGTCTGGACCGGCTGCTCCTCGGCTACGCCGGCGACCGGCTCGTCGCGATGGCGATCTTCACCGACAACCGGTTTCACCAGAAGACCCACTACCGGGTCCTGACCCGGGTCATGGTCCACCCGGACTGTCAGGGCGAGGGCTACGGGGTGGAGCTGACACGCGCAGCGGAGCGGATCGGCCGCCAGTGGGGGCTCGCCGCGCTCCATATCACCGTCCGGGACGGAGTGGGGCTGGATCGCTTCTACCGGCGCCTCGGCTATCGCGAGGTGGGACGGTTGCCCGGCGCGCTGCGGGTGGCGGCGGGAGATGACCGGGACGAGCTCCACATGTGGCTCGATCTGAGCACCGACGGTCGGGGTGATGACTGAAGCCCGGGGTGAGCCACGGCTCGGGTGGTCAGCGGCGCCCGGGATGATCAGCAGCGGCCCGGTCTGACCCGCTGCGGTCAGTCGACGGGCACGACCTCGTCGCCGACGGCGACCCGGCCGGTCTCGACGGGCACCAGGTGCAGCCCGAAGCGGAGCTTCTGCCGCACGTTGCGGTAGCGGCCGAGGATGACCAGCGGCTCCTTCCCCCGGATCCCGGTCTCCTGGTCGGTGGTGGTGACCACGCAGCGACCCGCCAGGCCGGCGGCGCGGAAGGTGACACCACCGATGCGCACCGGGCGACCGGCCCAGTCGTCCTCCGCCCAGGCCGGCGCTCCGGTGACCACGAGGTTCGGGCGGAAACGGGTCATCGGCACCGGCGGTTCGCCGGCCTCGGCCAGCCACCCGTTGAGCGCGTCGAGTGAGGCGGTGCTGGCCAGCAGGATCGGGGCCTCGTCGGCGAAGGTGACCTGGTCACCTGGGTCATGCTCGCGGTCGGCGGCGGGGAGGTGGCGGGCCGGCCGGGCCAGCCACACCAGGCGGGCCGGGCGGCCGAGGAACCGGCTGACCCAGGTCTCGGCGGCCGGACCGGCGGCGTGCGCCCACACGTCCAGCTTGCGGCTGCGGAAGGTGCGCACCGCGATCGGGGCACCGTCCACCGGTTCCGCGACATCGAGGTCGGGGTGGCCGGCGGCGCGCAGGGTGAGACCGCCGGCTCGGGCCACCGCGCGCAGCCCGACGAGGCTGCTGACCTCGCGTTGGGTGATGCCGATGCCCGCCGCGTCGACGAGCATCCAGCGCCGGTCGCCGGCCAGGCCCCAGGGCAGCACCGGGGCGACATCGTGGTCCCGCCGCCGACCTCCTTTGACGGGGTAGGTGTGCACAGCGCTCAGCCACATCGGCTCACCCTGCCACTCGTACCCCGCCTCGCGCCGGCCGCAGCGGTCCGGTTGCCGATGAAAGTTTCTATGCATAGGGTCGAAACATGAATGAAGGATCCGTCGTGCCCCCGGGTGACCGGGTGCTGGACCTGTTCCGCGGGGTTCGGCTCACCCCGACGCAGCGACGGATCGCACACTGCCTCGTCCAGCAGGGCCCGGCGGTGGCATACCTGTCGGCCGCGGAGGTCGCCGAGTTGGCCGGGGTGAGTCAACCCTCCGTGACCCGCTTCGCGATGGCCCTCGGCCACGACGGCTACCCCGCCCTGCGCCGCCACCTCCGGGAGCTGACCGCGACGCCCCGCGGCGAACGACCGAACTCGGACAACGAACTCCAGCAGGCGGTGCGTGCCGAGATCGAAAACCTGGACCGGCTCGCCGACCAGTTCGCCGACCGGGACCGGATCGCCGCCGCCGGCCGGCTCCTCGCCGCCAGCCACCCGCTGCCGGTGCTCGGCCTCCGCGCCGCCGCGCCGTTGGCCGCCTACTTCGCCTACTTCGCCGCCAAGGTGCTCCCGGACGTACGGGTCCTCGACGACGGCGGCAGCCTGCTCACCGACCGGATCGAACAGGCGGCCGAGGCGGGCGCGACCGCCCTGCTCGCCCTGGTGCTGCCCCGCTACCCCCGGGAGGCCCTCGACGCCCTGCGGGAGGCCCGGACGGCGGGCCTGACCGTCGTCGCCATCACCGACTCGCCGGTCAGCCCGGCCGGCGAGCACGCCGACGTGGTGCTCCCCGCCGCCGTCGGCGCACAACTCGTGTTCGACCTACACACCGCACCGATGACCCTGGCCATGGTGCTACTGCAGGCGATCTGCGACGCCGCACCCGTACAAACCCAACGGCGGCTGGAGGCCTTCGAAGCCTCCGCCGCCCGTCGTCAGTTGTTCCTCGGTTAGGAGGTTCCCCTATGACCCAGCCGATCCGCGCCGCGCGCGGCACCACTCTCACCGCCCGCAGCTGGCCCCAGGAAGCCGCACGGCGGATGCTGATGAACAACCTCGACCCGGAGGTGGCCGAACGCCCCGAGGACCTGGTCGTCTACGGCGGCACCGGGAAGGCCGCGCGGGACTGGCCGTCGTACCGCGCGCTGTTGAACACCCTCACCGAGCTGCGCGACGACGAGACGATGCTGGTGCAGTCCGGCCGGCCGGTCGCGGTGATGCGGACCCACGAGTGGGCGCCACGGGTACTGCTGGCCAACTCCAACCTGGTCGGCGACTGGGCCACCTGGCCGGAGTTCCGCCGGCTGGAGCAGCTCGGCCTGACCATGTACGGGCAGATGACCGCCGGGTCGTGGATCTACATCGGCACCCAGGGCATCCTCCAGGGCACCTACGAGACGTTCGCGGCCGTCGCCGCCAAGCGGTTCGGCGGGTCGCTGGCCGGCACGCTGACACTGACCGCCGGCTGCGGCGGGATGGGTGGAGCCCAGCCGCTCGCCGTGACCATGAACGGCGGTGCCTGCCTGATCGTGGATGTCGACCGCTCCCGCCTCGAGCGTCGGGTACGCGAGCGCTACCTGGACGAGGTCGCCGACTCCCTCGACGACGCGGTGCAGCGGGCAACCGCCGCCCGCGACGAACGGCGGGCGCGCAGCATCGGCGTGGTCGGCAACGCGGCCACCATCTTCCCCGAGCTGCTGCGCCGCGGTGTCCCGGTGGACGTGGTGACCGACCAGACCAGCGCGCACGACCCGCTGTCGTACCTGCCGGAGGGGGTTGAGCTGGCCGACGCCCGCGACTACGCGGCGGCCAGGCCGACCGAGTTCACCGACCGCGCCCGCGCGTCGATGGCCCGACACGTCGAGGCGATGGTCGGCTTCCTCGACGCGGGCGCCGAGGTCTTCGACTACGGCAACTCGATCCGCGGCGAGGCG
Organism: Salinispora sp. CH2A1_6; assembly: GCF_056820975.1. NCBI lineage: Bacteria > Bacillati > Actinomycetota > Actinomycetes > Micromonosporales > Micromonosporaceae > Salinispora > Salinispora sp. CH2A1_6. The sequence goes on from NZ_JBXEDG010000008.1 coordinate 73,025, forward strand.
CAGCTCGGTGGCTACTCGCGCGCCTTCGACTTCCCGGGTTTCGTGCCCGCCTACATCCGGCCGCTGTTCTGCGAGGGTAAGGGCCCGTTCCGCTGGGCGGCGCTGTCCGGCGACCCGGCCGACATCGCCGCGACCGACCGGGCCATCCTCGAGCTCTTCCCGGAGAACGAGCAGCTGGCCCGCTGGATCCGGATGGCCGGCGACCGGGTGGCGTTCCAGGGGCTGCCGGCTCGGATCTGCTGGCTCGGCTACGGCGAGCGAGACCGGGCCGGGGTACGGTTCAACGAGATGGTCGCCGCCGGAGAGCTCTCCGCGCCGGTGGTCATCGGCCGGGACCATCTGGACTGCGGTAGCGTCGCCAGCCCGTACCGGGAGACCGAGGCGATGGCCGACGGCTCCGACGCGATCGCCGACTGGCCGCTGCTCAACGCCCTGGTGAACACCGCCAGCGGGGCCTCCTGGGTCTCCCTCCACCACGGTGGCGGGGTCGGGATCGGCCGCTCCATCCACGCCGGCCAGGTCTGCGTCGCCGACGGCAGCGCCCTCGCCGGGCAGAAGATCGAACGAGTCCTCACCAACGACCCGGCGATGGGCGTCGTACGGCACGTTGACGCCGGCTACGACGACGCCCGGCAGGTCGCCGAGCGGACCGGCCTGCAGATCCCGATGGCCAAGGCGTAAGGAGGGCTCCGTGATGACGCATCCGGTGGTGGAGGGCTCCCTTCCGCGTAGATTCCGGCGGCTCTGGGACGAGATCGCGCCGATCGGCCGGGACGACCGTAGCGGCGGGTACCTGCGGTACGCGCTGACCGACCCGGAGCTGCGGCTGCGAGAGTGGTTCCGGGCCCAGGCCGACCAGCGCGACATGCCGGTGACCGAGGACGGCAACGGCAACCTCTTCGCCTGGTGGGGTGCCCCGGAGGCGGGAAACGCGGTGCTCACCGGCAGCCACTTCGACTCGGTACCGCACGGCGGGGCGTACGACGGGCCGCTCGGCATCGTCAGCGCCTTCCTCGCCGTGGACGAGCTCCGTGCCGCCGGCACCACCCCCACCCGGCCGATCGCGGTCGCCGCCTTCGTGGAGGAGGAGGGCGCCCGGTTCGGCGTACCGTGTCTGGGGTCTCGGCTGCTCACCGGGGCGCTGCCGGTCGAGCAGGCGGCCGAGCTGCGCGACCCGGCCGGGGTGAGTTTCGCCGAGGCGCTGGGCGGCCCGCCGGCCGGCCCCCGGCCGGAGCTGCTCGGCCGCTTCGCCGCCTTCGTCGAGCTCCACGTCGAGCAGGGCCGGGCCCTGGTCGAGCAGGCCGCGCCGGTCGCCGTCGCCAGCGCGATCTGGCCGCACGGCCGATGGCGTTTCGACTTCACCGGCGAGGGAAACCACGCGGGTACGACCCGGATGATGGACCGCCGCGACCCGATGCTCACGTACGCGTTCACGGTGCTCGCCGCCAACAAGGAGGCCCGGCGGCTCGGTGCCCACGCCACGGTCGGCCGGGTACGGGTGGAGCCGAACGCCACCAACGCCATCCCGGCTACGGTCACCGGCTGGCTGGATGCCCGCGCGGCCGAACCGGAGACCCTCGCGGGGCTGGTCGAGGCGGTCCATGACCGGGCCGCCGAGCGGGCCCGACGCGACGGCACCGGGCTGCGGCTGACCGAGGAATCGGCCACGCCCCTCGTCGCGTTCGACGGCGGGTTGGCCGACCGGCTCGTCCGGCTGCTCGACGCGCCGGTGCTGCCGACCGGGGCCGGGCACGATGCCGGCGTGCTGGCTGGGCACCTGCCCACCGCGATGCTCTTCGTCCGCAACCCCACCGGGGTGTCGCACTCCCCCGCGGAGTCGGCGAACGACGACGACTGCGCGGCCGGGGTGCAGGCCCTCGCCGCCGCGCTGGAGGAGCTGACATGACGCGCTGGCTCGCCGAGTACGCGTGGCTACCCGAGCAGCCCGAGCCAACCCCGGACGTGCTGATCGAGACCGCTGCCGGCCGGATCACCGGGGTTATCCCGCTGACCACCGAGGGCCGGCCGACCACCGGGGTCGAGGTCCTCGCCGACGCGGTCCGCCTGCCCGGGCTGACCCTGCCGGGGCTGGCCAACGCGCACTCGCACGCCTTCCACCGCGCGTTGCGCGGCCGCACCCACGGCGGCCGCGGCGACTTCTGGACCTGGCGGGACCGGATGTACGAGGTGGCCGCCCGGCTGGACCCGGAGAGCTACCTCGCGCTCGCCCGCGCCGGGTACGCGGAGATGGCGCTGGCCGGAGTCACCTGCGTCGGCGAGTTCCACTACCTGCACCACGGCCCGGACGGCACCCCGTACGCCGACCCGAACGCGATGGGGGCCGCCCTGGTCGAGGCGGCGGCGCACGCCGGAATCCGGCTGACCCTGCTGGACGCCTGTTACCTGACCGCCACTGTGGCCGGCGAACCGCTAACCGGGCCGCAGCGACGCTTCGGCGACGGTGACGCCCTGCGCTGGGCGGAGCGGGCGGCGGCGTTCACCCCCACCGACGCGCACGTACGGGTGGGTGCGGCGATCCACTCGGTGCGCGCCGTGCCCGCCGACCAACTGGCGACGGTGGCCGGTTCGGCACGGGAGCGGGGCGTCCCGCTGCACCTGCACCTCTCCGAGCAGCCGGCCGAGAACGATGCCTGCCGAGCCACGCACGGCTGCACCCCCACCCGGCTGCTGGCCGACCGGGGAGTCCTCGACCAGCACACCACCGCCGTGCACGCCACCCACCCCACCAGCTCGGACGTGATCCTGCTCGGGGACAGCCGCACCGGGGTCTGCCTCTGCCCCACCACCGAGCGGGACCTCGCCGACGGGATCGGACCGGCCCGCCGGATGGCCAACGCCGGCAGCCCGTTGAGTCTCGGCAGCGACAGCCACGCGGTGGTGGACCTCTTCGAGGAGGCGCGCGCGGTGGAACTGGACGAGCGCCTGCGCACCCGGCAACGCGGCCACTTCACCGTCGGCGAGTTGGTCACCGCGGCCACCTCCGCCGGACATGCCGCCCTCGGCTGGGGTGACGCCGGCCGGCTGGCCGTGGGCGACCGGGCCGACCTGGTCACCCTCCGGCTGGACAGCCCGCGGACCGCGGGAGTACCGGCGGCCGGTGCGTTCTTCGCCGCCACCGCGGGGGATGTGCACCAGGTGGTGGTGGATGGCCAGGTGGTGGTGCAGGACGGACGGCACCGCACCGTTGACGTCCCCACCGAGCTGACCACCTCGATCGCGGAGGTGACCGGGACAGCATGAGTAGCTTGCTGCTGGACAACATCGGAGAGCTGGTCACCAACACCACCGCCGGGGAGGGGCCACTGGGCATCCGCCGCGACGCCGCCGTGCTCGTCGAGGACGGTGTGGTGGCCTGGGTCGGGTCGAGCGGGGGTGCGCCCGCCGCCGACCAACGTATCGACGCCGAGTCGGCGGCCGTGCTGCCCGGCTTCGTGGACAGCCACGCCCACCTGGTCTTCGCCGGGGACCGAGCGGTCGAGTTCGCCGCCCGGATGGCCGGCGAGCCGTACACCGGCGGCGGCATCCGCACCACGGTCGGCGCGACCCGGGCCGCCACCGACGACGAGCTACGCGCCACCGCCCGCCGGCTACACGCGGAGGCGCTGCGGCAGGGCACCACCACCATCGAGATCAAGAGCGGGTACGGCCTCACCGTCGCCGACGAGGCCCGCTCGCTGCGGATCGCCGCCGAGGTGAGCTCGGAGACCACCTTCCTCGGGGCGCACCTCGTCCCCGCCGAGTACGCCGACCGGCCGGACGACTACGTCGACCTGGTCTGCGGCCCGATGCTCGCCGCCGCCGCGCCGTACGCCCGCTGGGTGGATGTCTTCTGTGAGCGTGGCGCCTTCGACGCCGACCACACCCGGGCGATCCTGACCCGTGGGCGGGCCGCCGGGCTGGACACCCGGCTGCACGCCAACCAGCTTGGTCCGGGCCCGGGGGTCCAGCTCGGGGTGGAGCTGGGGGTGGCCAGCGTCGACCACTGCACCCACCTCACCGACGCCGACGTTGACGCGCTCGTCGGGGCCGACGGAACGACCGTGGCCACCCTGTTGCCCGGGGCGGAGTTCTCCACCCGATCGCCCTACCCGGACGCCCGGCGGCTGCTCGACGCGGGCGTGACCGTGGCGCTGGCCACCGACTGCAACCCCGGGTCGTCGTACACCTCGTCGGTGCCGTTCTGCATCGCGCTGGCCGTCCGGGAGATGCGCATGAGCCCCTCCGAGGCGGTCTGGGCGGCGACCGCCGGCGGCGCCGCGGCGCTGCGCCGCACCGACGTGGGTCGGCTGGCGCCCGGCGCCCGGGCCGACCTGATGATCCTCGACGCCCCGTCCCACCTGCACCTGGCATACCGGCCGGGTGTTCCACTGATCCGCCAGGTCCTGCACAACGGAGTACCGCAATGTCGACCGTAGTCATTCCACCAACCGGGGTTACCCCCGCCGATGTGCTCGCCGTCGCCCGCGGCAACGCCAAGGTCGTCCTCGACCCGACGGCGATCGACGCGATGGCCAACAGTCGGTCCGTCGTGGACGGGATCGAGGCCGCCGGCCAGCCGGTGTACGGCGTGAGCACCGGCTTCGGGGCGCTCGCCAACACCTTCGTCGCCCCGCAGCGGCGGGCCGAGCTACAGCACGCGCTGATTCGTTCGCACGCCGCCGGGGTGGGGACCGCCATGCCCCGCGAGGTGGTACGGGCGATGATGCTGCTGCGCGCCCGTTCCCTCGCGTTCGGCCGCTCCGGGGTCCGGCCGCTGGTCGCCACCGCACTGGTGGACCTGCTCAACCACGATGTCACCCCGTGGGTACCCGAGCACGGGTCACTGGGCGCCTCCGGGGACCTGGCGCCGCTGGCGCACTGTGCGCTGGCGCTACTCGGCGAGGGCTGGGTGCTCGGCGCGGCCGGTGACCGGATCCCGGCCGGTGCGGCGCTGCACCGGGCCGGTCTCACGCCGATCGAGCTGGCCGCCAAGGAAGGGCTGGCGCTGATCAACGGCACCGACGGCATGCTCGGCATGCTGCTGATGGCCAACCACGATGCCGCGCACCTGTTCACCCTGGCCGACGTGACGGCCGCCCTGGCGATCGAGGCGATGCTCGGCACAGACCGGCCGTTCCAGCCCGAGCTGCACACGATCCGGCCGCACCCCGGGCAGGCCACCTCGGCGGCGAACATCCACCGCCTGCTCCAGGACTCGGCGGTGATGGCGTCGCACCGCGACGACGTGGTGCACGCGGTGCAGGACGCGTACTCGATGCGGTGCGCGCCACAGGTCGCCGGCGCGGCGCGGGACACCCTGGACTTCGCCCGACAGGTGGCGGGCCGGGAACTGGTCTCGGTGGTGGACAACCCGGTGGTCCTGCCGGACGGCCGGGTCGAGTCGACCGGGAACTTCCACGGCGCGCCGCTCGGTTTCGCCGCGGACTTCCTCGCCGTCGCCGCCGCCGAGGTCGGCGCGATCGCCGAACGGCGGGTGGATCGGCTGCTCGACGTGACCCGTTCCCGGGACCTGCCGGCGTTCCTCTCCCCCGACGCCGGGGTCAACTCCGGGCTGATGATCGCCCAGTACACGGCGGCCGGCATCGTCGCGGAGAACCGCCGACTCGCCGCCCCCGCCTCGGTGGATTCCCTGCCCACCAGTGGGATGCAGGAAGACCACGTGTCGATGGGCTGGGCGGCGACCAAGAAGCTGCGGACCGTCCTGGACAACCTGACCAGCCTGCTCGCGGTCGAGCTCCTCGCCGCGGTCCGCGGGCTCCAGCTCCGGGCGCCGCTACAGCCGTCGCCGGCCGGACGGGCCGCCATCGCCGCGTTGGCCGGGGCCGCCGGTGAGCCCGGCCCGGACATCTTCCTCGCGCCGGTGCTGGAGACCGCCCGTACGGTGATTGCCGGTCCGGAGCTTCGGGCGGCGATCGAACGTGAGGTCGGAACACTGGCCTGACCCATCTGCTCGGCTGCGCCGGGCAGCGGCTGCCGAGGTCGGTAGCCGCTGCCCGGGTACGGCAGGTCAGGCCGGCGGCAACACCTTGGCGACCAGCTTCGCCAGTTCGCGCAGCGCCTTGCCGCGGTGACTGATCGCGTCCTTCTCCGCCGGCGTCAGCTCGGCGTTCGTCCGGTCCTGCCCGTCGCCGCGAAAGATCGGGTCGTAGCCGAAGCCACCGTCGCCGTGTGGCTCCCGCAGCAGGCGACCGGCCTGCCGGCCGTCCACCAGGTGCTCCTTGCCACCGGGCAGCGCCAGGGCCACCGTGCAGACGAAGGACGCACCCCGATGCTCGTCCGGCACGTCAGCGATCTGGTTCAACACCAGCTGCAGGTTGGCGTGGTCATCACCGTGCCGGCCGGCCCAGCGGGCACTGAAGACACCGGGCATGCCGTTGAGCGCCTCCACCGCCAGGCCGGAGTCGTCGGCGATCGTGGGCAACCCGGTGCGCCGGCAGCCCTCCCGGGCTTTGATCAGCGCGTTCTCACCGAACGTCAGGCCGGTCTCCGGCAGCTCCGGGTAGGACTCGACATCGTCGAGGCCGATCAGGGCGATCCGGTGCGCGCCCAGGGCGCCATCGAGGATGCGTTGCAGCTCGATGAGCTTCTTCCGGTTCCGGGTGGCGAGCAAAACCTTGTTCATGCTGAGTCACCTTCGTTCACGACCACGGAAGCCAGCAGCGGAGCCGCCTTCACGAGAGCGCCTTCCGCTGGGCTTCGGCCAACTCCACACAGCCGGCGACGGCCAGGTCGAGCAGGGCGTCGAGCTGTCCGCGGCTGAAGACGCCCGCCTCACCGGTGCCCTGCACCTCAACGAAGTCACCGGCGCCGGTGCAGACCACGTTCAGGTCAACCTCGGCGGTCGCGTCCTCGGCGTAGTTGAGGTCCAGTCGCGGCTCACCGGCGACAACGCCGACGCTCACCGCCGACACCGAGCGGTGCATCACCGTCTCCGGCCGACCGGCGAGGGAACGGCGGGTGGCGAGCCAGGTCACCGCGTCGTGCAGCGCCACGTAGGCACCGGTGATCGCGGCGGTACGGGTGCCGCCGTCGGCCTGGAGGACGTCGCAGTCGAGCACGATGGAGTTCTCGCCCAGCGCCTTCAGGTCGATCGAGGCGCGTAGGCTACGGCCGATCAGCCGGGAGATCTCGTGGGTACGCCCACCGACTCGCCCCTTGACACTCTCCCGGTCAGAGCGGGTGTTGGTGGCCCGGGGCAGCATGGCGTACTCGGCGGTGACCCAGCCGAGGCCGGAGCCCTTGCGCCAGCGGGGGACTCCCTCGGTGACGCTCGCGGTGCAGAGCACCCGGGTGGCGCCGAACTCCACCAGCACAGAGCCCTCGGGATGGGTGCTCCAGCCGCGGGTCAGGGTCACCGGTCGGAGGTGGTCGGGCAGCCGCCCGTCAGGTCGCGCCATGTCTGCACCCTATGTGGTGGCGGGGGCCGCCCGCCCCGGGGTGTCCCGGTCGACTGGACTGCCGAAGCCCCGGCCGGCCCACGCCGGTCAGACCTCGTAGCGCGCGCCCGGCCGGACCACCTCGAGCGGGCCGGCGTAGGCAGCGGCGGCGGACGCGACGGTGCGTGCCTCGCTGCCCCAGGCCGCCACGAGGTGGGTCAGCAGCAGCCGCCCGACACCGGCCTTGGTCGCGACCTCGCCGGCCTCCCCGCCGGTCAGGTGCAGATCCGGTGGGTTGTCCACCCCGTCGAGGTAGCTCGCCTCGCAGAGAAACACGTCGGCTCCCTGAGCCAGCTGCAGCAGCGCCTCGCAGGGGGCGGTGTCGGAGGAGTAGCAGAGCACCCGACCGTTGTGTTCCAGCCGGACCCCGTACGTCTCGATCGGGTGGTTGACCCGATCCACGGTGACGGTCAGCGGGCCGACCGGGAAGGTCCCTGGGGCCAGGGGGGAGAACTGGTACACATCCTCGACCGTGCCGTCCGGCGTTCCGGCGAGGGCGGCGAGTCGCTCCGGTGTGCCCGCCGGGCCGTACACCGGCAGTGACGGATAGGGGCCGTCCGGGGCGTACCGGCGGACCACCACGTAGAGCGCGGCGTCGAGGAAGTGGTCGCCGTGCAGGTGCGTGAGGAGGACGGCGTCGGGAGCGTGGAGCCCCACGTAACGCTGGAGGGTCGACAGCGACCCGGAGCCGAAGTCGACCAGGAGCCGGAAGCCCGCGGCCTCGACCAGATAGGCCGAGCAGGGGGAGTCCGGGCCGGGGAAACTCCCGGCGCAACCCAACACCGTTAGTCGCATTGAGTCGTCTCACTGTCGCATTCTGTAGTGTCCGGGCCGGTTGCCTCTCCGCAGAGCATCGCTCCAACCGCCGTGTACGCCACGCTGGGCAGCCTACGCTCGGCGGCCCGAAGGCATGAATCATCCCCGGAAAGGTGTCACGAACGTGACACCGTCCCAGTTGGTGGGTCAGGCCCAGAGCTGCCCCTCCAGCGCCTCCTCCGCCTCGGCGAGAGTGCCGTCGTATGCTCCGGTCGAGAGATACTTCCAGCCAGCGTCGGCGACCACGAAGGCCACGTCGGCGCGGCGCCCCTCCCGGACCGCCTCGTGCGCCACCGCCAGCGCCGCATGCAGGATCGCACCGGTGGAGAGTCCAGCGAAGAGCCCCTCCACCTCGACCAGCTGACGGGTCCGCAGCACGGCATCCCGGGTGCCGACCGAGAAGCGCCGGGTCAGCACCGAGGCGTCGTACAGCTCCGGCACGTACCCCTCGTCGATGTTGCGCAGCCCGTACACCAGTTCGCCGTAGCGCGGCTCGGCGGCCACGACCTGGACCCCCGCCACCTTTTCGCGCAGGTAGCGGCCGGTGCCCATCAACGTGCCCGTGGTGCCGAGCCCGGCCACGAAATGGGTGATCGTGGGTAGGTCCTGGAGCAGCTCCGGACCGGTGGTCAGGTAGTGGGCCTTCGCGTTGGCCTCGTTTCCGTACTGGTAGAGCAGGACCCAGTCGGGGTGGTCGGCAGCGATCTGCTTGGCCGTGGCGACGGCCTGGTTCGAGCCCCCCGCCGCGGGCGAAAAGATAATCTCCGCACCGTACATGCGCAGCAGCTGCACCCGTTCGGTGGAGACGTTCTCCGGCAGCACACACACCAGCCGGTACCCGCGCAGCTTCGCCACCATGGCCAACGCGATACCGGTGTTCCCGCTGGTGGGCTCGAAGATCGTGGCACCCGGCCGGAGCCGGCCCGCCGCCTCGGCCGCACGGACCATGAACAGCGCGGCCCGGTCCTTGATGCTGCCGGTCGGGTTACGGTCCTCCAGCTTCGCCCAGAGCCGCACCGGCGGCGCCCCAGCGGGCACCGCCGGCGCGAGCCGGGGCAGCCCGACCAGGGGCGTTCCGCCACTGGCGTCCAGCAGACTGTCGTAGCGCGCCACGGGGCCGCCCCCTCAGCGGGCGGCTGGCGACCCGGCGTACAGGCCGCGGGGAGCGGCCATCCCGGCGAAGTTGGGGGCCCCACCCGCGACGGCCGGCAGGATGGTCACGCTGTCGCCGTCGTTGATCTTGGCCTCCAACGCGCCAAGGAAGCGGACATCCTCGTCGTTGATGTAGACGTTCACGAACCGGTGCAGCGCGCCGGTGTCGGTAACCAGGCGGCCCTTCAGCCCGTCGTGCCGGCTGTCCAGATCGGCGAAGAGGTCGCCCAGCGTGTCGCCGGCCCCCTCGACGATCTTCGCACCGCCGGTGTGGCTACGCAGGATGGTGGGGATGCGAACTTCGATGGCCATGATGCAATGCTCCTCGGTCGGGAATGCCGAAATGGTGACGGGACGTGGTGGGGTGTTACCGCGCTGGTTTCAGCGGCCAGAACACTCGTAGTCGACCGTCGCCGGGCTCTGCCCGAACATGTAGGACTGCACGGCGTGCGGGTCCACCCCGGCGTCCAGGATGCGGACCGTCTCCTCGGTCACCACGCCATCCACGATCCGGAAGGAGCGAATCTCCTCGGAGTCGGGCTCACGGGTGGAGACGAGCAGGTAGTGCGCGTCGGGCTCACCGGCGAAGGAGACGTCGGTGCGCGATGGGTACGCCTCGGTCGCGGTGTGCGAGTGGTAGATGACGACGGGCGCCTCGTCCCGGTCGTCCATCTCCCGCCACACCCGTAGCTGCTCCATGGAGTCGAACTCGTAGAACGTCATGGAACGGGCGGCGTTCTCCATCGGGATGTGCCGAGTGGCAAGGTCGCTACCGGCGGGACCGGCGACCACGCCACACGCCTCGTCGGGGTGGTCCCGACGGGCATGGGCGATGATCGCGTCCACGATCGCCCGGTCGATGCTCAGCACGCCGACCAGCGTAGCGTCTGCCCGTGCTGGCCGGCGAGGTGGCACCGGTCACGGATCAGTCGATCAATGCGCTGAGCAGGGACTCCTGCAAGTAGCCCAAATACGCGTAGACCGACAGTTGGAACATCCGACTGGACCCCGAATCCGTGGCGACCGCGTCATCGAGCTCCGCGCCGAGATCGGTGCTGTCCCGGATCTCCAGCCGGACGCCCATCGCCAGCCGGGCGTCGTTGAGCGCCCGCAACCACGCCTCGGCCGCCTCGCCATCGAGCCGGACCTCGCCACCGGCGTCGTCGGGGAGCGCCGCGAGAATCGCGCCGGCCTGGTCGATCTTCGCCGTCTTCAGGTCTCCCTCGGTGTACTGACGAAACTCCGCGGCGTCCGCCGCGTCGTCCGGGTAGACCTCCGGGAAGAGCCGCACGACCACCGGGTCGGCGTGGTCGAACGCGTCGGTGAGCAGGCCGACCACCTCGGTGGCGACCTTCCGCAGGACGCGGACCTCGTCTACCGCGAAGGTGGCCACGTAGTGGCCACTACAGCGCTGGAACATGCTCACGCCCGATCCACCGTCGCCCAGAGCCCGTACGCGTGCAGCTGCGCCGCGTCGTGCTCCATCCGTTCCCGGGTACCGCTGGAGACGACCGCCTTGCCCTTGTGGTGAACGTCCAGCATGAGCTGCTCGGCCCGCCCTCGGCTGTAACCGAACAACTTCTGAAAGACCCAGGTCACGTACGCCATCAGATTGACCGGGTCATCCCAAACGATCGTCACCCACGGTCGGTCGGGCGCCGGCACCTCGTCGGTGTCCGGCGTCTCGAGTGGTGCAACCTGTGGAGCCGCCATGCCCCCATCGTGCCACCGGATCCGCCGAATCGAGGAACCGGAACACCGACCGCTCGCCGGCCGACGCCGGCGCGGGCGCCACGGCCGGCGACAAGGTGACGGCGAGCACCACGATTGTTCCTGGGCCAGGGCGGTACGGAGCGCGTGGGAACTCTAGGCTGAGCCGGGTGAGCACCCTGGGCCCCGCGCTGCTGACCGACCACTACGAGCTGACCATGGTCCGCGCCGCGCTGCGGGACGGCACCGCCGACCGCCGCTGCGTGTTCGAGGTGTTCAGCCGGCGGCTACCGACGGGGCGCCGCTACGGTGTCGTGGCGGGTACCGGTCGACTGGTGGAGCTGATCCGGGATTTCCGCTTTGATGTCGATGAGGTGGAATTCCTCCGGCGAACCGGGGTGGTGGACGACGCCACCGCGCAGTGGCTCACCGCCTACCGCTTCACCGGCGACATCGACGGTTACGCCGAGGGGGAGCTCTTCTTCCCCGGATCGCCGATCCTCACCGTCTCGGGCACGTTCGCCGAGTGCGTCGTGCTGGAGACGCTGGTGCTGTCGGTGCTCAACCATGACTGCGCCACCGCGGCGGCAGCCACCCGGATGGTCACCGCCGCCCGCGGACGCACCCTGATCGAGATGGGCTCCCGACGCACCCACGAGGAGGCGGCGGTAGCGACGGCCCGCGCCGCCTATCTGGCCGGCTTCCGGTTCACCTCCAACCTGGCCGCCGGCGAGCGCTACGGCATTCCCACCGCGGGCACCGCAGCGCACGCCTTCACCCTGCTGCACGAGGACGAGCGGACAGCATTCGCCTCCCAGGTGGCGACGCTGGGCAGGGACACCACCCTGCTGGTCGACACGTACGACATCGGCCAGGGCATCCGCAACGCGATCGCGGTGGCCGGGCCGGACCTGCGGGCGATCCGGATCGACTCCGGTGACCTGGCGGTCATGGCGCAGCAGTCCCGGGACCTGCTCGACTCGCTCGGCGCCACCGAAACGAAGATCATTGTCTCCGGCGACCTCGACGAGTACGCCATCGCCGCACTCGCCGCCGAACCGGTGGACATGTACGGCGCCGGCACGGCCGTCGTCACCGGCTCCGGCGCACCGACCGCCAGCCTGGTGTACAAGCTCGTCGAAGTCGAGGGGCGCCCGGTGGTCAAGCGTTCCGAACAGAAGGCCACCATCGGCGGCCGCAAGGTGGCGGTCCGCCGGCACAAACCGACCGGCACCGCCACCGAGGAGGTGATCGTGCCGCAGGGCGTGCCGGAGCGGCAGCCCAACGACCGGCTGCTGCAACACACCTACCTGGCGGGGGGTGCAATCACGGCGCAGCCGACGCTGGACGAGTCGCGGGAGCACCTGCGGCAGTGCCTGATCTCGATCCCCTGGGAAGGACTGAAGCTCTCCGCCGGCGATCCGGCCATTCCGGTCACGGTCGTACCGGCCGACTGAAGGAGCGACACATGGGCAACGCACTGATCATCGTGGACGTGCAGAACGACTTCTGCGAGGGCGGCTCACTCGCTGTCGGCGGCGGCAGCAGCGTCGCGGCCGGGGTCAGCCAGCTCCTCGCCAGCGCACCGGACCGCTGGAACCACGTGGTGGCGACGAAGGACTACCACATCGATCCCGGGGCGCACTTCGGCGATCCGCCGGACTTCGTCGACTCGTGGCCCCCGCACTGCGTGGTGGGGACGCCCGGCTCGGAGTTCCACCCCGACCTGGTCACCGACCGAATCGAGGTGATCTTCCACAAGGGCGAGCACGCCGCGGCGTACTCCGGTTTCGAGGGGCACACGGACCAGGGCGAGTGCCTGGCCGACTGGCTCCGGCGGCACGCGGTTGACCAGGTGGAGATCGTCGGGCTCGCCACCGACTTCTGTGTCCGGGCCACCGCCCTGGACGCGGCCGAGGAGGGCTTCCAGACCACCGTCCGGCTGGACCTGACCGCCGCCATTGGGCCCGACACGGCCGACGCGGCACTACGAGCCTTCGCCGGCGCCGGGATCAGCACCCAGGGAACGCCTGTGATCAGGGCCGCATGAGCCGTTAACACGTTCGTCGCCGCCGGCATCGGGCTCTTCCTGCGCAATCCACCGGTCCGGGGCGCCAGCGACGCGGCCGGCCCGCGACGAAAGGTGCCGCGGCGGGAGTGGCTCACCGCCCGAATGGTCGCCGTGCTGGGCGTCTGAGCGCTCGCCTCGCTGATCGGCGGCTTCGCGTACGGGGCGATCACCCGGTCCCCGGCTCCGCTGGTGCTGCTGGCGGCGCTGGGCACCGCCACGATCCCGGTCGGGCTGACCGACGACGGGCGCCGGCCCGGGGTATTCCCCCCGGAGCGGCGCCCGTCGTCGGTGCGTACGGCGAAGCGTCAGTGGCGGTCTCGGTCGCTCGCCACGTCCTGGCTGGCGCCACCATCGGCTTCCCTGGTCAGCAGCTTGACCCCACCCTCGGACGGGGCGGCGGCCAAGGGGGTCTGCCCGGTGGCCAGCTCGGGGAACTTGTGGTCGAACGCGGGCCGCTCGGAGCGGATCCGTGGCATCCGGTCGAAGTTCCGCAACGGCGGCGGCGAGCTGGTCGCCCACTCCAACGAGTTGCCGTGCCCCCACGGGTCCTCGACCTCGACCACCGGACCCGACTTGTACGACTTCCAGCAGTTGTAGATGAACGGCAACGTCGAGATACCGGTGATGAACGCACCGACCGTGGAGATCATGTTCAACGTCGTGAAGCCGTCGATCGCCTGGTAGTCGGCGTACCGCCGGGGGAAACCCTCGTTACCGAGCCAGTGCTGCACCAGGAAGGTGGTGTGGAAGCCCACCATGGTCAGCCAGAAGTGCACCCGGGCGAGCCGCTCGTCGAGCATCCGGCCGAACATCTTCGGGAACCAGAAGTAGATGCCGGCGAAGACGGCGAAGACGATCGTGCCGAAGAGCACGTAGTGGAAGTGGGCCACCACGAAGTACGAGTCGGAGACGTGGAAGTCCAGCGGCGGGCTGGCCAGCAGCACGCCGGTGAGACCACCGAAGAGGAAGGTGACCAGGAAGCCGACCGAGAAGAGCATCGGTGACTCGAAGCTGATCTGCCCCCGCCACATGGTGCCGATCCAGTTGAAGAACTTCATGCCGGTGGGGACGGCGATGAGGAAGCTCAGGAAGCTGAAGAAGGGCAGCAGCACCTGGCCGGTGGCGAACATGTGGTGCGCCCAGACGCTCATCGACAGGGCGGCGATGGCGACGGTCGCGGCGACCAAGCCCTTGTAGCCGAAGATCGGCTTGCGGGAGAAGACCGGGATGATCTCGGAGACGATACCGAAGAACGGCAGCGCGATGATGTACACCTCGGGGTGCCCGAAGAACCAGAAGAGGTGCTGCCAGAGCAGCGGCCCGCCGGTCGCCGGGTCGTACACGTGGGCACCGAGGATGCGGTCGGCGGCGAGCGCGAAGAGCGCGGCGGCCAGCAGCGGGAAGATCAGCAGCGCCAGCAGGCTGGTGACCAGCATGTTCCAGGTGAAGATCGGCATCCGGAACATGGTCATGCCGGGCGCACGGAGGGTCAGGATCGTGGTGATCATGTTGACCGAGCCGAGGATCGTGCCCAGACCGGAGATCGCCAGACCGACGACCCACATGTTGGCGCCCACGCCCGGCGAGTGCTCCACGCTACTCAGCGGGGTGTAGGCGAACCAGCCGAAGTCAGCGGCGCCACCCGGCGTGATGAAGCCAGCGGTGGTCAGGGTGCCGCCGAAGAGGAAGAGCCAGTAGGCGAAGCTGTTCAGCCGCGGGAAGGAGACATCCGGGGCGCCGATCTGGATCGGCACGAGGTAGTTGCCGAAGGCGAAGACGATCGGCGTCGCGAAGAACAACAGCATGATCGTGCCATGCATCGTGAACAGCTGGTTGAACTGCTCCGGTGACAGGAACTGCAGCCCGGGCCGTGCCAGCTCGGCCCGCATGATCAGGGCCATCAGCCCACCGATCATGAAGAACGCGAACGCGGTGACCATATACATGATCCCGATCTGCTTCGCGTCCGTGGTGCGCAGCAGCCGCGCGAAAGCCGACCCCTGAACCGGCTCTCGGACCGGCCAGGGCCGGGTCACGACCGGCTTGGGTGCGACGGTGGTCACGAGTGGCCTCCGGTTCTGGGTTGTCCCGCTCGGCACGCTGTGCGGAAAGCGGCCGTCATCCGCAAGGAGGATAGTCCCCGACAGGTGGCCCGGCTGCGTGGGGTGGCCGGGTACTCTGCCCGGACACGAGTCCCATGTCCGTTACCCGCCTCGGGGCGAGCAGCCGAACGGACTCACAGTGGCCCCAGAAGCAGCCGGTAGTGGTCGCCGAAGATGCGCCCACCCCGCCCCCGCAGCAACGGGTCCCGCAACGCCGGTGCGACGTCCCGGGTCCGGTTGCGGTCCCGGGTCCGGTCCCGCACCCAGCGGGTTCGCGGGCGGCGGCGGCTCTCGTACGCCGTCAGCGCCGCGTCGATGTCGCCGGTCGACCTCCGCAGCGACTCGGCGAGCACGACGGCGTCCTCGAGCGCCATCGCGGCCCCCTGCGACAGGGTCGGCGCGGTGGCGTGCGCGGCGTCCCCGACCAACAGCACCCGCCCCCGGTGCCAACGGCCCAGCTCGACCTCCTCGGTCACGGTGGCCCGCACGTGTCCCAGACAGTCCAGCACCTCCGGGATCGGTCCACCGTAGTCGCCGAACAACTCGCCGAGCCGGGTCATCGGGTCGGCCGGTGCGACGACACCGGATTCGTCGGCGTAGCAGTACAGCCGACCGGGGCCGACCGGAACGATCAGAAAGCCGGTCTGGTGGCCGAGCAACGCGGTCCACTCCGTTACCGGCGGGCCGTCGCGCACCACGGCGCGGTAGACCACCTGGCCGGTGCGGCGGGGCGGACCGCCCAGCGCGGCGAGGGCGCGGACCTCGGATCGCGGACCGTCGGCGCCGATCACCAGGTCGTACTCGACGGTCTCACCGCCGGCGAAGGTAATGCCGACGGTCGTCGGGAAGAGGTCAACGGCGTCGAGCCCAACTCCGTACCGCACGACTCCCCCGGCCCCGGTGAGCAGGACGCGGTGCAGTTCGCTCCAGAGCAACGCCCGGCACTGGCCGACTCCGGACCAGAGCGCGTCGAGGTCGACCTCACAGAGCGGCGCGCTGGTGGCGTCGCGGAAATACTGTCGGCGGATCACCTGGCCGAGCGGGCGGACCGGGCCGTCCAGTTCGAGCCGGCGCAGCGCCCGGTCAGCGTTGCCCGGCAGGTAGAGGCCGCTGTCCACCAGGTCGCCGGGGGAGAGCCTGTCGATGAGGTCCGGTCGGAAACCCGCCATCTGCAGCGCCCGGGCCACGGCAAGACCGGCGAGACCCGCACCGACGACGAGGATACGCAGGGGGAAGCCACCCATGGTGGTGTACGCCTCCGGGAGGGTCGGGGGCACGCGTTGGAGGCAAGACATTACTTGGAGCTATCGACCCACACCAGTCTCCGGCGTCCGCCGGACACCCGGCGGAAGCCGACAACTCGCCGGGCCCGCCCTAGTCGGTGGTCGGATCGGTCAGCCGCCAGGCGGCGTTGATCAAACCGATGTGGGACAGGGCCTGCGGGGTGTTACCGAGCTGCACGCCGGTGCGCGGGTCGATCTGCTCGCTGAGCAGCCCGACATCGTTGGCGTACCCGGCCGCCCGCTCGAACAGCGCCCCAGCACGCTCCCGCTCCCCGGCCAGCACCAGGCACTCGACCAGTAGGAAGCTACAGAGCAGGAAGCCGGCCGGATCGGTTTCCCACCGCCGGATCAGCCCACCCCCGGCACCCAGGACCCGCTCCACCGCGTCGATCGTGGCCCGCATCCGCGGATCGGTGGCCGGCAGAAAGCCCACCACCGGCAGGAACAACACGGAGGCATCCAGCTCGTCGGAGCCGAACACCCCGGTGTACGCCCCAGCCCGCTCACTCCACCCCGACCGCAGCACGGTGTCCCGGATCTCGTCGCGGATCGTCGCCCAGCGATGCGGGTCCGCGCGCTCACCGAGCCGGGGCGCCAACGCCACCGCCCGGTCCAGCGCCACCCAGCAGAGCACCTTCGACGACAGGTGGTGCCGGTCCGTGTCCCGGGTCTCCCACATGCCTCGGTCCGGCAGCTGCCAGGTCTCGGCGACCTGCTCGGTCAGCCCACACACCATCTCGCGCACCTCGTAGTCGAGGGGGTCACCGAGCAGGTGGTGCAGGCGCCACACCGCCGCCACCACCTCACCGGGTACGTCGAGCTGCCGCTGCCGCCAGGCGTCGTTGCCGAACCGCACCGGGCGGCTGTCCGCGTACCCGCGCAGGTGCTCCGCGACGTGCTCGGAGATGTCCCGCTCCCCCGCCAGCCCGAAGAGCACCGGCACCGGCTCGGCACCGACCTGACCGATCGAATGCGCCGCCCAGGTGAACAACCGGGACGCCTCCGCCGGGCAGGCCGCCACCCAGAGGGCCCGCAGCGTCATCGAGAAGTCGCGTAGCCAGGCGTACCGGTAGTCGTAATTGCGGTCTCCGCCGAGTTGCTCCGGCAGGGAGGTGGTGAGCGCCGCGGCGACCGCGCCACTACGGGCATAGGTGAGCCCGGTCAGCACGACGGCGCTGTGCCGCACCAGCTCCGGGTAGCACCCCTGGTAACGGTGGGTCTCCCGGAAGGCCTCCCACGCCTGCACCGTCTCGGCCAGCATGGCCGACGGATCCAGCCGCACCGACTGGCCACCGTAGGCCGCCCGATAGCCGGCGGCGAAGCCGACAGTCTCTCCAGCCGCGACCTCGAACTCGGTATGCACCCGGTCCGTCCCGGCGCACAGGGTCAGCGAATCCGCGCAGAGCTCCACCACCGTCGCACCGGCCATGGCCAGCACTGTCCCGCCCGGCTGGTCGTGCAGGTACGGGGTGAGCAGTCCGTGGTCAGGACGGGGCACGAACTCCGACGCCAGCCGCACCCGCCCGGAGAGCCCCTCGACGCACCGCAGCAACACCGCGGGCGAGTTCAGGCCAAGCTGGTGCCCCCGCGCCCCGCGTTCGGCGGCGAGCGCGTCGGTGACCGCGACGCTCCCCTCCGGCGTGTGGTGGACGGTACGCAGCACCAGAGTCTCCGGCCGGTACGCGCGCTCCACCCGCCACCCGGGACGGTCCGCGTCGACCGGTGCCAGCCGCCAGTGGCCCGCCTCGGGATCGAGGATCCGCCCGAACACCGCAGGAGAGTCGAACCGATCCGGGCACCACCAGTCGATGGAGCCGTTCCGACCGACCAGCGCGCCGGAGCGACAGTCGGACAGGAACCCGTAGTCGGCGATCGTCGGCTGGTCCACCCACCGCGGATACCCCGAACCCGGCCGGTCAGGCCGGTTCGGCGCTGCCCGCACCTCGAAAACGGTCCGGCCACTTCGGCGCTGTCCGTACTTTCGCCGCTGTCCCGCCGTTTGCGCCCGGGCTGAGCGGGAAGAGTCTGCCCGACCGGCCCTGCGACCTCCAGCCCGGCCGCACTGACCCGGTCTCGCCAAGTCCCCGCTGGTGTACCGCCGTACGGCTGCGCTGGTGGGAGACGGCCAGAGCGCGGCGACGTACCGACGCGGGTCGGACGGCACCGTGCACTCGTTGCCCCACCGCCGCCCTGCGCAGCGGTGGGGCGCTCGGGTGTAGGGGCCCGTCAGCGGATAGCGCCGGGTCCGGTCGGGCACCCCAACGCCGGGTGCCCGCACGCGCCGAGGGAAGCTCGGGTCATGGCTGCTCGGTGAAGCCGAACTGCACGATGCCCTCCTCGTCCACGGTCACGTCCACAGCGGCATCCCCGAGCAGTTGGGCCGCGTCCGAGTCGAGGAATATCCGGGCGCCCTGGTTGTCCACCACCTGGTCACCGGCGACGGGGCCCTCGACCAGTTGCACGGTGAGCGAGCCCTCCTCCGGGTCGGCGGCGATCCGGACCCCACCGTCATTCGCGACGTCCTGCTGATTGGCGAGGTCTCGGATCACCAGCACGGCGTTGTCGGTCATGGTCAGCATGGCGGAGCTCCTCATGGTCCTGGGATTCGCCACCGGCCGCAGATGGGGCCGGGGAACCGGCGGCGATCGCCGCCGTGGCCCGGGACCGCGTTGGGTCCCGCACGCCAACGGTGCCCCTTGGCGGGGGCCTGCGTCATCCCGGGCCGCCAGCCCGTACCTGATCGGGTGAAAACCAGTGCCCCAGCCCACAGGTCGGGGCCACCGTGCTAACGCAGGGACGGACGGTCAGCTCCGCTCGAGGACCACCACCGGGATCTCCCGGTCGGTCCGGGCCTGGTAGTCGTCGTAATCTGGCCAGATCGCCGCCATCGTGGCCCACATTCGCGGCTTCTCCTCCGGGCTCGCCACCCGCGCCCGGGCGGTGAACCGCTCCGCACCGACCTGCACCTCGACCCGCGGATCAGCGCGCAGGTTGAGGTACCAGGAAGGATGCTTCGGCGCGCCCCCCTGCGAGGCGACCAACAGATACGCGTCGCCGTCGCGTCCGTAGATGAGCGCGGTACGCCGCAGCGAACCGCTTCTCCGTCCCCGGGTGGTCAGCAGCAGCGTGAACACGCCGGGCCGAAACTCATGCCCGTCCGCGCCGTCGGTGCGTTCGTATCGAGCGATGTGGTCGGCCACCCAGTCCGTGGGACTGTCCTGCACCTGCTCGGCCATCAACGACTCCCATCCTCTGTGGTCGATCTATTGCCCCCACGCTATCGGGTCCCGCGGCCACTCGACCGGTTCGCCCGGTCAGCGCGGCACGACCACCGGGTGGCTCCGGTCGGGGCGGCGCGGTGCGGTGTGGCTGCCGAGCGGCCCGGATCAGCCGATCTGAAAGCCGAGCGCCTGGGCCAGCACCACCGCCTGCTCGGCGCTGACGATCGCCCCAGCCCGCTCCACCCCGACCGGATCAAGGTTGGTGAGGTCGCTGCGACGCAGGTCGGCGCGGGACAGCTTCGCGTGTGGCAACTGCGCCCCGGACAGGTCGACCCCGGTGACGGTCGCGCCGCGCAGATCCGCTCGGGTCAGGTCGGCCTCGCGCATCCGGACGTCAACGATGCGCGCGCCGCGCAGATCGGCGCCCGGCAGCGCGACAAATGACCAGTCACCACCGACGATCGTCAGCGGCCGCAGGTCACACTGGTCGAAAGTGCTGCCGATCAGCTTGCAGCCGGTGAACTCGGCAGCGAAAAAGTTGCAGCGGCGAAAGACACAGCGCGTGAAGGCCGTGTTGATATGTCGGGAGGCGTTGAAGCTGACGTTGCCGAACGTGCACCCGGTGAAGAGCGCGCCACGGGTGGTCGCCTCGGTGAGGTCGACCCGCTCGAAATGGCAGCCGACGTAGTGTCGTTCGGCGATCTCCTCGCCATACCAGTCCTCGTCGCGGAGGGTTACCCCATCGTGCTGATCCGGCATCGCGCCAGGCTACTTCCCGACACCGACAACAACGGCCGACCGAACCGGCACCCGCAGCGACGAGGGCAGCGCAGCCGCGACGACGAGGGCAGCGCGGCCGCACTGCCGGACGGCGACGTGCCGCGCGGGGCCGAGATCAGCGTTCCCCGGGCGGTGGCCGGGCGGCATCCCTAGCCTGAGGGCGTGGGCAACATCGTCGTCTTCGGGGCGGGCGGAACCGCGGGCTCCCAGATCACCCAGGAGGCATTCCACCGCGGGCACCGGGTCACCGCTGCGGTACGTCGGCCGGAGGCCACCTCATACCTACCGGCAGGAGTGCAGGTGGTGACCGGGGACGCGACCAGCGAACGGAGCGTACGGGAGCTGGCCCCGGAGGCGGACGCGCTGGTGGTGGCGATCGGTGGCGGGGAACGCGGCCTCTGGCTAGACGCGGCGCGAACGCTGGTCAGCGCGGTTCGCGGGACACCGAGCCCGCCCCGGATCATCCACCTGGGGGGCGGGGCCACGCTCTGCACCCCGCGAGGCGGCCGGTTCCTGGACGAGCCCGACTTCCCCCAGGAGTACCGGGACGCCGCGCTGGGCCAAGCCGACGCCCTGGCGTACTACCGGTCCGCGGCCGACGGGGTGCGCTGGACGTACGTGTCACCACCGCCGCTGGAGTTCCACCCCGGCGCCCGGACCGGGCACTACCGCACCGGCGGGGACCACCCGGTAACCGATCACGAGGGCCGGTCGGTCCTCAGCTACCAGGACATGGCCGTCGCGATCGTTGACGAGATCGAGAACCCACGGCACGAGAACACCCGTTTCACCGCTGCCTACTGACCCGACACCGTCGGCCTGGTGGTCGGCGGGCGCGGCGGGCGGGCGGGCTGCGCGGGCACCCGGGGGCGGACCGGCGGGCGCCAGGAGCGGCCGTTGGCGTAGATCACCCGGAAGCCGAGGTACGAGGCGAGTGGCGCCCAGTGCGCCGAACCCATTCGTAGTTCAGCCGCGTTGTGCCGCTGCCCGTTGGCGAGCACGTCGAGCAGCACGGTCTCGAAGGCGGCGGACTCCACCCAGTCGACCTCCCGGGTGAAGCCGCAGATCAGGGCCGCACCGGTGGAATCCAGGAACGCTCGCAGCACCGCGTCGTTGGCGCGCAACACCGAGCAGCTGCCGAAGTAGAGACGCCGCCCCTCACCGCGGCCAGCCATCAGCTCGGCCACGTCGGTGAGGGCCACCGACTCCCAGTCGGTCAGGCGCAACCGGCTGGGCTCCCCATGGGTGGCGAAGAAGCCGACCCGGTAGTCGGCGTACTGCTTGAGCAGCCAACGGTCAACGAAGTAGAACAGTTCGTCCCGGGTCGCCGCGTCCTTGTGGATAAACCGGATCCGGCTCAGTCGCTCCAGCAGTTCCAGGGTGGGCAGGACCGAACCGCGCTCGTTGAGGTCACGGTGCCACTGGCCCTCGATACAGAAGACACCGCCGCGCGCCATCTGGTACCTCCCCTCGTCAGCGGCGCCGACGTTACCGGCTGGGCGGCGGCAGGCCGGGCGTCACCGCCTGGTGTGGCGCGAAGGGCCGTGGCCCGTGCGGGCGAGACGCGGTGACCAGCTCCGACGGGCCCGGGGTGAGGCCCGGTGTCGGGGCACCGCGATGACCCCGACACCGGGAGGTTCAGTGAACAACCACCGGGGTGCGCGGCTCGCCCGGCTGGTCGTCGCGCGACGGTGACCGATCCCGCCGCCGGGGCAGGAACGCGGCCGGGATGAAGGTGAGCAGGACCAGCGCGAAGGCCACCCAGAACGTGGTGGCGAAGGAGTCGGCGGCGAAGGCGAGCCCGCGCTCGATGAGCGTCGGGTCTGGGACCTGCTGGGCCAGTTCCGGCTGCCGCTGGGCGCTGATCGCCAGGCCCGCCTCGGTGACCGGCTCCCCGTTTGGACCGGTCAGGCCGGGGATCGGCCGGGATCCGTTCAACTCGTTGGTGAGGATCACCGACATCACCGCCGCGCCGACCGAACCACCGATCTGCTGGATGATGTTCAGCAGGGTAGAGCCGCGGGCTACCTCCGGCCCGGTCAGCGTCCGCAGCGCCGAGGTCATGATCGGCATCATCGTGCCGCCCATGCCCAGACCCATGACGAACAACGAGCCACAGATCAACAAGTACGAGGTCTCTGGCCCGACCTGCGTGAAGGTGAAGAACCCGGCGGCGATCAGCACCAACGCGAACGGCACCGTTCGCCCCACGGGCACCCGGTCGGCGAGCGTCCCGGCGATCGGCATCGTCACCATCGCACCGATGCCCTGCGGCGCGATGAGAAGGCCGGCGTGCAGGGTCGACTCCCCGCGCACCTGCAGGAAGTAGCTCGGGAAGAGCAGACCGGCGCCCATGAACGCGACAATGAACACGAACATCGTCACCGACGCGATGGTCAACCTGCTGTTCCGGAACAGCCGCAGGTCGAGGAGTGGGTGCCGGGGCTTGAAGGAGTAGCGGACGAAGGAGACGACCAGCGCGGCGCCGAGCAGCATTGGCACCCATACCTCAGGGTCGGCGAAAGTGCCCACCTCGGGCAGCGTGGAGACGCCGTAGAGGAAGAGCGCCAGCCCCGGGGAGAGCATCAGCATGCCGAGGAAGTCGAACGACTCGGACGGCTCCGGAGCGTCCTTCGGGAGGGCCAGCCGCGCGTAGACCAGGGCGAGCAGCCCGATCGGCAGGTTGATCAGGAAGATCCAGTGCCAGCTCGCCACGTCGATCAGCCAGCCGCCCAGGATCGGACCACCGATCGGACCGAGCAGCATCGGGATGCCCAGGACGGCCATCAACCGCCCGATCCGGTGCGGCCCCGCCGCCCGGGTCATGATCGTCATGCCGATCGGCATCAGCATGCCGCCCCCGAGGCCCTGCAGCACCCGGTACGCGATCAGCTCGCTGATCGTGTCCGCGGTGGCACAGAGACCGGACCCGATGGTGAACAGGGCCAGGGCGATCATGTAGAGGCGTTTCGTGCCGAACCGGTCGGCCGCCCACCCGCTCAGCGGGATCACCGTGGCCAGGGCGAGGGTGTAGCCGGTCATCGTCCACGCGACCCGGGCGTAGGACGCGTCGAACTCACTCTGGAAGGTCGGTAGCGCGACGCTGACCACCGTCACGTCGAGGATCGACATGATCGCGCCGAGCACGACCACGCCTGCCACCTTGAGCACCGTGGCGTCAAGCTTGTCCGATGTCGCGCCCGGCTGGGGGGACGCGACCGATTGTTGTGTCACGAATTCTCCTGATGTCGGTTCGGCCGAGGGAAGGTCGCTGCAGGCACGCCACGACAGCCGCCATGGGCGGCGGTTGGCCAGGAAGAGCGGAACCGCAGGAAGACTAGCCCTCCCCACCGACAACTCGCCGACGATTTTGACGCTCGCAGAAACCCGCTGGCAGGTGTTCCTCGTCACGGCGTGGCCGACCCGGGGATGATGTCGAAATCCCCACCCCTGCTCCGTCCCACCCACGAACCCCGACGACCGAGCGGAGGGCGCGGGCCCCACCGCGCCCCCACCCGGCAGCCGAGAAACGCGCACCAAAAGGGAGCGAGATGCGAACACTCATCGTGGTCAGTGCCGTGTCGATGGACGGCTTCTACGACGGCCCCGCCGCCGGCGGGACAGTGCCGATGGAGAACTGTTTCGGCACCTACAACCTCGAGCGGATCCAGGCCGCCGACACCGTACTGCTCGGCGCGAACTCCTACGCGATGTTCGCCAACTACTGGCCCGGCGTCGCCGACGACAGCACCGCCTTCGAGGCCGACCGGGAGTTCTCAAAGATCTACAACGTGGTCGACAAGGTGGTCGTCTCCGACCACGCCTCCCCGCCCCCGGCCGACCACCCCTGGGCGGACAACACCCGCATCATCAGCCGGGCCGCCGCCCCCACCGAGATCGCCAGGCTCAAGGAGCAGGACGGCAGAGAGATCGTCACCTGGGCCAGCCGGGCCACCTGGAACGGGCTACTCCAGCACGGTCTGATCGACGAGATCCACGTGCTCCTCGGCCCCGCCGCCCTCGCCGGCGGCACCCCCCTGTTCAAGCACCCGGTCTCGCTCCGACGTCTGGGCGTTCGCGCCTTCGACAACTTCGACACCGTCCTGCTCCGGTACGGCGTACTACCGCCATCCACGCAGCGATAATCCACCCGGCGTACGACGCGGCGACCCGCACCCCCGGTTGTCCCGGGCCGCGGACACAGCCCTGAGTCCTGCAGCCCTCCGCCCGCCACCGGGTCCGCGAACAGCCAGGCGACTGAGGCGTATCCGGGCGGCGAGCGGGTACCAATGGACCGGGCCGCGGGTGCCCGGGAAGGTGGTAGGGGCGTGGCGAAGTACCTCTTTCAAGCGACCTACACCACCCAGGGGGTGGCGGGGGTGAGTGAGCAGGGTGGAACGGCACGGGCAGAGGTGGTCCGGGCGCTGATCGAAAACGCGGGCGGGCGGGTGGAGTCGTTGTACTTCGCGATCGGCAAACACGACCTCTTCGTCTCCTGCGAGGTTCCGGACAACATGACCACCGCCGCGCTCGGCATCGCCGCCCGGGCGACGGGTGGAGTGAGAGCCGAGGTCATCCCGCTGATCACGCCAGAGGAGATCGACGAAGCAGCCCAGACGCCGGTCACCTACCAGGCGCCGGGTCAGACGTGAACCACTCCGTCGGACGGTAGGCCACGCATGCCGCGCACCCGGTGCCGGAGTAGCGGGTCAGGTCGATCCCCACCCCTCCGGGAGGCGGCTCCACAGGTGCATGCCCTGCCGGGACCCGTCCCGCCGCAGCACCACTGCGCGCAGCAGCTCGCCGCCGATCAGCTCACGCAGCACGAGCGCCGTCCCGCCGCACTGCCCACGGGCCGAGTTCGTCGCAGTCCAGGGCATGCTCGGACCCTGCCAGCGGGCTACGGCAGATTCGTCACACCGTGCGAGCGTCCGTCGCCCGGGTCTCCCGTCCCATCCCGCCCGGCGGCGCGGTCGCGACCGGGCTCCCACCAGCTGGACCGACCGTCCTGGCCGACCGAGGACGACCGGTCATTCCAGCGTTTCGGCCCGCAGTGCCACCCGCATTTGGCGTCCCACCCGTCCCCGGAGCGATGCGGCCGATCGGGGTGGTGCGGCCGATCGGCATGGTGCGGCCGATCGGGGTGGTGCGGCCGATCGGGGTGGTGCGGCCGATCGGGGTGGTGCGACGGCTCGGCATGGTGCGACGGCTCGGCATGGTGCGACGGCTCGGCATGGTGCGACGGCTCGGCATGGTGCGACGGCTCGGGGCGGTGCGGTACCGGTGTTTCAACGGGGGGTCGTCGTGCCTGCGGCACCACCACGGTGGACGGCGGCACCGCGGTCGACGGCGGCACCGCGGCGGGCTGCGGTGACGCGGGGGGCTGCGGTGACGCGGGGGGCACCGGTCGGCTGCTCGGTGCTGGGCCGGCCGGGCCGGAGGCGTCACTGGATTCGGACCGGTCGGGCCCCGCCATCGGCGCGGCCGGCGGCAGCGCCACCCCGGGGGTGACGACGAAAGCAGCCACCACCGAGGCGGCGACCGCCGCTACGGCGCCGACACACCGGCGGTTACTCAACCGGGCCCGCACCGGTGCCTGCTCCGGCAGGGCGACCGCGGGCACCGTCGGCCGGGTGCGCTGGTGCTTGGCGACCAGCTCATCCAGGCAGGCCGCGACCGCATCTCGGTTGCCGAGACCATCGGCGAAGGCGAGCGTGAGGTGGAAGCGGAAGGTCAGGGTCACCGGACGCGCCACCAGCAGCCCGGCCACCGGGGATCCGTTGACGGTGGGCAGCAGGGTCAGCGGCGAACTGCGATGGTGGGCCGGGGCGACCAACTCCTCGAACCACCAGTCCCGTTGTCGGTGCCGGCCGAGGAAGATCACGCGCCGGTCGGTCACCACGCCGCTGCCGGCCTCCACCGCCCGAATCCCCGGCGGCAGCGGACGCGGCGGCTGGTCGGTGCCGGCCAGGTCCAGCGCCCGCCCGGGCACGGGTAGCCGGCCGACGTTCCCGGTGACGGCCTCGACCAACTCCACGGCCGGGAAGACGCGGTGGACCACCTCACCGGGACAGAGTTGCACCGGCACGCTCCTCGGCGGGCCAGACCCAAGCAGGCCGACCTCGACCCGCAGCCGGGTCAGCTCGTCGGCACGGCGGCGCCAAGCAGCAGCCTCGGCCGCATGAACACGCCGTCGCCGGTCGTTTTCCCGGTCGGCCCACCGGGACCGCCAGGGCGGTCGGGGACCACGCACGAGGCGGGGTGAGGTCGCCGTCACGTACAGAACAACGTTTCACATCTGGGTTGGATACGGTCGTCCCTTCTGGCGGGTACGGCCTCGGCAGTTGGACGACACGGACCCCAGAGGGACCTCATCCTGACTGCGGGCTCAGCGCCCGGACAGTTCGCCAGACGCCGCCGTGCTGCCCACAGGCGCGCAGGCTGCCGCCAGCGAGACTGACCGAACTGTTCCCACACTGCACCAGATACCCCTGGCCGGCCCAGAATCCGGGCACGCAGTCGAACCAGTCACACACCTCGGCGGCCGGCTTCCGGATCGGGTCACCAGCGCAGAAGCCGTACCCCAGCGGGTTGGTCGGGGCGCCGCACAGGTCTGGCGCCGCGATCGGCGTCGGTGCTGGCGACCCCGCCTCGGCGGCAACCGCACCGGCGGCCGTGGCAGCGGTAGCCGAGGCGGTGGCTCTCGCCGAGGTGGTAGCGGTAACCGAGGCGGCTACGGTTGGCGGTTCCGTCGCGTCCCCGGCCGTCGCCGCCGCCACCTCCGTCCGGATCGAGTCGGACGGGGCGGACGGGGCGGAGACGATCAACGCCGCCGGAACCAACAGGGCGATCCCGGCGGCGACCGCCACCGTCCGCGCACCACCGAGGACGAACCCCGTCAGCCGCGCCTGCGCGGGCGTGACAACGGCGGGGCGCAGTGGCTTGCGCTGAGCGTGCTCGACAAGGGCCTCGTCGAGTTGGGCGAGCACCGCCTCCCGCTGCTCGATCGCGTCCGCGAAGGCCACACTCAGCTTGAACCGGAAGTCGGCCGCCGCATCCGCCGGCAGCAGCAGGCCGGAGGCGCGCCGCCGGTCGAGCACCTGGATCAGCGTCACCGGCGCGCGGGAGTCGTGCGCCAGACCGGTCATCTTCCCGTACGCCCAGTCTCGCCGGCCGCGCCCACCGAGCAGGACCAGCCGACGGTTGGTGATCACGGCGATACCGGTGTCCGCGATCCGCACGCCGTCCGAGCGCCGCCTGCGCAGCGGACCGGGTTGCAGGGTGACCGTCAGCTCGGGTGCGGGGAGCACCACCGCGCGCCGCACCTCGACCAGTTGGGCGGCGGGCAGCACCCAACAGACCGTCTCCCCGGGGTCGAGTTCGATCGGGAGACCCGCACCCGCGTCAACCGAGCCACCGAGCTCCTCGGCGAGGGTCCGTAGGCGCCGCAGCTCCTCGTCCCGCCGCCGCCACGCCCCGTCGGCCTCGCGGAACACCCGCTGTCGCCGTTCGTTCTGCCGGTACGCCCACCGGTACCGCCACGTCGAACCCGTCGAGCCAGTCATCGCCACGCCGACCCTCCGCCGCGTAGGCCACCATTCGGGGGTGTCACCAGGAATAACTCTGGGGTAACCCCGCGAGGGACGGCTTACGGCGAACAATGTGTCCGATCGACGGAGTGATTCAGACGATAGGCGGACCGGCCTCGTCAGGGCGTCTCGACGGCAGAGATCTCGTACCGAAAGATCTTCGCGTCTCGAATCGCCACCTGCTGCTCCTCGGTCGGGCCGGCACCGCGAAAGGTCAGCAGCTGCTCCTCGGTCTCCCAACGCTCGTACACGTTGATCCGGCCGGGCTCGACCAGGTCCCCACTGATCGTGAAGTCGAGACAGCCGGCCGCGCCCCGCGCAGCCGTCACGACCTCAAGGCACCCGGCGAGGTAGCTTTCTCGATCCTCCGGGTCGACGTACATGCTTCCGGCGACGATGAGCACCTGCCGGACCTCCCAGACTTGTGATCCACTGGCGAGATCCCACCAGCCGGTCTTCGACCGTCGCCGGCGGACGAAATCTCACCAGCCAGCCTACGACCGTCGAAGCCCGCGCCCCGCCCCCTCACGCAAGCCCGGCTGGTCGCGTTGGCGTCGATCGCGGCGGACCAGCACCGCGACGGTCAGCGCGGCGAGCGCCGCCACACCGGCCATGGCCCAGAGCACCGTCCGCAGCCCGCTGGTGAAGCCAGGCTCGGCGAGCCGACCCGCGGTGGTGCTCGCCAGCACCGCCCCGACGACCGCGATGGCGACGGTCTCGCTCGCCAATCGCGCCGTATTGATCATCCCGGCGCCGGTGCCGGCCCGATGCGGCGGGACACTACCGATGGCGAGCGCGTCGAGCAGCCCGATGGACAACCCGATGCCGGTACCGATGACGAGCAGCGGGCCGGCCAGGTCAGCCGGGCCACTGGTCGGGGCGAGCACGGTCGCCCACGCCGCCCCCGAGGCGACCGTCAGAACGGCGACGACGATCACCGCTGACGCCGACACCCACCGGGTCAGCGCCCCGGCGAGCAGCGGCAACGCCACCGTCGGCGCGGTGAGCAGCACCAGGGTCAGGCCGGCGGCGCTGGGCGTCATCCCGACCACCGTGGTGAGGTAGGACGGCAGATACACCAGCAGCGGCACCAGGACCGCGACGACGGTCGCCGCCGCCAGACAGATGCCGACGAAGCGCGGACTGGCCAGGAGGGTCAGGTCGAACATCGGCTCGGGGTGAGACCGCTCCACCCGGACGAAGGCCACGAACAGGATCACCGTCGCCGCAAAGGCGGCCACGATCCTCGGGTCGTCCCAGCCGTACGCCGGCCCCTGCACGAAGCCAAAGATCAACAGTAGTAGCGCGACGGTGAAGGAGACGGTCCCACCCCAGTCGAGCCGGCCCGCGTGCGGTTGACGCGACTCCGGCAGCCACGGCACCAGCAGCAGCACCGCCACCGCCACCAACGCGGGCACGGCGAACACCGCCCGCCACCCCAGAAGATCGATCAGCAGCCCCGCGATCGTCGGCCCGAAAGCCAGGCCAGCACCGATGGCCATCCCGAAGACGCTGAACGCACGCGTCCGGGCCCGCCCCTGAAACGTGTTGGCCAGCAACGCCCCCGCGCTGGTCGCGGCGGCAGCCGCACCGACGCCGGCGAGTGCGCGCAACAGGTTCAGCAGGAGGACGTCGCCGGCGGCGCTCGCGAGTAGCCCTGCCCCGGCGAAGATCACAAGCCCGACGGCGAAGACCCGCCGCCGACCAACCAGGTCGGCCAGGGCACCCGTGGCGAGCATGAAGCTGGCGAAGGTGGCGTTGTAGCCGTTGACCACCCACTGCACCCCGGCCAGGTCGGCGTCGAGGCCCCGCCCGATCTCCGGCAGCGCCACCGAGGCCCCGGTCAGCGACAGCGGCAACGCGAAGGTCGACACCAGGACAGCGACCAGCACGACGACACGTCGGTTCTGCACGACTCCCCCGTTCCTTTCGAACCGCTCCAGGCTAGTGGCCGCGGTCCCGGCAGCCACCAGGCCCGGCGGAGCCCGGGCGGGTACGGGATGCTGCCAGCGGTCACCTTACGGCGACCGCCGGCAGCACCGGAGTCAGGGCAGCCAGTCCGGCCGCAGCGGGTAGCTCGTCACCCCCGCGGCGCTGGTCCGCGTCGCCAGCACCTGGTGCAGCTGGATGGCGTTGCGCTCGAACGACATCCGGGATCCGGCCATGTACAGGCCCCAGACCCGGGCGGTTCCCGCGCCCACCTCGCCGACGCAGAAGTCCCAGTTCGCCACGAGGTTGCGGCACCAGGCCGCGAGCGTCAACGCGTAGTGGCGGCGCAGATTCTCCTCGTGCTGCACCTCCAAGCCCACGTCGTGGATCTCGGAGAGCACCCGGCCCGGCCCGGCCAACTCGCCGTCCGGGAAGACATATCGGTCGATGAACGCGCCGGAGCGGTGCGGCGCGCGGTTGTCGGCGCGGGTGATGCAGTGGTTGAGCAGCCGACCCTCGGGCCGCAGCCGGTCCCGGAGCGAGCCGAAGTATTCCGGATAGTTACGCACCCCGATGTGCTCGGTCAATCCGATCGAGGACACCACGTCGAACTGCTCCCGCGGCGTGTCCCGGTAGTCGAGGTACCGCACCTCGGCCAGCCCGGTCAGCCCCTCCCGCTCGATCGCGGCCTGCGCCCACTCGGCCTGTGCTCTGGAGAGCGTCACCCCGAGCGCCTGGACGCCGTACTCGCGGGCCACGTGCCGGACCATGCCGCCCCACCCGCAGCCCACATCCAGCAGCCGCATCCCGGATTTGACCGCGAGCTTCTGCGCCACCAGGTCGTACTTGGCCGCCTGCGCCGTCTCCAACGAGTCCTGCGGCGAGCGGAACAACGCGCAGGTGTACGTCATCGACTCCCCGAGCACCTTCTCGTAGAAGGCGTTCGACACGTCGTAGTGGTGCGAGATGGCGCTGCTGTCCCGGATCCGGGAGTGGCGCAGCCCGCCCAACACCCGCTTCCACCGGGGCACCGCCTCCTGCGGCGGAGGTGGCGGCGGGAGCAGCCGCTCCCAGCCCAAACCCCGAACCAGGGCCAGGGCCTCGGGCACCGGCGGGATCCGCAGCCGCACCTCGTCCTTGAGGACCCGCAGCGCCTCGTACGGATCGCCCGGATGCACCCCGGACAGGCCGAGGTCGCCGCTGACATACGCCCGGGCCATCCCCAGGTCACCCGGGGCGGTCAGCAGGTAGGACAGGCCGCGCGGGGTGTGGATGGTGAGGGTGATGCCGGCGTCGGACGGGCCGACGGAACTGCCGTCGTACCCGGTGATCCGCACCGGCAGGGGCTCGGTGGTCAGCGCCCGAATGATGTCGGCCAGGGTGCGTCCCCGGTTGCCGGCCGTCTTCGGCGCGGCCGCGGAGACGCTCGCCGACTTCTGCTGTCGATCAATCAGACTCATGCTCGTGCTACCGCCTTCTCGTACAGTCCGGTTAGCCGGTGGGCCGGGTCGTAGCGGTCCTTGACCGCCCGCCAGGTGTCGCCGCCGTAGAGCCGGTCAAACACCTCCCGGTCGTAGTACGCATCGGAGTAGAGCGACTTGTGCCCGCCAAGCTCCGACACCCTGCGTTCGATCGCCCGGTTCATGTCACCGTCGGCGGCACCCCCGGCGATCGGCACGCTTCCCCAGAACCCAATGTTCACGTAGTCCTGCCCCGGCCGCAGCGGATACAGCGGCCAGGACCGGGCCGATCCCGGCCCGGTCGGTTCCCGCAGCCGCAACGGGCAGAGCCAGACCGGGGTCATTCGCACCGCGCTGGCGAACCAGCGCAGGAACTCCGCGGTGCGCCCCAGCGGGATCTCCACGTCCTGCACCACCCGTTCCCGCGCCGGCTGGCCGCGCCACCGGTCAATCCGCGCGGCCACCTGATGCCGGTGCTCCAACCGGACCAGCCGGTGGTAGAAATCGCTGCGCCGCCAGCGCGCCGGCCAGACCCGGCGCAGCACCGGGTGCTGTGCCCCGAACGCCGCGGAGCACCAGAACCAGTCGGTGTCCCAGCGCCACAGGTAGTCGTGCCCGGTCAGGGCATCCTGGGTACGTTGCTGCAGCGACCGGTAGTAGATCTCCTGACCGGTGTAGTCGCTGACCGGCCCGGGGTCGTCGGTGAAGGTCGCGAGCACCAGGTACGCCTCATCCGGGCTGAACATCACCCCGTCCATCGCGTCCACCGCCGCCCCGGCCCACGAGCGGGTGGCGATGACCTCACCGATCGCCTCGGCGAGCTCCTCCAGCCGGTTGAACCGCACATTGTGCAGCGCGACCCGCCGGCCGATCGGTTGCAGCTCGATCCGCAGCCGGGTCGCGTAGCCGAGGCTGCCCAACGAGTTGGGGAAGGCGGCGAACAGGGCGGCGTGCTCCCCCTCCGGCCGGGCGGTGATGACCTCCCCGCCCCCGGTGAGCACGTCCAGCTCAATCACCGACTCGTGCGGCAGCCCGTTGCGGAACGACGTGGACTCGATCCCCAGGCCGGTCACCGCCCCGCCGAGGGTGATGGTGCGCAGCTGCGGCACCACCAGCGGCATCAGGCCGTGCGGCAGGGTCGCGTCAACCAGGTCCTCGTACGTGCACATGCCCTGCACGTCGGCGGTGCGGGCCACCGGGTCAACGTGGAGGACACCGCCGAGGCCACTGACATCAAGGCCCGGCGCGCGCGGTGCCGCCCGCGGGCGGAACAGGTTGGATGTGCGCTTGGCGAGCCGAACCGGCTGTCCCGGCCGCACGGCCGCATACGAGCGCCGGAGCTGGACCACCGCCTGATCATGATCACGCACGGCATTCATCAGAACACTTTAAGCCCAACCGGGCCGCAACGCGGGACGTCCATGGTGGCCAATGGCCAGAATGTCCACCTGACTTGCGGACGGCGGCCTAGCGTAGGGTCATGCCGAAGGCCGTGTGGAACGACCTGATGATCGCGGAGAGCAACGACACCGTGCTGGTCGAGGGAAATCACTACTTCCCGCGCTCGACACTGCGCGACGACCTGATCCGGGAGTCCGACACGCAGTCGGTCTGCCCGTGGAAGGGAACCGCGTCCTACTACACGTTAGAACACAACGGCCAGATCAGCCCGGACGCGGTCTGGTACTACCCGAATCCGGGGCCGAAGGCGGGGATGGTCCGCGACCGGATCGCGTTCTCGGATGACGTCCACGTCATCGACTGAACGGCGATGCGGCCGGCCGGCTGGCCGTGGCCCCCGCTGGTGGGCCAGGATGCCGGCATGTCCCCCTCCGCACAACGCCCCGATCCGGCCGGCACCGTCTACCGCCGGCCCGGCCCCACCCGCCCCCGGCGGCCCC
The DNA here is from genome assembly GCF_056820975.1 of Salinispora sp. CH2A1_6. Taxonomy (NCBI): domain Bacteria; kingdom Bacillati; phylum Actinomycetota; class Actinomycetes; order Micromonosporales; family Micromonosporaceae; genus Salinispora; species Salinispora sp. CH2A1_6. The sequence goes on from NZ_JBXEDG010000008.1 coordinate 106,496, forward strand.
GCGATCCACTGATGTGGGGGGCGGTGCTCATCGGCGCGGCCGGCCTCCTGCTCGGGGGGTTCTTCGTCCTCGGCGGCCCGGGGGGCGACGGCACTCCAGCCGTCCCGGCGGTGGCCGCGACCCCGCCAACCGGCGCATCAGCCGCGTCGGCACAGGAGCCGCCCGCCCCGCCCACCGTGGCAGCCACCTCCCCGAACTCCACCCCACCCACCGAGGACGTCAGCTCCCCGCCGGTCATCCCCACCGGCCCGACCGCGTTCCGCCAGGTGGCGTCGGGCCGGTGCCTGGGCGTGGACGGAGACGGCGCGCAGGCGACCGCGAAACTCCTCGACTGCCACGGCGACGACTCCCGCCAGCGGTGGCTGCCCAACTCCATCGGCCCGGGCCTGGTGAGCCTGGTCAACCAGGCTTCGAACATGTGCCTCGACGTGGAGGGCGCCAACGCCGACGACGGGGCGAGGCTGCAGCAGTATCCCTGCCACGGCGAGGCCAACCAGCAGTGGCAGCTCGTACCCACCGCCGGCGGGTCGGTGCTGATCGCGGCGCTGCACAGCGGCCGGTGCGCGTACCCGGACGGCAGCCGGCCCGACGCCGGCACCGACATCCGGCAGATCACCTGCGTTGACGCCCCCGACCAGCAGTGGCAGCTCGGCTGACCGGCTACTCGGCCACCCGGAGCATTCTGAGCTGGGCCTGGTGTTTGGGAAGGTGAACCCGGGCATGCAGGTCCAGCACCCGCCCCCAGGGCAGCGGGCCGTCCACGACGAGGTCGTAGCCCTCCCGCAGGTGGGTGTCGACCGGCGTGCCGGCCGCCGGGCCGAGCCGGTCGACCAGGGCCACCAGCCGGCTACTGGTGGTGCGCAACCGGGCGTCCAACGCGTCGAGGTCGCCGAGCTCGGCGACCAGCGCATCGACCTGGGGCCGGTGCATCGTCTCCAGGTCGTAGTAGGCGAACGGCGATCCGGCGAGGACCGCCTCTGTCGCCTCGATCATCAGCTCGTCGTTCGCGACGAGATGGGCCACGATCTGTTCGGCGTCGAGCCGCCCCTGCGGCGCCGGGCCGAAGCCTCCCGCGGCCACCTCCGCGAGCAACTCGTCGTAGGCCCGCCCCAGCGCTGCGCTGTCCACACCTGCCAGTCAAACCCGCGACGCGCCGGTCTGCGTCGCGTTCCGGTCCGCTGTTCACCCGGATGGGTGGTCGGCAGCAGCCGGGCCGAGCCGGGCGAGCGCGGCGTCGAGGGCGACGCGCTGCGCCGCCCGGGAGTAGGTGGCCGGGTCGATGGCGGTCAGCGTGTTCAGCCCCTCGACCAGGGCCACCAGCCCCGTGGCGGTGGACGAGCAATCCGCCGCGGGCCAGTCGGGCCGGACCGCGGCAACCAGCCCCCGAACCCGATCGACGAACCGGCGGTTGTAGCTGCGGTGCAGCTCGGCCAGGACCGGGTCGGCCAAGGCTGCAGCCAGGAAGCCCACCCATACCCGCGCCTCCTCCTGACGCTCCACGGTCGGAGCGGCGGCTTGGAGCAGTACGGCGCGCAGGGCCATCCCGGGTGTGTCGGCGTCGGCCTGCGCGGCGTCGGCCCGCTGGCCGGTGCGCTGGTGGAGCAGCTCGCGCGCGTGCACCAGCAGGGCCTGCTTGTCGGCGAAGGTGTGCAGCACCATCCCGGTGGTGCAGCCGGCCCGTTCTGCGACGGCGCGCAGGGTGAGACCGGGTAGCCCGCGTTCGGCGAGCACCGACCAGGTGGCAGCCGACAGGCGGAGCCGCTGGTCAACGCGGTCACGTCGACTGGCCATCCACCCTCCCCGGTCCGATTCCCTCCGGCCGGCCCGCGCCCACTGCGCCGGCCTCTCTGTCGTAACGTACGTTACGGTAACGCTTGTTACGAGCGCTCCCCCACCCGGGGTGCGACCGGCACGAACCAAGGAGGACCCGTGGTCTCCGTCCACCCCGAACCGTGGGAATCCACCGACAGCACCCGACTGCGGGCTGCGCAACGCGCCGAGCTGGACGCGCGCTACCACAGCGACGACCACGAGCCCGGTGCCCCGCCCACCGCCGACAGTGTCCCCGTCTTCCTCGTCGCCCGCGACCACGACGGTACCGCGCTCGGCTGCGGTGGCCTCCGCTTCCTTTCCACCGAATCCGCCGAGATCAAACGGATGTACGTCGCGCCGGGCGCCCGCGGCACCGGGGTGGCGACCGCCATCCTGCAAGCCCTGGAGGACGCCGCCCGGACCGCCGGCGTACAGACCCTGCTGTTGGAGACCGGCCCCGCCCAACCCGACGCGATCCGCTTCTACGAACGGGAGGGCTACCACCGCATCGCGAACTTCGGTCCGTACCAGGACGAGTCACTCTCCGTCTGCTACGCCCGCGAACTCGGCTGACCCGGTCAACGGCTACTCTGCTGATCGTGACCTACGAGGCCGCCGCCACCCGCTACGACCAGATGACCTACCGACGCAGCGGGGCCAGTGGGCTCCGCCTACCGGCGATCTCACTCGGCCTGTGGCACAACTTCGGGCCCGACCGCCCCTTCGATCGGCAGCGGGACATCGTCCGCCGGGCCTTCGACCTCGGGGTCACCCACTTCGACCTCGCCAACAACTACGGCCCACCGCCGGGCGCCGCCGAGGAGAACTTCGGCCGGATGCTCGCCACGGACCTGAAGCCGTACCGCGATGAACTGGTCATCTCCAGCAAGGCCGGCTACCTGATGTGGCCCGGCCCGTACGGCGAGTGGGGATCCCGCAAGTACCTCGTCGCCTCGCTGGACCAGTCGCTCCGCCGGCTGGGGTTGGACTACGTCGACATCTTCTACAGCCACCGGTACGACCCGGACACCCCGCTGGAAGAGACGATGGGCGCCCTGGACGCCGTCGTCCGGGCCGGCAAGGCGCTCTACGTCGGCATCTCCAACTACACGGCCGAACAGACCCGGCGGGCCGCGGCGATCCTGCGCGACCTGGGCACCCCGCTGCTGATCAACCAGCCGTCATACTCGATGCTGAACCGCTGGACCGAGGAGGACGGCCTGCTCGACACGCTCGCGGAGGTCGGCGCGGGCTGCATCTCCTTCAGCCCCCTGGCCCAGGGCCTGCTCACCGACCGCTACCTCGATGGCATCCCGGCCGACTCCCGGGTCCGCACCAGCGTCCACCTTTCCGAGCGGGACGTGAGCCCGCAACGGCTGGTCACCATCCGCGGCCTCGCCGCCATCGCCCAACGCCGCCACCAGTCCCTCGCGCAGCTCGCACTCGCCTGGGCCCTACGCGATCCCCGAATGACCAGCCTGATCATCGGCGCCAGCAGCGTCGCCCAACTCGAGGCCAACCTCGCCACGCTGGACAACCTCGACCTGACCACCGAGGAGCTGGCCGAAGTCGACCGCCAGCTCCGCTGACACCGGCCCGAGGTCTCCACTACTTTCTCCACTCTCTCGGCGATCGCGGAAGCTAACCTGCCGCATTGCCTGAGACCGTCGGTGTCATGCACGAGAACAACGCGCTCACCCCGTTCCGCATCGACATCCCCGCGGCCGACCTCGACGACCTGCGTAGCCGGCTGACCCACACCCGCTGGCCGTACCCGACGCCCGGCCGCGAGGACCGCACCGACTTCCGCCGCGGCATCCCGCTGGTGTACCTGAAGGAACTCGCCGAGTACTGGCACGACGGGTTCGACTGGCGGGCGCAGGAGGCGAAGCTCAACGAGTACGAACAGGTCACGACGGTCGTCAACGGCCAGACGTTCCACATCGTCCACGTACGATCGACAAACCCGCAGGCCACCCCGCTGATGCTCAACCACGGCTGGCCCGGCTCGTTCGTCGAGTACCAGCACCTCATCCCGCTGCTGACCGACGATTTCCACGTGGTCGTCCCGTCGCTGCCCGGCTTCGGGTTCTCCACCCCGCTGTCCGGGACCGGGTGGGAGTTGGCGCGGACCGCGGCGGCCTACGCCGAGATCATGACGCGCCTGGGCTACGAGAGGTTCGCCGCCCACGGCACCGACATCGGTTCAGGCACCACCGGCCGCCTCGCCGCCGAATACCCGGAGCGCGTCATCGGCACGCACCTCGGCATCGACCCCCACCTGCTCGGCTTGGTAGGCGACAAGTTCCCCTACCCCGACGGCCTCTCCGCGGACGAGATCGCCCAGATCGAAGCGGTACGCACCGAGGACGCCGCCGATCGCGGGTACCTCCTGATGCACAACCACCGCCCCGACACCATCGGCGCGGCCCTCACCGACTCGCCGGTCGGTCAGCTCGCGTGGATCGCCGAAAAGTTCAGGACCAGAGCCAACGGCACCTACCAGACCCCGGACGAATCGGTCGACCGCGACCAGCTCCTCACCAACATCAGCCTCTACTGGTTCACCCGCAGCGGCGCGTCGAGCGCCCAGTTCTACTACGAGGCCGAGCACTCCGGCCTCGACCTGGTCATGGCCGCCCACGTGCCGACCGGCTGGGCCGTGTTCAACACCCACCCACTCCTACGCCGCGCGATGGACCCGGGGAAGGCAATCAGCCACTGGAGCGAATTCACCGAAGGCGGCCACTTCCCCGCGATGGACGCCACCACACTACTGGCGAACGACATCCGCACCTTCTTCCGCAGCATCACCTGACCCCACGGGTCGTCAACAACCGCGAGGATGGTCCGGCTGGCGCCGGACCATCCTCGCGGCCTTGACGAGGCTGCTTGCGGTCACGTTCGGTTCCCGGTCACCGTCGGCCAGGCCCCGGCGTCAACACCACTACCCTCGATATCGTGACGCCAACCGACCACGGAGGGACAATCACGTGTATCGACCGTACGCCTTTCCGGTGTCTGTCAAAGGCGTCTGCGTCCGTGCCGGCCGTGTTCTGCTGCTCCGCAACGAGCGAGAAGAATGGGAACTGCCCGGCGGCAAGCTCGAACTCGGCGAGGACCCGGCTGGCTGCGTCGGCCGGGAGATCAGCGAGGAGACCGGCTGGGCGGTACGGGTCGGCCCGATCCTCGACTCCTGGCAGTACCAGATCGGCGACGGTGTCAACGTGCTGATCGTGACCTACGGCTGCTTCGCCGACGACGACTCGCCGATCACGGTGAGCTCCGAACACAAGGAAGGCCGTCTGTTCGCCGCCGACGAGATCGTGGACCTGCCCATGCCCGACGGGTACCGGCGCTCGATCGACGAGTGGTTCCGTCGGCTCGAGCCAGATAGCGGAAGCGAAAGGGGCTTGTGCTAGGGTCGCGCCCGTGGTAAGTCTCGATGTCATCACCGAACGGTCAGATCCGGCCGTGCAGCGGATCAGCGACGTCGTCAAGCATTCGCGATCCGCCGTCCGCACCGTGCTCATCGAGGATGCCGAGCCGCTTGTGGAATGTATCCGCGCGGGGTTGGACTTCATCGAGGTCTATGCCGTCGAGAGCAGCCCCTTCCCCGACGACGTGCTCGCCGCGTGCCGGCAGCGGAACATTCCCGTTCGCCTGGTGGCGGTCCCGATCATGAGCAACCTGTTCAAGGCCGACAAGAAGCCCAAGGTGTTCGGTGTGGCACGCACACCGCGGCCGTGGAGCTTCAACGACCTGTCCCGCACGACCGGTGACATCATCGTCCTGGACGGCGTGAAGATCGTCGGCAACATCGGCGCGATCGTGCGTACCTCCTTCGCGCTCGGCGCCGCCGGCATCGTGCTCGTGGACAGCGACCTGGCCACCGTCGCGGACCGACGCCTCGTCCGGGCCAGCCGAGGCTACGTCTTCTCCCTGCCGATCGTGCTCGCGTCCCGGGCCGAGGCGATCGACCACTTCCGGCACAGCAGAGTCCCGCTGATCGCCTTCGACACGGACGGCGATCTGGCGGTCAGCGATCTACGCGACGCCGACGAGCCGCTCGCCCTCCTGCTCGGGGCAGAGAAGACGGGCACGTCGCAGTCGTTCGAGAGCATCGCCAGCAGCACCGTGTCGATCCCCCTCAATCCGGATGCGGAGTCGCTGAACGTCTCGGTCTGCGCCGGGATCGCGCTGTACGAGCGGTCCTCCTGGAACCTCCCCGCACAAAGCCGCTCGCCGCGCCCGGCGGAAAACGGCCGGCAGGGCAGTCCCCGGCGCAGCGGCAGACCCGTACGGTCGGGACACCGGAGCCGCCCCGGCCGGTGACCGGGGAGCGGAAAGCGGCCGCGCCCTGGTCAGGATCCGGACTCGGACACAATCATTGACGTCGGCGGGTAGGCGACTGCCTCGACCGCACGGCCGCCGACAGAAGCGTGCCTCCTGTACGGGAGCCTCGATGGCACCGGCGTCGCCGAGGACCTCGGATCCAGCCGACACCCGCCAATGTGATCCCGAGGTATGGCGCGGCGTGGCGGAACCTCGGCCAACTGATGATCGGGCCGGTGGTGGCGGCGGATCGTCGCGCTGCGGCGACGCTGATTGGTGATCTTGCCCGTGGCGCGGGAGGGTCCCTGCGGGTCGATCTGCTCGATCACGAAGGAGAGTTGCGTGACTGGGTGGAACGCGCCGGGGCCACGCTGCGAAGCAGCACCACGCCGCCCACGGGGCTGCGGGCACACCGCTTGCAGCCCCGTGGGCGGTTAGGTCGTCAGCCTCCGATGCGCTTCCAGTCGGAGAAGACATCATCGACACTGCTTTGGTTGGTACCCCAGATCCAGTTGTCGGCGGCCTTGCCATACACCGCGATCGTGCCGGTGACGGAGGCGATGGCCGATGGGTCACCGACAAACGTCGGCTGGTTGGCACCGACGGCCGTCCAACTGCCGAAGGCCCCGTCGATCGATTCCTGACTGACCCCGCTGATGCCATCGGCGGTGTTACGGACAAAGATGGCGGTGATGCCGTTGTCCGCGATCAGTGGTTGGGGCCTCGATGCGACACCGGCTCCAGAGACACCGATCCGAGACCACGCTCCGATGGCACCGCCCGGGGTGCTTTGCGACGCGCCCCAGACGTAGCCGTCGTTACCGGTGGCGTACACGGCGATCAGGTTACCGGGCGTGACGACGGCGCTCGGGGCGGTCTTGAAGCCGTCGGTGGGCTGATTGGCGCCGACGCTGCCCCAGCTGCCCATCGCTGCTCCCGGCGAGGGCTGGCCCACCCCACTGACCTTACCCGCGGTATTAGTCGCATAGATCACGATTGTGTCGTTAGGTGCGATTACCGCGTGTGGCTTGGAGGCGACGCCGGCCCCCGCCGTGCCGATCCTCTTCCAGGCGCCGAATGTGGAGCCCGGGCTGACCTGGCTACTGCCCCAGACGTGACCGTCGCTACCGGTGGCGTACACGGCCGTAATGCCCTCGGGCGTTGTCACCACTGTCGGGTCGCTGGCGAGGATGGGCTGGTTGGTGCCGACGATGCCCCAGTCACCAAAGGCTGCACCCGGCGATGGCTGCCCCACGCCGTAGATTTTGTTATCGCTACCCCGACCGTAGACAGCAGTGGCCTCGTTGCCGGTAACCGTGGCGGTCGGGGTACCGACGAAGTCACCACGGTCACCGATGCGGGTCCAGGGGCTGAACACCGCGCCAGCATTGCCCTGGCTACTGCTATAGATCCAGCCGTCGGTGCCGAGGCGGTACTGCGTCACGATTCCGTCCCTGGTCCGAACCAGTCCGAGATCGCCGGTCGTAGAGCTGATGTCATCAGCGCCCTCGACCGTGGCCACGGCGTCGCGAAACCAGCCCGACAGGTCGTCAAGCCGGGACTGGGTGGCTCCCTCGCGGGTCTCGACTTCCCCGAGGCAGCCTTTCTGCCAGGAAGTGTCGTTAATAGCAACGAGTTCAACACGGCCACCGCTGTCGCGGAACGCGGGCCCACCGGCGTCACCTTTGCAGATGGTGGCGTCTGCCGAGGCACCGACGACGTTGATGGCTGTCGCGGTGGCGTCCTGCACAGTAAACGATGCGGTGTGTAGTCGGCGGGGAATCCATTCGGTAGCCGTGCGGCCGTAGCCGTTCACCCGAAGCATTTCCCCGTGGGAAGGTTCCGCGGTGGCCCAGGCAATCGGCGCGATATCAGTGACCTCGGCGGCCAACCTGGCCAACAATACGTTGCGATCTGGGTGAGGAATCACTGAGGTGACGGCGAGTTGATGCCCGGTTGAGCTGGTCAAATCGGTACGTCCGACCAATACGCTTGTGGGCCTGGTGGGGGCACCGGCCACAACGGGCGCGGTCCCATCAGCGAAGCAGCCTTTGGCTGTTACCACCCAGCGGGCGTCAACCAGAGCGCCTGTACAGACGTGCAGGTCACCAAAAGCGACCTTCGCGGTGAACGGGTAGACACCGTCCGGCACCTCTCCCCCACCGGCGACCGCCCGCGCCGGTGCACCGGTTAGCAATCCGGCGACAAGTATGGCTAGGGAGAGCCCGCCACCCAGACGCATACGTCTACTTTGCAATGTCTTGCCCCTTTGAATCCAGTTCTAACCCGTAACCGAGATGGACGGGTAGCATACTAATCCCGCTAATACGACAGCGGGGTACTGGGTTGGTGTGGAAACGGGGGCAGGCACCGCCCACCATGGACGTGTGTGTGGACCGACCACGATGCAGTGGTGATTGCCGGATACAGGGTGGACGCCAGTGCCGGCGGGTATTATTCACGACTTCATCCTGACGCTCGGGCAGCCTTACGCAGGCCGCCGCCGCGCCATCAGTGTGTTACTTCGTCCGGGGTCTACTGGCACTGTTGCCGCCGAACAACTCCTGGACAGTCGAAGCACGTCGGTGACACGGTCCGGCCGGGATGCAGGACCTGCTAACCCGGGTGACGGGGGACGACGCCGAGGTCCGCGCTGATGCCCGTGAGTTCGTTGGCCACCATCTCGGTGATGCCGAGGCCGTACTGGTCATTGACGAGACGGGTGATCTGAAGAAGTGCCGACACACCGTCGGCGTGCAGCGGCAGTATTCGGGCACAACAGAGAAATCGAGATGGTCCCGTGCTGGAGCCTGCCGATTTCGCTCTTGAGCCAGATCAGTGATTTGAGTAGCAGGTCTCACACGGTTGTTGCCGAAGAACTCGGCACCCACCTCGATGAGGTCGGACCTACCGAGTTCGAGCTTCCCGATGTCACTTTGGGTGAGCGGCACACCCGTTCGGTGGCGGCCCTGTCCACGTCATCGCGGGGAAAGCTGCTGACCGACACCTTCTGGTCAGAGTTGTGGGCGGACTGGCGCGAGGCGGCCGGCTGGCCGAAGGAGGGAACCTTCGTCGGACAACCTGCAAGCAGGCGGAACAGGAGAGCTATACCCGGGAACCCGCCCGCCAGCGATGTCGCCCGCTGTGGCCCCCGCCGTCACCGGGCGGCAACCGGTCCCCTGCCTCAGCGACGCGCCGCTGTCTTCCTGCAGCACGGTGGAAGAGACGCGGACGTCGAGCGCGAACGGATCCATGATGTCCGCTCCACTTGCCGATGCCCGGAGGCGTCGCTGACGGGGTGGACCTGGCCTGGGAGGCGCGACCGCCCCACCGGCGTGGCCGCCGAGGCGGCCACGCCGACATTGTTCGGTGGACCGCTTAACGACCGCTGTACGTCACGATGTTTGAGCCTCCCCCGCCCGGACCGGCCGGCGGGGGCCCTTTCCCGGCGGCTAGCCTTGACGGCCGTGACTAGCACCATTCCTCGGAACGAGAGCAGACAGCAGCCCCACCCTCCGGTGACCCACCGCCGGGTGATCGCCCTGTCGCTCTGGATGGCCGCGTTTGCGATCTCCGCGGTCTTCCTCGGCGTACCGACCAGCGATCCGTTTCTCCTGCTCGGCTGGCTGTGGTTGGCGACGATCGCGTGGAACAGCCACCTGCCGTGGCGGAGTCACCTAGCATTTGTCCGGGACTGGGCGCCCGTCCTGCTCATCCTTTTGATCTACAACATCTCCCGGGGGTACGCGGACGGGCTGTTGGCGCCGCACGCCATCGAACTCGTCCGGGCTGATCAGTGGCTGTTCGGCTGGCTCCTCGGTGGTGATATCCCGACTGTCTGGTTGCAGCGCCACCTGTGGCAACCGGGGTCGGTGCAGTGGTGGGAAGTCGCGGTCTCGCTCATCTACTTCTCGCACTTCCTGGCGGTGCCGGCCGCCGCCGTGATGCTCTGGGTGCGGTCGAGACAGCGATGGAAGCGGTACATGTGGCGATGGATCGTGCTGACGCTTGCGGGTTTGGCCACCTATTTCGCCTACCCCGCGGCGCCCCCGTGGTGGGCAGCACAGCCGCAGCACGGCTCCCTCATCGCCCCGGTGGAGCGCATCTCCACAAACGGTTGGGAGGCGCTCGGGCTGCATAGCGCGGGCAATGTCCTCAACGCGATGCAGGTGGAGGCATCGAACCCAGTCGCCGCCATGCCGTCCCTGCACACCGCCTATGCGCTGCTGGTCATCGCGTTCTTCCTGCCGACCGTGCAGCGACGGTGGTGGCCACTACTGCTTGCGTACCCGTTGGCCATGGCTTTCACTCTGGTATACACCGCTGAGCACTACGTGATCGATATCCTGGCCGGCTGGGCCTATGTGGGGATCACCTTCATCGTCGTCGGCCGAGTGGAACGGTGGACCCGATCCCGCGATGAAGGGGAAGCCGAACAGGGACGGCCGGTCACGCCGGCCACCCCTGTTCGACAACAGTAACGGCTCGGTGCGCGGCTACAATACCGTCCGGCCCGTGAGAACTGCGACATGCGCTTTTGTAGGTCGGGTCCGGGTTCAATTCCGTCGGCGACGACATGGCGGAGTTCGCACGGGGGTTCGACGTGACCGCCCTGTACGTGCTGCACCCGCCGCCGCTCAGTCGACTCGCCGCTGACCTGGATCGGTTGCGCGAATTGGGCGTGGACCATGTGCGCGCCAAGGTATTCAAAGGCGTGTACGAGGGCGTCCGCTATCCGGAAGGCTACACCGACGAGCAGAAGGCGCTGATCCTGGCCAACTCCGGCGAGTACGTCTTCAGCCGGCCCTACCTCGACGGCATGCCGCAGGCGAAGCACATCTCGAACTGACCTCGCCCCTCAAGCGTCGGGTGCCGACAACAGGGACACGCGTACGGTTCGCCACCCGCTTCAGCCACTACAGATCGCTGGTCAACGTCTCGACGTACTGCTCAAACCACCTGGTACGGCTCGCGAGTTCTTCCACAGACGACCCCTCTTGCTTACCGGCGTGGTCGTCCATCAGCTGCACCTTCCGCTGTCGATCCAGTTCAAGAACCGAGCCCACTCGCACCCTAACCACTCTTCCGTCGCCTCCATTTGGAATTCGGCGTCACCATGTCCTTAAATATGAAAAACCATAGCCACCCAGCCTCGGTGCCACCACTCTGCGCATCGAGACCAACCTCCGCGTTGAATCGGCGACCATTCACAATCACTCGAATTATGCCAATGAACACCGACAAAAAGCACACCATAAACGCTAGGCGGAGGGCCGGTGCATCGGATGATGCTGCCAATGCAGCGCCAACGACAATGAAGCCGCCGAGAGCCGATCCAAACAACTGCCGCCGAGCAGCCACTAAGCCCGGGATAATGGGCTCTCACCATGGGAGGCCAAAGAGTATGGCCTGACCGGAAACCAGACCACCACCACAATGATACGCGTCATCCTCAACGAGATGGAAGTTTGCGAACAGCACGCCCACTTCGTAGAATCGGCGGGAAATTCTCGATGATTGGCGAAGGCAGTCAAAGCTAGGTAAAGTACGTGGCGGGGGGCGTGGATCATGCCCCCCGCGACAACGAAAGAACGCAAGGGAAATATGACAGACTTTAGTACCTCCGGCTGGATCGCTCTGTTTGGGAATCATCAAGCGAACGTCGAGGGCTGGGATCTGGTGACGCGAACAGCCCTGGTCGTCGATCCCGAGCAGGGGATCCTACGACCTGTTACCGAGTACCCAGACTTTCAGCGCTTGATTTATGCACATAGAGTAGTCAGCGCAATTCCGGCCACTCCCGGGTATCGAGTTCTTTGGCGCGACCCCCTTGCCGGCGTTGAGACGGAGGCAATCGTCGGCTGGCTGGTGACCGAACGCGGAGGCGCCGTACCTATAACGGCGGACGGTGCCCCAGCAGAGGAAGCCGAACTGATCCTCGAACCCGGCCAGGAGGTACCGCCACCCGACGCATGATGCATGAGGGCGACGGGCCGGCAGTGATCCGAGCGTCGGTGGGACACAGCCCGCACGTTGATGGCCTCGTCGTCCAACTGGCGGCTCGGCAGCACCCTGCGCGTCTGCGACGGCGACCTGGACACCTCCGCCCCCACGGCGTTCACCGAACAGACCATCCCGGCCGACGGCCTGGTCCTGCAGCCGGGGCTGCTCTATCTGGCGGTCACCACAAGCGGACCGCATCGGAGACGTTCGCGCATATACTCAACGGCGACCGTGACATCGGAGCCCTCGGCGGCTGGGTGCACGTCTCTGCACCGCTCGGCCACCAGGACCACGCGATCCGCTGGACCCTGGAGGTCCGCGCCGTCAAGCCGGTCCACATCTACGCGGGCATGACCTTCGGCAAGCTCTTCACCCGCCCGCCGGAGCGTGGATCGAACCGGACTGGCTGACGGATCGATTCGAGCGGCGGACCCGTAGGGCTGGGCTACCGCCGATCCGGCTGCATGACCTTCGTCATTTGGCCGCAACGATCGCCCTTGCGGCCGGTGTCGACCGGAAGGTGGTGCAGGACATACTGGGCCGCTCGTCCATCGGGCCCACGTCGGACGCCTACACCTCCGTCCTGCCGGAGGTGGCACGCGAAGCGGCGAAAGCGGCTGCCCGTCTGGTGCCTCGGCAGAAGCGCTCCCGGGCTCACACAAACCCGAAATTTCGGCCGACGCCGTTGGACAAGCCGCCTGAAGCGGCGGCTAACACCGCCCGTCTGGTGTCACGGCAATACACGCCCGGCTTACCTCGGGCTCACAACGGGCACATGCGAGCACAACAGTTCGACCGAAACTCATGAGGAAGATCCTCACGAAGCGCGATGCGCCTGTTCAGGACCTTGATCGCTGAGTGGGCCGGAGATACCACCATGCGAACCACAGTGCAACGATTGTCGGTGAGCCGCTTCCACTCAGGATGGCCGGCCAAGGGCGTCAGGCCGATGATCCTCGGGCGGCCGCCGTCAGGACGCGGCGAGCAGTCGGATCTCGCAGCGAATACCGCTGGCCTTGGCGAGCCGACCATCACCGGTCACGAGTGGGCAGGCCATCAACTCCGCCGCCGCGACGTAAGCCGCGTCGTACGCCGTGACATTGCCCCACATCTGCCACATCCGGTCAACCAGCATCGCGACGCCAACCTCGTCGATGACCAACGAAGGCAGGGCGTCGATCGCCTCCTGAGCCCGGGCAGGGCCGAGCCTCCCACCGAGGACCTTGCCTCTGATCACGGACATGACCTCGACCAGAAGATGACTCGGCGCGGCCCAGTGCGGATCTCCGGTCAGTTCCGCCCGCGCCGCGTCCCCGACCGGCCCATCATCGACCAGAGCGTCGGCCAGAACCGACGCATCCACGACGATCACGCGGCGCTTCCCCACGGTCCGCGCTGCTCCCGCTGGTCGTTCAACTCTGCGGCGCTCTCCCCCGGCAGAGAGCGAGCACCGTCGGATCTGCCGGCGAAACGATCAAGGGCCGCCGTGTTGCGCAGCCGTCGAGCCTGCGTCTCCACCAGTTCCAGCAGGTATGCCTGGAGTGACTGCCCGCGCGCCCTGGCCTGGGCTGCCAGGGCGTCTCGCACTTCTTCCGGCACGTCCCGAATCTGGAGAGCAACCATGCATTCATTATGCATGCAGCATCGCTCGCTCGCCGGAAAAGACTCGGACCCTCGATCAACTGGTTCGCATGACGACTGTGGTGCGGCCAAGAGCCGCAGGTCAGAGAAGTGTGGGCCGGAGGTACCACCATACGAACCACACCGCCACGGTCGCCGGTGACCCGCTACCACTGAGTTCCCAACTCACGCGGATCGGGTGGTGCTCGATGAACCCAGCCCGACCGACCAAACCGCCGGTGCGGTCCGCCCATGCGGATGAGATCAACCCGTTCCAACCCCTTCCCCAGCGAGGTTCAGGCCATCGAGCGGCGGCTTGGGCCGGGGAGCGGCCAGCGCGGTTGACGAGTCGGCGGCTGGGACGATCCCCCGCTCGTGAGACCAGCCAGGCGAGGGGCGGCGGCGGGGACCGCAGCACGGACCAGGGCGGTCAGGTGGTCGCGGGTCATTGGGAGTCCTGCTGGGGATGTGGGGCAGGGGACTATCCATCACGGCCTGAGGTGCCATTTGGGCATTTTCTTCGTGTTCATGCCTCTATGGGGTTTATGTCGATTTAACTCTATGTGGTTGCTACCGCCGACCTGGTAGCCGAGGAACACCGCCCTGGGTCTGCACCCCAGGTGGCTTGTCCCCTGTCCGTGACGGAGGAAGGACACCAAGGCCACATGAGCTATCCGCACCACACCCATGAACCTGACGCTGACCGGTTTGGTGGACGCCGGGCTAGGTCACGGTGGTGGGCCGTCGGACTGGCCGGCGTGACCGGCTTGGCCCTGACCACCGTGGGAGTCATCGCTATCCCCACCGCCGACGCTGCCGAACGCACCCTCGCCAGCGCCGATGACTGGCCCGGACAACCCGCCCGGGCCTCCACCGGCAGCCATCACGAGGAGGGCAAGCCCGACGACAAAGACAACGCGAAGGGGAAGGACGAAAAGGAGAATAAGAGTTCGAAGGGAATTACGGTCCCCTGCGACACGGACAAATTAATCGCGGCGATCACCCTCGCTAACGCCCGTGGCGGTGCCGTACTGGACCTCGCCAAAGACTGCACCTACCTCCTCACCTCCGATATCGCCGGCAGTGGCCTGCCCGCCATCACCACCCCCATCACTCTCAACGGTGGCAAGCACACTACCATCAAACGCGCCGCCGCCGTCGATCAATTCCGCATCCTCGCCGTCCGTGCCGGCGGCGACCTCACCCTCAACCGCCTGGAGACAACTGGCGGCCAGACCAACGAAAATGGCGGTGGAGTCCTCGTCGTAGCCGGCGGCCGACTGATCGCTAAAGACAGCTCAATCAATCACAACATCACCACGGCAGGAAATGGGGGCGGAATCTTCAGCATAGGCACCGCCATCTTCGAACAAACCACCGTCCGCAATAACACCGCCATCAGCGGCGGCGGTATCTACAACTCCTTCGGAGTACTGACCATCACCAAGTCGCAGGTGAAGACGAATGCCGCCAACAATAACACCGGCGGCGTCGCAAGTGTCGGCAGTCCCGCCGTAGTCACAATAGCGAAGAGCGTAATCGCCGGCAACAACTCTCAGGGGACAACCGGCGGCTTGCTGGTCAACGACGGAGTCGGCAGAGTTTACGACACCAAAATTACCGGAAACAACGCGGTCTCGTTCGGCGCAATATACAGCGACGGCGGCCAGCTCACCCTAAAAGAGGTCGATATCACAAATAATACCGCATCGAACGGATTCGCTGGTGGCCTATTTGTAGAAACCGATTCCACTGCCGTGATCGAAAAGGGCCTCATCAACGGAAACGTCTCCCTCACAAACTTTGGCGGTGGGGTATACAACCTTGGCGATTTGGTAATTCGCGACACCACGGTCGTAGGCAATCAAGCTGAAGAGGGTGGCGGCGTCTACAACTCTGGGGGCACAGCCACCCTGTTCAACACGCAGGTGGCCAAGAACGTCGCTGTTAGCGACGGTGGGGGCATCGTCAACAGCGGCGGCACCGTGAACCTGAGTACCGCCACCGGCACCGTTGTCATCAAGAACCGACCCAACAACTGCGTCAACGTTCCCGGCTGCGCCGGATAGCCATCCGAGCACATCGGATCCACGAGGGGTCTCGTTCCGCCGCTTGCCGGTAGGAGCGGGATCCCTCCACCGTTCCTACCGGGTTACCCCTTCCTGGGGTATCGGCGCCGGTGGCGTGGACGATCCTATCCACCCCACGTCGGTGGACGAGCCAGTCCACCGACTTCGTATCGGAGCTGGCCCGAGACGCTACGGAGCGTATGGGAGAGCGGCTGTTCGGAACGTCAGGTAACCCGCTGACGTGCCCCTTCATATCGATCACCTAAGAGGAGCTGGGATCAAAAATCTGCCCCGCCGGCGGTCACTGGTCGGGTCATGTTCGGTTGGGCTACTGACCGGTTACAAGTCGTCACCCTCATTCTTTAAGTTATCTGTGGCATAAGATACGAAAGTTCGTCAACGGCCTTGCCGGCAGAGAGCGGCGGTGGGGGTGATCCACCACGACCTAGTCGACGCGAACTGGAATAGCCATCAACCGTCGGCCGTCGGCGTCGCCCACCGGCACCGACCGGCGGCTCCGCTATGGGTCAGGATGCTTCCGGCGCGACGCAATGTCAGATTTAGCAGTGTCCGCCCTGCTATCCGCCTCAGCTGTTCAGATAATTCTTCAAAAGCTCCGAAGCAAGGTGTTCGCAGAATCTGACAGGAGCCGTTTTGGTAGTGCAGGGCACTTCTGGTTGCGAGAGCAACGTGCCGCGATGGCCGGTCACGTCACCGATCGCGGATCGCCGCGGCGGCTAAGGCGAGGAGTTCGTCGTCCGGGTGTTGGTGGACTGCAAGTTCGAGGACAGCTCTGGCTTCAGCGGGTTGCTCGGTGAGCGCTTCGGTGAGGGTGACGGCTGCGGCCACAAACTCACGCGCGACAGCTTCCTGGTGTCGTGCGAGCCACGGGTATCCAGTGTTGGCGGCGAGGGGTCCGCAGTAGGTGGTGACCGCGTGGTGCAGGGCGGCGACGTTGGCTACGGGTTCGGTGACCCTTTTCGCGGCGGTGACGGCGTCGCGCATGGTCCACAGGTCTACGTCGAAGACGTCGCGGTTGAGGGTGTAGCGGTGCCGCTTTAGCCGCAGGTATGCGGCGCTCCCGCCGACTGAGCGAAAGACCTGGCGCAGGTTGTAGGTGTAGGTGTGCAGCCGCTGGGTTGCCAACCGGTGCGGTGGCTCGGGTAGGAGGTCGTCGAGGACCTCGTTTTGGTGGGCCGTGCCTCCTTGGACGATGAGGTAGACGAGGAACTCCAGGGCCTGGGGGCGGAGGTGTTGGCCGGCGGGGACCCCGAGGATGGTCGGTGGGCCGAGCACGCGGACACGCACCCGATGCGCTCCGGCATCGGCTTCTTCTTTGGCCGGTCGGTGCGTCGGGTGGCCTCCGGGTGGGTCAGCGCCGACTACAGGGGCAGTCCCGGGTGAATTCCCGGGTTCGGCGTCGTTCATCGATGAGATCAGCCAGAAACCCTGACCAGAGAGGAGGCAATTTCAAGGGCGCACCCCCAGGAGAGGGTGACGCCGGCTCCGCCGTGTCCGTAGTTGTGGATCACCTTGGTGCCGTCGATTCGACGCTCTTCGACGCGTACGTATGGTCGGGTGGGCCGTAGGCCGACTCGGTGCTCGATGACCCGGGCCCTACGAAGGCGCGGTTCGATCTCGGCACAGCGTGCGACGATCGCCGCGGCGATGTCCGGATCGGGCTGCGGGTTCCACGCGTCGGGTTGGGCGGTGCCGCCGAGGACCAGTGTCTCGCCCTGCGGATAGAAGTGCAGCAGGTCCGGTGAGAGCCCGGTGTCTTCGGAGAAAAACTCGGTGATGCCCGGGTTCTCGACCACGACGAGCTGCCCGCGGATCGGGGCCAGGTCGGGGTCGGGTACGAGGTCGTGGGCGCCTATCCCGGTGCAGTTGACGACCACTGGGGCGACATCAACGGTCTCATCGAGTGAGTCGACCCGGCGGATCGCGATCTCGCCGCCAGCTTTCCGGAGCCGCTCTCGCAGGTAGCCAAGGTAGACCGGCATGTCGACCAGCGGAGCCGTGTAGCGCCACCCGGTGGCGAAGCCGTCCGGCAACTCGTCCGGCTCACACATCCTGAATCCATCAAGCTCGTTTCCCCACTCCGGCGGTTCGACCGGCTTGCGGGACGCCTCGACGCCGGAGACGAGCCGTACACCGGTCACCGTGTCGGTCGCGAGTTGCCGCAGGACGTCAAGCGTCTGGGCGCTCCAGACCCGCACCCGGCCGACAGGTTCGACGAGGTACGGACCCCACATCGCCCCGGCCGCGTACGAGGTGGTCCGCTCGGGTGACTCGGCTGCCCAGATCTGGACCCGCAGCCCGGCTTCGGCGAGGCAGATGGCGGTGGTGAGGCCGGATACGCCAGCGCCGACGACCAGAGCGTCAAGATCGGTGCTCGTCATCGTTTGACCGTAGTGTCAGGCCGGTTGGTGCGCCAGTGCCTTCTCAAGGTCGGGGAGCACGTCGGCGACGCTCTGGTTCCGCTTCCGTCGGCGGAACTCCTGCTCGAGGGCAACGAGGAGTGCGGTGCTGCGGGGTGAGCGGACCTGCTCGAGCCGGGGTAGGGCCATCCTGGTCACGGCGCAGGCATCCTCGAGTTTGCCGTGGGCGGTGTAGCCGAGGGCGAGCCAGGCGCCTTCGTAGAGGGCTCGCCGCTGGTAGGGAGCGTCTGGTGGGCGGGCGTAGGCACCGGTGCGTAGGAGCGCCCCGCCTTTGCGAAGCAGGGCCCGCCCCTCAGCTCCGCTGCCACCGGCCACAATCTGTCGACCGGCGAGGATCATCGCGTAGCCGGCCTGGCAGTCGAGGTGGTTCGGGGTCAGGTAGTACATCCACTCCGGTTCGCGGTCGGGATGCCGCTTCGCGAGTTGGTCCCGGGCTTCGGCCCAGGTGCGCTCGCACTGCTCGACGTCTCCGGCTACGGCCTGGGCGTACGCGAGGCGGGACAGCACAGACGCTTGGACGCTGGCGGCGGACCGGCCGACGACCCGGCGGGCGGCGTCGCCGAGGCGCAGGCCGTCGTCGGCGTCGCCGAGAGAGGCGGCCTGGAAGGACAGGTCAGCGAGGATGTGTCCTTCCATGGATCGGTATCCAGCGTCGTGTGCGGACCGTAGTCCGGTGAAGAAGTACCGCTGGGCCAGTCCTTGCTGTCCGGCGTCGAACGCCTTCCAGCCAGCGAGTTGGGCGAGGTCGGCGAGGGCAACCAAGAGTCGGCGGATCGTGGCGTCCGTATGGCCGCCATCGCGGAGTACGAGCAGGACCGCGCGAACCTGGGCGCCGACGTAGCCAAGGCCGGATGCGCCGCCGCGCTCGTCGTCGAGTAGCTGTAGGCGCGGCACGCTGGCTTCGATCTGGTCGACGAGCGGGTCGTCTGGTGTCGCGGCCGGAAGCATGGTCCCGTCCGCCGGAAGGTGTACGTCGAGGTAGATGTTGACGGCCTGGGCGAGAGCGGTCCCGGAGACGGAGAGGAACATCCTTCGGTCCACCAGTCCTCCCAACAGCCAGTCCTCGGCGACCAGCATGGTGTTCGTGAGTGTCCACGGCCCGTCCAGGCCGGTGCTGGCGGCCATGACCAGGGTGCCATCCGCCGTGTCGGGTTGCCCGTGCCAAAGGTCCCCTGCGGTCACGATGCGGCCGAGGCGGCGGGAGATGACGTACGCGCTCAGCGCTGGCAGCGGTGGGCGGGGGATGCCGCCCGCGTCGCGCCAGTGGTATGGCGCGGTTGCGGCGAGTGTGCCGGGCCCGAAGAGTCGGTTGATCTCCCGGGCGAGGGTACGTGGGGTGAGGCCGGCTTCGGTCATGTGCGCGGCGAGGGTCTGGTTGGTGCGGTCAGGTGGAGATCCCATCGGCTCCTCCGGAGGGTCAACCAGGAGTACCGCGAAGGTACCGGATCGTGCTGGCCACCGGGGTCGGCGAATTGACGCTCTTGACGGTTCCATCCACTGCCCGAGCGGTGCCGGTTCGCGGTCTGCTGGGTGCGTCCCCGCCGGCGTACCGCCAGGAGGGCTGCGCCGGCGGGTGAAACCCGACGGGCGAGCGGAGGACCTGATGCGTACTTCGGCGATGACCCAGGCCAAACCTCCATGGGACTGGGAGTTCGACTGGCACCTCACGAACCGCTGCAACTTCTTCTGCGAGTACTGCCATCCGCAGATCCGCTACGTACTCAACCGCAGCCACCTCGACGAACCGGCTCCGGAGTTGGTGGTCCGGCGCTTCGACGAGTTGAACAGGGTCTGCCTGGTGCACATGTCCGGCGGGGAGCCCTTCATGTTCCCCGGCTTCGTCGAGCTGTGCCGGGGTCTGGCCGGTAACCACTTCGTCAGCGTCAACACCAACCTTGCCTCCGACGACGTGGCGGAGTTCGCTGAGCGTGTCCCGGCCGCCCGGGTGGCGAAGATCGTCGCCGCGATACACCAGCCCGAGCGCGAGCTTCGGGGGCTGGAACTCGACACCTACGCCCGCAACTACCTGATCCTGCGACGCGGCGGGTTCGACGTGAACGCCCTGTACGTGCTGTACCCGCCGCTGCTCAGTCGACTCGCCGCTGACCTGGATCAGTTGCGCGAATTGGGCGTGGACCATGTGCGCGCCAAGGTGTTCAAAGGCGTGTACGAGGGCGTCCGCTATCCGGAGGGCTACACCGACGAGCAGAAGGCGCTGATCCTGGCCAACTCCGGCGAGTACGTCTTCAACCGGCCCTACCTCGACGGCATGCTCTCCTTCCGGGGCCAGGCATGTACCGCCGGTGTCACCTCGTTCAAGGTCACCGTCACCGGTGACGTGCGCCGATGCGCTTCCGTGCCGACCGGCTACGGAAACCTCTACGACGGCACCTTCCGGCCCGCCGATGTCAACGAACCCTGCCCCGCCAAGCGGGTGCTGGTTCTCTCGCAGTGCCTGTCCTACCTCGTTGAACCTCCGATCCGCCCCGACCAGGGCGTCGACCCAGGCGATCTCTGACCCGAAGGGCATCCCACATGCAGATCTCGATCCGTCATGCCTGCGTCGACCCGGACGACCAGCCGTTCGACGTCGCCGAACGAAAGGGCGTCGGCCATCCGGACAGCCTTGCCGACCTGCTCGCAGACGCCTTCTCCCAGCGCTACTCCTCCTGGTGCCTGCGCGAGTTCGGCGCCATCCCCAACCACTGGGTGGACAAGGTCAACCTCGTCGGCGCCGCCGCCGATGTCCGCTTTGGTGGCTTCGACATCCTCAAGCCGGCAGACTGCTACCTCTTCGGGAAGATCACCGATCGGGTCGGCGCCACGCAGGTGCCGATCGAGGAGATCTTCCGGTCCGTGGTCCTCGATGTACTACCGGCCGCGCTGGGCGACCGCCGGATCCTCGAACACCTCCGCCTGCACATCAACAACACCCGTGGCACCGCCGTTGACCACGACCCGAAGTTCTACCGCCCCGACACGGCATCGGCCATCAACGCCGTGCTCGCGACGGAGTCAGTCGCCAACGACACCGTGGTCTGTGTCGGCACCAGCCGCCGCGGCCTCGCCGCCGATCTCGCGATACGGCTGGAACGGCGACTCACCGACGAGGGATTCCGACGGGTCGTACCCGCTGCCGGAACCGACGTGAAAGTCATGGTGGTCCGGATCAATTCGGCGCTGGAAGTCACCGCTGCCGTGCCGTTCCATCCCGAGCTGGTCGACTCCTGGCCGGCATACCGGGCAGCGCTCGCCGAGGCTCAAAGCGCCGCCTCCGCCGAGCTGAAGTCCCTGCTCGACCAGGAGCCCCGAGCCTGGAACACGACCAGCCTGTCGCTGCACCTCAACACAAAGGATCTGCCGGGTCGCGGATACCTGGCACCGTTCGGCACCTCGCTCGGCAAGGGCGACTGCGGCGCGGTCGGACGGGGCAACCGGTACAGCGGGGTCATCGAGCCGCTTCGTCCGGCGAGCGGCGAAGCACCCGCCGGCAAGAACCCGGTCCACCACGCGGGCAAGATCTACACCGCGCTCGCCGCCGAGGCCGCCGAGCGAATGCTGGCCGAAACCTCGGCGTATGCCGAGGTCACGATCACCGCACGCAACGGTGGCCAGCTCGATGACCCGGCGCACGTCCTGGTCTCGGTGGACCGCGAGGTCGACGCCACCACCGTGACTGAGATCGAAGAAGTGGTGCGCCGCGCCGTCGCCGGGGCCTCCACCTTCGCTGCCCGTTTTCTCGCCGCCGAACCGCTGGCCCGGTTCCGCAACGGAGTACCGCTATGACGACGAAAACGTTGTCCGAGGTGCACCAACGGCACATCGCCGCCCTACGCGACCAGCCCGCGGTCGTCGATTCCGAAGGCCTCCGCGTTGGCTCGCAGTACGTGATGTTCTTCGCTGAGGCTGAGCTGATGCGCGAGCACGTCACCCGACTCACCGAGGGGTTCGCCCGCCCCAACGTCCTGGAGGTCGGACTCGGGCTCGGTGTGTTCGCCACCCAGCTGTCGAAACGAGAAATCGGCTCGTACACGGCGATTGAACCGCACCCTGGTGTGGCGCTGATGGCACGCACACGGGTGATCGACACTCTCGACGCGCCGGCGCGGGTGTACATCGACCCGTGGCAGCTCGTGACGCTGCCAACTGGCGTCTTCGACGCGATCATGTACGACACCTGGCCGCCGGACGGCCACGCTGACTCCGACTTCACCGAGTTCGTCGTTGACGTCGCGGTGCGCTGCCTCCGCCCAGGTGGTCGGTTCAGCTTCTTCCACAGCGGCACCTCGATCGGTCCGGCCCGCCGGAATGTTCTCGACCGGTACTTCGCGCAGTGGACCGCCTACCCGCGCACCATGCCCGCCGAGCAGACCCCAAACCACTGGACCAAACCGAGCCGTGAATTCCTGATCCCGATCGCCACGAAAGGCGGTGCCCGATGACCTCGCCGCTCGCTTCGGCGGTTTCCGCGCAGCAGATCGACCGGTTCGCCGCACACGGATACCTCGTCCTGCCGGGCCTGATCCCACCCACCACGATCCAGGACTTCCGCGTCGAGGCTGACGCCCTCCTCGGTGACCGGCTCGCCAAGATGGTGGCGGCCAGGACGCGCGACCCGCGGGTCACCTGGTGGCGCCTCGCCAACGGCAAGCCGTATGTGCTCAAGGTCAAGCCCGTGGTCGACCTATCTCCGGTTGTGACGGCGGTGGCCGACAGTCCCACGCTGCTCGCCGTCGTCACCGACCTGCTCGGCGCGGCCCCGAAGCTGGTGGACAACAAGCTGATGTACAAGCAGACCGTCGACCTCACCGCCGGATGGGCAGCGCTACCGGTGCTCGGTGAAGCGGTCCGTAAGCACACCGACGCCGCCTACTACGCAACCCGGGGCTACCGACGGGTGGTGACCGTCGCCGTCTGCCTCGACCGGTGCACCGAAACAGCCGGCGCGCTCCGTGTCTGGCCCGGCAGCCACCGCGACACCATCGAGATGATCCCGACCGCCTGCCAGGGACCCGTCGTACCCGATACCGTCGCGCCCGACACGGCGGCCGTCACCCTGGTCGCCGCACCCGGAACGGTTCTGGTCTGGGATGCGGCCCTGGTCCATGCCAGCGGGCCAAACACCTCCGGTCATCCACGCCGACTACTCGTGCTCGGCTACAGCCCCACCAGCCCGGGCGACGGGGAACGCCAATGAAGATCCTTATGCTCGGCGGCACCCGTTTCGTGGGCCGTCACATCGTGGAGGAGTGTCTGCGGCGCGGAGACGACATCACTGTGCTCTACCGGGGCCGTTCACCATCGCCCTTCGCCGGGCTCGTGCGGCACGTGTTGACCGACCGGCGCGCACCGACAACCGAAGCCACCACGGTCCTCGCCGGACCGTGGGACGGGGTCATCGACACCAGTGCCGGGGACGTTGATGACCTGCGCCCCGTTCTGCCCCTGCTCGGCAACGTCAACCAGTACATCCTGCTCTCCACGTGCGGGGTGTACCGCAGAGCATCCGCCAGACACGGCCTGACCGAACGGGCACCGACGATCGCAGCTGACGCCTCCCACCCGGTACGTGCCTCCGCCACCCGCAAACTCCGCTGCGAGCGATACCTCCGACGTCGCCTCGACCGGATCAACGTAACCCTGCTCATCGCGCGCCTCGGCCTGGTCATCGGCCGATACGACGACAGCGCACGCCTCGCCTACTGGCTGGAGCACGCACTGCGCGGGGGCGATGTCCTGGTCCCGATGGATGACCGCCAGCCCGTCCAGCTTATCGATGCCAGCGATGTCGCCCGATTCCTGCGTGACGCCGTCAACCAGCAACTTGCCGGCGTCGTCAACGTCGCCGGCGCCCGAACCACCGCCCGCACCCTGGTCGACACGGTACTGACCCGCGCCAGCCGAGCTGTAACCCCTTTCCGGGTCGGCGAGGACTTCGCGCTCACCCACCGCCTACAGCCATGGACCGAGGTCCCCCTGTGGTTGCCCACCAGCAGCCCCGAACTGGCACTCATGTCGGTCAACAACAGCCGGGCCGCCAGTGCCGGCCTCACCCTCCGACCCCTGCCCGACAGCGTTACCGACGCGCTCGGCTGGCAGGCGTTGCGGCGCGGCTGGTCACAGCGTTGGCTCGATCATGCCCGTGAGCAGGACCTGATTCACCGGTGGCGGGGGTAACGGCATGCTGCCCTACACCCAATCCGCGCCGTTCCACTCGCAATGGGGCGAGGATCGCTGGCTCGCCGAGCACTATCACCTCCCGACGCACGGCGTCTTCGTCGACATCGGTGCCGGCGACGGTGCACGCGGCAGCAACAGCCTCTACTTCGAGCGCCGTGGCTGGCGTGGTCTCTGCGTGGACGCCGATCCCCGCAACCACCAACGACTCCGGCAGCGCTGCTGCGCCGTGGAAACCTGCGCCGTATCCACCACCCCCGGACTCTGGCCTTTCGGCATGTACGCCCACAAGCCCTCGTGGTCCGGTCTGCAACGGCGCGGCACCGACTACCAGGAGATCCTCGTCGCCTGCCGCCCCCTGGAGGATCTCCTCGACCAGTGGTGCATCGACCAGATCGACCTGCTCAGCATCGACGTCGAAGGCACCGAACTCGACGTCTGGGACTCCTTCGACCACACCCGGCACCGGCCCGCCCTCGTCATCGTCGAATTCGACGACAAACACCCCGACCGACACCGCCGCACCATCCACCGCCACCTCGGACCGGACACCTACAAGGTGGTCCACGAGACACCCGCGAATCTGATCCTGCACCGAGCGGACCGGCCATGGCGGCGACGCCGATGAGCAGGCGCGGTCTGCCGATCAACCGGCTACTCCCCTCCGGCAAGGTGCTCGTTGTCTGCGGTCGTGCCGACGACGCGGCAGCCTGGCAAGACCTGCTCGGCTCGACCCGATGCCTCGCCCTCGCTCTGGACGACGCGCCGCCCGCGGCCCGGCGCCGGCCCCTGCGCGGTGCCTCCGACCACCTCTCGTGGCAACACCACGCCATCAGCGGGCTCGACGGCTCCGGCTGGCTCGCCGGACCGGCCGACGCCTTCGACCCCGACAACACCGCGGCGCTCCTTCTCCCTGACCCACTCGATCCGCCGCGCTCCGGGGCCCGGCAGCGGATCGGCGCCAGACAACCCGCGTGGCAGTTCTTCGAGGACAAGACCGTGGTCGACGCACTCTGGGATGCCGCCGGGGTGCCCCGAGCGCAGTCAATCGTCGGCGATGGCACTGCTGACCTCGCCAGACTCGGGGCCATCGTCGATCAAGGCACTGGGGTCGTCTGCTCCTACCAGCCGATTGGTGCCGGACCGTCCGCTGGCGGCGATGGCATCTGGTGGTGGCGCGGCGGGCTACCACCAGAGACCATCCCCACCGTCGAGCCCGGCACCTGGCGCGTCCGGCTCATGCCCTTCCTCGAAGGGGTCCCGGTGCGCCTGCACGGGCTGGCCCTTACCACCAGGATCGTCCCCTTTCCACCCATGGAACTCGTGACTCTGCCCCGGCCAGCACGAGGCACTTTTCTCTGCGCTGGCGCTGTTCCCATCCTCGACGACACCGCTGAGTTCGCCGAACAGACCGATCGAATCGGAGCCAGTCTGCGCGAGCGCCTCGGCTACCGCGGTGGCTTCTCCGTTGACGGCATCCTCACGGTCAACGGGTTCATCCCCACCGACTTCAACGCCCGGCTCACCTCCGCCATGGAAGCCGCGCCCTCTGACCGTCGGGTCCTACTGCACGCCGTCAACCTGCTCGCACGAGCGGGAATTGAGCCCGACATCAGTGCGGTCGAGCGGCTGGCTGAGGAAACCTTCACCGCCGGGACCACCTGCACAATCTTCGGCGCTGCTACCCGCGCCAACGAACATGTCCCGCCGGAGACATCGATCCGCTGGGTTGGCGATCGACTGGTCGCCGACCCGCTGGGGGCTGACGGAACCCTCGTCATCTCCCCGTCCCCGCGCGGCTGGCTGCTGACCGCGACCCTGGTCAGCGACCAACTCCCGGCCGGTGGCAGGGTCGGGCCCTGGGCACCCGAGGTATTCCGGCTCAGCGACGAAGTCCTCGGCACCGACTTCGGCAACCTCGCGCCGCCATTCGACACGCAGCCCACCGCCGGCCTGCCCGCGACACCGGCACCCATCTTCAGCCCACGACGGAGCGTGCCGGTCAAGGGCACCGCTGGATTCGCCAGCGGAGCGGATCGACGACCAGGATGACCGGCGGATCGATCCGCCGGACACGAAAGGTCAACGCAGGCGGTCGAGGGCGGCTCGCAGGCGCGCAACGGTTCGCTCACGTCCGAGGATCTCGATCGACTCGAACAACGGCAGCCCGACAGTACGGCCGGTCACCGCGACCCGTACCGGTGCCTGCGCCTTGCCGAGCTTGAGTCCCCGTTCCGCACCGATCACCTCTAGCGTCGACTTGAGCACCTCGGCCCGCCACTCGCACGTCTCATACGCCTCGACCACGGCCGCAAGTAGCGCCGGGGCGTCGGCTTTCATGGCCTTCGCCCACGCTGCCTCGTCGGTGGTCGGCTCATCGAGGAACAGGAAATCGACCATCGGCACAATCTCGGAGAGCACCGCGATCCGGGTCTGCGCCAGTTCGGCGACAGCAGCGAACGCGTTGGCGTCGTATGCCTCCGGCCGCCACGGCGCATTCTCACCGGTCAGCCACGGCTGGCACGCCTCGACGAACGCCTCAACCGACAACGCGCGGATGTAGTCCCCGTTGAAGGCGCGGAGCTTCTTCACGTCGAAGAACGCCGGCGAGGGGTTGACGTCCTCCAGCCGGAACTCGGTCACGATGTCGTCCCAGGGCAGGATCTCCCGGTCACCGGACGGCGCCCACCCGAGCAACATCAAATAGTTTCGCATCGCCTCGGCGAGGTACCCCTCGGCGCGGAAGTCCTCCAGGGCGACCCGGTCGCGGCGCTTGGAGAGCTTCTGCCGCTTCTCATTCACCAGAATCGGCGCGTGTACCCACACCGGTGGTTCCGTCCCCAGCGCCTCCCAGAGCAGCTGCTGCTTCGGCGCGTTGGGCAAGTGCTCCTCAGCCCGGATTACGTGCGTGATCCCCATGACCATGTCGTCAACCACGTTCGCCAGTAAGAACACCGGAGAGCCGTCGCCGCGCGCGATCACGAAGTCCTCGATCAGCACGTTGTCAACGGTCGGCTTGCCCCGCACCAAGTCGACGATCACGGTCGAGCCTTCGTCCGGCGTACGGAAGCGCAGAGCGCGGCCTTCTCCGACGGTTTGGCCCCGACTGCGGCAAAAGCCGTCGTAGCCCAGGTATTCGCTCCCCGTACGCGCGTTGACCTGATCCCGGGTGCAGTCGCAGTAGTAAGCGCGCCCCGCGGCGATGAGCCGGTCGATGGCCTCCCGGTGGTGCTGGGTGTAGTCAGACTGGAACAGCGGGCCCTCGTACTCGCTCGGGCCAATCCCAAGCCACTCCATCGCATCGAGAATGCCCTGAACCCATTCCGGCCGGTTCCGCGCCGCGTCCGTGTCCTCGATCCGCAACACGATCGTTCCGCCCGACTGTCGGGCCAGCACCCAGTTGAACAGAGCGGACCGGGCATTGCCGACGTGGAACATACCCGTCGGGGAGGGCGCGAAGCGCACGCGGAGATCGGAACTAGCCACGGCTAGCAGGCTACCGAACCACCGACGGGCGAGCTGACTGATATCCGGGGGCGGAGCTTCCCGGAGGGGAACAACAGGTTGTCCTCGTCGTCGGGCCTCGGCGACGAGGTACGGGGCAGGTTCGTCAACGCCCGCCAGCTGGCCTCCGCATCCCGACCAACACGGCGGGCGCAACGCCGTCCCATCCACGAACACCGTCACCTTGGAGTAAACCATGTCCACGCATCGACCCTCATCGCCACCGCTACTGGCGGCTACCGCATCTTCGACGTCTCCCGCTGACAGCGGTGGGCTTGACCTCCCGTTGCGGGTCCTGCTGGGGCTCCCACTTGGCGTCCCGCTTCAACAGGACCCCCGAACGGACCCCCGGTTCGGCTCACAGCCCAGGTCAGGGCCGCTGTCAGCAGCGTCTGTCGTGCTGCGACAGACCCTCCGACTGGGTCTCTCCCCCCTCGGGCTGGTGGTGACGCATGCCTGACCCGTTGCTCCGAGTCCAGTCCCAGCTCACCGACCGTGATCTCGTCCTGCTCGGCTGGCTGGCCGACCACGGAGTGCTCACCTCCTTCCAGGTCGCCGAAGCCCTCTACCCGTCGGTCGACTACGCCCAGGAACGCCTGCGGGCGCTGACGCAGAAGTTGGGGGTAGTGGAACGGTTCCGGCCGCAGAAGCCCGACGGCGGCTCCTACCCCTACCACTACGTGCTGGCGCAACTCGGCGTCGAGGTCGTCGCCGCGCAGCGCGGCGACGACCTGCCGCGCAGAGACCAGGCCCGCAGAAGGCGGTGGCACCTGACGAGACGGGCGAACCTGCCGCACCTGCTCGGGGTCAACGGCTTCTTCACCGCTCTGGCCGGTCACGCCCGTACCCATCCCGGTAGCTCGTTGGTGCGCTGGTGGCCGGCGGGACGCTGCCAGCAGATGGGTGCCTTCGCCGAACCCGACCACGACGTCACCGTGCGCGTCTACCAGCCGAGGTCACAGCCGGACGGACACGGCATCTGGGTCGAAGGCGACCGCAGGGTGCCGTTCTTCCTGGAGTACGACCTCGGCACCGAACGGCCGCTGTCCCGCCTGGTCGACAAGATCGACGGCTACCGGGACCTCGCGCACGTCACCGGCCGCCTCTGGCCGGTGCTGTTCTGGCTGCACTCCCCAGCCCGCGAGCGGCACCTGCACCAGGAGTTCGCCGCGACCGGAACCATCTACCCGGCGGCCACCGCCGTGCACACCGAGGTCACCGGCATCAACCCGGCCGAAGCCGTGTGGTGGCCGCACCGCCACCACGGGGCGCCGATGCGCCTAGCCGACCTCCCCGCCGGTAGCGGCGCTGAACAGACCAGCTGACCCCCCGCTAAGCGCCGAACCACGCACGGCGGCCGGACACGCGCGCACAGGCGGGGCGACAAGGACCGCCCCGCCGCTGACCCGACCGCCCAGGCGCGGCGAGCGGTAGCTGTCCGCGCCGGCTCCCAACGATGGAGGGCGGAAGGTACCTCTGCGCTCGCGGTGACAGCAAGCATTCGAAACTGTCAGCGGCTCTCCAGGAGCCCGTGTGAGTTGTGGCGAGTCGCTGACAGTCCGAATCACTTCCCGGTGACAGCGCTCGGAGGTACCGTCCCCGCCTCCCGGACGCCAGATACAGCGACCCGCCACGAGTCGCCTCTTCCGCATCAATCAGATCAGTCGCGCGACTCCGCGTAAGAGAGGAAACCGCATGAACGAAGGACTCCGACCCCCGCAGCTTCACATGCTTTTCGGAGGACCGTGGCCACCCCGTCGTATGACGACGAAAACGCCGTCCGGAGCTATCCTGACGAACCGTATCCCGGCACCGCGAACAATAACGGCGGTGCGAAACACGTCCCCACCAACAATAAGGAAACGACGATTCCGATGCGTATCGCACGTGTCGACACCATTCCCATGACCGCCGAAGACCTCGATAACGCCGCCGAAGCCCTCGCCGTCCTCCTCAACCACTTCCGGCGTGAGCACCCCGACCTCGCCACTTGAACCTAGCCCAACGGCGGCCCACCCCGCGTGTGCCCGCCCACGGCTACCCCACACCCGATCTCAG
The DNA here is from genome assembly GCF_056820975.1 of Salinispora sp. CH2A1_6. Lineage (NCBI taxonomy): Bacteria > Bacillati > Actinomycetota > Actinomycetes > Micromonosporales > Micromonosporaceae > Salinispora > Salinispora sp. CH2A1_6. Next base: position 136,515 of record NZ_JBXEDG010000008.1, read on the forward strand.
CGAAGGACCCACCCCCATGCCAGGCAATCCCACCCCCACCAGCCCACCGAAGCGGCGTGGGCGACGCGCCCCCACCACCCCGCCGGAAGACTCGACCGGCCCGTGCCGGGTGTGCATCTACATCCGGCGCTCCACCGACGACGAACACCAGCCCTTCAGCCTGCTCGCCCAACGCACCGCCCTCAAAAAGTACGTCGACAACCACCCCGGCTGGGTCATCGTCTGCGAATTCGAAGACGACGCCTCCGGCGCCACCACCGAACGCCCCGGCCTCAAGAAAGCACTCGACGCGGCGAAAGCCGGCCTCTACGACGTCCTACTCGTCTACCGAGTCGACCGATTCAGCCGCAGCCTCGCCCACTTCGTCGACCTCGCCGCCACCCTCGACGCCGCCAACGTCCGCTTCTCCTCCGCCACCGAACCCGTCGACACAGGCGGTGCCATCGGCCGCATGATGCTGCAATTCCTCGCCGTGTTCGCCGAATTCGAACGCAACATGATCATTGACCGGGTGAAAAGCGGCATGACCGCAAAAGCCAGCAAAGGCCAATGGGCCGGCGGAACCCGCCCCTACGGCTACCTCGTCGATAAAGACACCCAACGCCTCGTCCCCCACCCCGACGAGGCACCCATCCTGCGAGACATCTTCCACCTCTACACCCGCGACCGACTCGGCACCCGCGCCATCGCCACCGACCTCAACGCCCGCGGCATCCCCAACCGCACCGGCAAACAATGGTCCGGACACACCATCAACCGGATCCTGGACAACCCCGCCTACACCGGGGACATCGCCTACCGCGACGTCTACGTCCCCGACGCCCACAAGCCACTCATCGACCGGGACACCTTCCGCCGCGCCCAGGACATCGCCAACGCACGAGGCGACATCCAAACCCAGCGGGCCAAGTCCGACTCGGACTACTACCTCACCGGCCTACTCACCTGCCCCCAATGCGGACAGCGCTACATCGGCACGTCCGCCAAAGGCCGGACCCGCCGCTACCGCTACTACACCTGCTTCACCCGCACCCGCTACGGCAAACACGCCACCTGCACCGCACCCCGACTCCCCCGCCGACGACCTCGACCACATGATCCTGCAGGCCCTACACGACTTCTACACCACCGCCGAACCCGTCCTCGCCGCCATGATCGAACGCGCCAACTCCCAGCACGACAGCACCACCGACGACCGATGCGCCGAACTCACCGCCATCGCCCGCCAGATCACCACCACCGAGAACGCGATCGACCGTTACCACACCGCGTTCGAGAACGGCACCATGGACGACGCCACCGCCGGACCGCGCATCCGGGAACTCCGCCACCGGCTGGCTCAACTCCAGGCCCGGCACACCGAACTCGACGCCGGCCTGACCTCGCAGCTCGAGCCCCCACCGCCCGGCACTGTCGCCCGCATCCGCGACCACCTCAGCACCATCATGACCAGCGGCAGCACCACAGAACGCAAAGCCGCCATCGAGACCCTCATCGCCGAAGTCCAACTCACCGACCAAGGAGTCGTACCCGTGTTCAAGATCCCCACAGACACGACAATGCCCCCGCCCGAAACGGACGAGGGCATCTCGAAAGAACCACCGGTTCGCACAATGGTGCGGTCGGTGGGCCGCCAGGGACTCGAACCCTGAACCTAAGGATTAAAAGTCCTCAGCTCTACCATTGAGCTAACGGCCCGCTGGGGCACCAGGTTACCCGATCGCCGGCTCCGCCCAGGGGCCGCCTGGGTGGCGCGGGTAGACGGCGTAGCTCCGGCTCGGGGTCGCGACGGCGGCGGTGGCGAAATCGACTCAGGTCCGCGCCGGAGTGGCGGCGGCGCCGCCGTCACCACCCGCTACGAGCAGCCGGAGGCCGAGGTCGGCTGTGTCGAGAGCGACGAGGTCGCGGTTCCGCTCGGCCCACCGCCCGGACGACAGGTCTTCGTGGAGCGACCGGACTGCCCGCTGCTCCGCCTGCGCTCCCACTCTGGTCCAGACCGACGTCGCCCGGCGTACGTGTTCGTCCAGGTACGCCTCGGGCCGGCGCCAGTAGGCCTCGAAGAAGCCGTCAGCGCAGTCCCACGGGACGAGCACCGGTTCGGCGCGTCCGCCGATCGCACGGGTCAGGTCGGCGAGGGACGGCCAGCCCACGAGCAGGTCCGCGAACTGGGGTAGGTAGTCGCGGGTGAGCCAGAACCGCTGCCCCAGCCGGTGTCCTCAGCGTCATAGGTGAACACCACCACCCGACGCGCGACCCGCCGCATCTCCCGCAGCCCGACGACCGGGTCCCGCCAGTGATGCACGGTGCTGACCGCCATCGCGGCGTCGAAGGACTGGTCCTCGAACGGCAGACTCTCCGCGGCGGCGGCCACGCACGGCGCCACGCCCGCGGGACGCTGCGCGCGCATGACCGCCGACGGTTCCACCGCCGTGACCTCACGGTCGTGCGGTTCGTAGGAGCCGGTGCCCGCCCCAACGTTCAGCACCGTACGGGCGTCTCCCAGCGCGTCCCAGATCCGGGCGGCAATCCGTGGCTCGGTGCGCCGCGTCGCTGGGTAGGCGGACCCGATCGCGTCGTACAGCTGCGCGCCGAACACTCTCAGCTGCTCCGCTGGTGTCGTCCTGATTCCCATCGCCCGTGCCTCCAACTCCCGGTCGATGGCCGTCACCATGGCGACGGCGCGGTCCCGCTGGTCCAGCAGCAACCCGCGCAGCCGACGCAGGTGCGCGACCGCGTCGGTGGTCGGATCGTTGACCAGGTCCGCGATCTCCCGCAGCCCGAAGCCAAGCCGCCGGTACGCGAGCACCTCCCGCAGCCGCTCCACGTCACCCGCCGAGTAGGCCCGGTGTCCGGCCACGGTCCGGGTGGACGGCCGTAGGAGGCCGATCTCGTCGTAGTGATGCAGCGTGCGAACGGTTACGCCGGCCAGCTCGGCCGCTTGCCCCACAGTCAGGTGATCCTCCACGGCGTCGACTATGGGACCTGCCGCTACGTGAGGCGCAAGCAGAAAGTGCTGAGCCACCCGCCGTGGTCTGGGCTGTCCGGTACCCGCGCCAGCCGCCCACCCCGGCCGGTCCCTACCTATCCTTTGGTCGAAGGGCGGCCTCGGAGCCAGGTTCCTTTCGGTCTCGATGCCAACTCGTCAGCAGCCGCGACGGCCTGGGCTGTCATAGCGGGAGGGGTCCTTGATGCCGGGTGTTCAGGTCAGCATTCTCGGCGGCGTCGAAGTGATCGGACCGCGCGGCCGGACCGAGTTGGTGGGTCGACGGCATCGTGCCCTGGTGGCCGCCCTGGCCCTGCGGCCCGGCGCGGTGCTGCCGCTGTGGCGGCTCGTTGAGGCGCTGTGGGGGGACTGTCCACCACGAACCGCCGTCCGGTCGTTGCACAGTCACGTGGCGCGGCTGCGCCTCGCGCTCGACGGGAGCGGGTTGGGCGGAATACTGCAGACCCGGGAGCCGGGCTACCTACTCGCCATCGACCCGACGGCGGTGGACGCGTACCGGTTCGAACAGCAGACCAGGGCGGCGCGGGACGGCGTGGCCGCCGGTATGGTCGGTTGGGCTGCCGACGCCATGGAACAGGCCTTGGAGTTGTGGCGTGGCGAGGCACTCGCCGACGCGGAACCGATCGGATGGACCGCGGCCGAGGCAGCGCGCCTGGCGGACCTGCGACTCGCCGCGCAGATGGACCGCTGCGAGGTACTGACCTGCCTCGGCAGAGCGGATGAGGCGCTCGGCGACATAGAGCGGCTGTTGGCCGCGGATCCGACCCGGGAACGGCTGGTGGGCCTGCGCATGCTCGCCCTGACGGGATCCGGGCGGCCGACCGAGGCACTGGACGCCTATCAGCGGCTACGCGTTCGGCTCGCGGAGGAACTCGGGGTAGATCCGTCGCCCGAACTGGCAGATCTGCACACCGCGCTGCTACGTGGTGCCGCGCCGGCTGACCTACGGGCGCCGGGTACCGTTCTTGGCCGGAACCCGGTCGCGGCGACGCCACTCCGACCAGCGCAGCTGCCGGCACCGGTGGGGTACTTCACCGGCCGCGGCACCGAGCTGGGTGAGCTGAGCAGTGTCATCGAAGCAGGCCACGATGACGTCCGGCCCGTGGTGCTGATCAGCGGCCAAGGCGGGATCGGCAAGACGTCGCTTGCGGTGCAGTGGGCCGGCAGCGTCGCCGACCGTTTTCCGGACGGTCAGCTCTTCGTCAATCTCCGTGGCCACGACCGGGCCGATGCGCTTGCCCCGGCTGAGGTGGTGGCAGTCCTGCTGAGGTGCCTCGGGATACCGGATGACCGGCTTCCCACCGGGCTGGCCGAGCGGGTCGCCCTGTACCGCACGGTCCTCGCCGACCAGCGCATGCTCGTCGTGCTCGACGACGTCGGTTCCACCGAGCAGGTGTTGCCGGTGATCCCGGGCAGCGCCGCGAGCCTGCTCGTGGTGACGAGCCGGAACAGCCTCGTCGCCCTGGTGACGCACACCCGGGTGCACACCATCCTCCCTGACCTGTTCAGCCAGGACGAGGCGACCGACCTGATGGCGAAGATGCTCGGCGCCGAGCGGGTAGGCCGAGAGCGCGACGCGGTGGCCGGGCTCGCCGAGCTGTGCGGTCGGCTTCCGCTCGCGTTACGGATCGCGGCGGCAAAGCTCGCGATGCGCCCGGCTCAGCCCATCGCGGTGCTCGTTGAGGAGTTGTCGGGCGACGACCGGTTGGCCCACCTGTCCGTCGAGAACGGCAGCCGCGACGTCAGTGTGGTGTTCGCCAGCGCGTACCAGTCGCTGTCGGTACCCGCGATGCGGCTGTTCCGGCTGCTCGGCCTGCATCCCGGGCCGCACCTCGGTGCACCCCTGGCCGCCGCGCTCTGCGGCCTGCCCGCCGGCGTGTGGCGACCCGCGTTGGCCGAACTCGTCGCGGCACATCTGGTTGCCGAGCCACGGCCCGGCCGGTACCAGTTCCACGATCTGGTCCGGCTCTTCGCACGGCGGTGTGCGCTGGCCGACGAGCCCGCGAGTATGCGCGCCGAGGTGGCCGAGAGGTTGCTCGACTGGTATCTCGTCGGCGCCGAAACGGCCACCCAGGTGCTCGACAGCAGTCTTGACCGGGTAACCGCGGTGCTGCGTCATCCGGCTCCGGAGCTCCCCTTTCCCGCCGCTCGCGCGCACGCGATCGCGTTTCTCGAGTCCGAACGCGAGAATCTACTGCCGGTCGTGCGGTACGCGGAGGAGCACGCCCAGCCTGCCGCGGCATGCCAGCTGACCTACCTGCTGACCAGCTACTTCGACGTGCACGGCGACTGGTCCGAGCGGGTGGAGATGTGCCAGCACGCGGTCCGGGCCTCCCGTCGGGTCGGCGATCCGGTCCTCGAGGCCGAGATGCATCGGGCACTTGGCGTGGCCTACCGCACGACGCACCAGCTCAGCCGGGCACTCGACAGCCACAACCAGGCGTTGGCGCTGTTGCGGCCGCTCGGGGACGAGAGCGGCTTGGCGTACGTCTACAACAACATCGGTGGGGCATTCGTCGAATTGCGTCGGTTCACCGCCGCGATCGAGGCGTACGAGACCGCGCTGCGGCTGCACGACCACTGCGGCAACCAGGCTGGCGCGGCGACCGCCCAGCGTAACCTCGGGTACGTCCATGTCCGGATGGGCCGTGCCGATCTCAGCTTCGCCCCACTGCACGCGGCGTTGGCCACCAGCCGATCCATCGGTCTGCACCGGCTCGAGGCGAGCACGTTGAACAGCCTCGGCGAGGCGTACCTACAGCAGACGCGACACGAGTCGGCGCTCGACTGCTTCCACGGAGCCTTTGCCGTGAGCCGCGAAGCCGACGACCGCCGCTACCAGATGGTTGCCCTGAGCGACCTCGGACGCACCTACCTGGCGCGCGGCGATCCGGCGTCGGCTGTGGAACATTTCGATCGGGCCCTGGCCATGAGTCGCAGACTGGGGCACCGGCACATCGAGGCGCGCACCCTCAACCAGCTCGGCGAGGCGCAGCTACGCCTGGCGAACCTCGACGAGGCCCACCGGTGCCTGACGGCAAGCGCCAGCCTTCGGCGGTCCGTACCCGACCTGTACGAGCAGGCACATGTGCACCGCAACCTCGGCGACCTCGCGGAGCTGACCGGCAGCCGAGGTGCCGCACAGCACCACTGGTCAACGGCTGTTCGGCTGTACCGCGAGGCGAACGCGACCGATGAGGCGGAGCAGCTCGCCGGCAAGCTGACCGGCGAAACCGACATCAGCGCCGTCCACGTTTCCCCACGATCATGTCAGTCATCGTCAACGATGCCCATGACTACCTGATCCTCGGTGATCTTCCCGTTCGAGGGTGCGTGGAGGTGGACGTAGAAGTACTCGTCCCGCTCCGTCACCTGGTCGTCGCGGACCGCTATGTTCAGCTCCGCCGCTGACGTCCCGGCCGGTATGGTGAGCACCCCGTTGGAGACTCCGGTGTAGTCCGATTCGGCCGTCGCACTACCATCTTGAGTGGCGAAGTGGATGGTCAGGTCGACCGGCGCCGGCTCCGATATGATCACGCTCAGCCGGCAGGCCACACACGATTCCAGGCAGTGCGGCTTGCCAAGGGGCATGATCGTGACATCGTCGTTGTGAATCGTGCCCAGGCCGACCGGGTCGGCAAGTGCCAGCCCGACCGGGTTGGACAGCGCTAGCGTGAACACCTCGTCCGGCTCGATCGCGTAGTCACCCACAAGGTCCACGACGACCGTGCGGTTGGTGGTGTCACCCGGCAGCCAGGACAACTCACCAGATACCGGCGTGTAGTCGAGTCCGGGCTCAGCCACTGGCATCGCACCGCCTGGGTCAACCCCCGTCGCATACTGGACGGTTCCCCCCGCGCAGCCCGCGGATGTCACGGTGAACGTCATCGTCTCCGCGAAGAACCCGCCCTCGAACTGGGTGGCGTCGCTTACGCCAATGCTGCGCGGCGCACAGATATCGTCCGCGACAGCCGGACCGACCGCTACGGCGGCCACCGCCAGCACCAGCATTGCGCTGACCGCCACCAGCCGTGTCATGCCCTTCATAGTCCACCTCCTTGGCGCCCGATCGGCGCTGGTCGAACGGGTCACCTCCAGGATTAGCCCCTGCCTGTTGTGGCGCGGTTGTGGCGCCGTCTGGCTTCCGCGGCGGGCCGTCGCAGGGACCGGGCAGACCACCACACACAACAGCGCCACAACCCCGGTGCAACAGCGGTGCCGTTGATTGGGGGCATCGAGAGTCAGGCCCGGAACGACACGGTCCAGCGGACCGTGCCAGGGAAGGAGAACTCATGCTCAGGCGACAAACGAGGGTGCGTGCGATCACCGCGATGCTGGGGCTTGTCGGCGCCACGTTCGCATCACTGGCGGTGTCTCCCAGCACCGCACAGGCACGGTGCGACGGCGTGAACACCAGCATCACCAGCACCCTAAACATCGGCACCGCTGTCGCCGTCCGCGAGACCCCGGTCGCCGGCACCTGCAATGACAACAACTACTACCAGGGCACCTTCAGGAGCAGCTATGCCGGCTGGCGGGCATCCGTCTGGTTCGAGCGAGACGGGTGGCAGAGCCGCTTCGGCCCATACGGTACGGCCATTCAGGCCTACTCCTACTCCGACACCAGCACCCCGCTTCCAGGAGTCACCGCCATGCACCTCTGCCTCGACAACGGAGTGACCTGGTACTGCGGCTGGGGAAACAACTACACCATCGCCGCCGGCGTCACCCACAACTTCACCGGAATCAATCACGGCTTCTGATCTCACCCCGGGCTCCCGGGATGCCGCTGACCGGCATCCCGGGAGTCGACGCGCGCGCCTTGGTCACCCCTCCCCTCACTGAGACAGCCGATGATAACTGTCGAGGGGCTGTCTCGCTAGCGGTGTTTCCGGCGATCTTGGTTAGTAGGTTTCAGCGGCTGGGAAGCGGTCGCTGAAGGTGATGGCGAAGGCGTTCAACGCGGGTTTCCAGCGCATCGTCCATCGGGTTCTGCCTGCTCCGGTGGGGTCCAGGGAGCGAGTCACCAGGTACAGACACTTCAACGCGGCCTGCTCGTTGGGGAAGTGGCCGCGGGCCTTGACCGCCCGCCGGTAGCGGGCGTTGAGCGACTCGATCGCGTTGGTCGAGCAGATGACCTTGCGGATCTCCAGGTCGTAGTCGAGGAACGGGATGAACTCCGCCCAGGCGTTGTCCCACAAGCGGATCACCGCCGGATACCGGCCGCGCCACTTGTCGGCCAGGTCGTCGAACGCCGCTCGGGCGGCGTCGGCGTTGACGGCGGTGTAGATCGGCTTGATGTCGCGTTTGATCTCGTCCCAGTACTTGCGGGAGGTGAGCCGGAAGGTGTTGCGGATCAGATGGATCACGCAGGTCTGCACCACCGTGCGGGGCCACACGTTCGTCACGACCTCGGGCAGGCCCTTCAACCCGTCGCAGACGAGGAAGAACACGTCCTTGACGCCGCGGTTGCGTAGGTCGGTGAGCACGCTCATCCAGAACTTCGCGCCCTCACCACCTGCGCCGGCCCACAGACCGAGGATGTCCTTGTCGCCGTCGAGGGTGACGCCGATCGCGGCATAGAACGGCCGGTTGGCGACCTGCCCGTCACGGACCTTGACCACGATGGCGTCGATGAACACCGCGGCGTACATCTCGTCCAGGGGCCGGTGCGACCAATCCGCCATCTCCTCGAGCACCTTGTCGGTGATCCGGGAGATCGTCTCCTTCGACACCGAAGCCCCGTAAATCTCGGCGAAGTGCGCGCTGATCTCCCCGGTCGTGAGGCCTTTGGCATACAGCGACAACACGACCTCGTCGACCCCCGACAAGCGCCGCTGCCGCTTACGGACGATCTGCGGCTCGAACGTGCCCGCCCGGTCCCGCGGCACATCGATCTGCACCGGGCCGTTGCCGTCGGTCAACACCGTCTTCGACCGAGTGCCGTTACGGATGTTGCCCGACCCGACACCGGCCTGGTCGTGCTTTTCGTAGCCGAGGTGCTCGGTCATCTCCTCGTTCAGTGCGGTCTCCAGGACCGTCTTGGTCAGCTGCTTGAGCAGCCCGTCCGGGCCCGTCAACGACAGCCCTTGTTCCTTGGCGGCTCGGACCAACTCGACGGCGGCTTTCGCCTCCGCGGTCGACTCGGGCCGCTTCTTACGTCCGGTCTGATCGTTCAGTGTCGCGGTCATCACGGCACCCTCCTCACCAGGCACAACGCCTGGCAGGTCAGGCCGGAAACACCGTTAGATCCACACTCCCACTGTCGATGGAGGCCGTTGCTGAGGGCAACGTGGGGGCTGACTCGGAGTGGCCACTTTGGGTAGGGTCTGCGCGAGTAGCCGTGGTCGGTGAGCTGGGGGCGTGCGTTGGAGTCGGTGGCGTCAGCGTTCGGTCGAGCGGTGGCGGCGCACCGGGATGCCGTCTCTCACATTGAGGCTGCTCGGGCCAGGTTGCGCAACCGCACCGCGGAAGCTGGCGCTTCGGCGCAGGCCCGCGAGGAAGCACAACGTCTCACCGCCCGGATGCAGCGGCTCGCCGAGGGGCTGACGCCCGGTTGGCTGGGTTGCCGCCTGGACGGTTCGGCGGCGGATCTTCCCACCGGCGTGGATGCGGCGCTGGGGCGTCCGATGCCTGTTCGCCTGGGCGACACGACGCCGGTGGCGGGAAGCGGGTTCAGCGTCGTGGCGCCGTTCCTGGGCGCCGGCCACCTATCGGTCGACAGTGACGCCCGTGATCCGACGGTGGCGCGCTGGCTGCGCGGCATACTGCTGCGGGTGTTGGCGGCGTTGCCGGACGGCGTGCTTCAGGTCGCGGCGGTGGATGGGGCGACCCTCGGGACCGTCTTCGGTCCGTTCCGCGAGATGGTGGAGGCGGAGGCGTGGCCGCGGCCGGCGATCGACCTGCCGGGTTTCCAGCAGGTGCTGGCCGAGGCGGAGAAGCGGATCGAGCGCGCCCAGGGTGGCGAGTCGGACCCTTCGGTGCTGCTGGTGTGCGTGGCGGCGATGCCGGAGGGCGCCGGGCGTAGGGAGTGGTCCCGGTTGTCGGCGATCGCGCACGCGGGCCCGGCGACCGGAGTGTTCCTGCTGCTCGCCGGCTACCCACCACCGCAGCATCCGGGCGGGCTGAACACGGCGCCGCACCTGGAGGGCACCACCGCGCTGACGGCGTCCAGCGGTGGGGTGTTCACAGTCTCCGACCCGCCGGGGCAACACCGGTTCAGCTCGGACGACTCGGGGTTGGCGGTACCGGTAAGACTGGACGCCGGCCCGCCGGACACGCTGGTGGAGGCGGTCTGCCGCCGGTTGGCGAAGTCGGCTCGGGTGCAGACGGCGACGGACTTCACGATGCTGATGCCGGAGGAGATCTGGCAGCAGTCGTCGATCGACGGCCTGCGGACGGTGGTGGGCCGGGAGGGGCGTACCGAGTGTGTGCTGGCGTTGGACGACGCGACGCCGCACTGGCTGGTGGGGGGGCGCACCGGGTCGGGGAAGACGGTGTTTCTCCTCAACGTGCTCTACGGCCTGGCCTCGCGCTACTCGCCGGACGAGTTGTCGCTCTACCTGCTGGACTTCAAGGAGGGCGTGTCGTTCGCGGAGTTCACCCCGACGATGGTGGACCCGTCGTGGATTCCGCACGCCCACACGGTCGGCATCGAGTCCGACCGGGAGTACGGGTTGGCGGTGCTGCGGACGCTGTCGCGGGAGATGACCCGCCGGGCGACGGAGCTGAAGCGGGCCGGCGTGACCAAGCTGGCCGACCTGCGGACCGGTCGGCCGGACGTGGCGATGCCCCGGCTGCTGGCCGTGATCGACGAGTTCCATGTGCTCTTCGAGGGCAACGACTCGGTGGCCCAACAGGCGGTGGCGCTCCTTGAGGAGCTGGCGCGCAAGGGCCGCTCGTACGGCGTCCACCTGATCCTGGCGTCACAGACGATCTCCGGGGTGGAGGCGCTCTTCACCAAGACCGACTCTATTTTCGGCCAGTTTCCGCTGCGGGTCGCCCTCGCCGGTGGCGGCGGTGTCCTCGACCAGCTCAACGATGGTGCGGACAACCTGCCCCTCGGCGGAGCGGTGATCAACTCGGCGGCCGGGATTCCGGGGACGAACCGGGTCATCCGCTTCCCGAACGCCGACGCCGGGTCGGTGGCCACCCAGCGGCACCTGCTGTGGAGTGCCCGCCGACCGGGTAGCGCCCCGCCGACGGTCTTCGCCGGCTACGCCGAGCAACATCCGGACGAGGATCCCACCTTCGTCGCCCTGACGCCCGGCGTCCGGCGGCGCCAAGCCCTGGTCGGCCGGACCGTGGCCGTCGGCCTGCCCACCGCAGGTTTCACCCTCGACGCGACCCCGGGTAGCCACCTGGCGGTCCTGGGCACCTCCCCGGTCGGGGCCGACGTGCTCTACGCGGCCACGGCCAGTTTGGCCCGCCAGTACGCGCCGGGCACGGCCCGGTTCCTCATCGCGCCGCTGGTCGCCGCCGCCGACGACGCCTCCGACGCCGCCGTCGAGGCGGTCGCCGCCGCCGGGCACCCGTACGAGACGCTCAGCGCGGCCCAGCTTCGGGCGCAGCTGGCAGAGCTCGCCCAGCCGACCGGCTCCGACGGCGGGCCGACAACGCACCTGGTGATTTTCGGTGCGGATGTCGCCAGCAGTCTGCTGACCACCAGCGACCCCACCACCTACCGCTCGGGGCACGACGAGCTGCGGGATGTGTTGGCCAACGGGCCCACCCACGGTGTCCACCTGCTTGGCTGGTGGCGCTCGGTGAGCCGGTTCAGCAGCGACCTCGGACCCACCGGCGGCAACGAGGTCGCCTGCCTCGTCGCCCTCAACCTGCCCAGCAACGAGGTCAGCTCCCTGCTCGGCGACTACGCGTCGGAGTGGCAGTCCCGCCCCAACCGTGCACTGCTGGTCGACCGGCACGACAACCGCCGCGCCCTCATCGTCCCCTACGTGCGCCCCGGCACCCTCGACCAGATCGATGAGTACGCATGACTGAGCAACCGGACACTCCACTGCCCCGTGATGGCGGCTGGGCCGCCTACACGGATCACGCCCGCCGCCTCTCCGCCCTACTCAAGGAGGAACGCTCCCGTAGCGAGCAGCAGGCCGCCGCCAGTCGTGACGGGCAGGCCGCGGTGGATCAGCTCACCCACCGGGTGGCGGCGCAACGGCAGCACCTGCACCACCTCGCCGCCACCCTGCGCCTACCCGCCCCACAGTTCGACCGGGTCGCGCCCGGCCCCATACCGGACCCGGCCGAGGCGCTGCGGCGGGCCACAACCGCCGCCAACGCCGCCGATGCCGCCGCCGAGAACGCCCACCGACGAGCGGCCCAGCCGCCGTTGTTGCCGGCGTTCACCCCGCTGGCGCGCAATGCCCTCGTCTACTCCATCGCGGCCATAGTCGGCACGTTCGCATCGCTGCTGATGTTTGCCCTCAGCCCCGACAAGGACCTTGGTCGCATCCCGTTGCACCTCGCGCCCTGGTCCCTGTGTGGACTGCCCGCGCTCGCCTTCTTCGCCGGCTATCTCACGATCAGTCTCGTCGGGCAGCCCCGCCTCGGGGGTGGTGGCACCCGGTCCAGAAGAGTCGGCGGCGTGATCTGTTTTGTCGGCATGCCGATCTTGTGGTTCATCTTCATCGCCGCGACCCGCGGCTGACACCAGGCGCACCTGCGACCGACGGCAGGGCGTTGGACCTCACAACCCAGGGAGGAAAGTCAATGGCCACCATCGGAGACATCAAGGCGGGCCTGGCCCACGGCAAGACTGAAGCGGACAAGGCCCTCGCCCAACTCGCTGGCGTCAACGCCCAGGTCGACAAGGCCATCGCCGTACTCCAAGCCCTCGCGGCCGGCACCCAGCAGCCCGCTGTCATGGGCGCCATCGGCAAACTCACCGCCGCCAAACAGAAGTTCGGTGAGGGCGCCGGCCTGATCCAGGCCGCCGTCGCGCAGACCGAGAAGTACAACGCCGTCCTCTGACACCGATCCCCCGGAAGGTCCCCCGATGCCCACCGTCATCGTCCCCGTCGGCCTCAACCTCGGCCCCTCCTACCGGTACGTCACCCCACCCGACCCCAACCCGGAGTACTGGGAGGTTCGGCTCGGCAACGAATCCGAGGAACTCACCGATGACGAATTCCAGGTATGGGGGCGCGCCTTCCTCGACCCCGAGCGCCACGCCCGCCTGGAAGTCACCCGCGAAACGCTCCAACGCGACCTCCTCGCCGCGGGCGCTGGCCTCGCCAACCCAGGACCGATCATTGACCAGCTCCTCGACCGGGGCCTACTGATTGAGTTCGATCCGAACGGTGACCTGGAGAAGCCATTCCGGCGCATCAAGCTCCACCCACTCGCCGAAGGGATGGGCAACACCCCCGAAGAACCAGACCGCCGCCACATCGGCCACAACGGTCAAGCACACGTCAAGGTCAACTCGACCATCTATGGTATGTGGGCCTACTCATCAAGCGTGGGATCGCTCTGGGACGCGTGTATCGACTTTGAATCAGGCGCCAAGGAACAACGTACGGCTGGCGAGGATATAGCGGAGACCACCGCAGCCGAGGTTGCAGGCGAAACCGCTGGGATCTTACCGATGCTGATCGCGTCCGGCTGCGCATTCCTTGACCAGGTTCGGTAGCGTCGATGGCGTGGACGAGAGGGCGCTACCAGCGAAGGCGCACCAACGACCTGGGTAGGCCTGGAGCACGACAAAAGGCTACAGGCGCGCTGACCGCTGTTGCGGGCGCTATCCGTGACACCGCCATCGAGTCTGCGCGAGATGGCATTAGTAAGGCCAGTGAGAAGATCGGCAAGGCTACCGGGGGCGGGATGGCGATTGCCGCCACGGCAGCCGTTGACGCCGCCGGTTACCACCCCTCCCCGGTGATTGCGGTTGGCGCGGCCTACGCCGGTATGAAGGCGGGTGGGCTCGTCGGTCGCGCCATGAACGCCGGGTTGAATCGGTTCACTGCCGGGAAGGGAAGTGGTCCGATCGGCTCCGTGTTGGCGGACCTGATCACGACGCTTCGGACAATCGAGCAGGTGCGCCGTGGCGTCGGCGAGGCCATCGATGCGGTGAACAAGGCGCAGGCCCACTTTCAAAAGGTCAGCCGCGGCGGCGAGAACAACCTTCTCAACAGCGCTGTTCGCGCCTGCCGTCAGGCACCGGTTCAGCTCGAGGAGGGCGTAGACGACCTCCGGCAGGCCGAGGACTTCGTTGGAAAGCACCTCGTCGGGGTCGCGAAGACTGGTGGCTGACCACTGCCAGCCGCCGCCGTCGTCGTCAGCCAGTTGAACGATCAACAGGGCGGCTTACCGGCGGGCCTCGGCTGATCGAATGAGGAGGGACGCTGGTTGCGTCGAGGGTCAGGTTTGTCGCTTCGCCCGTCAGGAGAGGGCTCGGCCTTTCGCTCCCCTTCAACGGGTTGCCGCGGAAGGCGGACACCGATTACGCGGGCGTACTCGGTGAGGCTTCCTCCGGCTTGGGCGAGGAGCCATGCTCCGGCGCGGAGTTTGACTATCCCCCGGGCATAGTTTCCCAGGGCACGGTTGACCAGGGGGTTGGCGGCTCCCGCCGTAAGGGCGCGGAATTCGGCTCGGACCTTCTCGGCATCGTGGATGACGGCCTTGGCCATCTCTTGCTGTTTGTGGACGGAGAGGTGCAGGTCTCTCAGCGCAGCAGCGACGTCGGGCAGGCTCACGTTCTTACCTCCGGGCGCGTTCGGACACGGGATCTGGTCGGGCTTCGGAACTGGTTGGCGCGTTGGTCACAGCTCACTCGTCCATCGGGTTCGGCCCGGGTAGGGGCGTGACCTGCGGCTGCCGCAGTCGGGGCAGTTCAGTGCCGACCCGCACCGTCGGCACCAGCGTGACTTGACCTTGAATAGGAACAAGCCGGCGGCAAACCGAGCACTGCTACCGCGGCTAGGACAAGGGATGGAACCACTGCGTTGCCTCCCCGACTCGGCCTCCCGCAGGGCGCAGCTCGCTTCGGGTGACGGCTGCGTTCCGCCGAGAGGCGTCTGAGGCCGATCCGACGGCGGGCCCCTGGGAATGCGAACCCATCGCCGATTTCGCGGCTTCCATCGACCGCTTCAGCCTGAGATGCTGATGCATATATTGCCCACGCAGCAGCAGGAATGCAAGGGTTGCTTCCGCATTCAGGTCACCTACCGAGCGCGGGTGGACATTGCATGCGCATCACAGGCACACTCTGAGCTACGACAGGAGCGAAGGGACATGGAGTTGTCAGCTCGACGGCAGCCACCCACCGTGCGCCTCCGGCGGCTCGCGGCTGAACTACGCCGACTCCGCACCGAAGCTGACCTCACTCGCGAAGAGGTCAGCGAACAGACCAGCATCAACCCCGCCACCCTCTACCGCATCGAGACGGCCCGGGTCCGTCCGCAACGGCGCACCCTGATGGCGATGCTCGACACGTACGGCATCACCGACGAGGACCAGCGCAGCGAACTCATCGCCCTGTCCCAGCAGGCGACCCAGCTGGGCTGGCTCCAGACATACGAGTCGGAGCTACCCGAGCTGTACACCACCTACATCAGCTTCGAGGCTGAGGCTCGCTCGGTCCACAACTACGAGTCACTGTTCGTCCCGGGCTTACTCCAAACCGAGGACTACGCCCGCGCGGTGATCCGTGGAGTCCTACCGTTCGCAAGTGACGCCGAAGTGCAAACCCGGGTGGAGGCCCGACTCCAGCGTCAGGAGTCACTCCATAAATCTGACCCGCTGCGGGTTTGGGCGATCATTGACGAGGCCGTCCTGCACCGTCTGGCCGGCGGGCCCCAGGTCATGGTGGATCAGTTCGACGCTCTGGTGAAGGCCAGTAGCCAGCCGAACATCACGCTCCAGGTCATCCCGTTCACGAGCGGAGCCCATGCCGGCATGCCCGGCTCATTCGTGGTCATGGACTTCCCCGATCCAGCCGACCCTGCCCTCGTGTACATCGACAGCATGGCCGGCGACCTGTTCCTCGAACGCGAAGCTGATGTACGCCGCTACGCCACCACGTTCGAGCACCTCCGGGCTACCGCATTGGACCCCACCAGCTCGATCAAGCTGATCAACGGACCAGCCGCTACGTTCAGCACTCAAGGAGGTACAGGATGACCCCCGCCAACCTGGCCCACGCCCACTGGATGAAGAGCAGCCGATCGAGCGGGAATGGCCAGTGTGTCGAAGTCGCCGCGCTCGATGACGTGGTGGCGTGCCGGGACAGCAAGGACCCGAACGGCCCGGCCCTCGTCTTCGGACTTAGCGCCTGGACGAACTTCCTGGCGGAGACGAAGGATGGGTTCCCGCAGCGGTAAGTGGTGCCGCACCGGCCACGCCCTGGTGCACTATCGCCCCACGACTCGCGCGGCCCAGCGGTAACCGGGCCACGTCCTTGCTCTCGCCGAATGCCAGTCCTACGCTCGCCAGACGGCGGCCGGCCGTCGATCTTCTCCGGCTACCTCCTTTTCAGGTGGCGACCGAAAGCCGGCCGCTGTGGCGCGCGTTAGGCGAAGGTTCTTGGTGAACCTTAGAGGGATTCGATTTCCGCGACAGGGAGTGGCCACATGTGGAGCTGGAACCATCTTGCGCCAGGTTGGCTCATTTTCCTCATATTCTTGGCAGTATTCTGCCTTATTGGCGCGCTGGGAATCTGGCTGCTGCGGGGCCGCGCCAAGCGCTTGTCCGATGCTGAGCCGAAGTGGTTGGATCTCATCACCCACACGACCTCGGTCACCGGCACCCTCTACGCGCTCTTGCTCGTCCTGACCGCCCTGACGGTGTACGGGACGTACTCGCAGGCTGGCGCGGCGGTCGCAACGGAGGCGGCGGACCTGAAGGCGCTACACAACGTGGTGTCCGAGTATCCGGAGCCCACCCGCGGTGAGCTGCAGGGACTGTTGAACGAGTATGTCGACTACATGGTCAACGAAGCGTGGCCGAGCTACCAACGCGGCGACGAGGTGGACGGCGACCGCGAACTCGAGGAGCGGATCTGGCGCACCCTCTTGAATTTCACGCCGAATTCTGACAAGGAGCAGGAGTTGAGTGGCCTTGCCCAGTCAGAGTTCGAGGGTTGGAGCAAATCCCGCCAGATCCGAAGCACCTTCAGCAGCGCCGCTCTCCCCCCGACGCTCTGGTTCACACTCCTGGCCGGCGGTGTGTTCATCATCTTCCTGTCCTGCCTCATCCCGACCCGGACCCGGCACGCCTCCCTGGTATTGGTCTCCGCGACCGCGGCCATGATTTCCCTGCTGATATTCGTCGTCGAGCGGGTCGACGACCCCTTCCGAGGGTCGATGAGCGTTTCGGCCGATCCTTACGCAAGGGTCGCCAAGACTTTCGACTGATTCCGATGAGGTCGTTGTGGCGCCATCCCAGAGGCGGCGCCACAGTTTGGGACTGCACCCTCGCGTCGGTTGACCTGCCACGGTACGTGACCGTCCATAGCACTCGGTGGAACGCTCATCGCCATGGTGGATCTTGACAATCAACTGGGGTACTGGAACTCCACGGGAGCGTCGAGGACCTTCGGACATCCGGTTGCGCCTTCATGGCTGGAGGGCATCGATCGCCAGGCGCACATCCTCGACTACGGGTGCGGTTACGGACGGCTCGCGGGACAGCTCGCCGAGTGGGGTTTCCACAACGTCGAAGGGGTGGATGTCGCTCCCCAACTTGTCGCCCGCGCACGTGCGCAGCAGCCGGGGGCGCGGTTCACGGTTCTCGACGCTCCTCCCCGACTGGACCACCCCGACAGCAGTGTTGACCTGATGCTGCTGTTCGCGGTGTTGACGTGCCTGCCGAGCGACGCCGGGCAGCGGAGGCTGGTGGCCGAGCTGCGCCGGGTTCTGCGGCCCGGTGGGCTCCTCTACCTCAACGACCTGTGTCTGCAGGCGGCTCAGCGTAATCGTTCTCAGCATCAGCAGTTCGCCGCGACGTACGGCAGCTATGGGGTGTTCGAGACCAACGACGGAGCGGTGTGCCGGCACCACACGGCGGACTGGCTGAATGACCTGTTCGTCGACTTCGACCGGGTCGCCACCCGCGAGGTCTCCGTGGACACCATGAACGGCCGTCCGGCCCGGGCTACCCCAGCTGCTGCTGTCCACCGGGCCGTCCGACGTCGTCCACCGATAGCTCGTCCTGAGCGGCGGACCCGGGCGTTGGCGGGCCCCTGCCATAGTTTTCGATATGACCTCACCGGACGTCCGCGTGCTGACAGATCCCCGACGAGAAGCCTGGGGTACGGGCGGTCCACGGCCAGTCGTGACCTACGTGTGGCCGGCAGGCGCCGCGACGACCGGTGGCACCGTCCTGCTCTCGCACGGGACCGGCGGTTGCGCACTCGACCTGTCCTGGCTGGCCGAGCCACTGGCCTCGGCTGGCCTGCGGGTAATCGGCGTCGACCATCACGGCAACAGCCATCGTGGCGGCTACCATGCCGAAGCCTTCGCGCGGTGGTGGGACCGCCCCCAGGACCTTTCGGTGGTGCTGGACCACCTCGCCGACGGTGGTCCCGTTGGCGTCGCCGGCTTCTCGCTCGGCGGCTACACCGCCGCCGCGGTGCTTGGGGCACGAATCGACGCCGACATGTTCGGCGCTATCGCCACCAGACGAGTGACGGTGCCCTCACCGCCGGAGTACCCGACCCTGATCGACGAACTGACCGACCGGATCGGCGCCGCTGACATCGCCGCGTGGATCAGCGAATCCGGCGACGACTACGCCGACCGCCGAGTGACCGCGGGTCTTCTCATCTGCCCGGCGCAAGGCCAACTACTCACCTCCACCAGCCTGCGGGGCATCACGACGCCCGTGTCGATCTGGTGGACCGGCGAGGACGACCAGACGCCGGCCGAGACCAACGCACTGCACTACGCTTCCCTGATTCCTGGCGCCACCGAGCACTGCGCCGACCCGTCGGCTGGCCACTACGTGTTCGTGCGGGACGTGCCGGACGCGGATCGGATCCGCACCCGCCTAGCCGACGCGGCCGTCCACTTCTTCCGCGAGCAGTTGACCGCGTAGAGGCGACCGCCTCGTCACCATCAGTGCTGGCGGGGACGACCTCCGGACATCGGAGTGAAGCGTCGCGACGACAGGGCGGCTGATGTGCAGGTCAGCCTCTGACGGGCAGCCCTGGTTAGGCTGAGCCATGCGTCTGCAACGAATTGGCCTGGTCGCAGCCGGAATCCTGGCGACGGTTACAGGGTGCACCGAAGCCGCAGCCGATGATTTCGGTCAACCGACAGGGTCGACAACGGCCCACGCCCGGGATCTCCTGCCGATGACCTCGACGAGTTCCGGGGACGCACCGCGAGACCTACTGATCCGGGACATCGAACAGACCTACCCCACCAACTCGTACTACGGCGTAAGCGCCGATGGAGGAGTGCTGCTGATCCACCGCGGCCGCGTGCCACTGGTCGACGATCTGGACGCCGGCCTGCGCCTTCGGCACCCGGAAGTCCCGTTGATTTTCACCGATGCACCACCTCCGCATCCCGTCCTCACCGAATTGACAACCCACATCAAGGTGGACATCCCGTACTGGAAGTCGAAAGGGGTGGCCGTTGCGGCAGTGGCACTGAACCACGACGGATCCGGCGTGGCGGTGATGGTTGACCAACCGACGGCTGCCCTGGCCGCTGCCATGCGAGAACGATACAAGTTCCCGAACCTGGAGCTGTTCCACGGCGAGTTCGCCGCCGCCTGACGCCTCCCTGGCCAGTCCCGGCTCAGCTCCCCCGGTGGGCGGCTGGGCCGAACGCGGGTTGTCGCACCCGGACGGTGACACCGGGCCCGATTCGGGCGGGACCTGCCTCAACGCCTCGAGACGGTACGCTCGTGCTCGAGCACAAGACGTGACGGCGCCCGCTAAGTTGATCATCCTGGAGTCGACCACATCGGCTACCTCCTCGGCCGCCGGTACGGCCACCGCCTGCGCAACACCTATCCCGGCCGCCGGATCAGCGCCGCGAACTGGGACCGCGCGATGGTGGCGCTGCCACGCTACGGCGCGTGGGCGGTGTTCCTCACCCGACTGCTGCCCATCGTCCGTACCCTAACCCCGGCCACGGCCGGGATGGCGAAGGTGCCCTACCCGCACTTCCTTCCCGCCTCCCTGGCCGGTGCCTACATGTGGTCGGCGCTGTACGTCTTCGCCAGCGCGCTGGCCGGCGCCTCGGTGGAACGCATCGAGACGGTGATCGGCAACACGGGTACGGCGATCCTGGTGGTCCTGGTCGTCCTCGCACTGGCGGTGTTCGCGCTACGAAACCGGCAGGCCAGGGCGATGGAGTCGTCCCCCGCGCCGCTCGCTCCCCGGCGTTAGCCACCGGCCGTGTCAAGCGGCAAGCCGTGATGAGAATGTGTATCATTTCGCAACGTGCGATGAGGAATCTATCGGTCGAATCTGCCTTACCAGCACGGCAGCGACATAGCGTCCGACCTCTCGTATTGCCGAATGGCACGGCGGCGAGCGGACACGCCAGGACATCAATCTGTATTAATTGGGCAATGGTCACTGATGTGACGCTAGCTCCTCGCCGAGGCGCCCATATCCTCATGTGCGCGGTCCGGCTGGCCCGCCAGGCCCCCTCCACCACCGCCCTTCTGCACGGAACCTGTCCTTCTCTCAAGCCCCGAACGGTCCAGCGCCAGCCGGTACCGCCGCTCACGCACCGAGGCGTACAGGAAGGATTCTCATGTTCAGTTGGCTCGCAACCGGAGGCATGATCCTCTCCCTGCTGGCTCCCACGAACCCGGTGGTGGACTTCCCCGAGCCCGCGACCCCACCCCCAGGTCAGATCGTCATCGATCTGGTAACTGTCAATGGCTCGGGCTGCCCGGCCGGCACTGCCGCCATCGCCATGTCGGCCGACAACACCGCATTCACGGTCACCTACAGCGCCTTCATCGCCCAGGTCGGGGTCGGGGCGGAGCCGACCGACTGGCGCCGCAACTGCCAGCTCAACCTACGGGTTCACGTCCCGCAGGGGTTCACCTACGCGGTGGCCCAGGCTGACTACCGCGGCTTCGCCGCCCTGGCGGACGGGGCGTCCGGCGTGGAGCGGGCAAACTACTACTTCCAGGGGATGTCACCCACGGCCTACACGACCCACATCTTCGACGGTCCGCTGGTGGACAACTGGCAGGCCACCGACGTCACCGACGTCGCCTCGCTGGTCTGGCACCCGTGCGGCGAGTTTCGCAACTTCAACATCAACACAGAGCTCTGGGCGCTCGCCGGCACCTCAGACACCAGCACCACAACGAGCTTCATGACGATGGACTCGACCGACGGGGCCATCTCCACCACCTACAACCTGGCCTGGAAGACCTGCCCGTAAGACAGGACGAGCCCACCGGCTGAGCGTCAGTAGCGCCCAGCCGGTGGGCCCGCGCCCACGGCCGTCACCGACCGAGCATAGAAACGACGTGCTGCTCTCGCCCCCCATGCTTGGGTGACTTCCGACAGCAGCGGGCGCGGCGGCGACGAAGCGCCACCCGTGCCCGTTGTGTCATTGGATGAGGGTATAAACGGCCATTGACGTTGGCTTGTCAGCGGAGTTTGGTGGGTAGCACCGTTCGTGCCGGGCAGTCGGGTTGGGCTTGCCGAACTATCCCGCCCGCGACCAGGCTCCCCGGCGTAACCCTCCCCTGGAGTTGTTCAATGGCTAGTTTCACCCGGTCGATGCTTGCCGCATGTACCGTGCTCACCGCTACCGCACTCACAGTCTCGGTCGGAGTCTATGCGTACAACGACCCGGCGCCCGTCCCAGTTGTGCCGACCGCCTCCACCGCGGTCTTGCCACCGGTCAATGCGACATTCGACTATCAGATCGGCGCTGCCTACCCGCCCCCGGGCGGGGTGCGGGTCGTAAGCCGCGACCGACAGGATCCGATCGCCGCCAACCTCTACAACATCTGCTACGTCAACGCGTTCCAGGTGCAGCCCAACGAGGTTGACTGGTGGCAGAGTCAGCACGATGACCTCCTGCTCCGTGACTCCGACGGCAACTACGTCGTTGATGGCGACTGGAACGAAATTCTGCTCGATATATCGACCTCGGCCAACCGTGCGGCAATCGCGGGTATCGTCCAGAACTGGTTCGACGGCTGTGCGCGGGCCGGCTACCAGGCGATCGAACCAGACAACATCGACTCGTACGAACGGTCTGAGGGCCTGCTCGCCATCCATGACGCGATCGCCTACCTGGAGTTACTGACGCCACACGCCCACAATGCGGGGCTCGCCATCGGGCAAAAGAACACCACCGACCTCGGTACGCGTGGCAGGAACGCCGGACTCGACTTCGCCATCGCCGAGGAGTGTGGGCGCTACAACGAGTGTGACTACTTCACCGGCGTGTACGGCGACAACGTCATTGTCATCGAGTACACCGACAGTGCGTTCGCGAAGGCGTGCGCGGCGGTCGGTGACGAGGTCTCGGTCGTTCGCCGCGACGTCGGCGTCACCGCGCCCGGCAGCGGCACCTACCGGTACGGCTCCTGCTGAGCCCGTGTCACTGTCACGCCACCGCAGCCACACCAGACAGACCCCTGGATCGAAGACACGCGAGGCAGAATCAGCGTGTGACCTGGCACGACGCGGCTAAGGATCGTGGCCCGTCAGTTACCCGGCCAGACCCGCACCGGTACGCGCGGGAACGCGGCTGTCAGGAACTGCTCGGTGAGGCCGTCGCGCACGGCGGCGTCCGGCCAGGCATCGAGCACCTGAGGCAGGGTGCGGTGACCAACAGCGAGGTGCAGCAGGGCACCGGGCGGGATGGCGGCATGGTGGCTCGCGTCGGAGCTCGAACCGATCGCACTCCGTCTCGCCGTCACCGCCGTTAGTTCACCGTCGTCGAACTCGAGGTGCGCGCTCGCGGTGTAGGTGTCAATCACGAGTGTGGATTCGGGCCAACGCAGATCGGCTGACTGCCAGCGGCTGCGTAGCAGCGGGGCGAGGCGGGCGAGCAACTCGACCGGGTCGCCGGTGCGGGCATACCAGGCTCTGGGGCGCGTTGGTACTCCGGTGGGCCCGATCCGGGCCAGGAGGTGGTCCGGATCGAGCAACGGACGCACTGCGTGGAACGGGCGCTGGACCGTCGTGGCGTAGCGCCGACCGACCCGGCCGAGATAGGCGTACGTCGCGGCGGCGGCCTCCGGCCAGCGCCCGGCAGGCTCGCAGGTCGCGGCGAGCACGGTCAGCTCTCCCGCCGCGGAGAGCGCGGTGCTGTGCACCAGATATCCCTGGACCTGCTCGCCGCGCCGCAGCACGGCGACCTCGCGCCGAACGAGAGCCTCCGCCCGGCGGCCCACGATCTCGTACCGCCAGGCGACGGCGTCGCGCGGGCAGACCAGAGCATCCCCGTCCGCCTGCGGTCGGTCGATACGGGCGAGGGCGTCCGCGTCGGCCGCGGTGGCGGGGCGGACGGTCCAGGGTCCCGGGTAGGCGTCCGGTAGGGCGGCGGCGGGCACCGTGGGTGCGCCGCCGTGGGCCAGCGCGTAGTCGTAGCCAAACCGACGGTAGAAGTGGGGAATCCCTTCGATGATCTGGAGTGGCACGCGATCGGTCGCGCAGCGCGGCGAGTAGCCGTTCGGTGAGCTGGTTGCCGCGATGCTCCGGTGCCGTGCCCACCAACTCGACCTGAGTCACCGGCAGCCGGATCCCGGCCAGGCTCCACTGCTGACGAAGACCGACCAGACTGGCCGCCAGCCGACCGGTGGTGGTGTCCTCCACGACCAGGAAGTCGTCGGGTGTGACCGAAGGATGCCCGTTCAGCAGATCGTGGACCCAAGCGGTGATCCCGGCATGCGGTTCTCCGCCGGTGGTCGCCTGCAGTTGAACGGTCGCCTGCAGGCGGGCGAGCTGATCGACGTCCGACTCGCGACCGCGCCGAATCCTGTAATGATCGCCTCGGCTACTCATGCCTTACGTTCTACCGTCAGGTGATCGCTCGCGGTCGCTTGCGGGGAAGTGACTCCGCCCACGCCGGGCGCTCAGTAGACCGTTGCATGAGATTGCTCCGGATCTGCGCACATCGGTAGCAGTGCTACGACTGTTGGCCGGCACCCGGTTCGGGTGCCGGCCAACAATTTCTTTCCCCCTTGGCTGGGTCAGGTCTGTGGGCGGGGGGGTGGTGGTGGGTGGGGTCAGTTGGTCCAGTGCGCGGCGACGAGGTCGGCGGCCTGGGTCTCCCACTGGGCGTAGTGGAACGGGAACGCCGACACCTGCACCTTCTGCGCGGCCTCGGTCAACGGCAGTTCCTGCCAGCCGTCAACCTGCTTGAGGCCGTTGAGGAAGGCGGTGGTGGAGTACTCGGGGTCGGTGATCTGCTCCACACTGCCCCAACCGGAGGACGGGCGCTGCTGGAACAGGCCCTGCGAGTCGTGGTCGTTACGCGCACCCAGGTGTCCCAGGTTCTCCAGCTTCGACTCCTGCAAGCTGGTAGCAATTGCCACCACGGCGGCGCGTTCGTCCATGCCGGCCTTCTTGGTGGCCTCGATGATGGCCTTCACATTCGATACCTGCTCGTCGCCCAGGCTGATGCGGGACTGCTTGCCCTGGGTGCCGTGCGGGATCAGCGTGTCCATGTCCGGCTTCGCAACCTGAACGGCTGCGGCGGGGGTGGTGTCGGTGAGGGTGGCCAGGGGGCCGGCGACGACACCGGTGGACAGGGCCAGACCAGCGATACCAAGCACACTACGACGCAGAATCGTGTTCACCATGAGGGTTGCTCCATTCGGGGGTCGACACCCATCACGCACGCCCGAAGGGGGTCAGGCGGCAACAGGGTGCAAGCACCGTCCGGCGCTCAAAACAAAACGAGAAGAAAAGAGAAGGGGGTCGGCTACCGCGGTCCGGGGACACGCACGGCGCCGGGTCCAGATGTAACGACCGGCGGACCGCCACCATTCCGGGGCTCACGCACGCCCGGCATCCGCCATCGGCGGGGCGCTTCCACGGCCGTACGCATGATGTAACGCCCCGACGGCCGCCGAGATTCCACCACCACGGTGCCCCCGACCACACCCCACACAGGCATCAACCAGACAATCAGTCGTTTAACGGAAACGCCCCTGAAATCGGAGCCTATCGGTGGCTACCGGTGGAGTCGACGTCGTAACGGGGCCCGATGTTGTGTGCGCGCAGGCGCCAACCCCGCAGTTCGTCGTGCCACAATTCGGTCCAGTGGCAGTTGCGTAGCGAGTCGATCGTCTGCAGCACGGCGGGCTCCCAGCCGAGTAGCTGACCGATGCCCTGTCGGGCGCCACCAGCATGGGTGGCGACCACCACCGTCCCACCGGCGACGGTATCGGCGGCCTCCTGGAACGCGACCCCCAGCCGCTTACCGACGTCGTCCAAGGTTTCGATGCCGGCACCAGGGTCTGGGTCACCGGCCCGCCAACGGGCATACTCCTCCGGGTACTGTTCGGCCGCCTCGGTGAGCCGCAGCCCCTGCCAGGGCCCGAAGTGCCGTTCCCGCAGCCGTACGTCGGTGTGGACCGGCAGCCCGGTCAGGGCGGCCAGAGCGGCGGCCGTGTCCGCCGCCCGCCGAAGGTCGCTGGCGAAGATCGCGTCGGGGTGGAACTCGGTGAGCAGCTGGGCGGCAGCCCCGGCCTGCTCCCGACCGAGGTCGTTCAGACCGATATCGGTCTGCCCCTGCACCCGGCCGCTGGCGTTCCAGTCGGTGTTGCCATGTCGCCAGACAATCAGCCGGGTCATTCGGCCGTGCCGGGCTCAGCGGCGGCGAGGTCGCGGTCGACGAAGGGAATCTGCGGGCAGTCCTTCCAGAGCCGGTCCAGCGCGTAGAACTCGCGCTCCTCGGTGTGCTGGACGTGCACGACGATGTCCACGTAGTCGAGCAGCACCCAACGACCGCCCCGCTCCCCCTCGCGCCGGACCGGCTTGGCCTTCTCCGGCAGCTGGAGCAGGCGCTCCTCGATCGCGTCAACGATGGCGAGCACCTGACGCTCGTTGGGGGCGGCGGCGAGCAGGAACGCGTCGGTGATGGCGAGCTGATCACCCACATCAATGATGACGATGTCCTGCGCCCTCTTGTCGGCGGCGGCCTGGGCGGCGGCGGTCGCCAGCTCGTGTGCGCGTTCGGAAACTGTCACCGTTCTCCTTCGATCATGCGTGCGACCCCCCAAGCGTCTCACATGAAAGAGCGACGCGGCCGGTCGGTTACGGCGCGTCCGGGCAGGAACGGCCACAGGCCGGGACGGATCACTACTGGTAGAGCCGCCGTTTTGCGATGTACTGCACCACACCGTCGGGCACCAGGTACCACAGCGGCGCGCTCCGGGAGACCCGGACGCGGCAGTCGGTGGAGGAGATCGCCATCGCGGGCACCTGCACCAGGCTCACCGTGTCGGCGGGCAGGTGCGCGTTGGACAACCTGAAGCCGGGCCGGGTCACCCCGATGAAGTGGGCCAACTCAAAGGCCTCGTCCAGGTCCTTCCAGGAAAGGATCTTCGCTAAGGCGTCCGCGCCGGTGATGAAGAAGAGCTGCACCTTGGCGCCGTACACGGCCCGCAGGTCACGCAGCGTATCGATGGTGTAGGTGGGACCACCGCGGTCGATGTCGGCCCGACTGACCTGGAAACGAGGGTTGGAGGCGGTGGCGATGACCGTCATCAGGTATCGGTCCTCGGCGGGACTGACCGGCTGGTCCTCCTTCTGCCAGGGCTGCCCGGTGGGGACGAAGATCACCTCGTCCAGCCCGAACCGGTCGGCCACCTCGCTCGCCGCGACCAGATGCCCGTGATGGATCGGGTCGAACGTGCCGCCCATGATCCCCACCCGCCGGATGTCTTCCTCCACCCCGCGAGTTTAAGCCGACCGCGGCCAGCGCCGTCCTCGCCCCAGCTTCCCCGCCACCCTCGGCGCCAAAACGGCTCCGCCCAGCGATGAGATTGCGCCCAGTCGGAAGACGTCTGCGCCCACGCCGGCAGCCGGGCCCGCGCTCCTTCAGGCGTCCACCGCCGCGACGGCGGTGCGGGCGATCAGCGCCCGGCGCATGTCGTCGTCCGCGTCGATCAACGTCCGACGAAGGCCCCGGGTCAGATCCTCCCGGGTGAGCAACGCCGCGACGCCCTCCCGAGTGCTCTGCGCGACCGCATAGCGCGGGAACGCCCGCTCCGCGATCCGCTCCGCCACCCACGGCGTACGCAACCGCGAGGCGATCGGCATGTCGGCAAGGTACCGCCCGACGTACGAAGCGGTCAGCGTCGCCTGCTCCGGCTGCCAGAAGCCCTTCGCGGTCGCCTCAACCAGGCGGTTGGAGCACTCCGTGTCCGCCACGATGATCTCCCAGGCAGCCTCTTTGGCAGCCGGGTCGGGCAGGGCCGCGCGACAGCGGGCGGCCCGCTCGGCCCCGGTGGCGCTCGGGTCGGCTGCCGCCTCGGCGGCGATCTCCGCCACACCGGCCCCACCCAGCGCCACCAGCCGCCCCAGCACCGCCCACCGCAGCTCCGTGTCGATCGCGAGCCCCGGCGGCCTGCCCTGGCCGGCCAGCCAACCGGTCAGTCGGTCCACGTCGTCGGTCGCGGCGACCCACCCTCGGGCCGCGGCGAGCTGAAGCGAACCACCGGGCGGCGCGGTGTCGAGCAGTTGCCCGGTGGCGACGGCGACCTGGGCCAGGGCCGCCTCGCGGTCGCGGGGGGTGAGGTAGCGGTTGATCAGCGATCGGCTGATCGCGACCACATCCTCGACGATCACCACCTCGGTCTCGGCCGGCAATGCGGCGGTGATCAGCTGCACCAGCTCCATCACCGGCCGCTCCCCATCGGTGACGGCGTCCAGCTCAGCGCCCCAGAGCAGCGCCCGCGCGAGCGAGTCGGTCAGACGGGGCAGCAACAGCGGTACCGCGTCCGCCGAGGCCGAATCCAGTCGGATCTTGGCATAGGTCAGGTCGCCGGCGTTCGGCAGCAGCAGCTGGGCGGCCGCCTGCCCGGCCAGGTCCGTGAGCACCGTGCGACCACCGTCGACGGAAGGTTCCACGTCCACCAGGCGGTGCTGCACGGTGCCGTCAGCGGCGTACCGGGCGAGGCCGACCCGGTGCGGGCGCAGCACCGGGTGGGATTCCGGCCCGCTCTGCACCAGGGCCACCTCGGTGTATCGGCCGTCGGCATCGAGCGCTACCTCCGCCCGCAATGTGTTGACCTGCGCGGTACGCAGCCAGCACCGGGCCCATCCGGTCAGGTCGCGCCCACTGGCCGTGGTCAGGCTGGCCAGCAGGTCCGCCAGGGTGGCGTTGCCGAACCGGTGCTCGGCGAAGTACGCGTTGAGCCCGGCCAGGAAGTCCTCGTCGCCGAGCCAGGCCACGAGCTGGCGCAGCACCGCGGCGCCCTTCGCATACGAGATGCCGTCGAAGTTGAGCATGGCCTGGGCGGCGTCGGTCACCTCCGCCGGGGCGACCGGGTGGGTCGACGGACGCTGGTCGGCCGCGTACCCCCAGATCTTGCGCCGCATCGCGAAGCTCGTCCAGCCGCGATCGAAGCGGGTGGCCTCCGCGGTCACCCGGGTGGCCAGGTACTCGGCGAACGACTCGTTCAACCACAGGTCGTCCCACCACCGCATGGTGACCAGGTCCCCGAACCACATGTGCGCCATCTCGTGCGCGATGGTGCTGGCCCGCCACTCGCGCTCGCTCTCGGTGACCGCGGACCGGAAGACGTAGTCGTCCCGGATGGTCACCAGCCCCGGATTCTCCATGGCCCCGGCATTGAACTCCGGTACGAACGCCTGGTCGTACTTGCCGAACGGGTACCGCTGCGCAAAGAGCTGGTGATACCGGTCCAGACACTGTTTCGTGATCGTGAGGATCTCGTCGATCTCCGCGTCCAGGTGCGTCGCGAGCGACCGACGACACCAGACGCCGAGCGGAATGCCGTCATGCTCGTCCCGGTGGACGTACCAGGGCCCGGCGATCACCGAGACCAGGTACGTGGCCAGCGGTTCGGTCGGGGCGAACTCCCAGCGCCCTGGACGCGGCGAGGCAGCCAGTACGCCGTTCGCGGCGACGGTCCAGTGCTCGGGGGCGGTCACCGTGAGGGTGACTGGGGCCTTGAGGTCGGGTTGGTCGAAGGCGGCGAAGATGCGCTGGGCATGGTCGAGGAAGGACATGGCGTACAGGTAGGTCTCCCCGTCGGCCGGGTCGACAAAGCGGTGCATCCCCTCAGCGGTGTTGGTGTACGCCATCTCCGCCTCGACCGTCAGCGTGTTCCGCTCGGCGAGGCCGGTCAGTGGCAGCCGGTTGTCGACCAGCAGGGCGGGGTCAAGGTCGGTGTCGTTGATCCGGACCGAGCGCAACATCTGCGGCTGGCACTCGACGAACGTCCGGGAACCGGGGGTCGCCCGAAACCGGATGGTGACCCGCGAACGAAATCCTTCGTCGCCGGTCACATCGAGGTCCACCTGATAGGACTCGACGGAAATCACAGCGGCGCGCGCGGTCGCCTCTACGCGGGTAAGGCTCGGCATCCGCTTATCCTGCCCGATGGAACAATACGAATTACCCCCCACACCCACGGTACTGGAGGACTGGACCATGACGACGCACCCCAAAGGCGACTTCGATGTCTCGCGGGCCGTCTGGCAGCGAGCCGAGGGCGACACCTCCGAGGCCGCTGTCGAGGTCGCGTTCGTTGACGACCTGATCGGCATGCGGAACTCCGCCGAGCCGGACGGGCCGGTACTCGTGTTCACCCAGGCCGAGTGGGACGCCTTCGTCGCCGGCGCCCAGGACGGCGAGTTCGACCTGGACTGAGTCGCCGGACCGCCTCGGCCTGGATCGACGGTCCGGGTCGAGGCGCCGTGTCCGCCCCCTTCGCCCGCGCACCCTGGGCTCCGGCCGGCCACCGGTGTGATGCACCGTTTGGCTGCGGAGTCCGCTGGTGGGACCGGACAATGATGGATTGTCGGGTCGGGGGCGAGCCCGCGCCACGGCGCCATGGGCCGCGGATCGACGGAGGTGCAGGCATGGCAGAGCACGCACGAGCGCGGTCGAGGGCTGGGCTCCAGGTCGCGGCCCTCGCCGTGGCGGGAATCCTCCTCCTACTGGGAGTACTCGGGTTCGTGCCCGGGATCACCACCGACTATGACGAGTTGCGGTTCGCCGGACCGGACTCCGGAGCAAAGCTGTTCGGCCTGTTCCAGGTCTCATTCCTGCACAACATCTTGCTCCTGGGCTCCGGCCTGGCCGGCCTGGTGCTGGCCCGTCGGGTAAGCGGGGCGCGGGTCTTTCTCACCGTGGGTGGCGCGCTCACCCTCGCCCTGTGGATCTATGGACTCGTGATTGACCGGTCCAGCTCAGCCAACGTGATCCCGGTGAATGACGCCGACAACTGGCTACACCTCGGGCTCGGCTTCGCGATGCTCGTACTCGGCCTGCTCCTGTCCAACCAGAAAGGCACCGGGGGACGACTCGACACTCCCCTGGACCGGCCCTGACCCATCCGCTGGCCCGACTGCCCGCCACGCCGACGTGGCCCGCACCCGGTGCGGCGGCCCGCCACGGCCCCACGGCCGCCCCAACCGGCCCTCGCCCGGTGCGGAGGCCCGGGCGATCAACCGGTGCGGTCGGTCACTCCGCGTCGTCGCCGACCGGCTCGCCGGTTTCGGCCTCGTCGTCCGGGCGCTGCCGGCGGGCCTTGCGGGCGGCCAGCCGCTCGGCGGCCGACGGCCGCTCCGACTGCTCCGCCATCCGCTGGTCACCACCGCGTATCCCGGGGACGAACTCGGCGTACAGCGTCGGCTGCCAGTCGAACTCGCGTTCGCCGATGCGGACCAGGTCGCCCGCCTGCGCACCGGCCTTGCCAAGCTTCTCCTCGACGCCGAGCCGGGCCAGCCGGTCAGCCAGGTAGCCGACCGCCTCCTCGTTGTCGAAGTTCGTCTGCCGGACCCACCGTTCCGGGCGGGTACCCCGCACCACCCAGGCGCCGCCGGGCGCAGTCTCCACGGTGAAGCCCGCGTCGTCTACCGCCTTGGGACGGATCACGATCCGGGCGGGCTCCGCCGGCGGTGCCGCCGCACGCGCCGCCGCCACCAGCTCGCCCATCGCGTACATCAGTTCCTTGAGTCCGGCCCGGGTGGCCGCCGAGACCTCAAAGACGCGGAAGCCGCGAGCCTCCAGGTCCGGCCGGACGATCTCGGCCAGGTCCCGCCCATCCGGCACGTCGACCTTGTTGAGGGCGACCAGGCGCGGCCGATCAACCAGCCCACCGTACGCGGCCAGCTCCGCCTCGAGGGCGTCGATGTCGGCCACCGGGTCGCGCTCCGTCTCCAGGGCCGCGGTGTCGACGATATGCACGAGCACAGCGCAGCGCTCGATGTGCCGAAGGAACTCCAGACCGAGCCCCTTGCCGGTGGCCGCGCCCGGAATCAGGCCGGGTACGTCGGCGACGGTGAAGGTGTGGTTGTCCGCCCGGACCACGCCGAGGTTCGGCACCAAGGTGGTGAACGGGTAGTCAGCGATCTTCGGCTTCGCGGCGGAGATCACCGAGATCAGCGATGACTTACCCGCGGACGGATAACCAACCAGACCGACGTCGGCGACGCTCTTCAGCTCCAGTACCACGTCCATCTGGTCGCCGGGCTCACCCAGCTCGGCGAAGCCCGGCGCCTTGCGGCGGGCGTTGGCCAGCGAGGCGTTACCCCGGCCACCGCGGCCACCCCGGGCCACCTCGAAGGTCGTCCCGGCACCTACCAGGTCGGCGAGCACCGTACCGTCGGCGGTCTGCACGACAGTGCCGTTGGGAACCTTGAGGACCAGGTCGGCACCGTTCGCGCCGTCCCGGTTCGATCCGGCCCCGCCCCGGCCGTTGGCGGCCTTGACGTGCGGACGGAAGTGGAAGTCGAGCAGCGTGTGCACCTGTGGGTCAACCACCAGCGAGACGCTGCCGCCATGCCCGCCGTTGCCCCCGTCCGGACCGCCGAACGGCTTGAACTTCTCCCGGTGGACCGAGACACAGCCGTGCCCGCCGTCGCCGGCCTGCAGGTGTAGGACGACCCGGTCAACGAACGTCGTCACGCCACCAATCCTTCCAGCGGGAGTCGTACTGAACACAAGAAAGCCGAAGCGGGCCGGGACACCAGGTCCGCGGCCCGCTTCGCCGGAGAGCCTATTACTGCGGAACGATGCTGACGGTCTTGCGACCGCGCTTGGTACCGAACTGGACCGAACCGGCGGACAGCGCGAAGAGCGTGTCATCGCCGCCCCGGCCGACCAGGTCACCCGGGTGGAACTTGGTGCCACGCTGGCGGATGATGATCTCGCCGGCGCTGACGAGCTGACCACCGAAGCGCTTCACGCCGAGCCGCTGGGCCGCAGACTCACGACCGTTACGCGAGCTGGACGCACCCTTTTTGTGAGCCATGAGAGGACGACCTACTTCCCGCTGGAGATGCCGGTCACCTTCACCTGGGTCAACGGCTGGCGGTGACCCTGGCGCTTGTGGTAGCCGGTCTTGTTCTTGAACTTGTGGATCCGGATCTTCGGGCCCTTGGTGTGCGCGGCGATCTCACCGGACACCTCGACCTTGGCAAGCTTCGCCGTGTCGGTCACCAGGTCGTCACCGTCGACGAGGAGCACCGCGGCAAGCTGCACCGCGTCACCGGGGGCACCGGCGAGCTTCTCGACCTCGATCACGTCGCCCTCGGCGACCTTGTACTGCTTGCCGCCGGTCTTGACGATCGCGTACATCGGAGGCGGACTCCCTGTCGTTGAGGCTGCTGGCGGTCGTTCCCACGGCGGCTCGCCGGATGACACAAGGCACGGCGGCGCGGGCACGCGGGAGGTCGGCACACCAAAGTGCGCCGCCGGCAAGCGTACGCCATGGCCCGGAGCTCCCCCAAACCGGCCGGCCGAAACGCCCAACCCTACCCGGCATAAGGGTGCGCCGACCGGACCCGCAGGGCGGTTCCGGTCGGCGCGACACAGCTGTCAGGGGCGGGTACGGCGCACTGTCAGGGGCGGGTACGGCGCCGCGCACCGCCCCGGCGGGAGCGCCGCCGGCCGCCGGCCTCGGGCTCCTCGCCGTCCTCGCCACCCACCGCGTCCGGGTCGTCGGGCGCCGCGAGCCGCGCCATGTCGCCGCTCTGGCTCGCCACCACGCTCGGGACCACCGGTGTTTCCACCTCATACCGAGACAGGTCATAGCCCATCGTGTCGTAATAGTCAGAACCGGGCGTCGTGGACGCGACCTCCGGGGTGGTGGCACCAGCGCCCCGCGCCTCCTCGCTCTCGGCGACGGTCTGCTCGGCGGCGGCGGTCCCCTTCCGCGCCCGCCGGCGGGACGACCCGCCCGCCTCGGCCGGCGCCACCGCCTTGACCTTCTCTCCGCTGCCGCCGGCCCGCGGCTTCTCCGGCACCGGCTCGGTGTGCAGGATCAACCCACGACCCTTGCAGCACTCACAGGTCTCGCTGAACGCCTCCAGCAGGCCGGCCCCGATCCGCTTCCGGGTCATCTGCACCAGCCCAAGCGAGGTGATCTCCGTCACCTGGTGCTTGGTGCGGTCCCGCCCGAGGCACTCGGTCAGCCGACGCAGCACCAACTCCCGGTTCGACTCCAGGACCATGTCGATGAAGTCGATGACCACGATGCCGCCGATGTCACGCAGCCGCAGCTGACGGACGATCTCCTCGGCGGCTTCCAGGTTGTTCCGGGTAACCGTCTCCTCCAGGTTCCCGCCGGCACCGGTGTACTTACCGGTGTTCACGTCAACCACGGTCATCGCCTCGGTACGGTCGATCACCAGGTGCCCCCCGGAGGGGAGGAAGACCTTGCGGTCCAGACCCTTCAGGATCTGCTCGTCGATCCGGTACTCGGTGAAGACGTCCGTGGTGCCCACGTGCCGGCGCAGCCGGGCGACCAGGTCCGGCGAGACGTGCGACAGGTACGACTCGACCAGGTCGTACGCGCCCTCACCCTCAATCACCAGCTCCCGGAAGTCCTCGTTGAAGAGGTCCCGGACAACCCGGATCACCAGATCTGGCTCCTCGTAAAGCAGCACCGGTGCACCGCCTCGGCCCGCCTTCGCCTGGATGTCCTCCCACTGCGCCTGCAGCCGCTTGACATCCCGCGCCAACTCGTCCTCGGTGGCGCCCTCAGCGGCGGTACGGACGATCACGCCCGCTCCCTCCGGAACCAGCTTCTTCAGCGCGTCCCGCAGGCGCTTGCGTTCGTTGTCCGGCAGCTTGCGGCTGATCCCGGAGGCGTTGCCGCCCGGCACATAGACGAGGTGCCGGCCGGAGAGCGCCACGTGGCTGGTCAGCCGAGCGCCCTTGTGTCCGATCGGGTCCTTGGTGACCTGCACCAGTACGGAGTCACCGGACTTGAGGGCCTGCTCGATCGAGCGGGCTCGCCCTTCCAGCCCGGTGGCGTCCCAGTTGACCTCACCCGCGTAGAGCACGGCGTTGCGGCCGCGCCCGATGTCGACGAACGCCGCCTCCATGCTGGGCAGGACGTTCTGCACCTTGCCCAGATAGACGTTACCGGCCATGGTGACCGCCGAGTTGCGGGTGACGTAGTGCTCGACCAGTACCCCGTCCTCCAGTACGGCGATCTGTGTCCGGTCGCCCCGCTGCCGGACCGCCATCACCCGATCCACCGCTTCCCGGCGGGCCAGGAACTCCGCCTCGCTGAGGATCGGCGGCCGGGTGCGGCGCTGCTCACGGCCATCCCGGCGGCGCTGGCGCTTGGCCTCCAGTCGGGTCGAGCCGGAGACGCCCTGCACCTCGTCAACGGTGCGACGCGGCTCACGGATCTTGACGACCGTCGGCACCCCGTCCTCTGCGGCGGTCTCCACGTCTCCGGCACCACGCCGGCGCCGACGACGGCGGCGCCGGGTCAGTCCGTCGCCTCCTCCGGCCTCGGCCTCGGCCTCGGCCTCGTCGTCCTCCTCGGCCTCCGGCTCCACCGCCTCAGCCTGGACAGTGGCCTCCTCAGCCTCCTGCTCCTCGACCTCGTCGGCGCCCCCCTTGCCCCGGCCACGACCGCGACGGCCCCGCCGACGGCGCCGCCGGCCACCGATGGTGTCGTCTTCGTCCTCGCCCTCGAGGGTCTCCCCGGCCTCCTCGAGCTCCTCGGTCTCCCGGGCCTCCTCGGTCTCCCGGGCCTCCCCGGCCTCCCGGGCCTCCCCGGCCTCGGCCTCCGCGGTCAACTCGCCGTTGCGGCGGCCCCGCCGGCGACGACGCGAGGGCTCGACCGGCTCCTCCGCGGCCGGCTCGGCTGACGCCGGTTCCTCGGCGGCCCGCGCCGGCACCGACTCCTCGGGCAGCGGCGCCATGAACAGCACCGTTGGGGCGGAGAGCCGGGCACGTCGGCCACGGGTCGGGCGCTCCGGCTCGACCGGCTCGGCCACCGCCACCCCGGGCGGCACCTCCCCCACCGCGGCACCGCCGGGTGGAGTCGACTCGGTCTGCTCCTGTTCAGTCGTGGCAACCGGTTCGGTCGTAGCCGGCTCGACCGGAGCAACCGACTCGACCGGAGCGTCAGTCGGCTCGACCGGAGCGTCAGTCGGCTCGGCCGGAGCAATCGGGTCAACCGGAGCAGCCGAGTCAGCCGGGGTGGAGGTGGGCTCGACCGGAGCGGGGGCGGCCTTCTTGCGGCGGGTCCGCGTCGCCTTCACCGGCGCAACGATGTCCGCCGCCGCCTCCTCCTGCTCGCCGGAGGCCGGCACCGGCTCCGCCGGAGCCTTGGCCGTCGTAGCCTTCCGCCGACGACGCGTCGCCTTCGTCGGCGGCTCGCCGTCGCCCGCGATCGGGGCAAGTACCTCGGCCTGGGGCGCCTCGCCCGCCCCCGGCACGGCGGCGCTACCCGCCTCGACCGGCGCCTCGGTCTGTTCCGGTCGGCTGACCGGGGTCACCCGCTTCCGGCTGGCCCGCTTCCGGACCCGAACCGCCGGCTCGGCCGCGCCGGTGGCCGCCGCCTCGCTCGTTGCTGGGTCGGCCGGCCCCGGGGCACCCCCGGCGGGTTCCCGGATGGCCTTGTCGCCCCCCTCCGACGTGCTGTTCGCGGCGGAGGCACTATCGCTGACACGGTGTTCGGCGGTCTCGCCATCCGGGTGGAAGCCGGTGCGTTCGCCGCCCTCGGGCTCGTTCTCGAGCATGGACGTTCTCCAGTTCTGGCTACCCCGGGCGCGGGTGAGCGCTGCCACGCAGGGTCGCCGCAAAAGGTGTTTCCGCCAGTCGCGATCGGCGCGACCGGCGAAGTCTGCCTAGCCAGGCACCGACCGTCGGTCAGCGCCCACCGATAACTGCCCCGTCGCGGCCCGCGTCCAACGGATCCGCGATCGCACCCTGCGCGGTCAGCGTGCCCTGAGCCAGCCGGGTCACGCGCGGCGACACCGGCGGCTCCAGGTCGGCCACCACGCGGAGGCCGGAAAGGACGTCATCGGGTCGAACGGCGGGAGTGACCTGCCGCACGACCAGCTCGAGTATCGCACACGGTACTGCCACGGCCTCGGAAGGTGCCTCATCCGACATGATCACATTGATATCAATAACGGCTGCGCGAGCGTCGAAGGTCCGCCGGCCCTGCTTGGTCATCCGCTCGACGAAGACCTCGTCCGCGGCGGTGAAGGCGGTCACCGCCGCACCCACCACCTCCGGGTCCGCCCCCGGCAACTCGATCCGCCAGTGCGCCGCCTCAATCCCGTCGGCGAGGCTGCCGCTGGTCGCCACCACCGCATCCAGCACGTCAAGTCCGGGCGAGAGGGCCGCGTCCAGCGCAGCCCGCAACGCTGCGGGATCGACTGACTCACGCAACCCAATCTCCAGGTACTCGGCCTCGCTCGCCACCCCGGTGGGCGCGGCGCTGGCATAGGAGATCTTCGGGTGCGGGGTGAAGCCCTGGGAGTACGCCATCGGCACGCCGGCCCGACGCAGCGCCCGCTCGAAGGCGCGCGCGAAGTCTCGGTGCGAGGTGAACCGCAGTGGCCCCCGCTTGGCGTACCGGAGGCGGATCCGCTGGACGACCGGCGCCTGCCCGCCCTCCGGCTGTCGTTTCCTACTGATCGTTGCGCTCCTCGGTTTCAGGCCGACGACGGTCGCCGGTCCCCGGGACCTACTACTGCTGGGCGCCGCTGGGGACCCGCAGTCCGTTGATCGGGGTCAACGGGAGTAGCTTCCTACCCGTCGGGCCGATCTGGATCTCGGTGTCCATGGCCGGGCAGACACCGCAGTCGAAGCACGGCGTCCACCGGCAGTCATCCTGCTCGTACTCGCCCAGAGCGTCCTGCCAGTCCTGCCAGAGCCAGTCCTTGTCCAGGCCCGAGTCCAGGTGGTCCCAGGGTAGGACCTCCAACTCGTCGCGCTCCCGGGTGGTGTACCAGTCAAGGTCGACGCCGAGGTCGGGCAGCACCTCCGCGGCGGCCTCCACCCAACGCTGGTAGGAGAAGTGCTCGCTCCAACCGTCGAACCGGCCGCCGTTCTCCCAGACCCGCCGGATCACCGCGCTGACCCGGCGGTCACCGCGGGAGAGCAGGCCCTCGATCAGCGACGGCTCGCCGTCGTGATAGCGGAAGCCGATCGCCCGGCCCAGCGAGCGATCCGCGTTGACGGCCTGCTTGAGCAGCCGCAGCCGATTGTCGATGACGTCCGGCCGAGCCATCGCGGCCCACTGGAACGGGGTGTGGGGCTTCGGCACGAACCCGCCGATGGAAACCGTGCAGCGGATGTCCCGGCTGCCGGTCGCCGCCCGGCCGGCCCGGATCACCTCGTGCGCCATCGCCGCGATCTCGAGGACGTCCTCGTCGGTCTCGGTCGGCAAGCCGCACATGAAGTAGAGCTTCACCTGCCGCCAGCCGTTGGTGTAGGCGGTGACCACGGTCCGGATGAGGTCTTCCTTCGACACCATCTTGTTGATCACCTTGCGAATCCGCTCCGACCCGCCCTCCGGGGCGAAGGTCAGTCCGGTCCGCCGGCCGTTGCGGGCCAACTCCTGCGCCAGATCGATGTTGAACGCGTCCACCCGGGTGGACGGCAGCGAGAGCGACACGTTGGTGCCCTCGTACTGCTGGGCCAGGCCGGAGCACATGTCGCCGATCTCCGAATGGTCGGCCGAGGAGAGCGAAAGCAAGCCCACCTCGTGGAAGCCGGAGAACTCCAGCCCCTCCCGCACCATCTGCCCCACCGTGGTGATCGAACGCTCCCGCACCGGACGGGTGATCATGCCGGCCTGGCAGAACCGGCAGCCCCGGGTGCAGCCCCGGAAGATCTCCACCGCATACCGCTCGTGGACCGTCTCCGCCAGTGGCACGAGCGGCTTCTTCGGATACGGCCACGCGTCCAGGTCCATCGTCGTGCGCTTGTGCACCCGAAACGGCACGTCCGGGCGGTTCGGCACGACCCGCTGAATTCGGCCGTCGGGCAGGTAGTCCACGTCGTAGAAGCGCGGCACGTAGACGCTCTCGGTACGGGCGAGCCGCAGCAGCAACTCGTCCCGGCCGCCGGGAGAGCCCTCGGCCTTCCACTCCCGAACGATCGTGGTGATCTCCAGAACCGCCTCCTCGCCATCACCAAGCACCGCGGCGTCAACGAAGGCGGCGATCGGCTCCGGGTTGAACGCAGCGTGCCCACCGGCGACAACCACCGGATCGGCGTCGCCACGGTCGGCGGCCAGTAGCGGGATTCCCGCCAGGTCGATCGCGGTGAGCAGGTTCGTGTAGCCCAGCTCGGTGGCGAAGGAGACGCCGAAGACATCGAAGTCCCGCACCGGACGGTGTGCGTCAATGGTGAACTGCGGCACCTGGTGGGCGCGCATCAGCCGTTCCAGGTCGGGCCAGACGGCGTACGTCCGCTCGGCGAGCACGTCGGGCTGCTCGTTGAGCACCTCGTACAGGATCTGCACGCCCTGGTTGGGCAGGCCGACCTCGTACGCGTCGGGGTACATCAGGGCCCAGCGCACGGCCGCCGTGTCCCAATCCTTGACCACCGCCCCCAGCTCACCGCCGACGTACTGGATGGGCTTGGCGACCTGGGGCAGCAACGGCTCAAGCCGGGGCCACACGGAGTTGGCCACGGCGCTGCGCGGCGTGGTGGACGGGGCACTCATGATGCCCAAGGGTACGCGCCCGACGACGAGCCGAACGGCGGTGGCTCACGGACGCGAGTATGCCGGTACTAGCCTCGGGTCGGCGAGAGGAGATTGACACGATGCCGGAGCCGACCAACGGCGAACCGGGCGGCCCGACCGGTACTCAGCGGTTCCGGGCAGACGAGACCGCCCCACCACCGGCTCCCACCAGGAGCGGGCCCGCTGCCGTGCCCCTGCCGCGCCGGCAACCCCGGGACGAGTCGGTCCCACCCGCAGCGACGGCGGGGCGCCCGGAGGCGCCGGAGGACCGGACCCCGGTCGACCCGTGGGCCGGCACCGACACCACCGGGTGGGACCTGCTCTCCATCGAGCTGCCACCCCTGCCGCCGACCCCACCGGACCAGTCGGCCCCGTCCACCCCGGCCCCGTTTCCGTCGTCGGCCCCACGGCAGCCGCAGCCGCCCTCCGCCGGCCCGACCGAGCCGGCGTCACCGCCAACCGGACACCCGGCCGTCCCACCGGCCGCACCGGCCCCCACCGGCGTTCCCGCCCCACCCCCCAACAGCTGTCCGGTCCCGTCGCCCGACGACTCCGCCCGCCCACCAGCACCCGCTCGGCCGACGTCGAAGGCAACCGTCGCGGCACCGCGACGCAACCGCCGGAAGTGGCCCTGGGTGCTGCTGTTCGTCATCGCGTGCTGTTGCGGCGGCCCGGCCTACTGGGCGGCACCGGTACTCAGCCACTTCCCAGCGCACGCCGCCCTCCCGACCGAGTTCAGAGACCTGCGGCTACGCGACGACCACAACAGCAGGCAGACCGCGGCGGAGTTGGCGCGGCGGGTCGACGAGGCGCACTGGACGGCCACCGACACCTTCGCCGGCATATACCAGACCCGTGCGGGCAAACAGGTGACCGTCTTCGGTGGCACCGGAATCTGGCTCGCGCCGGAGTCGGCGGCAGAAGACGAGATGGAGCGGCTCACCGGCCAGTTCGCCCTCGGCGCATCGCAGGTCGTCGGGACTGGGGTCCGCGGCCGGCACGGGCGATGTGCTCTTGGTCATGATGACGGCACCGACGTGGTGGTCTGTACCTCCGTCGACCACAGCAGCATCGCCACCGCCGTCTTCACCCGACTCTCGGTGGCGGACAGCGCCACCCTGCTCGGCGCCCTGCGGAAGCAGATCGTCGCCCAGTCGGACTGACCCGACTCCGGCGTCCGTTCCCCACGACTCGGCTGCCCGGC
Organism: Salinispora sp. CH2A1_6; assembly: GCF_056820975.1. Lineage (NCBI taxonomy): Bacteria > Bacillati > Actinomycetota > Actinomycetes > Micromonosporales > Micromonosporaceae > Salinispora > Salinispora sp. CH2A1_6. The sequence continues at coordinate 176,834 of NZ_JBXEDG010000008.1, forward strand.
GGGGCCTACCAGCCGGGCACGTCCGCTACCGAGCGTCAGTTCAGCGCGCGCCTAGCTCCCCGTCCGCCGGCGGACGTCCACGTGCCGGCGCGTACCGCGGGACATACTCCTGACCGGTGAGCTTCTGGATCTCGCCCATCACCTCATCGGTCATGGCCCGCAGCGAGGTACGGTCGTCCGACCGCCCGGTGAAGTCCAACGGTTTGCCGAACCGAACGGTGATCCGCCCGGTGAAGGGGCGAGGTATCCGCGCACCGATCGGCTGCACCTTGTCGGTGCCGATCATGCCGACCGGAATGATCGGCACACCCGCCGCCACCGCCAGCCGGACCGCGCCGGTGCGTCCACGGTAGAGCCGCCCGTCCGGGGAGCGCGTCCCCTCCGGGTAGACGACAACGAGGTCGCCGGCGCGGAGCGCGGGGATCGCCGCATCGAACGCCGACAGCGCCGCGCGCCCGCCGCCGCGCTCCACCGGGATGGCGCCGAGACCGGTGAGCACGAACTTGGAGAACCGCCCTTTCAGACTGGTGCCCCTGAAGTACTCGGACTTGGCCCAGAAGGCCAGGTGCCGGGGGACGGTCGTGCCGAGGAAGAGCTCGTCGGCGACCGAGAGGTGATTGCCGGCGAAGATTGCGCCGCCGGTCTCCGGCACGTACTCCAGCCCTTCCACGGTCGGACGGAAGCCCAACCGAAGCGCGGGCGCCAAGGTGAGCTTGCCGATGGTGTAGAGCAGCGGCACTGGTCCTCCGGCAGTTCGAGTACGGGTACAGGGGCGGTGTCACGGTAGCGGACCCCCACCAGGCACCCTGCGCGAGGTACAGCGGGTCCGCTGACCGAGTGACTGAATTTAAGATCCACCTCAGGGGGTCGGGTGAGGAAGGACACGCCCGCACCGTCGCCGGCGTCGGCCGGGCCCTTCCGTGCCTCTTCTAAACCCGACGGACGGTCACCGCAACCTGCTCACCGTCGCCCACCTCACCGGCGAACCCCACCAGTCCCGGGGTGAGCTCCACCGCATCGGCCAGCACCTCCCGGGCCACCATCTCGCGGTACGCGGAGACCGCCGCCCACACCTGCTCGGAAGCGGCGAGCGCGACCACGATCCGGTCCGAGACATCCAGGTCGGCGTCCCGACGGGCCTGCTGCACCACCCGGATCACATCCCGGGCCCGCCCCTCCGCGGCCAGCTCCGGAGTGACCTCGGTGTCCAGGACAACCACGCCCTCACCGCCGGGCAGCGGCGCCGACTGCTCAGCGTCGGCGGCGACCAGCCGCAGCTCGTACTCGCCCTCGGCGAGAGTGACTCCGGCGGCGACCGGCGCACCGTTGACCAGCTCCCACTCGCCGGCCTTGACCGCCCTGATCACCTGCTGGACAGCCTTGCCGACCCGCGGGCCAAGCACCCGGGGCACCACCGTCAACACCTGCTCGCAGTAGCTGCCCAGCTCGTCGGTGAACTCGACCCGCTTCACGTTGACCTCGTCGGCGACCAGGTCGGCGAAGGGCCGCAGCGCGGCGGCGGCCGGCGTGGCGACGGTCAACACCGACAGCGGCAGCCGCACCCGCAGTCCCCGCGCCTTACGCAGCGACAACGCCGCCGAGGCGACCCCCCGCACGGCGTCCATCGCGGCGACCAGCTCATGGTCGGCGGGGAACTCCTCCGCCGCCGGCCAGTCGGTCAGGTGCACCGAACGCTCACCGGTCAGCCCCCGCCAGATCTCCTCGGCCGTCAGCGGCGCCAGCGGCGCGACCACCCGGCAGAGCGTCTCCAACACCGTCCACAAGGTGCCGAAGGCGTCCTCGTCACCGGACCAGAACCGGTCCCGCGAACGGCGTACGTACCAGTTGGTCAACGCATCCAGGTAGGACCGCACGGTGGCGCAGGCACCGGAGATGTCGTACCCGTCCAGCTGTGCCTGCACCGTCGACACCAGCTCGTTCGACTTCGCCAGCACGTACCGGTCGAGCAGGTGCGCCGAGGTGGTGCTCCGCCGCGCCTGACGCCCGTCGGCGTTGGCGTAGAGCGAGAAGAAGTACCAGACGTTCCAGAGCGGCAGCAACACCTGCCGGACCGCATCCCGGATGCCGGCCTCGTGCACCGCCATGTCACCACCACGCAGCACCGGGGAGGACATCAGCATCCAGCGCATCGCGTCCGAGCCGTATGTGTCAAAGATGTGATAAACATCCGGGTAGTTGCGCAGGCTCTTGGACATCTTGCGCCCATCCGACCCGAGCAGGATGCCGTGGCTCAGACAGTTACGGAAGGCGGGCCGGTCGAACAGCGCCGTGGCGAGCACGTGCATCGTGTAGAACCAGCCGCGGGTCTGCCCGATGTACTCGACGATGAAGTCACCCGGGTAGTGGGACTCGAACCAGTCGGCGTTCTCGAACGGGTAGTGCACCTGCGCGAACGGCATCGCACCAGACTCGAACCAGCAGTCCAGCACCTCCGGGACCCGGCGCATCATGGACTTCCCGGTCGGGTCGTCCGGGTTGGGGCGGACCAGCTCGTCCACCGCCGGCCGGTGCAGGTCGGTCAGGCGCACGCCGAAGTCCCGCTCCAGTTCGGCGAGGGAGCCGTAGACATCCACCCGCGGATAGGCCGGGTTGTCGGATCTCCACACCGGGATCGGCGAGCCCCAGAACCGGTTCCGGCTGATCGACCAGTCCCGGGCGTTGGCCAGCCACTTGCCGAACGAGCCATCCTTGATGTGCCCCGGAGTCCAGTTGATCTGCTGGTTGAGCTCGACCATCCGATCCTTGAACCGGGTCACCGCGACGAACCAGGACGACACCGCCTTGTAGACCAGCGGGGTGTCGCAGCGCCAACAATGTGGGTACGCGTGGGTGTAGGTGTCCTGCCGGAGCACCACGCCCCGGTCCTTCAGCTCCCGGATCACCGGCTTGTTGACATCGAAGACCTGCTCCCCCTGGTACGGCGGGACCAGCGCGGTGAACCGGGTACGCTCGTCCACCGTGACGACGGTCGGGATGCCGGCGGCATGACAGGTGTTCTGGTCGTCCTCGCCGAACGCCGGCGCCAGGTGCACGATCCCGGTGCCGTCCTCGGTGGTCACGAAGTCCGCGCCGAGCACCTGGTACGCGTGCTCACCCGCCGGCTCGACCAGGAAGTCGTACAGCGGGGTGTACCGGCGTCCGACCAGGTCCCGGCCATACACGGTGCCGACCTGCTGGTACCCCTCCAGCTCCTTGGCGTACGCGGCAACGCGGGCGGCGCCCAGGACGTAGCGCTGCCCGTCCCGCTCCAACACCGCGTACTCGATGTCCGGGCCGACGGCGAGCGCCAGGTTGGACGGCAACGTCCACGGCGTGGTGGTCCAGACCCCCAGCGCGACGGCGCCACGCAGCAACTCCGGCGCGTTGGAGTCCGGGGTGAGCGTCAACCACACGCTGAGCGTCGGGTCGTGCCGGTCCCGGTAGACGTCATCCATCCGGGTCTCGGTGTTCGACAGCGGCGTCTCACACCGCCAGCAGTACGCGAGCACCCGGAAACCCTCGTAGACCAGGCCCTTGTCGTGCAGGCTCTTGAAGGCCCACAGGACGCTCTCCATGTAGTCCAGGTCCAGCGTCTTGTAGTCACTGGAGAAGTCCACCCAACGGGCCTGACGGGTGACGTAGCGCTCCCAGTCCTGGGTGAACTCCAGCACCGAGCTCCGGCAGGCCTCGTTGAACCGGTCCACTCCCAGGTCGAGGATCTCCGCCTTGCTGGTGATGCCGAGCTGCTTCTCGGCAACCACCTCGGCGGGCAGTCCGTGGCAGTCCCAGCCGAACCGACGCTCCACCCGCCGGCCACGCATGGTCTGGTAGCGCGGCACCACGTCCTTGACGTAGCCGGTGAAGAGGTGGCCGTAGTGCGGCAGGCCGTTGGCGAACGGCGGACCGTCGTAGAAGACGTACTCGTTGTCGGCGGGGGCTCCGTCGGCGACGACGCCGTCCACCGATCGTCGGGAGGCCGGCCGGGCCTCCACGGAGGCCTCGAAGGTCTTGTCGGCCGTCCAGTGCTCCAGGACCCGACGCTCGATCGCGGGCAGGTCCGGGCTCGCGGGGACTCCGGTCGCGGTCGGGTCATGCAACGGATAGGCCATCGGGGGGTCGCGCTCCTTCGCAGCTCACTCTTCGTGGGTCTGCGAGGACGAACCCGCTCCGGACGCCGTCGGCGTGCCGGGGCCGGGCCCGCGGTACCACCCCGCTTGGCGGCCAGGATCGACCACCCGCTCGTTGGCCGGCTGTGACGGGCCGGGCCCGTCCGGTTCTACTCGGGCGCGGAGGCCCTTTCTTCCGGAGGCTCACCGGTGATAGCCGGGTCGTCGCCGTGTGGTCGCCAACCCTACCCGACCCCCGGCAGAGATCGCCGCCCACTTCCCCACCGCCGAACCGGCCGATCATGAAGCTCCGACCAGCTCCATGATCGGCCGGCGTGGTCACCGCGGTGCGGGAAGCGTGATGCTCCAGAGCGAGTTGCCGGCGCGGTCCCGCAGGTGGACCGTGCAGGCGCCGCTGTCGGCGTCGATACGCACCTCGCCGAAGTGCTGGAAGCCCACCGCGGGGCTGGTGTTCGCGCTGGGCGGCGCACTGACGAAAACCGCCTGCGGGCCGAACGTGCCATCCAGCTGGTTGGGGCCGAAGGCGCCGGCGTGCGCCGGGCCGGAGACGAACTCCCAGAACGGCGTGAAGTCGCCGATCGCCGCCCGGGCGGGGTCATAGTGGTGGGCGGCGGTGTAGTGGACGTCGGCGGTGAGCAAGAAGATGCCGGTCACCCCGGCGCGATGGGCCGCCCGGAGCACCTCGGCGAACTCCAACTCCCGGCCCGCCGGCGCCCCCGGGTCGCCCTGCGCCACGCCCTCCTGGGCCGAGCCGTCCGGCACCACCAGCCCGAGCGGCAGATCGGCCGCGATCACCTTCCACGTCGCCCGGGAACGGCTCAGCTCGCGGATCAGCCACTCCCGCTGCTCCCGGCCGAGTAGCCCCCGGTCCGGGTCCGGGTAGGTGTTCCCGTCGTTCGGGTCCTTGTGCGTCCGCATGTCCAGCACGAAGACGTCCAACAACGGCCCGTACGCCAGCCGCCGGTGGCGAGGGCCCCGGATCGGGGTGGGCAGCCACTCGTCGAACGCCTGCCGGGCGCGGGCGGCGAGCACGTCAACCCGCTTCTCCGTGTAGCGGTCATCGGCCAGCACCTCGCCCGGGTACCAGTTGTTCGTCACCTCGTGGTCGTCCCACTGGTTGACCTGGGGCACCTCGGCCACGAGCGCCCGCAGGTGCTCGTCGAGCAGGTTGTACGCGTACTGCCCCCGGAACTCCGCCAGGGTCTCGGCGACCTTGCTCTTCTCCGGGGTGACGAGGTTACGCCAGACCCGCCCGTCCGGCAGCGACACCGTCTCGGTCAACGGGTTGTCGGCATACACCGTGTCACCGCTACAGAGGAAGAAGTCGGGTTCGGTGGCGCGCATGGCGGCGAAGATGGACATGCCACCGAAGTCGGGGGCGATGCCCCAGCCCTGCCCAGCGATATCTGCGGTCCAGACAAACCGGATGTCGCGCCGCGGGCGTGGACCGGGGGCGGTCCGCAGGGAGCCGGTCAGCGGCTCACTGCACAACCCTGGCCGGTCCAGGCTCTCTGCCCGGACCCGGTAGTGCCAGCGCTCACCGGCAGGCAGCCCGCGCAGTCGCACCTTGCCGGTGAAGTCCCCGGCCGGCTCCAGGATCGGCCCGCGCAGCCGCCGGGCGTCCCGCAGGTCCGGCCGGCGACTGACCTCCACCAGCATCCGGCTGGGTCGATCAGCCCGGGTCCACACCACCGCTGACTCGGCGGAGACGCCCCCGCTCTGCACCCCGTGCGTGAGAACGGGACGACCGGCTGGGCGCCAACCCGCAGCCATGGGCCCGGCGATGCCGCCGACACCCCCCAGGAGCGCTCCGCCAGCGGCTCCCGCACCCACGGCAAGGCCGGTCCGCAGAAGCGTACGTCGATCGAACTCGGTCATGGTTCCTCCCGGATCGGGGACTCACCCCGCCGGTCTATCGAACCGACATGACCTTTCCCCGCGGCCCGGGTGACCAACCCGGGAACAACCGATGACCGACCGCTACACGGGCCCGGCAGCACCTCGCACCGCGGGCGGTAACGCCTGGGCCGCAGTCCTCAGGCCAGCTCCGGGAACCAGAGCCCCATCTCACGCTTCGCGCTGTCGACGGAGTCGGAGGCGTGCACCAGGTTCTCCCGGTTCGACAGCGACAGGTCGCCCCGGATGGTGCCGGCCGCGGCCCGCCGACCGTCGGTGGCGCCGATCATGCCCCGTACCACCTCGATGACCTGGTCGCCCGAGAGCACGAGCGCCACCAGCGGGCCGCTGGTCATGAAGGCTTTCAGCGGCGGGTAGAAGGGCTTGTTGACGTGCTCGGCGTAGTGCTGATCGGCGAAGTCCTCGTCCAGCGTCCGCTGCACCATCGCGTCCAGCTGCAGGCCCTTACCCTCGAATCGGGAGATGATCTCGCCGACCAGCCCACGGCGAACCGCGTCGGGCTTGATCAATACGAGCGTACGCTCCTCCGGACTGCTGCTGGACACGCTGTTCCTCCTGTACACCGAAGGCGACTGGGCTGGGTACGGTCAGCGTATCGGCCCGGTCTCGGCGCCGGCGCGGCGGTCGGTCCTTCCCCTGGCGGCCGAGCCGGCCTAGCCTGACCCCTACCCCCCAGGAGGTCCACAGTGGCGAATGGCGGTAGCCGCCCGATCGCGCCGGTCCGCAAACTGGTCGGCGCGGCGCTGGGCACGGTCGCTACGTTCGTGGTCGTGTTCGGCCTGGGCATGCCGAGTTGGTCGATCGTGGCGCTCGGCGGCGCCATCCTGGTCCTCGCCCTCGCCCTCGCCACGGTTCGGGCCGGCGGGCGCACCTGGGTCATCGGTGAGGGGACAGTGCACGCCGTCTCCGAGCCACCAACCCAGTACGCGTTCGGCCGGTGCGAAGTACAGCTCTTCATCGACGCACCCGGGCTACCACCACGATCCAAGAAGATCATCGAACCTCGGGTGCCCGTCGCCAAGTGGCCGGCGCCGGGCCAGACCCTACCGATCCGGGTGGCGCTCGACGACCAGCGGCACGTTCGCGTTCTCTGGGACGAGGTGCTCACCCACACCGAAGCCGCCCGGGTCAGCGGGGCGGACCTGCCCCCGCACCACGCAGACCCGGACCTACCGGTAGAGGAGCTACTGATCCAGCAGGAGGCACCGCCGTGGGTCGGCCGTGCCGCCGACGACGAGTTCCGGGACCCGTACGGCGACCCGGTCCCGCCGCCGGCCGAGCCCAGCACGGTCGTCGTACACCAGGTCCCCGGCGGCCCAACGGTGCTCGACGGGGAACTGGTCAACCCGCCCGCCCCGGGCGACCTACCGCGCCGCGCCGCGCCGAGCCCCCGGCCCCCCGCCGAAGAACGATTCGACCCGGCGGCCGAGGCAGCACCGTTCCAGGCGGCAGCGTTCGAGGCCACCTCCGCCTCCACGCCAGCTCGACCGACCGCCGAAGAGGCCGGAGGAGCCGCCGACGGGTTCCGGGTACCCGCCCCGGCGGACCCGGTCGACCTGCCCTTGGACGACCCGCTGCCGCCATATGCCGAGGAACCGGTGATCCCGGACCTGGACGAGGCGATCTTCGGGGAGCCGGCCGGCGACCCGCCGATCGCCGGGGTGGGGTTCACCTTGCTCGTCACCGACCTGGCCCGGTCGCTCACCTTCTATCGGGAACTTGGCTTCACCGAAGTTGACCGGGGCTCCGGTAACGCGGTGCTCGCCTCCGGGGCGACCCGCCTGGTGCTTCGGGAGGCCACCGAGGCCGTCCCGATCAGCCGTCGGCTCGTGCATGTCAACCTTGAGGTTGACGACATCGAAGACGCGTACGCGCGGCTGCGCGAATCCGGCGTCCGCTTCACCTATCCGCCCCGGGTTGTCAACCGCGGGTCGAAGCTGGAGGTGTGGGCGGCCGCCTTCCGCGACCCGGACGGGCACGGCATCGCCCTCACCCAGTGGCGGGAACGCGCCGAAGCCTGAGTGGGTCGGTCAGCCGAGGATCACCCGCCGCACGTGCAGGGCGTACGCCCACACCAACGCGAAGATGACCCCGAGCACCAGCAGCGACCAGTGCAACGCGCCGGCGAGCAGCAACGCGCCCTGCAGAACGATCCCCGCCGACCAGGCCCAGGCACGACGGATCACTCCGGCCAGCAGCACCGCCACCACCGCCAACGCCACCACAGCGGCGATCGCGGCAGCACTCAGCCCGCCACCGACCACCCGCATCGGCTGGATGGCCAGCACCAGAACCAGGGCCTCCAGGCTCAGGAGCCCGGCACCGAGACCGGCCACCGCCCGCTGCGGATTACGCAACCCGGAGCGGCGTGGCGGCGACCCCGAGCCGGACGGACGCCCTGCGGCGGTCATCGCTTCAGCAGCCGGCGGGCATCGGCCACGGTCACCACCGAACCGGTGACGAGTACGCCGATCCCGGCCAGCTCACCGGGGACATCCTGCTCGGCCAGCGCCACCGCCGCCTCAATGGCGTCCGGCATCTGCTCCGCCACCACCACTCGGTCTGGGCCGAAGACATCGGCGGCAAGCGTCGCCAACTCCCGGGTCGGCATCGCCCGCGGCGAACTGTTGCGGGTGACCACCAACTGGTCAACCACCGGTTCCAGCAGTTCGAGCAGACCGAACGCGTCCTTGTCACCGAGGACGCCGAGGACGGCGACCAGTTTGCTGAACGCGAACTCCTCCTGCAGCGCGGTGACCGTGGCCGCCATCCCCTGCGGGTTGTGCGCGCCGTCGAGCAGTACGGTCGGCGCGGTACGGACCCGCTCCAACCGCCCCGGCGAGCTCACCGCGGCGAACCCCTCCCGGACCGTCTCGACGTCCAGTTGGCGGCGTGTACCCGCGCCGAGGAAGGCCTCCACGGCCGCGAGCGCCACGGCGGCGTTCTGCGCCTGGTGGGCACCGTGCAACGGGACGAAGAGCTCCTCGTACTGCCCGCCGAGCCCCTGCAGGGTGAGTACCTGGCCACCGACCGCGACGGCCCGACGCAGCACGCCAAACTCGGCGCCCTCCCGGGCGATCGTCGCGCCGACCTCGGCGCAGCGCTCGAGCACCGGACGCGCCGCCTCCTCCTCCTGCCCGGCCGAGATCACCGTCGCGCCCTTGTGAATGATGCCCGCCTTGTGCAGCGCGATGTCGGCGATCGTGTCGCCGAGCCACTCGGTGTGGTCGAGCCCGATCGGGGTCAACACCGTCACGCCGGCCTGAAGGACGTTGGTCGAGTCCTCCGCGCCACCGAGGCCCACCTCGACGACGGCGACATCGACCGGTGCGTCGGCGAAGGTGGCGAACGCCAGCGCCGTGGTCAGGTCAAAGTAGGTCAGGGGCTCCGCGGACCGCTGGTCAACGAGGTGGGCCAGCGGCGCCACCTCGCGGTAGGTGTTGACGAACCGCTGTTCGTCAACCGGCTCACCGTCCAGGCTGATCCGCTCGCGAACGGTCTCCAGGTGCGGGCTGGTGTACCGCCCGGTACGCAGCCCGAACGCCCGCAGCAGCGAGTCGATCATCCGGGCTGTCGAGGTCTTTCCGTTGGTGCCGGTGAGGTGGATCGACGGGTACGCCCGCTGTGGGCTCCCGAGCAGGTCCAGCAACATCTCGATGCGGTCCAGCTCGAAGACCATCCGGGTGAACCCGCGAGTGGCGAGCTCCGCCTCAACGGCAGCGAAGTCAGTCTGCTCGGTCACGAGGAGAGGGCCTCCAAAGCTGTATCGATCCGCACCAGGTCGGCTTCGGCGGCGGCGAGCCGGTCGCGGATCTTCTGCACCACCGGCTCGGGCGCCTTCCCCACGAACGCCGGGTTGTCGAGCTTCGTCCGGGCCTGTCCGGCCTCCTTCGCCGCCGCCGCCCGGTCCTTGGTCAACCGCGCCCGCTCGGCCGCCACGTCGATCGACCCACGGGTGTCCAACGCGACGCCCACCTCACCGGGCAGGGTAAGAGTGGCACTGGCCTGGAAGTCCGAGCCCGCCGCGTCGAGGCGCACCAGCGACCGGATCAGCGGTTCGTGCCCAGCGATGCCGGCTCCGGCCAACCCGTCGAGCCGGGCCACGACCCGCTGGGTCGGACGCAGCCCCTGGTCGGAGCGAAACCGCCGGATCTCGGTGACCACCCGCTGGAGCGTGGCGATCTCCGTCTCCGCGGCAGGGTCAACCAACGCCCGGTCGGCGGCCGGCCACGCTGCCGTCATGACCGTCTCACCGCCGGTCAAGGCGATCCACAACTCGTCGGTAATGAACGGGATCACCGGGTGCAGTAGCCGCAGCAGGTGGTCCAGCACGTGCCCGAGGACGCGCCGGGTGGCGTCCGCAGCCGGACCGCCGGCAGCCAGGAGCGGTTTGGTCAACTCCACGTACCAGTCGCAGACCTCATCCCACGCGAAGTGGTAGAGCAGGTCACAGACCTTTGCGAACTCGTACGCCTCGAACTGCTCGGCCGCCTCCGCGCTGACGCGCGCGAGCCGGGACAGGATCCACCGGTCAACTGTTGACAGCTCCGTCGCCGGCGGTAGCGCCCCCTGGGTGTGCGCGCCGTTCATCAGGGCGAACCGGGTCGCGTTCCAGAGCTTGTTGCAGAAGTTGCGGGAGCCCTGGCACCACTCTTCGCTGACGGCGACGTCCCCACCGGGGTTCGCACCACGGGCCAGGGTGAAGCGGGTGGCGTCGGCGCCGAACCGATCAATCCAGTCCAGCGGATCCACCACGTTGCCGAACGACTTCGACATCTTCTTGCCGTGCTCGTCGCGGACCATCCCGTGCAGCGCGACCACGTCGAAGGGCTGCCGGCCGTCCATCGCGTACAGGCCGAACATCATCATCCGGGCGACCCAGAAGAAGAGGATGTCGTAGCCGGTGACCAGGACGCTCGTCGGGTAGAACTTGGCCAGCTCCGGGGTCTGCTCCGGCCAGCCGAGGGTGGAGAAGGGCCACAGGCCGCTGGAGAACCAGGTGTCCAGGACATCCTCGTCCTGGCGCCAACCGTCGCCGGCCGGCGGCGTCTCGTCCGGGCCGACGCAGACGACCTCACCGGCCGGGCCATACCAGACCGGGATGCGGTGCCCCCACCACAGCTGGCGGGAGATGCACCAGTCGTGCATGTTGTCGACCCAGGCGAAATACCGCTTGGCCAGCTCCGCCGGCTCAATCTTCACCCGTCCGTCCCGCACCGCGTCACCAGCCGCCTTGGCCAACGGCGAGGTGTTGATGAACCACTGCAACGACAGGCGGGGCTCCACCGTCGTGCGGCAGCGCGAGCAGTGACCGACCGCATGCGTGTACGGGCGCTTCTCGGCCACGATCCGGCCCTGCTCACGAAGGGCGGCGACAATGGCGGGGCGCGCCTCGTACCGGTCCAGGCCCGCGAACGGCCCGGGCGCCGTGATGACCCCCCGCTCGTCCATGATCGTCTGGGACGGCAGGTCGTGCCGCTGGCCGATCTCAAAGTCGTTCGGGTCGTGGGCCGGGGTCACCTTCACCATGCCGGTGCCGAAGGTCGGGTCAACGTGCTCGTCCCCGACGATCGGAATGCGCCGACCGGTCAGCGGCAGCTCGACCTCGGTACCGATCAGGTGCTGGTAGCGCTCGTCCTCGGGGTGCACCGCGATGGCGGTGTCACCGAGCATCGTCTCCGCTCGGGTGGTCGCCACCACGACCTCGTCGCTGTATCGGATCGACACCAGCTCACCGTCGTCGTCCGTGTGCTCCACCTCGATGTCCGACAGCGCGGTGAGGCAGCGCGGGCACCAGTTGATGATCCGCTCGGCCCGGTAGATCAACCCGTCGTCGTACAGCGCCTTGAACATGGTGTGGACGGCCCGCGACAGGCCCGCGTCCATGGTGAAGCGCTCCCGCTCCCAGTCGACGGAGTCGCCGAGGCGGCGCATCTGCCCAAGGATCGCACCCCCGGACTCGGCCTTCCACTGCCAGACCCGCTCCACGAACGCCTCGCGACCGAGGTCATGCCGGGACAGGCCCTGCTCGCCCAGCTGCCGCTCCACGACGTTCTGGGTGGCGATACCGGCGTGGTCCATGCCGGGCAGCCAGAGCGTCTCGTAGCCCTCCATGCGCTTACGCCGGACCAGAGCGTCCTGCATCGTGTGGTCCAGCGCGTGCCCCATGTGCAGCGAGCCGGTGACGTTCGGCGGCGGAATGACGATGGTGTACGGGGGCTTGTCGCTCTCCGCCGACGCGCGGAAGTGTCCGCCGGCTACCCACTGCTCGTACCGTCGCTGCTCCACCTCGCCCGGCAGGTACTGGCCGGCAAGGGTCGGGGCGTCGGGGCGTTGGGCATCCAGTCTCTCGGTCACCCCTGGAAGTCTACGGAGAGCTTCCGCGGACCTTACGTGCGCCACCAGGGCATCGCGTACGGTGTCGGTTATGTCCAACGGGCACCTCAGTGAGCGCACCGTTGACGGGGCCCCGGAGCCCGTCAACCTGACCGAAGAGCCGATCCGACTCGGTGGCGAGGATCCGGCGCTGAGGCCCACACAAGCGGGCGTCCACGCTCGTCGCCGCCGGGTGGCGTGGCTGCTCGCAAGTGCCGTTGGCCTCGCTGGCGCCGGGGCGTTAGGCGCCGTGGCCTGGCCCATCTTCCAGCAGCAGGACGCCACGGTAGTCAGCCCCGCGCAGTTGGCCGGGTTGACCCGGGACGACAGCGAGCCGGCCCGCAGCACCGCCGACTATCTCCGGAACGGGTTCGCGGCCAACATCGAGTTGGACCAGAGCTTCGGAACCGTCTACCGGGATCCGACCGGCGAACGCCGACCGGTGCTCGTCTTCGGCGGCACCACGCTGCTCTGGCAACCCGAACGCGACCTGGACAGCCTCTTCGGGCTGATGGCCGACGAGACTGGTCAGGTGAGTGGGCTGCGGAGCCTCTCCCCGGGCCCTCTTGGTGGCGTCCTGAAGTGTGGCACTACCAGCGGGGTGGGTGGGGAGTTCGCCGTGTGTGGCTGGGCAGACCATGGGAGCGTGGTGATGGGCCTGTTTCCGGATCATCCGGCGGTGGAAGCCGGTGACCTGTTCCGGAAGATGCGCAACGAGATGCAGACTCGCTGATCGGAGGCGGCGCGCCAAACCCGGGTACCGAGGTCGTTGGGCTGCGGCGGCTTCTGAGATTGGCCGACTGTGGTGGCTGTGTTGTGGGGAATGTTTTGTCGGCTGGAAATGCGT
>NZ_JBXEDG010000009.1:0-2212 GCF_056820975.1 Salinispora sp. CH2A1_6
TGTCAACGGCGGATTGGAACTGACCCCCTATCGACGTTTTGGGATTGACCCCCTGGAGGTCGTTTCGTGCTACTTGTTGCGGTCCTTCGCGAGGAGTTCTCGGCGGGCTCTGGTGCGGTAGGACTCGCCTGCGAGGGTGAGGACCTCGGCGTGGTGCACGAGGCGGTCGATCATCGCGGCGGCGACGACTTCGTCGCCGAAGACCTCGCCCCACCGCCCGAACGGCAGGTTCGAGGTGACGAGGATGGAGCCGGCCTCGTAGCGAGATGCGACGAGTTGGAAGAACAGGTTTGCTGCGTCGGTGTCGAAGGGGATGTAGCCGACTTCGTCGACGATGATGAGCTTGTAGCGGCGGATCTTCTTCAGCTCGGCTTCCAGGGCGCCGCGGTGGTGGGCGCGGGCGAGGCGGTCGATCCAGTTCGTCGCGGTGTCGAACAGGACCGAGTAGCCGGACTGGGTGGCCTTGATCCCGAGCCCGATGGCCAGGTGGGTCTTGCCCAGGCCGGGCGGGCCGAGCAGGATCACGTTCTCCGCCTTCGGGATGAATGTCGCCGTGGCCAGGTGCGCGAGTACGTCCTTGCGGAGGCTCGGCAGGTGGTCGAGGTTGAAGTCTTCCAGGGTCTTGATCGCCGGGAAGTGCGCGGTGCGGATCCGCATCGTCGTGCCGGCGGACTCGCGGTCGGCGACTTGCCGTTCCAACACGGCGGCGAGGTACTCCTCGTGCGACCAGTTCGCCTGTCTGGCCTGGTCGGCCAAGGTCTCCCAGGTCCGCCCGATCGTGGGCGTCTTGAGGACTCTGGTGAGGTAGGCGAGCTTGGATCTCAGCCCGTCCGGCGCCGGTCTGGTCTTCGTTGTCGTGGTCATCTACTTTCCTCCGGCTGCGCTTTTCTGGACCGCCTCGACGTCGGGGCGGGGGTCGAAGTCCACGCCGAACAGGGCGTCGTAGTCCGGCAGGGCACGGATCGCCACGACGTGTCCATCAGCGTGCGAACGAGTCGAGGCCTGCCGCCGGCGGGCAGCCAAGTCCTGGCGCAGCAGCCGGGCGGTGGCCTGATGCTCGGGATCGGTGATCGTGCGGGCATGGCCCCAGTCACGGTCGTGATCAGCCACGACCTGCCCGGCGCACGAGGCGACCATCCGGGCGGGGGTGGCGAGCACGTCGATGAACCTGCCGATGCACCGAGGGTCCACGGAGTAGTCGTTGCCGTCGATACGCACGTAGTAGTCCCGCCCCAGCCGCACCCGATGCGTGAGCCCGATCGCCGGCGCCACCGGCGGCAGAGCCACCATCGCGGCCCGGTCCGCCGCCCACCTAGCCGTGGGCGTCGTCAAGCCGATCGCGCGCAGGACGCGCGTGTTCGCGCGCTGCACGAGCCAGTCGCTGATCTGGACGTTGAAGTCGAACGGCGAGGTGAACACACGCCCAGGCAGGAACGAGGTCTCGAAGAACCCGTTGCGCCGCTCGACCAACCCCTTGAACTCCGGATCCCTGGGCGGGGCCAGGCGAATACGCACCCCGATCGTCCCGGCGAACGCCGCCGCCTCCGTCGTGAGCTTCCCGGTGCCACCGATCGCGGCCTCCCGATCCCAGACCAAGGTCCGTGGACAGGCACCCCACCCGGCCACGATCTCCCACATCCCCGCCAGGATGTCTCCGGCCTTGCGACTGGGAATCATGACCGCGTCCGTGACCCGCGAGTACCCGCAGGTCATCGCGAGCACCGGCAGGATCCGCTCAGCCCCGCCACCAACCGGGATCGGCTGAGGTGGGAACCACAGATCACACTGGGCGACCTCACCCGGGTCGTACTCCACTCGGTCGGTCGGGTCCGGCGGAACGAACAACGGACGCAGCTCCCGAACCCGGTCCTTGAGGATCGTCAGCGACTTCGTCCACCCGATCCGCTCAGCGATCACCGTCGCCGGCATCCGCGGGAACTCCGCGAGCAACGCCCGGACCTGCGGCTCGACCCCATCCACACACGAACCGCGAGGGCCGCGCTCACGCGACGGCGGCGCCTCGGCCCGAAGCGCCGAACGGACCGTGTTACGCGCCAAACCCAACCGACGCGCAATCTCCTTGATCGGAACACCCTCAGCCCGATGCAACCGACGGACCTCAGCCCAGTCTTCCAATGCGATCACCCCTCCAGCCTCGGAGGGGTCAGTCCCAATCCGCCGCTAGAGGGTCAGTCTCAGCGCGTCGTCGACA
>NZ_JBXEDG010000010.1:0-407517 GCF_056820975.1 Salinispora sp. CH2A1_6
CGTACTGGCGGAGCACCCCCACGTGCGTGGGGAGGACACTTCGTGACCTGTGCGTCTATCGGCCGTGGGCGCGGTTTTGCGTCGGTCGAGTCGTGGTGTCGTACGGCTGTGGTTGCATGCTGATGCCCTTGCGGAGCGGGTACGAATGGAGGGGGTCGGATTGGGGGTCGACCATGACGGGGTCGATGCTGGGATCTGGGGCAAGTCTAACCATCTCCCGAGACCGTATCCGTTGCTCTGGCATTTGATCGATACCGCGGCCGTTGCTGGTGCGTTGTGGGATCGCTATCTGGCCCCGAACCAACGGCGGGTCATTGCAGAGGGGCTGGCCACCGACGACAGTCACGCTAAAACGTTGATCATGTTTTGGGCGGGGTTACACGATGTCGGCAAGGCAACCCCGGGGTTTCAGAAGAAGGACGGGAGCGCGTTCGATGCGCTGCGGAGTGCTGGTTCGTATGAGGATGTTGTGGGCGATGGCTCGTTGAGGCATGACGCCGCTGGCCAGTTGGCTTTGCCGGATCTTCTTGCTCCTTTGGGGTATCCGCAGTTGGTCAGGCGGGTCAGTGACCGCTTGGCCTACCGCGTCGCTCAGATCGTCGGCGGCCATCACGGGCGTTTCCAGCAAACCAGTGGTCCCCATGGTGGCCGGGCGCAGCTGGGCAAGGGCGGCTGGTCGAAGCAGCGCGCGGCCCTGGTACGGGTGGTGCATGAGGCCGTGGGTTCACCCGAGCAGCCGCCGGCGATAGGTGCCGCAGCCAGTGTGCTGGTCACGGGGGTCGTGATCCTCGCGGACTGGCTGGCCAGCCAGGAGCACTTCTTGCGTCAGCAGTCTTCACGAGTGCCGCAGTACACGGGCGCCGAAGCGGCGTCGACTCATCTCGCGGCCTTATCCGCGCCCGCTGCCGCCCTGCTCGACGACGCCGGCTTGGGGTCACCGTCGTTTCGGGCGGTGGGTTTCGATGATCTGTTCCCGCACCGTCCGAACGCTCTTCAGCGGTCGATCATTGAGGAGTTGCTGCCGGTGGTCGACAGTCCGGGCCTGTTGGTCGTGACGGCGGCTACGGGGGACGGGAAGACCGAAGCCGCTCTGGTGGCTGCCACAAGGTTGGCCGAGGTATGCGGGGCGCACGGGTTCTTCTTCGCTTTGCCGACGATGGCGACCTCCGACGAGATGTATCGCCGGGTACGGGCGTTTGCCGCCCGGCTTGCCGCCGGTCCGGCGCCGGTCACGCTGCTGCACAGCATGTCGTGGTTGAACGCTGAGTACGAGGCTCGGGCGGTTGTCGACCCCGGTGGTGCGGCTGAGGTGGTGTCCGATGATCCCAGTGGTGATGTGGTGGCACCGGAGTGGCTGCGCGGCCCCAAGCGGGGGCTGCTGGCGCCGATGGCGGTGGGTACGGTTGACCAGGCGTTGCTTGCCGTGCTGACCACCAAGCACAACGCGCTGCGTCTGCTCGCTCTCTCGGGCAAGGTGTTCGTTGTTGACGAGGCGCATGCGTACGACGACTTCACGACCTCCCTGCTGTGTCGCCTGTTGAACTGGTTGGGGGCCTACGGATGCCCGGTCGTCCTGCTGTCGGCGACGTTGCCCTCGTCGCAGGCGGCGACTCTTGTAAGGGCGTACGAGGAGGGTGCTGGCGTCGGGCCGACCAACACGTCTGTGCCATATCCGGGTTGGACCTTCGTGCCGGCGATCCAGGGGCGCGCCACGGTTTCGATCTCACCAACGATGCGGGAGGCCCTGGTCTCGGGTAGGACCGTGGAGTTCACGCTCGACCTACGCCCTGTTCGTCACCTCGTCGGGTCGGAGAGCGACCCAGCG
Organism: Salinispora sp. CH2A1_6; assembly: GCF_056820975.1. NCBI lineage: Bacteria > Bacillati > Actinomycetota > Actinomycetes > Micromonosporales > Micromonosporaceae > Salinispora > Salinispora sp. CH2A1_6. The sequence continues at coordinate 1,826 of NZ_JBXEDG010000010.1, forward strand.
GATCGTAGGGCGGTGGTGCGGCAGGTGCTGGCGCCGGTGGTCGAGCAGGGTGGGTGCGCTGCCGTGGTCTGCAACACGGTCAACGACGCTCAGCAGACCTACCGTGTCGTTCGTGACTGGGCGGCCGGGGGAGTGGATGTGGTGCTGCTGCACTCCCGTTTCCCGGCTCGGCGCCGGGAGGAGATCACGACGCGGATCATCGGTCGGCTGGGGAAGGACGGCAACCGCCCTAGATCGATGATCGTAGTTTCTACTCAAGTGCTAGAGCAGTCACTTGACCTGGACTTCGACCTGTTGGTGACGGATCTGGCGCCGATGGCGCAGCTGTTGCAGCGTGCCGGTCGGTGTCATCGACACCGCAGGACGAGGCCGCCGTGGGCTGCGCAACCGCGAGTGGTGGTTCTCGACCCGCGGGGCCCGGACGGTGTCGAGCATGTCAGGCCGGCCGCTTGGGGAGACGTGTACGCGCGGTACCTGCTACGGGCCACACACCTTCGGCTGGCGGGGACCGACAGGATCGCCGTTCCGCACGCAGTGCAGAACCAAGTGGAAGCGGTATATTCGCCACAGTCAGTCGACCTTGATCCCGTGCTAAGCGCCGAATACGACGAATACCGCGCCGAGGCGATGGCCCTACGTGGGATGGCTGAACTCGGTGTCATTCCTGAGCCTGTTCAGGTGGCCGACCTGGCAGCGCTGAGTCTTACCGAAACGCCGGAGTGGCGTGCGTCAACCCGCCTGGGAGCTGAGTCGGGGCGGGTGCTCTGCTGCTACCTCGACGCTGGCGGCAGGCAGTGGCTCGACCCCGAGCGGCGCACCCTTCTACCGCAGTGCGGGGCGAGACCCGACGGCCGTTTCTCCAGCCAAGAGGTACGGATGATCCTCCAGGAGACGATCCCGCTCCGAACCGACATCCTCATGGGATATGACCCACCCGCCGCCTTACCAGCATCCTGGAGCAACAACGCCTGGCTGAAGCGTCTCCTGCCGCTGTGGCTTCCGATCCTCCCCGACGGGCCTGGGTCGGCGGCTTGGGCTCGTCGATCAGTGCACCTTGACCCCGAACTCGGGCTGGTTGTTCTCTCCTCTTCGGAAGGACGGCAGTCTGGTGTGGTGAGTGAGTGAGCAAAGGGCGACGAAGGATGGACGCAGTAAGTGTGTCTCGCATCACAATTATCAATGCCTGCTCACGTCAGGCCAGCTCGATAGCTGTGGGGATCTCCGCCGGGTTGGATGCGGCGGCTTGCGAGACGGCGATCTTGGGCTTGCCCGAGCCCCCTCGCTGTACGATCCGGATTCGGCCAACGACCTTTTGGAGGAATCATGGAACGGTGTGAAGCAGGGCTCGACATCTCCCTCCGGTTGCCGGCTGCAACGGTGCTGACCGTCGTGGTGATCGTGATCCATGTGCTCGTGACGTGGATGTGAACCGTACGGAGTGAAGTGCGGGTTGCTGGCGGCAGCGCCGCAAGCAACCCGCACACCGCACCAATAGTGAGGAAGTCGATTGCCACGGGTCGTGGATGCGGCCGACGACCGGAGCACCCCCACGGTGAGGATCTCTCCGACTGTAAGTCATGTAGATGACATGCAACTTCGCGTCGGCGCGTGAGTTTGGCAACGTCAGTGGGCCTTCAAGTGGAAGCGATCACGCTTATGATCAAACCGTTCGATCTCACGGACCAGCCGTGGATACCGGTCGCGGCGAACGGCGAGCCGGAGTTGGTCGGCCTTCGGGAGCTTTTTACCCGTGCGGCCGAGTTCGATGACCTGGCTGTTCCGGTGCCGCCGGCGGCGTCCGGGTTGTGGCGAATTCTGTACGCGATCACTGCACGGGTGACTGGCCTGGACTCGCTGCGCGGGCCACAGTGGCGGCAGCGGCAGGAGTGGCTGCTTGACCAGGGCGGGTTCGCCGCAGGCGACGTCGATGCCTACTTTGCGAAATACTCCGACCGCTTTGACCTGTTCGATCCGCTTCGTCCGTGGATGCAGGATCCCCGGCTCGCTGTCGAGTGTCCGAGGTCCTCCGGGGTCAACAAGCTGGTGTTCGACCGTCCAGCGGGCAACTCTCAGGTGTGGTTCGGCCATCACACGGATGTCGAGGCGGTGGCTCTGGCTCCGGGGGAGGCGGCGTGGTATCTGATCGCGCAGCTGTATTACGGCGCATCTGGGCGGTGCAGCAGCCGTGAGGTGGCCGGGCAGAGGTTCGCCAACAGCAACGCCGGTCCGCTGCGGGGGGCCATGTCGTATCACCCGCTCGGGGAGAACCTGTTCGAGTCGCTGGTCGTGGGGGTGCCCCCACGGGTGTCATCAGGGCAGGACGAGGGGCTTGACCTGTGCCCGTGGGAGCGCGATGAGTTGCCGGATCCGCTCGGTGCGCCATGGTCGGTGTCGTGGCCGTGTGGCGCGTTGACGGGCCGTGCGCGGCATGCCGTGCTGCTGGTTCCAGATGCCGCCGGTGAGGCCGTGTCGGATGCCTACGTCACCTGGGCGTGGCGGCTTCCCGGGGCGGCGTCTCCTGATCCGTACGTGGTGCGTCGGCAGAACAAGGAGGGCGGCTGGTACCAGCTGCCGGCCGACGGTTCCCGGGCTCTGTGGCGGGACGTTGACGCCCTGCTGGGCGGCAACACCGAGGTCAAGACGCACCGTCCCGACATCATGACTGGCGCCGCCGACCTCGGTCTCGACGGACGGGTGCGCGCGTATGGCTTCGATCAGGACGGGCAGGCCAAGGATCGGCAGTGGTTCATCGCACTGACCCCACCAGTTCTTGGTTGGTTGAGTGAGCGCGACCCGGTGACCGCGGACGGCGTGGCCCTGTTGACCCGGGCGGCGGAGTCGATCGGTCGGCGTGTCGGGGCCGCACTGCGGCAGGCCTGGCGGGAGATGGTTAGCGTCAAGGACCGAGAGGGCCCGTGGGCTCATACGGGTGAGGCGTACTACTGGACGCGAGCCGAGGCGGTGTTCTGGGAGCACGTGCGAGACGGCCGTTTCGCCGAGGGTGGGCGGGCTTTCGCGCGGTTAGGGCACGAGGCCATCGACCACGCCGCGGATGGCGATGCCAGCTCACCGCGCCTGGTGCGGGCCACGCAGACCGCGCATCGGCTGTTGACAACACCGTTGAGGAAGGGATCGGGCGCGTGATGTCCACGGAGATTGAAGAACGGCCTTCCGACCGGTTCGCGAGGCGGGTCACCGAGCGGTGCCGTCGTGATCGTGGTCAGCGTGCGGCGCTGCGCCGAGGTCTACGTCGTCCTCCCGAGCAGGCGCACACCATGCATGCCGTTGTCGCCCCATTGCTGTCGGCGTCGGTGACGCAGGAACACGAGTATGCCCACTACGCCGTAGCGGCGATGATCGCCGCGTCGGTTCGTGACAGGCCAAAGGTCGAACCCACCGACGTCGAGCCAGCGAACGTCACTGACGCCGAGGAGGTAGCCGCAGCGGACGCCGACACCACGCCGCATAACCGCCCCAATCTGGGGCAGTCGTTGGCCTGGGCGGTGTGCCGGCCGGGCCTTGGCCGTCGGGCGATGAACCGGGCTACCGCGGAGAAGCGACTGCATCTGCTGGTCCGGCAGGGCTACCCCGGCGTCTACCAACACCTAGCCGGGGTGGTGCGGCATCTCGGCGCGGTCGAGGTCCAGGTGAACTGGGGGCAACTCCTCGACGACCTCTGTCAGTGGCGGTACCGCCGTGACCAGGTCGCCAAGCGATGGCTCCAGTCCTACTACCGCACCCTGCACGAAGCCGACCGCCACGCCGAGCAGCAGAAAAGCAACCCGAGCCTGGAGGAGCCCGCATGACCGCCCGTTACGTCGACATCCATGTGCTGCAGACCGTCCCATACGCCAATCTCAACCGCGACGATCTGGGCTCACCGAAGGCTGTGCGCTTCGGCTACGCCGATCGCACCCGGGTCTCCAGCCAATCCTGGAAGCGAGCCGTTCGGCGGGAGCTGGAGGAATCGTCAGGTGACAAGGCCAAGCGCACCCGGCGGCTGCCGCAGGCCATCCAGGCTCGGCTCACCGGGTCCGACTGGGACTCGGAGCTGGCGGCCTTCGCGGCGATGCAGGTCATGGCCACGCTCGCCACGATCGCGGTCAAGGCCGACGGTTTCAAGGTGGACAAGGCCACCGGTGAGGCGCAGGTGCTGTTCTACCTGCCGGAGCGGGCCTTCGACATGCTCGCCGAAGTCTGTGTGCAGCAGCGTGATCGGCTCATCGGCCTGCGGTCCGGCGCGCTCAAGCTCAAAAAGGGTGAGGCGCCGCTGCCGGCCGAAGCCGTCCGTGCGGCGATGGAGCACCGCAACGATGTGATCAACCTGTTCGGGCGGATGCTGGCGGAACTGCCCGGCAGCAACGTTGACGGGGCGGTCCAGGTTGCCCACGCGTTCACCACTCACGGCACGGACCCGCAGGTCGACTTCTTCACTGCCGTCGATGACCTCAAGCAGGACGCCGACCAGGCCGGCAGCGGGCACATGAACAGCGCCGAGTTCAGCACCGGCACGTTCTACCGGTACGCCAGCGTCAACCTGGAAGACCTTGCCCACAACCTCGGCGACCCGGCCACCGCGGTCGAGCTGACCACGGCGTTCCTGTCGGCGTTCATCACCGCCATGCCGCAGGCCAAAAAGAACGCCACCGCACCGTTCACGGTTCCCGAACTGGCCTACATCGCGGTTCGCGCCGACCGGCCGGTATCATTGGCCAGCGCCTTCGAAACCCCGGTACGGGCCACATTCGACAGCGGATACGCCGAGCCGTCACGTCGGCAGCTCGCCGAGTACGCCGGACAGATCTACCGACTGATCGGCGACCAGGGAATGGTCTACCACGGTTGCGCTAGCGTCGACGACAAAGGCCTGGAACAGCTCGGCGAGACTCGCCGGAGCTTCGACAACCTGATCGCCGCCGCCGTCGACAACCTGAGGACGAAATGACGGGTCTGCTGCTGCGGTTGGCCGGGCCCATGCAATCGTGGGGTGACCACAGCACCTTTAGCGTCCGAGACACCGGCACCGTCCCCACCCGATCGGCCATGATCGGCATCATCGCCGCCGCTCAGGGCAGGCACCGCGGCGAGCCGCTCGGCGACCTCGCCCCGGTGCAGTTCACCGTCCGCGTCGACCGGCCCGGCACGGTCATGTCCGACTTCCACACCGTCGGCGGTGGGGCACCGCCGGAACGGACCGTACCGACAGCAGAAGGCAAACGCAGGACGGCGGGTGCCGGCACCATCGTGTCGCGTCGGTCCTACCTGGCAGACGCGGTGTTCACCGTCGCGGTCACCGGCCCAGCCGAACTCGTGGGCCAAGTCCACGCGGCGCTGATCCGCCCGGTCTGGGGGCCGTACCTCGGACGCCGTTCCTGCCCCGTTGAGCACCCGTTCCTGCTGTCCGGCCCGATCCCCGACCCCGTCGGCCACCTGGAACACCTGCCGCTCAACCGACGCCGCCCCCCGGGCGACGAGGAGACCGTCAGGGTGGACTTCGTCGCCGGGCAACCAAGCGGCGACGGCGCCGCCAGCCGGATGACACTCAACGACGTACCCATGGAACCAGTGCCCGGAGACCCTGACCCGCGTCGACGGCGTTACCTCACCCGCCAGGTTTACGTCACCACCCGCAGCCTGCCCGCCGATCTGTGCGCCGGCACCGGCCTCAACTACCTGGACGCACTGGACGAGCACCTGCGAGGAGTCCGAACGTGATCGCCTGGCTGACCCGGATCTCACTTGACCTCCGCCATCCGGCGGCACGACGGGACCTGCGCGACACGAGCGCCCTGCACCGTCGCGTGATGTCGCTGGTGCCGGACGGTCTGGGCGAACAGCCACGACACCACGCCGGCGTGCTCTTCCGGCTCGACCACACCACCACTGGCCCGATGCTGCTGGTCCAGACCACCCTGCCACCTGACCCGAACCGGCTGCCCGACGGCTACGCCACCGTCGACACCCGCGACATCAGTCCGCTACTGAAGGCCCTGACCAACGGAATGGCGATGCACTACCGGATCGCTGCCAACGCATCCAAACGAGCGTGGAAGGGCAACAGCGCCGGCAAGGTCGTCGCCTTGTCTGGCCAGCAGGCTGAGCAGTGGTGGCAGCGCAAGGCCGAGGCCACCGGACTCGATCTGCGTCACCTGCGCGCCCAGCCACAACCGGCCGCTCGCGGACGCGCCATCCCCGTACGCCATGCCATCACCCTGTTCGAAGGGCAAGCGGTGATTACCGACGCGGACCAGGTCCGCGCAGCCGTGCTGACCGGCATCGGCCGCGGACGCTCGTTCGGCTGCGGTCTACTCAGCCTCGCACCGATGCGATGAGCACCAGCGCCCAGCGGCGACTCGCCGCACCGACCCTGGCCATGCTGCCCCGCGTGGCGGACTCGCTTAGCTTCCTCTACGCCGACATCGTTCGGATCGTCCAAGACGACACCGGAGTCCTCGCCCAGGTCGATACCCCGAAAGGGGCCGAACGCGTCTATCTGCCCACAGCCGCGCTCAGCTGCCTTCTCCTCGGACCCGGCACCTCGATCACCCACCACGCCCTGTCCACCCTCGCCCGCCACGGCACCACCGTCGTCTGCGTCGGCTCCGGTGTCGTCCGCTGCTACGCCGGCATCACCCCCACCTCCCTGACCACCAACTGGCTGGAAAAGCAGGCCCGCTGCTGGGCCGACGACAACACCCGACTGCAGGTAGCGATACGCATGTACGAGCAACGCTTCGGTGAAGCCGTCCCCGACGGCACCACGCTGGCCCAGCTCCGCGGTATGGAAGGCCAGCGCATGAAGACGCTCTACCGCCTTTTGGCTCAGAAGTATCGAACCGGCAAATTCCGCCGCAACTACGACCCCAACAAATGGGACACCCAGGACCCGGTCAACCTTGCGCTATCAGCGGCCAGCGCCTGCCTATACGGAGTGGTCCACGCCGTCATCCTCGCTTTGGGCTGTTCACCAGCGCTCGGCTTCGTCCACAACGGCACCCAACACGCCTTCGTCTACGACATCGCCGACCTCTACAAGGCCAAGGTCACCGTGCCGCTCGCCTTCTCCATGAGCACCTCCGCCCACCCCGAACGTGACGTACGTCGAAAGCTGCGCGGCGAGTTCCGCCTACTCAGGCTGATGCCGACGATCGTTACCGACATCCAACATCTACTCGACCCCGACAGCACGCCGAAACAGCGGCAACCTGCCGCCGAAATCACCTCACTCTGGGATCCAGAGATGGGAGCCATGCCGTCCGGAGTCAACTACAGCTCAGATCCCTGGGACTAGCATGGCTTCCCTTGTCGTCCTGGCAACCACGGCCGTACCCGATCATTTGAGAGGCGCACTCAGCCGCTGGATGATCGAAGTAACACCCGGCATGTTCGTCGGAACGCTCTCCGCCAAAGTCCGCGACGAGCTATGGAACGCAGCAAGCGGCGTCGTCGGCGACGGCGCCGCCGTCCTCATCCACCCAGACGACACCGAACAAGGCTTCTCCCTACGGACCGCAGGAGAACGCAGACGCCGCCCGGTCGACTTCGACGGCCTCACCCTGGTAGCCATGAGCCCGAAAGAACACCACGACGACGCCCCCACCCCAGCAGAAACCATCTGGCCGGAAGGCTGGTAAAACCGCAGGTCACTAAGTGTCCTCCCCACGCACGTGGGGGTGCTCCGGCGAGCCTCAGACAGCCGGCCCCGCAACCCGTGTCCTCCCCACGCACGTGGGGGTGCTCCGGAGAACGAGGTGTCAGTAGTCAGCGTATCGGCGTCCTCCCCACGCACGTGGGGGTGCTCCGAGAAGGTGGACCGTAAGGTCGTACCTAATCCGGTCCTCCCCACGCACGTGGGGGTGCTCCGCGACGTGGGGGCCGGCGCCGGCGAGGATGATCGTCCTCCCCACGCACGTGGGGGTGCTCCGGACCCCACCGAGCAGGCAAACGCCGCCATCGCGTCCTCCCCACGCACGTGGGGGTGCTCCGCTCATCTTCGGCGGGATGTCCAACGGCGCCGAGTCCTCCCCACGCACGTGGGGGTGCTCCGCCGGGTCGGCGCCGCTCGTGCCCGCTTCCGCCGTCCTCCCCACGCACGTGGGGGTGCTCCGTACGAGTGAGCAGGCCACATGTCCGCCACAGCGTCCTCCCCACGCACGTGGGGGTGCTCCGCAGCACTCGCACACTGGATGCGCAGCCCCGCCGTCCTCCCCACGCACGTGGGGGTGCTCCGTCTGTGCTGACCAGGCCGGTCGCGGGTCGAGTGTCCTCCCCACGCACGTGGGGGTGCTCCGGCGGCGCGGCACTTGGCCGATGACTGGCGAGCGTCCTCCCCACGCACGTGGGGGTGCTCCGCCAGGACGGCCCTCGACGGCCATGGTTGCTACGTCCTCCCCACGCACGTGGGGGTGCTCCGGCTACTGGGCCACGGCCACGGCCGTGTCGGTGGTCCTCCCCACGCACGTGGGGGTGCTCCGCTTGAGTAAACGCTCATAGCTTGAGACACGGTGTCCTCCCCACGCACGTGGGGGTGCTCCACGGAAGCCGGGTCGTACACCTGGAAGATCAGCGTCCTCCCCACGCACGTGGGGGTGCTCCGCTACGGCCGGTGCTGCCGCTGCTGCTGATCAAGTCCTCCCCACGCACGTGGGGGTGCTCCGGTCGAAGAGCGCTAAGCGCGCCGACCCGCCTGGTCCTCCCCACGCACGTGGGGGTGCTCCGCTGGCAGTAGCGGGCGCCGTGCTCTGGAGGCCGTCCTCCCCACGCACGTGGGGGTGCTCCGACCTCGCCGGTCAGCGATACGCCCTGCACATCGTCCTCCCCACGCACGTGGGGGTGCTCCGTGACCAATGACTCGCCAGTCTTCAAGTCTGACGTCCTCCCCACGCACGTGGGGGTGCTCCGCCGCCCGCGCGAAACTCGCCGCCCGGGTGGGCGTCCTCCCCACGCACGTGGGGGTGCTCCGCCGGTGTGGCACTGGAGGCGTCCGCCAGCCAAGTCCTCCCCACGCACGTGGGGGTGCTCCGGCTCCCGGCGGTGGTTGCGTCACCGGCCCGGGGTCCTCCCCACGCACGTGGGGGTGCTCCGGAAGCGCCATGACCGAGATGGCCGCCCATCGGGTCCTCCCCACGCACGTGGGGGTGCTCCGACCTGGGAGCCAGAGCGGGGCCAGCTCTGGCTGTCCTCCCCACGCACGTGGGGGTGCTCCGATCCGCAACGGTCGCCACCTGCCATCGGCGGAGTCCTCTCCACGCACGTGGGGTGCTCCGCTGGGCCGCCTACTGGCACGACTCCGCGGCTTGTCCTCCCCACGCACGGCTTCTGGAGGCGACAAATGATCGAGCCTGTGCAGATCTGCAGGGCGCCCGCGGGTGAGAGCATGCCGTCGCTGGGCTCCCGTGCCCTGGCCACCGCGCCGATGGCGCTGCGGACTTCTGCACCCGCGATCCAGCCACTGCCGAACCGCCTGAATCGCTCACCCTTTGGTGGCAGGTCCGCGGTGGTGCGTGGTCCTGCCACCGATCAGCGAAGGGCCACAGTCGAGTCGAAGCGGTCCGCCACGTAGTTCAGCATGCTGGTCAGCTCCTGAGCGCTGACCGCATGGCCGGCCGGACGTGGCCCGTCGATCGGTAGGGAGCCGACATGGGCCCACTCCAGCCGTCCGTCGGGGCCGACCCGGCTCCTGGTCCGGCCCTGAGTGTCCGGGTGCAGGCAGTACGGAACGTCCAGCAGGCCGCGCCGGAAGGCGATGCGCAGGGCGGTGCCCAGGTCCGGGTCGAGTGACCGGACCGTGTCGATCATCGTGCGGGCCTCCTCGTACAGCCCGGACTCCGACGGCGTCCAGGGGTGGCGGCCGGCGGCCCGCATCTGCTGGGAACACCGGACCTCGCGCTCGGCCCGTTCCACGGCCGCGACGTTGTCGGCGACGTCCGGGATCCGGACCGACTCCATGACTGTCTTGACGATGAGCCGCTCGGCACCGCCGAAGACGGCGATCCGGGCGCTCTCGTCGAGCAGGGCGGAGGAGCCGGCCCGGGTCCGGGGGAAGACGCCCATGTACGTGTAGAGGACGACGTGGACGTCAAGGTCCGGCAGCAGCTCGCCGATCAGGCGCCGGAGGGCGGCCAGGGCCTCCAGGTCCTGTTCGGGCTGGGTCTGCTGGGCGTAGCTCAGTGAGATGCTCGGCACCCGATGCTGGGCGAAGAACAGGCCTTCCAGTACGGCGATGGCCACCAGCAGCGATGGCGGGCACATCTGCCCCAGCATGCAGCCGCCGAAGCTCTCCAGGTGGGCCGGTCGTTCCGGCGTGGACATCTCGGCCAGCCGGTCGCATGCGGCCGACCATTCGTTGACCGCGGACCGTAATGGGGTGCGGCCGTACGGTAGGCAGTAGGAGACCGGTCCGCCCTCGGTGGCGTCCAGCCCGATCCGTGCCATGGCTTCGATGATGTGACCGGGCCGCGCTGAGCCGTGCCGGATCTGGATCGGGAATCCGGGCCGGTATACCTCGGACAGCATGGACCTGGTGGTGTCGTCGGGATGAGTGCACAGCGGGTAGCCGTTGAGGCGGGTCCGGGTCCGCACGGCGGTGCGGGCGCTGTGCAGGTCGCCGACGCGGGTGTAGCTGTCGAGTGTGATCGTGCCAACGGTGGTCGCCCGGGCGTCCCGGACCGCGACCAGTCCCGCCCGCATGGCTGATGGCTCGGCGAAGCCCATCCGGGGCTGGACGACCACCAGACCGGCACGCCGAGTGTGGTGGATCGCACCGGCGAAGCCAGTCTCCGGTGGAGCTGTCATCGCGCGCCTTCCAGTTCGCGGCCGGCAGCGGCAGGGGCAGTGGCGGCGGCGGCAGTGGCAGTGGCAGTGGCACGGGTCTCGGCGAGCAGCCGCATCAGCTCCGGCAGGTCGTCCTTCTCGAGGACGGCGGTCACCCCGGCGGCCTCCAGCGCGGGCGCGTGGTCGGCGTTCGGGTCCCCGGCGGTGCCGAGCAGCCCGCCAACGATGATCGGCATCGCGTCGTGCCGGGGGTCGTCGCGCACCACGGCGGCCGCCCGGGCCGCGTCGGTGTGGCCGTGTCCGTTGACCGAGCTGATCACCAGTGCGTCGGGCCGCAGCCGGACGCAGGTCTCGGTCAGCAGGTCGTCCGGGACGCACGGCCCGAGGTTGGTGACGTCGTGGCCGGCCTCCTCCAGGGCGAGCTGCAGGTACATGAGGTTCCAGGTGTGGGCGTCGGACGACGTGCCGGTCACCAGTACGTGCAGGCGGCGCAGGGTCACGACGGACGCCCGCCGATCAGGGCCGCCAACTCGGCCGGAGTGCGGTGCTCAAAGACGTCCACATAGGTCAGCTCGGCGTCGAACCGCCGGTACACCTTCGAGATCAGCCGGGTGGCCTTCAGGGAGTCGCCGCCGGCGTCGAAGAAGTCGTCGTTCACGCCGCACGGGGCGCCCAGGACGGCGGAGCACAGGTCGGCCAGCTCGGTGGCGACCGGGTCGACCTCGGGTGTGGCGGGCGCGGTGTCATTGCTGGAGATCATGCTGAGGTTCACCTTTCCGTTTGGGAGCAGCGGGAGTCGGTCGGCGATGCGCAGGGTCGCGGGTACGAGGTAGCTGGGCAGCCGCCCGGCGAGCCAGGTGCGGATCGCGGCGGCGTCCGGGGCGGTACCGGGGTCGAGCGGGACCACCCAGGCGGTGAGACCGCTCGGGCCGTCGGGGCCGTCAACCGGCGCCACGGCCGCGACGTGCAGCTGCGGGTGGGCGCAGAGGGCACGTTCCACCTCCTCGGGTTCGACGCGCAGTCCCCGGATCTTGATTTGCCGGTCGCGGCGGCCCAGGTAGTCGAGCCCGCCGTCCGGCCGTTCGGCGACCAGGTCGCCGGTGCGGTAGTAGCGGCCGGTGCCGTCCGGGCCGGGACCGAACCGGGCGGCGGTCTCCTCCGGCTTGCCGGCGTAGCCGAGGCTGAGCGACGGTCCACCGACGAGCAGTTCGGCGATGCCGTCCTGGTCCGGCAGGAGGATCTGTTGCACGTGGTCCAGGGGTGTGCCGATCGGCACCCGGTCGCTGGGCCCGATCCGCCGGCCGAACCCGCCGCCCAACTCGGCGGCGTGGGTGACGAGCACCGTCTCGGTCTGCCCGTACGTGTTGAGCAGCCGGATTCGGTCGGGGGCGCGCCTGGCCCAGGTCCGTACCTGGGGCGCCCGGACCTCCTCCCCGCCGATGATCACCAGCCGGAGGTCGCCGAGCAGTGCCGCCGTCGCCGCCGGGGTCTCGTCGGCCTCATCGAGGAATGCCACCAGCTCGTACCAGAAGGCCGTGGGCAGGTCGATGACGGTGATCCGGTGGCGCCGGACCGCGCTCAGCAGGGCGGGCACGGATCCGCTGGTCGCGGCCGGGTCGATGACGAGGGTGGCTCCGGACAGGAACGCCGACCAGATCTCCTCGCCGCTGGTGTCCCAGCTCAGTGCGGCGAAGCTCAGCACCCGGTCGCCCGGGCCGGTGGCGCACAGCCTGATCAGCGAGGTGGCCGCCGCGTGCAGGGCGCCCTGTGACACCCGGACGCCCTTGGGGTCGCCGGTGGAGCCGGAGGTGTGAATGACGTACACCGGGTCGTCGGGGTCCGTGACGTCGTCGTCCAGGCTTTCGTCGGACCGCGGAGCTGGATCGGTGTGCAGGAGTTCCACCGAGAGGCTGCGCGGGAAGCCCATCAGGGCGTCGGACCGCCCGATGACTGTCCGGACACCGCTGCCCGCGATCATCCGTTCGAGTCGGGGAGCGGGCTGGGCCGCGTCGAGCGGCGTGTAGGCCGCGCCGATCCGGCCGAGCGCCAGCAGGCAGAGCAGGCTCTGCCGGGTGCGTTCGGCGGCGACGCCGACCACATCGCCGTGGCCGATCCCGTGGCGGCGCAGGGACCCGGCGAGCATCCCGGCCTCAGACCACAGGTCGTGGTAGGTCAAGGTTCCGTCGGGGTCGACGAGGGCGGGGGCGCCGGGCCGCAGCGTCGCCGAGCGGCGCAGCGCCGCGACGACGGTGCCGGGGCTCGGCCCCGGGTCGGTCACCGCTTCGGCGGCGGCCGGGCCGGTGCGGGAGTAGGTCGCTGTCATGGCGTGTCCCTGTGGTCGGAGGCGGCGGGGATCAATTCGCGGCTGTCTGCTGGCGCTGCCGGAGGCTCAGCGGCCGCATGTCGGTCCAGAGGGTCTCGATCCGGTCCAGGCAGGTCTGCTTGGGGCCGCGGGTCCCCTCCTCCCGCCAGCCTTGTGGGGCCGGGCGGCTGGCCGGCCAGATCGAGTACTGCTCCTCGTCGTTGAGTACGACCTTGAACTGTTCGTCGGTGTCGGACACGGCCTCGCCTTTCTCGGAGGTGATGCGCAAACGGTGGATGTCAGTGCCGGCGAACGCCGTCCACCGTGCCGAGTGCTTCCACGCAGGCGTTGACGACGGTGGGACAGCGGTCGGTGGTGAGCATGGTGGCGTGGATCCCTGGCAGGTGGATGGTCCGCGGCGCCGCGGACCGGCCCAGCAGCTTCCGCCACCCGGCCGCATACGGGCCGTAGGCGGTGTGCGAGGTACCGGAGGGGCGCTCGGGCGCGGCGTCGGTGCATTCGGCCGAGACCACGAACTGGGTACGCACCGTCGACTCGTCCGGCAGCGGGAGTGGGCGGTACTCGGCGAAGGCCGCCAGCATCTGGCCGCAGGCGCGCATCGGCAGGGCGTCGCCGAGGCTGACCTCGCCGGCCGAGTACCCGGCGTCTTCCAGCAGCCGGGTCAGTTCGGCCCGCAGCCGGTCGCCTTCCGGGTCGCCGGCGGGCAGCCGGAGGATGCGCTCCGCGAGGTCCGCGCCGCGCAGGTAGCTGTCCCGGGCCGGCCGGTGCAGGTCGATGGTCCGGGCCACCTCGGGCAGGGTGGGCTCGAGCAGGATCAGCTGGACCGGCTCGCCGAGCCGGTCCAGCTGCCGCGCCAGCTCGAAGGCGATGGTGCCGCCGAGGGACCAGCCGACCACGACGTACGGGCCCTCGGGCTGCACCAGTCGCAGGTCGGCCAGATACCCGGCGGCCATGTCCTCGATGGTCTCCGCGGGTGCCTCCCGCCCGTCCATGCCCAGCGGCTGGAACGCGTGCACCGGGTGCGCCGTGGGGAGGGCGCGCGCCAGGGGCAGGTACCAGGCGACGCCGCCGCCGCTTGGGTGCACGCAGAACACCGGACGTCCGTCGCCCCCGGCACGCAGGGTCACCACCGTCCGCGTCGTGCCGGTGTGCCCGGCGCCGAAGACGGTGTCCAGCACCGGGGCGTACGCATCGTCGCGGCTCCGCGCGATCGCGCGCATGGCCTGCCCACGGACGGTCGGTTGCTCGAAGACGTCCTTGGGCGAGATCTCCACCCCCGCCCGGCGGCAGGCGCCGGAGAGCTGGATGACGGAGATCGACGTACCGCCAAGGTCGAAGAAGTTGTCCTCGATCCCGACCCGGTCGGTGCCCAGGACCGTGGACCACACCTCGGCCAGCAGCTGCTCGCCGGGGGTGCGTGGCGCCTGGTACCGGTCCTCGAGTTCCGGTCGTCCGGACGTCGGGCCGGGCAGCGCCGGGTGGTTGACCTTGCCGTGCGGCGTGAGGGGGAAGGCGTCGAGCGCTACCCACTGGGTCGGCACCATGAACTCCGGCAGTTGCTCCGCGCAGAACCGGCGCAGCGCCGACACGGTGACCGGCGGGTGGTCCTCGGCCGGGATGAACCAGCCGACCAACTGCTCGTCGCGGGCCAGCACCACCGCTTGTGCCACCCCGGGGTGCTCGGCGATGCGGGCCTCGATCTCGCCCAGCTCGATCCGGTAGCCGCGCAGCTTGACCTGGTCGTCGACTCGTCCGACGAAGTCGAGGAGTCCATCGCCGCGCCACCGCACCAGGTCCCCGGTGCGGTACATCCGCGCGCCCGGCTCGCCGGCCGGATCGGGCAGGAATTTTTCGGCGGTGAGGGCGGGCCGGCCGAGGTAGCCGCGGGCGATGCCGTCGCCGCCGATGAAGAGTTCCCCGACGGCCCCGACCGGAACCGCCTCGAGCCACGCGTCGAGAACCTGGAGCCGGGTCTCGCCGAGCGGGCGGCCGAGCGGCAGTGGGCTGTCCCCCGCCAGCTCCCCGGCATCGCGCACCGGGTGCACCACCCGCCCGATCACCGTCTCGGTCGGCCCGTAGTGATTGATGACCTCGGCGTCCGGGCGCAGCTCCAGCAGCTGCTTCACCAGAGCCGGGTCCAACGTCTCGCCGCCGACGACCCAGCCGCGCGCCGCCGGTGGCAGCCCCTGGCCGGTCCAGTGCCCGACGAGGTGGCGCAGGTGCGACGGGGTGAGCCGGATGTAGTCGTACGCCAGTGGCCCGGACAGTTCCTCGGCCAGATCGGCCAAGGTCGCATCGGCTGGCATCAGGGTGACGCCGCGACCGGACACCAGCGGCTCGAAGAGGGCCGACATGGTCAGGTCGAAGCCGACCGACGAGTGCGCCAGGGTGCCGCGCCGTCCGGCAGTCGGGTAGTGCGCGGCCGCCCAGGAGAGGTAGCGCACGAACCCGATGTGCTCCACCGCGACGCCTTTCGGCTGCCCGGTCGACCCGGACGTGAAAATCGAGTAGGCCAGGCTGCGGGGGGCGACGGTCACCTCGGGGCGTTGGTCCGGCATCGCGGTGAGCCGGTCGGCCACCCGGTCCAGCGCCACCACCGGCACGTCGCCGAAGACCTCGGTCCCCGGTAGGCACCCGCCCTGCCCGGTGCGGGTCAGGACCAGCGCGGGGGAAACCGTGCTGGCGATTCGGGTCAGCCGGGCCATCGGGTAGCCCGGGTCCACCGGGATGACGTAGCCCCCTGCCTTGAGGACGGCGAGCATCGCGACCACGAGTTCCGGGCTCCGGTCCAGCAGGAGCAGCACCGGTGTCTCCGGGCCGACCGGCGGTGCCCCCAGCGCCCCGGTGTGCAGGGCGTGGGCCAGGCGGTTCGCCTGGGTGTCGAGGCCGGCGAAGGTGAGGCTGCTGTCGCCGGTGCGCAGTGCGGTCCGCCCCGGGGTCCGGTCGGCCTGCGCCTCGACGAGCTGGTGCACCGTACGGTCGTCGCCGACGTGCTGCTCGGAACGCCCCCACCGGGACGTGCGTACCGTGTCGCTTGCGGACGTGAGGGCCAGGCGGGTGACCGCGAGCTGCGGGGTACGGACGGCAGCGGCGAGCAGATTGGTCAGCGAGGTCACGAGCCGTTCGGCGGTGCTGGGCAGATAGAGGTCGTCGGCGTACTCGAGGACGCCCTCCAGTGTCGAGCCGTCGTCCACCACGGTCAGGACGAGGTCGAACTTGCAGGTCGTGACCGGTACGGGTACGGGTTCGAGGTCCACGTCGCCGGTGCTGCGGCCGGCCGGCTCCTGGCTGCTGAAGCTGTACATGATTCGGAGCAGTGGCCCGCTGCCGGCGCCGCGGTCGACAACCAGATGCTCGAACGGGAGCTCCTGGTGGGCCAGGGCGTCCGCGGTCCGGGCGTGGGTGCGGCGCAGCAGTTCGTGGAACGTCGGGGTGCCGGACAGGTCACCCCGCAGGACCACCGTGTTGACCAGGCAGCCGATCAGGTTGTCCAGCCGCGGGTCGCCGCGCCCGGACACGGTGCTGCCGATCACGACGTCGTCGCCGCCGGTGATCCGGTACAGCAGGGTCTGCAGTGCCGAGAGCACCACGGTGGACACCGTGGTACCGCACCGGCGGGCCAGCGCACGGATGTCCTGGATCTGCCGCGGTGCCAGCGCGAACTCCACCGCGCCGCCACCGCCGCCGGGCGTGGCCGGGCGCGGGAGGTCCCCGGCCACCTCGGTGGCGACGGCGCCGGTCAGCTCGGTGCGCCAGAAGTCCCGCTCCGCCGCGTACCGCCCGTGCTGCGCCGACTGGCGCTGCCAGAACGCGTAGTCGGCCTGCGCAAGGGCCGGCTCGCCGAGCGCGGGTTCACGGTGCCCGGTGTTGGCCGCGTACAGCTCGGTGAGCTCGCGCTGGATCAGGTCCATCGACCAGGCGTCAACCGCCACGTGGTGGGCGGTCAGCAGCAGGACGTGCTCCCGCTCATCGAGGCGCCACAGCACGGCGCGCAGCGGGTGCTCGGTCGCGAGGGCGAAACCGAGGGCGGCTTCGGCCAGCAGGAGCTGCGCGAGGGCCGTGCCCGGTGCGGCATCGCGTTCGTCGAGTGTCGCGCCGCATCCGGCGGGGTCCGCGACCTGGACCGGCCTCCCGTCCGGGCCGGGGTAGATCCGGGTGCGCAGCATCTCGTGGCGGTCGACCACCCGGTTCAGCGCGCGGCGCAGCGCCCCGCGGTCCAGCGGGCCGATCAGCCGCAGCGCCAGCGGCACGTTGTAGACGCTGTCGCCGGCAGTCACCTGATCCGCCAGCCAGATCGATTCCTGCATCGGCGACAGGGGCATCGGCTCATCCCGGGGCACCGGGGCCAGGCTGACGGCGTCGTCACCGGTGGACGCCTCGGCGGCGAGTTCCGTGGCGACGGCGGCGACGGTCGGGGCGGCCAGCAGCCGCCGCAGGGAGAAGCCGGCGCCGAATTCGTCGCGGATCCGGGCGAGGAGCCGGAAGGCGAGCAGCGAGTGGCCGCCGAGTGCGAAGAAGTCGTCGCTGACCGCCACCTCCGGCAGGCCGAGCACCTCGGCGAAAGCGGTGCAGAGGAAGCGCTCCCGGTCGTCCCGCGGCGGGCGGGCGGCGCTGCGTGTGCCGTAGTCCGGCGCGGGCAGCGCGGCGCGGTCGAGCTTGCCGTTCGGTGTCGTGGGGAAGTCCGGCACCGGCACGATCACCGCCGGGATCATGTAGTCGGGCAGCGTCCGGGAGAGCTCTGTGCGCAGCGCGTCGGGGTCGACCGGGCCGTCCGGGATCACGTACGCCACCAGTCGCAGGTCACCGGGCCGGTCCTCGCGGACGACCGCCGCGGCCCGGCGCACCGGACCGGCGGCGATCAGCGTCGTCTCGATCTCTCCGAGCTCGATCCGGAATCCGCGGAGCTTGACCTGGTGGTCGGTGCGGCCCAGGTACTCCAGGTCGCCTGCGGCGGACCAGCGGACCAGGTCGCCGGTGCGGTACATCCGGGTACCGGGCGGGCCGAACGGATCGGGCAGGAACCTCTCGGCCGTCAGACCGGGCCGGTTCCAGTACCCGCGGGCCAGCCCTTCGCCGGCGATGTGGAGTTCACCGAGGACCCCGATCGGGGCGGGGCGCAGGTTCGCGTCGAGGACGTACACCTGGGTGTTGTCGATGGGCCCGCCGATGGACCCGCGGCGGGTGCTGCCCTCGCTGGCCGGGCCGCTGGTAGACCAGATGGTGGTCTCCGTCGGTCCGTACATGTTGGTGACCTCGGCGCCGGCGTCGCGTAGCCGGCGGGCCAGTTCGGCGGGGAGCGCCTCGCCGCCGACCAGGACCCGAATTCCGGCCAGCGCCGGTCCGGACAGCTCCGGTACGAGGGCCTGCCACAGCGTCGGTGTGGCCTGGGCCAGGGTAACCCGGTGGCGGCCGGCGAGGTCGATCAGCGCCGCCGGGTTGCGGGCGGTGTCCGCGTCGGCGAGCACCACACCGGCGCCGGAGCGCAGCGGCAGGTACAGCTCCAGGGCGGCGATGTCGAACGAGGTGGTGGTGGTGGCCAGGACCCGGTCATCGGTGGTGAGGGGGAACCGTTCGGCCATGGCCGCCAGGAAGTTGTCGAGCGCGGCCCGGGTGATCACCACACCTTTTGGCCGGCCGGTCGAGCCCGATGTGTAGATCACGTACGCGGTGTGCCCGGCGGGGACGGCGGGCAGCTCCGCGGCGGAGTAACCGCCGGTGTCGGTCTCCTCGAGGACCACGAGCCCGGTGCTGTCGTCCGGGCCGAGTCGCCCGGCCGTGGCGGTGTCGGTCACCACCAGTACCGGGCGGGCGTCGGACAGCAGGTAGGCGATCCGCTCGAGTGGGAGGTCCGGGTCGATGGGCAGGTACGCGGCCCCGGCCTTGATGACGGCGAGCAGGGTGACGAGCAGATCGGCGGAGCGCGGGAGCAGCACGGCCACGAAGGTCTCGGCCCCCGCGCCCCGCTCCATCAGGAGCCGGGCCAGCCGGTTCGCCCGCTCGTCGAGCTCGCGGTAGCTGAGTGTCGTGTCCCCCTCGATCACGGCGACCGCACCGGGTGTGCGGCGGCACCACTGCTGGAAGCGTTCGCCAAACGACGCGGCGGGCAGCGGCCGGGCGGTGTCGTTCCACGTGCGCAGGACGGTGTGCAGCTCGTCCGCGTCCAGCAGGTCCACCTCGGACACCGGCCGGTCGGGCGCCCCGGTCAGCCCGGCGAGCAGGCTGAGGAACCGGCCGGCCAGTTGTTCCGCGGCCGCCGGGGTGAACAGGTCCGCGGCGGCCAGCAGGGTGACGGCGAGGCGATCGCCGTCGTCCAGGACGCTCAGGTCAAGGTCGCATTTGGCGAGGGCCACGTCGACCGGCTGCTCGGTGCCGGCGGCCTCGCCGAACGTCAGCGCCACGGCGGTCGGTTCGGTCCCGGCCATCGCCTGCACCAGCGGCTGGCTGCCCGCGATGCGGTCCCGGCGCAGCTCGCGCACGAGCCGGTCGAACGGGATCTGCGGGTGGGCGAAGTCGTTGCGCGAGCCGGCGACCGTACGGCACAGCACCTCGTCGAATCCGGGCCGGCCGGTCAGGTCCAGCCGGACCGGTACCACCCCGGCGAAGAGGCCGACCACCGATTCGAGGTCGGTACGCTCGCGACCGGCGACCGGTACGCCGACCGCGAGGTCGTCCTGGCCGGTGAGCCGGTGCAGGAACGTTCCGTACGCGGCGAGCAGCACGGTGAACGGTGTGGTGTCGTGGGCTGCGGCCAACCGGCGGACGGCCGCCGCGGTGGCGGCGGGCAGTTCCCGCCGGCTGCTGTGCGCGCGCCAGTCCCGGTCTGCCGGGCGCTGCCGGTCGCCGGGAATCTCCAGGTCGGGCAGCCCGGCGAGCCGCTGCCGCCAGTACCGGAGTTGGTCGTCCAGGGCACCGGCGGCGAGTCGCCCGTGCTGCCACGCGGCGACGTCACGGAAAGCCGGTGCCGCCACGCCCGCCGGGAGTTCGCCTGTGTAGGCCCGGGCCAGGTCGGCGAGCAGCAGGCCGCCCGACCAGCCATCCAGGACGAGGTGGTGGACGGTGACGAGCAGGACGTGCTGCCGGGTGGCGACCCGGTGGAGCCAGGCCCGCAGCAGCGGCCCGCGTTCCAGGTCGAAGGGCTGCTCGGCGGCGGTACGCAGCGCCTGCGGCAGATCGGCCTCGGTGAGGTCGATGACCGGCAGTGTGACCGGTGCCGCGGGGGCGGTCTGCTGGACTGGTTCGCCGTCCGGCCCGAGCCGGAACACGGTGTGTAGCGCCTCGTGCCGGGCCGTCACCGCGTCCAGCGCCGCGCGCAGCGCGTCCACGTCGAGCGGGCCGGTCAGCCGGACGGCGAGCGGCACGTTGTACAGCGGCGTCCCCGGCCGCAGCTGTTCGGAGAACCAGATGCCGGCCTGCCCCGGCGCCAGCGGCACGGGTCCCGGCGGCTGGACCGGTAGGCCGCCGCCGTGCGCCGCGCCCTGGCGCAGACGGGTGCCCGCGCGAGCGATCCGGGCCCGGACCGCCTCCAGGCGCGGGTCCGTCTCGGCGCGGGGCAGCTCTTCGATGGTCATGCTGTGCCTTCCTGCGTGTCGGAGACGAGGGCGCTCAGGACGGATTCGGCGACGGCGGCCACCGTCCGGGTGGCGTACAGCTGGGTCAGGGAGAACTCGATGTCGAAGCTCTCCCGGAGGCGGGCGACGAGCTGGGTCGCACGCAGGGAGTGCCCGCCCAGGTGGAAGAAGTCGTCGAACACCCCCGGCGGGTCCGTCTGCAGGACCGCGGCGAACAGCTCCGCGACGAGCTGCTCCAGGTCATTGCGGGGCTCCGTGCGGCTGGTCCCGCGCAGGCCGGTTCGCCGCGGATCGGGCAGGGCCTGCCGGTCCACCTTTCCCGCGGTGGTCAGCGGCAGCCGGTCGAGTGCGACGAACAGGGCCGGGATCATGTACGACGGGAGCGTCGCGGAGCAGAAGCGGCTCAGGGCGGCGGCGTCCAGGCGGTGCTCGGCGTCCGGCACCACGTAGCCGACCAGGACGCGTTCTGCGCCAGGCTCGGGTGCGAGATGGTCGACGACGGCCGCCGTCTCCACACCGGGCGCCACCGCGAGCCGGGCCGCGACCTCACCCGGCTCCACCCGGTGGCCACGGATCTGCACCTGGTCGTCGGCCCGACCCAGGAAGTCGAGGCGCCCGTCGGCCCGGGCCCGAACCAGATCGCCGCTGCGGTACATGCGTTCGCCGGGGACCACCGGGTCGGGCAGGAACCGCTCGGCGGTCAGCGCGGGCCGCCCGAGGTACCCGCGGCTGAGGCACCCGCCGATGTACAGCTCGCCGGTCGTGCCGGGTGGCACCGGCCGCAGGGCGTCGTCGAGCACGTGCACCCGCGCGCCGTACCGGGGGCCGCCGATACCGACGACCTCCGCCTGCGCCTCCGTCAGGGTGACGTCGACGGCGGTGGCGGTGATGGTCGCCTCGGTCGGGCCGTACGTGTTCACCAGCCGGCACCGCGGTGCCCACGCGAGCCAGCGTCGGGCGACGGCACCGGATACGGCCTCACCCCCGAGAACGAGCAGCCGGAGCAGGTCCGGCGGCGGCGCGTCACCGAGGCGGTTGACGACGGCGGACCAGTAGGCGGGCGGCAGTTCCGCGACGGTCACCGCCGTGCGGCGCAGCAGCTCCGGGAACTCCTCCGGCTGCCACAGCTCGTCCGGGCGCAGCACCACCGTGGCGCCCACCGTCAGTCCGGGCAGCAGTTGTTCGAGCGAGGCGTCGAACGAGTGGCTGGCGAACTGCAGGACGCGGTCGGCGGCGGTGAGCTCGTACGCCGCGGCCATCGCCCGGCAGTGCCGCGTCAGCATGCCGTGCAGCCCGATGACGGCCTTGGGGCGGCCGGACGTTCCCGAGGTGTAGATGAGGTACGCCGGCTGCTGGACGTCCACCGCGGGCAGCGGGCCCGGGCCGGCTTCCGGGCCGGTGACCGGGACCGGGACGACGCCGTTCGGCAGGGTCAGGCCGCCGTCCACGACGGCGAACCTGGTCCCGGAGTCGAGCAGGAGTGCGCAGCTGCGATCGGCCGGCAGGACCGGGTCGACCGGCAGGAAGGTGCCGCCGGCGCGGAGCACCGCCAGCAGGGCGACCACCGAGTCGACGCCACGCGGCAGGTGTACGGCCACCGGCTGCTCGGGCCGCACGCCGAGGGCGACCAGCCGCCGGGCCAGGTTCCCGGCCCGCTCGGTCAGTTCCGCGTAGGTGAGCCGGTCCGCGCCGCAGACCACGGCTGTGGCCGAGGGGGTGCGCGCCGCCTGCTCGGTGATCAGGTCATGGATCGGGCAGTCCGGTTCGTCCGCGGGTGTCCGCGTGTCCCACGGGAGAATCGCGGAACCGCCACCGTCCAGTTCGCTCACCCGGACGCCCGGGTGGGCGGCTGCCTGTTCGAGCACGGCCAGGAAGCGGGCGGCCAGTTGCTCGGCCGCAGCGGTGGTGAACAGGTCGGTGGCGTATTCGAGCGTCGCGCTCAACCCGCCGTCCGTGTCCAGTTCCAGGTCAGCGGTCAGGTCAGCGGAGGCGCTGAGCCGGGGGAGCGCGGCACCGCAGACAGTCAGGCCGGCGACGGCCACCGGCGTCCGGTCCACGTGCCGCACGTCGAACAGCACGGTGAACGGACTCTCGGCCGGCAGGTCACCCCGGCGGCGCAGCTCGCCCAGCAGTCCCTCCACCGAGCAGCCGGGGACCGCCCGGCCCGCTGCCGACCGGACCCGGCCCCGGGAGTACCGGTGGGTGTCCAGGTCGCCGGTGCGGACGGTCTCGATCAGGGACAGTATCGTCGGGTCCGCGGACAGGTCGACCGGGCGCGGGACGGTGTCGACGAAGAAGCCCGCGACGGTCTCGCCGTCCGCGTGCAGGCGGTCGGCCAGCGGCGTGCCGACACACGTGCGGGGGTTTCCGGTCCAGCGGGACAGCAGCGCGTGGAAGCAGGCCAGCAGAACCACGTTCGGGGTGGTCCGCGAGCTCGCCGCCAGGTGGCGCAGGGCCGCCGTGGTGCCGTCCGGGACGGTGACGGTGAGCGTGGCGCCGCGCCCGGTCCGCGCCGCCGCTGCGGGGACGTCAACTGGCAGCTGCGGTGCGACGGCGTTGGCGAGCCGGCGGCGCCACCAGTCGAGCCGCTCCGCGGCCGGCTCGGCCTCCTCGGCCACCCGGGCCAGCGTGAAGTCGCGGAATGACACTGGTTCGGGCAGGGTCGGGCCGTCCCCGCCGGCGGCCTCCCGATACAGGTGCAGCAATTCGTCGCGCAGGACGTCGAGTGACTGGCCGTCGGCGGCGACGTGTGCGACGGACAGCAGCAGCACATGCCGGTCGTCTCCGGTGCGGACCAGCAGGACCCGGGTCAGTGGCCCGGCAGCGAGGTCGAACGGGCGGGCGAGCTCGTCCTCCAGCCGGTCCGTCAGCGCGGCGGCCGGGTCGGCCGCGCTCCGGACGTCGGCGTACCGGGGGATGATCACGGCCGGGCGGCGCGATGTCCAGTGCGGACGGCCGTCCGCGCCGGCGACGATGCGGGCGCGCAGGGCCTCGTGCCGGGAGACCAGCCCGGTCAGCGCCTCGGTCAGGGCGGCCCGGTCCAGCGGGCCGTCCAGCGCGAGGGCCAGGGGACACGCGTGCGCGGCGGAGTCCGGCCGCAGCTGGTGTGCCGTCCACATCCGCTGCTGACCGGCGGTCAGGGCGAAGTCCGCGGGCGCCGAGCGCCGGGACGGGACCAGGCCGAGCGGTGCCAGCAGCCGCAGGGCACCAGACGGCGCGACGGCGAAGACGTCCACCCCGGCGTCGGCGTCGGCGGCCACCGCCGTCAGCCCGCGCGTCAGCGTCTCGCTCAGGGCCTCGATGCCGGCCGGGTCGAACAGCCCAGAGTCGTACTCCACAAACGCGGTCATCGCGCCGGCCTCGTCGGCGACGTCCAGCAGCAGGTCGAACTTGGCGGTCGCCCGGGGCACCGTGACCGGTTCGACCGAGATTCCCGGGAGGTCCAGGGTCTTGCCCACGGCATTCTGGTAGTTGAAGCCGACCTGGAACAGGGCGGTCCCGGTCGGGGTCCGCCGCGGGCTCACCCGGCGGACCACCTGGTCGAAGGGGACGTCCTGGTGGGCGTAGTTGTGCAGTGCGGTCCGGCGGGTGTCGGCCAGCAGCGCGGTGAACGAGCTGCCGGGCACGACGCGGACCCGCTGCACCACCGTGTTCACCAGGTAGCCGACGACGTCCTCGCTGCCGGGAACCGACCGGGTGGCGACCGGTGAGGTCACCGCCACGTCCGGGCTGCCGCTCCAGTCGCTCAGGGTGGCCTGCAGCGCCGCGAGCAGCACCATGTAGACCGACGAGCGGGACGTCCGGGCCAGCGCACGGATGCCGTCCGCCGTACTGGCCGGGATGACGAAGTGGATGGCGGCGCCCGCGCCGCGGTGATGCCGGTGGCGGGGCCGGTCGGTGGGCACGGCCAGGTGCCGCAGCCCGGCGAGCCCGTCCGCCCAATACCGCAGGTGCTTCTCGGCGTCGAGCCCGGCCAGACGTTCGTTCTCCTGCCGGACCAGGTCCGGATAGTCCAGTTCCGGTCCCGTCCAGGCTGCCCCCTCCTGGTACGCCGCGCCGAGGTTGCGCAGCAGGATGCCGGTGGACCAGTCGTCGAAGACGATGTGGTGGACGGTGAACACCAGGACCGCGTCGTCGGGACCGAGGCGCAGTAGCTGGGCCCGCGCGAGGGGTCCGTTCGCCAGGTCCAGCGGCTGCCAGCCGAACCCCGCGGCGGCGGTCCGGGCCGCCTCGACGGTGCCGCCGGGCAGGTCGACGACATCGAGGTCGAACAGGGCGTGCGGGTCGATCTCGTGCCAGGGCTCGCCGTTCTCGTCGACCGTGAACCGGGCGCGCAACGCGGCGTGCTGCCGGGCAAGTGTGTCCAGGGCGGTCCGCAGCCGCTGCTCGTCGAGCGGGCCGCGCAGGCGAACCGCCACCGGGACGTTGTAGGCGGGGGCCGCGTCCTCGAAGAGTTCGGCGAACCAGATGCGCTGCTGCCCGGCGGTCAGGGGCAGGCGGGCGGCCTGCGCGGTCTCCGGCGGCGCCACGTTCGGCGTGGTCATCGACTCACCTGCTCGGCGGGCGCGTGCCGGCACCACCACTGTCGGTTGCTGACGCCGGTCTTCGCCACCTGCGGGTTCTGGTGCCAGTCCGGGTCGGTGAGCTCGCGGCTGCGGTACGTGTACGGCTGATCGGGCAGAGCCGGTGCGGTGGGCGCCGCCTGCCGCAGCGCGGTGGCGGCGTCGAGGGCGGTCTTGGTCACGTCGTCCTCCTTGTGGGGGAAACGGGCGTGGAAGGTCAGCGGGCAGGGTCCTCGACCGCGGCGGCGAGACCGGCGACCGTGGGCTGTTCGAGCAGGTCGAAGTAGGTGAGCCGGACGCCGTGCGCGCGCTGGATCGCGTGCAGGGCGCGCGCGGCGAGCAACGAGTGCCCGCCCAGTTCGAAGAAGTCGTCGTCGGCGCCGATCGGGTCGACCTTCAGCAGCTCGGACCAGATCCCGGCGATGCTGGTCTCCAGGTCTCCCTGCGGTGCCCGGAAGGCGGCGGTGCAGGTGCGGCCCGCCACGGCGGGTCCGTGCAGCGCGGACCGGTCGACCTTCCCGGTCGGCCCCAGCGGCAGCTCGTCCAGGGCGGTGACCGTGTGCGGGATCTGGTAGGCCGGCAGCGTGTCGCGGAGCCGGTCCTGCACGTGCGCGACGAGGGCCGGTCCGGCCGGTGCGTCCGGGGCGGTGACCACGAAGGCCTGCAGCCGCGTGGTGCCGTCGTCGTCGGCCTGCGCGACGACCGCTGCCTTGCCGATCTCCGGCAGCCGGGTCAGGGCGGCTTCGACCGCGCCCGGTTCCACCCGGAACCCCTGGATTTTGACCTGCTGGTCGGCACGGCCGAGGAACGTGAGGGTGCCGTCCGGTTCCCAGCGGGCCAGGTCGCCGGTGCGGTACATGCGGACCATGGTCGCGTCCGGGCCGGGCAGGTTCCGGAACTTCTCGGCGGTCGCATCCGGGCGGCCCAGGTAGCCGCTGGCCAGGCCGTCGCCGAAGGCGTACAGCTCGCCGTCCTCGCCCACCGGGACCGGCTGGTGCCCGGCGTCCAGGAGCGCCACGCCGGTCCCGCTGACCGGCCGCCCGATGGGGACCGGCCCGTCGATGGTGGCCGGGCCGTGCACCGTCCAGCAGGTGGTGAAGGTGGTGTTCTCGGTCGGACCGTAGCCGTTGGTGAAGGTGAGGTGCGGGTGCGCCGCGAGTAGGCGACCGACGAAGTCGGGCGACAGGACGTCCCCACCGGCGAGCAGGTGCCGCAGGCCGCCGAGGGCGTCGAGCCGGGTGTCGACCATGTGGTGGAAGAAGCCGGCCGTCAGCCACAGCACGCTGACCTGCTCGTCCGCCAGGACCTCGGCGAGAGTGTCGGGGGTGGTTCGGCCGGCTGGGTGGATCGCCAGCCGGCCCCCGAGGGTCAGCGGGGTCCAGATCTCCAGCGTGGACGCGTCGAAGGCGACCGGCGCGAGTTGCAGGAACACGTCGTCCGCGGTGAACGACGCCCAGTCCGGCTGCTGCACCAGGCGGGCGATCGCGCGGTGCGGGACGCACACGCCCTTCGGCTCGCCCGTCGACCCCGAGGTGTAGCTGACGTATGCCCGGTCTTCCGGGGTGACCGGGGTGGCGGGCGCCGGGTCGGTGACCGGTTCGGCGAGGAGCCGGTCCAGGTCGGCTACGGGTGCACCGCATGCGCTGGCGGTGCCAGACAGGGACGGGTCGGCCAGCAGCAGCACCGGGTTCGCGTCCGCGACGAGGGCGGCGAGGGCGGCCGGCGGGGCGTCGTGGTCGAGGACGAGGTACGCGCCGCCGGCCTTGAGGATGGCCAGAAGTGCGACGATCAGCCGCGGGGACCGTTCGGCCAGCACCGCGACCACCCGATCCGGTCCGGCTCCGCGCGTGACCAGGTGTGCGGCGAGCGCGGTCGCGAAGGCGTCCAGTTCGGCGTACGTCAGCCGGTCCGCACCGCTGGACACCGCCACCGCGTCCGGGGTGCGGCGGGCCGCCTCCGCGACGAGATCGTGGATACACCGGGCGGGCGCCGGTGGGGCGGGGTGCCCGCTCCACGAGCGGATCGGTTCGGGCCAGGGGCTCGGGTCGGCGCTGCGCGGCTCAGCCGGACGAGCCGGCGACGTGATGGTCATACTGGGCTCCGATCGTTGTCGGGCGGGCCGGCGTCCAGCCAGCCGGTCAGTTCCTTGGGGGATCGGCGCCAGGGGTCGAACGCCTCGATGCGCCAGGTCGCCCCGGCGGCGGCCAGCAGGCCGGTGCGGTCGGCGGCCTGCCCGGTGCCGGGCCGGCTGCGGTCCAGGGCGACCACCTCGTACGGGCGGTCCGGGGACTGCGCGGGTGCCAGTTCGGCCAGGCGGGTCAGAATGGCCGTCAGCTCCGCCGGTTCCGGGCCGCGCAGGTGCCCCCGGTCGTCGCGGACCATGGGGGCGACCCCGTCGAACCGGGCGGCGCGGCGCAGCGCTCCGATCCGTGAGGCGGGCCAGGTGGCGGCACTCCAGACGGTGACGGCCGGGTGGCCGTGCCGGTCGGTGCTGCGAGGCGTCGGTAGGAAGGTGGCCCGGTCGACCCGGTAGTGCTCGCCGGTGTGGCTGAACTCGGTCCCGCGCCACAGGCCGGACAGCACGCGCAGCGCCTCATCGAGTTTCGCGGCCCGGGTCCGCAGCCCGGTGGGTTCGCCGAACGCCCCGAAGTCGAGGTCTGGTTCGGCGCCCAGTCCGGCCCCGAGCACCAACCGCCCGGCGGACAGGTGGTCGAGTGTCGTCGTCTCCCGGGCCACCTTCCACGGCCGGCGCCGGGCCAGGGGGGTCATCAACGGGCCGCTGCGCAGCCGGGTGGTGCGGGCGAGGATCGCGGTGACGACGGTCCACGCGTCGGCCATCGGGAGGCGCAGTTCGCGGGCGAACATCAGGTGGTCCCAGAGGAACAGTCCGTCCCAGCCGGACTCCTCCGCGCGGACCGCGACGTCGACCAGCCGCGCCGGGTCGGCGTAGTAGCCGGCGTTCGGGAGCAGGAGACCGTGCCGGACGCCCGGAGCGCTCACCGCGGTACCCGTTCGCCGGATCCGGCCGGGCGGGGGATCCGCCGGACGAGAGCGTTCGCCGAGCGGACGGCGCCTTCGAGGTGGCCGAAGAAGTACGGCGAATGTTCTGCACCCACCCGGTGCAGGGGACCGCCCGGGTCGGCGGGGGATCGGGCGTCGAGCCAGGCGCCGGGATGTGGCACCGCCGCGTAGCAGCCCTGGACCCACGGCTGCCGCTGCCAGTCCTGCGCGGTGACGTGCACGGGCGTCAGGGCCGGGGGCCCGAACCAGTCCGCCAGCCGGGCCGTGAGGCCTGCCCAGGTGATCCGGCCGGCGCGGTAGGCCCGGGCTTCCGCCCCGGTCAGGAATCCGACCAGAACACCGAGGCCGTCGCGCCCGTTGGAGTCGTCGACCAGGAAGCGCAGCGGTGCGCGGTCCGCGGTGACCCAGCCGCTGAGCCCACCGTCGCGCCAGAACGGCGTCCGGTAGACCAGGTGGATCTTCACCACCGACCCGCCGGTGGATGCCGGCACCGGCGACGCGGCCACGCCCGGGATCGCCACTTCGACGGCTCGTTCCGGTCCCGGTCCGATCGCTAGGACGACCCGGTCGCAGTCGGCGACGAAGCCGTCGGCCTCCACCCGGATCCCGCCGGTGGTGCCGCAGATGCGGCGGACCGGGCGACCGGTCCGCACCGGGCGGTCCAGCCGGGCGGCGAGCCGCTCGCTGAGTCCGGCGGCTCCCCCGGCCAGGCGGAACTCCTGGGCGCCGCCGGCGAAGGCGGTGAGAAAGTCGAGACCGCCGCCGGATTTGACGTAGAAGAGGAAGTGGAGCAGGGACACCTCATCCGGCTCCGAGGCCAGCATCTCCCGTACGATCTGCTCGATCAGCAACGTGGTTGCGGAGGTCATCCGCTCGGTGCTCAGCCACTCGTGCACGGTGATCCGGTCCTGCTGCGCCGCGTCCGGTGACGAGCCGGGGGAGTGGAGGTCGACGGCCTCGGTCAGCTCTTCGATACGGTCCAGGGCGAGGCCGAGGGCCAGCGCGTTGAAGGGCGCGTCGGCGTCGTCGTCCCGGTACCGGCGACCGGACAGGTCGAACAGTGCGGCGCCGGGGGCGACAGTACGTTGGAGCGGCACGCCCAGCCGGTCGGCCAGCTGCCGGACCTCGGTGTGCCGGTTCCCGAGGTAGGCACCGCCGCAGTCCAGTGCGAGTCCGAGCGGCGTCGCCTCCGTGCGGGTGCGTCCACCCAGCCGGTCGGATGCCTCCAGGACCTCGACGTCGTGCCCGTGCGCGGCGAGCGCCTCCGCGGCGCACAGACCGGACAGACCCGCCCCGACGACGACGACGCCGGTCCGGATTCGGGTACCGGTCACCGTGCTGTCCATAGCGGACGAATCTTGCTGTCGTTGCGGTATGCGTCAGCCAATGCCCGTAGGAAGGTGTGGAGCTCCTCCTCGTGCGAGGCGAGCGGGCCGGCCATATACCGCGGATCGGAGACGCCCCGCTGGGTGGACGAGCAGGCGTCCCAGTCCTGCTGATTGGTGGTCTTCCAGAAATCGATCGCATAGTCCGGCGTGAAACCGGTGCTGGTCAGCAGTTCTTCCGGGAAAAACCATTCGCAGATCACCCGGGTGCGATCCGGAGCGACCGGGTCGAGGCGGTGGGTGACCACGTAATCGTGCATCGCGGTGACGAAGAGACCGGGTAGCACCGCGTGGTAGCAGACCTGTCGTGCCCGGTTCTCGTCGAGCTCAGGGAAGGTCCACTCCGGGCCCTTTCCGTCGAGGGACATGCTCGCCGCGGAGTTCTTCAGATCAAGGGAACCGCCGAGCCACATCCCCGTGCTGGCGAATCCCTCGCCGTTAACGGTACGTTGGACCCTGCTGAGTTCGGGATGCGTACTGGGGCAGTGGTAGCACTCCAGGTAGTTCTCGACGAGGAGTTTCCAGTTGGCGTGGACGTCGTACACCTCGGTGCCGACCTGTGTGAGGGTGCCAAGGTGATAGGGCGCGAGGATGTCGGTGAGATTGCCGAGGGATTCGCCGAAGTCGTCTGCGTCCCCGGAGTGGTTGACGAACAGCCATCCGTTCCATTCGGCGGATCGGACCGGAAGCAGGTCCATGCCCTGCGGGTAGCGCTCGGCGGCGTCCTCGAACCGCGGCGCCCGGCGCAGGTCGCCGTCCAGGCCGTAGACCCAGGCGTGGTAGGCGCACCAGACCTGGGCGCGCCGGACCGTGCAGGCGGGGGCGACCAGCTCGTGCCCACGGTGGCGGCAGGCGTTGACGAAGACGTTCACCCCGTCGCCGGTGCCGACGATCAGGATGTTGCGCCCGGCCGACATGACGGCGGCCTGGGTGCCCTTCTCGGCGAACTCGGTGACCCGGCCGACCGGCAGCCAGCCCTGCCCGAATAATCGCTCCAGCTCCCAGGCGAACAGGACTTCCGACGTGTATGCGGGGCCAGGAAAAGAGCGTTCGTCCTGCGTCTCGGCTATTATCCGATCGATTGTGTCGGATCCAGTCAAATTGAATCCGACGCCATTTTTGGGCAGCGTTGAGCGCATATACCTCACCTTTATCGGGATGGGGCGACGGTCCGGGGAATGGCGCAGCGCTAAGCGCGCCGGGTCGGCTGGTCGCGCTTAGCTGCACGAAATGTCAACCATCGAATCGGTGACTACGCAAAACGTACTACTCGGGGTAGGGCGCAGATCTACCGAGTTCGTAAAGTTTGGCCCGCCGCCAGTGCATTGCGATTCCCTCCCCCTGGTGCGTGGCCGTGAGGTTGGGATGATTATTTACCACTGTGAGTCCGCCTTAAAGAGCATGTAATTCTCGTCATAATCCTTTATTAAGTCTTGACTGCAGGGTTCTGGCAAGGTAAAGATATGGCGGACGGGAGCGGATTTCCCGGATAATATATAGACGGATAGGAATATTCGGTGATCACCCCGGTGTCGGCGGGCCTCGCGTACCGGCCGGCACCGGGGCGGGGCGGCGGGCGCGTACCGTGGACGTCAATGCCCCGCGTGGCAGTGGCCCGGCTTGCGCCCGCCGTCGCCCAGCGGGGCGTGGACGCCGTCGCGGCACTGGCCGAGATGGGCTCGCCCTGCATCAGGCGTTGCGTCGTGCCGCCCTGGATGGCCTCGGCTGCCCGCCAGCGTGGTCATGGCGCTGGTGACCGGCAGGCTTTCGTCGCCCTTTCCCCGATCCCGGAGATCGACGCTCCGTTGACGAGATGGGTGTGAGCAGCATGATTGCCGTGCTTGTAGGCGGGCGGCAGCCGCTACCGCCAGTCGCTACCGCCAGTCGCATCGAGGCGTCTTGGCGAATTCGGGCTAGGCGGCAGACGGGGTGAGCAGGTACGGTGCACCGGTTGACCTTGAGCAGGAGGAACGGGGCGCGTGGGCTGCACCTTCTATGTGGACCTTCGAGGGGTTGTTGATCTGCTTAGTCACCATCCTTACGCCAGTCCTCGCGTGTATGTGCGGGAGTTGATGCGAAACGCGGCAGACGCGATTACCGCACGTCGCCTGGGTGAGGTGTGGTGTGAGCCGTCCGGTATCACCGGAGATGACACGCCAAGGGTCCATGACAGTGGGATCGGACTCACCGAATCGCAGGTCCACGCGCTGCTGGCGACGATCGGGCGCAGCGCTAAACGCGACGATCTGAATTCTGCCCGGCACGTGTACGTGGGGTCGCGTTCGTGCTTCCGATACCGGCGAATCCGGCGTCACGCGTGGCGCACCGGGTCTATCTGAAGCAGATGCTGCTGTCAGAGCGCGTCGAGGGCCGGTTACCGGACTGGGCGTTCGCTGGCGAGGGCGGCTGCTGCGGCAAGCCGGACGTGCTGCCGACGCCGAACGGATCGCCCGCGAAGTCCTGGCCGGCCAACCCGATGAACACAACCGGGAAGCGGCGGTGGGGGGTCGTCTCCGCGCTACTGCAGCAAGGCCAGCAAGCGACGACGGACCAGTTCATGGAAGATCACGATCTCGACGAATGTGGCCTAGCTGGCTACGACGACACAAACCAGGCACCGTGCGGAAGCGAGTGGCAATGACCGAGGACTTCTACTGCGACGAGGCGCTCAGCGGCCGAACCAAAGTGACCGTGGTGGCAGAGACCGATCAGGTCCTTGCCTTCGAGCACACCAGGCCCTTCTGGCCGGTGCACATCGTCGTGGTGCCGAAGCGGCACGTGCCGTCTCTGGTTGACCTGGGCGATGCGAGCACGGATATCTTGCAGCGCGTTCTCGAGGTGGTTCGCCAGGTCGCCGGCCGGGTTGAGCGGGAGCAGGGTGCGTGCCGGGTACTGACCAACCTCGGCCGGTATCAAGACTCCAAACACCTGCACTTTCACGTCTGCAGTGGACTGCCTTTCCGCCCCGACACCACATAGGGAGAGCGGGTGCTCTGCATCTGTCCTCGCAAGGGGCCGCGAGCACCGGGAAGTGCTGTGGTGGTGGGTGGAACAGTCACCGTCGACGACTGATTCGCGAGGTTCACCTGGTGCCCGTACACATCAGGGATTGTTCGTTCCAGTATCGGGCAGATGTTCCTGTGATCCGTGACCTGACCATCGAGTTTCAGCCCGGTGCGACGGTGTTGCTCGGTCCTAACGGCGCCGGTAAGTCCACGCTGCTGTCGCTGATCGTGGGGCTGCTGCGGCCAGATGCCGGCACCGTACGGATGGGTCGGCTGGTCAGTCACGCCCGGCGTACCCGGTCCCGATACCGTCGTTCGGTCGGTTGGTTACCGCAGCGCGTCGGGGCGATGCCGGGTTTGCAGGTGCGGGAGCAGGTCGCCTATGCGGGCTGGCTGAAGGGGCTCAACCGCCGGGATGCCTGGGCCAACGCGGCGCAGGCGTTGGGTCGGGTTGGCCTGCGGGAGCTGGCGGGCCGACCCAGTAAGACGCTCTCCGGCGGTCAGCTCCGCCGGGTCGGGATCGCGCAGACCCTGGTCCACGACGCGAAACTGATCGTGATGGACGAGCCCTCGGCTGGGTTGGACCCGCCGCAGCGGCGGGTGCTGCGGGAGGTGCTCAACGACGTTGCCGGCGATGTCGACCTGCTGGTGTCGACGCATCAGACCGAAGACATCAGTGATATTTACCAGCAGGTGACGGTGCTGGATCACGGCGTGGTGCGGTTCCACAGTGGGGTGTCGGAGTTTGTGGCGCTGGCGCAGCCGAACGTCGAGCTGTCTCGACGGGCCGAGGACGCCTACGCGCAGTTGATCGGTGCGGAGGTATGAACGAGCGGAGCGCGGGCAGCTGGCGGACAATTTACCCCTGGCGCGCTCGTGCGGAGACCTACGTGATCGGGACGATGCTTGCCCTGGTGCTGCTCCAGGGAACGGCAGTGGCCGACACGGTCATGTCCGGGTACTGGATGGGCGCGGTGGCCAAGGCCAACCTGGTGTGGGTGGCGTTGGCAGCCGGGGTGCCGGCATCGACGTTGGACTCGGCTGCCTCGCCGGAGCTGATCGACCTGGCGGTCCGGGTATGTCAACAACTCGGCAACGAGCAGCAGCTCGCCTGGTACCGCGCCAACCGCGCGCCGATTGGCGACTGTACGACCCAGCCGCGACTTGACCCCGCTTTCTTCGCATCGGAGCAGGCGCGGTGATCTGGTGGTGGCGGACCCGCGCGTTGACCGCGGTGACGGTCGCGTTCGCTGGGAGCCTCGCCGCCGCGATCGTGATCGGCGGTGAGGTGCTGCCGCTGCCCAGTCTGGCCGGGGCGTTGCTCGTGCCGATCGTGTTCGCGCTGTTGCTGCCGCTCGTCCCGATCGTCTTCCTCTGGCATGGCATCGACCGCAGCGGCGGTGACCTGGACGCCACCGCAGTCCGCCTGGTAGCTGCTCGGGATCTGGGTGTCGCCGCGACGATCGTGCTGGTGACCGCGATTCTGGTCGGCGTCACCTCGGCGACCGGCTCGTGGCAGCTCGGCCCCGGATACCTGCGTAACCTCATCGGTTTCCTCGGGCTAGCCCAGCTGGTCACCCCGATCATCGGCACCCGACTCGCGGCGCTGGCCCCAGTCGGCGCGGTGATCGTCGCTGCGTTCTTCGGCACCGGCCACGGTGGCCTGGTGTACTGGTGGGCGTGGCCGGTCGCCGACACCCACTCCACACGTGCCTTCGCCGAAGCGGCACTGCTGCTGGGGATCGGTGTGGTGGTAACGGTGTGGCGGTTCAACCGAAGCGGGCCTACCCGGCTGGGCCGATGGCGAGTAGCCCGATAGCCGGCCCAGCTGCGCTGATCCAAAGGCATGCCCCGGAGTCTGTCAGCGGGGCATGGTGGTGTACTCGGCGACCAGGTACGACCGGTAGGTGATCACCGCGGGGATCGTCACGTCTCCAGCGCCACCGCACCGGCAGCCACCGCCAGGACCACCCCGCCGGCCACCAGTACGAGACGACGTCGTAGCACCGCGCGCCTGGCCGGGGGAGCGGCGCGGTCGAAGGCGAGGATGCGCGCCAGGTCCGCGCGACGCTCCGCATCCTCGGGCCGACTGTCCCACGCAGGAACGAAGCCGCCCAACGTCAGACGAACCTCATCTACAGCCTTCACCCTCGTCGTCCCCCATTCGACATCGACGGCGTGGCCCGTGGCGCCGGCCCTGCCTCAGCCGTGAACGGGCAGGCCGGGGCACCCGGGCGGGCGGCCGTGCGTCGTCCTGCCGGGGCCAGCCGGTGCTGTGCCGCCCGCTGTCGAGTTGCCCTCATGGATGGGGCGCAGGAATACCCATCGCCCGCCCAGCAGCCCGCCGTTGCCTGGCCTACGCCGAAGGACTGCGCTGGCCGCCCCTGGTCACCGCCGAAAGGACTGCGTGGGCCGCCCCTGGTCACCGCCGAAGGACCGCGTCGGCCGTGTTTGTGCCGGCGGAGCCGGTGCGTCCAAGTTGGTCGACTCGCGGCGGCGCACCCGCCTCGATCAACACCTCGTTCTACTCCGGCTGATGGCACCTGCTCGCGACGGCCCGAGTGGCGCCTTGGTGTCGGTCCCGCCGGTGGGCAGCTCGACAGCAAACGTAACGCTGGCACCCTAGCGCCATCAGCATTGACACCCGTTAGCACCAACCGATGCTGCTTCGGTGTGCCCCTCCTCATCCGCGTCGCCGTCAAATCCGTGCCCGCCGACGCGCCAACCTTTTCGGGACATCGCCAGCCACCATCTCGGGGGCGCCCCGGGTCCGCAACATCAACCTCTGTCCCTGAAAAATCGGCGATACCATCGCGGCAGCCCTGGTCATCCTCCAGGCCGACCACCAACAAGCCACCTGACCACCCAACGTTACGACCCGTTACCCGGAAAAGGCTCACTCACTGTGGAGCACCGCGGCGATCGGGAGTCTGCCGGCCCTCCTGGCCGGCAGGGCAGCGCCCAGGACCGCGATCGTCACGCCCACGAGCACCACCAGGGACAGACCGCCGACCGTCCAGACGTTGGTGATTCGGGCCGGTAGGTCGCGCTCCGCGGCCTCGGCCATCAGCGGTAGGACCAGGCGGTGCGCACCCACCCCGAGCGGGATGCCCAGGCAACCCGCCGCCAAGCCCAGGGTGGCCATGGAGGTCACCATCATCGTCATCACCTGACCTGGCGTCATCCCGATTGCCTTCAGCATGCCGAGATCCCGGCGACGTTCTCGCGTGTTCAGCAGGACGGTGTTGAAGACGCTCAGCGCGACGACCAAGCCGATGATTGAGGCGAAGGCGATAGAAATGATCGTGACCGACGCGGTGAAGGAGTTACCCAGGCCGGAGTCGGCTGACCAGGCCGACAGGCCTGGATCTGCCTGGCGAACCGCGGCCAGGTAGGTGGCGACCGGCGTGTCGGAGGCGAGTCGGATGTAGTAGAGGACCTCGTGACTCACCACTCGGTGGTCGGGTGTGAGGCGGGTGCGGAGCTGCCAGTCGGCGAAGATGGTGTCGCGGTCAAAGGCGCCCTCGATCGTCTTGCCCACGATTGTCACCGGCTCGTTGCCACCGGCATAGGCCAGCTCCAGCCGGTCACCTACCTGGGCGCCCAGGTGGTGGAGCGCGGCCGAGGAGGCGACCACCTCATTCGTCGCGGTCATCCACCTGCCCTCGACGAGCTGGTCCTGATGGCCGAGGGTGGCCGAGTCGCCGCGCAGGAAACTCACCAGGACCGGGTCGCGGTGGCCGAGGGCGGTGAGTTGCATGGGCAGCTCAGCGGTGACGTGGGAGGTTCCGGGCAGTCCGCGTAGCAGCGACTCCACCTGCGGGTCGGTGCGGTCGGTGGGGGGATTGCCCAGGGACGGGTTGTTCGGGCGCACCTGCACCTGCACGGCGTCGGCGCGGTCCACGGCCTGGCCGTAGCGGACCAGCGACGCGGCCAAACCGCCAGCGAACGTCACGCTGGTGACGCCGAGTAGCAGCGCCGCCATGGTCAGGCCGGTCCGTCCGGGACGGCTGAAGGGTAGCCCCAGACCCAGGCTGACGGCCCGGGGCAGCCGAATCCCGGAGAGCGCGCGCTGCACCCACAGGCCGCGCTCTGTCCTCGGTGCGGCACTGGCGCTGATCGCCTCGGCGGCGGACAACCGACGGGCGCGGGACGCGGGAACGAGAGCGGTCAGTATAACCAGCGCCGGGACGCCGAGGAGCCCGGTGAGTGGCACCCACGTGCCGGTCTCGAGCTGACCGCCGAAGCCAAGCCCCTGAAACGCGATGCCGATCAGGGGACGGGTAGCGACCGCGCCCAGTGTAGCCCCGGCAACGGCACCGGCCGTCGCCGGCACCGTCACCATGACGAGGTAGACGGACACCACCTGACGCGGTGTGAAGCCGAGCGCCTTCAGCACGCCGATGTGCCGGAATCCGGAGACGACCGCGCCGCTGATGACGTTCGCCACGATCAGGACGGCGACGATCAGGCCGAGCACTCCGAAGACGATCAGAAACGGCAGGATCGTGCCAGGGCCGGCGGCGACGGCTTCCTTCTGGGTCAGGTAGGAGCTGGCCGCGAGCAGGCCATCACGTGGCAGGCTGGCTGTCGCCACCTCCACCTGCGCGGTGGTCGCGGCGTCGCGGAAGCGGTAGAGCACCTGGGCGGTGGTCGGCCCAAGCTGGGCCATCGTGGCGGGAGAAACCCAAGCGTCGGCGGTGTGGGACACGCTGTAGGCGACACCGACGATGGTCAGCTGCGGCCGGCCCGGCGTGATGATCATCTTCCCGATGACGTCCTGGGTGAAGCTGTCCGCCGCGCTCAGTGACGGCGGCGGCACCATGTTCACCACGATCTCGTCCGGGTCGGTGGCCCACCGCCCGGCCCAGAGGTCTACCCGGTCCACCGGTCCGGCGGGGTCGGCGCGGCCGACGACGGTGAGCGGTCCGGTTGCCCAGACCGGCCCGCCGTCCGCCGGAACCTCCAAGACGAGTTGTCCGAACGGGCCGGCGACCGCCTCGGTGTCGGTGGCGTCCGTGGGCGGTGCCGGGGTCGAGTAGGTGGCGATGACGTGCGGGCCGCGCTGCGCGGCGAAGGCCCGCTCGAAGGGGCCGCTCGACAGGTCCAGCAGCCCCGCCGCCAGTATGACCGTCGCGCTTGCGCAGAGCGCCACCAGCGCGATCACCGAGGTCTGGAATCTCCGTCGCCGTACCGCCGCCCGGGAGGCTCGCCATACCGCGCTCATGCCGTCCGCTCCAGTGCCCGCTCGCCGACGATCCGGCCGTCGGCCAACTCCACCACCCGACTCGCGCAACGTTCGGCGACCGCCGGGTCGTGGGTGACCAGCAGCAGCGTTTGGCCGATCTGGTTGAGGTCGAGCAACAGGTCCATCACCTGCTCGCCGGTACGGCTGTCGAGCGCTCCGGTCGGCTCGTCGGCCAGCAGCAGCGCCGGGCGGTTCATCAGCGCGCGGGCCACGGCGACCCGCTGCCGTTCCCCGCCGCTGAGCGTCGCCGGGTAGGCGTTGCGGCGATCGGCGATGCCGAGCTCCTCGAAGAGCTCCAGCGCCCGCCGCCGCGCCTGCCCGGCCCGTACGCCCATCAGCTGGGCGGCCAGCGCCACGTTGTCCAGCGCGGGCAGGTCGTCGAGCAGGTTGAAGAACTGGAAGACGAAGCCGATGCGGCGTCGCCGGAACAGGGCCAGCCCGGCCTCGCTGAGTTCGCCGAGGTCCTCGTCGTGCACCTCGACCCGCCCGGCGCTCGGCCGGTCCAGCCCCGCGATCACGTTCAGCAGCGTCGACTTACCGCAGCCCGACGGCCCCATGATGGCGACCGCTTCCCCCGACCCGACCCGGAGTGAGACACCGTCCAGGGCCGTCGCGTCGCCGTACTCTTTGCGCACCTCATCCAGGCGCAGCACCGTTGTCATGGCCCGAGGCTAGGTCGGCTTCCAGGTCGGAATCGTCCCCGCCGGGATGTAACTCGGCGCCGGGTGTCATCCTGCCGATGTACGCCACCACCACCAGGGACCGATGCGTGCACGCGCCCGATCTGAGATTGTGGCCCGGTGATTCCCTTGGCCGCCGCGCTGGCGGCAGCAGGTTTGGCAGCTGGAGCCGCCGTGGCGTTCGGGATCGCCGCGGCCCGTGCGCGACACCGGCACCGCCGGGTCTTGGCGGAGCGGGGGTGGCTGTTGGAACGGGAGCGCCAGGCTGCCGCCGCTGCCGCGGTTGACGCCGAGCGGGCCCGCATCGCCCGGGACCTGCACGACATCGTGAGTCACCACGTCAGCGTGATGGTGGTGCAGACCGGTGCCGCCCGGGAGGTGCTGGCCGCCGCCGGAGAGTCGGTCCCAACCGAGGCCGCCGAGGCGCTGGCCGCCGTCGAGGGGGCCGGTCGTGATGCGCTGACGGAGCTACGGCACCTGCTGGGACTGCTCGCCCCCGCCGCCGACGGCCGGGAAGCCACCGAGACGCCCGACGAGTACGCGCCGCAGCCGAGCCTGAGCCAGCTGAGTCAGCTGGTCGATCGAATCGCCTTCGCGGGCCTGCCGGTCGACGTACGCGTCAGTGGCGAGCCGCATCCCCTACCGACCGGAATCGACGTGACGGCGTACCGCATCATCCAGGAGGCGCTGACCAACGTGCTCAAGCACGGCGAAGCCGACCGGGCCGAGGTCGAGGTCCGGTACGCGCACCGGTACCTGCGCGTCGAGGTCCTCAATCCGGGGCCGAGCGTCCTGTCCGGCCTGCCCGCGGCAAGGCAACCGGCCGATGGCGCCGGCCGCGGCCTGCGCGGCCTGCGCCAGCGGATCGCGGTCTACGGTGGCGACCTCGACGCCCGGCGTCGTCTCGGCGGCGGCTACCGGGTTCGCGCCCGCATCCCCCTGGACCCGGCGTGACCGGGCCACGGGTTCTCATCGCTGACGATCAGCTGCTGGTCCGCACCGGATTCCGGCTGATCCTCAAGGCGCGCGGGGTGGAGGTGGTCGGTGAGGCCGCCGATGGCGTTGAGGCCGTCACCGCGGCGAGACGGCTCCACCCTGATGTGGTTCTCATGGACATCCGGATGCCGAACCTCGACGGTCTCGCCGCCACCCGGCAGGTCATGGCGTTGCTACCGCGGTGCCGGGTCATCATGCTCACCACATTCGACCTCGATCGATACGTCTACGCGGCGCTCGCCGCGGGTGCCAGCGGCTTCCTCCTCAAGGACGTGACCCCCGAGCACCTGGCCAACGCGGTACGCCTCGTCACCACCGGCGATGCCCTGCTCGCCCCCGCGATCACTCGCCGCCTGGTGGAGCGGTTCACCACCGAGTCCGCCCCGGTGTCACCGCACCACGACCTCAGCCCGCTTACCCCGCGTGAGCTCGAGGTATTGACCCTGCTCGGTGCCGGACTGTCCAATGCCGAACTCGCCCAGCGGCTCACGCTCAGCGCGGCGACCGTCAAGACGCACATAGCGCGCATCTTCGCCAAGCTTCACCTGCGGGACCGGGCCCAGGCGGTCGTCCTGGCGTATGAGACCGGTCTCGTACGCCCTGGCGGCCCGTCCCGTCCGCCGACGGCCGATGACATCACCGGGGTGCACCAAACGCTATGGCGTACCACCCAGCACCGGCGCACGGCGGGCGGCGACGGTGATGACGATCAAGCCGATCAATGAGGCGAAGGTGACGGCAATGATCGTGACCGACATGGACGCCGACTGAGCCGACAGCGGGTGGACCGGAAAGTGCCCGGTCCACCCGCTGCGCCGTTGGTCAGTCGTCGAAGCCGGATGGATGGGCGTCGCCGACCGCGTTCAGCAGCACATTCTGCTCCAGCAGCGCCTTGCAGGCGCAGAGCACCATGGTGAAGCCACCCATCGAGTCGATCGCCTTCGTCACGGCCTCGTCGGCGGTGCCGGTGAAGCCAGTTTCGGTGATTCGGACCAGGGTGGTGTTGCCCTCGCCCGGCAGGAACCGCCATTCGAGTTGGGTGGGGGACTCAGGATCCCACTCGGCGAGGATACGGCTGTTCTCCTCGACGTCCTTGACGGTCACGACGGTGGAGACGCCGTACATCTCCCAGTCCCAGGTGACGGTGGCGCCGGGCTCGAGTCGGCCGCTGCTCTTGGTGAACCAGAACTTCGTGGTCACCGCCGGGTCCACGAACGCCTGGAAGACCTCGGTGACGGGCTTGCGGATGAGCATCTGCGCGGTGATGGCAGGTGCTTGGGTCAAACGGTCACTGTCCACGGGGTAGCCGTGTTCCCTTCTCGTGTAGTCATGCACTGCATACAAAGGTGGCAGTCGGCGGCACGTGTCCGCCGCACGGGTGGGTCAGGCCCGTCGCCGGTACAAGAACATGGAGAGCGGTGCGAAGATCACCACCAGCGCCGCGCAGCCGAGCAGCGCCGCACCGACCTCACCGGCGGTCGCCGTGCCGTGGGCCAGACCACGGGCGGCGGTGATGGTCAGCGCGAACGGGTTCAGGCTCACCACGGCCTGAAGCCAGCCCGGCAGCGTCTCCTGCGGCACGAAGAAGTTGCTGACGAACGAGACCGGGAAGACGATCGCCTGGCAGGCGCTCAACGCGGCGGTCGGTGATTTCAGGGCGAGCCCGAAGACCACGTACACCCAGGAGAAGGAGAAGACGAAGACCAGGGTGATCAGGATCGTGGCGAGGACGCCGAACACGCCGCCCTCCGGTCGGAATCCGACCGCGAGACCGACCGCCACGGCGACCGCGCAACCGACGATGTAGAGCACGTTGTTGCCGAGCAGGGTGCCAACGATCGCGGCGGGACGCCACACGGCCAGCGCGCGGAACCGGTCGGACACCTCTCGGGAGTTGTCCAGGTTGACCACCGCGCCGATCCGCATGCTGATCATGATCCCGGTGAACACCACGATGCCCGGGATGTAGAACTGCATGTAGCTCGAGGTCGAGCCGGCCAGGGCACCACCGAACAGGAACCCGAAGACCAGCGTGAACATGATGGGTACGCCGAGGGCCTCAAGGATCTGGGTTGGGTCACGGCGTATCTTCTGCACCGCCCGCCAGGCGAAGGTCAAGGTGGACGACAACGGGCCCGGACGCCTCGGCCGCGCCGCGGCGAGAGAAGAGTCACCTCGGCCGGCGCCGGCCTGCACCGCGCTGCTCACGCTGCCTCCTCGGTCTCGGTCTCGGTCTCCGTCCGCGCCCCGTCGGCGGGGTGTCCGGTGAGGGCGAGGAACACCTGATCCAACGTGGCGTGGCCGAAGGCGTACTCGGCCAGCCCGATGCCGGCCCCGGCGAGGGCGGCCAGCGCCTGGGTGGCGTCGTGCTCTGCCGCGACCTGGGCGCTGAGCTCCGCCCGGTCGGCTCCGGTGTGTACCTGGGCGCCCAGGGCCCCGGCCAGTATCCGCTCGGCGGTCTCCCGCTGCTCGGCGGTGCGCAACCGTATCCGCAGCACACTCGAACCCACCGACCGCTTCAGCTCCACCGGAGTGCCCTCGGCGATGACCCGGCCGTGGTCGATGACCGCGATGCGGTCGGCAAGCTGGTCCGCCTCGTTGAGGTACTGGGTGGTGAGCAGGATGGTGGCGCCCTCGGTGACCATGCCCCGGACGAGGTCCCACACCTGGTTGCGGCTGTGCGGGTCGAGCCCCGTCGTCGGCTCATCGAGGAACAGCAGGTCAGGCGTCACGATCATGCTGCTGGCGATGTCCAGCCGTCGGCGCATGCCGCCGGAGTACGTCCGCACCAGCCGGGAGGCGGCCTCATCGAGACCGAACGTGGAGAGCAGTTCCTCGCCGCGGCTGCGGGCCTCGCGCCAGGACAGGCCCCGGAGTCGGGCGAGCAGGACGAGATTGTCCCGGCCGGACAACTCCTCGTCGACCGATGAGTGCTGCCCGGTCAGCCCGATCCGATCGCGGATCGACCCGGCCTCGCGCACCACGTCGTGGCCGAGTACCCGGACCTCGCCGCTGTCGGGTGGGATGAGAGTGGCGAGTGTGCGGACGATCGTGGTCTTGCCGGCTCCGTTGGGGCCGAGCACTCCATAGACACTT
This sequence comes from Salinispora sp. CH2A1_6, assembly GCF_056820975.1. NCBI lineage: Bacteria > Bacillati > Actinomycetota > Actinomycetes > Micromonosporales > Micromonosporaceae > Salinispora > Salinispora sp. CH2A1_6. The sequence goes on from NZ_JBXEDG010000010.1 coordinate 44,483, forward strand.
CCGGCCGGCACACGAAGATCGACCCCGTCGACGGCGTGCACCCCACCGTAGGATTTGCGCAACTGGGTGACGCTGACGGCGGGAGTGCTGGTCTGCTGTGCGGACAAGTCAGCCGTACGGGACATAGCGTTCACAAATATATAGTAGCAGGACGTTTTAGTCCGGTCACGCCCTCTGAGTCGACGTGTCGCAATTCTTCTATCGCGAAGGCGACGAAACTTGCTCCGAAATGGCCGGATGTCCCGGAATTTACCCGACACTCGATCGCCGCATGGACACCCGTCGGGTAGTAGCTATAGCATTCTCAAGCGGAATGTGGCGACGGGAGTGAGGAGTGGACGTGTCCCCACGCGAGCTGGTCGAGGTCGACGAGGTGGCGGAGATCTACGACGACGGCGCCTGGGCCGTCGAGGTGCTCGGTGGAAATATCCACTTCGGGTGGTGGGAGGACGACGATGACCGCACACCCTTCCTGGAGGCCATCAACCGGTTCACCGATATCGTCGGCGACCGACTCGCGTTGCACCCCGGGCAGCGGCTGCTGGACGTCGGGTGCGGGGCCGGCGAGCCGGCTATCCGCCTCGGCCAGCGCAGCGACGCCGACATCACCGGCATCACCAACAGCAGCGAGCACCTCAGGCGGGCCCGGGAACGCGTCAATGAGTCCGGGCTTCGGGGCCAGGTCCGTTTCGAGCTGGGCGACGCCGCCGCGATGAGCTATCCGAACGCCTCGTTCGACACGGTGCTCGCCTTCGAGTCGCTGGTGCACGCGCAGGACCGGCGGCAGTGGCTCGCCGAGATCCACCGGGTGCTCAAGCCGGGCGGCCGGGTGGTGCTCACCGACCTCGCCGAGGACGCCCCGCTCACCGAGCGAGACCGGCAGATCCTCACCGATTTCACACTCGCCCCGCCCGGTCCGCCGATGGCCGCGTTTGACCTGGTCCGCGACGCGGGGTTCGCGGTCGACGAGTTCCTCAGCTGTGGCGACAAGATCAACCGTTCCTTTCCGGCCTACCACGAGCGGGTACGGCAGCGGCGCGACGCGCTCGCCGCCGCGTACGGGGCCGAGAAGATCGACGCTTTTCTCGCCGAGATGCCGGCCGTGCTCGACGTCCTGCGTACCAAGGTCGGCTGCGTCATCATCGTCGCCCACAAACCCGCGCCGACCCCGCCGGAGGCGCAGGGGTGAGCAGGATGCGGATCGTCCCCGCCGACCGCGGCTGTCGGATCTGCGGCGGCCCGATCACCGAGCTGCTCGACCTCGGGCGACAGCCCCTCTCCGACGCGTTCCTGCGCCCCACCGAACTCGCCGACGAGTTCTTCTACCGCCTCGCACTGAGCCGGTGCGCCGACTGCACGATGGTCCAACTCGTCGAGGAGGTGCCCCGCGAGCGGATGTTCCACCACGACTACCCGTACCGATCGTCGCTGTCGACGGTGATGCGCGCGCACTTCACCGCCACCGCCCGGGAACTGCTCGCCACCGAACTGACCAGCCCTGGCGCGTTCTGCGTCGAACTGGGCTGCAACGACGGGGTGATACTGCGGACGGTGGCCGACGCGGGCGTACGGCATCTCGGCTTCGAACCGTCCGCCGGGGTCGCCGAACTCGCCCGGCGGCAGGGCGTACGAGTGAGCACCGACTTCTTCGAGGAGGAGACCGCGGCGGAGGTCCGCGCCAGCGACGGGCCGGCGGACGTCATCTACGCCGCCAACACGGTCTGCCACCTGCCCTACCTCGACTCGGTACTGTGCGGAGTCCGGCTGCTGCTCGCCCCCGACGGAGTCTTCGTCTTCGAGGACCCATACCTTGGCGACATCCTCGCCAAGGCCGCCTTCGACCAGATCTACGACGAGCACTTCTACTACTTCACCGCCCACTCGGTGCGGGCCACCGCTGCCCGCTTCGGGCTGGAACTCGTTGACGTTCGCCGGCTGCCGGTGCACGGGGGCGAGGTGCGCTACACCCTCGCCCACACCGGGCGGCGCACCCCGTCTCCGGCCGTCGCCGAGCTTCTGCGCCGAGAGCGGGAGCGGGGGGTAACCGGGGCCGAGGCGTTGCGCCGGTTCGCCGCCGACGTCGCGCGTATCCGGCAGGACCTGGTCGCTCTGCTGCGCTCGCTGAAGGAAGAGGGCCGCACGGTCGCCGCCTACGGGGCCACCGCGAAGAGCGCCACCGTCACCAACTACTGCGGCCTCGGGCCGGAGCTGGTCTCGTACGTCTCTGACACCACCCCGGCGAAGCAGGGGCGGCTGACCCCCGGCGCGCATATCCCGGTCCGCCCACCCGCGGCCTTCGCCGACCCGTACCCGGACTACGCCGTGCTCTTCGCCTGGAACCACGCCGACGAGATCATGGCGAAGGAAACCGGGTTTCGGGCCGCCGGCGGTCGATGGATCCAGTACGTGCCCACCGTGCGCGTCTGGTGAGGGCAGCGGTGCCGTGAGTATCTACCGCGCCGGATATGCCGAGTGCTACGACCTGGTCATGCGGCACCGAGGCCGCGATCACCCAGCGGAGGCCGCCGCGCTCGCTCGGCTGGTCCAGCACGGCAACCCCGCCGCTACTACGCTGCTCGACGTGGCCTGTGGCACCGGGCTGCACCTGGTCCACCTGCAGGACCACTTCGCCCGGGTGACCGGGGTGGACCTGTCGGCGGAGATGCTGGCCCACGCGGCTACCCGCGTGCCGGGCGTGCCCCTGCACCAGGGGGACATGCGGGATCTGGACCTGACTGCGGTCTTCGACACGGTCGTCTGCCTCTTCGCGGTACCGCACCTGCGCTGCACGGTGGAACTGGACCGGATGGTGGCTCGCCTCGCCGCCCACCTGAGCACGCGCGGCGTGCTGGTGGTGGAACCCTGGTACACGCCGGAGGAGTTCGTCCCCGGGCACGTGGCCCGCGACGTGGTGGAGGTGCAGGACCGGGTCGTGGTCCGGCTGTCCCACTCGGTGTGGCTCGACGGCGCGCCCGACCGGATCCGGATGACCGTGCACCTGGCGTACGCGGACCGGGAGGCGGGTATCCGGCACGACACGGCGACGACCGAGCTGACGCTGTTCCGGCCGGAGCACTTCGCCGCCGCGTTCGGCCGGGCCGGCCTCGTGGCGGCCCACGTCGCGGCGCGGCCGTTCCGCTGGGGTCTGTGGATCGCCCGCCCGGCGGGTGCGTGGTGACCGGCGACCGGGCGCGGGTGGTGGTATTGGGCGGCACCGGATTCGTCGGCCGCCACGTCGCGGACGCCTTCGCCGACAGCGGTCACGAGGTGCTGACCGTGGCCCGCCACGTCCCGGCCGACCGGCGCCGGCACCGGTTCACCGCGCTCGACCTCGGTCACACCGACCCGGAGACGCTGGCCCGGCTCGTGGACGCCGAGGCCCCGGCCACCGTCGTTGACGCCACCGGCAGCAGTTGGGGGCTCGATCCCGACCGGATGGCCGACCGCTGTACCCGGCTCAGCGGCCTGTTGCTCACCGCGTTACGCCGCGCCGACTGTCGGCCACGACTGATCCACCTCGGCTCGGTGCTGGAGTACGGCCCGCAGCCGCGGGGTGGACCGGCCGATCCGCGCGGTACGCCCCCGCCCGGCACCGCCTACGGACGGGCGAAGCTCGCCGCGACCCGTGCGGTACTGGCGGCGGCGCACGCCGGTCACGTCGACGCGGTGGTGCTGCGCCTGGTGAACGCGCTCGGCCCGGGGTTGCCTGCGACCAGCCTGCTGGGCCGGGTCGCCGGCGCGCTGGCGGCGGCGGCACGGGCCGGGCTCGCGGCGGAGGTGACGCTGGCCCCACTGGTGGCCCGGCGCGACTTCGTTGACGTCCGGGACGCCGCCGCAGCCGTGCTGGCCGCCGCCGGACGCCCGGTGACTGGCCGGGTGCTCGACATCGGCCGGGGCGAGGCGGTGCCGGTGCGGACGCTGGTGGGGCTCCTGGTACAGGTCAGCGGGGTGCCGGCGACGGTGACGGAGCACGCCGAACGGCCCGGCTGGCGGGCCGCGACGGAGTGGTCCTGCGTGGATCCGGGGCCGGCCGCAGCGGCGCTGGACTGGTTGCCGCGGCGTGACCTGCACCGGGCGGTGACCGACTTCTGGCACGACGAGCTGCGTCGGTACACCGGCGTCGGTCTCGGAGACCCGATGGCGGTGCGGGAGTCGCGGCACCCGACCAAGCGCGGGACGCCAAGCGTGCGGCGCGCGACGAGATGACCGGCGGCGCGACCGGCGGCACGGACTCGACGAGGCGGCGCCGGTAGGCCCGCCTCGGCGACAGGGAGGGCAGGAATCATGCGGGTACTGTTCATGGCGGGTCCGGCCATTGGCCACGCGTTCCCGTTGGTGCCGCTCGGTTGGGCGTTCCGCGCTGCGGGGCACGAGGTCATCTTCGTCGCTGCCGGTGATGCGCTGGCGGTCGCCCACGCCGGGTTACCGGTCCTGGACGCCGCACCCGGACGGACAACCGCGGACATGCAGGCACAATTCGCCCAGGACGTGCCGCGTCTCTTTGAGCCCATCAGGGCCGACCCGATCGGCGAGATGGAGCAGCGCAAGCCGTACATCGTCGCGGCCTGGGATCCGTTCGTGGACGCGCACGTCGCGCTCGGCGAATGGGTCCAGCCGGAGCTGGTGGTGTACGACCCGGTTTTCGCGGTCGGCCCGGTCGTCGCCGCCAAGCTGAAGGTGCCCGCTGTGGCGCACAGCCTCGGGCTGGCCCGGTTCACCCCGGAGCTGTTGCGCGAGCTGCCCGGCGCGGTGGCGCTGCGCCGGCACGGGCTGGCGCTGCCCGAGGGCATCCGTACCGTGGACATCGCCCCGCCCAGCCTGGTGGAGGGTGGGCCGGCCGAGCTGTCCATGCGGTACGTGCCGTACAACGGCGGTGGGACCCTGCCGGACTGGCTCCGGGAGCCGGTCACCCGTCCCCGGATCGCGGTCACCTTCGGCACGCTCGGTGGGCCGGACCGGTTCGCCGCCGGCATCGAGCGGGTGCTCGCCGTCGCGCCCGAGCTGGATGCCGAGTTCGTGCTGGCGATCGGGGAGTCGGCCGCGCCGGCGGACCTGCCGCCGAACGTACGCACCACCGGCTGGGTGCCGCTGAACCAGCTGCTGCGTGGCTGTGCCGCCGCGATCCACCACGGCGGGGACGGCACCACCCTCACCTGCGCGGCGCTCGGCGTCCGCCAGCTGGTGCTGCCCGGCGCGCCGGATGAGCTGGTCACCGGCGCGCTGCTGCGTGCCCGAGGGCTGGCGCACGTGCTGGGCGAGATGCGGGAGCTGGACGCCGCGGCGGTCGGCCGGCTACTCACCGATGTGGAACTGGGCCGGGCGACCCGGGAGGTGCGGGCTGAGATCGCCGCGCTGCCGGCCCCGGCCGACGTGGTGCCGCGGTTAGCCGCCCTGGCGTGAGCCCGACGGGCGGGCGGCGACGACCCGGCCGGGTGGACCGGCCCGTCGTCGCCCGTCGGGTCACCGCAGCTGCGCGTCGGCCACCGCCAAGAGCGGGGCCGCGCGGACTCGCCCTACCGGTGGCCGTGCGGCCAGCTCGGCCGGTCGACACTCACGCAGGGTGCGGGGGCCGGATGATCGTCAGGTACACACACAATGATTGAGAATCATATAGCAAACCCGATTGCGGTGGCTCTACCATCTCGGGATGGAGCCTTCCACGTTCAGCAAACCGGTCCCCGACTTCGCTGACCTCCGTGACGACTTCCTACGGCTGACCACCCAGATCGGCTGGTGCACCGTGGCCACCGTCGATGGACAGGGCCGGCCGCGCAGCCGCATCATGCATGTCTCCTGGGAGGTCGGTGACGGCCCGACCGGCTGGGTGAGCACCTCCCGCTCGCCGGTCAAGACCGCACACCTGGCCCGCAACCCGTACGTCTCATGTAGCTACTGGACGCCCGCGCACGACGTTGTCTTCGTGGACTGCCGTGCCTCCTGGCTGGAACCGGGCGACACCAAGCGCCACGTCTGGGATCTGGTCGCCGCCGAGGCCACGCAGCGTGGCTTCGACCCGTACGCGATCTGGCCCGACGGCCCCACCGACGCCGGCTTCGAGGTGCTCCAGTTCGACCCCTGGCGGGTGCAGATCACCCTTGAGGACCTGGCCAACGGGCAGACCATCGGATCGTCGAGGGTCTGGCACGCCGCCGGGCGGCGCGCGCCCGCCGAGGCACTACTCTTCCGCTGATCCCGCCCCGGACCGCCGTCGCGTCGGCAGCGGCGCCGGTCCCGTCACCGGCATCGCCGACGCGGGCAGCCGCGCCGGCCCGACACCAAGAGAGTCCACCATGACCAGGACCCTGCGCACACCCACGTCGGCGCCCGGCCGGCTGCCCGTGCTCGGCCACGGCCTGCACATGAAGCGACGGCCCGCCGAGTTCCTGCTCGAGCTCCAGTCCGGGGAGCCGGTGGTCACCATCGCGCTCGGCCGGCGCCCGGCGTACGTGGTCAACGATCACACCCTGATGCGCGAACTGCTCCGCGACGGTGACACCTTCGTCCGGGGCGGACCGATGACCGAACGCTTCCGGTCCATGTTCGGCAACGGTCTGGGCACTTCCGAGGGTGAGTTCCACCGTCGGCAACGGGCGCTGATCCAGCCCGCCTTCCACCGCAACAAGGTCATCCACTACACCGAACTGATGAGCCGGACCGTCGCCGGCACGCGCGACTCCTGGCGGGACGGCCAGCGTCTCGCCGTCGAGAAGGAGATGGACGAGCTGGCCCTCACCAACGTCGTCGAGGTCATCTTCGCCGGCGACCGGAGCGTCGACCGCGCCCGGTTCATGGCGGCGACCACCACCGTCCTGGGCGGACTGTTCCGCCGGATCACCGACGTGACCGGCGTGCTGACCCGCCTACCCACCCAGGCCAACCGCGACTACGACGCCGCGGCCGAGTACCTGCGGGCCACCATCCGCCGGGTCATCGCCGAGTACCGTGCGGCCGGCACCGACCATGGCGACCTGCTGTCGATGATGCTCTTCGCCCGCGACGAGGACGGCCGACCGGCCATGAGCGACCAGCAGGTACACGACGAGGTGATGACCTTCTTCATCGCCGGCAGCAACACCATCGCCAACACGCTCTGCTGGGCCTTGCACCAGATCGGCGCGGACGCCGAAGTGGAGCGGCGGCTGTACGCCGAGGTCGACCGGGTGCTCGACGGGCGGGCGGCGGGCTACGCCGACGTCGCGAACTTGGAGTACACCCGCCAGGTGCTCTCCGAGACGTTGCGGCTGCGTACCCAGGGCCTGTTCAACAACCGGGTGACCGCCCGGGACGCCGAACTCGGTGGCTACCTGATCCCGGCCGGCTCAGCCGTGCTCTACAGCTTCCACGCCGTACATCACAACCCTCGGATCTACCCCGAGCCCGAGCGCTTCGACCCCGACCGGTGGCGGCCGGAGCGGGCCCGGGCGCTGCCGCACGGCGCCTTCATGCCGTTCGCCACCGGCGTGCACGGCTGCATCGGCGACCAGTTCGCCTGGACCGAGATGATCGTCTCGCTGGCCAGCATCGTCGCCCGCTGGCGGTTGGAGCCCGTGCCGGGCCATCAGCCCAAGCCCGTGCCGGCCATGACCATGCCGGTCGACTCGCTCCCGATGACCGTCCGGCTGCGTAGCCGCTAACCGGCCGGTGCCCCCGGCGGTCGCCCCAGCCCGGGCGACCGCCGTGCCGCGGTACGGAGGAACCGGCCCGCCGGTGCAGCACCGTTCAGAGTTCCCCGGCGATCACGTTGCCGGGCGCGTCGGGGTCGGCGCTGAGGTAGAACTCGTGCGCCGCCCGGCCGTACTCCTCGCTGGTGAGGTAGCCGTCCCGGTCGGTGTCGAGCCGGTCGAAGACCCGCTGAGTCTCCTCCGAACGCATCCCGCTCTTGCTCTGCGCCGCGAACATCTCCGCGTGGTTGATGCGCCCGTCGCGGTCGGCGTCGGCCACGTCGAAGACGGCCAGGCTGAACGGCACCGCCGCCTTGCTGACGAACTCCGAGAAGTCCGGCTTGTCGGCCCAGGCCACCCATTCGGCGACGGTCACCCGCTTCTCGCCATCCGGTCCGTCGCTGCCGCGCATCCCGCGCCACATCCGGGCCGCCGCACCGTGAATGCGTCGCCAACCCGGCGAGTACGGCGCGACCCCGTAGGTGTCGCACCAGATCTGGGCCATCGCGGTGATGTCCAGCCCATCGATGACACCGTCGCCGTCGGCGTCATACGAGGCGAAGACCTTCTCCAACTTGCGGCGTTGCAGTTCGGTGGTCATGCCGGTCCTTCCTCTACTACGGATCGGTTCTCGCTACGCCCACCTCGTGGACGCCGGCGTGCCGCAGCTCAGGCCGGGGCGACCGCCCGGACGGTGAGTGCGGTCGAGGTCAGGTCGACCGCGCCGTCCCGGTCGAGGTGCTGCTTGACGGCGGCGGCCACCTCGGCCCAGAGCGCCTCCTGCTCGGCCGTACCGAGCGCGTCGACCCGCTGGCGTACCGGCGGCGGTGCCACCGCCCGGGTGAACCGCGCGTACTCGCCGGGGTCGTGGAAGCGGAACGGGACCGGGTACCCGGCGACGGTCACGTCACGCAGTCCGGCGGCGGTCAACCCGGCTGCCAGCGCCGCCGGGTCGCAGAGGCGGTACGGGCCGGGGGAGTTCGGTGGCGGGGACGGGAGGTCCAGCCGCCGCGCGAGTACGCCGTACCCGAGTGACATCAGCGGCACCCGGGCCGGCGGTCCCCACACGGCCGCGGCGAGCACCCCGCTTGGGACGAGCAGTCGGGCGACTCTGCGGAACGCGGCGTCGGGATCGACGGCGAACATGAGCCCGAGCCGGCTGAGCACGACATCGAAGGCGTGCGGGGGGAGCTCCATCGTCTCCAGGTCAGCGACGAGGAAGTTGACGTTGCGCTGGCCCTCGGCGCGGCGGCGGGCCGTGGCGAGCATGGCGGGGGAGAGATCGATGCCGGTGACTGTACCGGTCGGACCGACCACGTCGGCGGCGCTGAGCGCCGGCTCCCCCGGCCCGGTCGCGACGTCCAGGACGCGGTGGCCCGGTCGCACCCCGCCGAGAGCCAGCAGCCGCGCGGTCAGCGCCGTCCCGCCCCGCTCGAAGGTTCGCCACTCGCGCGTCCAGCCGTCGCTAACGGCGTCCCAGGTCCGCCGCTGTTCGGCCTTGACGGCGGCGGCATCGGTCGATATGGACATCGCTCTTCCTCCTGTCGGTCCGAGCACCCATCCGGCCGCGCCGACTCCGGCATGACAGGTGGGCCGTCGGCGTCTCCCGGCGCACGCAGCACCCAGGCCTTCCGGGTAGCGGTAGCTCTCTCGGACGACCGCGACTCTGCTCATGTCCTCTCTCCTGGAGATGTGCGGTTCGCGGATCAGGCGGGTACGGGCCGCTTGTGGTGGTCCGGGGAGACCGGACCGATCGTCGTCGGCGTTTCGGGTGTCGTCGGTGAGCGGGGGTGTCCCTGCTCTCGGCGCGTCTGTTCCCGGCGCGCGACGTGCAGCGACCAGAGGAAGACGCCGCGGACCAGGCAGACGATCGCGGTGGCGAAGAAGAGCCCGTACGCCACCGATGCGCCGGTCAGCACGCCGTACACCAACGCCACCCCGCCGCCGAAGGCGAACTGGGTGGCGGGCCGGCTCGGTGTGGTGCCCGGGTCCGTGATCATGTAATTGGTGAAGAGCACGAACGCGGTGCCGGTCATGGTGGCCAGGGCACCCGGGATCGCGGTGTCCAGCACGATTCCCCGGACCACGGCCTGCACCACGAAGATCGACAGCCAGCCGGCGATCAGCCACATCCGGCGGGTGAGCTTGGCGTTGAGCATGGTGCCCAGGACGAGAACCACCGCCACGACGGCCCAGTCGGCGGGACCGGAGAGGTTCTCGGTGAAGTGGTACGGCGGCGCGATGGAGACCCACGGGTACAGCAGCAAGACGATCGAGATGCCGAAGTTCGACGGGTTCATGTAGTGGCGGAGCCGCCCGTTGACCGGTGCCCGCAGCAGCCACTTTCCGCTGATCGCCACCAGCACGCCGAAGAGCATCACCAGTACCCGGTCGTTGGTGTAGAGCAGCATGTTCACCGCCAGCGCGGTGATGTGGGCGGGGAAGAGGAACTCCACCAGGTTGCGGAGGCCGCCGGCGTACCGCGGGGGGCGGCCCTCGCCCCGCGCGCCCAACGCCTCCAGCAGCAGTTCGGCGCCGTACGCGGTGAGCACGGCGTACACCGGCCAGAGCGCGGGTTGCTCGAAGCCGAGGACGGTGTAGCCGAGGATGTTGAGGACGGTGATCGAGATCGCGAAGCGGCGCAGCGCGGTCACTCGCGGGTCGCGTGGCTTCGTCATGAACTCGCCTCCTGTGCCTGCTTGCCGAGGGTGAGTGCGTGCCGGCCGGGCGCGAGCGTCAGGGTCTGCGAGCGGGGCGCGCCGGTCCGGTCCCGCCAGGCGAGGTCGACCTGGACCGGGCCGGTGACCTCGCCGAGGCCGATGTGCACCTCGAAGCTGCGCCGACCGGAGTGGCCGCTGCCGCCGTCAACCCGCCCGCGCAGCAGGCGGCCGTCTGGGGTGCGGACAGTGACGTCCGCGCCGATTACCGGTGACCCGGTGACGGCGTCGCCGACCGGCGGACGGGTCAACGTCAGTGACAACTGCGACCCGGTGCCGGGGCTGTCGTTGCGGTAGAACACCGGGGCGTCCCACTGCCGGGCCACCGCCATGTCGAGCCGACCGTCGCCGTCGGCATCGCCGAGCGCGATGCCGCGGGTGGGAATCGGTACCGCCAGCCCGAGGTCGCCGGCGATGTCGGCGTAGCGGCCACCGGGCATCTGGGCGTGCAGGCGCAGCGGCTGGCCTCCGGCGATGTCGTCGCCCAGGGTGACCCGTGGCCACGACCGGGGGTGCTCCAGCAGCGTGTCGTTGGTGGTGGCGAGTTCCTGAAGCTGCGCCCACCGGTTCACCTCGCCCTTGACGAAGCCGCTGGTCTGCGCGATGTCGGGTCGGCCCTGGTTGGTGAGGTCTGCGATCTTGACGTCCCAGCTCCAGCCGCTCCAGGCGAGGTTCAGCGGTGCGCTGCGGTCCACGAACGGTGCCCGGCCGGCGGCGAGCCGCTCGCGCAGATCGGCCTCGTCGCGGGCCTGGTTGACGAAGGCGAAGTTGCTTTCCTGGATGCCGAACGGGGTGGTGATGTTGCCGACGTATATGTCGTAGAGGCCGTCGCCGTCCAGGTCACCGACGTCAACGCCCATGCCCTTGAAGGAGTCGTGTCCGAGCACCTTGGACTTGGGCACGGTAAGCCGGCTGTTCTCCCCCTCGACGAGGGTCAGCCGCATCTGGCCAGGGGTGGAGCGGTTGTGCAGCAGCCGGTCGGGGCCGAAATCGTTGGCGACGTACAGCTCGGGCAGCAGGTCGCCGTCGAGGTCGGTGGCGGTTGCCGCGAGGGCCCAGCCGCGCGAGACGTTTTCGTCGAAGAGGTCCGGCACGTCGGAGAAGGTGACGGCGTCGGCGGTCGCGCCGGTCCAGCGCAGGACGTGGTTCCGCCCGCCGTTGTACGCCGCCGACATGGACCGGTTCATCGTCACTCCGCCGCTGACACTGTGGTCGAGTACCGGGCCATCGGGGAAGTAGTTGCCGAGGAAGATGTCCTCGTGGCCGTCGCCGTCGAAGTCGGCGACGCTGGCCGTATTGGTGTTCCATCGCGGCCCGGCGTACCCGCCGTCGGCGGTGGCGGGTGGCGGAAGAAGCTCGACCGGCTGGAATGCCGCCTCGGAGAGCCCGTCGGTGCCGGGCCGGGCCAAGAAGATCACCGGGGTGCGGCCCCACCAGTAGACCAGCAGGTCGGTACGGCCGTCCTCGTTGAAGTCGCCGGGGGCGCAGCCCATCGGTGCCATGGGTGGCCCCATCGGCAGCGGGGCCGGGTCGAGCACGAACGGCTCGTACCGCTCCTGTCGCGCACCGGGGGCCGGAGTGACCACCACCCGGTCGATCCGTACGTCGGTGACACAGAGGTCGTTGGCCAGCCCGTCGCCGTCGATGTCGTTCATGGCGACGCCGGCGCCGATCGAGGAGATCCAGGCGTCGATGTGCGTGTAGTCCTGGTTGACCCGGCGGATGCTCTGCTGCGGCAGGCCCCCGGGGATCGCGATGGACAGCGGCGTGAACTGGTAGGCCGCGGCCACCTGCCGCCGTTCGTCGTCGGTGGCCGTGGCCGGTCTCGCGATCAGGAATAGGACGACGATCAGCAGCAGGGCGGTCAGCCCGGCGAGATGACGTCGGCTCCAACCAAGGATCATGGACACCCGATCAGCACCTTTCCAGCAGGACGATTTGGTCGGCGATGCGCTGACGCCACACGCGAAGGCGGGCAGCGAGGCCGAGTCGGTCAGGTCGGTCAGAGCCGCGTCGGTGATCGCGGCGCCCGCGTAGGCGAAGCCACGCCACGGTGCCGGTCGGCGTTCCAGAATCTTCTCGGCGGCTCGGGGTGGGGCGCTCCGGTGGCGTCACCGAAACGGCCGATGAAGCTCAGCCCGGCACTCCAGGGACTGCCGGCCGGTGTCGTTCTCTACGTGGACGTCACGCACGTTTAACAACACTTCTTGTTTATCCGGGCTCAGTGTCCGTTGCCGAAGTGCCAGGAATGGTCGGGCCATGGCACGTCCATTCGCCGTGGTTTTGCTCATGCGGATTCGACCGCAGGGAATAAGATTCCCCTCGATGGGTCCCTCCGCTCCGGCTAATACTTGCGGAACGTGTCCGTCAGTGTCTTCTCGCAGGTTGCTGTGTTGTCTTCGTCGGGTGCCGGCGAGCGGCCCGGCGAGCCGGCCGGCCGGGTGTAGGTCAACCGTCCCGTGCCGCACCGTGCACAAATGCGACGAGGTGGTGGCACTCGGACGGTCGAAGCTGCCGGTGCGCTGCTAATCAAGAGGAGTTCAAGAGCCGTCCACCACCATCGGCTGTGGTTCCCGAGTAGTGCTGGAGGGGGCATGAGGCAACTTGATGGTGCCGTCCGCAAGGAACATGACCGCCGCCTGGCCACTATTGTCCGCGTGGTCGAGCACATGAAGAGCGAACTCGGCAGGCCGTTGCCGCTGGAGGTGTTGGCGAACCTCGCCACATTCAGCCCCTTTTATTTTCACCACATGTTCAAACAGGCCACGTCGATGCCGCCGGCGCGTTTCCTGGCGGCTCTGCGCATGGCCGAGGCCCGGCGGTTGCTGCTGCACTCGTCGCTCACCGTCACGGCGATCAGCGTCCAGGTGGGGTACTCGAGCGTCGGCACCTTCACGGCCCAGTTTCGTCGCTGGGTGAGCCTGCCCCCGGAGCGGTTCCGCCAGCTCGCCCGGCAGTTGGTCGGAGTGTCCGTGGCGGCGTTGCTTCCGGTGATCAGCAGCCGCGCACTCGCCCTTGGCACGCAACCGCGGGCGTTGATGGACCTCGACACCGTCGAGATGCCGGGACTGCTGCTCGCCACGGTGGCTCTCGGCAACGGAGGACGGAACCAGTGGTGGACGGCCGCGCCGCGCCCCCTGCCCGCGGCGCTGCCGGCCACCGTGCCGCCGGGCGAGCACCGGGCCCGCGTACTGCTGCTGCGGCCGGATCGGGACGCCACCGCGGCGCTTGTCGACGGTGTGCCGGATAGCTTCCTGACCGGCGGCACGGAGCTGCGGCTGCCGGCGGAGACAGACGGTGACCAGCGGGTCCGGTCCTCCGCGTGGAGGACGGTCACGGTGCCGGTGCGTCCGGTGCGAGCCACCGATCCGCCGCTGCTCTCGGCCACACCACTGCGCTGGCTGCTGGGCCTGGCACAGGCCGGTTGGCGGAAACGGGCGCCGGTGGTGGCCGAGCGGCGCGTGCTCCGTGCCGTCTGATGAACCCGTCCTGGGCCGGACCAGCTCCCAAGATCGAACTGCACGTCCACTTCGAGGGGACGGTCCGGCCGGAGACGCTGCTCGTCATCGCCCGACGCAACGGCGAGCGGTTGCCCGCGGAGACGGTCGAGGGTCTGCGTCCGCTCTACGAGTTCACCGACTTCACCGACTTCGTCAGGACCTGGGTGCTCACCACCAACTGCCTGCGGACTGCCGACGACTTCCGGCGCATCGTGGTGGAGTATGCCGCCGGGGCGGCCGGACACGGCGCCCTCTACCTGGAGGGCATCTTCTCGCCCGCCGAGCGGGTACGCCGGGGAGTCCCGTGGAGGGACATCTTCGAGGGGTACGCCGACGGTGCGGCCGAGGCGTACGAGCGGTACGGCGTGCGGGTGCGGTTGACCCCCGACGTGGACCGTGAGCTGGAACCGAGCGTGGCCGAGGAGTGTGCCCGTCACGCTGTGCGGTACCGGGACCGGGGCGTGGTCGGGTTCGGTCTCGGCGGTCCGGAGCTGGCCGCACCCGCCAAAGCGTTTGCCCGAGCGGTGGCGATCGCCCGTGCGGGCGGCCTGGCGTTCGTCCCGCACGGCGGCGAGGCGGGCGGTCCGGATTCGGTGCGTGAGCTGCTGGAGCTGGCTCCAGCACGGATCCGGCACGGCATTCGGGCCGCCGAGGATGACGACCTGCTCGCCGAGCTGCGGGACCGGGGTGTGGTGCTGGATGTGTGCCCCACCTCCAACCTGCGGACCCGGGTGGTGGCGTCCGAGGCCACACATCCGCTGCCTCGCCTCGTTGCCGCCGGTCTGCTGTGCACGGTCGGCACCGATGACCCGGCGATGTTCGGTACCGACCTGGCCCGTGAGCATGACCTGGCGGCTCGTCTCGGGCTCACGCCCGAGCGGGCATACGCCGCCGCGGTGGCCGGGGCGCTCTGCGACGACACGACTCGTGGCTACCTTGCGGCGATGGGTGCCCGGGCCTACGGCTGACCCATCGGTACCGGTTTGTCGGTGCCGCGGAAGGTGAGGCTGGCGGAATCGATGTTGGTCGGGTCGCCGTCGCAGTCAACGATGACGATCTGGCCGGGGTTGAGTTCGTTGAACAGGATCCGCTCGGAGAGGTTGTCCTCGATGTCACGCTGGATCGTGCGGCGTAGCGGCCGGGCACCGAGGACCGGGTCGAAGCCCTTCGTCGCCAGGTACTGCTTGGCGTTGTCGGTGAGTTCCAGCCCCATGTCCTTGTTACGCAGCTGGGTCTCGATCCGGCCGATCATGATATCGACGATCGAGAGGATCTCCTGGTGACGCAGCTGGTGGAAGACGATGGTGTCGTCGATCCGGTTGAGGAACTCCGGCCGGAAGTGCTGCTTGAGCTCGTCGTTGACCTTCTGCTTCATCCGGTCATAGTTCGAGTCGGAGTCATCAGAGGCCTGGAAACCCAACGAGACCGCCTTGGCCACATCACGGGTACCAAGGTTGGTCGTCAGGATGATGACCGTGTTCTTGAAGTCCACGATCCGGCCCTGACCATCGGTGAGCCGCCCGTCCTCAAGGATCTGCAGCAGCGTGTTGAACACGTCCGGGTGGGCCTTCTCGATCTCGTCGAAGAGGACCACGCTGAACGGCCGCCGACGAACCTTCTCAGTCAGCTGCCCACCCTCGTCGTAGCCGACGTAGCCAGGAGGCGCACCGACGAGCCGAGACACCGTGTACCGGTCATGAAACTCGGACATGTCCAACTGGATCAACGCGTCCTCACTACCGAAGAGGAACTCCGCGAGAGCCTTGGACAACTCGGTCTTACCAACCCCGGACGGGCCGGCGAAAATAAACGACCCAGACGGCCGCTTCGGGTCCTTCAGACCAGCCCGCGTACGACGGATCGCCTTCGACACCGCCTTGACCGCGTCCTCCTGGCCGATGACCCGCTTGTGCAGCTCATCTTCCATCCGCAGCAACCGAGAGGTCTCCTCCTCGGTCAACTTGTAGACCGGGATACCCGTCCAGTTACCGAGCACCTCAGCGATCTGCTCATCGTCAACCTCGGTGACCACATCCAGGTCACCGGCCTTCCACTCCTTCTCCCGCTGCGCCTTCTGACCCAACAACTGCTTCTCGGTATCCCGCAGCTGCGCGGCCCGCTCGAAGTCCTGCGCGTCGATCGCGGACTCCTTGTCCCGACGCACCTGCGCGATCCGCTCATCGAAGTCCCGCAGGTCTGGCGGCGCCGTCATCCGCCGGATCCGCATCCGCGCACCCGCCTCATCAATCAGATCGATCGCCTTGTCCGGCAGGAACCGATCCGAGATATACCGATCAGCCAGAGTCGCCGCCGCCACCAGAGCCGCATCCGTGATCGACACCCGGTGATGCGCCTCGTAACGGTCCCGCAGACCCTTCAAAATCTCAATCGTGTGCGGCAACGACGGCTCACCCACCTGGATCGGCTGGAACCGACGCTCCAACGCCGCGTCCTTCTCCAGATGCTTACGGTACTCATCCAACGTCGTCGCACCGATGGTCTGCAACTCACCCCGCGCCAGCATCGGCTTCAGAATGCTCGCCGCGTCGATCGCACCCTCCGCGGCACCCGCACCCACCAACGTGTGAATCTCATCAATGAACAAGATGATGTCACCCCGGGTACGGATCTCCTTGAGGACCTTCTTCAACCGCTCCTCGAAGTCACCCCGATACCGTGACCCAGCCACCAACGCACCCAGGTCAAGGGTGTACAGCTGCTTGTCCTTCAGCGTCTCAGGCACCTCACCCTTGACGATCCGCTGCGACAGGCCCTCCACCACAGCCGTCTTACCCACACCCGGCTCACCGATCAACACCGGATTGTTCTTCGTCCGCCGGGACAACACCTGCATGACCCGCTCGATCTCTTTCTCCCGACCGATAACCGGATCAAGCTTGCCCTCACGAGCCGCCTGCGTCAGATTGCGACCAAACTGATCCAACACCAAACTCGTCGACGGCGCAGCCTCACCCGGCGCCGTCCCCGCCGCCGCCGGCTCCTTACCCTGATAACCCGACAGCAACTGGATCACCTGCTGACGGACCCGGTTCAGGTCCGCCCCCAACTTCACCAGCACCTGCGCCGCCACACCCTCACCCTCACGGATCAAGCCCAGCAGAATGTGCTCAGTACCGATGTAGTTGTGCCCAAGCTGCAACGCCTCCCGCAGCGACAGCTCCAGCACCTTCTTAGCCCGCGGGGTAAACGGAATATGACCACTCGGCGCCTGCTGACCCTGCCCGATGATCTCCTCAACCTGCTGACGCACACCCTCCAGAGAGATCCCCAGACTCTCCAGCGCCTTCGCCGCCACACCCTCACCCTCGTGGATCAGGCCCAGCAGAATGTGCTCAGTACCAATGTAATTGTGGTTGAGCATCCGGGCCTCTTCCTGGGCCAGGACAACAACCCGACGCGCTCGGTCGGTGAACCGCTCGAACATGCCCTCGTGCTCCTCACCTGAGTCATCCGGCCAGTCGAATACTATGATTTTATATAGTGGGATGTCTATCGTGGGTCGCCGACACGTTCATGCGGGCGACCGGAAGCCCTGCTTGTCGGCGTGCTCGCCGGGCTTCGGGCGGCCGCAGCGTGCGCCAGCTGCAACCTCCACCAATAGCTTCGCCATATGAAAACAACCTCATAGCCGCTGGCGTCCGCACAGCTGGCCCTGTGGGCGCCTCGTGGTGCGACCACGCTGCTCAGGCGGGTGGCGCGGGGCTCCAGGCCCGGCCGCAGGCGTCGATCGCTACCTGTGGCGGGGTGGTAACCCGGTGTGTCAGTCTCGGCTCACGCTGAGGCTGGGGGACTGATGACAGAGACGCGCACCTGCTACCGGGTCGACCTATTGGGTCCGCTGTACGTCGAGCGGAACGGGAGGCGGTTGGAGCCCGGCCCGGCTAAGCAACGGGCCATCCTCGCCCTGCTGGCGTTACGCCTCGGCGACAGTGTCCCGATGGGTGAGGTGGAGGAGGCGGTATGGGGCGGGGCAGTTCCGCCCGCCGCCCGCTCACTGGTGCACACCTATGTCGCCCGGCTGCGTCACGTTCTGGAGCCGGAGTACCCACCGCGCCGGAGGGTTCGCGTAATCGCCTCGACCGTGTCCGGGTACCTGCTGCGCACGGAGACCGTCGATACCGACGTCGCCCGCTTTCGAAGGTACGTCTCTCGGGCCGAGAAGCTGATCGGCGAGGGTAGCCGCGAGGAGGCGTTCACCCGGCTCGGCCAGGCGCTGAACCTGTGGCGCAGCCCGAGCGTCGGTGAACTGCGTTCCCTGTTGCACGACAACGTCGAGGTGGAGGCGCTGGGTGCCGCCTGGGTGGCGACTGCCCACAGCTACGTCGGACTGGGCCTGCGGCTGGGGCGCGCTGCCGCGATACTCGACACCGCCACCCGGCTGGCCCGGCTGGAACCCCTGCACGAGGCGATCCAGGCCGACTACCTGGCCGTGCTCGGCAGAAGCGGGCATCGGACGGTGGCCCTGCACCGGTATGCCGAGGTCAATGAGCGGCTGCGCACCGAGCTTGGCGTCGACCCGGGTGAGGAACTGCAGGCGGTGCACCGCCTGCTGGTGCGTCCGGCCGGTCGGCCACCGGTACCCCGTCCGGCGCCGATGGTTCCCGTCGCGCGTCGGCGGCCTGGTTACGGACCGGGCTCCGGGCATTTGCACTGGCGGGCCGGAGCCATCGTCGACCTGGTGGGGCTCTTGGCCAAGCACCGTGCGGTGACGGTCACCGGCGCGCCCGGCTGTGGCAAGTCGGCGGTGGCCCTGCGCGCAGCCCAGCAGACTGCCCGCGTCTTCACCGGTGGGACCCTGGTCGTGGACACCACCGACCTCAGCGACCGACGGCAGTTGGAGCGCCGGCTGGCCCGGATTCTCGGAGGAGGCGGCGCCGAGGACCCGGTCGAGCTGTTGCGCGATCGGCCCACACTGTTGGTGCTGGACAACGCCGAGCACCTGGTTGACGCGTGTGCCGTGGTCGTCGACCGGCTGCTGCTGGCCTGTCCCGACGTGGCGGTGCTGACCAGCTCGCGCCAGCCGCTCGGCTTGCCGTACGAGCGGGTTCAGCGCCTACATCCGCTGCCGGTGCCGCTGCCGGGAGAGTGGCCGTCGGTCCGATCCAATCCGGCGGTCGCGCTCCTGGCCGAACGGGCAGCCCAGGCCCGCCCCGGGTTTCGCCTCGACCGGCGGGACGCGGAGGTCGTGGTGGAGATCTGTCACCGGCTGGACGGGCTGCCGCTCGCGCTGGAGATGGCGGCCGCCTGCCTGTCCACCGAGAGCCTGGACAGGGTGTTGGACAAGCTGGAGGGACCGTTGGACGGGCTGCGCCCGCCCGCCGTCGCACCAGCGCTGCGGCACACGTCGCTGCGGGCGATGCTGGACCGTAGCGTCCGGCGGCTTGACGTTCTCGAGCGGTGTCTCTTTCACCGGATCGCGTTGCTGCCGGGGGCGTTCGACCTGGCGGCCGCCCAACGGTGCTGGCGACCCCACCCGTCCGGCCCGATCGACGTGCGGGTGGTGCTCGCCGCCCTGGTGGACAAGTCGCTGGTGACGCCGGTGGGGGAGACCGGCGGGCGCTATCAGATGCTCGGCCTGCTGCGCCGGTTGGCCATCGAGTCTGGCCCCACCTGGGCCGAGCCGAGGCCTACCCCGGAGTGGTCCGCGCCGCTCGCCCGGCCGCTGCTGCGGGTGGGGGTGGGGGTGGCGTCCACGGTGGAGTGACCTGCTACCGGACGTGACGGGCCCGCTCCCGCCGGGGAGCGGGCCCGTCACGTCTCGGTTCCGCTCGTGCGACCTCCCCGAAGGCATTGACAGTATGCTTTAAAAACACATAGCTTCGAGTTTGGCGAGACCGGTCGGATCCGGTCTACCAGCGGCCCTCAGACCGCCGCTGAGTCCTGCAGACATTGGAGGTGTCTGGGTTGAGTTCCACCAGAGAGACCTACGAGTCCCTGAACCTCGAACCCAAGCCCATCCGTCCGCACATCCTTGCCGCGGCCACCGTGGTCTTCGGCGAGGACTACTACTCGGGTCGCCGCGAGACGATCAACCTGTCGGGCTTCGTGCAGCTCAACAAGTGGCCCATGCCGGGCTTCGAGCACAAGGTCGACGAAGACGGCTACGCGCAGTTCGGGACCGAGCTCATCAGCGCGCCCGAGGTGGGCATCAAGGGGTTCAGCTACGAGCTGGACGACCGCATCCAGGTGCTGTCCAACCCGTTCCTACCGAACAGCGGGCACGTGCGGCAGATCGTGCCGGGTAAGAACTTCCCCGCCGAGTTCTACATCCGTCGCTTCGGCATCCTGGAGTCGAGCACCCTGCGGCTTGCCCACCGCAACGTCATCGACATCTACGGTGTGGTGGACAGCGTCCCGCCGTTCAAGAAGCCGCTGACCGGCCCCTACCTGGGCAAGCCGCGCGGTGACGGTCCCTTCGACGTGATGGCCGCGCCGAACGTCGTCAAGGGCACCACGCTGCCGGAGGCCTGGTACCCGGCGAACGACGAGAACCAACCGGTCGGCATCACGCCGAACCTGTTCTTCGCGCCCAGCGCCGGCCCGTGCATGTCCATGCTGGTGGACCCGTCAATGATCATGCAGACCTCGTTGGAGGGGCAGATCGAGGTCGAGGTCAACGGCAAGACGGTGCGGGTCGACCTGGCCGGGGACTACCAGAATGCGGCCGGCGCCGAGGTGCTGCTCTTCGGTCCGGACAAGCACGACGAGGGTGCGGGCGTGCTCGCCCAACTGGCCCGGGTCGCGGTTGTCGGACACAGTCCGGAGCTGGGTGGCCGGGTCATGCTGCGGGCGAGCTGGCCGCGGGTCTCCGGCGGCACCCTGGGTGAGGGCAACGAGGACAGTCTGAGCCGGCTCAAGTTCCCCGGCGACCTGCACATCGACGCCGAGTTCGAGCTGGTGACGCCGCACGAAACCCTCTACGCTGCCAACTCCGTGCACGTCAACGGCAAGATGCGTGGCATGGAGGCCACGGGCACCGAACTCAAGCTGGACGGTTCGGACACCGCCCTGGTGACCGTCGACGAGCAGCCGAAGGCCCGACTCACTGGCGTCAACCTGGTGATGCGGGACGCGCTGGTCGGCGAGCACGCCGCGGTTAACGCCTGACCGACGGGTCCGCTTGACGGGCCTGCAGTCAGACGTTCTACTGGGAAAATCGATAGCAACGCACCGCTACGATGTCCCTCCTGGCTGCTACTGCGGTCGGGAGGGACACGCGCTCAGGGGGCACCGCGTGGACCAGCGGCTACTGCTCATGCACCAGATGATGCTCGGCGACGCGCCCCGGCTGCGAGCGTACGACCGGGCGTTGGAGGCGGCCATCAACCCCGGCGACGTCGTGGTGGACGTGGGCGCGGGGCTGCTCGCGCTCTCGCTGCTGGCCCTGCGGCACGGCGCCGAGCACGTGTACGCCGTCGAAGCGGACCCGGCCACCGCCGCGACGGCTGCTCGCCTCATCGAGGCGAACGACCTCAAGGGACGGCTCACCCTGGTCACCGGGGACGCCCGTACGGTTCGGCTGCCCCGCAAGGCTGACGTGCTGGTGTCCGAGATGATGGGCAACCTCGGCCCCGAGGAGGAGATGGCCGAGGTGCTGCACGTGATCGCCCGTCGACACCTGCGTCCCGACGGCCGGGTGGTGCCCTGGCGGTTGCGGACCTGGCTAGCCGGGGCCGAGATCGTTGACGAGGGCTGGGGGCTGTGGGGCACCGACTTCTTCGGCTACCGCCTCGACCCGGTGCAGGAACTCGTGGCATCCACCTCCCAACTGCACTTCTTTCAACGCCCGCCGAGGCTGTTGACCGAGCCGACGGTGGTGCTCGACCAGACACTCGGCGGCCGCGCACCGTCCCGCCAGCGGCTGCGCCAGCGGCTCCCGGTCACTGCGCCGGGGCGGCTGCACGCCGTGCTCGGCTACTTCACCGCCGACTTCACCGACGACGTGGAACTGTCGAACTTTCCGTCGTACCCCGGCTGCAACTGGGGGGTCTGGGTGTGGCCACTGCGGCACACCGATGTCGCTGAGAGCGACGAACTGTCCGTCGCCCTGCGCCGCCCGCCGCGGCGCGATGTCCGCGCCGTCACCGAGTGGCGCCTGGATTGCGGCCTGTCCCGGCAGAGGAGGTCCTGATGCCCTTCGCGGTGGGTACCGTCCGCGACATTCCCGTTCGTGGTGCTCTCAAGCTCTGCGGCCTGACCTGGTCCGCGGAGTACCTCTGGTTCTCCGAGGCGGTCTCCAGCAAGATCGCCTCGCTGGATCCGATCAGCGGCAAGGTCGTCCGCCGGCTCGACTGCCCCGGCGTGCGTACCGACCTGACCACCATCGGCGGGCGGCTGCTGCAGGTCGCCGGGGACGATCGTGTGCTGCGGCTGGTCGACCCCGAGGCCGGCGAGTTGCTCGGCGAGTTCGCCAACCCGCGTCCCGGTAACGTGCTGTGCGGGTTGGAGGCGACCCGGCACGGGCTCTGGCTGGGCTACGAGGATCTGCGCCAGGTTGACCTGCGCGACCCGGAGGACTTCGGCCTGATCGACACCTTCCGGGTCCGGCAACCGATCGCCGGTCTGACCGTCTCCGACAGCTATCTCGTCTACGCGGACCACAAGGCGGCCACGATCAACCTCTACGACGTCGTGGCCCGCCGCGAGGTGGCCGCCTACTCGGTCGCGGGCAACCCCACTGGCATCACCTGGGACGGCCGTCGGATCTGGTACTGCGACTTCGCCACCCTGCAGCTCCGGGCGATCGAGGTGCCGGGCATCACGAAGGAGTGACGCCGATGGCGACCACGCGCGCTCTGCTCGCCCGCTCGACTCGGATCGGTGCGGTCGGCGCCGCTCACCTGCTGCCGGTGCTGCCCCGCGCATTGGTCAAGGCGGCACGCGGGGACCGGGAGGCGGCCCTTCGGCTCCTGTACCCCCGCCTCACCACCCTGCTGATGCGGCTGGGACCCACCTTCGTCAAGGCTGGGCAGGTGCTCGGCACCCGGCGCGACGTGCTGCCCGCCGCGTTCTGCGACGCGCTGTCGGTGCTCCAAGACCGGGTTGACCCGATGACTCCCGAGCAGACCAGCCGGGCGCTGGTCGAGGCGTACGGCAGCCAGACGCCGGCGGAGTTCGCCGAGATCGACCCGGTGCCGGTGGCCAGCGGTAGCGTCGCCTGCGTCTACCGCGGACGGCTGCTCGACGGCGCCGAGGTGGCACTCAAGCTGCGCCGGCCCGGCATCGCCTCGACGATGGCCCTCGACCTCGCGCTGATGCGGCGCGGTGCCCGGATGATGGCCAGGCTGCCGATGCTGCGTGGTGTCCCGGTCGAGGAGGTGGTGGAGAACATGTGCGGCGCGGTGTTCGGCCAACTCGACTTCACCCGCGAGGCGGAGAACCTGCGCCGGCTCAAGACCAACCTGGCCGTGGTGCCGCGGGTCCGGGTGCCCAGGGTGCGGGTGGATGCCTGCCGGCCACGTTGCCTGGTCATGGAGTTCATTCCCGACCTGGACGTGGACGTGGCGCGGTCGATGTCGGCCGCCGTGCGTAAGCGGTTTGCCGCCTCCGCGATGACCGCGATCTACCACATGCTCTTCGTGGACGGTTTCGTCCACTGCGACATGCATCCGGGCAACCTGTACTTCACCAGCGGCGCCCAGGTGGTCGTCCTCGACGCCGGGTTCAGCGTGCAGCTCACCGAGGAGCTGCGCCGGCTGTTCGCGGAGTTCTTCATGAACATGTCGACCGGGCGTGGCCGGTACTGCGCCGAGATCGTGGTGCGCAGCGGCACCGGCCTGCGACCGGACGCGGACGTGCAGACCTTCCTGGCACGGATGGCCGACCTGGTGCGGCGCAGCCACGGGTTGCCGGCGCGGGAGTTCAGCCTGATCGCCTTCGCCGCCGAGATGTTCGACCTGCAACGCCGCTACGGCGTGCACGCCGCGCCGGAACTCATCTTCCCGCTGCTCTCGCTGCTGGTGATCGAGGGAACAGTACGCGAACTCGACCCTGAACTCGACTTCCAGGAGCTGGCCAAGCCGGTGCTCATGCGCGGGCTCTTCGGTCGGCGCACCGCCGCCTGAATCTGTCCGTACGGTCGGTTGAGCGTGGCCGCTCGCTTCGAGCGGGTGCCCCCACCTGCGCAAACAGCCAACTAAAATATACGATAGCGCAATGGCATCAACTGGCGTCGCCGGTAAGCGCTCCTACCACCAATACTGCGGGCTCGCGTCCGCCCTCGACGTGCTGGGCGAGCGCTGGACGCTACTGATCATCCGTGAGTTGCTGATGGGGCCCCGGCGCTACGGCGAGCTGCTGGCAGACCTGCCCGGCATCGGCACGAACCTGCTCGCCGACCGGCTCAAGTTCCTGGTCGACTCGGGTGTGCTGCGGCAGGTTGACGTTCAGGGCGCCGGGGGTCGGCTCTCGTACGAGCTGACCCCGACCGGGCAGGCGCTGCGGCCGATGGTGCTCGGGCTGGCCCACTGGGGTCTGGAGTTCGCGGGCGACCTGAGCCCAGCCGACACCGTCCGACCGCACTGGGGCTTCCTCGCCGTGGAGGCGATGTTCCAGTGGGACAAGGTCTCCCCGATCGACGAGAGCTACCAGTTCCAGGTCGACGACGAGGTCTTCCGCATCGACATCGCCGACGGGGTGCCGACAGTGGCCAAGGGGCCGACCGAGGATCCGGCCATGACGGCGACCACCGACGCGGCCACTTTCGTCCGGATCGGCGCCGGCCGGGTCACGCCACTGCTGGCCATGGTCGGGGGCAAGCTCAAGCTGGAGGGCGACATCGACGCCGTGTTGCGCTGCTGCGAGTTGCTCGGCCTGGACTCCGGTGTGACCCCCGCCGCCCAGGTGGTCTTCGGGCGCTGAGGCGCGGCCGGGGATGACGGGACCAGATCACTATATTATTCTGAACCAGCCTCGGCGTTCGTCGGGGCCCGTCGTCGTCCGGTACGCCGCATCCGTGTGGCACCTCTTCGTGAGCGCGATCGTCCCACGGGACGGTCGGTCAGCCCTTTCCGTCGCCCGAGCGCCTGTGGCGTCCGTCCGCGATCCGGGCCGGCCCGCGCGGCAGGTCCACCGGCACTGACGACCGGCCGTCCAGCGACAGGAGCCGGCATGACGGACACGATGCGACACGACCCGGGCACGCTACCCACGGCGGTACGGGAAGATTTTCCCCTGCTGGCCTGCCGTGCCGGCGACCTCGTCGCCTATTTGGACAACGCCGCCACCACCCAGAAGCCCCGCGTCGTGCTGGACGCGATGACCGACTACTACACCAGGGCGAACAGCAACGTCGGCCGCGGCTACCACCGGCTCGGCCTGGAGTCCACCGAGCGATACGAGCAGGCGCGGGAGACCGTCGGACGGGCGATCGGCGCGGCCGATCCGGAGGAGGTGCTGTTCACCGCCGGTACAACCGCCGCCGTCAACCTCGTCGCGGACACCGCCGGTCGGCGGGTGGCCGGACCGGGCCGGCGGGTGGTGGTGACCGGTATGGAACACAACAGCAACCTGCTGCCCTGGCGCAGGCTCTGTGACCGTACGGGGGCCACCCTGACGGTGGTGCCCGCCGGCCCCGACGGTCGGATCGCCGCCGACCGGCTCGCCGCCGCACTCGGCCCGGACACCGTCCTGGTGGCGGTCAACCACGTCTCCAACGTGCTCGGCACCGTCAACCCGGTACGGGAGATGACCGCTGTGGCCCGCCGCGCCGGCGCGCTGGTGGTGATCGACGGCGCTCAAGCCGTTCCGCACCGATCGGTCGACGTACGCGAATTGGACGCTGACTTCTACTGCTTCTCGGGACACAAGGCGTACGGGCCGATGGGGGTGGGCGTGCTCCACGGCCGCCGGGAACTGCTCGCCGAGCTGCCCCCGTACCAGGTTGGTGGCGGCACCGTGAAGGGCGTCGCGGCCGACCAGCCGGTCCGCTATCTCGACGGGCCGGCCCGGTGGGAGGCCGGTACCCCGCATGTGGCCGGCGCGGTGGGCCTGGCCGCCGCCCTGGAGTACCTGCGCGGCCTCGGCCGGGACGCGATCCGCCGGCACGACCAGGCGCTGGTCAGGCACGCCGTCGAGGTGTTCGCCGCGATCGACCGGGTGCGAGTGGTCGGTGACCCGGCTGCCGACCCGAGCGGGATCGTCTCCTTCGTCGTCGAGGGCATCCACCCGTACGACGTCGGCGCGCACCTGGACCGGCACGGGGTGGCGGTGCGCTGCGGCGTGCACTGCGCCAGCACCTTCCTCGACGAGTTGGGGCTGCTCGGCACGGTCCGGCTCTCCTTCGGCGTGTACAACACGCCGGCCGAGATTGATCTCGTCGGCGAACTGCTCGCCAGCGTCCGACCCGGGCCCTGGACCACCGACCATCCCGACGTCCGGTTCCTCTGAGCACCGCCCGGGAGGCAGCGCCATGAGGTTCGACACCCGGCTGGTGCACGTCGGCCAGCAACCCGTGCCCGGCACCGGCGACGTCGTGCCGCCCATCCATCTCAGCACCACCTACGACCGCACCGCCCAGGATCCACCGCGCTACTTCTATGCCAGGGGCGAACAGCCCAACCGGGAGGCGCTGGAGGAGTGCCTCTCGGCCCTGGAGGACGCCCGCCACGCCACCGTCTACACCAGTGGCCAGGCCGCGGCGACGACCGCACTGTCGGTGGTACCCCCGGGCCGGCTGGTGCTCGCCTCCGACGACGTCTACGGCGGCACCCACCAACTGCTCGCCGCCGCCCGCGAGCGCGGGGTGACCGTGCGGCCGGTGGACCTCGCCGACCCTGCCGAGCGGGACCGAGCGCTGACCGGGTGTGGCGCGGAGCTGGCCATGGTGTGGCTGGAGACGCCCACCAATCCGCTGCTCAAGGTCGCTGATATCGCCGAGGTGTCCCGGCTCGCGCACCGGCACGGCGCACTGGTCGTGGTGGACAACACCCTCGCCGGCCCGGTGCTGCAACGACCGCTGGCCCAGGGCGCGGACATCACCCTCTACAGCACCACCAAGTTCATCGCCGGGCACCTCGACGTCCTCGGTGGCGCCCTGGTCTACCAGGACGAGGAACTGCACCGCAGGTTCCTGGCGTACCGCACGGTGGCCGGGAACGCCCCCGGCGGGTTCGACTGCTATCTGACGCACCGGGGGCTGAAGACGCTGTCGTTACGGACCGCCCGCCAGGTGGCCAACACCCAGGCGATCGTGGCGGCGCTGCTGGCCGAACCGCGCGTCGCCCAGGTCAGCTATCCGGGGCTGCCCACGCACCCCCAGCACGCGGTCGCGGCCCGGCAGATGGCCGCGCCCGGCGCGTTGGCCAGCTTCGAGTACCGCGGCGACCCGGCCAAGCTGCTCGACGGGGTACGGCTCTTCACCGCCGCGGTCAGTCTTGGCGGGGTCCGTTCTCTGATCGAGTGCCCGGCGTTGATGACCCACCGCCCGGTGCCGCCCGAGGTGCGCCGACGGCTCGGGTTGACCGACCGGCTGATCCGGATCTCGCCCGGCATCGAGGATCCGGCCGACCTCGTCGAGGACCTGCTCACCGCGCTGCGCGACAGCGCCTGATCCGCTCCCCGGCACCCCTTGCCCCCGCAAAGGAGGAGACATGTCCGGATTCATGACCGGCGGCCCCCCGGTGGTACTCGACGGCGGGCTCGCCACCGAGCTGCAGCGCGCCGGGATGGCGTACCAGGCCCCGTGGTGGGGAACCGCGGCGCTGCTGGCGGACAGCCGGCGACGTGTGCTGCGCGAAGTCCACGAGCGGTTCCTGACCACCGGGGCGCAGGTGCTCACCGCGAACACCCTGCGCTGCAACCTGCGGGCACTGCGCCGTGTCGGACTGGAGGACGCCGGGCTCGGCTGGATGGTGCACGCCGCCGTCGGCGTCGCACTCGCCGCCCGCAACGCGGCCGGCGCACCGGGCACCCTGATCGCCGCCTCGATGGCTCCGGTGGAGGACTGCTACCGGCCCGACCTGGTACCGACCGACGACGAACTGCGCGAGGAGCACCGCTGGCTCGCCGTGGAGCTGGTCCGCGCCGGGGTGGAGTTGGTGCTGGTGGAGACCATGAACACCGTCCGCGAGGCGCGGATCGCGGTGCAGCAGGTGCGGGAGGTCGGTACCCGCGCCTGGGTCGGCTTCGTCTGCGACGAGCAGGGTCGGCTCCTGTCCGGGGAGTCCCTGGTGGACGCCGCTGGTGCGGTGCGCGCGGCCGGCGCCGAGGTGGTGCTGGTGAACTGCACCGCTCCGGCGGCGACCGAGCGGTGCCTGCGGGTGCTGCGGGATGCCGACGACGGCGCGATCGGCGCGTACCCGAACGTGGAGGACCGCCGCGCCGGTGGGCCGGCACCGTACCCGCTGCTCGATCCGGGCGAGTTCGGCGACCTGGTCGCGGGCTGGGCGGTGGAGTACCAGCTCGCGGTGGCCGGGGGGTGCTGCGGCGCGTCGCCGGAGCACATCGGCGCTCTGGCGGCATGCCTGAACACCCCGGTGGCGGCTGTCGACTGACGCCGCCAGCGGGTCCGCGGGCCCGGCGCGGGCCGGGTCGGCCAACGAAGGGAGAACGAGACGGTGAGCGGCTCGACGACCGCACCGCCCGTCGAGGTGGTGCGCAGCCTGCCCGGACCGGCCGGCTACATGTGTGGCCTGACCTGGGACGGTACCTGGCTCTGGCACTCCGACCAGGACGCTGCGCGGATCTTCGCGATCGACCCGGCGGACGGCACGGTGCGCCGGTCCTTCGCCTACCCAGACGTGCGGGCCGATCTGGGGTACGCGCACGGCACACTGTGTCAGATCGGTGGCCGGCCGAAGCGGATCCTGCTGATCGACCCGGCCAGCGGTGAGACCGTCGGCGCGAAGCCGGTGCGTCCCTCCAACGGCCGGGTGACCGGCATGGAGACGGGGCCGGAGGGGGTCTGGCTCTGCCTGCGCGCGCCGGCGGTGATCCAGCTGCGGGACTTCGAGACCATGACGGTCCAGCGGGAACACCCGGTCCGGGGAGCGCCCTCGGGTCTCACCTACGCCGACGGCCACGTGCTCTACGCCGAGTTCGAGGACGGCCTGCTGCACGCGGTCGATGCGGAGTCGGGGCAACTGCTCTCCACGGTTCGGGTGCCGGGGCACCCGACCGGCCTGGCCTGGGACGACGAGGTGATCTGGTACTGCGATTTCGCCGACCGTCGGTTCAAGGCGGTACGGCTGCCGGACGTGCTCGACGGTTGACCGCTTCGGTGGGGGCGGCCCGGCGCCCCCACCGAAGCGGCGCCGGAGTCAGGGCACCCGGTCGCGGGGCTCGAACTGTTCCTGTCGGTGGTCGCGGCCACCGCCGGCCTCGACGGATTACTTGAGAATTATATGGTAAATTTCCTGGCGGGTGCCAGCTCCAGACAGGAGGGACGCCATGCATGTCAGCGTGACCGACGACCCCGCGACCGCGACTGCCTCCCGCACCGGCGGGCCACCCACCCCGGCCGATCACCTGCGTACCGCCTCGTTCAAGGAACTGCGGTCGCTGTTCGCGATGGAGCCTGACGCGGTCCACCTCAACACCGGCACCATCGGCGTGATGCCGTACGAGGTGCTGGAGGTCAACGACCAGGTGACCCGGGAGTGGAACGGCGGAATACGTAACGTCTATCCGCCCGGCATGTACCCCGAGCACCGCGCCGCCATCGGCCGGGCGTTCGGCGTCGACCAGGATGAGATGGTGATCTGCCACAACGCCACCGAGGGAGTGGCCCGGGTCATCAACGGGCTCGACCTGCACGAGGGCGACGAGGTCATCACCACCAGCCACGAGTGCTACTCGGTGCTGTCCAACTTCAACCTGTTGCGCAACCGGCACCAGATCTCCCTTACCGTGTTGACCCTGCCGGTCGGCCCGGACGTTACCGCCGAAGAGATCGTTGACATGTTCGACCGGGCGATCACCCCGCGGACCAAGGTGCTGGCGTTCGCGGCGATCACCCTCTTCACCGGCACCCGGATGCCCGTACGCCAGCTCTGCGACCTGGCCCAGCGGCACGGTCTGACCACCGTGGTTGACGGCGCGCTGCTGCCCGGCATGTTCGACACTGACCTGCGGGCGCTCGGGCCTGACTTCGTCACCTGCTCCGGATCCAAGTTCCAGTGCGGACCGCTCGGCACCGGGCTGCTCTACGCCCGCAACAAGGTTCACCCCGAGCACAACCCGCTGCCACTGCCGGCCTTCTGGCCGATCATCTCCACCTGGTACCCGATGATGGGCAGCCCGCCGCCGCGCACCACCACTCGGGTGGAGAGCTACAACATGGGCGACTACCTGCAGAGTGCGGGCAGCGCCAGCATCGCCCGGGGCGCCGCGCTGGCAAAGGCGTGCGAGCTGTGGGATCGGATCGGCCGGGACCGGATCGAGCGGCACGCCGTGGCGCTCGGCGACCACACCCGAGCCCGGATCGCCGAGCGGTTCGGTGTCGAATCGCTGTACTCTCCGGTCACCGACGCCCGGCTGACCGCGCCGGTGGTGGCCTTCAACCCGTTCCCCGACCCGGCCGACGGGTGGAACATCACCAAGTTCGCCCGCCTCGTTGACGAGTTGGAGAGCCGACACCGGATCTGGACCCGGTGGACCGAGTTCGACATCGCAGGGTCGCCGCACCAGCACTACGCCGCCCGGATCTGCACCCACCTCTACAACACCGCCGAGGAGGTCGACCTCGCCGTTGACGCGATCGCGGACCTGGTGCGGGAGCTGTCATGACCGTCGCCCCGTACCGGCCGGAGTCCACTGGCGCCGTCCCGCGCCGCCGCGGCGGTGTACTGCGGGTTCTCGCCCCCACCGACGCCGCCCCACTCGACCCCAGCTGCGCCCCGGTGTCGGCGGCCGCGTTTGTCCGGCTGCACACCCGGCAGTTGGTCACCTGGCAGGTCGCGCGGGACGTACGCGACTGGCAAGCCGTCACCCCGGTGCCCGACCTGGCCCTGGAGGTTCCCTCGACGTGGAACGCCGGGCTCGGTGCCAGCCACCGTAGTTACGTGTTCCACCTGCGACCAGACGCGCGCTGGGACACCCCCGACATGCGCCGGGTCACCGCGCACGACGTGGTCCGTGGCTTCAAACGGATGTGCAACCCGGTGCGGCCGTCGCCGTCGCTGGCCTACTTCACCAGCACGGTGCGCGGCATGGCCGCCTTCGCCACCGCGTGGGCGGCGGAGGCCCGACAGCGGGCCGGGGACGCCAGGACACTTGCCGAGTACCAGAACCTGCACGCGATTCCCGGCGTCTTCGCGCTCGACGACGAGACGCTGGTCATCGAGCTGGCCCGGCCGGCGCTGGACTTCGTGCAGATGCTCGCCCTGCCCGCCGCGTCCGCGGTGCCCACAGAACACGACGCGTTCGTCCCGGGTAGCCCTGATGCGGCCACCCACCTGCGGGCCAACGGCCCCTACCGGATCCGGCGACACCGGCCCGGGGAGTGGGTCGAGCTGGTCCGCAACCCGGCCTGGGAGCCGGCCGCCGATCCGTACCGGCGGGCCGAGGCCGACCGGGTGGAGTTGCGCCTGAGCGACGGCGTCGGCCGGCTCGACCTCGGTTCAGCCACCGAGGTGTCCTGCGCGCCTGCCGTCGGCGGGTTGCCGACCGCCGAACCGATCGATGGCGACGGCGGGCTCGGCTGGGTGCTCGACCCGTACCTCGTGCTCAACCTGCGCGACCCGATCTGGGTCGAACCGCAGGTACGGCAGTCGGCGGCGATTGCCGTGGACAAGGCCGCGGTGGCGGCCCTGTTCCGGCGCCACCAGCCCGGTGTGCCGGTACGGGTGGCCGGCTCGCTGATCCCGCCCGGCAACGTGGGACACGGCGCGACCGACCCGTACCCCACCCCGCACGGCGTCGGCGACCCGGCGCGGGCCCATGACCTGCTGGCCTCGGTGTGCCACGCCGACGGGCCACCGCTGATCCTGATCCACCCCAACTCCGGCCTCGGCCCGGAGGTGGCCCACGCCTGCGCCCTGAGCCTGACCCGGGCCGGCCTGCCCACCCGACCGGTGGGGCTCCCCGACGCTGCGTACGCCGAGGCGCTACGCCGGCCCGCCGCAGTCGGCGGGTGGCAGCTCGCAGTGGCGTCCCGGGTGCCCGACTGGCTGGACCAGAACGGGCGGGTCTTCGTGCAGGCGATGCTGCAGGCGACCCCGGTGCCCGGTGGAGCCAACCACGGCGGCTACGCCTCGCCGGAGGTGGACGCCCTCATCGAGCGGGCGCTGGACGCGGCGGAGCCGTGGCGGGCCGAAGCCGCCTGGCAGGCCGCGGCGGAACGCGCACTCGTCGACGTTGCGGTGGTACCGATCCTGCACCGGGCGCCCGTCAGCGCCCCGAGGCGACCGGACGGGGTCGACGGGGTGCGACCGCTACCACCGCAGGGGTACGCCGTGGACCTGACCGTGGTCCGCCCGGAGGTGAACCGGTGAACCCCCTCGTGCGCGACTACCTGCTGATTGGTCTACGGCTGGGGCGGCTGGTGGACGGCCTGGTGGACTGTTACTACGGCGACCCGACGCTGCGCGACCAGGTCGCCGCCGAACCGTCCGTCGATCCTCGGGACCTGTCCCGCCAGGCCACGCGGACACTTGCCGCGCTGCCCGCAAGTTACCTCGATCGGCCCCGCCGCCAGCACCTCACCGCCCAGCTCGCCGCGCTGCGCGCGGTGGCCGATCGGGTCGCCGGCACCCCGGTGTCGTTCCGAGACGAGGTGCGCGCCTACTTCGATGTCGAGGTGACCCGAACTCCGCAGGAGCGCTACGCGGCCGTACATGACGAGATGGAATCGCTACTGCCCGGACCGGGGCCGCTCGTCAACCGGGTGGAAGAGTTCTATCGGCGCAACACAGTCCCTCCGGAACTACTGCAGCGCTGCGTACAGGCCGTCTCCGACGCGGTGCGGGAGCGGACCAGGGACCGGTTCGACCTGCCGGAGAGCGAACGCGTCGAGTACACCGTGGTCCGGGACGCGCCGTGGAATGCCTACAACCGCTACCTGGGCGACTTCCGCTCCGCCGTGGCCCTGAACGCCGCGAGCGGCCGGTCGGTGGCCGCACTGCCGATCATCGTGACGCACGAGTCATACCCCGGGCACCACACCGAGCACTGCCTCAAGGAGGCCAGCCTGGTCCGGGGCGGTGGCCAGGACGAGCACACCATCGCCCTGGTCAACACGCCCCGGTGCCTGGTCGTCGAGGGCATGGCTGAAGCGGCGGTGGACGCGGTACTCGGCCCTGGCTGGGGCGAGTGGACCGCCCGCATCCTCGCCGGCGAGGGGGTCCACGTCGAAGGCGAGCGGGTCGAACGGATGCGTGGTCTGGTCCTGCGTCTCCTGCCGGCACGGGTGGACGCCGCCCTGCTCCTGCACGACGAGGGCGGCAGCCGGGAGGAGGCGCTGGCGTACCTGCGGCGCTGGATGCTCCTGCCGCCCGAACGTGCCGAGCAGATGATTCGGTTCCTCGCCGACCCGCTCTGGGGCGCCTACTCGGTCACCTACTCCGAGGGGGGCAGGCTGGTTGACGCCTGGCTGGCCGCTCGCGATCCGGGCACCAGTCTCACCGACCGATTCACCGCGCTGCTGCGGGAGCCGCTGCTCCCCGCGCAGTTGCGGGCGGACGTGGCCGAGGCCAGCCGCATTCCCCTCTGAGCGACAGACCCGGCATCGGCAGTGGCGATCAGAACAGCGAAAGGTGTGTGTTGATGAACGGTGGCCAGCCTCGGTACGGGGGAACACTACGGCTCTACGGCCCGGGCAGCATGGATCACCTGGATCCCGCCTGCGCCTACTACATGCTCGGCGGGCAGGTCATCAGACTCTTCGCGCGCCAGCTCTTCACCTACCGGCCGGTGACCGACCTCCGCGACCCGTCGGCTATCACGCCCGTGCCCGACGTCGCCGAGGCGGTACCGACCCTCGACAACGGCGGCATCAGCGCCGACCACACCCGCTACACCATCCGGCTGCGCCCCGGCGTGTACTGGGACACCGTACCGCCCCGCGAGGTGACCGCCGGCGACTTCGTACGCGGCTTCAAGCGGATGGCCAACCCGGTGCTGCGGGCCGGCGCGATCGGCTACTACACCAGCACCATCCAGGGGCTGGCCCGGTACTGCGACGAGTACGCCGCCGCCATCACCTCGGCCGAACCGGCCGCCGTCGAGGTGGCTTCCTTTCAGAACAGCCACGAGATCTCCGGCGTCCGGGCCGTCAACGACCGGACACTTGTCTTCGACCTGATCCGCCCGGCGGTGGACTTCCTGCACATCCTGGCGCTGCACTGCGCCTCCGCCGCCCCAGTCGAGTACGACGAGGTGCTGCCGGACAGTACGGAGTTCCGTCGCCGGGTGCGCTCCAACGGGCCGTACCGGGTGACCCACTACGCGCACGGCGAATCGGTGCGGCTGGACCGGAACCCGGTGTGGCGCAAGGAGTCCGACCCGGTGCGCCAGCAGTACCTGGACGGGGTCGAGGTGTGCATGGAGGTCGCCACCCCGCAGCAGGTCGGAGGGATGATCTCCTCCGGTCGTGCCGACCTGTCCTGGGCCTCACCGATCACCGAGCCCTATGACGTGCCGCCCACCGATCCCGGCAACGACCTCGGCTACGCGCTCAATCCCTACCTCGTGTTCAACACGCTCAGCCCGAACGCCGAGCGGGCGATGAGCAAGCTCAAGGTGCGCCAGGCCATCGCGTACGCCATCAACAAGGCGGCGATCGCCGATATCTACCACGACCTCGAGGCGGGGACGGTGATGCTGCCCGGGCACACGGCGATTCCGCCGGGCAATGACGGACACGTCGACTTCAACCTGTATCCGACACCTGGTGACCGGGGCGACCCGGAGCGCTGCCGGGCGCTGCTGGCGGAGGCGGGCTACCCCGACGGGCTCACCCTCACCGCCGTGCACCGGGACGTGGACGCCAACCCGGAGGTGGCCCGTTCCTACGCCAGCGACCTGGAGAAGTGCGGCATCAACGTCCGCCTGGTAGCGCTAGGTCACGCGGGGTACTACCAGTTCCTCCGTGACCCGGCGAACGCCCGGGCCGGAGCCTGGGACATCTCCGCGCCCTCCTGGACGCCGGACTGGTTCGGACCGAACGGACGCACCTACGTCCAACCGATGTTCCAGACCAACCTGTCCCGAGGCACCAGCAACTACGGCGGGTACAGCAACCCGGAGGTCGACCGGCTGATCGAGGATGCCCTCGGCGCCACCGACCGGGCCCGCGCCACCGAGCTGTGGCATCAGGTCGACCTGCGGGTCATGCAGGACGCCGCGATTGTGCCGATCCTCGTGCACGCCCCGACGATCCCGCACCGCAAGGGCCGGCGGGTCCGCAACGCGATCGCCATGCCGACAGTCGACCGCTGGTTCGACCTGTCGAACCTCTGGCTGGAGGAGCCCCAATGACCGTAGGAGGAACACCGAGGGTCGTCGCGCAGACCTCCGATGCGGCCGGGCCGTCGGGGGGTGGGACCCTCACCCTGGTCGGCGCGGGCGACGTCGACCACCTCGACCCGGCGCTGGCGTACCACACGGTGACCCGGGGGATCATCCGCGCGTACACTCGGCAGCTGGTCACGTACCCGGCCACCCGCGACCACCGGCGCGCCGGCGACCTGGTGCCGGACCTGGCCGTGGCGGCAAACGCGCCGTACGACACCGAGGGCCGGTGCTACCGGTTCACCCTGCGCGACGGGCTGCTCTGGGACCTGCCCGACGGCCCCCGGCCGTTGACCGCCGCCGACGTCGTACGCGGGATCAAGCGACTCGCCCACCCGATGGCACCCAGTCCCGGCCTGCCCTACTACCTGACCACCGTCGAAGGGCTGGCCGCATTCCGCGACGACCTGCTCACCCTGCCCTGCCAGCTCGACCTGGTGGCACCCTACCTGGAGGCCGCCGAGGTGCCGGGGCTGCGCGTGCTCGACGACCGGACGCTGGAGCTGATCACCCGCCGACCCACACCGGACTTCCTCAACATCCTGGCGTTGCCGTTCGCCTCCCCAGCACCGGAGGAGTACCTCTGGTGCGTGCCCGGCAGCCCCGAGCTGAACCAGCGGATCGGCTCCATCGGACCGTACCGGATCACCCGCTACGAGCCGGAGCAGCGGATCACCCTGGAGCGTAGCCGGACGTGGGACGCCGCCACCGACCCGGTCCGAGCGGCCCACGTCGACCGCATCGAGGTGCGGCAGGGGCTGGACGAGAAGACCTGCCACGACATGGTGATCGCCGGTGACGCCGACATGATGTGGGACATCCAGCCGCTGACCGAGCGGCTGCCGGAAATGTTCGCGGCCGAGGATCCCCGGTTGGAGGTCTGTCCGGCCGGACTGTTCAGCCCGTATCTGGTGATCAATATGCTCAGCCCCAACGAGGGCGGGGCACTGGCCCACCGGGAGGTCCGAAAGGCGTTGCAGTACGCCATTGACAAGACCACCGTCGCCGAGATCTGGGGTGGGCCGCGACTCAACGACATCGCCGAGCAGATCCTGCCGCCGCTGTGTCGCGCGTACCAGCCGTTCGCCCCGTATGCGGCCAACGGTGGCACCGGCGACCCCGACCGGGCCCGCCGTTTGCTTACCGAGGCCGGCTACCCGGACGGGCTCACGCTGAAGTTGGTCTACCGTGACCGGGACATCCACCCGGAGACCGCGCGGGTGGTCCGGGCGGCGTGTGCCCGCGCCGGGATCACCCTCGACCTGATACCGGCCAGCATCACCGAGCTGTTCGGCACGTACCTCGGCCGGGCCGACGGGGCTCGCGAGGGCCGGTGGGACGTGGCGCTCTCCGGCTGGGAGCCGGACTGGCACGGCAACAACGCCCGGGTCTACCTCCAAGCCCTCTTCAACAGCTTCGGCGTCTCCGAGAACGACGACTGGGGTTCGAACTTCGGCCACTACCACAATCCTGCGGTCAACCAGCAGATCGACATCGCGCTGAGCTGCGCCGACGAGGCGACCGCCAACGAGCACTGGCGGGCTGCGGAGCGGGAGGTGCTGCGCGACTGCGCGGTCGTGCCGATCCTCTTCGCCCATCAGTACTGGCTGCGCGGACACCGGGTGCGCAACTGGCTGCCCTACCCGGTGCTCAACGGCGACCTGACCAACCTGTGGCTGGGGGAGGACTGACGCTCGGCGCCTTGAGGCGCATCTTCCGGGAGCATCGATGACAGGCGACAACCAAGGGCGCACCGCACGCCTCGGGGCGCTGGCCCAGTCCCACGCAGACCGTGTGGCGACGTGCGAAGGCCTGCCCGCCGTCCGGCTGGACCGGCTGGCCGCCGAGCGGCTGCGCATCGACGAGGACTTCTGCCGGGAGGTGGCGGACTGCTACGACGCCGCTCCGATGGTGACCGACCCGGCCGGCACGGCCCGCGGATACGCCCGGCTGGCCGAGGAGAATCTGCGCCAGTTCCGGCTCATCGGCGATGCGGGGATCCGGGTGCTGCCGTGGACCGGCCCAGGGCAGCCGTACCGGGACTCGCAGGATCTCGTCGCGCGGGTCCGATCCCGCAGCCTGCTCCACGTCTTCCTCACCCGTCACGGGCACGGACCGGACGGTGCGGGCGGTGAGCATCCGCTGCGCGCCCGCGCCGGAGTCCGGGCCGGCGGCGAGGAGTTGCTGCACAACGACATCTTCCGGGCGGTGCACGACGTCTTCGGACACGTTCTCTTCGGCAACACCTTCGGGCCGCACGGCGAGTTCCGGGCCACCCGCTGCCACCTGGCGATGTACCCGGCCGACCTGCATCCGCTGGTCTTCGCCGAACAGGTGGGTCAGCTCTGCTGGTTCTTCAACGGCCCGCACCTGCGCCGTCCGGACGGGACGCTGCCCCGACGCGGCGAGCCCGGACACCTGCCGCCGGCCCTGCGTCCGTACCCGCCGCAGAAGCAGTTCGCCTACGACCGGTGCACCCTCGACCGGTTCGCCGCTCTGTTCGAGCCGCCGGCCGCCTGAGTGCCGTCGCCGTCTCAAGTCGCCGGGCTGACCGCCGACATGAGGAAGTCGGGCACGCGCAGTGGCGGCATCACCATGCGTGTGAAGTAGTCACCCCACTCCCGGGGCAGCGCCGGTTCCGGCCGGCCGACCTCGGTGGCACGGGCCAGCAGCGACAGCGGGCTCTCGTTGAACCGGAAGTTGTGCACCGGGCCGACGATCGTGCCCTCCTCCACCAGGTGCACGCCGTCGCGGGTGAGACCGGTCAGCAGCAGCGACGCCGGATCGACGTCGCGCAAATACCATAGCGAGGTGAGCAGCAGACCGCGCCGGGTGGAGCGGATCATCTCGGGCAGCGACGGCCCGTCCGGCCCGCCCTCCAGCACCAGATTGTCCACCATCGGCGTGAACGGGCTGCCGGTCCGCGCAGCGGTGTGTCGGGTCTGCACCAACGCGGTCAGCACACCCTCGTCGATCCAGCGGGTCGGTCGCAGCGGCAGTCCGCTGTCGACCGCGGAGGTGAGGTCGTCGGTGCTCCGGCTGAGGGTGAACGGCGCGCAGGGCAGCATCGGGTCGTCCGGGTCACTGCGCAGCGTCAACGGCAGCGCGGTCAGGCGTTCGCCGATCGGCAGTCGCCCGTCCGGGCGGCTGAAGGCGGTCCGCCCGTCCAGGGCGCCGCGCGCCCCTGCGGCGAGATAGAGGTGCAGCATCAGGTCGGCCACACAGCTTGGGGTGAGCAGCACCTCGTAGCGCCCCGGAGGTAGCTCGACCCGACGACCGAACCGCCCCAGTGTCGCGGACAGCTCTCCGGTGAGTGCCAGAACATCCAGTTTGGACAAATCCGGTGCGGTGACGCCGGCCCAGGTCGAAGCGCCGGCTTCGTCCCGCATGCTCACGTCGAACAGGCCACTGGACTGGAGGTGCCGCAGACGGACACCCGTCGAAGCGGCGAGATAGGTGGTGACCACCCGGTGCTCGGTGTAGCCGTACAGCTGTCGCCGTCCGGCCGCCGCGAAGGCTTCCCGAAGGCCGGGCAGCACGTCGCGGAACGCGTCGACCGAGGTACTGCCGGGCGGTTCCGCCCAGGACGGTGTCTGCCAGGGCGTCGGTAGCGAAGCGGCGTCTGCGGCCGGTGGTGCGTTCCGGGCCGCCCGCTCGGCGGCGCGGACCAGGTCAGGCAGGGCGTCACCGAGCGCCCCACCGTGGCCGACCAGGCCGACGTGCGTCCGGGCGGCGCTCTGTCGCACCGCCACCGCGGTCATCCGTCTGGCCCGGACGCTGCCGTTGGTGGTCAACGCGTTGCCCGCCCAGCGCAACTGCGCGACGGCAGTCTCGTCAGCGATCAGCAGCAGCTCGTCGGCGTCCCGCCGGTGCCGTAGCGCCGCTTCGAGGTCATCCTGTATTCCGCTCACCCGTCCCACCCTCCGGTGTCGACGACGTCGATGCCGTGAAACACCGCGGCGGGGCAGCCATGGCTGGCGGCGCTGGCCTGAACC
Organism: Salinispora sp. CH2A1_6; assembly: GCF_056820975.1. Lineage (NCBI taxonomy): Bacteria > Bacillati > Actinomycetota > Actinomycetes > Micromonosporales > Micromonosporaceae > Salinispora > Salinispora sp. CH2A1_6. Next base: position 83,824 of record NZ_JBXEDG010000010.1, read on the forward strand.
GGTTGCCCCTTGCCGCACATGTCGGCACCGGAGAGCAGCCAGGTACCTTCTCCACCCAGCCCGCAGAGCAACGACCAGAACTTGGTGGTCTCAGCCTGGTAGGCGGCGCGGGACACCTGCCCGGTCAGTCGGCCGTTGCGGATGCGGTGCCAGCGTTGCGCGGTGAACTGGAACTGCCGGCGGCGCATGTCGATCGACCAGCTGTCGGAGCCGGCCAGATAGAAGCCGTCGGTCACGCCGGCGATCAGGGCCGCGGTGTCCGGCCCGTCGGTCGCCGGGCGCAGCGACACGTTCGGCATCCGGGCCATGGGTGTGTGGCTGTACGACTCGGCGTACGCGCAGCCGGAGGAGCGCGCCAGTCCGGCTCGCGCGGCGGAGGCTCGGTCGTGCTGGAAGCCGACCAGGACTCCCTTCTCGAGCAGCGGCCAGGACTGCGCCGCCACCCCCTCGTCGTCGAACCCGACGGTGGCCAGCCCGTGCTCGGTCGTTCGGTCGGCGTCGACGGTCATCAGTGGGGACCCGAACCGGAGCCGGCCGAGGGATTCGGGCGTGGCGAAGGTGCCGCCCGCGTACGACATCTCCTGTCCCACGGCCCGGTCGTATTCGGTGGCGTGCCCGACCGACTCGTGGATGGTGAGCCAGAGCTGCGACGGGTCGATGACGAGGTCGTACCGCCCGGACCGTACCGGCGGGGCCTGCACCTTCTCGGCCAGGTGCGCCGGCAGCCCGGCGAGTTCGCCGGCCCAGTCCCAGCCCTCGCCGTGCAGGTACTCCCAGCCGCGAGCCACCGGTGGGCCGACCGTCCGCAGCGTCTGTGTGCCGCCGTCGCGGGGATGCCGACCCACCACCAGCACCTGCGGATGCACCCGGACGCGCTGCTGGGTGACGCTGGTTCCCCCGAGGTCGGCGTAGTACGTGTTCTCCTGGGTGGCGGTAACGCGGGCCTGCACCTGCGCGACCGACTCGTGCCCGAGTAGCCCGGCGCACCAGTGGCTCAGCAATTCCACCCGTTCGCTCTCCGGCACCTGGAACGGGTTGATCCGGTGCGGCGAGGCCCAGGTCACCGCCGCGTGTGTCGGTTCGGGTGCGAGCGCGAGGGGTGTGCCCCCGACGTCCGCGCAGGCCCGCGCCAGCGCCATGGCCTCGTCACAGGCGCGCACCGCCGCCTCCGGTGTGAGTTCCGGCGCGGCGGCGAAGCCCCAAGCGCCGCGGTGCAGCACCCGAACCGCCAGGCCGAGGTCGATCTCCTCCTCGCTGGCCCGCAGCGCACCGTCGTGCACGACGGTGCGTCCGGAGCGGACCCGCTGCACCCGCAGCGCGGCGTACCGCGCACCCTGCTCACGAGCCCGGGACAGGGCGGCTTCGGTCAGCCTGGCCAGTGGGAGGGCGAGGAATGACTCGTCGAGCTCGTCGGGCACACGCGCCTCCCGGTCGCCGGCGTGCCGCCATCGCCCGGCGGCATGGCGACCCGGTGTTGCGCACCGACCCTAGTGCGCGGTGCAGGAAATAGACAGGCGCTGCGGCGCGGCCGAGCAGCCGACCAGCGCTGGGGCGTCGGAACAGAGCAACTGGGAAGAAGCCCACGGGCATCGTCACCCGCGGGCGAGCTGTTTTGACGCTCGCCGACGCTGTCGACATACCCCTGGTACGCCGACAGGGCGAGGCATCGGCGGCTCCGCGTGGCGCGTCGGCGTCCTCTGCGCTGGCGCCGTCTAACGACGACGGCGCACTAACTTGATCTTTAACCTGTGCGGCGTGGCCTCGGGTTATTGGAAGTCTTCGTTTTCGTCGTGCCGTCTGTCAGTTTTGTGCTGGTGGCGGCGGTGACGATGTGGACGTCGTGGCGGGCTGCTGGGTGGCGGGGGCGTAGTCCGGGTGGTCGGCCGGGTCGACGCGCGCCGGGCAGTCGCGAGGGGCCGATGGGGAAGCCCCCACGCCAGCGTCCCCCGCCCTGCCCGCCCGCGCGTCTCCGGTGACCTCCAGGCTCAGCACTGGTCGGGCGCACGCTGGGAGCCGACGCTGGAGCTGCTCCACACCTGGCAGCGCCGGCGTTGGGTGTTCATCGAAGGGACCAAGGTCATCGCGCTGCCGGTACGGCACCCGCCTTCGGCGTACCGCACACCGCCCACCGCGAGCAGTCCCCGTCGGCCCCGGACGGCGGCGTCGGCCGTGCTGGCGACGCCGACGGTTCGCACCTGATCCGACCGGCGTGGCACCGGTGCGTCCGGTCGGCGTGACAGGATGCGATTGCTCCGATTCAGTGGACAGAGTGGGGTCCGTGCCGGCCGTGGTGGCCGGTGTTGTCCCGACCACACAGAGGGTGAGGTGCCTGCGCCCATGGCCGACCCAGAGCCGCCGACTGACTCTGCCGAGCGTCCGCCGTCCTGCGGCGACATCGTCGGCCTGCTGGCCGAGCCGGCCCGGCGCACGACGTTTGCCGCGCTCGTGCTAGGTTCGCGCACCCTGGTGTCGGTGTCCGAGCAGACCGGGCTGACCCCGAAGGCTACTGCGGTCGCCCTCCGGCGGCTGGTGGACGGAAAGGTCGTTGCCGAGGACCGGGCGACCAACACGTACGCCTTGGTGGACGACGCCTTCCGACGCGCGGTCCAGGCCGAGGTCATGGTCGCCGGACGGGGCGGCGGGGACGGCGCGGGAGCCTACTTCCGCCGTGGCCGGATCACCACCATTCCCGGCGACGCCGAGGTTCGTGCCCGGGTGCTGGCAGTGGTCGCCGATACCTTCAGTCCCGGTGAGGTCTATCCCGAGCCCCGGGTTAACGCTCTCTGTGGCGAGTGGTTCGACGACTGGGTGACCCTGCGTCGTGCCCTCGTTGACGAGGGGCTGCTCAAGCGCAACCAGGCCGGCACCGCCTACGAGCGAGCCTGACCCGTGCCCGGCGTCGTCGTAACCTCCGTCCCCGACGCCAGGCCCGCGGACGTGGTCGCCCTCACGTTAGGCGGCGAGGATGTCGGCGACGATGCAGGTGATGTTGTCCGGCGCGCCGGCGGCGTAGGCGAGGTCGATCAGCCGTTGTGCTGTGGGTTCGGGGTCACCGGATTCGGTGAGGGCGGTGTGCAGGTCGCTTCGGCTGACGACGGCGGACAGGCCGTCGGAGCAGAGTAGGTAGCGGTCACCGGCCAGGGCGGTGCGCAGCGCCAGGTCGGCTTCGACGGGCTGGCTGCCACCACCGAGCGCGCGGGTGAGTAGGGCGCGCTGCGGGTGGGTGGCGGCCTCCTGGGGGCTGAGCTTGCCGTATTCGACCTGGCTCTGTACCCAGGTGTGGTCCTGGGTGAGCTGCGCGAGTTCACCGCCGCGTAGTAGGTAGGCACGGGTGTCGCCGATGTGTACCAGGGCTAGTTGTGTGCCGCGACGCAGTAGCGCGGTCAGGGTGGTGGCCGGCTGGTTGTCGTCGGTGCTGGTGGCGTGCACCGCGCGATCGACGTCGTCGATGGTTGCGGCCAGCATGGCAAGCAGGTCAACGGCGGGCCGGTCGCTCAGCTCGAGTGCTTTGAGCGCGTTGACGGCCGTGCTACTGGCGGTGGCGCCGGCGCCCCGGGTGCCGTCGGCGACGGCCAGCAGCCGGTCACTGGCGTAGGCGACGTCCTCGTTGCTGTTGCGCCCGGTGCCCTGGTCGCAGCGGACGGCGTAGCGGATGGCCGGGGTGGGGCTGGTTGCGGACATGGTGACGCCCTTCTGGGACAGGTGTGTGACGAGGCGGGCGACGTGGTGTGCGCGGGTCGCGGTGTCGGCGGTGACCTGCTGCCAGTAGTCGGTGACCGCTCGGGCCGCCGCGTCCGGCTCCAGGTCGCACACGATACGGATGTCGGCCAGTGGCATGCCGATGCGGCGTAACTGGGCGATCAGCCGCGCGTGCGCCAACTGCTCCGGGTCGTAGAACCGGTAGCCGGACTCGGGATCGACCGCCGCGGGCGGTAGCAGCCCCACCTCGTCGTACAGGCGCAACGCCTTCGGGGTCAGCCGCGCCGCCCGGGCGAACGCGCCGATCGTCAGCAGCTCCACGGTGTCATCCTCCTCGTGCCGGCCGGGTGGCCGGCACGGACCACGGTGCTGCTTGCCCAAGGGGCAAGGTCAAGGGGCGAGTGGGGCCTGCCCGGCGGCAGCGTGCCGGGCCAGTGGCGGGGCAGGTATAGCTGGCGGTACGTGGATCGCCGGCATCCCCGCGTGGAACTGGTCGACCACTAATGTAATAATGAAAACCGTTGTCGTTACCGTTTTCGACACGCCTCGCGGCGTGCGAGCCGAAGATCTGCTGGCCCGGCCGGCCGACGGTGACATCACCAGATATCACCGCGCGGGCACGCGGTGTGAAAGGGGAGGTATGAATGCGACGGTGCGGGCTCGCGGCTTTGCGGCCCTACTAGCCGGGGCGGTGGTCGTTGGCCTTGTGGCAGCGCCTGTCGCTGCGTCGGCAGCGGAGAAGGTGGTGCTGTCCAAGGGGCACGCCGACGCGATCGACGTGCGCTACAGCGACGGCAGTCTGTCGTTGAAGGTCAACGACGACACGGTCAGCCCAGCCGTGGTCCGGGATCCGGCGGATGTCACGTTCCAGGTCCTGCCGGAGGCGGCGATGGCCGTTCCGGACGATCCCCGGTTCGCCTTCCTCGGCCCGGCGGGTAGCCAGATCTGGCTGCTGCCGATGACCCAGGACCCGGATCTGCTCTGGCCGGGTTGGAACACCACGACTCTCGAGTCCGATGTGTTCGAGGACGACACGGTGCGACTGAGCCTGGTCGAGGTGCAGGGGCCGGGTAGCGTCACGCTCTTCACCCAGGACTCGTTCGGTGGTCCGATTATCAAATTCCGCGGCGACGATGGACTCCCGGACGCAATTGACGTGCCAGTATCCACCCACGCGCACTCCAACTGGGCGTTCAGCGCGTTGGGCGACTACACGCTGACGTTCCAGGTCGAGGCGACGCTGACCGGCGGCACCACGATCAGCACCGGACCGGTGGACTATTCGTTCCTCGTCGGCGAACTGCCCGGTGACGGCTCGGAGGTCAGCCTGTCGGTCAGCGGCATGGCCGATGAGTACCAGCCCAACGACACCGTCACGCTCACCGCGGTGCAGACGCCGCAGACCGAGCTACATTCCTACCACTGGTTCAGCAGGTGTCCGGGTGCGACGGACTGGACGATGATCCCGGGGGAGGCGGGTGCCAGCTACTCGTTCACTGCGACCCGGGAGCTGAATGCCTGCGAGTATGTGGCCACGCTCTACGACGACGATGACATGGTGTCGGCCGTCAGCGAGCCGGTGATTCTCTGGGTGGCGTTCGCGCCCGCGGAGCCGGGGAACTCGCAGACGATCACCGCGTCGATCGAGGAGACCCAGGGCTCGCTGGTCATCAGCGTTGACCCGGACGACCGGGCGGTGGTGCTGCCACCCGCCCAGCTCAACAGCGCCGGTGACCGATGGGAGAGCAGCGGTGAGCTCCGGCCGGTCACGGTGACCGACACCCGCGCCGGTCAGCCTGGCTGGAGCGCATCCGGGCAGATCCCGGATGACTTCGCCGGGCCCGACGGCTCCTCCTTCAGCGCCGGCTACCTCGGCTGGATCCCCCGGGTCCTGACTCAGGGCGCCGGGCAGGGGGTCGTGGCCGGCCCCGAGGTGGCACCGTACGTCGTCGGCAGCGGCGGCGGCCTCGGCAGCAGCGCGGTGCTGGGTTCGGCGCCGAACGACGCCGGGCGAGGCACTGCCGAACTGGGTGCCGGGCTGCGGCTAAGCCTGCCCACCGAGACGGCCGCGGGAACCTACACCGCGACCCTCACCCTTACCGCGATCTGAGGGTGGCGGCCGGTCCGAGGGCCGGCACTGACCTCAGGGCCCCGGACAGCCGCGGGGTGGGCGGAGCGCAACCCGCGCCCGCCCACCCCATTCCCTGCCCCACGGAACGGAAATCGTCGCCCCCATGCGCCTGCTCGCCGTCATCGCCACCGGCCTCGCCCTGCTCGGGGCTGCCCCGGCCCCACCCACGCCGCCACCGGGTGCCTCCTCGGCTCCATCCGCTGTGACCTGGGGGGTGGCGCCATCGAGTCCGGACGGACCGAACGGCCGTCCGGCGTTCACCTACAAGCTCGACCCCGGCGCGACACTGACCGACTACGTCGCGGTCACCAACCATTCGACGCGTCCGCTCACCCTGAGCCTCTACGCCAGCGACGCCTTCACCACCGAAAACGGCGGTTTTGACCTGCTGGCCGGCGGTCAGCAACCCACTGATGTGGGTTCCTGGATCGGCTTCACCCAACGCAGTGTGACGATTCCGTCTACGTCGCGACTGAACGTTCCGTTCACCCTCACGGTGCCGGAGAACGCCACACCGGGCGACCACGCCGGAGGTGTGGTCGCGTCACTCACCACCACGGCGGCGGATGGCCAGGGCAACCAGGTCGCCGTCGACCACCGCGTCGGTGCCCGGATCTACCTGCGGGTCACCGGTGAGCTGAGTCCCGCGTTGACTGTCGAGAACCTTCGGGTACGGCACACCGGGTCGCTGAACCCCCTGGTCGGTGGCACGCTCACCACCACCGTCACCGTCCGCAACATCGGCAACGTCCGGCTCACCGGCCTACCCACGCTCGAGGTGGCCGGCCCCCTCGGCCTCGGCCGGCGGTCCGTGGAAGCGGCGGACCTACCGGAGATCCTGCCCGGTGGTGAGGTGACCACCACCGTACGGATGACGGGTGTGCCGCCACTCTTCCGGCTGACCACGAGGCTCACTGTCACCCCCGCCGCCGTCGGTGACCAGGTCCTTGACCCGCCACCACGGGGCGATACGACGCGGGCCACCGTCTGGGCGGTGCCCTGGCTACAACTGGCCCTACTGATCCCGATCGGGCTCGCCGGGTGGCTGCTGATCGTTGCCCGCCGCCGGCGGCTTCGAGCGATCGCGCAGGCGGTGGCCGCCGCCCGTGAGCAGGGCCGGGCGGAGGCCAGCCGGACGACGTCGCAGGACGCTGCCAACAACGGTGCCGCTCAGGAACCGCACGAGACAACACCATCACGTCGCCTGGGGAGCGAGCAATGACGATGAAACGCAGGTGTGCCGGCGCGGCCGGCCTTGCCCTGGCCGGCCTTGCCCTGGCCGTAGGGGCCGCGCCGGCTGTCGCTGAACCGGCCACGATCGGCGCGACCGATGCGGACCTGGTGTCGGTGACGCTCGACGGTGACGCGATGTCACTGCGGATCCGAGACGCCGGCCAGGTGGCCCGCGACGTGCCGGGCTACGACCCGGCCGAGGTGGTGCTCGGCCCCGGCGGGGGTTTGGCGGGCCGGGTTCCGGCCAGGTCAGCCCTCGCCTTCCTGGGGCCGGCGGGCCAGCCGGTGTGGTCGCTGTCCGCCGGCGACACCAGGTTCCCCACCCTGGACACCACCGGGGTACCTCTGGGCGCTGTCATCGAGGACACGGTGACGCTGCGCCTGCGGTCGGTCGAGGGGCCGGGCACCTTCACCGCCTACCGACTGTCGGGCCTCGAAGGGGCGACCGCGTTGTTCGGCAGCGGCACGAATCTGCCGCGGTCTCTGCGACTACCAGCGGCTACGCGTACCGATGGTGTGGTGTGGGCCTTCGACGCGGCCGGCGACTATCGGCTCACGCTGACCGTGTCGGCGGACCTTCGCTCCGGCAAGGCGGCCAGTGCTGAGGCGACATATCGGGTTCGCGTACCCGAGATCGTCCCGCCTGGGCAGGTGCTGCCGTCGGCTGCGCAGCCTCCGCGGCCCGGCAGTCAGCCGGACACGGTGGTGCTCGCCCCGACCGCCGCCGAAGTGAGGCCGACTGCGATACCGAAACCTCTCGCCGCGCCGATGGCGCCGGCCGCCGCGAAGACGGGCACCACCACGGAGACGGGTGCCCAGCAGGTCATCGCCGACGGACACGTCGACATGGGGCCGCAACTCGCCGGAGCCGACTGGACAATTCGGATCAAGGACGATCGCACCAGCCCGGCTGTCTGGCGAGAGACCGCCGACGTGGTGTTGTGGATCAAAGACAACGCGAAGATAACTGTACCCGCCGGCGCGGACTTTCTCGGCGCGCAGGGCGATTCGGTCTGGCTGCTGCCACAGTCCCAGCAGTCCGGCATCGTCTGGCCGGGCTGGAACACCCAGCACGAGTCGGTCGTCTCCGGTATCAAGGGCGACGTCACCTGGACGCTGAAGGGCGTTGACGGGCCCGGGCGGTTCGCGCTCTTCCTGACCGGCTCGTTCGGTGAGGCCGACGTGCTGTTCGACTCCGCGACGTCGTTCCCGCAGCAGCTGGTTGTTCCGCTGAACACGCACGCGCACGGAAACTGGGCCTTCAGTAAGCCCGGCCTGTACCGCCTCGCGGTGCAGATGAGCGGCACCACCACTGCCGGCAAGGCGGTCACCGACACGAAGACGCTCACCATTGCCGTCGGCGACAGCACCGACCCGAGCGGTGGCTTCGGATCGGGCAGCGGCTCCGGGGACGACGGACAGGACCAGGGCGGCACCGGCCCGCTGCCGCGTACGGGCGCGGGGTGGGTGTTGCTGGCCGGCACGGTTGGCGTCGTCCTTGTTGTCGCCGGGGCGTTGCTGGTGCTGCTTGCCCGTCGCCGTGCTGGTGCCAACCAGGAGGGCTCGTGATTCCGGCGCCCCGGTCCTGGTGGCGGCGGGCGATCCTGCCGCTGCTGATTGTGGGGCTGGTCGCCGGCTGTCGGTCGGAGGTGGCGTTGAGCGCGAACGACGAGCGCCTGCAGGTCATCACGACCACCGGAATCCTGCGCGACCTGGTGCACCACGTCGGCGGTGACCGGGTAGCGGTCAGTTCGCTGGTGCGCGACGGTGCCGATCCGCACAGCTATGAGCCGTCGCTGCGCGACATCCGGGACGTGGTCTACGCCGACGTCGCCTTCAGTAACTATCTGCTACTCGAAGAGCAGGCCATCATCAAGGCGCTGGACGCCAACCTGCGCGCGGGGGTGCCGAACATCTCGCTGGCAGAGGGAGCGGTGAAGTACGCCGCGGAGATTATCCCGCTGGTCGAGGACGTGTCGCTGGACACCCTCTGGTTGGGCATGCGGGTACGGGGGACTGGTGCGGTGCACGGTGCGAACCGCGCCTCGGACGTGTTGCTCAGCGCGACATCGGCCGATGGTCCGGGTGGTGTGGTCGCTTACCTCACCGAGTCGTTCGGCAACCCGTCGGTCTACGTGGACTCCACCGACGGGTTCGATCCGGCAAATGGCTTCCGTGCCGACACCGCCGTGCTCCCACCCGACGCGCACACGCACATGAGCTGGGCGTTCACCAAACCCGGTGTCTACCGGCTGAGCATGCGGGCGACGCTGTCCGTTGACCCGCAGGCACCATCGGTTCCCATGGGCGAGCAGGTGTTCACGTTTGCCGTCGGGGTGGATCCGCACTCGGTGCCGGGCATGCCCGAGGCGACGGTCCTGAATGCCGGCCACGCTGATCTCGCCGTTGACCTCGATCAGCAACGGCTCTACCTGTTCGCCGACCCGGAGGGTAGTGGGGAGGCCGAACAGCGGGTCTACGATCCGGCCCGCACGGTCATCGAGGTGCCGGGTAAGGCGCTGCTGGAGGTGCCCGGTGATCGCCGGCTCCGGTTCCTCGGCCGACCCGGAAGTCGGGTGTACCAGCTTCCGCAGGCGGTACTCGGCAAACACGTACACGGGGAGATTGACCCGCATCTGTGGCAGAACGTGCGAAACGCGATCTCCTACACCGAACTCATCCGCGACACCCTCATCGAGGCCGATCCCCGAGGCGCAGCGGCCTATCGGTCGAACGCCTCGGCCTACATACACAGGTTGGAGCAGCTCGACACGTACGTGCGCAACACCATCGCCGAGATCCCGCCGTCGCGACGGCACCTGATCACCACTCATGACGCCTTCGGCTACCTCGGCCAAGCGTACGGGGTGACCATATCCGGGTTCGTCGCCCCGAACCCGGCCGTCGAACCGAGCCTTGCCGACCGGCGCCGTCTTACCGAGACGATCCGCAACCTGAAGATCCCGGCGGTGTTCCTGGAGCCGAACCTGGCAGCCCGGTCTACCACCCTCAACGAGGTGGCTCGTGAGGAGGGGCTCCGGGTGTGTGCGATCTACGGCGACACCTTCGACCGCGACATCACCAACTACGTGCAGATGATGCGGTTCAACGCCGAATCGCTGCGTGACTGCCTGACCACCACCAACCAGGGGAGGCCTCAGTGACATCCGGATGGGTGCGACGCCGCACCCGCACCCGCGTACGCGGACTGCTCCCACGCTGCGTGCTCGCGGTGCTGATCGTGCTGACGACGACGCCGGCTGCCGCGGCGGCGCAGGAGCCCACCCCGGGGCTCAGCCAGTCGATCGCCGCCGACCAGCCGCTCACCACCGGTCGAGCGGAACTCGGCGCTGGACACATCGACCTCGGCCCCCGCTACGTCGATGACCAGTGGACACTGATGATTCACGACGGTACGCAGGCGCAGCCGGTGTGGCGTGACCCCGACGAGACGGTGTTGCGGGTGTCCGACGCGGCGCTGCAGACCGTTCCGGAGGATCCGGCGTACGCGTTCCTCGGCGTTGACGCCGGCAAAAAGGTGTACGTGGTGCCGCAGGTCCAGAACCCCGATGTCGTCTGGCTCGGCTGGAACACCCAGGACCCCCGCATCATGGAGCGCATCGACCGTGGCATCACCCTCTCCCTGCTTGGCGTGGACGGCCCCGGAACCCTCACGACGTACCTGCAGTCGGGGAACTTCGCGGCCCCCGAGCCGCTGTGGCGCTCCGTCGAGCCGAAGGCACAGCCGTTTTGGGCGGAGGTCAACACCCACACCCACGCCAACTGGGTCTTCACCGAACCGGGTGTCTACGTGATCGCGGTGCAGGTCTCCGCCGACCTGATCAGTGGGGAGACAGTGTCAGCGACCCGCGCGGTGCGCTTCGCCGTGGGCGACGGCACCAGCGTTGACGAGGCGTACGCCGCCACCGCCGACCTCCCCGGGTCGGCGGAACAGGCCTCGCCGGTCAGCGACCGCGCCGAGGCCGGCAAGCCAGCCGCCGAGTCCATGACTCTGCTCCTCCCCGCGATGGTGACGCTGGCGGTCCTGCTCGCCACCGGCCTGGTGCTTGTGCTGCTGCGGGGACGCCGGGCCAAGCGGCAGGCTGAGCGAGAAGGCGGGACCTCGCTGTCCGGGGGTGACCGTTGAGCGAGCTCGAGGTAGATCAGCTGGCGGTGGACCTCGGTGGTCGACCGGTCCTGCGGGACATAAACCTGTGCCTGGACCGGGGTGAGCTGGTCGGGCTCCTTGGCCCGAACGGCGCCGGTAAGACCACCTTGCTGCGCGCGATCCTGGCGCTGACCGGTATCCGCGCCGGCCGGGTGCTGGTGGGGGGCAAGCCGTCGCACCCCGGCCGCTGCGAGATCGGCTATGTCCCCCAGCGCCACGAGTTCACCTGGGACTTTCCCATCTCCGTTGAGCAAGCCGTGTTGAGTGGCCGGACCGGCCGCATGGGGCTGTTCCGCCGCCCCGGCGTCGCCGACTGGCGGGCGGTCGGTGCCGCGCTGGACCGGGTACAGCTCACCGAGCTGCGTCGCCGACCGGTCGGCGAGTTGTCCGGTGGGCAACGTCAACGCGTCCTGGTCGCTCGCGCGCTGGCCCTCGCGCCGCGGATCCTCCTGCTGGACGAGCCGTTCACCGGGCTGGACATGCCCACCCAGGAACTACTGGGTGACCTGTTCACCAGTTTGGCCGGTGCGGAGCACGCGGTACTGATGACCACCCATGACCTCGTAGCCGCGGTGGACACCTGTAGCCGACTGGTCCTGCTCAACGGCCGGATCATCGCCGACGGACACCCGGCGGACCTGCAGGACGCCGCGCTGTGGATGACGACTTTCGGCGTGAGTGACACCTCCCCGTTACTGAAGCTCGTGAGGGCGATCTGATGTCGATCACCGACTTTCTCACCGACCTGTTCAACCCCAACCTCGCGTTCCTGCCGAAGGCCTTGGCGATCGCGGTGATGTCGAGCATCGTCTGCGGTGTCGTGGGTTGCTACGTGGTCCTGCGGGGCATGGCCTTCATCGGCGACGCCGTGGCCCACGCGGTCTTCCCGGGAATCGCGGTCGCCTTCGTCCTGCAGGGCAGTCTGGTCCTGGGCGGAGCCGTCGCAGGGGTTGTCACCGCGCTGCTGATCGCGATCTTCTCGCAGAATCGACGGGTCAAGGAGGACTCGATTATCGGTGTCTTCCTCGTTGGCGCGTTCGCCCTCGGCATTGTGATCATTTCACAGGCCCCGGGGTACGCCGGGTCCCTGCAACAGTTCCTGTTCGGCTCGATCACCGGCATTCCCGATCGGGACCTCTATGTCGTCGGTGGCGCCGGCTTGGTCATCCTCGGCCTGGTGCTCGCTCTGCACAAGGAGTTCGTCGCGGTCTGCCTCGACCGGGAGATGTCGCGCTCGATGGGGCTTCCGGTCTTCTGGCTCGACATCGTGCTCTATGTTCTGGTCACCCTCGCCGTGGTGATCTCGTTGCAGACGATCGGAAACATTCTCGTCCTCGCCTTGCTGATCACCCCTGCGGCGGCGGCGCGTCTGCTCACCGACCGACTCGGCGTGATGATGCTGCTCGCCCCGGTGATCGGCGGCTTGGCAGCGGTGGTTGGCCTGTATCTGTCGTGGAGCTACGACACACCCGTTGGCGGCACGATCGTGCTGATCGCCACGGCCGTCTTCCTTGCCGCCTGGTTGCTTGCCCCTCGACATGGCCTCGTGGCCAGGCGGTGGCGGCGGCGGGGTGGGCAGGGTGACAGTTCCCGGCCCTCGTCACTGTCCGACCCCGGATCCCGTCAGGAGGCGTCACCGGTTGCCCGGTAGACCGCCCGGAGGGGTTTCCGGCCCACAGCGTGCCGATCCACCGAGGACGCACCACCGTGACCGACCCCACCCGACAGTCACTTTCCCCAGTTAAAGAAAACGACTATCATTTCCAATAGCCGCGGTCCAAGGGGGACCGCGGGGAAGGAGTTCCTTCGTGCGTAAGCCCATTCGCCTGCTGCTCGCCTCCGGTGCGGCAACCGCGGCGCTGCTCGCGGCAACGCAACCAGCGCAGGCCTCACTGGTGAGGTTCAGCTCCGGGCACATCGACCTGGTCGACATCGCCTACGAGGCCGGCGAGCTGGAGCTCGGTGTCCACGACGAGGACAACGACGTCGAGTACGCCACCGACGAGGTGAAGATCGTCGTCACGCAGCAGGCCGAGGCGACGGTCCCGAACGACCCCGCCTTCGATTTCCTCGGCACCCCCGGCGTGTCGACGGTGTGGATCCTGCCCCAGATCCAGGACACCGACCTCGTGTGGCCCGGCGTCGCCACCGAGGAGGTCGAGGCCGGCGTCTTCACCGACGACGAGCTCACCCTCGCGGTGCAGTCGGTCAGCGGGCCCGGGGAACTCGCCCTCTACACCGAAAACGCGGTCGGGCAACCCAACATCCTCGTCGACAGCGGTGCCGGTCTGCCCGACACCATCGCCCTGAACGCCGGCGACCACCAGCACTACAACTGGGCCTTCGACCGCGCCGGCACCTACTGCGTCACCGTCAGCGCCACCGGCACCCTCGCCGACACCGGGCAGCAGGTCAGCAGCGAGGCGGTCACCCTGCGCGTCGTGGTTCAGGGGTGAGCACCATGCACCTCCGTCGCCGAATTCTCACCGGCCTCGCCGTCACCGCCGCGCTGCTCGCCGGCACCACCACTACCGCTGCCGCAACGCCGATCGTGATCTCCCGCGGTCACGTTGACGTCCTCGACGTCGACTACGCCGACGGCGCACTGACCGTCAACCTGCTCGACGACGATTCGGTGGAGCGCGACCCCGCCGATGTCATCCTGCGCGTTCCCCATACCGCCGAGGTCACCGTGCCCAGCGGTAGTGAATGGTCGTTCCTCGGCACCGACAACCAAGCCTGGGTGCTACCGCAGTCCAGCAGTTCCGAGCTGCTGTGGGCCGGCTGGAACACGGCCGAGGTGCCCAGTGGCGTGTTCCAGAACAACCGGGTCACCGTCACGCTCACCAACGTCACGGGGCCGGCCGGCTTCAGTGCCTACACCGTCTCCGGCGGCACCCCGTCGGTGCTCTTCGACAGCGGTGACGGGCTCCCCGACAGCCTGAATGTCAGTCACAACACCCACGCCCACGTTAACTGGGGCTTCGACGCCGCCGGAACCTACGGCGTCACCTTCGAGGTCACCGGCGTGCTTGCCGCCAACGGCACCACCATCAGCTCCGGCGCCAAGACCTGGACCTTCGAAGTCCTTTCCTGATCCCCACCCCCGAGGCCGCCAACCACAGACGCCCGCAAGGTACGGGAAATCTGTGGGCAGCTGAGCCGGCCGGCGCGGGCCCAGCACCCCTGGGCCTCGCGCCGGCCACGTCTATCCCAGTGCGGCCGTCCGGCCCGACTGCGGCAGGAGCCGCGCGCCGGCCCAGGATGAGGAGGCCGGTCAGGGGCGCTCGATCCGTGTCGGGTCGCCCCGGACCAACTCGTCGTGGGCGCGCCTTCTGGTGGCCACCAGCGCTCGCTGGGCTGCCTCGTCGCCGACGGCGAGCCGTTGCCGTAGCAGCCGCAGGGCGATGCCGCGGTTGAGGCTGAACTGCCGCTCGGTGTCGACCACGACGACGGTGCCGGTCGGGCGGTGCGTGGCCCGCACGGCAGTGCTGGCCTTGTTGCGGTGCTGACCACCCGGTCCACCCGTGCGTACGGCAAGCACCTCCACGTCAGCCTCGGCGAACCGGGTGACCGGGGCGTCTACCTCGCACCGACGGGCTGCGACGTACCAGTTCTTTCTGCCCTGGCCGGCGCGGTAGGGGCTGGGCGCCTGCCAGCACAACGTCCCCGTCCAGCCGTCGGCGAACGCCTCCACCCCGGCGCCGGTGAGTCGGAGTAACACCGACCGGTAGGTGCCGGGCCGGTCGCCGACGACACTGTCCAGCCATACCACATCCACGTTGTTGCGGGCGGCGTCGGCCTCCAGCCGGCGTAGCAGCCGGGCCAGTGCCCAGGCGCACTCCTGGGGACCCCGGCCAGCTGACAGCAGGAGGTGCAGGTTCATCGCTGCCCCCGCCGCCGGCGTTCGGGTCGTCGATCGCCGCCCGGGGTGACCCCCATGTCCGGGGTCTTGTAGGTGACCAGTGGGACCGTGGTCGTCACCGGGGTGGCGAGCTCGTGGGCAACCAGGTCACCCACCACCTGCTCGATCCGCTTGTACGCGGCCGGCGCCTCCTCGAAGAGCAGCTGCCGGTCGCCGCAGACCACCAGTGAACCCAGCGGGGTGCGGCGCAGCTCCTTGACCGTGTGCTTGGCCCGGCCCCGGCGCAGCGCGTCCGCCCGGGACATCTTGCGGCCCGCCCCGTGCGCCACCGAATGATTGGCCTGCGCGCCCGCGTGCCCGGCCACCAGGTACGACGGGGTGCCGCGGGTGCCGGCGACGAGCACGTCCCGGCCGTCGCCCGGCGCCGCGCCCTTGCGGTGCAGGTAGTGCCCGTCGCGTACCTCGACCAGGTTGTGGCATTGGTCCACGATCGGCGCCGTCGGCTCGGCACCCAGCGCGATCGCGGCCCGGGCGGCCAGCAGCCGCCGGTTCAGCGAGCCCCAGCGCACCGCGTCGTCGTGCCGCGCCAGGTACGCGGCCGGGTCCTCGGCGGGCCCGGCGCCGCGCTGCTCGGTGTGCGCGCGCAGAATCCGCTCGCCGAGGCCGCGGGACCCGCTGTGGACGACGAGGACCGTGTCGCCGACGGTGAGCCGCAGTCGCGCGGCGTGGTCCGGGTCGAGGACCTCGCCGACGCGGGCGAGCTCGACGAAGTGGTTGCCTCGCCCGACGGTACCGAGACCGTCGAGGTGGCCGGCGGGGATGTCACCGTCCAGCACGGACCAGGCCGGGTCGTCGGCGTCTCGGTCAGGGTCGAGCGGGCGGTCCAGGTCGGGGAAGCGGGCAGCGAGCCGCTCCGGTACGACCCGCTTCAGCATGATCGGGAAGACGGCGATGCCACAGCCGATGTCCGAGCCGACCAGGTGGGGGTAGAGCACGGTCGAGGTCATCGCGGCGCCGATCGGGGCGCCCTTGCCGGGGTGCAGGTCCGGCATGCCGGCGACATGGACCATGCCGTCGAGGGCGGCGACCTGGTGGCACTGGTCGACGGCGTCGGACTCGACCCAGCTGGTCGGGGAGGCGAAAACGGTAACGGTGGCAGGGGTGGGTGCCGGTCGGGACTCCGGCCGGGCAGGTGGAACAGACAAGGACGCTCGCTTTTCGTCAAGGTTTGGGTGGACGGCCGCCGATCGCGATGGTGTGGCGGCGACGAAGGTGCTGCCCTCACAACGACATGCCGCCCAGCGTCCCGGACTGCACTGTCGCCGACAACCGACTTTTGGATCCGCCGGCACAGACGGATCACCCCGTACGGGCCCCGGTTCGAACGGCGCCTCGTCTACCGAATCACCATTGTTCGAACATGAGTGGTGAACGTACCCGCTATGTAGGTGTGGAATAGCACAGAGACACTGTCGTCCTGATAACTCCATGGGTCGGCGCGCTCCCACGGCAACGCCGCCGTCGACACCACCCCGGGGGCCACCAGCAACGGCACGCCCGCGAAGGTGGTGAAGACGGCCGCATGGGCGTGGCCGGCCACGACCGCTACGACCTGCGGGTGGCGGGACAGCACGGTGGCCAGGGCCGACGGATTGCGGAGGCCGATCGCGTCGATGACAGGGATACCCAGAACACCCGGCGGGTGGTGGAGAGCGACGAGGGCGGGAACCTCGGGTGCCGCGGCCAGCCGGGTGTCCAGCCATTCCAAGCTAGACGGCGACAGTAGGCCATCGTCTCCACCCGGGACCGAAGAATCTGCCAGCACAATCTGGACGCCACCGTGGACGGCTGCCGACCGCCGAGGAGCCAGATGTGCGGCGAAGACCGGGGCGACGTCGTGGTTGCCTGGGCACATCAGTACCGGGAGGCGGCCGTGTAACGGCTTCAACACCTCGCGTACCTGGGCGTATTCCTCCGCCGTGCCGTTTTCCGTCACATCGCCGGTGATGATAACGGCGTCCACGGCACCGGGCAGGCCACACAGGTACGACACCACCCGGCTCGCCCGGCTCGCGCGGGTAGCGCTGCCGTCAAGATGCAGGTCACTGAGGTGCGCCAGGACGGTCATGTCCGGCTCCCGACGGTTTTCGTACCTTCGGTCTCGGCCGAAACGTCGGGGGGCGGATTGTTGCGACCGTGCCGCCAGCGAGCCCACGCACCAAGGCACATCGCCGCGGATAGCACCATCACACCGATGAAGGTGGTGGTGGACTGGTGTAGTCGCGGGTCGAACGACTGTGCCACATACGTGATGATCAGATTCGTTCCGAACAGCATCGACACGGTGATTGGTTCGGTGCGGACGATGCCCGCCTGGAGCAGGTACAGCGAGATGATGACGCCGACGATGCTGATCAGCAGAATTGCGCCGATGTTGCGCGGCGTGTAGGCGCCGAAACTATTCCGCGCGACCAGCAAACCCAGGGTGGCCACGATGAGTACACCGAACCGGGAGGCCATCATTTGCGGCACAGACATGCCCTTGTCGCCTAGGCGCTTGGTGAAATAGGTGACGGCGGCCAGCGCGAAACTGGTCAACACGCAGTAGATCAGGCCCGCCGCAAGGTCGTCCGGTGGAAGATCACCAATCGCCGACGAGCCGGTCCAGGCAGCCGCGACCAGGAAGCTCATTGCCGCCAGCATCCCTAGCGCGGCGACCAGCTCCAGGCGGAGCACCCGCACGCCGGGACGCAGCTTGAAGCCGAGCGCGATGGTAATGCCGGGTACCAGGCCGAGGATCACCGAGTTGGCCATGGCCGGCTCGAACACGGTGAACGCGTACAGCACCGCGACCCAGCACACCATTGTCGACACGTTCAGCGCAATGACCTCCGGCAGGCAGCGCCGGATCGTGGCCAGGAGCGCCCTCTTGTCCCGGCAGATCAGGAAGTAGAAGGCCTGCGCGAGGACGAATGAGTTGAACGCGATGAACTCCGGCGACAGGTGTTGGACCAGCGAGCCCTCGAACACCGACTTGGTGGAGTTGATTACGCAATAGCCCAGGACCAGTAGGGTCCCCAAAAAGGGGGCGAACCGGCTCGGCGATATAACGCTACGCGACATTGTAGAAACCCTCTCCGTCGAGGTAGCGCACCGTCATGTAGTCACGCATGAGGATGCCCTCCGCCTCGTGCATCAGGTGTACGAGCATCGGATACGTCATATCGTTGGTGGTCTGCGCCAGTTCCTGCCCGGGGTCGACCCGGGTAAGCCGGCCGTGGTAGCTCTCCAGGGCTTCGATCTCGGTGATTCTCGGGTAGTTGATCAACTTTCCGCCAGTCGGCGCGATCATGTTCACGCACACGGCGTGCCGCGGTATCTCGTAGTGCCGTTGCCAGTTCGCCAGGAAAGTGTCTGGGTCGGTGTACGCGGTGACCGTCCATTCCAGCTGGCTGCTGCCCAGTGCCGCCCGGGTCAGCAACGGCAGTTCAGCACCGCATACGCGCGCCCCGGTCTCGATCAGCCGCGGGCCGTCCGGGGTCAGCTTGACCTCGGTGTGTGCGGGACCGTTTGCCACCCCGAGTGCGTCCAGCACCTGGCAGACGTAGCTGACCAGGGCCTCCTGCTCCTGGCCGTCCCGGGCCATCAGCTGCGAGCCACCGAGCAGGTCACGCACACCGTTGACCCCCAGGTGGTGGGTGCGCCACAGGTCACAGACGTGATGCCGGCCGTCCATGCTGACGGTATTCACGTAGTATTCCGCGCCCACCAGGTACTCCTGGGCGACAACACCGTCGTCGCCCTGTCCCAGCGCGCTGCGCCGACCGGTTAGCCATTCGAACGCCAACCGCACCTCGGCCGCGGTGCCACAGAACCGCACGCCGTCGTTCAGCGAGCCACGCAGCGGCTTGAGCACAACCAGCCGGTCGGTGTCGCCGTACCAGTCGAGCAGCGTGTCCAGGTCGGTGGCGAGGACCTGGTCGGCGGTTGGCAGACCAGCCGCTCTAACCGTCTCGGTCATCCGGAACTTGTCCCGGCGGGCACCGCTCAGCGCGGTCCCGTTGGTACGGACCCCGATCGACTCACTCAGAGTGTCCGCCATCTCGACGCCACTCTCGGCGCCGGCGAGCAGCGCGACCGGAGCGTACGGCCGGATAGCGGCCACCGTGGCGTGCACGTCGCCGGCGTGCACGACGGTGTCCAGGAAATCACCCGCCTGGAACGACGACGCGAACAGCGCGGGCGGGTCGGTCAGGCTCTGCACGTGCAGGCAGTCGTAGCCCGCGGCATGAAATAGCGGGGCCAGGTGACGCGCGGTGGAAAAGGCGTCGACGATCGCGACGACAGGTCGATGCGTGGAACTCATGTTCGGAACCTCGTCTTTCCAGGGGCGCTCGGAAGTTGCGCGCCGAAAATGGGTGGTCAGCGCAAAACCGTGGTGGTGGGCTCGTGTTCCACGAACCCGACTGTGTCGTCGTCAGTCCTCAGGGTGCCGCGCCGAACCACTACCCCCAGTGCCCAGCCGGCTAGTTGCGACGTCACGATAGCGGTCAGAATCAGGGTGGTGAACATCGACTCGTTCACGATTCCGGCGTCGTAGGCCACGGTGGCGAGCACGATACCGGGACCGCCGCGGGCGTTCAGCGCCACGGCGAGGTTCACCGATTCGGGTTTCGACCGACGCGCCAGGCGAGCACCCAGGTAGACGCTGGCGGCCTTGGCCACGCAAGCGACCAGGATGAACGCGACGGTGAACCACGGGTCCAGCGCGTGCACCAGGTCCAGCTTGAGCCCGACGACGGCAAAGTAGATCGGGATAAAAAAGCCCGCGGAAAAGCGCCGGATGGAAACCAACGCCTCGCTGTTGTCCGGTTTGCCGCGCCGGCCGGACAGCAGGCCGACCACGAACGCGCCGAAGATCGGTGCCACGCCGAGGAAGACGCAGAGCGCGACCACGGCCAACAGCACACTCAGCCGGAGGGTCACCTCGCCGGGCCACGGCACCAGGGGGCGATCACCGCCACGACGCGGCAGCCACACCGCCATGAGCGCGGCCCCCGCGAAAAACGCGACCGAGACAATCACGTGGTAGGCCGCGTTCGCCACAGTGGTGTCGAGGTCGAGCAGCGCGCCGGCACCGAAGGCCTCGTTGGTGCGGGCGGTGACCATGCCCAGCACGATCGAGATGATCACGTTGAGGACGATGTCCTCCAGGACCGCTACGGACAACACCACCCGGGCGAGCCGGGACCGGATGATGCCCAGGTCGAGCATGATCCGGGAAATTACCGGAATGCTGGTCACCGCGATGGCACAGGCGATCATCAGGGTGAGTCCGGTGGCGCTGTGCGCCGGACCGGCCAGCGCCGAGGTGTCGATCGCCCGGACCATGAGCAGGCCGATGACGAACGGCACCACCATGCCGACCACCGAAACGACCGCGACCGTGCCGCGGTCCTCCCGGGAGAAGACGGTCCGCATCTCGACGCCGGCCAGGAACATCAACAACAGCATGCCGAGCTGGTAGATCAGCGAGACGCCGATCGCGGCGGGACCCTCAGCGGGGAAGAGAAACCGCTGCACGTCCGGTGCGAACTGACCGAGCACGGTGGGGCCGAGCAGCAGACCGCCCAGGATCTCGCCAATCACCGGCGGCTGCCGGAAGCGGGCAAAGCACCGGCCGCCCAGGTGCGCCGCGAGCAGCAGCAGCACCAGGGCGGCCAGAACCTTGAAGAGGTCAGCGGACGCCACGACCCTCCTCCAGGCTCAGGCGCGAGACCACAGCCGACTCCGAACCGGTGTATTTACCGTTGTAGGTGGTCGGCTCACCCTGCATAGACCAGAACGCCAGCTTGCCGATCACCATCCCGGGGTAGACCCGGACCGGCTGGGCGACTTTCATCTCCAGCGTCCAGGGGAACACCGCACCGCTGTGCCCGAGCGGGGCGGAGAACTGGATCCAAATGCCCAGGGTGGACGCTGAGCGGCAGGCGTACAGGGTAGCCGCGTAGTGCGGGCTACCCATCGCCTCCATGGTGCCGCCCAGGTAGAACCGGCCCGGTTCCAGGACCATGCCCTCGGGGCCCATTTTCACGCGCTCGGCTTCCGGCGGACGGAAGCAGTCGATGATTTCGTTGTGGTACCAGAGGATGTCTTCAGCGAGCCGAAAACCATAGCTGTTCGGCTCGATCCGCTCGGCGTCGAAGTCGTCGATGTGGATGCGACCCGCTCGCACCTCGGACAGGATCTCCGGACCGCTCAGAATCACATCCAGCTCCTCAGTACGGCGTGGACTCGATCCCGGTACTCGCCCAGGCTGCCCAGGTTCTCGATCACCGCGTCCGGCGGGATCCGATCGATCTGCCGGGTGGAACGGTCAGCCAGCGACGGGTCGCCCCGCGCGGCCAGCCGCTTCTGGCGGACATCCTCGTCACAGGTGATGCGCAGGATCCGGAAGCCGCGTCCGGTCAGCCCGGGTGCGTCGTGGTCCGGGTCGCGCAGGTCGTCGTTGACGATCACGTCGGCGGTGGTCTCGTCCAGCCGGGCCAGGAAGTCGTCCACGATCGACGTGGGCCGGATCCGCCGCATCGCGTCCGCCAGGTGCTCCATCAGCACTTGGTCCTGAGCGCCCGCGTTGAGCGCGGCACCGGAACGCCGGTAGACCTGTTTCTGGAGGTCGTACAGCGGCTTGGCGAGCTTTACCACGGCGTGTGAGAGCCCCTGCTCGTGGGCGAACTCGGCGATCAGGGACGCGCAGGTGGACTTGCCCACACCGGCCAGGCCGACGACGGAGACGCGCAGAACGGTCACGACCGGTGCTCCTCCTCCACCAGCAATGCGTGGAGATCGATGTCGAGGGTGCCGCGCAGGCGGATCATCTCGACGGTCTCCAGGGCCGGGCGCAGTTCGGCCAACGAGGCGTAGAACCGCGCATAGTCCGGGACCAGATGCGACTGCCAGGTGAAGAACGTGGTATCGACCTGCCGGTCGACGATCTTATTGAGATGTGCCCATCGCTCGTTGCCGTCGGTCAGCCGCCACGTGGTCAGCGGCTCGCCCGGCTTCACCTCGGGCAGCAGCAGCGCGGCCAGCGGCAGCGGCTCGGCGGAGAACTCGGCCCCCACCCAGGACTCGAACACGTCCGGGTCCATCAGAATCTTGTGGCCCGGTTCGTACCCGTCGATCCGCTCGTCCACGTTCTCCCGGACCAGCTTTTCCAGTCGCGGATCGGACCGGATCGTGCCGACCCCCACGTACGGATAGTCGCGCCATGGGTAGACCGTGATGTGGTCGTCCTCCAGCTTGCAGAACAGCTTGTCCCCGGTGAAGTACCGCCAGCCGGGCCGGCGCAACACGGACAGCAGCGTGGTGGTCTTACCCGCGCCCTTGGCCCCGGCGATGATCACCGCCCGGCCGTCTCTGCACACGCCGGACGCGTGCAGCACGACCGTGCCCTCGCTTTCCTCGTGTCGAATCACCAGGTCCCGCACGAAGTCGAGGACCTGCACGGTGGACTTCTCGGTGATCCGGATGGTGAACATGTTGTCGATGGCCACGTCGAGCGGCGCGTCCACCAACGTCGCCCGGTTGACGTAGCGCTTGCGGCCGCCCTCGACCACCACGTGCGCGTCGAAGTTGAACTCAGCGGCGTTGCTGCGTCGCACGATCGACGACGGGATCCGCCACACCGCGGTCGGCACATCAGTGTCCGGGTCGTAGTCCAGCACGGCGATCCGAAACGTCGGCTCGTGTATCGGCCGGTCGCTCATCAGATGCCGAAAGAACCGGTCCACCGGCGCGAACGCTGCTGCGGCCTCGTCCGCCACGTCGAACGCGACAGTGGTGTGCAGGAAGTTCAGATAGCGGTTCACGCGTGCTCCGATCCGTTTGGCACGACACGCAACAGCGCATCGGCATGAGCCCGCAGCGACTGAGCCCACATGGGTTCCAGCAGCGGTGCGAGCCCGTCCACGCCAAGCTCGAAGTCGATGGTCAGACGTACCCGGGCACCGTCCGCGGTCGCGGCGACCTCCCAGGTGCCGGACATCGCCTCGAGGTCACCCGTGGTCTGCGCGAAGCGCAGCACGGTGTCCGGCCCCACGGTGTCGCGCTGTTCCCAGCTCACCTCGCTGCCGTTGAGCAGCACCGTCCAGCGGGTGGTCGCACCGTTCGCCTGGACGTCCACCACGTGTGGGGCCCGGCGGGCCAGCGTGGCCGCGCTGCGGACGGCGGCCCACGCCTGGGCGGCGGGGCGGGCGACGTGGGTCTGCGCGGTTATGGTCGGCATGTCGCTCCCTCTTCTCAGGCGGCTTTAATCGACGACGTGAGGAAGCCGATGTCCAGGTCGGCCTCCCGGGCCAGCCGGGCCCAGACCCGCACGGTGCGCAGCATGTCCCGCTGTCCCTCGGCAACGAGCCGGTCCGGTAGTTCGCCGGGGAAGCCCTCGAGCAACCGCTGCCACAGGACGTAGATGTCATCCACCCGGCAGGTGCCGCCGCCGAGTTCCTCGTCCAGCCCGAACACCGCGGCGAGTTGCGGGCCGGTCGCGTCCATCACCTCGTGCATGCCGTACTCCAGCGCCAGCGCGAGGCAGTGCGCGTCGTCCACCGGCTGCCGTCCCGCCAGCCGGTGGTCGACGTCGAGAAGCTGCTCCAGCAAACGCAGCTTGGCCGCCTGCTGCATCTGCGGCTGCTCAGTACCGCCCTCCAGATCCTCGATGTACGCTCGCCCTTCGGCCAGCATCAGCCACGCGGCCTGCACCCAGGCCTCGACCGCCGCCTGGCTCGGCATGGCGTGGCCCGCGCGCACCGACGGGAACGCGGTGATCTCGCCGGCCGGTGACGTTCTGGTGGTATCGGTCATGCCGCCGTCTCCTCCTCGTGGTACGTGATGCCAAGGCGCGCGGCGCCGGCCCGCAGCGCGCGCAGCAGGGTGCCGGCCGCGCGGGAGTCCAGACCGGCCAGGTCGGCGAGGTCCACGGGGCCGTTGGTCAGCGGCAGTGTGGCCGCGCCCGGTAGGACCACACCGGCACCGTTGCCGATCAGTAGCGACGCGCTCGGCAGGTACGGCATCAGGTTGCCGTCGGCCTCGGCGCGCACCTCGACACCGGTCACGGTGCCGATGGCGCGGGCTACGTCCAGCGCCAGCGACACGTACTCACCGGCCAGCGGGCGGGCCGCGGCGGTCGCGTCGAGCGCGGTGGACACCGACTTGCGCAGGCTCTCCAGCGTGGTCGCGGCTGCCTGCACCCGGGCATCGCGCCAGCGGCCCTCGGCGACCAGTCGGGTCCAGCGCAGGACGTACCACTTGCGCGTGGTGTAGACGTCACCGTGGTACGACAGCAGCGCGTCCATCAGGTGCAGCAGCGTGTTGTACGCGTACCCGACTCGGCCCCGAGGCTCACCGGCAGCCTCGGCCAGCGCGACAAACGCGGCCTGCTCCAGCGCGTTGTGCAGCGAGAGCCGGCTCCACACCGTGGCTAGCGCGGGCAGCCACGGCAGGTATGGCGCGGTGGCGTCCATGGTGATTCCGTTGACGATTCGCTCGGTCTGCTTGCGGCGCGGCTCACGTGTCCTGTCCCAGCTGCGGATGCCCGCCACGGTCGTCCCCAGCGGCAGCGCGGCCAGCCGGTCCAACTCGTCCAGATTGGATGCCAGCTCGCCCTCGGCGAAGCTCACCACCTCCAGGTGGTGGCCGTTTTCAAAAATCTTCGTGGAGATCCGCGGCCCGTCGATCGGTGCCTGCTGAATGCGGATGAAGTCCAGGTCGCTGGTCGGGTTGGCCAGCCCGTGCACCGGCGAGCTGGTGAGCAGCAACCGGCCGGGGCCGATCCGCTCGTGCATCAGGCTGGACAGCCAGCCGGGGTCGAGGTCACGACCGGTGAGGAAGGTACGGACGTGCTCGTAGCGCCGAGCCGTCAGCTCCTCCGGCGACAGGGCATGTGGGAAGTCGGGCATCGAGGAAAGCCTTCGTCGGTGGGCAACAGGGGGTGCGGTCACCTGACGGCGGACCAGCCCCGCCGGTGCCGTGTTGTCGATAACGCCAGGTGTGGACCCGGCGACGATGCCCGGCCCGACCGCCGCATGGATCGCGTGCAGCCGGTCCGAGCCGGTCCAGACCACGTGCGCGCCGACCTTGCGCAGCGGCCGGACGTAGGGTGGCGCACCAGCCACCGCCGCGGTCGGCTGGTAGTCGTCATGCAGAGCCACGAACGTCACCCGTGAGTCGTCGGTCGCGTCGTCCGCCGCCGGCCGGCCGTCCGGTTCCAGGAACCGCATCGGTACGGGTAACTCGCGAAGCGCCGCCTTGGCCCGGGGCATCAACCCCTCCTTGGTGACGTACAGCGCGCCGTTGTTCGCCGGGTGGTAGAACGCTGCGGAGCCATCCGGATCCACCTCGCCGTCCGCGCCGGTGACCGCCAGGCCAGCCGATACCAGCTGGTCGTTCAGGTGCACCAGGTGGGCGCTGCCCACCATGCCGTGGTCCGCGCCGAGCACCACCGAGTCATCCGGCCCGGCGGCGTCCAGCACCCGGCCAAGGATCTCGTCCGACCACCGGTAGCAGCGGCCGATCAGCGACCAGACCCGCTCGGCGATGTCCGGCCGGTACGCCGCGCTGCGTTCGTCGCAGAATCCGAGCATGTCGTGCCCAACATCGTCGGTCATCGGCAGGTAGACGACCACCAGGTCAGCGTCGTGCCCGGCCAGCACCGCGTCGGTGACCGCACCGAACGAACGGGCGGCGCACTGCACCGAGGACAGGAAGAAGTCCTCGGCCGAGCCGTCGCCGCCGTCGGCGAGCCGATCGCCGAACACGCCGGCGCGGTACAGCGGACCGAGCCCTTCACCAGCGAACGGTGGGCAGCGGCGCATCCGGTCGAGCAGTGCGGTGTCCGCGCCGCCGTGCCGGGGACGCCACACACCGGTGTGCGCCAGCAGTAGCCGGCCACGTCCCCGCACGCAGGTCACCCAGGTGCCGATCCGTTCGCCGGTCAGCCACAACGGTTGCCAGCCACCGCCCGCGGTCAGCCGCACCTCGTTACGCGCCGTCACCCTTACCGCGTCGGCTGTCGCCTCGACCGTGACCGGGTGCGGCCCGATCAGCCACTCCCGGGCCGGCCCCGGCTCAACCTCGGTCACCGCGTGCCGGACCGTACGGCGGCTGTACGCCTCCACCGCCGCCTCGACATGCGCGCCGACCGCGTCGGCACCGTCGAAGACCCACGGCACGTGCACGTGTGCGGTGCGCGCACCCATCGTCTCCCACACCGGTGCTACGGCCGGAAACTGCGGGCCGAACCCGCTGACGTGGCTGCCCAGCCCGCCTGGCCCGGCACCCGGCACGGTGTAGCCGGTGACGCCGTGCTCCGCGGGCCAGGTGCCGGTGAACAGGGTGGCCAGCGACGGCGGTGTCTGGCAGTTCGGGCGCGCGGGGCGGGCAGCGGCCAGCTGCCCGCGTTCGCGCATCCGCCGTACCGCGGGCAGCATGCCCTGACCCTCCAGACGGTCGACCACCCAGTGCGCGGCGGCGTCCCAGACCACCCAGTACACGGTCATTTGGCGATCAGCTCCCGCAGCAGCGCGGGCAGCCCGGCCACCGAGTCGACCTCGTGGTCAGCGGCGCCGGTCAGTCCTTCGCCCTGCTGGTCGGCGAACTTGCCGGTATGGACCTGCACGGTACGCAGGCCCGCGGCCCGGCCGCCGGCGATGTCCGTGGTGGCGTCGTCGCCGACCACAGCGCACTGCGCCGCCTCGAGACCCAGCGAAGCGGCGGCCAGCCGAAAGAAGTCCTCGGCCGGTTTGCCCAGCACCCGGGCGGTGACACCGGACGCGTACTCGATCGCCGCGACCACCCCGCCGGTGTCGATATGGTCGCCGTCGGCGCGCTTGAAGTACCGGCCGCGCTGCAACGCGAGCAGCTCCGCGCCGCCGCGGACCGCCCGGAACGCCTCGTCCAGCACCGTGTAGTCCAGCGTCTCCCGGCAGTCGCCGATCAGCACGTGGGTGTACGGCCCGTCCGCGGCCACCGTCGGCATCAGCCCACGTAGTTCCTTGGAGAGCAGCGCGTAGGTCCGCGCGCGCGCCGCCGTGAGCACCCGCTCGGCGGCAACAACGGGCGTGAACACCTCGTCGGCCGCCACCTGCAGCCCGTAGCCGGCCAACTCGTCGCGGATTCGATCGGTGGTCTTCGAGTCCGTGTTCGTGAGGAACCGGACGCCCAGACCGAGCCGCCGCAACTCGGCGACCGCCGCGGCGGCACCGTCGATCACCCGCTCGTTGGCGTACAGGGTGCCTTCCAGGTCGATCAGGACCGCACGTACCACCGCCATCAGGCCACCGTCCGGGCCAGCTCGGGCCGGGCCGCCACCGCGTCCCTGAGAAAGGTCCGCTTCGAGTAGAAACTGCGCTCGGCCTTCAGGCCGTGCGCCCGCAGGAAAGCCTCCAGCCACTCCGCGATCGTGGTGAGCTCGGTGAGCACGTCGTCCTCGTCCGGCTCGAGCGCGGTACGGCTGCGCAGGTACTCCAACTCGCACTGGTTCAGCGTCACCTCACGCGCGTCGACCAGCGAGCAGTGGTCGAAGAAGACGCCGTACACGTGGCCGGTGCGCACCGACTCGAAGTTGATGTCGTACCGAACCCGCCGGAACGACGGCAGCCGGGTGGCGGTGACCCTCAGCTCCTCGCGGATGTACCGCTCGAACCCGCCGTCGTCGGCCAGGTCCAGCCCGTAGGTGTGGGTCTCGCGGCGCGCGAACGCGTCCTCGGCGTACCATTTGCGCTTGAGCAGGTGCTTGCCGTCAGTGGTGGGAATGAACGAGGCGTAGCCGCGCTCCTGCTCGGCGGGGCCGGTCACCTCGAACAGGTGGTTGAGGTAGTCCCACGCCTGGAACTCGTCGCGATATTCCATCACGTAGCCGGGCAGCGAGCCGGTGCGCATCTGCTCGTACAGCTCCACGGTCAGCGTCCAGGTGTCCACCGGCGGTGCCAACGTGTACTTGTACTCCAGTTCCATGCCGCTGAAGCACTTGCGGTAATAGCGCTGATGGTTGTTGAGGAACAGGAACTGCTCGCTGTGCCGGCGGACCGCGCCGGCCAGCCAGTCCAGCGCGGCCACGTCACCGGTGAGCGCGTCCGGGGTGATCCGGATGAAGCAGGCGTCTTCGGCCAGGAACCGGACCTGGCTGTGCACGTGCGCCCGGTCGCTGTCCGCGGTCACATAGAACAGTGGCACCAGCGGGCCACCGGCATCAGATACCGCGGCCACCGCCTCGCGCACCGCGGCACCCGGCAGCATGCCCGGGAACAGCTCGACACCGTCCGTCTTGGCGCTACCGGTGCGGCTGCCGTCGACCGTGCGGGACAGCAGCTCAACGGGGCCGATCTCGTCCCACCGGAGCACGATCGTGTTGCTGGGGAAGTCGGACTCTACCGGTGCGGGTAGTGGCACCAGCACCACCGGGTCAGACGTGGCGAGTGGAGCGCTGCCGTTGAGCAGGTGCAGCCCGCCGAGAACGAGCCAGGCCTGACGGCCCGGAGCGGTGTGGAAAAGCATAGTCATTCTCCCTTGCGACCGGTCGTGGTGACCGTGCCATCGCTGATCACCGCATCGTCACTGACCACACCGGCAGCGGCTACGGCCGGCACGCCCGCCTCGCGTAGCAGGATCGCCAGATGGCCCAGGGCCGATCCCTGGTCGAAGACGAACCCGGCGACGTGGCCGATGAGGACACTGAGCACGGCGTACGGCCGGGCGACCGCGATAATCGGCTTCTCCTCGCACGCCTTGACCAGGTCCAGGATGCGGGCCAAGCCCTCGTGCTCGGTGACGTCCTGCGACTTGTCGATACTCACTGCGGGACCGATGGAGAGCCGGCGCAGCAGGTCGTCGTCGTCTAGGCGTAACACCGGGCCACGCGCGGTCCCGGACGAAATGCACACCTCGCCGTGCGTCACCGAGACCAGGTCGTGACCGCCGAGTAGCGAGTAGTCGACGAAGTAGAGCCGGTCGTCCTCGAAGACCCATTCCAGGGTCACCGAGCCGTGCTTCGCGTGCATCGCCGCGGTCAACCGGGCGATCTGGTCCAGGTACGGCCGTAGCACCGCACCGGATTCCGCCATCCGGATGTTGTCGTCGGCATCGAAGCCCTTCCTGACGTCGCTGACCACGATCGTCTCGCCGCCCGCGGTGCCCCGGTTCAGCGCCATCAGGCCCTCCGGGGCGTACTCCACGACCAGCCCGTTGTCCCCAGCCAGTCGGGAGATCACGCCGAGCGTGCCGCGGATGAAGTCGCGGATTACCACCGCCTGCAGCGCGGTGCCATCCGCCTTCGCGCCGGTGGTGACGACCAGGTTCTCCAGCACCTCGTCCTTGGCCACCACGATCTGTCGCAGGGTGTCGCCGAAGTCGAGCACGCACTCGTCGGAGCCGCCGCTAAGAGTCTCGCGTAGGCTGGTCACGGTGGCTGGGTCGTGCAGGCCACGGCCGTTGAACTGAAGCACCCAGCCGGCACCGGTGTGGACACCGTTGTCGTGTGCCATCCGGTGTGCCGGGCCGCGTTTGGTGACGTAGCTCCCGTACACCCCGGCCACCTCACCGAGGTGGAACGAGGTGGGCAACTCGTCGAAGTACAGGCTGTACGCCTGAACCAACGGCTCGGCACTGTTCCTGGTGAGGTTGCGGGCGGCGGTCAGTGGACGCACCTGGATCAAGTGGACGCCAGACTCGTCGGCCGCCCACTCCACATCTACGTCCTGCTCGCGGGCGCGGCGCAGCTCCTCGGCGAGCACGGTGACCTCGCGCAGCACCGCGACGTCCGGGGTCTCCTCGGTGATCGTGGCCGAGTTGACCCGGGTCGGCACGGTCACCCCGGCCACCAGTTCGTCGGACAGTCCCTCGACATACTCGATAGTCACGACGTCGTCGCCGTTCAGACCAGTGAACGCCACCCCGGCCAGAGTGGGCTGTACCAACTGCTGCACGATCACTGCGAGCCGCGGAGCGGGATCGAAGTTGCCAACCCGGATCCGGGCGGCCACTGCGGGTGCCTCGTAGTAGGACCGCCAGCACTGCTCAACTGCGGTGATCACCGCTTCCGTGCCCTTGACACCAAGAATCGACTGGTGCACGCCGGCCAGACTGGACGACTCGGTGTCCTCGTCCAGACCGGACGATCGGACCGCCAGTGGCACCTCGCTGTCCTCGCCATACATCTCGGCAATCCGGGCACGCAGCAGCTTTCGTACGTCGGCGGGCACCCGGATGCCGTCGACGATCTTTTGGATCTTCGCCATAGAGTCGGCGAAGAAGGCGCCAACGGTGGCCCTGAGGTCAACGAATGCGTCGGCCAGCGCGGCCCGCTGCTCGTCGGTGATCGCCGCGGCGAACTCATCCGCGGGTATCACGAAAGTGCGCGGCACCCGGAACTGGTGACTCGACCTGGCCAGCTCGGCGAACTTCGCGCCCACCTCGGCCACGTCGATAGACGCACCCAGCCCGGGAAGCCGCTGCCGGGCGAACTGCTTGTCGAAGTCCACGTGAATGTCGCTGGACCGCGGTCCAGCCGCGCCCTGGTACTTGCCGTCGTACAGCAGAATTTCACCTCGCGGCTGCCACCACATCATTTGTCCGATGTTGATGCCCGGGTAGATTCGGACCCGGTTCATGCCGTAGAGCTGAAGCGTCCACTGACCGATGTAACCGATGTCACCCAGACTTGCCGAGAGGTTGATGAACAATCCCAGCCGGGCCACCGAGGAACGCGCCGCGAATGTCGGTGCGTAGTGCTCACTTCCGAGCACCTCAATGGTGTGTGCCAGGTAGAGCCGGCCGGGCTCCAGTACGTATCCTTCGTCCGGGATTTCGATTTCTTCGAAGTCGTTGGCCCGGCGCGCGTCGAGCGGGCTTTCCTGGTATACGCGCAAGGTCTTCCCGAGTCGGAAGTTGTAGCTGTTCGGGTTGACCTGCTCCGGGGTAAACGGCTCGATCGTGATGTGGCCGTTGGCCCGCTCTCGCGTGATCTCGGCCCCTGTCAGAATCATGTGCCACCAACCTTCGTGTGGTGCGAAGAATCCCGTGCCGCAGTGGACCACACGTTGTCACCGCCCGGCATCACGCGATTGCAGCCAAAGCAGCCTTGCGCATTTCCACGAGGAGCACATTGGACGGTGTCAGCCTAGCGGATGGATTGGATCAACGGTGGCTCAGCCGGGTAACGGTGCGGCAACTGGCCCCACGGTGGGCCGCTCGGCCATCCTGGGACAGGAGGCACAGGTGTTTCGACGATCACTGGTGCAGGAAGCTTCATGGGAGTCAGTCAAGATGCGGTGGAGATCGGCAATGGTGAGGGTCGAGGTCTTTTTCGAGTGCTATTGACGCCGCATAGGCGTAGTTGATCTCTTGGTACGTTCTACGATCCGCATGGGCCAATCTCCCCGGCTCTGGTTCGGCCGATTCTGCTGACTGGCGAGGCCGGAATCCCGGTGTACCTGGCGGAGATCGACGCCAAGCGCTGGCGGGGCGGACGCCGCACCGGTGCCATTGGAGGCAGACGTGAGCCTGCGGGAGGCGCACCTCAATGACCGGGGGGCCTACCAGATGTGCTGCGGGCTCCCTGGTGGATGGCCGAATGATTCTTGGAAGGGTCCAGTCACGTTTGGGGTCCGCAGCTGGTGGCCCCGCTGGGCGAGCCGATTGTGGTCGCGCGAACGACCGGCGTCGGTCCGGGTGGTGTGACTCTGGCCGCTGGGGAGGCGTGGCTGTACGGGACGGGGCCGGTAATGGTGCGGCGGTCCGCGGTGTACCTGCCGAAGCTGGACGAGGCACTGGATCGCAAGGAGAACGAGGGTGTTCGCCGTCGTCGAGCGGTTCTACCCGGTGGGGTGGAGCTGCGCGGTGGCGGCGACGAAGGTCAAGTTGCCGGGCGTGTCGGCGTAGGGGGGAAGTGCCCTTAATCCACCCGAAAGACCGCGCGGAGGTAATAGACCTCACATGGCAGCTGCTAGAGGCGGCCGGCGAGAGGGTACGCCGAGGTGCGGACCACGAGTGACGGCCTTCTGGGGGGCGTTCGACGTGCCGGACGTGCTGGCTAGTAGGGCAGCAAGCACGTCTTGGCGTGTCCGGGGACATCCGGTTTGACCGCGGCGGCCGGTTGGTGGGAACGGCGCGCAGTCATCTTCCTAGGATGCTCTACGGCGTGAGATGTCGTCACGCATAGTCGGTACATGCCGGTTTGGGGGTGTGGTCGGGGGCGTGGTGGTGGTGGAATCTCGGCGGCCGTCGGGGCGTTACACCCTGCGTACGGCCGTGGAGGTGGCCCGCTTGGGCGGGTGACACCGGGTGCGGGTCGCCGGGAATGCCGGTGGCCGGCCGGTCGTTACATCTGGACCCGGCGCCGTGCGTGTCCCCGGACCGCGGTAGCCGACCCCCTTCTCTTTTCTTCTCGTTTTGTTTTGAGCGCCGGACGGTGCTTGCACCCTGTTGCCGCCTGACCCCCTTCGGGCGTGCGTGATGGGTGTCGACCCCCGAATGGAGCAACCCCCATGGTGAACACGATTCTGCGTCGTAGTGTGCTTGGTATCGCTGGTCTGGCCCTGTCCACCGGTGTCGTCGCCGGCCCCCTGGCCACCCTCACCGACACCACCACCACCCCCGCCGCCGCTGCTGGTGTGGTGCAGGTGGAGAAGCCGGACATGGGCACGCTGATCCCGCACGGCACCCAGGGCGAGCAGTCCCGCATCGACCTGGGCGACGAGCAGGTATCGAATGTGAAGGCCATCATCGAGGCCACGAAGAAGGCCGGCATGGACGAACGCGCCGCCGTGGTCGCGATCGCTACCAGCTTGCAGGAGTCGAAGCTGGAGAACCTGGGACACCTGGGTGCGCGTAACGACCACGACTCGCAGGGCCTGTTCCAGCAGCGCCCCTCCTCCGGTTGGGGCAGCGTGGAGCAGATCACCGACCCCGAGTACTCCACCACCGCCTTCCTCAACGGCCTCAAGCAGGTCGACGGCTGGCAGGAACTGCCGTTGACCGAAGCCGCCCAGAAGGTCCAGGTGTCGGCCTACCCGTTCCACTACGCCCAGTGGGAGACCCAGGCCGCCGACCTCGTCGCCGCGCACTGGACCAACTGACCCCACCGCAGCACCACACCCCCCGCCCACAGACCTGACCCAACCAAGGGGGAAAGAAACTGTTGGCCGGCACCCGAACCGGGCGCCGGCCAACAGCCGTCTCTGGGCACCCTCGGATCCATCCCTTCAGTCTTTGGAGGGTGCCAGGTGCGTACGGTAGGGCCGGCCACGGCCAAGGAGCTCCGCGACGGCACGTCGAGCGAAACATCAGCGAAGTTTCCGCGTTCGGCTACCCCGTGGCGTAGAGCCGCGGCCCCTACCGTAGAGGTTCCCGCATTGCGCCCTCCGGGACAGGTGATGTGGGACAGCACAGCTATCGAGCCACATGGGATCGAGTGGACACCCGGTGGCGGGGACGCCGGACTATGTCCTGCCGATTACTGCCAGGGGAATGGAAGCGAATCCTGGTTGCACCTAGGATCGCGATATGTTTAGCATTCCTCGGGCGTTGAAGATCGCAATTGCCAGCGCGACGTTGGCAGCCGCCGCCTTTGTGGTGCCCACATCCGCTGCCGCGTTACCCACTCAGACAGCTGGGGGAAGCTCCTCCGGCGGGCTGGATCGGGGTGAGTTGCGCACCGCGCTCGCCGCGGTGCCCGAAGCCGGGGTCCCGGGTGTGTTGGCTGCGGTGCGCGATGGCCGGCACGACTGGCGCGGCAGTGCCGGCCAGGCGTTCCTGACCAGCCCCCGACCGATGCAGCCGCAGCTGCGGCACCGCATCGGCAGCATCACCAAGACGTTCGTCGCCACCACTGTGCTGCAGCTCGTTGACGAGGGCCGGCTGGGCCTCGACGACCCGATCGGGGAGCTGCTGCCGGAGATCGTGCCGGGTGAGCGTGGCGCCGAAGTCACCGTCAGGATGCTGTTGAACCACACCAGCGGCATCGGCAACTACACCAACGCGATGCTCGACTCGTGGGCGGCGATCGACCAGATGCAGGTCACGACGTACGTTCCGGCAGATCTGGTGGCGACGGGCTTGGCCATGCCGCCGACCAACGCGCCCGGGGCTGGGTTCAGCTACTCGAACACGAACTATATTCTGGCCGGCCTACTGATCGAGTCGATCACTGGTAACCCGGCGGCGGCCGAGGTGCAGCAACGCATTCTGCGGCCGCTGAAGCTCACCGGGACCTCGTTCCCTGGCACTGATCCGACTATTCGTGGCCCACACAGTGGTGCCTACTTCGCTCCGTTCGGGGTTCGCGACCTCAGCGAGTTCAACATGAGCTGGGGGTGGACGGCGGGCGAGATGATTGGGACCGCGGCGGACCTGAACACGTTCTTCCGGGCGCTGCTCGGCGGTGATCTGCTCAGCCCGGCCACGCTCGACGAGATGCTCGCCGGGGTGCCGATGTTCCCGGATGTGCCCGAAGCCGGTAGCTATGGTCTCGGTATCCTCTCGCTTTCTACCCCGTGCGGTGAGTTCTTCGGCCATGACGGTTTGGTGATCGGTCACCAGATGTTCTCGTTGCACAGCCGGGATGGCGGGCGCCAGGTATCGTCCGGGATCAACCTCAGTCACTATCAGATCGGCCTGCCCGAGGCCCATCCGATCGACATCGCCTGGCAGTCGTTCCTGCTGACTGCGATGTGCCCGACCAGCGAGACGAGTGGCCGGTCGGCAGCGGCCGTGCTGCAGCTGCCCAGCGTGACCCGGATGCCGGGCAATGACGCGGCGGTTGCGGGGCCCTGATATCACGCAGGGGCGAGGCCGACCGTCCGATGGCAGTCGGCCTCACTGCGGCGAGAGTGAGGAGGACGTCCCTGATTCGGGCGGCACGACAGTCGGAGCTCGGCGATCTGGCTCGGCTTGAGGTCCAGGCTGGCCAGCTCTTCCACACGGTTGGCAGGTCAGAAGTAGCTGATCATGCCGTGGATCAACAGGTCCTGCGGCGCAGTCAGCGGCAGGGGCTGATCTGGGTCGCCGAGGAAGGCGACCGGACGGTCGGTTACGTCATCGCGGCGGTGCTGGACGGCAACGCCCACATCGAGCAGGTGTCGGTAGCGCCCACGCACGCTCGGCGAGGGATTGGTCGGCGGCTCATCGCACACGTCGAGGGATGGGGGAGGCGTCAGGGTCGTCCGGCGACGACCCTGACCACCTTCCGCGATGTGCCCTGGAACGGCCCCTACTACCGGAGGCTTGGATACCGGGAGCTACCCAACGCGGAGATGGGACACGAGCTGACCGCCACAATGCGACACGAAGCCGCGCTGCCGGGCATGGACTCCTCGCTCCGGTGCGCGATGATCAAAGTTAATGGGTACGCGCCTTGACCCTGGCGGACCAGGGTCTGTGGTTGAACCCGAGTAAGCGGGGGGTTGTGGACCACAAGCCGGTCGGTGGGTGGCGGGCCGGGAGGTCGCGGCGGTGCCGGTGGTACGACTGGGGCTGGGCAGCGGCGTAACCGCCGCTGCCCAGCCCCAGCACTGGAGGGCAGCTGTCTGCCCCAGGCCGTACGCGGTCAGATGTCGGCCGCGACCGGGTAGTGGTCGGCGTAGTCGGTGTAGCAGTAGCGGACGAACCAGCTGCTCACGCACCACTTCGGTGCCTCGACGGCTAACGTCTCGTTGTCGCCGGCCCCGTTCCGTACGTGGCCGTTGCGTTGCAGGATGTAGTCGAGTTGCTGGCGGCTGTCCTGGTCGTCGTTGTAGTCGGCCATGTCGTTGCGCTGAGCGTCCCACGAGTACGGATGGCCGGTGAAGGTGGCATCGCTGACATCGAGCCGGGCCAGCATGCTGTCGTACTCCGTGGAGGAGCGGTCAACGTTGAGATCACCGGCGACGATGACCTGTTCGTCCGCGGGGGTTTGGCGAGCGTCCAGGAAGGCGTCGAGCTCGTCGAACTGGGCTGCCCGTACCTGGGCCCCGGTGCCGTCGGCGCACCCGGTGTCGGCCGCCTGCGCATGCGTGCCCACCACGTGTACGGGTTTGTCGTTGACGTTGAGCTGCGCGTAGACGAAGCCCTTGTTGGAGAACCAGTCTGCCCCACAGCCGTCCGCATAGACGTACTGGACCTTTTCCACGATGGGCCACCGGCTCAGGATGGTCACTCCACCATCCTCCGGGGTCGCGCTGGAGTATGAGCCCAGAGTGGCGTCCCAGCCGGACCTCGACCGGCCGAGAACTGGGGTGTGGTAGGGGTACTCCGCGGCGAGCTGGTCTTTGAGCTGGTCGGATGCCTCGTTGTCGAACAGTTCCTGCAGGATGACGACGTCCTGGCCGGTGATGTAGCCGGCCTCGGCGATCAGGTTGGCGCGAGTGACCTGCCCCCAGTTCGGGAAGAGTAGCTGGGGCAGGAACATGACGTTGTGGGTCAGGACCTGCAGCGGTGCCGGGGCGGCGGCGGCAGGGGCGGTGGGGGCGAGCAACCCGGTCGCGGTGAGAGCAAGGGCGAGCAGCAGACTCAGCGGTCTCTTCATGAGAATCGATGATGGTCGCTGTAGTCAGCCGAACTCAATTACTCCAGGATGTTCAATGGGTGAACGTGTTCACCGTCGTGCAGCTACCGGCCTGGGGTGGGATCAGCGGTATCCGGTGGTGTCGGCGGGCTTGCCGACGTCCTGCACTTCGACCAGGTATCGCCAGGCATCGGGCTGACTCCCATCAAGGTCGGTGAAACCGTAGACCTTCGCCAGTTCCCCGCTGGAGAGCGACCTGCCATGCCAACGGGAGGCCTCCGGGTCCTGTGCCAGGGCCGCCACGGCGCGGCCAACATAGGCCGGGCTCTCGGAGATCGCGAAGTGGGGCTCGACCGCGAGGGCGTCGCGCCAGTTCTGCTCGGTCACATCGAAGCTGTCCAGCATGTCCTCGGACCGTAACCATCCGGGCGTGAGCAGCACCGATGTCGTGTCATACGGTCGGAGTTCGTGCGCCAGTGCGAACGCCATCCGGCTCACGGCGCCCTTGGCGAGATCGTAGAAGAACGAGTTGCGGTAGGTGGCCGCGTTGTACTCGTCTGTCCCGTCGGTCATCTCGACGACCAGTCCGCCCGGGTTCCGGATGAGCAGGGGCAGCGCGAAGTGACTGGTGACGGCGTGGGTTTCCACGGCGAGACGCAGCGTGTGTAGCCCGGCGTCCAGGTCTGACTCCCAGACCGTCTTGTTCCACTCCACCTGGGAGGTGCCCCAGATGTCATTGACGAGTACGTGGAGGGCGCCCTGTTCGGATTCGATCCGGGCGATCAGCGCGCGTACCTCGGCGGGGACCAGGTGGTCGACCTGCACCGCGATGCCGACGCCACCAGCGGCGCTGACCAACTCGGCGGTCTCCTCAATGGTCTCCGGTCGGTTCATCTCCGATCGTTGGGCGCGGGTTGACCTGCCGGTGACGTAGACGGTAGCCCCGGCCGCTCCGAGCTGGATGGCGGTTCCTCGCCCGGCGCCTCGGGTCCCTCCGGCGACGAGCGCCACCTTGCCGGTCAACTGCGTAGCCATGCGCCGTACCCTAGCGGTGAGCCGCGGCTCCCTGCGTGGCTTTTTTCCGGCCCAGGTAGTAGGTCCGCTGCTCCTGGTCGAGGTGTTCGATGGCGGCGCGCAGTAGCGTCCGGGGCATGGTGGCCGCGTGCCGGTCGAGGAATTCGAGCAGCCGCGCCCGGTCCTGGTCCCCGGCGCTGCGCAACAGCCAACCGGTGGCCTTGTGGATCAAATCATGTGGATCAGCAACGAACATCTCGGCGATCCGGAACGTGTCGTCGAGGTCACCGGCGCGGACGAACGCCATGGTGCTGACGATCGCGGTTCGTCGCCGCCACGGGTCGTTCGAGTGGGCCAGCTCGTACAGCACGTCGCGGGGCTTGTCGGCCAGATGTGCCCCCACCACGTTCGCGGCACCGAGGTCGACCAGGTCCCAGTTGTCGATCCGGTCATGCCGGCGCAGGTAGAGGTCGTACAGCTCCGCCCGACGGGCATCGGTGGTCTTCTTTCGCGTGGCCTGCTTGGACATGATGCTGACCGCGCCGGCGCGGACCTCGTGGATCGGGCTGTCGAGTAGGAGTTCGATCTCGCCGGGCGCCAGGTCGATGAATTCCTTGGCCAGCGCGAATACCTGACCCATTCGGACGCCCAGGAACGTGTCGCCCTCGGCGTGCCTGAAGTAGCGCTGGATCTTGCGGAGCTCCTCATCCGACTGGTACGTCTGCAACTTCTCGAGGAACTGCGCGGCGCTGACATCCGTCATGGTGGCCCCTCCGATCGATAGGCGATCGTACCGATCCCCTAAGAGGCGACCAGCGATAGGTCCAAGCTGCGGACGGGCGGGCACCCGTGGGCAGTGAACTGCAACAGCGGCCCGAGTTCGATCCGGCTCACCCGCTGGGCTGTCATCGCCGGCGGATCCCGGACCGGGTCGTGTTTGCGTGCGTTGGTTCACGGATCGGATACGCAACCCGCCACCCGCCGACTCCGTTAACCCCTACTGCCGTCGCGAGACTATTCACTGGGAGCCCATCGCCACAGGGGGGCACCGGCAAGAGCGGCCACGTAGATCTCCCCCCGGACACCGATGGCGAGTTGGTGGGGGTTGGCGCGCTGATCAGCCAGCGCCCACCGGTGGGTGACCTGCCCGGTGGTCGACAGCCGGCACACGTAGCCGCGCTGCTCACCGTTGTTCTCATCCAGGAGATCTCCGCCGTCGAGGACGTAGACCGCGTCGTCTGGACCGATCGCGACGTCGTAGGGACGGCCCAGGGCGCTGCTGTGCCACACGTGCCGCACCGACCCGTCGGCATTGAAGACCTGCACTCGTGCGTTGCGCCGGTCGGCGACGTACACAGCTCCATTGCTGTCCAGGGCCACGCCATGCGGAATGTTGAATTGTGCGGGCTGGTCACCGAGTTCGCCCCACTGGCGGGTCAGCACGCGGTGCGTGTCGAACCGGGCCACTCGGGAGTTGCGGTAGCCATCGGTGACGACGATGGACCCGTCGGCCGACACGGCCACGTCGGTGGGGCGGGCGAAGATGTACTCGTCGAGGGTGCAGGGCAGGTTGCTGAGGACGTTACGTACTCGCAGGCAGGTTTCCAGTTCGGTGGGATAGTCGTGGCCCAGGTCACCGACCTGCCGTCCCGCCACGTCGAACGTGGTGATCTTGTTAGTACTGACGTCGGTGACCCAATACCGTCCTTCACTGTCTGCGGTGATCGAGTGAGGGGAACGAAACCGTCCCGCTCCCCAGGTGCGACGCACGGTGCCGTCGCGCGGGTGCAACACGACGACCGTGTCCGTGTCGATGACCGCGTCGTAGGCGAACGCGGTGCCCGCCCGGTGCAGCAGAGCTATCTCCCCGGTAGGCCCCACCGTGATGCCGGTACCGATGCGCGCCGTGGTAGGTAACCGTCCCCACGGCCGTAACAGCCGGTCCTCGGGGGTGGCGCCCACCGCAGGATCGCTGACCGTGGCCGCTGAGGGCGGATCGCCCCAGAGTGTGGCGCCGGCGGCGGTGAGCAGACCAAGACAACTGCCGGTCAGCACGGCGCGGCGCGACAGGTGGGGGCGGATCGAGCGTTTCGACGGCGGTTGCGATGACATGGTTTCACCCTGCCCATGCGCTCTACCAAGATCAATCAGGTGTTCCCCGGACCGCATCGCTCAGGTGCTACCCGTACGAACCCTGAGCACCTCATCAGGGCATGGGCGGCCAGGTCCGGGTCCTTGGGCACCTCGCCTCGTGGCCGACCCACCTTTCGGAGGAACGGGGTCACAGTAGGCGAGTCGTCTGCGGCGACCGGCAGGCCTTGACTGTCGGCCCCCCGCCTGCACCCGGAAGCGACCATCGTCACCAGCCGTGACCTATCCCGGAGCCGGACTCCCGTGTACCGGCAGGGCCGGTGCGCCAGTCGGGCAGCCGGTCAGCTCGCGTCACCTCGCCGGAGCACCCTTCACCTGCGAAGACATGCCGGGGTCGGGCTTGACAGGGCAACAGTCGAAGGATATAACCAAGTAGTTATGAAACAAGCTAGTTATGCACTCGACGAGCCCGAGCGTCTCGACGCCACCTTCGCGGCCTTGGCAGACCCGACCCGGCGAGCGATCCTCGCCCGGCTCGCGCAGGGTGACGCGACGGTGAAAGAGATCGCCGCCCCGTTCCCGGTGAGTCAACCGGCGATCTCTCGGCACCTGAAGGTCTTGGAGAGCGCGGGGCTGATCTCCCGCGAACGTGTCGCCCAACGTCGGCCGTGTCACCTTGAGGGACGCCAGCTCAGGTTGGTCGTGGACTGGCTGGAGAACTACCGCAGCTACTGGGCGGAGGCGTACGGGCGCCTTGACGAACTCCTCGACGCACTCCAGGCCGGCGACGATGCCCGCCAGTCGAGTGGCGGCCGGGAGGGGCACGGGACATGACGGCGAAGACCCTGCGGGTGACCACACCGGCGCCGACTGACATCGTTCTGACCCGGGTGTTCAACGCGCCACGGCACCTCGTGTTCGACACGTTGACCAAGCCCGAGTTGCTCAGGCGGTGGTTCGGCGCTCGCGGTTGGCGCCTGGTCGAATGCGAGGTCGAGCTACGGGTCGGTGGGAGCTGGCGCTTCGTCTCGGTGGGGCCGGATGGCCTGAAGATGGGCCAGGGTGGGGTGTACCGCGAGGTCAGGGCGCCGGACCGGCTCGTCTACACCGAGTCCTACGACGACCAGTGGGTGCCGGGCGAGTCCCTCGTCACCGCCGTCCTTTCCGAACGCGCCGGGTTGACCACGCTCCAGACCACGCTGCGCTACTCGTCGCCAGAGGTGCGCGATCTGGTGCTGGCCACGCCGATGGAGCGGGGCGTGGGGGAGAGCTACGACCGGCTCGACGAGGTGTTCGCGTCGCGGTGATCTGAGCCCGGGGAGCCAACAAGAATAGGTCGGCGGCCGGAGATCGTGTCCGTCAAGCAAGGAGTGCGAGCGAGAGCGGGACAATGAACTGGACTCTGGAAGTTGTGCTGGTGCCGGTGGCGGACGTGGACCGCGCCAAGGATTTCTTCACCGAAAAGCTGGGTTTCCACCTGGATTTCGATTCTCGCGGCGACGGCGAGTTCGGTCCGGTGCAGCTGACCCCACCGGGTTCCGGGTGCTCGATCATCATCGGGAAGGGCATCAGTGCGATGGAGCCGGGCTCGCTGAAGGGGGTGCAGTTCGTGGTCGCGGACGTGCGGAAGGCCCGTCAGCAGTTGGTGGAGCGGGGGGTCGAGGTCAGCGAGGTCCGAGTGGCCGGGCCGGAGGGCTTTCGCCCGGCCCGGGACGGCGACAGCCTGGACAATGTCGGTTTCATCGTTTTCGACGATCCGGACGGCAATCACTGGACAGTGCAACAGATTTCGGCCCGCGGATAGTGCGGTGGGGCGTGGGCGGTTCACGGTGGGGCCCGGGCCTGGCATCGTAGAGCCATGTGTCGGAACATTCGCGTGCTCCACAACTTTGAACCGCCCGCCACCGACGACGAGATCGAGGCCGCCGCGATCCAGTACGTGCGCAAGGTCAGTGGTGCGACCAGACCATCTGCGGCCAACGAGGAGACGTTCAACGAAGCCGTTCGGGCGGTCGCCGCGGCCACGCAGACCCTCCTGGGTGACCTGGTGACCAAGGCGCCGCCCCGGGACCGCGCAGTGGAGGCCGCGAAGGCCAAGGCGCGTGCCGCCGAGCGGTACGGGGACCGCACAGCAGCGGGGCGGGGCTGACCGGGCCGGGTCAGTCCGAGTCGTCACCGGCCTGTTCAGCGGAGAGCCGGTCGAGGATCGGTAGGAGTTGTGCCTCCTCGTAGTCGAGATGCGCCTCGACCGCGGCGGTGAGCCGGTCAACCTCGGTTTGCACGCTCGCCCGGTCCATGTCGGCTGCCCCGACCACCTGCTGCAGTTGCTGGAGCAGCGCGTCTATCGCCGCGTGTTCCTCCCGCAGCCGCCGTACCGCGTCGGCGAGCTCGGGATGGTGCTGGGCAACCACCGGGAGCAGCTGGTCGTCCTCGCTGCGATGGTGATGACCGAGGCCGCCGCAGAGGGCGAGGCAGTTGATGCGCAGCTGCGCACCGAGGCGGCTCCCCGGCCGTGCCAGCTCGCTGCGGATGACCGCCAACTCGCGGCGGAAGGCGTCGTGAATCAGCTTCAGGCCGCTGCTCCAGGTGGCGCCGACCGGCCGGCCGCGGAGCGGGTTCAGCGCCACAACCGGTGGCGGTTCCGGGGCGAGGGAACGCTTCCGCCGCAGTACGGGGTCCAGCTCCGCCGCCCGGTCGAGCGCGGCGTCCCGTTCGCCCTCCTCGAGCAGCACCGCGTGCGCCTCGATCGTGAAGGCGCTGTTCTCCAGGGTCACCTGCGGCTCGGTGAGCAGGTCGTCGTACCAGTCCGGCTTGGTGCGACAGCCGTCGGGCAGCGCGATGACCAGGATGTGTCGGTCTTCGCCGAGGAAGAACTCCACCCAGGTGGTACGCGGTGCCCCGGTTTCTCGGTTTGCGGTGGTGAGCAGGATGCGCCGCCGGTCTTCGGGAATCTTCGAGGTCTGTCCCTGCGGGGCGTGGAAATCCTTGATCTGGGTAGCGTGGTCGGACGGCAAAAGGGTGTACTCCATTCCTTGGGTGGGTGTCGTTCTTGTCAGCGGCCACCAGCGCAGCCCGAGACGATGGCGGCCGGCCAGCGAAACGGTGTGGGCACCACAAATCACCGGCTGGGGCCGGATGCGCCTGCGGGAGTGGCGCGGCGAGAGGTGGGGAAAAGAAAAGCGCAGGCGACAGCAAGCAGAAGTGCGGTTGCTGTGCTGGCAAATAGCTGATCCGGAGGGTGGGGCTCGGCCCCGCCGGGCGATCACGCCCCGGCCGGGAACCCTATTCGCTTCTGGCGTGTAGCCGACCCGGCAGTCATAGCGCGACGATAGCATAGGTGAATATCTGGGTCTCACCCCAAGCTGCCAGCTCTGCCCGGAATACCGGCACTACCGGTACTACCGGCTCGGTTGCTCTACCGGCTCGGTGGGCCACGTGGCCGCTGCGGCCGTTCGCCGCGCGGGTAGCGGGTAGCGGGTAGTAGCAGCAGCAGGCGATGGCCGTACGTCAGGATCCGCTGGTCGAGGTGAGGTGCCCGGGGCACCCGAATCAGGGGACCATGCAACATTTCCAGGGGGATGCGGGGTAGTCATAGTGTGAAGGTGCCTGCACTCCCGCCGGAAGGGTCCGGGTTCGACGCGTTCGTGCGACAGAGCGCCGCCGGGCTGCTGCGCTTGGGCAACATTCTGACGCTGGACCGAGCCGCTGCGGAAGATCTCGCCCAGGAGACCCTGATCCGCGTCGGACTGGCCTGGTCACGGGTGCGCGCGGACGGAAATCCGGTCGGCTATGCCCAGCGCACCATGACCAACCTCTTCCTCAACGAACGCCGACGTCGCCGGCCGACGCCGACCGACACCATCCCGGAAACCGGGTACGAGGACACCGCACTGGCCGCGGTGGAGTCGACCGCCGGGGTTCGGCGGATCCTCGGGAGCCTGCCACCGAAGCAGCGGGCGGCGATCGCCTTACGTTACGTCGCCGACCTGCCGGACGACGAGATCGGTCGCCTCCTGAACTGCACCCCCGCGACGGTGCGGTCGCAACTCTCCCGAGGTTTGTCCCGCCTCCGTACGACGCTGTCAGCAGAAGGGTGAATTCGGTGTCCGAGAATCTCGCCGACAAGCTAACCGAATTGGATAGAGAAGACTTCGCGCTCCCGGTCACGGACGCTTTCGTCACCCGGGTGCATCGCGGCGTACGCCGACGTCGAATTCAGCGCGCGGGTGCGGCCGGCGGCACGGTAGCCGCAACGGCCATCGCTGTCACTGTCGCGGTTTCCCTGACCGGGATCACCCCATCGGCTCCGCTTCCGAACTCGTCCACCGATCCGTTGGTGGCCGCCCCGCCGACCTTCGTTGCATACCCGCTCTACCAGCCACTGGACGGCTACCGGATCACCTCCGTTCCGGAAGGGCTGCGGGCCAATGTTGCGGAGCGTGGACCTATTAGCTATGACGTGTCGAAGAACCAACTGCACAACGACCGCGGGGTGCCCACCTCGCCAGGTGGCGGAGCGGTCGCCGACTCCGACCATCCGACGGCTGCGACAACGCTTCGTATCTATGTGCGGCCCAACGGGGCGAATTGGCTTTGGATTTCGGTGTTGCGCCCCGAA
The DNA here is from genome assembly GCF_056820975.1 of Salinispora sp. CH2A1_6. Lineage (NCBI taxonomy): Bacteria > Bacillati > Actinomycetota > Actinomycetes > Micromonosporales > Micromonosporaceae > Salinispora > Salinispora sp. CH2A1_6. Next base: position 128,175 of record NZ_JBXEDG010000010.1, read on the forward strand.
CGGACGACGGCGGAGGTTGATCGGGCGCAGGTCACCGAGTGGCTGGTCGGCTGGGCCATCAAAGGCACGGAGGTGATTGACAGCTTCCCGGTTCCGGCCGGACAGGCCCAGCTCACCAGAACTGTCGGCTCCGAGGTCACCGTCCACGCGGTGGTGATCACGACGCCCAGCGGTACGGTGATCGACGTTAGCGGGAATGGAGCGGTGCCCGTTGCGGACCTGCGGGCGGTGGCCGCCGGAATTCTGCCGCCGTGACGAGTCGCCGCTCGCCAGGAGTGCGGCTTACTGCCGAGCGGAGGGCTGATGGTCAACGAGGTGGCGGTACGGATCGCGCGCCCGTGCACGGATTTGACGGCTGCGGAACGGTTCTATGTCCAGGGTCTCGGCCTGGCCCTGCTGCAGCGGATCGCGGCGAACGGGCCCGGTGAGCACGACCTGCTGATCCTCGGGCGACGGGAGGCGAACTGGCACCTGGAGCTGGTCGGCGGCGCCGACCTTACGGTGCGGCCGGCGCCCACCGCCGAGGACCTACTGGTGCTCTACCTGGACCAGCCGATCGATGAGGCGATTGTCGATGGCCTGAAGCAGGCTGGCGGCCGGGTGGTCTCCCAGGGGCCCTACTGGGATCGTTGGGGCGTCACTGTCGAGGACCCGGATGGCTACCGGGTGGTCCTGTCCAGCCGATCCTGGTCGAACGCGGGCTGACCCAGCGCGCCCAGCGAGAGCAGTTCGCCCGTCGCGCTCGGCAAGCCCGGTGCGCCCCGTGCACGCCGGCAATTGACCTCAAGCTCGCTTCAACTCCTACCGTTCCCGAATGGATCAACTCGACGAGGCCCTTCCACGGATCCGGTGCTTCGGACCGGAACGGGATGGGTGGCTCTCCAACCACGCGCCCATGGCCGTTGAGGCGCTCGCCCGGCACGGCCACGCCGCGGTCGTCCACCGATGGCTGGACGGGTACGCGGACCGGCTGGAGGAGCGACCACGGGGAATCGAGCCGATCACCGCCGACGAGTGGCGGGATCCGCTCGGCGACCCCGTACGCACCGGCGATTGGCTCAACTACTTCGATCGAGAGTTGGCCGACGAGCCGTGGCGGCAGGTGCTCGCGCGCTGGTGGCCCCGCCTGCTGCCCGGCATCGCGGCCGGCGCCACCCACGGAGTGATCCGCGTCGGCCACGCTGTTCGCGCCCTGCTGGATGAGGAGACCGTCCCGCGGGTCGGTGAACTCGGGCAGGGGCTGGCCTACTGGGCGGCCCGCTGGCAGCCCCTCGCGCCACCCGGCGCCGGGCCGTATCCCGCCATCGATCCCCGCGCAGCGCTCGACGCGGTGCCCCGCGTACCCGACCAGCGGTTCGGTATCCGGGCCCGGCTCGCTCAACTGGCTGACCTGCCCGGTTGGTCGGCGGTGGCCGGTGCGGTGCCCGGCCGAGGAGCAGGTAGCGGGAAGGTCGCCGACGGGCCGGAGGCCGTGCCAGCTCGGCTGGCCGGCATCGTGCACGCGGCGGTTGCCCGACACGGCACCCACGGCTACGCCAAGCCGGTCATGCTGGTGCACGCCGCGACCGCCCCGAACGCGGTCCTGCGTACCCTGCCCGCCCTGCCCCGGGAGATCTGGCCGGCCAGCCTCGCCGCCGGCTGGGCCGCCACCGCGGCCATCACCGCTGCGTACGCCCCGGCGATCGGAGAACCCCGGCCGCTGCTCAGGGCCGAACAGGAGGCAGCCGAGGTCATGCGGCTCGCGGTGGAGTCCGCCGATCCGCACGCCATCAAGTTTGCCGATACCGCGCTCGACGCGTACGCCGGCACCGGTGACACCGCCCTGCTCGCCGCCGCGGTACGCGCGACAGCACAGATCGGGCCGTGGTGAACCGGAGCGCCCCGGCTCCAGGGTTGTTCGGCGCAGAGTTTCACCGTTGCGACGTCGAGGTGTTACGAAGCCTTGGCGCGGCGTACGAGTCGGTGGGGCAGGTTGAGGTGGTGGCTGCGTCGGAGAGCGGCGCAAGCCGTTGATCATTCTGGTGTCTACCCGGGAGTTGCTCGTGCGTAGGAAGTGGTGGAGTGGGGTGCTGGCCGTGGTGACGGCGGGTGTGGTGGTCGGTGTCGCTCCGACGGTGGCGGGAGCCAGGGCCACGGCCGGGGCCACGCCGATTTCGGGGGCACTCGCCCAGACTGTCGAGTCGGCGTCGGCGCACACCAGCGGGCAGGTGCGGAAGCAGTTCCTGCGGCACGGTCCGGGTGCGGAGGTGTTGGTGGTGGCGCATCGTGGGCACTGGCGTGCCGCACCGGAGAATTCGCTGAGGGCGATCCGGTCTGCGGTGAGGGTGGGCGCGCACGTGGTGGAGATTGATGTTCGGCGTACGGCTGATGGTCATCTGGTGTTGATGCATGACAGCACGGTGGATCGGACGACGGACGGTACGGGTGCGGTGTCGGAGTTGACGCTGGCCGAGGTGAGGCAGCTGCGGTTGAAGGTGGGCCTGGGGGGCGATCAGGCGCCGTTGACTGAGGAGCGGGTGCCGACCCTGGCGGAGGCGATGGCGCAGGTGAAGGGCCGCGCCATGGTCAACCTGGACAAGGCGTGGGACATCCGGGACGAGGTGTATGAGGTCCTGGTCGAGACGGACACGCTTGATCACGGCATCTTCAAGGGGCCGGCGACGCTGGCGGACGCGCAGGAGTTTCTCAACTCCGACCCCGAGATTCTCTACCTGCACAAAATCAACGACGACAACGTGGATGAGATCGGCGCGTTCACCGGTCGTGCTCCGCAGGCGTACGAGATCGGCTTCGACCGGCTCACTGATCCGCAGGTGCAGCCGGCGGCGTTGGCGGCGGTCCAGTCGCACGCCCGGGTGTGGATGAACACCTTGTGGTACGGCCAGGCCGCCGGCTACACCGATGAGTCGTCGTTGCGGGATCCGGCGCAGGGTTGGGGTGCGGTGGTGGATCGGCACCAGGCGGACATGATCCAGACTGACAACCCGGAGCAGTTGGTCAGCTGGTTGGCCGGTCGGGACCGGGAGCACGGTGGTCAGGGGCAGTGGCCGTCGTTGCCGAAGGGGTCGGTGCGGGTGCAGGCCGAGGACTACTCGCGGGAGGGTAAGGGGATCGGCTACCACGACCTGGATGACGAGAACCGGGGTGGCACGGCGGGCCGCCAGTACGAGGGCGTGGACATCTGCGACAGCAATGGCGCGCTGGTGATGTGTTACATCCGCGGCGGCGAGTGGGTCAGGTACACGGTCGACGTCCCGAAGTCGGGGAACTACCGGGCGAGCGTGCGTTTGTCGTCGCCGTACTTTCCGGCGGGCCGACTCACGATCACCTTCGACGACAGGACGGTGTTCGGTCCGATGAGGGCGGCCGGTACGACATCACACCGCGCGCTCGAGTCCCAGGAGATCGCGGAGACCCACTTCCTGCGGAAGGGTACGCACGAGTTCGAGGTGCGGATGGACGACGCGGTGGACCAGAACTTCAACATCGACTACTTCCAGTTCGACCGCGTCCCGCACTGACCAGTCGAACCGCTGATGTCGTGGAGCCGTCGCGCGGCTCCGAGCGGCCACCCTTCCGCCAGGGTGGCCGCTGGCCGTCTTGGACGAGGAGATTCATCTGCGCTGGTGGGTCCGACTCGTTCGTCGTAAAACTTGATTCATTCCAGAAGAGTGGTTATCGTCGTCGCGTGACGCCCGACTTCGAGACGCAGCTGCGGGCGGTCTCGTTGCGCGTGACCCGACCTCGGATGGCGGTGCTCGCCGCGCTGCGGGATCATCCGCATGTCGACACCGATGAGGTTATTGCCCTGGTTCGGGTGGATAACCCAACCGTGTCGCATCAGACGGTGTATGACGTGCTCCGCGCGCTCACCACCGCCGGTCTGGTGCGACGCATTCAACCGACCGGCGCCCCCGCTCGGTATGAGTCCCGGGTGGGGGACAACCATCACCACGTCGTGTGCCGGTCCTGCGGAGCGATCGCCGATGTCGACTGCGCGGTTGGTCACGCTCCCTGCCTCACCGCCTCTGACGACCACGGGTTCGTGGTGGATGAGGCGGAGGTTGTCTACCGGGGCACCTGCCCCAACTGCAAGAAATCGGACGCGCCTTCCGCGCTCCACCACGTGAAGGGAAGTAGATGAGCGACACTCAGGACAACGCCCCCGTCAGCGCGCAGGGCGTGGATCAGAAGGCGGCGGCCGGCTGTCCGGTCGCGCACGACTCCGTCACCGCGCACGGCAGCGAGAGCGAGAGCCCGGCGATCGACTCTCCCCGCGCGGTTGCTGGCGGCCGTCCGCGTACCAACCGGGACTGGTGGCCCAACCAGCTTGACCTGTCGGTGCTCTCCACCAACTCGGCGAAGGTCAACCCGCTGGGCGAGGACTTCTCCTACGCCAAGGAGTTCGCCAAGCTCGACATCGAGGCTCTGAAGCGGGACGTCACCGAGGTGCTCACCACCTCGCAGGACTGGTGGCCGGCCGACTTCGGCCACTACGGCGGTCTGATGATCCGGCTCAGCTGGCACGCCGCCGGCACCTACCGCATCCACGACGGCCGTGGTGGCGCCGGTGACGGCGGCCAGCGGTTCGCGCCGCTGAACAGCTGGCCGGACAACGTCAACCTGGACAAGGCCCGGCGGCTGCTGTGGCCGGTCAAGCAGAAGTACGGTCAGAAGATCTCCTGGGCCGACCTGCTCGTGCTCGCCGGCAACGTCGCCCTGGAGTCGATGGGCTTCAAGACGTTCGGGTTCGGTTTCGGCCGGGAGGATGTCTGGGAGCCGGAGGAGATCTTCTGGGGCTCGGAGGACACCTGGGTCGGCGACGAGCGCTACGTCTCCGAGAAGGAGTTCGTGGCCGGTGTCGGGTCGACCGAGATGGGTCTGATCTACGTCAACCCGGAGGGGCCCCGCGGCAACGCGGATCCGGCCGCGGCGGCGTACTTCATCCGGGAGACCTTCCGCCGGATGGCGATGAACGACGAGGAGACCGTGGCCCTCATCGCCGGCGGCCACACCTTCGGCAAGACGCACGGTGCCGGGGTCGCCGACGACCACGTGGGTCCCGAGCCCGAGGGTGCCCCCCTGGAGGCACAGGGCCTGGGCTGGCTGAGCAGCCACGCCAGCGGCGCGGGCGCCGACACGATCTCCAGCGGCCTCGAGGTGACCTGGACCGACCGGCCGACGCAGTGGAGCAACCGCTTCTTCGAGATCCTGTTCGGCTACGAGTGGGAACTCACCACCAGCCCCGGTGGTGCGAAGCAGTGGGTCGCCAAGGACGCCGAGGCGATCATCCCCGACGCCTACGACTCGACCAAGAAGCACAAGCCGACGATGCTCACGACCGACCTGTCGCTGCGCGTCGACCCGGCGTACGAGCGGATCTCGCGTCGCTTCCTGGAGAACCCGGACGAGTTCGCGCTGGCCTTCGCCAAGGCCTGGTACAAGTTGCTGCACCGCGACATGGGTCCGGTCAGCCGGTTCCTCGGGCCGTGGGTGGCGCAGCCGCAGCTGTGGCAGGACCCGGTACCCGCCGTTGACCACGAGCTCGTCGGCGCGGCCGACATCGCCGCCCTCAAGGCGAAGGTGCTGGAATCCGGCCTGACGACCGCCCAGCTGGTCTCCACCGCATGGTCCTCCGCGGCCAGCTTCCGCCACACCGACAAGCGCGGTGGCGCCAACGGTGCCCGGATCCGCCTCGAACCGCAGCGCAGCTGGGAGGTCAACCAGCCCGAGCAGCTCGCCACCGTCCTGGCGGCGCTGGAGGAGATCCAGCGGGAGTTCAACGCCGCTGGCGGCGCCAAGATCTCGCTCGCGGACCTGATCGTTTTGGCCGGCTCGGCCGCGGTCGAGAAGGCGGCGCGGGACGCCGGGGTCGAGGTGACCGTGCCGTTCCGGCCGGGTCGTACCGACGCCACCCAGGAGCAGACCGATGTCGAGTCCTTCCAGGTGCTCGAGCCGCGGGCCGACGCGTTCCGTAACTACCTGCGTCCCGGTGAGAAGACCCAGCCGGAGGTGCTGCTCATTGACCGCGCCTACCTGCTCAACCTGACCGCACCCGAGATGACCGTCCTCATCGGCGGCCTGCGGGCGCTCGAGGCCAACGTCGGCGGCGGCCGGCAGGGCGTTCTCACCGACCGTCCCGGCGTGCTCACCAACGACTTCTTCACCAACCTGCTCGCCTCGGGTGCGCGGTGGAAGGCCTCGGAGTCCGTTGAGCACGGGTACGAGATTCGGGATCTGGCCACCGACAAGGTGAAGTGGACCGCCAGCGCGGTCGACCTCATCTTCGGCTCCAACTCGCAGCTGCGGGCCCTCGCCGAGGTGTACGCCAGCGAGGACGCGCGGGAGAAGTTCGTGCAGGACTTCGTCGCGGCCTGGACCAAGGTCATGGAGCTCGACCGGTTCGACCTCGCCTGATCACACCCCACGACGAGCCCGGTCGACCCGACGAGGTCGACCGGGCTCGTCGCTGCCCGGCCCAGCGTCGGCAGCGGTGTCCGGCCGGGCGACCGCGGCTGAGGCAGGTGTCAGCCGTCCCGCCCGGCCGGCACGATCCGCGGCCGGTCGCATGCCGCGCTGGTAGCAGCGGACCTGACCTGGCCGCCATAGTTTTATTGTCATCGAAGCCACAGTCGTCACTCTCTGGTGGTGGCGATGGTCGTCTGCGTAGGCTCACCGGTGAGAGTGGAACGAGTTCCCGCTTGTTCCTGACTCAGGGCGATCCGCGCAACGGAGTGTGGAGGTGGCTGATCCGATGGACGAAACCACGTACGATGTCCTGATTGTCGGAGCTGGACCAACTGGGCTGCTGCTGGCCGGTGATCTAGCGGAGGCCGGGGTTCGGGTCGCTGTTCTGGAGAAGCGCCGCGACGAGTCGAACCTGACCCGAGCGTTCGGGGTGCACGCCCGGACGCTCGAACAGTTCGACGCCCGTGGGCTCGCCGACCAACTGGTCGACACCGGCAAGGCGCTGGGCCGGCTCCGGTTGTTCGGCACGGTGTCGGTGTCCCTCGCATCGCTGCCGACCCGCTTCCCGTTTCTGCTCGTCACCCCCCAGTACCAGGTGGAGCGACTGTTGCTGGAGCGCGCCCTCGCCGGTGGAGCCGAGCTGATCCGTGGTGCCCGGGTGATCAAGATCGAGTCAGGTCAGGATGAGGTGCAGCTGACCGTTGACCGCGACGGGGACGTCCACACGTTGACGGGCCGGTACGTCGTCGGCACCGACGGACGCCACTCCACGGTGCGGGACCAACTCGGCCTGGACTTCCCGGGCCACTCCGTACTCCGTTCGTTGATCCTGGCGGACGTGCAGCTCACCGAGTCGCCGCCGGAGGTGCTGACGGTCCTGGGTAACCAGCATGGCTTCTGCCTCATCGTCCCGTTCGGCGACGGTTGGTACCGGGTCATGGCGCGGGACCCGAACTGGGAGCCGCCCGACAGCACACCGGTCACCCTCGAGGAGATCGCCACGTTGGTGCACCGGATCGCCGGAACTGACTACGGCATGCACAGCCCCCGCTGGATGTCCCGCTTCCACAGCGACGAGCGGCAGGCCACCGCCTACCGGCAGGGGCGGGTGCTGCTCGCCGGTGACGCCGCCCACGTGCACTCGCCGGCTGGTGGCATGGGCATGAACACTGGTCTGCAGGACGCCGCCAACCTGGGGTGGAAGCTCGCTGCCGTGCTGCAGGGTCGGGCTGGTGACAGTCTGCTCGACACGTACGAGGCGGAGCGCCGGCCGGTCGGGCGAATGGTGCTGCGTACCAGTGGCGGGCTGATCCGGGCGGTGATCCTCCGTTCGTCGCTCGCGCGGGCGGCCCGCAACGGACTCTTCCGCGCCGGCATCGCCGTGCGACCGCTGGGTGACCAGCTGCGAATGCGGCTCAGCGGGATCGGCGTCCGCTATCCGGCGGCCCGCGGCGCGCATCCGCTGGTCGGCCAGCGCGCCCCCGACCTCGTCGCCCAGGACGGGAGTCGGCTGTACCCGGCGCTGCGGGGTGGCGGTTTCGTCCTGGTGGATCCGGCTCCGAGCGGCTCCGGCTACGACCACCTGGTGACGTTCCGGCCGGCGGAGCCGACCACGCCGATGTTGGTGCGGCCCGACGGGTATGTCGCCTGGGCCGGTTCCACCGGGCCCGACCTGGACCGGGCCCTGTCCGCCTGGGGCGCCGCATGGCCAGCGCCGTGACCTGCTCCAGGTAGTCCCACTCCGGTCTCGCGTCCAGCGGATCGCCCGGGAGCCGTGGGTCACCGTCGGATCTTGCCGGTCGTCTGCTGGAGGCGGGCCAGGTCACCGGCGGTCCGGCATGTCTGCGATGGCACCGGTGTACGAGCCAGCTGACGCCTCTGCGGCCCCTTCGCCTCTCTATCAGGCTCTGTCTGGGTCCGAGCGGGTCGAGCTGCTCGCCGGCCTGGGGCGCTTTCCGGGTGACGTAGCTGCACAGTGGCGGCGACGGGTACCCGGAATCGCTCCAGGAAATCGGTCTCGCACCAGGCGAAATTCAGGCGCTGGCCACCGTGATGGGCGCGGTGGCCAGCGGCGCCGGGTCCGGCGGCTGTGGTGTTTCGGAGAGACAGGCGAAGGTCTCGATGATCCGGCCGATCGGACCGATCGCCAACACCGGCGGGTCGGTTGGCCGCGGTGGTCCGATCAGGATTCGCCCGACCGTCGCGCCGCGCTGGGTCAGCTCCACCTCGGCAGTACCCACCAGGTAACTCGCCGGCTCCTCGTCCACGAGGGCGCTGATCAGCGTACTGTGCGCCCGTGCCAGCACGATCTGGGCGTGGTAGGAGCTGGGTCGGGCAACGACCGGAACGGCCGAACTGCCGGCGGCCACCGTCCACGCGGTCGGTACATCGCTGCTCCGCCCCTTCCCGCGTAGGCCCACCAGCACCAGGTCACCGGGTTCGCTGTCCGGCACGAGCAGGGTCAGTCGGGGACGGCTGACTACTGCGGCTGTGCGGTGGAGTCGTTCCGCCAGGACGTGGCAGCAGCGACCATCGAGCAGGCGTGCCACCTGCCGGAAGTACCCCGGCGTGGTGCCGACCAACCGGGAGAACTGGGTGGTGAAGGTGGCGGCGCTGGTGTAGCCGACGCACCGACTGATCGCGGTGACGGTCCGATCCGTGTGCAGCAGTAGCCGCCGTGCCTCCGCCATACGGAGTGCGGCGAGGAAACGAGCCGGTGTCATGGTGGTCACATCTCGGAACAGCCGATGGAAGTAGAAGGGGCTGAACGGCGCTACCCGAGCCAGGTCGGCCAGCTGCAGCGGCTCGGACAGGTGCTGGCGCATGTAGTCGATCGCCTGTGCGGCGGCCGCCTTTCGGGCCTGGTCCGCGAGGTAGGGCGAGACGCCGGAGGTCGAATTCATGTGCGCCCCCTGTACGGTTGTTCGGGCACCCATGGAGAATTCTGCTGAGGCCTTCTTGAGAGCTTCTTGAAGCCGCCACCACGCATCCCCTGGTGCGGACGCAGCTTGCGTCATTCTGCTTGCGACCTGTGGCCGGTAGGGGAGCGGAACATAACTCGGAAAGATTGACGACCATCCCCGGTTCAGCCGCTGAGGTGGCAGCCGCAGGTGCACCGGGCCGAGGGCGGCGTCCCCGCGCAACCACCCTCCTGGAACAGCTGCCGGGCTAGGGCATGAACCGTGCCGAGCATGTGGTACGTCCGGCCGGCGGGGCCGTGCCGCACCTCCAACACCGACTTGTCGACCAGTCCGTCCAGTAGCGCCCGCACGGCGCGGGGGTCATCGATCAGCGCCGCACCCGCACCCACGCCGGCACCCGCAGCGGCCGCCAGGTCGAAGTCGGCGGGCATCGCCCCGAGCCCGGTGAAACAGCGCAGCTCCGCCGCGTCGAGTAACTCGATGCTGCGGTGCACAGCGGCGTGGAGCGACCGATGGTGACTCGGCACCCCTCGCCGCGGCGGCCGGAGCCAGTGCAGCGGATCGGCGACGACCTCGACCAGGGCGTCCAGCCGCTGCGTCCGCAGACACGCTGCGGCCAGCTCGATGGCGAGGGGGAGGCCGTCCAGGGCCCGGCACACCGTGGTAACCCCGGGCATGGTGGACTCGTCCAATCGGAAGCTCGGCCGCACCTGAGTGGCCCGCCGGGCGAACAACTGTTGCGCGGGTGGAGGTGCCGACGACCCTGGTTCCGGATCGGTGTGCAGTGGCCGGACCGGATACACCGCCTCGTACCGCATCCCGAGTAACTCGCGCGAGGTCAACAGGACGGTGAGGCCGGGACAACCCCGGAGCAGTTCGTCCGCCAGGTCGGCCGTCGCATCGGTAACCAACTCGGCGTTGTCGATCACGAGCAGTAGCCGTCGGTCGGTCAGCTGACGTACCAGGGGCACGGGTGGTTCCGTCGTGCGCCGCGGTGGGGAGGTGATCACGGCGATCACCGCCCGTTCGAGGGCGGGCCCGGTGCGTACGTCTGTCAGGTCGACCACCGCCACCCCGTCGGCGTGCCGCTCCCGCTGCTGCTCGGCGACGGCCAGGCCGAGCGCGGACTTGCCCACCCCGGCCGGGCCGGTGAGGCTCACCAGTCGATACCCGTGGAGCAGGTCATTGACTGCCGCGAGATCGGTCGATCGTCCGGTCAGCTCGTCGATCAGGGGTGCTGCTCCGCGCCACGGTGCGGCGTGCGCCGGGCCCGGGCGGTGAGTGGACGACGAGGTCAGCGTGGCGTCCAACACCTCGCGGTACGCTGCGGACAGTTCGGGCCCCGGGTCCACCCCGAGGTCGAGTCGAAGCCGCTCGCGGACCTCGGCGTACCGCTCGATGGCCCGAGCCCGCTGGCCGATTCGGGCCAGGGCCTGCAACAGTCGGGCTTGCACCCGCTCGTTGAGTGGCTCGGTCAGGGCCAGTTGTTCGGCGACGGGCAGGACCGCCTCCGGTCGGTCCAGCTCCAGCCCGAGGCCGACATAGTTGAGCGCCGAGGCCAGGAACTCCTGCCGCAGCGGACGGATGTCGTCCTGCTCGATCAGGAGCGCGGCCAGCTCGCTGACCTGGGGATCTCGCCACCGGCCAAGGCTCTCGCCGAAGCGGGCGAAGGCGTCGGTCGGCTGGCCGCGCTCGCGGAGTGCTGCGGCCTCCCGGACTTCGGCACGAAACGCGTGCAGGTCGAGTTGCCCGATACCGACCGCCAGTCGATATCCGCCGGGTACCGACGCGATGACGTTGGTTCGTCGGTGGCGCGGTGTGTCCGGCTCCAGCACCTGGCGCAGTCGGGCGACGTAGGTGTGTACGAGGTTGGCGGCCCGGGCCGGTGACTGTCCCGCCCAGAGCGCGGCGATCACCTCATCGAGTGGTACGTGTCGCCCGGCCCGGAGCGCCAGCAGGGCGAGAATTGCTCGTTGTTTCGGAGGGCCCAGGTCGATCTCGCTACCGCGGATCGTCGCGTGGAGGGGACCGAGGATCTGAATATAGGGTCCGATCTCGATCCGGTTCATGCTTCCCCCAAGCTGTCGTGCCGCCGCGCTCGGTTCGTAGCTATTTTACGTTAGGTTTCGGGGTGTCTGAAGTGGCTATTCGATGGCCTGGGGCGGTAGGCACTCGGACCGCGCCTGCCCATCTTTTGGTTTTGGCTTCCCTGGCGTGATCGATTTTGAATTTGTGCCGTTCGTAGGGCGGTAGGTTTGTTGTTCACGATGGGGAATCCACGAGGGGGACGATCTTTCCCCGCCCGTGCCCGGTCTCGAGCGAGCGGTGTGCCTCGGTGGCCTGCGCGAGCGGAAGCGCCTGTCGAATGTGCAGTTTGAGCTTGCCCTTCGCGTGGAGCTCGGCCAGCTCGGTGAGCTGGGCGTTGGACCGTTTCGGGGTGATGGTCGGAACGCCGAGTTCGGCGGCGAGTTCGCCGGAGACCATGGTGCGGACCCGGTTCTTGTCCCGGACCAGTTCTATCGAGGCACGCAGCGCGTCGTCGCCGGCGATGTCCAGGGCGGCGTCCGCCCCGTCGGGTGCCAGGGCGCGTATTCGCTCGACCAGTCCAGCGCCGTAGGTCACCGGAAGCGCACCCATTGACCGCAGGTAGTCGTGGTTGGCCTCGCTCGCCGTACCGATGACGGTGCTCGCTCCCCAGGCCTGGGCCAGCTGGACCGCGAAGGTGCCCAGGGCGCCCGCCGCGGCGTGGATCAGGACCGTGTCGCCGGGGCCGACCTTCATCTCGCGCAGGCACATGTGCGCACCGAGGCCGTTGGCGGAGAAGCCGCCCGCGATGTCCCAGGGCATGCTCGTCGGCTTGACCGTCACCTGCTCGGGGGAGACCACCACGTACTCGGCGTAGGCGCCCAGCGTGCAGTAGCCGAGGACGTCGTCCCCCACCGAGTGTCCGGTGACACCCTCGCCAACCTGGTCCACGACGCCCGCGTACTCGTTGCCGGGTACGACCGGGAAGGAGTTGTCGACCGTCGGCGGTGCCCACCCCTTCCTGATGGCGGTGTCGAAGTGGTTGACCCCGGCCGACCGCACGCGAACACGCAGTTGGCCGGGGCCTGCCTCAGGAGTGGTGATCTCGGTCAACGTCAGAACCTCCGGCCCACCGAAGGATGTCAAGGCGGCAGCTTTCATGAGGGTCACCTCTCACTTTCCCTGTCCTAAAATCTGGGGCTTCGACGCGGAGCGACGCCGGGTGCTCGGACCCGGGGTGGCCCCGGCGGCCCCGGCAGCGGAGGGAAGTATCAAACCTCAAGTCCACTGCAGGTCAAGGCTGACGCTGGCGATTCAGGTGGCAACGGCGGGATGCGTGAATTCTGTAAAATTAACCGCAGCCGTCTTCCACCCACTGAGCTACGCTCTTCGGGCGAGGCGTTGATGGGGACGAGTACCTCCGTACGCAGCCGTTAGCGACCCGGGGATGGTGGAAGCCCGGGGGTCTGCACGGCGGGGAAGATCACCCCGGAGTCGTCGGAAGAAAGGCCGCGAGGCCGAGTAGAACCGACCGCACCCTGAAGTGAGCGGGCCGTACGCGGCCAAGGAGGGTGGTACCGCGGGACCTCGGGGTCTCGTCCCTCCGCCGGAGCTTGCCATCCGTGTTCCGTCGGAGGAGATGTGCGTGTACCACAACGTTCCCACCCAGATCGACCTGCCCACCCTGGACCACGAGGTCCTGCGCTTCTGGCGGGAGAGTGACATCTTCGCCCGAAGCCTGAAGCAGTCGCAGGGCCGCCCGGAGTGGGTGTTCTACGAGGGGCCGCCGACCGCCAACGGTATGCCCGGTGCCCACCACATCGAGGCGCGGGTCTTCAAGGACGTCTTCCCCCGCTATCGGACGATGAAAGGCTTCCACGTCAACCGCAAGGCGGGCTGGGACTGCCACGGACTCCCGGTCGAGCTGGCCGTCGAGCGAGAGCTGGGCTTCTCCGGCAAGCAGGACATCGAGGCCTTCGGCATCGCCGAGTTCAACGCCCGTTGTCGGGAGTCGGTCACCCGGCACACCGACGCTTTCACGGAACTCACCGAGCGGATGGGCTACTGGGTCGACCTGGCCGACGCCTACCGGACGATGGATCCGGCGTACATCGAGTCGGTCTGGTGGTCACTCAAACAGATCTTCGACCGGGGCCTGTTGGCGGAGGACTTCCGGGTCGCGCCGTGGTGCCCACGGGACGAGACCGGGCTGTCCGACCACGAGGTGGGCCAGGGGTACGAAACGGTGGTCGACCCGTCGGTACTCGTCCGCTTCCCGTTGACCACCGGCCCGCTGGCCGGCCGCGCGGCGCTGCTGGTCTGGACCACGACTCCGTGGACGCTGCCGGCGAACGTCGCGGTTGCGGTGCACCCTGACGTCCGGTACGTGGTGGTGACCGACGGCGAGGAGCAGCTCGTCGTCGCCGAGCCGCTCCTCGCGTCCGCACTCGGCGACGGGTGGGACCTCACCGGGGAGTCGTTCCGCGGCAAGGAAATGGAACGATGGACCTATCGGCCGCCGTTCGCGCTGGTGGACGTCGAGGGCGCGCACATCGTGGTGCTGGCGTCGTTCGTGACCACGGACAGTGGCACCGGACTGGTGCACCAGGCGCCGGCTTTCGGCGCCGACGACCTGGCCACCAGCCGCGCGTACGGCCTGCCGATGGTCAACCCGGTCCGGTCCGACGGTCGCTTCGAACTGGACCTGCCGCTCGTCGGCGGGGTCTTCTTCAAGGCGGCGGACCGGCCGCTGATCGAGGATCTCGCGGCCCGAGGTCTGCTGTTCCGCGAGTTCCCGTACGAGCACAGCTACCCACACTGCTGGCGTTGCCACACGGCGTTGATCTACTACGCCCAGCCGTCCTGGTACATCCGCACCACGGCCGTTCGGGACGCCTTGTTGCGGGAGAACGAACGGACCACCTGGCATCCGGCGACCGTGAAGCACGGCCGGTACGGCGACTGGCTGGCCAACAACGTCGACTGGGCGCTGTCCCGGCGGCGCTACTGGGGTACTCCGTTGCCGATCTGGCGGTGCCCCGAGGGACATCTGACCTGCGTGGGCTCGTTGGCCGAGCTGAGCGAGTTGACCGGGACCGACCACAGCGAGCTTGACCCGCACCGACCTTTCGTGGACGAGGTGACCCTCACCTGCGGGTGCGGCGCGACGGCTCGGCGAGTCGAAGAGGTTATTGACGCCTGGTACGACTCGGGAGCTATGCCGTTCGCACAGTTCGGGTACCCGAATCGCGGCGCGGACGAGTTCGCCGCACAGTACCCGGCGCAGTTCATCTCGGAGGCCATCGACCAGACCCGCGGTTGGTTCTACACCCTGATGACGGTGGGCACGCTGGTGTTCGACCAGTCGCCGTACGAGACGGTGGTCTGCCTTGGGCACATCCTGGCCGAGGACGGGCGAAAGATGTCCAAGCACCTCGGCAACACCCTGGAGCCGATCCCGCTGCTGGACCGGCACGGTGCCGACGCCGTGCGATGGTTCATGGCCGCGGTCGGTTCTCCCTGGTCAGCTCGTCGGATCGGGCACACCGCGCTCCAGGAGGTGGTCCGCAAGGTCCTGCTGACCTACTGGAACACCGTCGCCTTCCAGGCCCGGTACGGCCGTACCGCGGGTTGGTCGCCGTCGCCCGCCGACCCGTCGCCCGCCGACCGGCCCGTGCTGGACCGGTGGCTCCTCTCCGAGCTGCACCTTCTGGTGGGGCGGGTTGACGCCGCTCTGGCCGACTTCGACACGCACCAGGCGGGTCGACTGCTGTCGGCGTTCATCGACGAGTTGTCCAACTGGTACGTACGGCGCAGCCGGCGGCGGTTCTGGCAGGGCGAGGGGGCGGCCCTGGCGACCCTGCACGAGGCGCTTTCCACGCTCACGCTCCTGCTTGCGCCGATCACCCCGTTCATCGCCGAGCGGGTCTGGCAGGATCTGGTGGCACCGGTCACCCCGGAGGCCGCACCCTCGGTGCACCTGGCCGCCTACCCAGTGGCAGACCCGGCGTTGGTGGACCCGGGGCTGTCCGAACAGATGGCCCTTGTCCGGCGCCTGGTGGAGCTGGGGCGCACCGCGCGGGCTGAGTCGGGGATGAAGACCCGCCAACCGCTGTCCCGCGCTCTCGCCTCCGGTCCCGGCTTCGCGACGCTCCCGCCGGAGCTCCTCGCCGAAGTCGCAGCGGAGCTGAACGTGGGCTCGGTTGCCGTGCTCGGTGCCGCCGGGGACTCGCTGGTGGACACCACGGCGAAGGCGAACTTCCGTTCTCTGGGACGGCGGCTTGGCAAGGCGGTCCAGCAGGTGGCCGCGGCCATTGCCGCAACCGACCCGGCGGCACTTCGCGCCGCCCTCCGCGAGAGCGGAACGGCCACGATCTCCGTGGCCGGTGAGCCGGTGCTGCTCCAGCCGGACGATGTCGTGTTCACCGAGACTCCCCGGACGGGTTGGGCGGTGGCCAGTGAGGCAGGAGCGACGGTCGCCCTGGACCTGGATCTCACCCCCGAGTTGCGTCGTGCCGGGCTGGCCCGGGACGCGATCAGACTGGTTCAGGAGGCCCGTAAGAACAGTGGCCTCGAGGTCACCGACCGGATCAGATTGCGGTATCAGCCCCACCGGGAGGACACCGCCCGGGCGCTTGCGGAGCACCGGGCCTTCGTCGCCGACGAGGTCCTTGCGACCGACTGTGCCGAGGGCACGCCTACCTGGCCGGACGCGGAGCCGTGCACCGACGAGTCACTCGGCCTGACCTTTTGGCTCCGTCGGGCCTGAGATGTTGGCACCGGGCCAGGAAAGGCGCCTGGGATGAGGAGGGGGTCCGCCTTCCTGGCCCGAGGTCATCCGGGCGATGCCGCGTGGCGACGCCCCGGTTGGCTGCTTCTTTCGACCGCTGGCCGTGCGGTTGCTGCGCGAGGCCTCGCCTTTCGCCAGGACGGTCAGCCGGCGGTGGGCTCCTTGTCGAGGAAGCCGTACACCGCGGAGAGCCGTCCGTCGTCGTCGGCCTTGACCACGTCAAAGCCCACGGCCACCGGCTCGGCTGCCCCGGCCGACCCGGCGGGGACGAGGTGCCAGGTGAAGCGGGCGATGTCGTGGTGGGTGTCGACCGGCCCGGCGAGGGTGAAGGCCATGCCGGGGGTCTGCTCCCGGACGGCACCGATAAACGCGTTGATCGCCTCGTGTCCACTGACATCTGTCTTTGGGTCCGTATAGGTCGCATTATCGGCGCAGATAATGCGCACCTTTTCGGCCCGGCGCGTAGTGTCCGTCTCGTTCCACATGTCGAGATATCGTGCGATGGTGGTGGTGAGGTCGTTCATGACTGTGGCTCCTCTTGTCCCGAAATCACGCGGTGTTTCCCATGACCCCTGGAGATTCGCAGCTGTGGCGGCGGAGTGTCCATTCTGTGCCAGGTAATGTTGTGCCCCATGTGACCTCGGTGTGCTGTCCGTCGCCGTGACGATCCGCGTAGTCCTCGGTCTAAACCCTCCCTGTCGCGTAGGGCTTGACCGTTTTCGCGCAGATGAACGGGTCTGATTCGGTCCAGTACGTACGGGTCGCCCAGACTGGCGCCGCCCCCGACCGGTGGTCGATCGCCGAACTGGGGGTTTTCGAGTAGGACACACTCTCGGTGCGGACCTGCCGGCGGTTTCCCGCCGGCAGGTCCGCACCTGGTTCAGGTGTGGACGTACCCGGTCGGCTACTGCTCGTCGAGGAGGGTGCGCAGCTCACGCAACGCCTCATGGAGGCGGTCGGCGAACGTGTGCATCATCTCCGCGACCGGGCGGGGAGTGCTGAGGTACAGGTGGAACCGGTCGGGTAGCAGCACGTAGGCGATTCCGATGCAACGGCTGCTGGTGGCCCCAAACCCGAAGTAGCGGATATTGGTTGACGGCGCCGAGCTGGTGCTCAGGTAGTCGTCGCGCATCGTGCGCCACCCCGGCGTCTCGTAGAGCCGAGGCGAATCCGGAACGCCGAGTGCGGCCCCCCGCCGCTGCTGGATGAGCTGCAGCTCCCAGAGGTGCTGCTCCGGTGCCGCGCCGGCCTGGCACTGCTTCGCCCGTTCGACATGTTTGTCGGCCGCGGCACGAAACGCCGCCCGTCGCTCGTCGCCAGCTGCGGCGGGATCGTCCATGACCGCGACGAACCGCAGCACCTCCGGCGTGACGACGCGCATCGCCTCAGTCCGCCCCCGCGAGTACTGGCGGGTGGCGATGGACTCGTACGTGGCGCCGGTGAACCCCTTGGCGCGCTTGTGCGCGAGCTGGTATCCCAGCTGCACGAAGGCGTCTGGTGACATCCGTAGCCGCTTGACCTCATCCACCCCAAACTCGTCGAAGGGCAGGGTCACGGTGGCGGTGTCCGCGCCGAATTGGGCGAAGGACTGTGCCGCGGTGGCGATCTCGGCCTGCAGCCCGTCGTCGAGCACGAAGGTGACCGGCTCAATCGCTGGCACGCCCTGCCCCACCGCACCGGACTGCGCGGCGTGTTCCTCCGGAGTTCCGGCGAGGATCGTGTCGACGAAGCTGAGGATGGTGGTGCCGTCCAGCTCGCAGTGCTCGACGTTGATACCGGCGGTGCCGTCCGCGAAGACGATGAGCGACACCGCCTTGTCGAACCACCGGTTGCCGCTGTCGCCGTGTAGCAGTTGGTCGCAGGCCGCCAGGTCGTCGGCGGGGGTCAGGTCCTCCAGGCAGACGCAGAACAGCGCCGTCTCGATGGTCTCCAGCGCCGCGGCGTTGCTGGGGTCGAGCGCGACCAGTCGCTGTCGGGCGGCCGCCCACTCGGCTCGGGCCATGGTGGTGAGATGGCCGGTCGCGGTGGTCATCGCCGCCGGCACGAGGCCGGCCTTCTGCAGCTCCCGCAGGCCCGCAGTCAGGTCATCGAGGGAGTACGGGTGTCCGTCCGGACCGAGTACGTCCATCCGGAAGGCGTTGCCGTGGCAGAACACCACGATGTGCCGTGCGCTTGCGGGGCCCGGCATCTCGGCGCTGTACGGCGCTCGGACGCTGTCCTGCACCGGTCCCGGGATGCGGGTGGTGGAGAAGAGAAACTTGTTTTGCTCCATCGACAGCGGCCGCCCGCGGGTCACGGCAGGGGGAATGCGTTCCGCGTCGAGCTGGACCTTGTAGTTGACGGTGGCGGCGATGAGTCGTACCGCGCGCTCCACCTGCGGGTCGGTGAACCCGCGCAGCGGCGTGTCGCGGAACAGGAAGAAGAAGTTGGCGTTCAACGCGATGCGATCGCGCCGGCCGAGGTAGCGGGCTGGCCAGAAATCGTCCAGCCAGCTGCGGGTGGCGGCATCCTCGTTATACCGCACCAGGTCGGCGTGGAGCTTCGGACCCGGACCGTCGGCCTGCGCGAACTCCCGCACCGCGGCCTCGGTGTCGGCGAACTCCTGCGCGGTCAGCAGCGGCCCGGACCACTCGAGAAACCGGGCGCAGGTCTGCTCCAGCGTGGGTAACGGTACCGAGGGCAGCTTGTCCTCGTTGTCGAACGTACTCACTCGGCCTCCTGGAATGTGCTGCTTGTCGGGCCGTCTTCTGGGCCAGTGGTTGAGGTCAAAGGGTATGCCGTCGGAAGTCTTCCGGGCTGGTCAAAACGCACTGGGTAATGTGCGAGCGCTAATCCAGCAGCTGGTCGACTCGGATGGCATGACGCTCGGCATCGCGGTGCGTGGGCAGAACCCGGCCGAAGAGCTGCTGCGTACGGGTGACGCTGCCCAGCACGCCGGGGCGCTGGGAGTAGGCGAAGATCGCTGTATGCCGCGCGATATCCCCGTGCACGGCGCTCACCCGGTGTAGCGCGTACCGCCCCTTGAACAGTTGGAGGTCACCGGGGCGCAGGATCTGCGCTCGTACCGGTGCACGATCGGTGCCGGTCAGCACCGAACGGACCGCGTCGAAGTTCTCCGCACCCGCCGAACGGATGTTCGGGCAGTACTCGAAGACGCCCCCGTCCTCCGGTTCCTGGGTCAGCAGGCTGACGGTGAACTCGTTGAGGTCAAAGTGCCACGGATGCTCCATGCCGGGTTGCACGACGTTGAGTACCAGGCCGGAGAGCGGGTCGGCGAGCTCGTGGAGCGCCGGGAGCTCGAAGCAGGCGGCGACGAAGCGTACGAACGACGGGTCGCGGTAGAGCCGGTGGACGACATTGTCGACGGGGATCAGATCGCGCGGGACGAACGCGTTGCCACGTCGCATGATGATGCGACCCGGGTGCTCCGCCGGCAGATCAGCATCGAGTTTTGTGTTGTAGACGTTGGTTTCCGTAACGTCGTAGTATGCCGACGGGGCAACCGCGGCGCCTTCGCGTCGTAGCGTCTCCCAGCTAGTTGGCCGAATGAACTCCGGCAGCACACTGCAACCGTGGTCGCGCAGGTCGGCGCGGGTTTTTGTGACGACGCGTTCCCATGCGTCGCTTCCTGGAGCGGCCAGTGGATAACGCACGGTGTCCACGTCATGCATTCAGAGGCTTCCCTTCTTCAATGGCGGCGACATGAAGAATTGCGGAATCCTAACAGGAATTACCGGTGTGCAGCCGCACGTTGGTTACCTTTTTCACAGCCACACGTCCAGAGCTCGGGTTGGCGGCGCTTGCCCCGGTTCGCTGCTGCCGTCCACCACGGACTTCGTGGGGTGGTACCAGTCGCTGCCCCACAGGTGTTGGTGGGGTGCCGGGTGTTGAGTTGCTTCGTCGGTGCGGTGCGGTGCGGTGCGGTGCGGTGCGGTGCGGCGGTGCGGTGCGGTGCGGTGGGGGGGTGGGGTGTGGTGCTGGCTGTCGAGCTGCCCCACCGGTGAGACCAACGCCCGTGTTCGCCTTCGCGTCGAGGTCTGCCGGCGTCCGGTGGTGGAGTTGGCGCGGGGAGTTGGCGGCGTTCAGCACTGCCCGGGCATGGTCAGCGCTACCGGTCCGTGCCCCAGCTGCGGGGGCAGCTCGACAGCGAGCGTGAGCATAGCGAGGCCAGGGTCGGCGGAGCGGACAGGTCCTTGTGTCAACGCAGCCACCAACTGCACCTAGGGACCAGGTTGGCGAGGGCTCACGCCCGCTACGCCGTGGCGCCGATGCGCGATGTGCCGAGGGACGCCGACTGCGCCGACGGACGCCGACTGCGCCCACGTGTCGATGTCCCGATGTGCCCGGTGCCCCGATGCCCCGTGTGCCGGTGCCGGTGCCCGGTGCCCGTGCGTCAGTGCCGCCCGTGCGCCCGTGCGTCAGTGCCGCCCGGGGTATCGGCGGCGTCACTGCATCCCGGAACCTGGTCCACCGGTGGTCACGCATTCGCCGCTGGGCAGGCGAAGGCGCCCGCCCGCGCGGCGACGCCCACCTGGTGGGCCGCGCGCACGGCGAGGTCGCTGTCGGCGGGGGACCGGAGCAGGACGAGGGTGTGGTAAAGGGGTGCGGTCGTGGCGATGAGCACGGCCTCCGGGTCGGTGTCGGGCGGGACCTCGCCGCGTTCAATGGCGCGCTGCACGATGGCAGCACAGCGCGCGTAGCGATCGGTCCAGAAGGTCCGCAGCGCCTCCGCTGCCTGGGGGGAGCGAAACGAAGCGGCGATCAGCGCGGCGCTGATCGGCGGGTCGGCGGTCAGTGCCGCGTGGATCTCACGGTTGACTGCGGCGAGGTCTGTCTCCAGTGAGCCGGTCTCTGGCGGGCTCCAGTCGTCGCCGGTGGCCTCGGCTAGGACATCGGCCAGTAGGCCGCCGACGTCCCGCCAGCGTCGGTAGACCGTGGTCCGGTGTATGCCCGACCGGGCGGCCACGGCGTCCATGGTCAGTAGGTCGAAGCCGCCCTCAACCAGCTGCGTGCGGACAGCGTCGAGCACCTGGCGGCGGACGCGCGCACTGCGTCCGTTGGGGCGGCGGGGGAATTTATCGGTTGGCGCAGGGGGCTCGATCATGTCAGCATCTTATCGCTACATCCATAGCTTTAAGGAGGCATGATGCTCCGCTAAGCGTTCCCGTGTCCGACCTCCCGCCCCAGCGGGGTTCCCGACTACGACGTTTCGGAGTTTTTCCATATGCCCACCCAGATCAGCGTCCAGAACGTGACCAAGGCGTACGGTGATCGACCTCTGTTCGACTGTGTCACCTTCGCCGTCGCCCCGAACCGGCGTACGGGGATCATCGGTGAGAACGGCTCCGGCAAGTCGACGCTGCTGCGCCTGCTCGCCGGCCGAGAGAAGCCGGACGATGGGCAGGTGACCGTCACCGCGGACGGCGGTGTCGGGTACCTCGCCCAGGATCTGAGCCTGCCGGGGCAGCTGACCGTTCAGCAGGCGATCGATGCCGCTCTGGCCGACCTCCGTGCAGTGGAGGCGCGGTTACGGGAGCTGGAGCCACGGCTCGCCGCCGGCAACCCGACCGAGCTGACCGAGTACGGGAACCTGGCCACCGCCTTCGAGCTGCGGGGAGGCTACGAGGCCGACGCCCGGGTCGAGCAGGCGTTGCACGGGCTGGGGCTGACCGCCGTGGAGCGGAATCGTCGGCTTGGCGGCCTCTCCGGCGGGGAGCAGGCCCGCGTGCACCTGGCCTCGGTGCTGGCCGCCAACAGCGAGGTGCTGCTGCTCGACGAGCCGACCAACCACCTTGACGACACCGCGTTGAGCTGGCTGGAAGGGTACCTCCGCTCCCGGCGCGGCACCACGGTCGTGGTCTCCCATGACCGGGTCTTCCTGGAGCAGGTCGCCACCGGCTTGATCGAGGTGGATGCGGATCGGCGCACCCTGGTCCGCTACGGCACGGGGTACGCCGGCTACCTGGTCGAGCGGGCGGCGGCCCGGCAACGCTGGCAGCAGACGTACGAACAGTGGCAGGCGGAGTTGGACCGGCTGTGGGAGGTCGCGGCGACCACGGCCCGAGAGGTGGCGCCCGGCCGGGCGATGAAGGATCGCAACAAGATCGCTTATGATCGCAACGCGGGCCGGGTGCAGCAGTCGGTCGCCAGTCGCGTCCGCAACGCGGAGCAACGACTGCGCCGTCTCCAGGCGGATCCGGTGCCGCCGCCGCCCGACCCGCTTCGGTTCGCGCCGCCCACGCACACGGCAGTCGCCGTCGGGGTGCTACTCGCCGCCCAGGAGGTGAGGTTCGCCGGTCGGCTCAAGCCCACCACGTTGACCGTCGCGACGGGACAACGCCTGCTGATCCGTGGGCCGAACGGCGCCGGGAAGAGCACGCTGCTGCGGATCCTCGCCGGCGACCTTGCCCCAGACGGTGGTCAGGTGACCCGTTCTGGCCGGATCGGGTACCTCCCACAGGAGGTTTCCACCGCCGAGCCGGAGCGGACCCTGCTGGCCGCCTTCGCGCACGGACGGCCCGGTCCGGCTGAGGAACACAGCTCCAGTCTGCTTTCGCTCGGGTTGTTCACCCCGGAGAGCCTCACCGTGCCGATCGGCCGGCTCTCCACCGGGCAACGCCAGCGGCTGGCGTTGGCCCGGCTGTTCAGCGAGCCCGTCGACCTACTGCTGCTGGACGAGCCCACCAACCATCTCTCGCTGGGCCTGGTCGAGGAGTTGGAGGCCGCTCTCGAGGAATACCAGGGCGCCGTGGTGGTGGTCAGTCACGACCGCCGGTTGTGCCGGCGCTGGTCCGGCGAGACCCGGGAGGTGGCCTGACGCCGTCCCCGGCTGGTAGTGCGAATGCCACGACGGCGACGAGGGTCAGGATGAGGGCGGTGAACGCGAACGCCTGCGCGTAGCCACTGACGAGATCGGCCTTGGTGGACGAATGTCGGCTGGTCAACGCGACAAGCGCGGCCAAGCCAAGGGCGCCACCAAACTGTTTGGCGGTGTTCGTCAGCCCGGAGACCGCCCCGGCATCGGAGCCGGAGACACCGGAGGTCACCACGGCGGTCAGTGGCACGATGAGCAGTCCGCCGCCGACCGACATCACGACGGCCGGGCCGAGGACGCCGGACAGGTAGGTGCTGTGGACGGTGATCTGACTCTGCCACCAGAACCCGGCCGCGGCGATGGCGGTGCCGACGATGACCAGGCTCCGTGCGGCAACGTGTCGCATCAACCATGGGGTCACGCGCATTCCGACCAGCATCATCAGCAGGGTGTGTGGTAAGAACCCGGCTCCGGTTTGTAGCGGGGTCAGTTCGAGTACCTGCTGCAGGTACAGGGTCAGGAAATACCACAGCGGAATCTGGAAGCCGGCCCCGACCAGCAGCATCAGCAGGTTGCCCAGCCAGATTGCCCTGGTTCGCAGCAGCCGCAGCGGTAGGAGTCGTGGTTCGGCGCCGCGTGCCTCGACCAGGATGAAGGCGGCCAGGCAGATCAGGCCGACGGCCAACGTCGCTGTGGCGGTCGGCCCTCGCTGGCTGTGTGGGTAGCTGGTCGTGACGGCATACGTCACCGCGAGCAGGGCGGTGGTGATCAGGGCAGCACCCTTGACATCGAGGTGGACAACCCGGTCCCGTGGCCGCCCTCCGGCCAGCGTGACAGCTGCCAGGGCGATGCAGAACACGCCGATTGGTACGTTGATCAGCAAGGTTGACCGCCAGGTCAGGTACTCGGTGAGGGCGCCGCTGAGGAGGTTGCCGGCCGCGCCGCCGGCCAGGCTGACCGCGGTCCAGACAGCCAATGCCCGGTTGCGCACGGACCCAGGTGGAAATGTCGTGGTGACGATCGTCAGGGTGGCGGGTGCCAGCGTGGCGGCACCCAGGCCCTGGAACGCGCGGGCGCCGACCAGCGCACCGGCGGTGGTGGCGAGCCCGCCGACGAGACTCGCGGCGGTGAACAGCCCCAGCCCGGAGATCAGGACCAGCTTGCGGCCATACACGTCGGCTAGTCGGCCACCCAGGAGGAGGAAGCCTCCGAACACCAGCGCGTAGCCGTTGGCTACCCATAGCAGGCCGGACGGGGAGAGGGAGAGGGCCCGTTGGATGGACGGAAGTGCGACGTTGACCACGGATACGTCGAGCACCACCAGGAACTGTGCGGTGCAGGCCAGCAGGAGTGCAGCCCGGCCGGAGGTCGTCTCCGGGGTGTGGCGCCGGACAGGCTGCGTGCCCGGCTCGTCCTCGTCCCGCCACCGCACCATGCCTCCGAGTAAATCAGTGTAAACACATTGCTATACTGCAGACCGTAGTCATGACGTAGTGTCTGGGCAACCTGGATGGGGAAGGGGAAAGGTTGGCGACCGGTCGAACTCGAGGGGTGGGCTTCGAGCACGAGCATCGGCGCAACGAGATCGCCGATGCGGTACTGGCTGTTGTCGCCGAACGCGGCCTGGCGGCCGTGTCCCTGGTCGCGGTGGCCACTCAGGCCGGCGTGTCGCCCGGCCGGGTCCAGCACTACTTCCCCACCAAGCGAGAACTGATCGAGGCTGCCTTCGACCGGGGCAACGCCCTGTCCAGCGATCGGATAGCCGCCAAGACCAGACGCGATGACCAGGACGTCAGCCGACGGCGCCTACTTACCGTGGTGCTCACCGAGCTGATCCCGTACGACGCCGTCACCCGTGCCCACCTGCGGGTACGCCAGTCATTCACCGCGGTGGCGTTGGCCGACGAGGCTATCGCCGCCCGCCTCCGCGTTGACTACGCCAAACTCCACGGCCAGCTCGCCGATCTGCTTCGCGGCGACCAGGCCGCTGGCCACCTCTGTGCCGGGGCCGACCCCGCGGAGGTGGCCGTAGCCCTGGTGGCGCTCGCTGAGGGGCTGGCCTACTACGTGCTTATCGGCGTCTGTCCAGCCGAGGCCGCTCGGGATCAGGTGCTCACTGGGATCTCCGAGGTCTATGCCGTGGCGTGAGGCGCGGGCGTCAGGTCAGTCCGACTCGGGGTGAATGGAACGTGCGACGCGGAAGCCCACGTCGTCCACGCGAAATGTCGGATGACTCCGGCGCCGTACGGAGGCCCGACAACTCCAGTGCTCGTCGAACCAGCCGCCACCGCGGAGGACCCGGTAGCTGCCGTAGACGTTCGGGTCGTAGTGATCCCAGCACCAGTCCCAGACGTTGCCCAGCATGTCGTGTAGGCCCCAGGTGTTCGGTTGTCGGCCGCCCACCTCGTGGATTCGTTCCCGCGAGTTCCCGCGGTACCAGGCGATTTCGTCCAGTGGCCCGTAGCGGGGGCCGGTCGTGCCGGCGCGGCACGCGTGCTCCCACTCGGCTTCGGTCGGCAACCGGTACCCGTCGGCGGAGGGGTCCCACTCGATCTCCTCATCGCCGGAGATTCGATAGGCCGGCAGCAATCCGTCCCGTCGAGACCAGGCATTGCAGTACCGGACCGCATCCCACCAGGACACCCCCTCGACCGGCAGTTGACCTCCGCGAGCCGTGCTCGGGTGTGTGCCGGTGATCGCGGCATACTGGGCCTGCGTGACCGGGAAACGGGCGAGCTCGTACGGCGTCAACTCGACCGACCATCGGCGCTGTGTTCGGCGGTCGGAGAGCGTTACCTGCCCCGCCGGCACAGGGATCATCAGTTCCTGCTGGTTCCCGTCCACAAGGCGCCGATCGTACCGGTCCGGGCTTCCGCTGCCGTTTCCGGCGCTGCGGGAGCCCACCCCGCTGACGTCCGGTCCCGTCCCGGTGGCAGGGTCGCTAGGCTGGGCAGCGCGTGGGAACCATTCGTAGGTGCGCGCTTCGGGTGTTGGTGGTTGGTCTTTGTTGGGGGATTGTGGTGGAAAAGGGAACGATCGTTCGGTTTGATGACGTTCGCGGCTACGGGTTTATCGCACCGTTCGGGGGCGGCGACGACGTCTTTGTGCACGCGAATGACTTCGGTGATCAGCGACACCAGGTCGCCGCCGGCATGCGGGTGAGCTATGAGGTTGTGCAGTCCGAGCGGGGCCTGAAGGTCGCCAGCGTGGCGTTGGAGACGGCGCCGGCGGCAGCAAACCGTAATGTGCCGAGCCGCCCGCAGCCCCTGTCCGACGAGGACGGTGAGTGTGATGTGTTGGCGGTCGAGCAGTTTGACAACGCGGTGACCGAGCTGCTGCTGGCGAACGTGCCCACCATGACCGGTGCCCAGATCGTCGAGGCCCGGCGGGCGCTGGTCGCCATGGCGCGCCAGTACGGCTGGGTCGAGGACTGACCGCTCCGCGCGGCGGCCCGGGGTCCGCGCCCTCCGATCTTGAGGGCGGGCCCCGGAAGGGCGCCGCGCTTCCCGGGGCGGGCAACGGCTCGCCGTGCGCGGTGAGGTGGTCGTCTCGTCAGCAATCGGCTGCGACAATCCGGAGATGGATGACAGCGATCAGGGCATTGATCGTGCCGTTGCGGGCGCTGACTTCGTTGAGTGGAACTTCTCGATCATGGCGAGTGGTTCGCCGTGGCGTATCGAGGAGGGGATGACGCAGCTGCTCGCCCATCAGGGCGCGGAGGGGTTCGGGCCGTCCCTGGCTGTCGCCGCGCGCGAGGATGCCCGGGTCATCCAGGAGTTGGGTCGGCGGGAGACACCGACGGCGGTGGCGGCGCTGCGGGCGTTCCAGGCGATGAGTCCGGTCGACACGCAGCGGGAACTGGCCGGATTGCACGCCGACCGGCTCGTCCGGCAGGGCGTTCCCGATGCCTCCTGGGCGTCCACGATC
Organism: Salinispora sp. CH2A1_6; assembly: GCF_056820975.1. NCBI lineage: Bacteria > Bacillati > Actinomycetota > Actinomycetes > Micromonosporales > Micromonosporaceae > Salinispora > Salinispora sp. CH2A1_6. The sequence continues at coordinate 155,119 of NZ_JBXEDG010000010.1, forward strand.
GGCCGGGTAGGGGTGGAGGGCTGCTGGTGGGCGCACGATCCCTTTGGCGAGACCGCCTTTCTGCTCTGCGTCTTCTCCTACGACGGAGACGATGAGCACGGCATTCTGGCCATGATCGACCTTGCCGTGGATGGTGGCTTGTTTCGGGAACTGACCCTGGGCATGGACGTGGAGGTGCTGCAGGATGTGCTGCGCCGTGCCGACGGAGTTGATGGTCTCGTTACCGAGCCGGTCGACCCGGCGTATGCCCGGCGGTTGTTCGAGGACGCGGTAGCCACCTCGGACGAGGTGCTGGAAGATCCGGACTACCAGCCGAATCCGGCACCGGCTGCGTACCGGAAGATGCGGGCGTTGACCCTGGCCCGGGCCCGGGCGTTGAGCGGCGCCGCCGCATCGCTGGACCCGCTGCCAGACAGCGTGGATGTCGAACTCATGAAGCGGGCGTTCCTCGCCTCCGGCATCGGTTCCAAGCTGCCCGGGGACGATGCGACGAGTCAGGCGGTGGACCTCTTCGTCGAGCAGCTCACCGAGCGAGCGTGCTGCCATCCGATGCGACTCGGCCCGCGTCGGGTGATGGCCGCCCTGGGCCTGCCAGGCCTGACCCGGGACGCCATCGGTGATCCAGATGTGAGTGACGTCCTTCCGGACGTTGTCCATGCCTGGGCTTCCTGGACCGCAGCCGAACGCGGTCTGTCCCGGGACGCCACGGAACGACTTGACCGGGCGTGTGAGCAGGCGTGTGCGCGCCTGCGTTCCACCGATCCGGAGGGCCCCCAGTCCACCTGACCTGTTCTGGCTGGCCGTCCCCGTTCACCACTGACGTACGCCGAAGCTACGCGTCGCCGTCGCGAAGATCGCGAGGGCGAGCAGAACCGACGAGTACAGCAGCACAGTCGGGACCGCGTCGAGCCACTGGACCAGTACCCCGGCTAGTGCGGGGGCTACCGGTAGCAGGCTCCCGCCGAGAAGGTGCACGGCGGCACTCACCCGTCCCTGGAGGGCGGGCTCGGCGCGCGTGAGGATGTAGCCGATGATCGCGGCGTTTCCTGCGGGGCCGAGGAAGAAGACCAGCGCGCCGATGACACCGATGAGATACGCGGAGTGGGCCACCGCCAACAGCGGAGTCACCATCGCCGCAACCCACCCGAACCACGTGATCAGCGTCCGGGGCGGGAACCGCGCGACCAGCCGGGGTGCCGCCAACGCGCCCACCAGCCCGCCCGTGCTTGTAATCGAGAACAGCAGTCCCGTGGCGGCCGGCCCCGCACCGTGGCGTTCCGCCAGGAGGACGCAGACCAGCCCGATCGACTGAAAGACGAAGGTGACGCCGGCGAACCAGAGCACCGCGCTCCGGGCGAACCGCTCCTGCCACAGCCACCGCAGACCCGCGTTGACGAAACCGCGGCCGCGATGCCGCGCACGCTCACCAGTGTTGTTCTGCAGGGGGCGTCGGATCAGGGCCAGCCCTACTGCGGAGACGAGGTAGGAGATGGCATCCACCAGGAACGGCACTATCCGACCGGCGCTGAAGAGTATCCCGCCGAGGGCGGGCCCGACCAGCGTCGCGAGCTGCGTACGGGATTCGTTTCGGGCGGCGGCCCGGGGCACCTGCGCGCGCGCCACAACAAACCGAAGGGCTGCCGTCTCCGCGGGTTGAAAGCAACTACTCAGGGCCGCTTCCGTGGCCACCACAGCGGCAAGGTGTAGGAATGTGATCCGATCGACGATGCCGGCGATGACCAGGCTGCTCAGCGCCAGCGCGCGCCCCAGATCTGCCGCGATCATGAGAAGTCGTCGGTCGTAGCGATCCGCCAGGGACCCCGCCGGGAGCCGACACACCACAGTGGTGATAGCGGCGATTGACGCGACGGCTCCCGCATGTGCTGCCGATCCGGTGAGGGCCAGAGTCAGCAGGACGAAGCTTACCGAGGAGACAGCGCTACCCAGCGCGGAAATTGACTGGCTCACCCAGAGGATGACGAAGTCACGGTTCTGGGAGAGCGGGCGTACCGGCGGCTCGGAGGTTGGCGGTTCTTGATACTCGATCGACGGATCAACCACGTCATCCGACGCTAGGCATGGTCCTGATCAGAAGCATGCGTGATCTGTGTCACCAGACCCGCAGTTCCGTCCGATGTGGAGCTGCCATACACTGCGCGCGATGATCAAGACGAGACGATTGGCGGCAGCCCTCGTCGGGCTGCTGGCGACGAGCGTGATGATTGGTCCGGCACCGGCCCTCGCGGATTGGGAGAACCCGGTCGAACCGCCGAAGGTCGAGTTGGTCCTCGATGTCAGCGGGTCGATGCGGGCCACCGACATCGACGGGCGCAGCCGGATCTCGGTTGCCCAGCAGGCGTTCAACGAAGTGGTGGACGCGCTGCCGGACGAGACGGAACTCGGCATCCGGGTCCTCGGTGCCACCTATCCCGGCGATGACAAGGAGCGGGGCTGCCAGGACACCCAGCAGATCGTGCCGGTCGGGCCGGTCGACCGGGTGCAGGCCAAGGCGGCGGTGGCGACGCTTCGTCCGACCGGGTATACCCCGGTCGGACTGGCGCTACGCTTGGCCGCCGAGGATCTCGGCACCGGTAGCACCGCGCGGCGGATTGTGTTGATCACCGATGGTGAGGACACCTGTGCCCCGCCGGACCCCTGTGAGGTGGCCCGAGAGCTGGCTGCGCAGGGGACGAAGCTGGTCGTGGACACCCTCGGTCTGGCCCCGGACGAGAAGGTGCGCCAGCAGCTGCTCTGCATCGCCGCGGCCACTGGTGGCACGTACACCGCGGCGCAGAGCGCGGACGAGCTGACTGGCCGGATCAAGCAGTTGGTTGACCGGGCCGGGGATACGCACACGGTCACGCCGGCGGTGGTCGCCGGCACCTCGGTCTGCGCCGATGCCCCGCTACTCGGTGCCGGCGTCTACAGCGACCGGGAGAAATTCTCGGAGCACCGTTGGTATCGGGTGCCGGTGTATCCCGGGCAGGAGCTGCGTGCCTCTGTCAGCGTGGCGTTGGACCGGCCGGTCAACCCCGACCACGCGGTGCTGCTGCGGGCCGTGGCCACCGACGGTCGGGAGCTGGTGCGGGGCGTGGACGCAGGTAGTGGCCGGACCGATGTCGTCTCCGCGGGTCTGCGCTGGTCGGCGGGGGAGGAGCCGGAGGGCGGGCCCTCCCCAACCCCGTCCACCACGACCGACGCCGAAGCCACCATCGTCTGTCTCGTGGTGAGTAACGCCTTCGCACCCCAGCCGGGAACCCAGACATCGCCGGGGATGCCGGTTGAGCTGACCGTGGACATGGTCGCGTCCTCGCCTGCTCCGGCTGCCCCGGATCTCGGTCGTGGCTGGGTGCTGCTGGTCCTGCTGACGGTGACTGGTCTGCTGGCCGGACTGGCGTCCGGGGTGCTCACCCGGTGGTGGGTAGTGACCTGGAGGGAGAAGTGATGCGGGTCCGGTCAATGCGGGGTGGAACCGTCCTGGCCGCTGTCGGTCTGGCCCTGCTGGTCTCGCCCGGGGCGGCCCGGGCCACCCCGACACCCTCACCGGGGGGGACCCCGATCACCCGAGCGGGGACCTCCTTCTTGACCGCCACCGATATCACCGCCGGGCAGCCGGTGCAGGTGGACGCCGCTACCGGCGACTACCTGTACTGGTCGTTCCCGGCGGTGGCCGGCGAACGCCACGAGATCACCGCGACCGTGTCGTTGCCCAAGCAGCGTGGTGGCGAGTCGACGTGGACCGTGGAGGTCTTCGACGGGCTGCGGCGGCGTCAGGCCTGCACCGCCGGCGCCCAGACGCCGACGGCCACCGCCGAGGCCGAGAGCGTCTCGCTCGGCTGCACCCTGCGGCAGGTGCGCTCCTGGGCGGAGCCGTGGTCCGCCGATCCGCTCCCCGGCACGTACTACGTCCGGCTCTCGGTGGCCGAGCTGCCGGAGGAGGACCTTGGCCTGCCGATCGAGGTTGACCTACTGGTCGGCGCGGTGGGCGAGGGTTCCCGCGACGACGGCGTGCTGGCGGAGCCGTTGGTGCTGCCCACCAAGGCTGGCACCATCCTCGATGCCGCGCCACCGGAGCCGGCTGAGGGCGACGACGGCGGCTTCTTCGGTTGGCTGCCCGAGCTCGGTTCGCGCTGGGCCTGGAGCACGGTCGGCGGCATCCTCGCCGCGGTGGCTGGAGTTGTCGGCTTCGGTCTGACCCGGCGTCCCCGTCGTCGGTGACGATGACGATGACGGTGCCGGGGTAGGCCGGGCGGGCGTCCGTGGTCCCGGGCGCCCGCTGCCGATCAGTCCTGCGGCAGCAGCTCGTTGATCCGCCCGTGGGGTGGGAAGGCCAGGGCCAGGGTCAGGTCGAGCACGGTGGCGGGGTCGGTGAGCCGCTCCCCGTACAGTTCGCGCAGCTGGCCCAGTCGGTAGCGCACGGTCTGCGGATGCACGAAGAGGTCGGCGGCGACATCGTCGCGGCGGCCGTGGTGCAGCAGCCAGGAGCGCAGCGTCTCGGTCAACCGGTCGGCGGTGGTGGGGGGCAGCGCCGCCAGCGGCGCCAACACCCGTGCCCGCAGGTCCGCCAGGCCTTCCGGGTCGTGGCTGAGTAACAGCTCGGCCAGGTGTGCCTCGGTGTCCAGGGGCGCGCCGGCCTCGTCCGGACGCAGACCCAGGGCAAGCGCCCGGGTGGTCCGCTGCCAGGAGTAGGCGACCTGGGTCCACGGGCGGGCCGGGCCGAGCACCGCCCGCCGGCCATGCAGCAGTCGGGCAAGCTGCCGCCGCCGGTCGCCGTGGATATCCGGGACGAGGAGGCCGGCGGTCTCGTCGCCGGGCCCGCTACCGGGCAGGTCGTCGGCGCTCTCCAGCGTCTGCGCGGGCAGCAGCTTGAGTGCCGGGCGCAGGTTCGACCGGGGCAGCAGGACGGCGGTGAGGGTGTGCGGCGGTGGCCAGTCGGCCCGCTCCGCGCTGCGCAGCAGTACCTCTTCGTCGGCTCCGGTGACCAGCTGCTGGGTGAGTCGTTCCAGGTTTCGGCGGCGGATGAGCCCGGTACTGGCCAACTCGTCGGCGTGGCCCGCGACGCTGGCGGCGGAGAGCTCGTCGATGTAGGCGAACATCAGCTCGGCGAACTCGGCCACCGTGGCGGCCGGCAGCTGTCCGCGTACGGCGATGGCGGACATTTCCCGCCAGGAGACCCGGGCGCCCACCCGGTACGCGGCGAGTAACGCGTCCACGCTGCGGCCGGAGCGGGCCTCTCCGCTGCCGAGCGCGTAGGCGGCCTCGACGGCGGGGACGAGTGGGGTGCTGGGGTCGGCCCCGTAGGAGCGTTCAACGAGTTGGAGGAAGGTGCCGAGGGCGATTCGTACGGCATTTTCGATCTTGTCCCGCATCTGCCCGGTGAGGGTGCCGGAGTAGCTGGGTACCTCGGCGGTGATGGCGGTGACGGTGTGCTCGGCGAGCAGGGCGAGCCGGTTGCGGAGCTCCGCGGCGACCCGATCATTCAGGTCCAGCCCCGCCGCGCGCCGGGTTGCCTCGGATCGTTCGGCCACGATCTTGTTCCCTCCGTATAAATTCGCGCATCGGGTTCACCTTCCCAGGTCAAGATTTTATGCCAGTGTGCCGCGACGATCGGGGTATGACCACCACCGTCCAGCGCCCATCCGCGCCGGCGTCCCTGCGTCGTGGGCTGCTGCGGCTCGCCGCCGCGGTCACCACCCCGCTGCTGCCCGACGACTACCTGGACCTGGTCGCCCCGCTGCGTGCCGGCGCCGACCTACGGGGCCGGATCGTCGAGGTGCGTCCGGAGACCCCGGACGCCGCCACCGTCGTGATCCAGCCGGGGCGGGACTGGCAGGGGCACCGCCCCGGGCAGTACGTCCGGCTCGGCGTGGATGTCAACGGCGTGCGGCAGTGGCGGGCCTATTCTCTGACCTCTGCTCCGGCGGGGCGCCAGGACCCGATCACGATCACCGTCAAGGCGGTCCCGGACGGACTGGTAAGCAACCATCTGGTGCGGCACGCTCAGCCCGGCATGATCGTGCAACTTGACCAGGCCCAGGGCGACTTCGTGTTACCGCCGACCCCGCCGGCGCGGGTGCTGTTGGTGACCGCGGGCAGCGGAATCACCCCCGTCATGGGGATGCTGCGCAGCGGGGCCCTCGCCGGGGCGGACGTCACGCTGGTGCACTCGGCACCCCGCGCAGCGGACGTGATCTTCGGTGCGGCGCTGCGGGACCTGGCCACCGCCGGCGGGCTCCGGCTGGTGGAGCGGCACACCAGGGATGACGGCCAGCTCAGCCTCGCCGACCTGGCCGCGCTGGTGCCAGACCATCTGGAGCGGGAGACGTGGGCGTGCGGCCCGGGCGGGCTCCTCGACGCCCTGACCGCGCACTGGACCGCCGCTGGCCGCGGCGAGCGACTGCACACCGAGCGGTTCCGCCCGACCATCATCTCGCCTGGTGAGGGCGGCACCGTCACCTTCGGCCGCAGCGGGGTGACCGTCGCCGCCGACGGCAGCACCCCGCTGCTGGAGGCGGGGGAGGCAGCTGGCGTACTCATGCCGTCCGGTTGCCGCATGGGCATCTGCTACGGCTGCGTCCTGCCGCTGCGCCAGGGTGCCGTCCGTGACCTGCGCAATGGGTCGCTCACCACCGCGGTTCCCGGTGACGGTGTCCTCGTCCAGACCTGCGTGTCGGCCGCCGCCGGCCCCTGCGACCTCGATCACTGAAATCCGGAGTACCGACGTGACAGTCATCCAACGCAAGCCCGTCAACCCGATCGCTCACCTCACCGCCGAAGACATTGAGGTGATCGGAAAGGAACTGGACGCGATTCGGGACCGGGTGCTGGCCGACCTGGGAGAGCGGGACGCCCGCTACATCCGCCGGCTCATCCGGACGCAGCGGCGCCTGGAGTTGGGCAGTCGGGCGGTGCTGCTCTTCTCGCTGTTCCCGCCGGCGTGGATCATCGGGACGGCCGGTCTGTCGATCGCCAAGATCCTGGAGAACATGGAGATCGGGCACAACATCCTGCACGGCCAGTGGGACTGGATGCGGGATCCGAAGATCCATTCCACGACCTGGGAGTGGGACCACGTCTCTCCGGCCGAGCAGTGGAAGCACTCACACAACGAGCTGCACCACCGCTACACCAACGTGATCGGCAAGGACAACGACCTCGGGTACGGCATCATGCGCGTGGACGAGGACCAGCGGTGGCACCCGCTACACCTGGGGCAGCCGTTGTGGAACCTGGTCAACGCCTGTTTCTTCGAGTACGGCATCGCCGCCTACGACCTGGAACTGGGACGCAACCTGAAGAAGGGCCGGCACCGGGATCCGGCGTTCCGGGCCCGGGCCCGGGCGGTCGGCCGTAAGATCCGCCGTCAGGTCCTGAAGGACTATGTGCTGCACCCACTGCTGTCCGGGCCATCGTTCCTGAGCACGCTCGCCGCGACCTTCACCGCGAACCTGGTCCGGAACCTGTGGAGCCACTCTGTGATCATGTGCGGGCACTTCCCGGAGGGTGTGGAGACCTTCGAGAAGACCTCGATCGAGGGGGAGACCCGCGGCGAGTGGTACCTGCGGCAGATGCTCGGCTCGGCGAACATCAGCGGTAGCCGGTTGCTGCACATCATGTCCGGCAACCTCTCCCACCAGATCGAGCACCACCTCTTCCCGGACCTGCCGAGCAACCGCTACCGGGAGGTCGTCCCGGAGGTCCGGGCACTCTTCGACCGGTACGGCCTGAAGTACACCACCGGATCGTTGCCCCGGCAGGTCTTCTCCGCCTGGAAGAAGGTCATCCGGCTGTCGCTGCCCAACCGTCGGCCCCGCGACCAGGCCAGCAACCGGTCGGCACCGGCGCTGCGCACCTCGGGTGCCTGAGCTGGCGTAGGTCAGTCAGCCCGGGCCGTCTCGGCGGCCCGGGCTCACCTGTTTTCTCCGCTGGCCCGGTGTCCCTCTGGCTGACACGCACGGGGGGTCGGACGAGCCCTCGCGACCTGGGCGTAAAAGCGGCCCGGCGTCCAGTCAGCTGGCGAGCAACCGGTCGCGAACCTCCCGGCGCAGGACCTTGCCGATCTGGGAGCGGGGCAGGTCGTTGACCACCACCACCCGGCGCGGCACCTTGTACGCGGTCAGTTGCTCCCGGCACCTGGCCCGGATGCCCGCCTCGTCGGTGGTGCAGTCGGCGTGCAGCACCACCGCGGCGACAACCTCCTCGCCGCCAGCGGCGCCGGGCAGGCCGACCGCCGCGGCGTCGTCGACCCCGGGGATCTGCCGCAGCGCCTCTTCCACTTCGGAGGGGTAGACGTTGAACCCACCAGTAATGATCAGTTCTTTGATCCGGTCAACGACCCGTACGAAGCCGTCCGAGTTCATCTCCACGATGTCCCCGGTCCGGAGCCAACCGCCGGGCAGCAGCACCGCTGCTGTCTCCTCCGGCCGGCACCAGTACCCGGCGAAGACCTGCGGCCCGCTGATCAGCAACTCGCCTGCCTCACCGGGGGCGCGGTCCTGGGCCGGGTCCTCCGGGTCAACGATGCGGATATCGGTGGCGGGGAACGGAATGCCCACCGTGCCGGGTTGCCGGGCCGCGGACACCGGGTTCCCCAACGCCACCGGGGAGGTCTCGGTCATCCCGTACCCCTCGACCAGCAGTCCGCCGGTCACCGACTCCCACAGGTCCACGGTGGCCGGGGGCAGCGACATCGCCCCGGAGATGGCGTACCGGATGGAGGTCAGGTCGACCCCACGGTCCCGGGCGGCGACGGCGAGCTTCTCGTAGATCGGTGGCACCGCCGGCAGGAACGTCGGCGGGCGGCGACGCATCGCCTGGAGGGCTTCGTCCACGTCGAAGCGGGGCAGCAGCACCAGGGTCGCGCCGATGCTGACCGAGAAGGTCAGGCAGAGCGTCAGCCCATAGGCGTGGAACAGCGGTAGCACGCCGTACACGGTCTCGGCGCCGTCGCGGAGTCCCGGCACCCACGCGCGGCCCTGCGCGGCGTTGACGCGCAGGTTGCGGTGGGTGAGGATCGCTCCCTTCGGGGTGCCGGTGGTACCGCCGGTGTACTGCAACAGCGCGGTGTCGTCCGGCTCCGGCGCGGGGTGGTCGGCGGCCAGCGGCCCGCTGTCGGCCAGCAGGCGCTCCCAGGCCCGGGTGCCCGGTGCGGGAGCGGTGATAGCCGCGCGGGCGGTGCGGGCTCGGGGCACCGGTAGCCGCAGCGCCCAACGTTTGAGCCGGGGCAGGGCCGCACTGAGATCGACTGCGATGACCGTTTCGACCTTGGTGGTGTTGGTGGTGCGCTGCACCAGTGGGGCGACCTTGTTCCAGACCACGGCGATCCGGGCACCGTGGTCGGCGAGTTGATGGGCCAGTTCCTGCTCGGTGTAGAGCGGGTTGTGCTCGACCACGATCGCACCGAGCCTCAGCACCGCGTAGAAGGCCACCACGTGCTGCGGGCAGTTCGGTAGGACCAGGGCGACCCGGTCGCCCTGGCTGACGCCGAGGCGGCGTAGCGCCTCAGCCGCCCGGTCCACCTGTGCCGCCAGCTCCCGGTAACTGGTGGTGGCGCCGAAGAAGTCCAGCGCGGTCCGGTCGCCGAACCGGTGAACGGCCACTCGCAGCAGGTCGACCAGGGACTCGTCGGTCGGGGTGATGGTCGTCGGCACGCCCGGTGCGTAGCTTCGCAGCCACGGCCGTTCGGCGCTCAGGTTCATGGTGTCCATCCTCCCCACGTCCGCCTACCGGACCGTAACCTACGGTCTGGTAGAAGACCCGGCGAGGTACCTGTCGCCGCACCGCCGATGGAGTGTTCCGTGGTCAGTGCCGTCGTTGCGATTGCCGGGCCATCTGGCGCACCTTGACCACCGCCATGATGATCACGACCACCAGCGCGATCGCACCGATAACCATCAGCCATTGGGCCGCCTGCCAGAGCAGTCCCAGCAGGATGAGTGCGGCAGCGACGATGCCGATGACCCACAGTATTACCCGCATGTCGACCTCCGTCCCGCCCCCGTTGGCGGGGGACGCTCCGCCGCCTTCCCGGCCTGGCCGACAACATGCGTGCGCGACATACCCGTCGAGCGCCGCTGCGCCGGGCGGGAACCGACGAGTTCCTGCCCGTGTGGTCAGCTCTTCGCCTGGTGATCCTGTGCAGCGCGGCGCACCGGCCCCGCCGTCCCGGCGGGTCTGCGTCGGCGGGCGGCGACCAGCAGCGCCACCGCCCCGAGGGCACCGGCGAGAGCGGCTACCAGGATTTTGACCTGGCCAGCTCCGGGCACCTGCTGGACCAGGATGAACACGCCCGCGACCACCACGAATCCGCCGAACGTCCGGCGGAGCACGACCTCGGGCAGGCGGCCGGCCAGCCGGGCGCCGGCGAGACTGCCGGCGACCGCGGCGGTGGTGACCGCGGCGGCCAGGCCCCAGTCGATGCTGACGCTGGACAAGAATCCGGCCAGACCCGCGAACGACTTCATCGCAATCACGACCAGTGAGGTGCCGGCGGCGACCGGCATCGGCAGACCACCGAGCAGGGCGAGCGCGGGTACCACCAGGAAGCCGCCACCCGCGCCGACCAGGCCGGTGACCAGGCCGACCACGACGCCGTCCAGCAGGACCCGCCGCACCGGGAGCTCGCGTGGCACCGTACCGCCGCCGGTGCCACGACGACCGCGGATCATCGCGGCCGCCGTGGCGAGCATCATCACCGCGAAGCCGGTGAGCAGGACCGTCGCCGGGATGAACGCGGCCAGCCGGCCGCCGACGTAGGCCCCAGCCATGCCGGCAGCCCCGAAGAGCAGGCCGCTACGCCAGCGGATCCGTCCGGCACGGGCATGCGGTAGCACACCGACCGCGCTGGTCACGCCGACCACCAGCAGGGAGGTGGCGATCGCCTCCTTCGCCGGCAGGTCGGCGACGTAGACCAACAGCGGTACGGCGAGGATGGAGCCGCCCCCGCCAAGTAGGCCGAGGCTGAGCCCGATCAGGACGGCCAGCCCGACGGTCAGGGCGAGGTTGACGGTCACAATCGCCGGCCGGCGGGCGAGGCGTCGCGCAGGTGACCGACGATGGTATCCAGGTCACAGCTGGCGTTCCGGTTGTACGGAAGCTTGCTGAGCAGCATGCCCAACGCGCAGGTGTTGCTCAGCGCGGCGGCGGTGAGTCCCACGCCGATGACGCCGGCTATCCACTCGGCACCGGGTACGAACAGCGAGGCCACGACACTGGCCAGCACGATGGCACCGGCGACCAGCCGGACCTGCCGCTCCAGGTCCCACCGGGGGGTGCCTTCGGTGACGGGCCCGACGGCGCCCCGCCACGCCACCATGCCGCCGGTCAGGACCTTGACGTTCGGTAGGCCGATTCCGGCGAGCGTCCGCTCGGCCTGTCTGGCCCGGGCACCCGAGTGGCAGATCAGCACCACGTCCTCGTCGAGGTGGTCGCGGAGCTCCGCGCGGTGTTCCTTGAGCAGGTCGAGGGGCACGTTGTGGGCACCGGGGATGTGCGCGGTCGCGAACTCGGCCGGAGTGCGCACGTCGAGCAGGCGCGGGGCGCTGCCCGAGTCGATGAGTGCCCGCAGCTGGGTGGCGTCGAGGGCGGTATGGGTGGTGGTCATGGTCTCCTCGCTTATGGGTGCTCCGGTGGGATGGACGAGGGGGCGCCGCTCGTCGCAGGGGCGGCCGTGCCGGTTCAGGCGTGGGTGGCACCCGGCCCGACCAGGGTGACTCCGGCCCCCGCCGCCGCGGCGAACCGGTCGTCGATGACGACCACGTCGCGGCCGGCATTCGCCAACAGCGACCCGGCGGCGGCGGCCCGGTAGCCGGAACCGCAGTGCACCCAGACCGCGCCAGCGGGCAGGTCGGTGAGCCGCCCGGGAAGCGCGGGTAGGGGAAGGTGTACGGCTCCGGCGATGTGGCCCGCGGTCCACTCGTTGGCCATTCGCACGTCGAGCACCACGTCGGGGGTGGGCAGCACGGTGGGGAGCCGCCCGGCTTGGGCGGCGGCGAGCGCGGCGAAGTCGGCCAGCGGTAGCTCCCGTAGCTGCTCGTGGTCGGCGGCCCACCGCCCGGCCGCACCGGTGGCCTGGGCAGCTGGCCGGTCGATGCCGATGCGTACCAGTTCGCGCTGTGCCTCGGCGATCTGCGCGGAGGTCTCGGCGAGCAGGGTCACCGGTGTGCCCCAGCTGATGAGCCAGCCGAGCCAGGTGGACATCGCTCCGTCCAGTCCGAGGCTGACCGTACCGGCCAGATGGGAGGCGGCGTATGCCTTGCGGTGCCGTAGGTCAACCACCCATTCCCCGGCGTTGACCCGTCGGCGCAGTTCGGCGGCGTCGGCGCGGGCGACCGGAGTGAGGTCCACCGGTGCCGGACCGCTGAGGTTGGTGGCGCCCATGTGGGCGTAGTAGGCGGGGTAGGCGTCCAACCCGGAGAGGGTCTCGGTGATGAAGGCGTCGGCGGCCAGCCGGAGCACCGGGTTGGCCTCCTTCTCCCGGCCGATGGTCGATGCCGGGGCGTCGGTCTGGCTGGCGGAGCAGAAACTGCCGAACCCGTGGGTCGGCCACACCTCGGCGCCGTCGGGCAGCAGGTCGGCCAGCCGTCGGGCCGAGGCGTGCTGGTGGTGGGCCAGTTCGTGGGCGTGTTGCTGGCCGAGCAGGTCGGTGCGGCCGGTGGTGCCGAAGAGGAGCGAGCCGCCGGTGAAGACTCCCGCCGGTCGCCAGTCGCCATCGTGCGCGTAGTCCAGGACGTAGGACAGGTGGTGGAAGGTGTGGCCGGGGGTGGCGATCACCCGCAGGCGCATCGTGTCGGAGACCGCCAGGGTGTCGCCGTCGGCGACCGGCAGTCGTCCGAACTCGACCCGCTCGGCTGCGGCGACCAGGTAGTGGGCACCGGTCGCCCGGGCCAGTTCGAGTCCACCGGAGACGTAGTCGTTATGGATGTGTGTCTCGACCACGTGGGTGATTCGGACACCCGCCGCTCCGGCAAGGTAGAGGATTCGGTCGATGTCGCGCTGTGGGTCGACGACGACCGCTACCTGACCATCGGAGGCCAGGTAGCTGCGGTCGCCCAGGGATGAGGTCGCGAGGACCGACACGGTGAACTCCACCGTCGTGCTCCTTCCAGGAGAGGTTTTATACCCCCGGGGGTATCCAGCGGGCGGATGGGTGCCTTTCGGTTGGCGTGCCGGATACCCCCTCCGGCCGCCGGAATGCGGCCGGAGGGTTGGTTCTTCGGTTGATTCAGGCCAGGGCCAGGAAGAGCTTCTCCAACTCCTCCTCGGTCATCTCCGGGGCCTCGCCCTGTTCCCGGGCGGTGGTGCAGTGCCGCATGCCCGAGGCGATGATCTTGTAGCCAGCGCGGTCGACGGCCTTTGACACCGCGGCGAGCTGGGTCAGCACCTCCCGGCAGTCCTGACCGTCTTCCATCATGTCGATCACAGCGTTGAGTTGGCCTCGGGCACGCTTGAGTCGGGTCAGCGCAGCACCGGTCATCTCGGGTCGAAGCTTCACCTGGCACCTCCGGTACCCACCATACCCCCGGGGGTATGGTGTGCGTAGTGGTCTTCGTCATGCCGATCCGGCCGGCGAGTGCCATCGCCGTTACCGACCTGGAGTGCATCCGGTGCGGCACTCGGTATCCGGTCCGGGGCTATCCGCTCGGATGCCCCCTGCCGGCCACCCGATGGTCTGTCGCGTGCGGACCACCGGGCGAGGGTGCCTGGTCGCTCAGCGGTCGCCACCGCTCGCGCTGTCGAGGAGCTGCCGGAGGTGGGGCGAGTCGATGCTCTTCGCCCGGTACATCGCCGCGTCGGCCCGGTCCAACGCCTCGGAGAGCTGGGTGGGGCAGGTGACCGGCGCCAACCCGACGGAGGCGGTCACTCGCACGCTTGCGGAGTGCAGCCGGATCGGTGCGGCGAGAACGTCGTGCAGCCGGCGGGTGGCGTGCTCAAGCCATCGCCGCTCGACCTCGGGAGCGGTGAGCAACCCGGCGAACTCATCCCCGCCGAGCCGGGCGACCGGGTCGCCGCCAGCGAAGTCGGCGAGCCGTTGGGCGACGTTGACCAGTACCTGGTCGCCGGCGGCGTGCCCGTACCGATCGTTGATCTGTTTGAAGTCGTCGAGATCGAGGACGACGGCGATCAGCGGTCGCCCGTCCGCTCGAGTCAGCAGCGCGGCGGCCAGCCGATGAAAGGCTCGTCGGTTGGGTAGGCCGGTGAGCGGGTCGTGGCTGGCCGCGTGGCGCTCGGCGGCGAGCTCGGCCTGGAGGACGGCGATTTCCGTCTCGGCCTGCACCGCCCGGCGGTGCAGCTGCCAGGACGAGACGAGGGCGCCCGCGGCGCAGACGCCGGACGCGATCGTCAGCGGATCCGGCATGAGTCCTCCCGTCATACCGATGACCCGGCATCGCCGATGGTCACCGACCCCGTGTCTGCCCTGCTAGTCGCCCAGTAAAGGTGACTTACGGTAAGCGGATCGACACCACTCCCGTCGGCTATCATGCGCTCTGTCCGATGCAGATGCAATAGCAGATGCACGTGCAGGAGCCTCTCTGTCCACCCGCACCCGCTGGGGCTGCGGTGTGGATGGATGCATGACGAGAAGGGCGCACATGCAGCCGCTACCGAATGGCGTTCCCGTTCCCGAGCTGCCGCCGTTGCGGTGGCAGAAGAGTCGCCGCAGCAACCCCAGCGGCAACTGCGTCGAGCTGGCCGAACTACCCGATGGTGCGGGCATCGCCGTGCGCAACTCCCGGCATCCCGACGGCCCTGCCTTGATCTACACCGTGGACGAGATCGCGGCCTTCGTGCTCGGTGCTCGGGATGGTGATTTTGATCACCTGATCCACTGATCCACTGGTCCACGCCGCGCCGTCGGGACCGATTCCCCTCACCGACGGGCCATGGCATGCTGGCCCGGCGACCGGGTCAGGTCCGGCACGGGCGGTCCAGCAAACGGAGGCGCGGCAGTGGCGACGATACCCGTGGAGGGGGGGTCATCGGCTGGCCCGACCGTCCTGCGGATGATGCTCGGCGCGCAGCTGCGCCGGCTGCGGGAGTCCCGCGGGGTGACCCGGGAGGGCGCGGGCTGGGAGATTCGGGCCTCTGAATCGAAGATCAGCAGAATGGAGCTGGGGCGGGTCGGGTTCAAGGAACGCGACGTCGCCGATCTGCTGACCCTCTACGGCATCACCGACCCCACCGAGCGGGACGCCCTGCTCCACCTTGCCCGGGACGCGAACAGCCCCGGTTGGTGGCACCGATACGGTGACGTGCTGCCGTCCTGGTTCCAGGCGTACCTCGGGCTGGAGGCGGCAGCTGCCCTGATCCGCACGTACGAGCTCCAGTTCGTGCCCGGGCTGCTCCAGACCGAGGCGTACGCCCGGGCGGTCGTGCTGCTCGGTCACAGCCGCGCCGCGTCGGCGGAGATCGACCGTCGGGTCACCCTGCGGATGCGGCGGCAGGAGGTGCTGCACAGGGAGGATCCGCCGCAGCTGTGGGCCGTGGTGGACGAGGCGGCCCTGCGCCGGCCGATCGGCGGCACGGCGGTCATGCGGCAGCAGGTTTCGGCGCTGATCGAGGCGACAAGGTTGCCGAACGTGCGGCTCCAGGTCGTACCGTTCGCCGCCGGCGGGCACGCCGCCGCGGGCGGCGCCTTCTCCATCCTGCGCTTCGGTGACCAGGAACTGCCCGATGTGGTCTACATTGAGCAGCTCACCAGCGCCCTCTACCTCGACAAGCGGGAAGATCTGGAGTTCTACGCGTTGGCGATGGAGCGGCTCTGTGTGGAGGCGGAGCCGCCGGAGCGTACGCCGGAACTCCTCGGCCGGATCCTGGCCGACCTGCCCGCGGACTGACTCGGCGCCACCGCCGCCCGAACTGGTCCTCGGTTGACCGTGGACCGCCTGGATGCGCGTACAGGATCAGTTCGTACCGTGTAGCCCATGCCTCGAACCGTGCACGCCCTCCTCTCCGTCGGTACCACCGCCAACCAGGAACCCCCACAGGATGGGCTGGTGGGGCACGTGATCGGCCTGGTGGAACGGCTGGGCGGGCCCGGCGCCGGCCTCGCCGTGGCGCTGGAGAACCTGTTTCCGCCGATTCCCAGCGAGGTGATCCTTCCCCTGGCCGGGTTCGTCGCCGGACAGGGGCGGATGAGCGTCATCAGCGCGATCTTCTGGACCACGGTGGGTTCGCTGGTGGGTGCGCTCGCGCTGTACTACATCGGTGCGGCACTGGGCCGGGACCGGATGCGCGCCATCGCCGCCCGGCTTCCGCTGGTGAAGCTGAGCGACGTCGACAAGACCGAAGAGTGGTTTCTCCGGCACGGCGTCAAGGCGGTGTTCTTCGGTCGGATGATTCCGATCTTCCGAAGCATGATCTCGATCCCGGCCGGGGTGGAGCGGATGCCAGTGTGGACCTTCGTCGTCTACACCACCTTGGGCAGCCTGATCTGGAACACGACCTTCGTCATGGCCGGCTACCTGCTCGGTGACAACTGGCACCTGGTCGAGGCGTACGCCGGTGTGCTCCAGAACGTCGTCATCCTGGCCTGCGTGGCGGGGCTCGTCTGGTTCGTCGTCACCCGGCTCCGCCGCTCCCGGACGACCGGGGGAGTGCGGCCCAACGGGCCGGAGGACGAGTTCCCCGCGCCGATGCCGCCCCTCGATGGTGTCCCCGACCCGCAGGGCCGGGGAACTCTCTACCGGAGCAGCTGGTCCGAGGACACCACCGTGCGCTGACGTGGCGATCGAGGTGCCGGCGGGCTAGCCGAGGTCGATGGCGGGATAGAGGGGGAAGCCGGTGAGCAGGTCGCTGGCCTGCTTGCCGACCCGGTCGGCGACGCCCGGGTCCAGCACGTACTTCGCCTTCGAGGCGGTGCCGTCGGCGTTCGTCCCGGGCGCGGTCCGGCTCAGGACGGTGTGGATCAGCTCGGCGGTGGCGTCCAACTCCGTGGTGCCGAAGCCCCGGGTGGTCAACGCCGGCGTACCGATCCGGATCCCGGAGGTGTACCAGGCGCCGTTCGGGTCCTGCGGGATCGCGTTGCGGTTGGTGACGATGCCCGAGTCAAGGAGCGCCTGCTCGGCCTGCCGGCCGGTGAGCCCGTACCCGGTCACGTCGATCAGCGCCAGGTGGTTGTCGGTCCCGCCGGTGACCAGCTTCGCGCCCCGACGCTGCAATCCGTCAGCCAGGGCCTGCGCGTTGGCGACGATGCGCTCGGCGTAGTCGACGAAGTCGGGGCGCCGGGCCTCGGCGAGCGCGACCGCCTTGGCGGCCATCACCTGCGGCAGCGGGCCGCCGAGCACCATCGGGCAGCCCCGGTCGACCTGCTCGGCGAGCTCTGGACCGCAGAGCACCAGGCCGCCGCGGGGACCGCGCAAGGACTTGTGCGTGGTGGAGGTCACAATGTGCGCATGCGGAATCGGGTCGAAGTCACCGGTGAAGACCTTGCCGGCGACCAACCCGGCGAAGTGGGCCATGTCCACCATGAAGGTGGCTCCGACCGAGTCGGCGATCTCGCGCAGGATTCGGAAGTTGACCTTCCGGGGGTACGCCGAGTAGCCGCCGACGAGGATCAGCGGCTTGAACTCGCGGGCCGCCTCGGCGACCCGGTCGTAGTCGATCAGCCCGGTCTCCGGGTCGGTGCCGTAGCTGCGCTGGTCGAACATCTTGCCGGAGATGTTCGGCCGGAAGCCGTGGGTGAGGTGACCCCCCGCGTCCAGCGACATGCCCAGCATCCGCTGGTTGCCCAGCTCGCGGCGCAAAGCGAACCAGTCGGCCTCGGTGAGGTCGTTGACGTGCCGGACCTGGGCCCGCGTGAGGGCGGGCGACTCGATCCGGTCGGCGAGGACCGCCCAGAAGGCGACCAGGTTGGCGTCGATCCCCGAGTGCGGCTGTACGTAGGCGTACGGCGCTCCGAACAACTCCCGGGCGTGCTCGGCGGCGAGCGCCTCGACCGTGTCGACGTTCTGGCAGCCGGCGTAGAAGCGACGGCCGACCGTACCCTCGGCGTACTTGTCGCTGAACCAGTTGCCCATCGCCAGCAGCGTCGCGGGGGAGGCGTAGTTCTCGCTGGCGATTAGCTTGAGCGACTCACGCTGGTCGGCCAACTCGGCGCGGATGGCGTTGGCGACCCGCGGCTCGACGGCACCGATCACCTCGAGTGCGCTGCGATAGGCGGTGGACTCGGCGTTACCCGACATGTGACCTCCTGGTGAACGTTCCCGGTGGACGTGTGGAGGCCCAGGCGCTCGGCGTGCGTCCTCGTGATGGGTCGTTCCCCGATGGTGCTCCATCCCAATCGCGCCAGTCCCGACCCGAGGGGATCCTACCGGTTCGCCTCGGCGGGGCCGGCACCCATTCGTACGCCCTGCTCCGCCGGCCGGGAGCCGATCGAAGATCGACGGTGGTGGCGAGTGTGGCTAGGATCGGACCATGACGGGGTCGGGCGATCGGGCGGATGGTCAGGGAAGTCTGCTCGCCATCAGTGATCTGCACGTGCGGCACGCGGAAAACCGGACGGTCGTCGAGCGGCTCCGCCCGGAGTCGCCGGCGGACTGGCTGTTAGTCGCCGGCGACGTGGGAGACACGGTCGCGCAGGTCGAGTGGGCGCTGCGGCTGCTGGCTGCCCGGTTCGCGAAGGTGCTCTGGTCGCCCGGCAACCACGAGTTGTGGAGCCTGCCGGCCGATCCGGTGCCGCTGCGCGGTGCCGCCCGCTACGCCCACCTGGTCGAACTCTGCCGAGAGCTCGGCGTCGTCACGCCGGAGGACCCGTATCAGGTGTGGGAGGGGCCCGGCGGCCCGGTCACCGTGGCGCCGCTGTTCCTGCTCTACGACTACAGCTGGCGCCCCGAGGGCCTCGACACGTCGCAGGCCGCGCTCGCCGAGGCGTACCGGACCGGGATCATCTGCACCGACGAGTATCTGCTTCACCCCGACCCGTACGAGAGCCGGTCGGCGTGGTGCGCGGCCCGGGTCGCCGGGACGGCCCGGCGGCTGGCGGAGCGGGACCCGGCGCTTCCGACGGTCCTGATGAACCACTGGCCGCTGCGTCGCGAGCCCACCCACATTCTCCGCTATCCGATCTTCGCGCAGTGGTGCGGCACCGAGGCGACGGCCGACTGGCATCGGCGCTTCGACGCCGTCGCGGTGGTCTATGGCCACCTCCACGTCCCGCGCACCACCTGGTACGACGGGGTGCGCTTCGAGGAGGTGTCGGTGGGCTATCCCCGGGAGTGGCGGCGACGGAGTGGGCCGCTGGGGCAGCCGCGCCGGATCCTGCCGGCGCCGGCAGGGTTGCCACCGACCGCCTGGTAGCCCGTTCCTGCGCCGGGCAATCGGGTCCGTGCGGCCGGCGATGCGCGTCCGACCTGGTGCGCGCCCGGATCACGGCTACGGTGTGGGCGTGGCGACGCCGGCCGAGCAGCTCCGGGTGGGACGGCGGCTGGTTCGCGTCTCCAACCCGGACAAGCCCTACTTCTCCGAGTTGGGGCTGACCAAACTCGATGTGGTGCGCTACTTTCTGGCCGTCGGCGATGGCATTCTGCGCGCCCTGCGGGACCGGCCGACGATGCTCGAGCGGTGGCCGCGTGGCGTCCTCGCCGGTGCCAAGATCGCGACACGGGCGGACAACCGTGGTGACGCCTTCTATCAGAAGCGGCTGCCGGCGGGCGCTCCCGACTGGGTTCGCACCGCGCACCTGACCTTCCCGAGCGGTCGGAGCGCGGACGAGCTCGCGCCGAGTGAGCTGGCCGTGGTGGCCTGGGCGGTCAACCTCGGTACGCTCCGGTTTCATCCGTGGCCGGTGTCCCGGCGTGATGTCGAGCGACCAGACCAGCTGCGCATCGACCTGGATCCGCTACCCGGAGTCGGGTTCGACCAGGTGGTTCCGGTGGCGCACGAGGTCCGCGCGTTCCTCGACGAGCTCGGGCTGGTTGGCTACCCGAAGACCACTGGGGGACGAGGGCTGCACATCTACCTCACCATCGAGCCACGGTGGGGTTTCGGTGACTGCCGCCGGGCGGTGTTGGCGCTGGGCCGGGAGATCCAGCGTCGCCGGCCCGACCTGGTCACCACCACCTGGTGGCGGGAGCAGCGGGATCGGCCGGTCTTCGTCGACTACAACCAGATGGCCCGGGACCACACGATGACCTCGGCGTACTCGATCCGGCCCACCCCGGCGGCGTTGGTCTCCGCACCGGTGGCCTGGACCGAACTGGACGACGCCCGGCCGGAGGACTTCGACATCACCACGATGCCGGCCCGCTTCACCGAGCACGGCGATCCGCACGCGGGTCTGGACGAGCGGGCCTATTCGCTGGAGCCGTTGCTGGAGTTGGCCGACCGGGAGAAGCTGGCGGCGCCGCCGGAGCGTTCAGGGTCCCGGGCGCCCGGGACCGGGAAGCGGAGGGGACGCGGTCGGGCCCCAGGGTGACAGCTCGCCGTCGAACTCGTGGAAGACCAGCCAGGTGCGGGTGGAGAGCACTCCGGGGATGCGCTGCACCCGGGTCAGCACCACGTCTCGCAACGTGGCGTTGTCCGGGGCTCGGACCAGAGCGAGTACGTCGTGGTCGCCGCCGACCAGTGCGGCGTGCGCCAGGTAGTGCACCTGGGCCAGTCCCGCCGAGACCTCACGCCAGGTGTTCTGTTCGATGGTGATGGCGATGTACGCCGAGGTACCCAACCCGGCGGCCTCCGGTGCCACCCGGGCCTGAAAGCCGGTGACCACCCCGTCGCGCAGCAACCGCTCCACCCGGGTGTACGCGTTGGTTCGGGAGATGTGCAGACGTGCGGCGAGTGTCCGCACCGACGTGCGTCCGTCCCGGACCAGCTCGGCCAGGATACGGCGGTCCACATGGTCTAGCGGCCGGGCCGATCGTCCCGGTCCGGTCGTCGAAGCCCCATCCGGGCTGGGCTCTTGGCTCATCGTGGCACCTCCTGCAGACCAATCATCCTGCGTTTTCGGGGGATCTTGAGTCAATCATCCGACCGCAGGAGCATGGGCGCACCAGATGTCCAGGAGGTATCCGCCGTGACGACCACACCCCGGGCGGTCCGCAAGAAGACCCGGCCGGCCGCGCCGCCGGACCCGGCTCGCCCACTGTTGCCCGCCAGTGCGCAGATTCGCCTGCTAGACCCCGCCGGTGCCCCGCTATTGGCGCACCCCGACTACCCGGCGCCCCCGGTTGAGGTGCTGGTCGAGCTGTACCGCCGGATGGTGCTCGGCCGCCGTTTCGACCTGCAGGCCACCGCCCTGACCAAACAGGGCCGACTCGCCGTCTATCCGTCGGCTCGGGGCCAGGAGGCGTGTCAGGTCGGTGCGATGCTCGCGCTGCGGGACGACGACTGGGTCTTCCCGACCTATCGCGAGTCGATGGCCTTGACCGCCCGGGGGATCGACCCTGTTGAGGTGCTGACCCTGCTCCGTGGGGACTGGCACTGTGGTTACGATCCGGCCGTCCGGCGTACCGCCCCGCAGTGCACCCCGTTGGCCACCCAGTGTGTGCACGCCGCCGGCCTCGCCTACGGCGAGGCGCACCAGGGCCGGGACACGGTGGCACTGGCCTTTCTCGGCGATGGTGCCACCAGCGAGGGTGACTTCCATGAGGGGATCAACTTCGCCGCCGTCTTCAAGGCGCCGGTCGTCTATTTCATCCAGAACAACGAGTACGCGATCAGCGTGCCGCTGTCCCGGCAGACCGCCGCACCCAGTCTCGCGTACAAGGGCGTCGGGTACGGCGTGCCCAGCGAGCGGGTCGACGGCAACGACCCGGTCGCTGTCCTCGCGGTGCTCACCCGGGCGGTGGCGCACGCCCGTGCCGGCCACGGCCCCTTCCTGGTGGAGGCGCACACCTACCGGATGGAACCGCACACCAACGCCGACGACGCCGCCCGCTACCGGGACGCCGATGAGGTGGAGAGCTGGCAGGACCGGGACCCGGTCGTTCGGCTGGAGACCCACCTGCGGGACCGGGGGGCGTTGGACGACACCACCGTGGCGCGGGTGGCCGCGCAGGCCGAGGAGTACGCGGCCGACCTGCGGGAGCGGATGCACGACAAGCCAACCGTTGACCCGATGACGCTCTTCGACCACGTCTACGCCGAACCAACGCCGCAACTGGTCGAACAGCGGGCGCAGGTTCGTGCCGAGTTGGCCGCTGACCAGGAGGGAGCTGGGTGATGGCAAGCATGACCATGGCGAAGGCGCTCAACACCGCGCTCGCCGATGCGATGCTCGACGACGACCGGGTGGTCGTCTTCGGCGAGGATGTCGGCCAACTTGGCGGGGTCTTCCGGATCACCGACGGGCTGGCGGCCCGCTTCGGCGACAAGCGCTGCTTCGACACTCCGCTCGCTGAGGCCGGCATCGTCGGCTTTGCGGTTGGCCTCGCCATGTCCGGGCTACGGCCGGTGGTGGAGATCCAGTTCGACGCGTTCGGGTACCCGGCCTTCGAGCAGATCGCCTCGCACGTGGCGAAGCTGCGCAACCGCACCCGGGGCGCGCTGACCGCGCCCATCGTCATCCGGATCCCGTACGCCGGGGGCATCGGCGGGGTGGAGCACCACTGCGACTCCTCCGAGGCGTACTACGCGCACACGCCCGGTCTGAAGGTTGTCACCCCGGCCACCGTGGCAGATGCCTACTCGCTGCTGCGTTCGGCGATCGACGATCCGGATCCGGTCGTCTTCCTGGAGCCGAAGAAGCTCTACTTCGCCAGCGCCGAGACGCAGTTGCCAGCCAGGACCGAGCCGTTCGGCCGCGCCGTCGTACGTCGTCCGGGCACTGATGCCACCCTGGTCGCGTACGGACCGGCGGTGCCGGTGGCCCTGGCGGCCGCCGAGGCGGCCCAGGCGGAGGGCTGGAACCTTGAAGTCGTTGACGTGCGGACGATCGTGCCGTTCGACGACGACACGGTGGCGGCGTCGGTGCGCAAGACCGGCCGGTGCGTGGTGGTCCACGAGGCCCAGGGCTTCGCCGGGGTCGGCGCGGAGATCGCCGCGCGGATGCAGGAGCGTTGCTTCCACTCCCTGCACGCCCCGGTGCTGCGGGTTGCCGGGTTGGACATCCCGTATCCGGCGCCGATGCTGGAGCACACCCACCTGCCGTCGGTGGATCGCGTGCTCGACACGGTGGCCCGCCTCCAGTGGGACGACCAGCCCGACGAGCGGTGGGTGGCGGCCTGATGAGTGAGCGGGTCTTCCTTCTGCCGGATCTCGGGGAAGGGCTGAGTGAGGCGGAGATCGTCGAGTGGCGGGTCGCCGTGGGCGACACGGTGACGGTGGACCAGACCGTCGTGGAGGTGGAGACCGCCAAGGCGGTCGTGGACGTGCCCTGCCCGTACGCCGGACGGGTGGTGGCCCTGCACGGCATGGCGGGTGAGGTGCGGCCGGTCGGCCAGCCCTTGATCACCATCGCGTCGCTGGACGCGGTCGAGACGGATGCTGCTCCGGGTAGCTCTGGCGGGCCCGTGGTCAACCGGGAGCAGGAGCAGGCTGGCTCCGGGAACGTCTTGATTGGGTATGGCACCGGCCACGGCGGAGCGGCGCGCCGAGGCCGGCCCCGGGTTGTCCGATCCGCACCGGCCGAAGCCGCCTTGGGTGGCGCTGCTGGGAGCGAAGCCGCCTCGGGTGGCGCTGCTCGGACCAACGCTGTCCCGAGTGGTGGTCGGGGAGCGTCCGGCGTGAGCGTTCGGGTCATCTCGCCGATCGTGCGGCGGCTGGCGAAGCAGCACGGCGTTGACCTGGCCGCCCTGCGTGGCACTGGCCGTGGCGGCGTGATTCGGCGGGCTGATGTGGAGGCGGCCACTCCCGCTCCGGTCGCGGTGCCCGCGGCGGACGCCGTGCCCGCCGACGGCGAGGTGATCCTGCCGTTGACCGGCATCCGCAAGGTCATCGCCGACAAGCTCTCCCGCAGCCGGCAGGAGATTCCGGAGGTGACGATCTGGGTGGATGCCGACGCGACTGCCCTACTGGAGACCCGCGCGGCGATCAACGCCGCCACCCCGGCCGAACCGGTGAGTATCCTGGCGCTGCTCGCCCGGATCTGCCTCTCTGGGCTGCGAAGGTTCCCCCAGCTCAATGCCCGGGTAGACAGTGGGGCGCAGCGGATCGTCCAGTCCGCCGGGGTGCACCTGGGCATCGCCGCCCAGACCGACCGAGGGCTCGTGGTTCCGGTGCTGCGCGACGCGCAGCGGCTCACCACCGCCGGACTGGCCACCGCGTTGGCCGAGACCACGGCGGCGGCGCGGGCTGGCACGCTGCCACCGACCCGGCTCACCGGCGGGACGTTCACGTTGAACAACTACGGTGTGTTTGGGGTGGACGGGTCCACACCGATCATCAACCATCCGGAGGCGGCGCTGCTCGGCGTCGGGCGGATCGTGGACAAGCCGTGGGTGGTGGACGGGCAGCTCGCGGTACGCAAGGTGACGCAGCTCAGCCTTACTTTCGATCATCGGGTCTGCGACGGCGGGGTGGCCGGTGGCTTCCTGCGGCATGTCGCGGACTGTGTCGAGCGGCCAGCAGTGCTGATCGCGAACCTCTGACCAGGACGCGGGGCCGGTAGGCCCCGCGTTCCGGGCTCCGCCGGACGTTTGGGTGAATTTCAGACGAACGGCCGTGGATCGCCCGGATAGGAGCAGTGAAACATGATCGGGCGGTTTCGGCGTAGAAAGCCGAAAGCCGGAAAATATGGGAGATAATACGTCGTCAAATTTGTCAAAAATGCACTCCCTGGGTGGCGCGGCGGAGAGAATGTGGCGGAGGAGGCGACCAACGGGGGTGCGCACATGACATTCAGGCGGCGAATGACGCTGCTCACGGTAACTGTCGCGGCCGTATCGGTAGCGCTCGTCGGGTGCACCGTCGGCGAGCGCAAGGAGGCCCAACCGGCTCCGCCGGAATTGACCGTGACGCCGGCCGACCAAGCGACAGACGTCCCGATCAGCGCCGAGGTCGGCACCACGGTCAAGGGCGGGACGATTACCGCGGTCCGCGTCACCGATGACGCGGGGAACGAGGTCAAGGGGGAGCCTCGGGAGGATGGCTCGACCTGGGTGCCGAGTGTGCCGTTGAAGTCAGAACAGACATACACGGCTGAGGTGACCGCTACCGGTGACTCCGGTAAAACCACCACCAATCGAAAGGTAACCTTCACTACTAGGCCGAAGTCCACCAAACCGGCAATCACCAGTACGTTGTATTTTGCGGGTGACCGGACGTACGGAACCGCTATGCCGGTGACGGTCGCGTTCGATCCGCCAATTCCGGAGGAAGCCCGGGCCGCGGTGCAGCGGCGTTTGTTTGTGCGGACCAACCCGTCCCAGCCGGGGGTGTGGTCCTGGGTGTCCGACGGCAGCCAGGCCTACTACCGGGCACCGGACTTCTGGCAACCGGGTACGACGATCAGTTTCCGCGCCGGCTTGGAGGGCCTGCCGATCGGCGAGGAGTACGTGGGCGACGCCGACCGGCGGGCGACCTCGAAGATCGGCCGCCAGGTCGCCTTGGAGATCGACAACGAGACCAAGCAGATGTCGGTGTTCCAGGACGGAAAGCTGTTGCGGGAGCTACCGGTGAGCCTCGGCAAGCCGAGCACGCCGACCTCCAGCGGGAAGATGGTGATCATGGAAAAGCATGAGTTCACCACCTTCGACACCCGTGGCTCGGCGGACCCGTACGTGGTGGATGTCGAGGATGCACAGCGGCTGACCTGGCGGGGTGAGTTCCTCCACGGCGCGCCCTGGTCGGAGGGAGTTCAGGGATACCGCAATGTCTCCCACGGCTGTACCAACCTCTCGGCCGCCAGCGCCGACTGGCTGATGGGCGTCACCCAGGTCGGCGACCTGGTGACGGTCAAGGGTACCGAGGTGACGTTGGATGAGGGCAACGGCTGGACCGCCTGGAACGTGAGCTGGGAGGAGTACGTCAAGGGCAGCGCCCTGCCCGTGCCGGCCGGCCTGAAGCCAAGCCAGGCCGCCCCGAACCCGGGCGCGGTGGCCGGCGGCTCCCCGGCACCGGTGCCGTCTGAGGGCAGCGGTTCCCCTGCCCCGGAGCCCTCCGTGAGCGGCGGCTGACCGCCAGCGCTGAGGTGACGAGTGGTCCCGGGCGTTCCCTTCGGTGATCCGGAGGGAACGCCCGGGCCCGGTCGGTGGGACGGTCAGCGGAGGCCGACCAGGTCAACGACGAAGACCAGCGTCTCGCCCGGCGCAATGACGCCGCCGGCGCCACGGTCGCCGTAGGCGAGGTGCGGCGGAATGGTCAGTCGCCGTCGACCGCCGATCCGCATGCCGACCACCCCCTGGTCCCAGCCAGCGATGACCCGCCCGCCGCCGAGGGGGAACTCGAGCGGCTCGCCACGGTTCCACGATGCGTCGAACTCACGGCCCGTGGAGTGGGCGACACCGACGTAGTGGACGCGGGCGACCTGCCCGGCCTGCGCCTCCGCTCCCTCGCCGACGGTGATCTCCTCAACGAGGAGCTCGCTCGGCGGGGCGCCCTCGATCGGTCCCACCTCGGGCTTCGTTGCCTGGTTCACCAGCGTCTCCTGTCCTTCGTCGTGGTGCCTGACCTGCCTGATCCTGCCGGATGGTCGCTGGCCGACCGCCAGGGGGCCGCAAACACGCTGGGCGGGCGTCACCACTGGTGACGCCCGCCCAGCGGAGTACCGGGATCGTCACCGGAGCCAGGGCATCCGCCGGACGATCGGGAGTCCGGCCCAGGCGCGACCGAGACCCCAGGTGTCACCGGCGTTGAGCAGGGCGATGACCGCCAGCACCGCGGCGTAGATCAGGTGGTCGTCCATGAACGGGTTGTTCGACGGCGGCAGGGCGGCCGTCCACATCAGGACCATGAGTAGTCCGCCGGTCGCGGCGGCGACCCGGATGCCGATCCCGAGCAGTAGGGCGGTGCCGATGGCCGCCAGGCCGATCATGAACAGCCAATCGGCCCAGGCCGCGCCCGCGATGCTGTTGTAGAAGCCCTTGAACGGGCCGGTCGCGCCGAAGCTCAGGAAGCCCCTCGTCGGGCTGCCGCCGTTGATCCAGGCGCTGTCGGCTTCGGTCGCCCTCCCCAGCCCGAACAGCTTGTCCAGAAAGGCCCAGAGGAAGATCCAGCCCAGCGCCAGGCGGGTGCCGGCCAGTACGTGGCGGGCGGCCCGCCCCTGCCCGGTTTCGACCTGGTTCAGGTTGCTGGTGGTCTCGGTGGCGTTCCGCTTGGTCGTCGCGGTCATCGTCTCCACGCCCCTTCCTGCTGGTGCCTCGGATCGCACTGCCTGTGGCGTGTCAATTGGATCGCAGTGGCAACGTGTGCGAACAGGGTCATGTGGGCTCGTCAGCCGGGACCTTGGGCCTGTGGGGTCAACCCGCCGGGTGGGTGACCGGTGCCGTCAGCTGGGCGGCCAAGACGGCGGGCGCCTCCACCAGGGACGGGCCGTACCACGTCAGGTGCCGGCCGGAGACGAGGGCGCACGGGAGCCCGGGGAATGCGTCCGGCCCATCCTCCACAGTGAAACGGTATGGCTCGTCGGGTAACACGACCAGCGCAGGATCCCGGCCGT
Organism: Salinispora sp. CH2A1_6; assembly: GCF_056820975.1. Classification (NCBI taxonomy): domain Bacteria; kingdom Bacillati; phylum Actinomycetota; class Actinomycetes; order Micromonosporales; family Micromonosporaceae; genus Salinispora; species Salinispora sp. CH2A1_6. The sequence continues at coordinate 182,651 of NZ_JBXEDG010000010.1, forward strand.
GTAGCTCGTCCAGGGACGGCCGAGGATACCGCTCGGCGTGGCCGGCGTACAGATTGGTCAGCCCCAGTCGGCGGAGCACGTCCCCGGCGAACGTGTCCCGACCCAGCGCCACCCACGGGCGCCGCCAGACCGGCACCACCGCTCGACGCGGTGACCGGTCCTCGGGCAGTTCCGCCCAGGCGCGGCGGGCGGACACCAACCACTCGGGCTCACCTGGCGAACCCAGCTCGGCGAGAAGCTCGGCCAGCTCGGTGAGCGCCCCATCGACGGTACGAGGGTAGGTGACCCGCACCGGCACCCCCGCCGCCACCAGGGCGTCCGCGTCCTCGCGCCGGTTCTCCTCGACGTTGAGCAGAACCAGATCCGGCCGGAGCGCGCGCACCCGGTCCAGGTCCGGGTACTTGCTGCCGCCGACCCGGGGCACCTGTAGCCCCACCGGATGGGTGCACCAGTCGGTGGCGCCGACCAGCGCCCCGGGCAGCGTCAACGCCACCGCCTCGGTCAGCGACGGCACCAGTGACACCACCCGCATCCGCTCCGCCTCCTGTCGGCCCGTTGCGTCGATCATGCCCGCGCGGGAGTGGCCACGGCCACCCGGGCGGCCGACAATGGCCGGATGTCGCCGAACCGTGCTGAGCAATCCCCCGCCGTCCGACCGCTCTCCGACTACGGCGTGCCGCCTGCGGCGGCACTGGCCCGAGTACGCGGGTTCGCCGATGCGATGGTCCGGCGTCGTACCGTGCGGGACTTCAGCGAGAAACCGGTCCCCGCGGGGGTGCTCGAGCACGCCCTGCGGGCGGCGGCCTCGGCGCCGAGTGGCGCGAATCGGCAGCCGTGGCGGTTCGTGGTGGTAACCGAGCCGGAGCTCAAGCGGCGGCTGCGGGCCGCCGCGGAGGCCGAGGAGCGGGTGTTCTACGAGCAGCGCGCGCCACAGGAGTGGCTGTCGGCGCTGGCGCCGCTGGGAACGGATGCGAGCAAACCGTTCCTGGAGACCGCCCCAGCGGTGATCGTCGTCTTCGAGCTGCACCGCGGCCCGCAGAGTCCCCGCCCTTACTACGTCAAGGAGTCGGTGGGGATCGCGGTCGGGCTACTGCTCGCCGCGCTGCATCAGGCGGGCCTCGCCACCCTGACCCATACCCCGAGTCCGATGCGCTTCCTCAACGAGTTGTTGGACCGGCCGGCGGAGGAGCGGGGAAACCTGATCATCCCGGTCGGCTACCCGGCACAGGGGGCGACCGTGCCGGACATCTCCCGCAAGCCGCTGGACGAGGTGGTTGTCTGGCGCTGACCGGGGACGGGCGCGTCCGCCCAGTCATGCGCGGGTGCAGCGAACGCGCTCCACCCACCCCAGGTCCGGTGCGACGACGACTCGCCGACTGTCTTCGTTCCGCCCACGTCAACACCGATCGGTCGGTGACTCGGAACGACCGTTCGGGGCGCGACCCGGCAGTGCTCCGCTGTGTGGTGTCGCCAGATGTTCCTTATGCCGCCGGCGGCGGAGCTGTGGACCGCGCATCGTGATGGCCAGCGGCACTGCCTTCCAGAAACCGTTAACCCGCGTGGTCCAGCAGTGACCTGGTAAACCCCGGGGACGATGCGGAGAGCGGCGACGAAGGAGGGATTTCGGCCGAGAACCGGCGGGAGGATCGGTGTGCCCGGGGAGCGATCCGGCAGTCGACATCTATGCTCTCGGGGTTGATTGCTGCTGGTGCAGCATTTGGAGCATATCACCCAGCGTCGATCGAGTCGGACGGGTGGCGCCACTGTCGTTCATCAACCGGGATCTCGCTATCGCCGATGCGGGCAGTTGGCGTGCGATGCCCATGGTGGGACCCGTAACTGACTGGCCGGACCGACTGCAGCCAAGTCCGGTGGTGCCCGGTATGACCCCGAACCTCGGTCACGGTCGAATGGTGGCGAGCCCGGATCAATTCAGCTACTCGGGGCGCCCGTCGGTGGTCCGGTGTTCCAGTCCCGCACGGTCGATTCCGCAACCGTGTCCGTGCGCTCGTGGAGTACGCACGGCCGGGCGGACGCCCACAACAGATGCTGGGGAGTGCGGGGCATGTCCCTGGCGGCGGGGTCGTTGGTCGGCGCAAAGGCGGCGGGGCCGTGCCGGAATCGGCACGGCCCCGCCCGGGTGGGTACTCGGGCGCTCAGCGCTTCTTGTACGCCTCGACGACCTCCACCGGGATGCGGCCGCGCTCAGAAATCTTGTAGCCGTTCTGCACGGCCCATTCCCGGATCGCGCGGTTCTGCTCCCGGTCTATTCCGGTGCTGGTGCCCCGTCGCAGCGCCCGCGACGTGTCCACGCCGCCCCGGCCGATCCTGCGGCCGGCGCTCAGATACGGATCCAGCGTCTTCCGGAGGATGCCCGCATTCTCGTCGGACACGTCGATGGTGTACGCCACGCCGTCCAGGCTGAACTCGACGGTTCGATCGGCTTTTCCGCCGTCGAGGTCGTCGGTCAGAACCGTGATTACTTTTCTTGCCATGGCCGATTACTCCCTGTGTGGGGGCGGGGTGTGGTCAAAGTTTGACCTATCCCCAGGCATTTTCGCAACTAAACGCGTCGACTTCATTTCGGGTGCGGCAGAATCTGGTGCCGAATCGCCGTGATGGCAACCGAAAACGCCTCGGGCGCACCAGTGCCGACCATCCTCGGCTGGCTGGTGCGCCCGGAGTGTGTTAGCACCCGGTGGCGAGGAGTCGATCGTCGCCACCGAGGGGTCAGCAAAAGGGCCCCCGTAAATGCCAGGACGTCGGCGAGGGCCCGCCCGCTCAGCGTTGCTGCCGGCGGCGGTCACCCCCGTCGTTGTCCCGGTCGCGGCGAACAGTTGCCCGGCGCCCCTTGATGGTGCTGCCGCGCAGGCCCGAGATCACCTCGTCGGCCAGCCCCGCCGGCACCTCCACCAGCGAGAAGCGGTCGGCGATCTCGATCGAGCCGATGTCCCGTCCGTTCATGCCGGTCTCGCCGGTGATCGCACCGACCAGATCCTGCGGTCGGACCCCGGCCCGTCGACCCAGCCCGACGAAGACCTGGGTGGTGCCGGTGCTCCGGGGCCGTCCGGGCCGGCGCTCCCCCCGGCCCTCCTGCCCGGGTCGGCCGGTCCGGGGTGGGCGAACCGCGATCTGCGGAATCTCCTCTTCCTCCTCCAGGGCGCCCGGCAGGGTGGCCTCGTGGGCCAGGCGTACCGCGGCGAGGGCCACCTCCATCAGGTCGAACTCGTCGCTCAGCGACTCGACGATCACCCGGAACGGCTCCAGGTCGTCTTCCAGTAGGCTCTCCCGCAGCGCGGCCTGGGTGAGTTCCAGGCGACGATTGCGCAGGTCCGCCACGGTGGGGATCTTGTCGATGGTGATCCGTTGGCCGGTGACCCGTTCGATGGTCTTGAGCATCCGGTGTGCCCGCGGCTCGGCGAGAGTGATCGCCACTCCCTCCCGGCCAGCTCGCCCCACCCGGCCGATCCGGTGCACGTACGACTCGGGCGCCGAGGGGACGTCGTAGTTGACGACGTGGCTGAGCTGCTCGACATCCAGGCCCCGCGCTGCCACGTCGGTGGCGACCAGCAAGTCGGCGGTGCCGGCGCGCAGTCGACCCATCACCCGGTCCCGCTGCTCCTGACTCATCCCGCCGTGCAGCGCCTCGGCCCGGTAGCCGCGACCGTTCATCGTCTCGGTGAGCCGGTCAACCTCCTCCCGGCTGCGACAGAAGACAATCGCCGCGGTGGGGGACTCGACATCCAGCACCCGGCCCAGTGCGGCGGGTTTGTGGGCCCGGGCCACCAGGTACGCGCTCTGCCGTACCCGGGGCGCCTCGCCGGCTACCGGCTTCTCCCGCGCGATGAGGATGCGGATCGGGTCGGTCAGGTATGCCCGGGCCATGCCGTCGATGCGGGCTGGCATGGTCGCCGAGAAGAGCACAGTCTGCCGCTGCTTCGGCGCGTGTTCCAGGATCGCCTCGATGTCCTCGGCGAAGCCCATGTCCAGCATCTCGTCGGCCTCGTCCAGCACGACGGTGCCGACATCACCCAGGCGGAGGGTGCCGCGAGCGATGTGGTCGAGCGCTCGGCCCGGGGTGGCCACCACGATGTCCACCCCGGCGTCCAGGGCCCGCAGCTGCCGACCGATTGGCTGGCCGCCGTAGATCGGCAGCACCCGGGTGCCAAGTTCCTTGCCGTACCGATGGAACGCCTCCGAGACCTGCACCGCCAGCTCTCGGGTGGGCACCAGCACGAGCGCGACCGGATCGGCGGTCGACCGGTCGGTGGGCATCCGTTGCAGCAACGGTAGGGCGAATGCGGCTGTCTTGCCGGTGCCCGTGGCGGCCTGGCCGAGTAGGTCCCGTCCGGCGAGCAGGGGAGGGATCGCCTCCCGCTGGATCGGCGTCGGCTCCTCGTAGCCGAGCGCGGCGAGCGCGGCGAGGAGCTCGTCGCGCAGGCCCAGGTCGACGAAGGCGGTCGCCTCGTCGTCAGTGGACGGTTCAGCTGTTGGATCTGGCCTAACGGGTGCGGAACTCATGCGTCAAGCCTTTCATCACGACTCGGGGCCCGCTTCGCCGACCGGCACATCACCGCAGCCGGCCGGTGCTACCACGTACGGCGGGGTCGCCGACACCGGGGCGTGGCGGCGGGTACGGCCGGATTCCTACCTGAAGGTCTAGATACTGGTGCTTCGCGACTGACCAGACTCTTTGACTCCTTGACGGGGAAATAAGAGGAATATTCGATCTACTGCCCGTAAAGGTGATTACGATTTCACGCAGAGTGATGTTCCCCGTGGTGTGGTGACGGGAGAGGGGACCGACGATGCGTTTGCCCAGCCGAAGCCCGGGCCAGCAGCCCGGCCCGCCCATCCCGGCTGCTCCGGCCCGCCGCGCGCCGGCGGACCTGTCCCGTCGGTTTCCGGATGGCGAGCCGGACCTGGATGCGTACCGAGCCGCCGTAGCTGACCTGCTGGTCGAGGTGGGTGCGCTCGCCGGGGCCGCCAGCACCGTAGCCCGGCAGGTGCTGATCGACCAACGGCTGCGCGAGCCAGCCATCGCGGCGGTGCTGGAGGCCACCCCAGCTGGCCTGGTCGGCGCGCGCGAGACGCTGCTGTTGGAGATGGCTCGTTACCAGCCGAGCGAACGCAGTTCCGCGGCTGACCTTACCGCCCTGGCCCGGATCTATCTGCTCTCACGCATCGATGTCATGTGGTGGCGCGACGCTCCCCCCTACCGCACCGACGAGCAGGTCAACCAGAGCACCGACCTGGTTGACCTGGAGTGGCTGCGCCGCCGGGACCTGCTGCGCTTCCACTACCAGGGACAGCCGGCCACGATCTTCGAGCGGGGGATGCGGGCGCTGCGGCGCCGAATCCGCCCCTGCGCCGCCCCACAGACCGCCGGGTTGCTGTTCTGCCGATCCCGCCGGGAGATGGTGGCACTACTCAACGACATCGCCCGCGAGTTCACTGCCCATGCCCCCGCCGGGACCCCGCCGCTCTGGGTGACCAGCCTGGTTCGCAGCGCTGAGCACCAGTACCGGCTGCGGCGGCTCGGGTACGCGGCGATGGTGCCCAGCGGGCACTGTTTCGGCTGGGCGGCGGATGTGGAGATGACCTGGTTCGACCGCTTCGAAGCCCGGGACATCCTCGCCGAACTGCTCCTCGCCCGGCAGCGGGCGGGTGAGGTCAACGTGGTTGACGAGGGGCAGGCCTGGCACCTGTGCCTGGCACCCGGAGCCCGCCGTCGACTGCGCCGGGCATACGAAGCCGAGCTGGGGGTGTGAACGTATGTGTGGGATCGCGGTGAGCCTCGGTCCGGAGGCTGATCCGGCTGTCTTCCGACGGATGCTCGCCACCCTGGAGCCACGTGGTGAGGTGACCGAGACCCGGTCCGAGACTGGCCTGCTCACCGGGGTGCGCCGGCTGCCGGTCGTGGACCGGCAGCGGGCGGTGCAACCCTGGGTCTCCGCCGACGAGCGGTGGGTGCTCTGCTACAACGGCGAGGTCTTCAACCACCATGAGCTGCGCGTGGAGCTGACCGCCCTGGGATACCGCTTCCGTGAAATGAGCGACACCGAGGTGGTACTCGCCGGATTCCTGCACTGGGGCGAGGCGATGGTCACCCGGCTGCGCGGTGAGTACGCCTTTGTGATCGTCGAACGGGCCAGCGGACGGGCGTACCTGGTGCGTGATCCGCTCGGGGTGAAGCCGCTGTACTGGACCCAGGCCCCGGGCTGTCTGCAGGTGGCGAGCGAGGTCAAGGCCCTGGTCGGCTGCGGAGCGCCGATCACCGAGGTGCCGCCCGGACACCACGGGTGGGTGCAGGCCGACGCCGCAGGCAGCCTGCGTCCGTACGTCAACCTGCTCGCCCTCGGCGCGGGGTTACCGACGGTGGACGACCCGGACGAGGCCGCCCTGCTCGTCCGGGCCGCCCTCACCGACAGCATCCGGGCACGGCTGGACACCGACCTCACCGTCGGCGTGGTCCTCTCCGGTGGCCTGGACAGTTCACTCGCGCTGCTACACGCCCGCGAGCTACACCCGGACTGTGTGGCGGTCACCGTCGGCGTGCCGGAGAGCCCCGACGTGCGTTACGCGCGTCGGCTGGCGAAGGACCTTGGGGTCCCGCACGAGGTGGTGGAGTTGCAACCGCGAGACATCCGCCTGGCCCAGATTCGGGAGGCGATCCGGATTTCGGAACTCACCGAGTATGGCGACATCATCAACGCGGTGGTCTCGGTGCCGCTCTTCCGACGGCTGCGCGAGTTGGGCGTCAAGGTGGCACTCACCGGCGACGGTTCGGACGAGTTGTTCGGCGGCTACCCGATGTACCACCGGGTCGGCCCGCAGGCCGCCCGTCGGCTCTTTCTGCACAGGATCAGCAACCTCGGCCGTACGGAGTTGCAACGGGTCGACCGCACCAGCATGGCGTACGGGGTGGAGGCCCGGGTGCCGTTCCTGGACCCGAGCGTGGTCGAGCTCGCGATACGGCTGCCGATGGGGCTGAAGCTGCGCGCGGGGCAGGAGAAGTGGATCGTCCGGCGCGCCTTCGCCGATCTGCTGCCGGACTACATCCGGCAGCGACCAAAGAACCCGATGTCGTACTCTTCGGGTCTGCACGAGCGGGCCCGGCTCTACAAGCCGGTCTTCGCCCGGCTGCACCGCTCCTTCCGTTACGACCTGGCCGAGCCGGTGCGCCGGGACTTCGGCCGCGTGCTGACCAGCTGTGGCAACGACCTGGACCGGGCGATCGCCGCCGGCCGAGCACGCCCGGACTACACGGTGCTGGAGCACGCACGGGACCTGGTCGGCGCGGCGAAGTGGAACGCGGTGCCGGTCGTACGCCGGCTGGTCGGACCGCGTCGCAGCCGGGGGGACGACGTGTCGTTGCCCGACTGAGGACGGGTCCGGGGTTGACCCTGACACGGTGTCAGGGCCGACCGTGGAGGTGCCATGTTCACAATCGGAGACTTCGCCAGGCTCGGCCGGGTATCAGTGCGGATGTTGCGACACTATGACCGCATCGGACTGCTCCGGCCGGTCGCTGTTGACGCCCGCAGTGGCTACCGGTACTACACCGCCGACCAGCTACGCCGGCTCAACCGGGTGCTCGCGTTGAAGGACCTTGGTCTCACGCTGGCCCAGGTGCAGCAGGTCCTCGACGATGCGCTGGATGTCGCGGAGCTACGCGGCATGCTGCGACTGCGCCGGGCTCAGTTGGCGGCGCAGCTTGCGGCGGACGCCGCGCGGTTGACCCGGATCGAGGCGAGGCTTCGGACGATCGAGAGAGAGGGTCGGATGACCACGCAGGACGTCGTGCTCAAGGAACTGTCATCGCTGCGCGTCGCGGAGTTGACAGCAACGGCGGCCAGCCACGAGACCACTGACATTGGTCGGGCGATCCAGCCGCTCTACCCGGAGTTGTTCCGGCGGCTGGCCGTGGCGGAGGCGCCGCCGACCGGGCCCGGCCTGGCCTATTACGAGTCGGCCGGGGACGGGGAGAAGGTGGTGGTGCACGCCGCCATCGAGGTCGCGGTCGGCCCGGATCCGGCGCGGGACTTCGCGGTCGTAGATCTGCCGGCGGTGCCGGCAGCGGCGACCGTGATTCACCGCGGGCCGATGGATGAGGTCGCGGGAACCCTACAGCTGCTGGCTCAGTGGATCGAGGAGAACGGCTGGCGGGCCGAGGGCTACCACCGCGAACTGTACGTGGAGTACTGCGCCGATGATCCCGCGGCCGGGGTTACGGAGCTACAGCAACCAGTGACGCGGGTCTGACCTACGCCCGCCGCCGCGTGAGAGGGTCGACCTCCGGGTGGAAGCCGACCCCCCTTGGTGCGTCCGGTCGTGGCCGGTGACCCGGCGGCTATCGGCCGAAGCGACCGGTCTGGGTCTGTGCGTTCAGCTCCGGGTAGCGGACGAAGTTGGCCGTCCAGGTGCGCCAGTCGGTGAGCCGGAGAACGTCAAGGCCCTTGGTGATGTCGTTGGAGTAGATGTAGCCGTTGTACCAGTACGCGGACCAGGAGCCGCCGCCGATGAGGATCTCCTCGTCCAGTGGTCCCCGCTCCCAGTACGCGATCTCGCGGGGGTTGGCCGAGTTGGTGAAGTCAAAGACCGAGATGCCGCCCTGATACCACGCCTGGACCATGATGTCCCGCCCGAACACCGGGATCAGCGAGCCGTTGTGCGCCACACAGTTCTCGGTGTCGGCGTTTTCCCGCGGGATCTTGAAGTAGCTGCCGAAGACCATGGTGCGGTCGTCGCCGCGACCCACGATGTCGTAGATCGCGTCGGCCCCCCGGTTGGGGCCGATGGTGTCGTTGCAGGTGGGAGCGCCGCCGCCGCCCAGCTCGTCGGTGAAGATCACCTTCGTGCCGGCGTTGTTGAAGGTGGCGGAGTGCCAGAAGGCGAAGTTCTCGGTGTCCCGAACCCGGTTGATGACCTGCGGCGCCTCCCGGTCCGAGATGTCCATCAGGATGCCGTCACCCATGCAGGCGCCGGCGGCCAGGTTCTTCGACGGGTAGGCGGTGATGTCGTGGCAACCACTGGTCGCCGACTTCTGCCCGGGCACGCCTTCGAAGCCGCCGTCGGGGAAGAGGTTCGGGGTGGCCACCACCGCCGCGTCGGTGGGCCGCTGTACCGGCACCTTGACGATGGAGATCGAGTCGTGCGGCGGCGGGCAGCCGACGTACGTGTCCGACGGGCCGTACGACGAGACGTAGATGTACATCGTCGCCTTGTTCCGGCCGGGAACCAGGGTGTGGGTGTGCGAACCGCAGGCGGTCTGCACACTCTTTACGTAGCGGGGGTTGGCCAGGTCGCTGATGTCGAAGATCTTGATGCCCTCCCACTGGGTCTCGCTTGACGGCACCCGGGTGCTGTCGCACGAGTCGTCGCTGCGGGGCGAGTCGGTGGAGAGGAAGAGCAGGTCGCCGTGGACGGAGATGTCATTCTGCGAGCCCGGACAGAGCACGCGGGAGACGACCGTCGGTGCGGCCGGACGCGAGATGTCGTAGATAACGAAGCCGTTGTAGTTGCCGGCGAAGGCGTACCGGCCCTGGAAGGCGAGGTCGCTGTTCGTCGCGTCGAGCGGTGTCTCCAGTGGCAGGTTGGCGACCTGCTTCAGGTTGGGGCTGCTGCGGATCTCGTCAACCCCGGGGATGTCCGCGGTGGTGACGGCGCTGGACTTGGTGGTGGCCGCGCTGGCGTCACGGGGCGCTGCGGCGACCACACTCGTCAGGAGAAGGCCGGCCGCGGCCAGGCTCAGTGTGCCGAGCCAGCGGGACCGCGGCGTGCGGGATCTGCTCATCGGCGAGGCCCTTCGCGAGGTGTGAGGATTGGCCATACCCTACCGCCGAAACGACGAGTATCGATAGCCATTACGGTCGATCGGTGTCGGTTTCGGGCCCGTTCCGGCGCTGACTGATCTCGGCGACGGCGAGGCCCTCGGGCTGTCGGTCGGCTGCTTTGCCGGGCGACGTGCGGTGACTCCCGTCACATGTACTCTCGGTTGTCGATGGCTACGATCGTCGTGATCTAGACCTCCAGGGGGTGTCGGATGACCGCGCGGGGTAGGTGGGTGCTGGCCGTTGTCACCACGGTGGCTCTGTTGCTCGGCGCGGTGGTGTGGTCGGGGGCCGCCCAGGACCGGTCACGGTCCGCGGACCCGACGGCGACCGAGGTCAGCGACGGTCGCGGTCCGTCGGTCATCGTGCCCGGCCGGCCCGGAGAGCCGGCTCGGATCCGCCCTGCCGACGAGGTGCGGGTGAACGCCGCCGGAGCGCACAACTCGCTGGATACCTGGTACGTCCAGATGATGATCCCGCATCATGAGCAGGCTCTGGAGATGTCGGAGTTGGTCCCGGGGCGGGCCGCCGATCCACAGGTGGCGGCGTTGGCTGAGCGGATCCGGGCCAGTCAGGCGCCGGAGATCGAGGTGCTGCGGGCCTGGCTCGAGGCCCGCAACCTACCGGTGGAGGTTCCCGAGCACGATCACAGCGCGATGCGTGGCATGCAGTCGCCGGAGGCGATGCGCCGTCTCGCCGCGTCTCGAGGGACCGAGTTCGACCGACTCTTTGTGGAGATGATGAGCGATCACCATGCCGGGGCGGTCGAGATGTCCGTCGACCTGTTGAGGGTCGGGGCGGAGCCGGTGCTCCTGGAGTTCGCGAACTCGGTCGCGGTCGAACAGGACGTCGAGATCGGCCGGATGCGGGAACTGCTCGGCCACTGATCCGCCGACACCGCGCCGGGACTCCGGGTCACGCTACTGCCCTGGTGGGGTGGCGGTGGGACTCGGTGGCATCGTCGTGGGGCCGCCGCTCGGGGGCGGTGTCTCGGAGTCTGATGGGGAGGGCTCGGGCGTGGAGGAGGTCGGCTGCTCGCTCGGGCTCGGCGATGCGTCCGCCGATGATGACACCGATGCTGATGCCGACGCCGACACGGATACCGACGCCGACGCCGTTGGTGTCGGTATCGGCAGCTGTGGTGGCTTGGTGGTGGACCCGTTCGGTTGGTGGGGACGCTGCGGCGCCGAACTGGTGGTCGCAGTGGGTGGCGGCGGTGCCCCGTCGTCAGCTGTCGCCGTCGGCACTGACAGCGGGGTCTCGCTCGTCCGGTTGCCCGCGGCCGCGCCGATCCCCACCACCGCGGCCAGGCCGGCGATCGCCACTACCACGGTGGCCACCACCCCGACCAACGGTCCGCGTCGGGTTGGGCGGTATGCGTCAACGACCAGGTTGTCGGTCAGCGTCGTCGGCTCGGCAGTGCGCAGCGCCACCGAGCCCCCCGGGTGCACCGGTGCGGTCGCCGCTGTGGGGTCCGACACCGCGGCGCGGGCGGCTGCGGCCATCGCAGAGCCACTGCTGAACCGGTTCTCGGGGTTCTTCGCCAGGGCGCGGCGGACCAGCGCCCGCACTGCCTCCGGGACGTCGTGGGGGAGTTCGGGTGGATCTTCGTCGAGGTGCGCGACGGCGACCTGTAGCGGACTCTCGCCGGTGAATGGTGGGCTGCCGCTGAGGCAGCAGTAGGCCACCGCTCCGAGCGCGTAGATGTCGGTGGCGCCGGAGACCGGCCGCCCGGCGGCCTGCTCCGGCGCCATGTAGAGCGCGGTTCCCGGTACGGCGTCGGTGTGGGTGATGCTCGTCACGTTGGTCGACCGGGCCACTCCGAAGTCGACCAGCACAACGGTGCCGTTCTCCTGCACCACCAGGTTGCTTGGTTTGATGTCCCGGTGCACGACGCCGTGGCGGTGCACGGTCTCCAGCGCCTGTGCGGCCTGCTCGACGATTGACATCGTTTCGACTACGTCGAGGCGACCGGCGGTTTCGATCCGCCGGGTCAGGGGCTCGCCGGTAACGAACTCCATGATCAGGTAGTTGGCCTGGTCGCCGGTGGGCAGCTCGTCCGCGCCGCAGTCGAAGACCTGCACCACCCCGGGGTGCCGCAGGGCGGCCATGATCCGCGCCTCGGTGCGGAACCGGGCGATGAAGTCGGGGTCGGAGACGAGCGCTGGCAGCAGCACCTTCACCGCCACGGGTCGGTCCAGGACCAGATCGACGCCCCGCCAGACGTCCCCCATGCCGCCGGTAGCGATCCGTTCGTCCAGGCGGTATCGACCGCTGAGCACGACGCCCGATATCAACACGCCAACACCGTACCTACAGCGGTCGGCGGCGATGCGCCGTGCCGCCCCGCCGCCGGGCGGCACCCCTGTTTCACCCGGATGCACGGAGTTCGTCTGCTAGACAGAGGGAGGCCGGCCCGCGGGCACTCACCTTCGTTGGTGATCCGCGTTACGGTGGCACGGGTCGGACGTCGGCGCGGCGAAGGGGGCCGAACCATGGTGACGTCGCCGGAGGTGGACCACGGAACGGTCCTGACCTCCTCGGCCGCGGCTGCGGTCCACCTGTCCCGGATCTGTTTCAAGACCGGCCCACCCCGATGGCTCGGCGTCGAGCTTGAATGGACCGTGCACGATGCCGTTGACCCCGCCCGCCCGGTCGGGGCCAACCGCCTGCGGGCCGCCCTCGGGCCGCACAGCCCGCGCACCCTGGACACCACGAGCCCCGCCCAGCCGCTGATGCATGGCGGTTCCGTCACCGTCGAGCCCGGCGGGCAGGTGGAGATCTCCTCCGCGACACATGCCTCGGTCATGGCCCTCGTTACCGCCACCGAAGCCGAGATCGCCGAACTCACCGCGCTTCTGGGGCGAGCCGGGCTGGTCCTTGGCGCCGGCGGGATCGACGCCCACCGTTCCCCCCGCCCCGTTTTCGAAACCCCGCGGTACCGGGCGATGCGTCAGGTCTTCGATCGTCGTGGCCCGGCCGGGCGCAGGATGATGTACAGCACCGCCGGCCTTCAGATCTGCCTGGATGTCGGCGAGGCGGACCAGCTCGCCGACCGCTGGGCCACGGTGCACGCGATTGGTCCACCGTTGCTCGCCGCCTTCGCCACCGCTGGGCGGCACGCCGGGCGAGCGACCGGCTGGGTCTCGGCCCGGATGGCCGCGTGGCTCGCCATCGACCCGGCGCGGACCCGGGCGGTGTGGACTCCCGAGCAGGGCGCCGCGGATCCGATCGCCAGTTGGACGGCGTACGTCCTCGCCGCCCCGTTGCTCTGCGTGCGGGACGGGCCGGACTGGACGGCACCGGTGGGCGTCACCTTCGCCGACTGGCTTGCTGGCGCGCTGCCCCGGCCCCCCACAGTCGACGATCTCGACTACCACGTGAGCACGCTCTTTCCGCCGGTGCGTCCCCGCGGTTATCTGGAGCTGCGCTACCTGGATGCCCAACCGGAAGACAGTTGGTCCGTGCCGGTAGCGGTGGTCGCCGCGTTGCTCTCCGAGCCGGCCGTCACCCGGGCCGCCCGATCGCTCGCCGGGGCGCAGGCGCAGCGGTGGATCGCCGCGGCCCGGCACGGCCTGCACGACGACGCTCTCGCGGCGACGGCCGCTGACCTTTTTGATCTGGCGCTGACCGCGCTGCCCCGGCTGGGGCTGCCGCCCGCGCTGCACGACGACCTTGACCGAGGCGTACGACGGCGGCGCGAGGCCGCGGGAAGGAAGCGGCGGTGACTGAGACGACCGACCGGCCCGACGGGGTACGACTGCGGGAACACATCGCGGCGGAGCTGGCGCGGGCCCGGGCCCGGACCGCGATGTTGACCGACGCGGTTGACGACGCCGACCTGGTGCGACAACATTCTCCGTTGATGTCGCCCCTGGTGTGGGACCTCGCCCACGTCGGCAACCAGGAAGAACTCTGGCTGGTGCGGGACGTCGGCGGCCGGGAGCCGGTCCGCCAGGACATCGATGAGCTCTATGACGCCTTCAAGCAGCCTCGCCGGGACCGGCCGACGCTGCCGTTGCTGCCGCCGCCGCAGGCGCGGGCATACGTGGCGACGGTCCGGGACAAGGTCTTTGACCTCCTCGACGGGGTGACCTTCACCGACCGGCGGCTGGTCGCCGACGGCTTCGCCTTCGGCATGATCGTCCAACACGAGCAGCAGCACGACGAGACCATGCTCGCGACCCACCAGCTGCGCTCCGGTCCGGCTGTCTTCGACACGCCGCCTCCGCCGGAGCCCCGAGTCCGGGTGGGCCGGGAGGTACTGGTTCCGGCCGGCGAGTTCACCATGGGTACCGACACCGACCCCTGGGCGCTGGACAACGAGCGTCCGGCCCACCGGGTACACCTGCCGGCGTACGTCATCGACGCGGCACCGGTCACCAATGGTGCGTATGCCGCCTTTATCGCCGAGGGCGGGTACCGCGACCCACGGTGGTGGAGCGCCGCGGGGTGGGCGCACCGGCAGGAGGCGGGTCTGACGGCACCGTTGCACTGGCACCCGGATGGAGACGGCTGGGCCTACCGCCGCTTCGGCCGGTGGGCGCCGGTACGCGACGACGAGCCGGTGGTGCACGTCAGCTGGTACGAGGCGCAGGCCTACGCCACCTGGGCGGGAAAGCGGTTGCCGACCGAGGCGGAGTGGGAGAGGGCAGCCCGCTGGGACCCGGCGACCGGTCGGTCCCGCCGCTACCCGTGGGGCGACGGGGACCCGACGACCAGCCACGCCAACCTCGGCCAGCGGCACCTCTGGCCGGCGCCGGTCGGGGCCTATCCGGCGGGTGCGTCGCCGCTCGGTGTCCACCAGCTGATCGGCGACGTGTGGGAGTGGACCTCGACAACCTTCCGTGGTCATCCCGGCTTCACGGCCTTTCCGTACCGGGAGTATTCCGAGGTCTTCTTCGGCGACGACTACCGGGTGCTGCGCGGCGGATCGTTCGGCACCGACCGGGCGGCCTGTCGGGGCACCTTCCGTAACTGGGACTACCCCATTCGGCGGCAGATCTTCAGTGGTTTCCGCTGCGCCCGGGACGCCGCCCCCGAGGAGGCAGCAGAGTGAGGGTCCGCTGATGTGTCGTCACCTGGTCTATCTTGGGCCGCCGATCACCCTGCGGGAGCTGCTGTTCGATCCGCCGGCGTCGTTGGTTCATCAGTCTTGGGCGCCGAAGGACATGCGCCGCGGCGGGTGTATCAATGCCGACGGCTTCGGCGTCGGCTGGTACCCGGACGGCGGCGAGCCGGTCCGCTACCGGCGGGCGCAGCCGATCTGGACCGACCCGACGATCGCCCAGCTGGCCGGCGTCACCCGTTCGGGCGCGATCCTCGCGGCGGTCCGGTCCGCGACCGTCGGCATGCCGGTGCTCGACTCGGCTGCCGCGCCGTTTCTGGAGGGGCGGTGGCTGTTCAGCCACAACGGGGCGGTGCGCGGCTGGCCGGACAGCATGGCCCCGCTCGCTGGTGCGTTGCCGGTGCGCGACCTGCTCACCCTCGACGCGCCCACCGATGCGGCGCTGCTCTGGGCGCTGGTCCGGCACCGGCTGCGCGCCGGGGTCGAGCCGGGCCGCGCCGTGGCGGAGACGGTGGTGGCGGTGGCCCGGGCCGCCCCCGAGTCCCGGCTCAACCTGCTGTTGACCGACGGGCACACGGCGGTGGCGAGCGTCGCCGGGCACAGCCTGTCGGTCCGTCGGACCCCGAACTCGGTGCTGCTGGCGTCCGAGCCGCACGATGACGACCCCGACTGGCAGGCGGTGCCAGAGGGGCAACTGGTGGTGGCGACCGCCACCGGGGTGCGGACCAGTGCCCTGCTGGCGGAATGACCGCCAGGCGACCGTGATACCGCCGGAGACGTCCATGAGGAAGGGACAGACATGAGTGCAGAGCCGTTGGAGATCCACCTCGAAGAGCAGGACCTGGGACGCAACCTTCGGCAGGATGTCCGCGCCGGGTTGACCGCCGAGGAGAAGTGGTTGTCCCCGAAGTGGTTCTACGACGCTCGGGGCAGTCAGCTCTTCGAGGAGATCACCCGGCTGGCAGAGTACTACCAGACCGGGGCCGAACGTGCGGTACTGCTGGATCGGGCTGCTGAGATCGCGACAGTGAGCGGTGCCAAGACGTTGATCGAGTTGGGCTCCGGTTCCTCGGAGAAGACCCGGCTGCTGCTGGACGCGTTCACCCGTCATGGCAACCTGGGCACCTTTGTGCCGCTGGACGTTTCGGTGAGCGCGCTGCGCGAATCCACCGCCCGGATCGCCGCTGACTATCCGGGCCTGCGCGTACGGGGAATCGTCGGCGACTTCACCCGGCATCTTGATCGGCTGCCGGCGGGCGGGCGGCGGCTCGTGGTGTTCCTCGGCGGGACGATCGGCAACCTGCTGCCGGCCGAGCGCGCCGATTTCCTGGCGGCGATGCGCGCCGCGCTGGAGCCGGGGGACTGGCTGCTGGTCGGCACCGACCTGGTCAAGGATCCGGCGGTCATTGTTCCCGCGTACGACGACGCGGCGGGGGTGACCGCCGAGTTCAATCGCAACGTGCTGCAGGTGATCAACCGGGAGCTGGGTGCCGATTTCGACCCAGGGGCCTTCGAACACGTCGCGCTCTGGAATCCGGAGCGGGAGTGGATCGAGATGCGGCTGCGGGCCCGGCACCCGATGCGGGTACAGGTGCTCGACACTGAGGTGACGTTCGCCGCCGGGGAGGAGCTACGGACCGAGGTCTCGGCGAAGTTCCGGCCCGAGGGGATCGCGGCGGAACTGCTGGAGGCGGGCTTCGTCACCAGCGAGTTCTGGACGGATCCGGCCGGCCTGTTCGGCGTTACGCTCGCCCGGGCCGAGTAGGCGGACGCGCCGCCGGCCCTCCTCGTCTTACCGGCCGGTCCTCCGACATCAGTGCCGTCGGTGGTCGGCTAGGGTGGTCGGCGCGAAGGGGAGTAGCCCCCAACGTCGTGGTCGACACACTGGTGTTCCCGCACCCGGCCACACGGCCCCGCTCGGCGGGGCGGGCGAGACCTTCGACCCAGGTTGGTAGCCGGGTCGAGGTTGCTCCGTGCCTCTTTCCGGCCGGATCGGAAAGGATGTCATGGAGGGTTTCCTCGTCGCGCTGGGGGTGAGCTTTGGCGTCATCTTCGTCGCCGAGTTGGGGGACAAATCCCAGCTGATGGCCCTGACCTTTGCCACCCGGTTTCGACCGTTGCCGGTGTTGATCGGCATCACCGTGGCCACGGCCGTCGTGCACCTGGCCTCGGTGGCGATCGGCCATGGGCTCGGTGCGGCGTTGCCTACCGGATGGATCGCGCTCCTCGCCGGTGTGGCGTTTCTCGGGTTTGGCGCCTGGACGCTTCGCGGCGACCACCTCACCGAGCAGGAGCGCCGGAAGGCGAACCGGTCGGGCCGTCCGGCGGTGGTGGTCGGCGTCGCGTTCCTCCTCGCCGAGCTGGGCGACAAGACCATGCTGGCGACCATCACCCTGGCGACCCAGTACGGCTGGTTCGGTACCTGGGTTGGATCCACGCTCGGCATGGTCGCCGCGGATTCCTTGGCGATTGTGGCGGGGCGGGTGCTCGGCCGCCGGTTGCCCGAGCGGACCGTGCGCTATGGTGCGGCGCTGCTCTTCGCCGGGTGCGGTCTCTGGCTGATCCTGGATGCGGTCGGGCAGCTCGGCTGACCGCTGGTCCTGGGCGAACCGAACGAGTTCGGTTCGCCCAGGACCAGCGCCGGCAGGTGGGTCGTCGGCAGACGCTGGTTGGCGACGCCGGGGCGTCGCGGTGTCCCGGCGTCCCGGTCGGCCTGGTTAGTCGGTGCGGTGCTGGAAGACGTCGGGTACCCCGTCGCGGTTGCTGTCCACCCGTTCCTTCACCGCGATGCGCCGATAGGCCTTGTTGCGGCGGGTCAGCACGACGGAGGCGAGCAGCGCCGCGATCAGCGATCCGCTGAGTACGGCAGCCTTGACGTTGTCGTCGGCGGCACCGCTGTCGAAGGCGAGTTCACCGATCAGGAGCGACACGGTGAATCCGATGCCGGCCAGCAGGGAGACACCGAGTAGGTCGGTCCAGGTGATGTCCCGGTCCAGCTCGGCGCGGGTGAACCGGGCGAGCAGGAACGTGGAGCCGAAGATACCGAGTACCTTGCCGAGCACCAGGCCGGCGACGATGCCGACGACGATCGGGTCGGTGATCACGGCGCCGAGGTCGGCGCCGCGTAGGGACACTCCGGCGGCGAAGAAGGCGAAGATGGGGACGGCGAAGCCGGCGGAGACTGGCCGCCAGCGGTGTTCGAGGTGCTCGGCGAGCCCGTGTCGGTCACCCTCCCGGCCGCGCAGGACCGGCACCGTGAAGCCGAGCAGGACGCCGGCCACCGTGGCGTGCACGCCGGACTCGTGCACCAGGGTCCACGCCACCAGGGCCAGCGGGATCAGCGCCCACCACCAGGTCTTGCGGCGCTGCACGAGGAGACCGAAGAGTGCGATCGGCAGCAGCGCGAGCAGCAGCGGCATGAGTTTGAAGTCGCCGGTGTAGAAGATGGCGATAACCGTGATCGCGAGCAGGTCGTCCACCACGGCGAGGGTGAGCAGGAAGGCGCGGAGACCCTGCGGCAGGTGGGATCCGATGACCGCCAGCACGGCGAGCGCGAAGGCGATGTCGGTGGCGGTCGGGATGGCCCAGCCGCGCAGGTTCTCACCACCGGCGGAGAGGTTGATGCCGACGTAGATCAGGGCCGGAACAATCATTCCGCCGACCGCCGCGACGACCGGCAGGGCGGCTCGACGTGGGTCGCGAAGGTCGCCGGCGACGAACTCACGTTTGAGTTCGAGCCCGACCACGAAGAAGAAGATCGCTAGTAGGCCGTCGGCCGCCCACGCGGCCAGGTCCAGGTCCAGGTGCAGGTCGGATCCGCCTGGCCAGGGCACCCACGATGCCAACGCGGCGTAGGAGTCGCCCCAGGGCGAGTTCGCCCAGAGCAGCGCGATCACCGCGCCGAGCAGGAGCAGGCCGCCGCCAAAGGTCTCGGTCCGCAGCACGTCAGCCAGGAAGCGGGCCTCCGGCCAGGAGGTGCGCGAGAAGAGGCGGCGGGCACGGCCCGGGGGCGGGGTGCGGTCGGTCATACGCGCGGTCCATCCAAGCGGTGTCGGAGCAGCAGGAAACGTTCGCCGACCAGGCTTCCCGGCACACCGCTCACCACCCTATCCAGGCGAGTGACGGGACGGCGAACGGAGACGACGTGACCTTGCCCCCGTCACACCGTTCTCCCAGGGGGAGGAGGGGTGTCGGGCCTATCGATCGAATAGCGAAACTTCGGATATTTGATGTATGAGGCGCTGTAATGGTTTCACGGTATAAGTTGAGCTTAGGAGTTTTTGTGAGTTTCTTTGGGGTTTTCGGCTCGGTGCGGCGGCGTACCTGATGGACCGCTGCCGCCTGCACCCGGTACTGCGGCGCGCCTACCTGCGTCGCCGGGCAGTCGGCGCGCACCAGAGCGAAACATTCGGATCGCAGACCAGAGCGGACTCGTACATGGACAGCAGTCAGCGGGGCAACACGGCCGCCCTGCTGGCAACGGGGGAGCAACGATGAAGATCGGCATCCTGGCGTATCACTTTCCACCGGAACCGGCTTTCATCCCGGGCAGCCTCGCAGAGGAGCTGGCCCGTCGCGGGCACGAAGTCCGGGTGCTGACCGGATTTCCCGACTATCCGGGCGGGTACGCCTATCCGGGCTGGCGTCAGCGTTGGCGCCACCAGACCCGCAGCGAGCGGCTGACCGTGCGTCGGGTGCCCCGCTACGTTGCCCGGAGCGGCGGCCACGTTCGCGGCCGGTGGTCCGGCCCCCTCTCCTTCGCGGGCAGCGTGTCGCTGGTCGGCCGGCGGTTCTTCGCCGGTGTCGACGCCCTCTATGTGCACCAACCGCCGGCCACCGCCTTCGCCGCCGCCCGCCTGCTGCGCGCGCTCCGTCGGGTGCCGGCGGTCGTGCACGTTCAGGATGTGTGGGCTGGTTCGGAGCCGGCGGCCGGCGGGCCCGATCGGTGGACCGCTCGGCTTGCCAGGGCGATGGCCGCCACGTACCGCCGCGCCGACCGGGTCGCGGTCGCGGCCCCCTCGCTGCGGGACCTCGTCGTGACCGAGGGGGCCGACCCGGACCGGGTCGAGGTGGTGCTCAACTGGACCGACGAGCGGATCTTCCAGCCGGCTCCGCCGACCCCGGCCGCCGGTCAACTGATCCGTCGCGACGACCGCTGCGTGGTCATGTACGCCGGCACCATCGGCGCTCGACAGGGGCTGGAGACGGCGGTCCGGGCGGCGGCAGCCCTCGACCAGCGGATGGATTTGGTGCTGGTCGGGTCGGGCGAGCAGGAGCGGCGGGTGCGGGGGCTCGCCGCCGAGCTGGGCACCGACAACGTGCGGTTCGTCGACCGGCGCTCGCCGTTGGACATGCCGGAGCTGTACGCCGCTGCCGACTACCAGTTGGTCATGCTTCGGGACCTGCCCGAACTGTGCAGCACCCTGCCCGGCAAGTTGCCGACGGCCCTGTCGTGCGGGGTGCCGGTCATCGCCTCGGCCGGCGGCGACACCGCTGAGGTGGTGGAGAGCGCCCGGGCCGGGCTGTCGTGTCCGCCGGAGGAGTGGGACGCCCTCGCCGACCGGTTCTGGTTGGCCACGACCATCCCTCCGGCGGCCCGTGCCGAGATGGGCCGGCGGGGCCGGGAGGCGTACCTGCAGCAGATGTCGATGCCCGGCGGAGTGGAGCGGATCGAGTGCCTGCTGGACGAGGCCGCCAGCGGACGCCGACGGTGAGGGCGACGCGCGCCGCCCGCAGTGCGGCTGGGGCGCTGGCAAGCCGAGGTCAACCGGGGTGGGGGTAGCAGCCCGCCCAGCGACCGTGGCATGTCGGGGCAGCACACGCCGGGCATCCAGGAGTGGCGCCGGTCGGGGCGGGTAGTCCCGCTCATGCCGACCATCGAGGAGAAGAAGCGCTTGGTCCGCCGGCTCGCCGGTGGCGGGCGCGGCTTTGCTGAGCAGTACGGTTTCCGAACCACCAACAACCCGTCAAGTCTCTTCCAGCTGCTCTGCCTAGCGGTGTTGTTGTCCCGCCGCGGTGACGCTCGGCGAGCCATTGAGGTGGCCCGCGCCCTGCAGGACCATGGTTGGGACAGTGCCGCCCGGTTGGCCCGCGCCACGCCCGCGGAGCGGTCCGGGTTCCTGCGTGACTGCGGGCTCCGCGGGGCGGCCGAGCAGACCGCCGGCACGCTCGGGGAACTGGCGCAAGCGGTCGTTGACCGGTACCGGGGCGACCTTCGCCGGTTGCGTGTGGTCGCCGCCCGCGATGCCGACCGGGAACGTGCCCTACTCACCGAGCTGCCCGGGGTGGACGATACGGCAGTCGTCCTGTTTCTCCGCGAGGTGCAGGCACTCTGGCCTGAGATACCTCCGGTCGCCGATCGGCGGGCGCTGGCCGCGGCCCGTCGGCTGGGCCTCGGGCGTTCCGCCGGCGACCTGGCCGGGCTGGCGGGTGGCGGCCGGTCCGAGCGGTTGGCCTGGCTGGTGGGCGCGCTTGCCCGGGTGGATCTGGAGCAGCGATACCCGGAGGTGGTCGGCCCGGCTGTGTCGGCGCCGTGAGCGGGCAGCCCCCGGACGGCCCGGAGTCAGCTCATGGCTCAGTTTCTCGGCCGGCACGGGCCATGGGCGAAAACGAGGGCGCGCGTGAGTCGGCCAACACTTCGGTGAAAGCGGCACCGGGCCAGCGTCCCTGTCGTATGGTGGTCGGGCATTGATCCGCCTGGTTCGGGCGAAGAAAGCAGCTGACCGCCGATGGTCGTGACCCGGTTCGGGGCAATTCGTCGGTGCAGGTCCGCGTTGGGCGCCCCTGGCCGCGGTTCGTGGCCCGGGGCGCTCGGCTTCCCACTGATCGGCCCAGAGATTCTCCGCAGCCGGGGAGTAGCTATCCCGCTCCACCGGCAACCCGGCGGTTTCCGTCCCGCGCATGGTGGGTATCCGGTCGGCCGGACCGAAGGGGACAGCATGGATTACCACACCTTTGTTGACCAGGTCGGGCAGCGGACGGGCGCCCCTGCCGCGCAGGCGGTGGAGCTGACCCGGGCGGTTCTGGAGACGCTCGCCGAGCGGCTGACCGGCGGGGAGGTGCTGGATCTGGCCGTACAGCTGCCGGCGCAGCTGCAGGTGGTGTTGAAGCCGGGGCCCGACAACGAGGCAGCGCAGCGGCTTGCGGCGGCAGAGTTCGTCACTCGGGTGGCCGCCCGGGCCCACGTCGACGAAGCGACTGCGCACGGGGCCGTCCGAGCGGTCTTCAGCACGCTGCGGGAGGCGATCAGCGCTGGTGAGTTCGACGATGTCGCGGTGCAGCTGCCGCGCGACTACCGGGAACTGGTGGAGCCGGCGCTGGCGCCGGGTTCGACGCTGCGCCGGCCCTGAGCCACCGCGCTGACTCCACCGCACCCACCTGCGGTGGCTAGGCTACGGCGCCCGCAGCATGCAGGTCGGCGATGCGGTCAGCTCCGAAGCCCGCCTCGGTCAGCAGTTCGTCCGTGTGTTCACCGGGGTGCGGCGGTGGACGGCGCAGGGTCGTCGGCGTACCGGAGAAGCGTGGTGCGGGTGCCGGTTGGGTCACCCCGTGGTGTTCCACGAAAGTCTCCCGGGCCCTCAGGTGCGGGTGTGCCGGCGCCTCCGTCCAGTCCAGAACCGGGGCCACGCAGGCGTCCGAGCCGACGAACAGCGCCGCCCACTCGTCCCGGGTCCGGGTCCGGAACAACCGTGCCCACGCCTCCCGCAGCGCAGGCCAGTTCGCCGGGTCGGTGCGGTCCAGCGCGATGTCACCGGGCAGCGGAAAGCCGGTGCGCTGGACCAGCTCGTCGTAGAAGCGGGGCTCCAGCGCGCCCACCGCCAGGTGCTTTCCGTCGGCACACTCGTAGCTGTCGTAGAACGGGGCGCCCCCGTCGAGCAGGTTCACTCCGCGTGGATCCTGCCACCTACCGAGGTGGCGCAGGGCGTGGATCTGGGTGCTGAGCACCGAGACGCCGTCCACGATGGCGGCGTCCACCACCTGGCCGGTGGCGCCGCCGCGCACCGCGTACAGGGCGCTGATCAGGCCGAGGGCGAGTAGCATTCCACCGCCACCGAAGTCGCCGAGCAGGTTCAGCGGCGGCACCGGACGCTCGCCGGCCCGTCCGATCCCATGTAGCGCGCCGGTCAGGGCCAGGTAGGTGATGTCATGCCCGGCTTCCGGCGCGGCGGGCCCGTGCTGCCCCCAGCCGGTCATCCGCCCGTACACGAGGTGTGGGTTGACCGTGTGGCAGTCCGCCGGGCCGAGACCAAGTCGCTCGGTCACGCCGGGCCGGAAACCCTCGATCAGCACATCTGCGCCGGCGGTCAGCGCGAGCGCCACGTCACGGCCGGGGGGTGACCTCAGGTCCACGCCGATAGATCGCCGTCCCCGGTTCAGCAGATCAGGGTGCGGGGCGCCGAAAGCGGTCGGGTCCACGTCGGTCGCGCGGTCCACCCGGATCACCTCGGCACCGAGATCGGCCAGCATCATTGCCGCGAACGGCCCCGGCCCAATGCCGGCCAGCTCGATTACCCGCACCCCGGCGAGGGGGCCGGCCGGTACGTTGTCGGTCATCGGGCCACGATAAGCGCCGATGGGCTCGGGTGGTAGGGGGCTGGGTGCGCTGGTGGGAGATGAGGTGCCGATGGTGGGGACCGGGGTGCCGTGTGGCAGTCCGGACCTGGACTGCCCTAACCTTGTCGCGACGAGGGGAGTACTTCCCACGAGCCATTCCGGTCAGTACGGCGGGCCCGGAGCCTGCCTCGGATGGTTGCCTACGAAAGTGGGTGAAGGAGACCTCGAGCATGGCATCGTGTTCGAGGAGGCTCTATGACCGTTTTGTACCTTTCTGCCGAGCTGCAGTCGGTCGGTACGCCGACGCTGTGGGGCGTCACCATCGCCGGCATCGTCGTGCTGCTGATACTCGACTTTCTGGTCACTCGGCGGCCGCACGAGGTGTCGATCCGGGAGGCGCTGGCCTGGTCGGCGTTCTACATCACGCTGCCGCTGGCGTTCGGTGCCTGGCTCTGGTCCCGCTACGGCTCGCAGCAGGGCGTCGAGTACCTGACCGGCTACCTGGTGGAGAAGTCCCTCTCGGTAGACAACCTCTTCGTCTTCATGCTTCTGCTGGCCGCGTTCGCGGTACCCCCGGTGCTCGCCCAGCGGGTCCTGCTGTTCGGGATCACCGGTGCGCTGGTACTGCGCGCGGTGTTCATCGCGCTCGGCGCGGCTGCGCTGCAGACTCTCGACTTCGCCTTCCTGATCTTCGCCCTCATCCTGCTCGCCACCGCGGCAAAGCTGCTGCGCGACGCGATCTCCGGCCATGAGCAGGAGGTCGACATCAACGGGATGCGCTCGGTGCGGCTCCTGCGCAAGTTCATGCCGGTGACCCAGGACTACCAGGGTACGAAGATGGTCGTACGCCTGGGTGGCCGGCGAACCCTCACCCCGCTGGCCCTGGTGGTCGTCGCGGTGCTCGCCACCGATGTGGTCTTCGCCGTCGATTCGGTGCCCGCCGTGTACGGCATCACCGAAGATCCGTACCTGGTTTTCGCCACCAACGCCTTTGCGCTGCTCGGGCTGCGGGCGCTCTACTTCGTCCTGCACGCCGCGCTCAGCCGGCTGGTTCACCTCAACTACGGACTCGCGGTCATCCTCGCGTTCATCGGAGTGAAGCTGGGCCTGCACTGGGCGCACGGGGTCTGGCAGGGGGTGCCCGAGATTCCGACCCTGGCATCACTCGCAGTGATCCTCGTTGTCCTCGTGGTGGTCACCCTCACCAGCCTGTACGCGACTCGTGCCAGCAGGTCGGGTGGGCGGGAATCGATCGTCAACACCTCTGGTGGCGACGGGATCCCCCGTTAGGGGCCCTGTGTCCCCGCCACCCGGACATGACCAGCGGATAGGTCGGCGGAAGCGGACCGGCCCGTCCTGCTAGACGGGCCGGTCCAGCAGGACGGGCACACCTGACCGAGGTGTTCGCCGGCGGTGTGTGGTGCCCGCGGTGCCGCTGCCGGGCACCCCCGGGAGGTTTGTCCGGCCTTGCCCGGGGAACGGCGGTGGAATGACGAAGCCTCGGGTGGTGATTGTTGGGGCCGGTTTCGCCGGGTACCACGCGGCAAAGACGCTCAGCCGGTTGGCCAAGGACCAGGCCGAGATCGTGCTGCTGAACACGACTGACTACTTCCTGTACCTGCCGCTACTACCGGAGGTCGCCGCTGGTGTCGTCGAACCGACCCGGATCTCGGTGCCGCTGGCGGGGACACTCGACGGCGTCCGCCTCGTGGTCGGCGAAGCCGACCACGTTGACCTGCGGAACCGCTGGGTCGGTTTCACGCAGCCGGAGGGGGAGCGGAATCGGCTCGCGTACGACCGGTTGGTGCTGGCCGTCGGTAGCGTCAACAAGCTGTTGCCGATCCCCGGGGTCACCGAGTACGCGCACGGCTTCCGCAGTCTGCCGGAGGCGCTCTACCTCCACGACCACGTGGTCCGACAGATCGAGTTGGCGGAACAAGCCACCGATCCGGCCGAACAACGGGCGCGGGCCACCTTCGTGGTGGTGGGAGCCGGCTACACCGGCACCGAGGTGGCCGCCCACGGGCAGCTGTTCACCGACCGGCTCGTCGGGCAGCGGTCTCGGCTGAAGCTTCGGCCCCGGTGGATGCTGCTCGACGTGGCGCCGCGGGTGCTACCCGAGCTGAACGGGAGAATGTCCGACACCGCTCATCGCGTCCTGGACGAGCGGGGGGTGGATGTGCGGATGGGAACCTCGGTTGCGGTCGCGACCGCCGACGGGGTCAAGCTCACCGACGGGGAGTTCATCCAGACCTGCTCTCTCATCTGGTGTGTCGGCGTCCGCCCTGATCCGTTCGTCGAGCAACTCGGCCTACGGACCGAGAAGGGCCGTCTGGTGACCGATGAGTACCTCAACGTTCCGGGCTACCCGGAGGTGTTCGCCTGTGGCGACGCCGCGGCCGTGCCCGACCTGGCCCAGCCCGGGCAGGTGTGCGCGATGACCGCCCAGCATGCCCAGCGGCAGGGCAAGCTGGTAGCCCAGAACATCGCCGCCTCGTACGGGCAGGGCACCCGCAAGCCATACAAGCACCATGACCTGGGCTGGGTGGTTGATCTCGGGGGTCGCGACGCGGCGGCGAACCCGTTAAAGGTGCCGCTGGCCGGACTGCCCGCCAAGGTGGTGACTCGGGGATACCACTTGCTCAACCTGCCTGGCAACCGCGTCCGGGTGGGCACCGACTGGCTGCTGGACGCGACCCTGCCCCGTCCGGCGGTCCAGCTGAGCCTGGTGCCGGCTCACTCGGTGCCCTTGGAGAGCAGCTCTCCCGAGGTGCCCGCCCACGTCGGGTAGGCGGGGAGGGGCCCGCCACCACCAGCGTGTGGAGGTGGCCCCTTCCCGCCGCCGGGCACCGGGTTAGCTCGCCATCCCGGCCCCCACCTCGTCGATCGCGTCGTCCACGGTATGGGCCAGGTCAACATCTGGTCCGGTTACCTCCGGCGCCTCTCGGGGCCGGGAGGTCGCCACGGTCAACACCGCGGTGGTGCGGTCGGGTTGACCGATCGAAGGACCGCGTCCGGTCTGTTGTCGGAGCCGGTCGAGTCGGTCGAGCACGCGGCCGAGGTTCTCGGCGGGCAGCTCGACCGTCCGGGACAGCCCGTGCCGGTCCCCGGACCAGTACGGGAGGCGGGCCAGCTCCTCGCGCAGCTGCCCCTCCCCCAGGGCCGGGGTCGCGGACGTTGCTCCGATCACGCCTCCGCCGGGCTCGGGCGGGACGAGTAGGTCCCGCAGCCCTTCCGGGACATGCAGCGACTCGACCAGGCCGCCGTCTCGGTCGGCCAGCGCGGTGAGGGTGGCCGCCGCCTGGTAGCGGGCCTGTTCCGGGGTACGGCCGCTGAGCCGGCCCACCTCGGCGAGGAATCCGGGTAGGTCGGAGCGGTCCTCGATACCGTCCACCGGGGTGATGTCGTGCAGCCGGGTCGGAACGGCCGCGAGCAGCCGGCCGCGCTCGGCCACCCCTAGTGCGCGGGCCAGGGCCAGCACTGTCGCTGTCACGCCCACCTTTGCGGTAGGGAAGTCAACTCCGGACCGCCGGCCAACGTCGGTCACCAGGTCCTGGTAGCTGATCGTGGTGGGGCTGGTGGGACCGCTGTCCGGGATGGGCCGTGAGTTGTCCGGGGCGCCGATCGGAGGCGGGGCGGGACCACCGCTGGTGCTGGTCGGTTTGTGTCGTCCCGCCGGAGCGGGCCCGTTGCGCCGCCGTTGGTCAAGACTGGTCAACTGCTTGGTGGCGCCCAGGCTGGCCCCGGTCTCGCTGGGCCGCTGTCCCTGGATCCGGGCCTGTCGGGCGAGCGCCCGGCGGCGTTGGTTGTCGCCCTCCATCTGCTTGCGCATGTGCCAGCTCCTTCACGTTGCTTTCCGGCTGTCGTCAACTGCCTTCCCACCGCCGGCGAGCAGGAAACTAGAGCCGGGCCGGCGGCTCTCTCCCGGCTGGCGGGTGGCCGCGGCGGTGCCGGAGCCGGGCTGGCGGTGGCCGCTGTGGCAGGCCGGATTCGCCGCAACCACTGGGTCGCCCTGGGGATCCTCATCCGGCCGGGGTGATGGTCGCTCACCCGGTTGAGCCGGATGATCGCAGTGGACCGGTGGACTTCCGAGGTATGCGGAAGGGAAGGTCGTGATGAAGCGGATCGTCGAGATCATCCCCGCCCGACCCGGCTGGTACGCGCGTTGGCGTCTGACGCCCGGCGGTACCCGTTGCTACCCGGTCAGCCTGTGGGTCCTGCTTGAGGAGACCGACGGCACTGGCCGGGAGGTGATCGGGGTGGACTGCGTCGGGCAGTGGCCCGGTGCGGACGACAACGAGGCTGGCGGGGAGTTCATCCGCTACCTCTTCCAGACTCCGGATTCGGGAGCGCCGGCCGACGCCGAACAAGCGACGGTGGTGCCGGGGTGAGTAACTGGGCCCCGGCCTGCGGGCGGGGTAAGAGCGGGCGGGTACGGGTGGTAGCGGCCCACCCGGCGTGTCGGAACGGGCGTTTCACTCGAATGTTGAATATTTTTTCGGAATGTCCTCTGCGGTGCTCCCCGGGCACCGAGGATCGGTGGCGGGGATAGACGTACCAGCTGCCTGGGGGCGACAGTATGAGGTTCTCCGTCGTAGACGTCGGTTACGACCAGCGGCAGGTCGATTCCTGCCTGAATGAGCTCGGGGTTCGGTTGAGCCGGTTGGCGGCACGCGCGGCGGGTGCCGCGGGGGCCGGACGGGAGTGGGACGAGATTCGCGAGGAAGCGGCGGGTCTGTGTGGGTTGCTCCAGCGGCTCGACCTCGGCGATGTGTCTCGACGACCCGTCGACGCAGCCGATCGGGAGACGGCGGAGCGGGAGGCGGCCGAACTGCTCCTACGAGCGCGACTGGAGTTCGACTCCGCCCGGGAGGAGGCTCGACGGGTGCGTGAGCAGGTCTACACCGAGGCGGTGCAGGCCCGCCGGGAGCTTGAGGCGGCGCTACACGCCCGACAGTGCCGCGCGGCCCGGGCTGACGAGATTCTCGGGGGCCCGGCGAAGGCGGTGCCGGCTGACACGCCGACCGCCGCCTCCGCCGCCGGGCCGAGCCGAGCCGCCCGCTGAGGACAGACCGCCCACCGGGGACTGGTCGCCCAGTGCGGGGGACGAGACTCGGTCACGCCAACGCGCCGACGATCGTGGTCGCCCGGGTCTCGTGCTGGGCGTACGCGTCGGGGAAGGCGGAGATCTGGACCGATTGGGCTGCCCAGGCGACGCTCATCTCCTGCCAGCCGGGGACCTGCAGCAGCGCTTGGTAGAACGCCTCGGCGGCGTAGGTCGGAGTCATCAGCTCGGCGATGCTGCCCCAGCCGCTGCTCGAGCGCTGCTGGAACAGGCCGACCGAGTCGTGGTCCCAGCCAACTGCCTCGTGCGGGTAGTTCTGTGACTCCGGCACGCCGCCGTTGGCGTAGTTGAGCAAGGTGCTTTCCTGCATCGCGGTGGCGATGGCAACGATCAAACCACGGCGCGGGATGTTCATCTCGGTACCAACATCGACAATTGTCTTGGCATTGTCCATCTGTGTCTGGGTGAGCCCGGCGACCGGTTGGGGCGGTGCGGGCTGGCTGGGCGTGGGCTCCTCTTCTTCCTCTTCCGCCTCCGCGGTCGGGCTGGCGGTTTCGGTCGGGCTGGGGCTCGCCGGGGTGGGGGTGGCATCGGCTCGGAAGAGGGAGCGTGAGGAGCGTTCCGCGGCCTCAACCCGTTCCGCTGCCGCCTCGGCGACCGGGGTCTGCTCCGGCTGTTCGGGGGTCCGTCCCAGCCCGATGTAGGTGGCCGCGCCGAGGCAGCAGGCGAGGCCGGTGGCGAGAGCGACCCGGGCCGGGGTGGACGCCAGTAGGGCGCGGAGCCCATGGCGGTGGGGGGTGCGGACGGGGGCGATCCGCCGTTCGGTGGAGGTCTCCTCGGTTGATTGGGTGGCCGGATCGTGTTGGGTCGTCTGCTGGTCGAAGGTGTCGTCGGGGTGCATCCGCCGAGGCTAGAAAGCGGATCGCTCACTGCCATCGGTCCGATTAGTGGGGCGCGTCACTATTTGCGCCAAAGTTCGGATGGGCTGGATGAGGCCCGGGGAAACCTCACAAACCTCAGCTATCCCTAATATGCGAAATGAGCTATCAAGAACGCCGAAAAGCTACAGGTTTCCGATCTTGCCGGGTGGGTGGAACCGAGCGCGAGACCCTCCTCCGAAAGGCTGACCATAGATAGGGCGTACGGCTGCTTGCGGGGTCGGTCAGGGTGCTGATCCGACTCTCCGGCTCGCTGTGAGCCGTCTCAGTGCCGGCCGTTGTCGGTCAGCGCCACCGTCAGGTGATGTCGGCTCGCATCTTCGGTGGAGAAGGGCCAGAGTCGGTCCGCGTGTTCTACCAGGTCCGCCAGTTGTTGGCGGGTCAGTCCGGCCGACGAGATGGAGGCGCTCACGTCGGCCCGGTAGCGGCCGTCGTCGTCTCGACCGAGTTTCGCCTCGGCCCGTACCTGGACGGTGTGTGCCTCGTCGGTGATTTCGCCAGCTGCCTCCACCGCGGCGTGGTGTAGGCAGGAGGCGAAGGCGGCAGCGAGCAACTGCGACGGGCTCAGCCCGGTGCAGTGCGGAGCCAGTGGGGATGCCAGGGCGGTGGAGAGCCCACCATCCTCGGTCCGGACGTGTCCGCCCTCCGCTGTTGCGGTGGCTGTCTCGTTCAGCCAGGAGCTGTGGGCCATCGCGTTCCTCCCGTCACTAGCCCGGGGGTACCCAGCTTCCGGCCCGCGAAACCGTGTTCCGGGCACGGGAGAGAAGCTCAGGGGCGGGCTGGCCGGACCCGCCGGTTCGCTTCGGGGCCTCCCGGAGCATGCCCGAGTAGCCTGCACAGCGGAGGCACAGGAACCGCACAACCGCCCTACAGCGTGGGCATCCAGGATGAGGCCATGATGACCAACGAGCAGGTGGGACCAGCCCGGGTTGACCTCCGCCGCCCCGACGGCCAGCCCGTGCGTGTCCTGGTCGTTGACGACGAGTCCACCCTGTCTGACCTGCTGTCGATGGCGCTGCGCTACGAGGGTTGGCAGGTGCGGACCGCCGGCAATGGGGCGGCGGCGTTGAGTACGGCCCGACAGTTCCAGCCGGACGCCGTGGTGCTCGACGTGATGCTGCCCGACCTGGACGGCTTCGCGGTGCTGCGTCGCCTACGCGAGGTGGCTCCGACCGTGCCGGTGCTCTTCCTGACCGCCCGGGACGCGGTCGAGGACCGGATTGCCGGGTTGACCGTCGGCGGCGATGACTACGTGACCAAGCCGTTCAGTCTGGAGGAGGTGATCGCCCGCCTGCGGGCGCTGCTGCGCCGCTCCGGCTTCGCGATCGCCGCCCGGCAGGAGGCGGTGCTCACCGTCGGCGACCTCTGCCTCGACGAGGACAGCCACGAGGTGAGCCGGGGCGGAAAGTTGATCACGTTAACCGCCACCGAGTTCGAGTTGCTGCGCTATCTCATGCGTAACCCACGCCGGGTGCTCAGCAAGGCGCAGATCCTGGACCGCGTCTGGAACTACGACTTCGGAGGTCAGGCCAACGTGGTCGAGCTGTATATCTCGTACCTGCGCAAGAAGATCGACGTCGGTCGCGCACCGATGATCCACACTCTGCGCGGGGCGGGCTATGTCCTCAAGCCCGCCGAGTGAACGGGCTGGCCGGCGAGGATGGCTGGCCGGTCGGTCACTGTGGACGCGGCTGGTGGTTATCCTGGTTGCCCTGCTGGCCGTGGTCAGTATCGGCATCGGCAGCATCACCACCGTCGCCCTGCGGGACTTCCTGACCGACCGGATCGACCGGCAGCTCAGACTCGACGCGGGACCCCGCGGCTTCGTTCCGCCCGTGCCTCGCCCCATCCAGGATGACCTGCAGATCGCGCCTGGCATGGACCTGGGCTCAGTCGTCGCGCAACTGCGCGACGGCCGGGTGGTCAAGGCCCGAATCCAGACCGAGGCCCGGGAGGGCGGGGAGAGGATCGCCCCCGAGAAGTTGGCGGGGCTGGGTGCGCTGGTGCCCGACGAGGGGCCGCGCACCGTGGACCTGGGCGGTCTGGGGGAGTACCGCGCCATCGCCCGGCAGTGGCGTGACGGCGAGGTCACCGCGTTCGCCCTACCCCTCGCCGAGGTGCAGGAGACGGTGATGCGAATTGTCGTCGCGCAGGCCGGTGTCGCCGGCGCCGGGCTGGTCGTCGCCGGCACCACGGGCGCGCTCATGGTCCGGCGTACCCTGCGTCCGCTGCGGCGGGTCGCCGCCACCGCCCGCAGCGTCAGTGAACTCCCGTTGGACCGGGGCGAGGTGACGCTGCCGGTCCGGGTGCCAGAACCCGACACCAATCCCCGTACCGAGGTGGGCCAGGTCGGTGCCGCGCTTAATCGGATGCTCGGGCACGTCGCCGCCGCGCTCGCGGCGCGGCAGGCCAGCGAGACGCGGGTACGTCAGTTCGTGGCCGACGCGAGTCACGAACTGCGGACGCCACTGGCCGCCATCCGTGGCTACGCGGAGGTGGCTCGGCGCGGTCGGGACCGGGTGCCGCCCGACGTGGCACACGCCCTACGCCGCGTCGAGTCCGAGAGCACCAGGATGACTGGTCTGGTGGAGGACCTGTTGCTGCTCGCCCGGCTCGACTCGGGTCGTCCTCTCGCCGTCGCGCCAGTGGACCTCTCCGCGTTGGTCGTGGACGCGGTCAGCGACGCGCACGTGGCCGGGCCCGAGCACCGTTGGCAACTCGACCTGCCGGAGCAGCAGATCGGTGTGCCCGGTGACGCGGCCCGGCTGCACCAGGTGGTGGCCAACCTGCTGGCCAACGCCCGGGTGCACACCCCGGCCGGTACCACGGTCACCACCAGCCTCGCTGCCGAGTCGGACGCGGCGGTGCTTCGGGTCGCCGACGACGGACCGGGTATCCCGCAGGACCTTCAACCGGAGGTCTTCGAGCGCTTCGCCCGGGGCGACAGCTCGCGGTCACGGTCGCACGGCAGTACCGGGCTGGGGCTCGCCATCGTCGCGGCCGTGGTGGACGCCCACCACGGAGCGGTGTCGGTACGCAGCCGACCCGGCCGCACCGTGTTCACGGTACGGCTGCCGAACTCCACAGCGGAGACATAGCGCACCCATGGGGGCCGTGCAGCCCCGCCGGCCAGGCTTTCCGCCATGGACAGAACCGAGACGACCTACGGGACCCCTGCGGCCGCCCCGGCGGTGCGCGTCGCCCGGACGCCGTCGACAGAACCGGAGGCGCAGCCGGAGGCCACCCCATATCAGCCGGCCCGCTGGGCTCGCCCCTGCCTCGGCGGGCTACTGCTCGTCACCGCCGGGCTCTACCTGTGGGGGCTGGACGTCTCCGGCTGGGCGAACGCCTACTACTCGGCGGCGGCGCAGGCCGGCGCGCAAGACTGGACCGCCTTCTTCTACGGCTCGTTCGATGCCGCCAACTCCATCACCGTTGACAAGACGCCCGCGGCGCTGTGGTTGATGGCGCTTTCGGTGCGGCTGTTCGGCCTGACCAGCTGGGCGGTGCTGCTGCCGCAGGCGCTGTGTGGGGTGGCCGCGGTCGCGGTGCTCTACGCCGCGGTGCGACGTTGGCACGGGCCGGCAGCAGGATTGATCGCTGGCGCGGTCCTCGCCGTCACGCCGGTGGCCACGCTGATGTTCCGGTTCAACAACCCGGACGCGTTGCTGGTGCTGCTGCTGGTCGCGGCCGCATACGCCACCGTACGGGCGGTCGAGACGGCCGCCACGCGATGGCTCGTGCTCGCCGGCGTGCTGGTCGGGCTCGGCTTCCTCACGAAGATGCTGCAGGCGTTTCTGGTGGTACCGGTGCTCGCCGGCGTCTATCTGCTGGCCGCGCCGACCGGGCTCGGCCGGCGGATCCGCCAGACCCTGCTGGCCGGCTTCGCGGTCGTGCTGTCGGCGGGGTGGTGGGTGGCCATCGTCGAGTTGGTCCCTTCCGGCGCTCGCCCGTATGTCGGCGGCTCGCAGACCGACAGCGTGCTTGAGCTGACCCTCGGCTACAACGGTCTCGGCCGCATCACCGGCCGCGAGGAGGGCAGCGTGGGGCGGCCCGACGGAGGGGGGTTCGGTGACGGGACCGGCCTGCTGCGCATGTTCGACGACCGGGTTGGCGGGCAGATCGCTTGGCTGTTGCCCGCCGCGCTGATCCTGCTCGTGGTCGGCTTGCTGGTGGTCGGACGGGCTGCGCGGACCGATCGGACTCGCGCCGGGCTGCTGCTCTGGGGCGGCTGGTTGCTGGTCACCGGGGTGATTTTTAGCTTTATGTCAGGAATTTTCCACGAGTACTACACCGTGGCCCTGGCGCCGGCGGTCGGTGCCCTGGTCGGGATCGGTGCCACGCTGCTGTGGCGGGTGCGGTCGGCTCCGCCCGGCGCTGTCTGGCGTCGGCAGCCCCACGCCGCCACCGCCATCCTGGCCGGGACCCTGGCCGTCACCGCGGGCTGGTCCTGGCTGCTGCTGGCTCGTAGCCCGGACTGGTATCCGTGGTTGCGTACCACGATTGTGGCGGGCGGCCTCGTGGCGGCGGCGCTGCTGGTGCTCTCTCCTCGGCTGCCCCGATCAGTTGGGGCGGCGGGACTTGCGCTGGGCGCCGCGGCGGCCCTCGCCGGGCCGGTGGCGTACTCGGTACACGCCGCAGCGACGGCGCACAACGGTGGGGTCCCCACCGCGGGCCCCGCAGTGGCTGGCGATGTCGGCACC
Source organism: Salinispora sp. CH2A1_6 (assembly GCF_056820975.1). Lineage (NCBI taxonomy): Bacteria > Bacillati > Actinomycetota > Actinomycetes > Micromonosporales > Micromonosporaceae > Salinispora > Salinispora sp. CH2A1_6. The sequence continues at coordinate 216,811 of NZ_JBXEDG010000010.1, forward strand.
CGACCGGGTGGCCCGGGGGGCGGCCCGGGGACCCCTGGTGGCGGGCAGCCCGCCGGCGTCGGGGAGTTGCCGCAGCGACCGGATCGACAACCCGGTGCGGCGCTCAACGGCCGTCAGCCGGGCCAGTCGGGCCAGCCGGGTCAGTCGGGTCAGTCGGGCCAGCCGGGTCAGTCGGGCCAGTCGGGCCAGCCGGGTCAGTCGGGTCAGTCGGACCGGCCGGGTCAGTCGGGTCAGTCGGACCGGCCGGGTCAGTCGGGTCAGTCGGGCCGGCCGGGTCAGTCGGGTCAGCTGGGTGGGTTCGGTCAGGACAACCAGCCGGGCGGTAACGGCGGGCTGTTGGATGCCCGCGTTCCCAGCGCGCAACTGCGCGAGCTCCTCGCACGCGACAGCGACAGCTACACCTGGGTCGCGGCCACGGTGGGTGCGAACAACGCCGCCGGCTACCAGCTGGCCACCGGTGATCCGGTGCTGCCGGTCGGCGGGTTCAACGGCACCGATCCTTCACCGACCGTCGCTGAGTTCCAGCGTTACGTCACTGACGGAGAGATCCATTGGTTCATCGGCGGGGGCGGCTTCCGGGGCGCCAACGGCGGCAGCTCCGCCTCCTCCGAGATCGCCGCCTGGGTGGCGGAGACGTTCGAGGCGCGAACCGTCGACGGAATCACTATCTACGACCTGAGCAGCGAGGGAGCGGAAGCATGATTGATACAACCGAAGTCCGGGCTACCGGGTGGATTCCGCCTCTCGTTACGGCGCCCATCCTGGACGTGGTGATTCCCGTCTACAACGAGGAGACCGACCTCGGGCCGTGCGTGCGTCGGCTGCACGCACACCTGCGCGCGAACGTCCCGTATCCGTTCCGAATCACGATCGCGGACAACGCCAGCGCCGATGGCACGCTGGACGTAGCGCGGTCGCTCGCCGCCGACCTCGCCGGCGTCGAGGTGCTACATCTGGAGGCCAAGGGGCGTGGGCGGGCGCTTCGGGCCGCCTGGTCGGCCTCACCCGCGCCGGTGCTCGTCTACATGGATGTGGACTTGTCCACTGATTTGGCGGCGCTGCTGCCGCTGGTCGCGCCGCTCATCTCCGGCCACTCGGACCTGGCCATCGGCACCCGGCTTGCCCATACCTCACGGGTGGTTCGGGGCGCGAAGCGGGAGGTGATCTCGCGGGGATACAACCTTCTGCTGCGGGGCACCCTCGCCGTTCGATTCTCCGATGCCCAGTGTGGGTTCAAGGCGATCCGGGCTGATGTGGCGGCCCAGCTGCTGCCGTTGGTCCGAGACACCGGGTGGTTCTTCGACACCGAGTTGCTGGTGCTGGCCCAGCGGGCCGGCCTCCGCATCCACGAGGTTCCGGTGGACTGGGTGGATGATCCGGACAGTCGGGTGGATGTGTTGGCGACCGCGTTGGCCGACCTGCGTGGCATTGGTCGTCTGGGCCGGGCCCTGTTCACCGGCGCGCTGCCGCTGCGGCAACTGCGTGAGCAGTTCGGACGAGCCCCGCTCGCAGCGCCGCCGGCTCGAGTGCCGGTGGGGCTGCCCCGACAGCTGGGCCGGTTCGCCCTGGTCGGGGTGGCCAGCACGGTGGCTTACCTGCTGTTGTACGTCGCTACCCGCGGCGTCCTCGGCGCCCAGCCGGCAAACCTGCTGTCGCTGCTGGTCACCGCGGTGGCCAACACAGCGGCGAATCGGCGACTGACCTTCGGGATCACCGGTCGGCGGCGCGCCGGTCGGCACCACCTGCAAGGCCTGGTGGTCTTCGGGCTCGGCCTGGCGCTGACCAGCGGCTCGCTCGCGTTGCTTCACGCCGTGGTGGCGGCTCCGACGCGGATGGTGGAGTTGGCAGTGCTGGTTGCGGCAAACCTGGCCGCCACGGTGTTGCGGTTCGTGCTGCTCCGCTATGCCATGCATCACCGGCGGGGTGGCTGACGGGCGGAGTGAATCGCCACCAAATCAGAACACTGGCGTGGCTATCACCCGCATTGCGCCCTTCATGCGCGTACTGTGTCCGAATACATCCTCAGCGTATTGGAGCACCCTCCCCTGTGCGCCCGGTTTGAGGGGCCGAGGGGGCGAGATCGGAAGGAGTGGCCGGTGGATCATCTGGCCTACCTGGACGCGGGATCGGGCAGTCTGATCGTGCAGGCGGTGGTTGGCGGGGCAGCTGGTGTCGCAGTGGCCGGCAAGCTCTACTGGCGACGCTTGGTGGACCGGTTCCGCAAGCAGCCCACCGACCGGCACTGACCGGCATGACATCTGCGTATCCTGACCTGCGGGCCGAGCCCGCGTCCTTCCGGGACCCCGCGAACCGGGTCTTCCACCGCGGCGACGACGTGCTGCGTGGGTTGGACGAGCGGGCCGCCGCCGACTGGCGGGCTCTCGCCGACAGCGACTTCTTCGCGGCGCTGCTCGCCGAGGGTAAGGTCTGCGACACCGTCGAGACCAGCCCGGCACCGCCGGGTTGGTCCGCGGTGCTCCGGCACGAACGCATCCCGTTCGTCTCCCACCCGTACGAATGGTCCCACGGCATGCTGCGGGACGCCGCCCTGCTACACCTGGACATCCTCCAAGCGGCGCTGCCGGGCGGCTTCACCACCAAGGACGGTTCGGCATACAACCTGCAGTGGCGCGGTGCGGAGCCGGTCTTCATCGACATCGGGTCGTTCACCCCGGCCCGGGACGGCGAACCCTGGGCCGGCTACCGGCAGTTCTGTCAGACCCTGCTCTACCCGTTGCTCCTCGGTGCCCACCTGGGGCTGGACTTTCAGCCGCTGCTGCGGGCCCAGGTTGACGGCATCGAGGCGGACCAGATTCGTCGTCTGTTCACCGGCCGTCGCCGGTTTCGCCCCGGCGTACTTACCCACGTCCACCTGCACGACGCGATGCAGCGACGCAATGCCCGCGCCAGCACGGCCGAGGTTCGCAACCAGCTACGCGACGCGGGCTACTCCCGTGACCTCGCCGTCGCCACGGTACGCGGTCTGCGGCGCCTCGTCTGTCGGCTGGACCGGCCGCCGCCCGCCAGCCATTGGATCGACTACCAGCGCACCTGCGGCTACACCGCCGAGGACCGGGCTGCCAAGGAGCGCTTCGTCGCCGCGTCGCTGACCGCCGGACCCCCGACCCGGCTGGCGCTCGACCTCGGGGCCAACGACGGCCGGTACGCCCGCCTGGCCGCGCGCCACGCCGAGCACGTTGTCGCCGTCGAACAGGACCCGGGGGTGGTTGACCGGCTGTACCGGGAGCTGCGGGCCGCGGGGGAGCAGCGGATCCTGCCACTGGTGATGGATCTGGCAGACCCGTCGCCCGGCGGCGGCTGGCGGGGCGTCGAGCGGGCCTCCTTCGGCGAACGGGCGCGAGCTGATGTCGTCCTCGCCCTGGCCGTGGTCCACCACCTCGCGGTGGGGCGTAACGTCCCGTTGCCGGAGGTGGTCGCGTGGCTGGCCGGTTTCGGTCGGCCGGGCACCCGCCTGGTGGTGGAGTTCGTGCACCCGGAGGATCCGATGGCACGTCGGCTACTGGACAACAAGCCGGAGAACACCTTCCCCCGCTACCGCCGGGACGAGTTCGAGCGGCTGCTCGCCGCCCATGGCCACCTTGAGGAGCGCCTCCACCTGCCGTCGGGTAGCCGGACCCTGTACCGGGTGGTCCTGAGTGGTTGACCCGGGCATCACGCCCACACCGGATCAACCCGACGGCACAGCGGGTGCCTCTGATCGACGAGCTGGTGCGGCGGAGGACCCAGCCGATGCGCTGCGGCGTGGCTGGCGAGCGGAGGGCTGTCGGCTGCTGGAGCTCGCCGCTCTGCTCGGGCTCGTGGTCACTCAGCCGTTGTTGGATGTGCTCGGCCAGAGTCCGGACTTTTTTCTCTTCCATCGGGCCAGCCGGGGCGAGATCGTGCAGCTGGTCGTGCTGGTCGCGATCGTGCCGACCGTCGCGCTCGGCGCGCTCGCGGCGATGTCGCGGCTGGCCGGCCGTACCGCCCGGGAGCTGACTCACACGCTGCTCGTAGGGCTGTTGCTCGCCGCACTGGCCGTGCAGATTGGACGGTACGTGACACCGTTGCGGGGCGTACCGCTACTGGTGCTGGCGCTGGTCGTCGCAGTGGCTGCGGTGGTGGCCTACCGACGGTGGCGTGCCCTGGCCCGCGTGTTGCGGGTCGCGGCGCTCGGGCCGGCGGTCTTCGTTGGGCTGTTCCTGCTCGTGTCGCCCACCTCGACGGTGGTGTTGCCGCGTGGGGACGGCGGCGCCGTCGGGCTGGCCCGGGCTGGCGGGCACCCGCCGGTGGTCCTGTTGATCCTCGACGAGTTGCCGCTCGTCTCCCTGCTCCGCCCGGACGGGCAGATCGACGCAGACCGGTTCCCGCACTTCGCGGAGCTGGCCGCTGGCTCGACCTGGTACCGCAACGCGACCGGGGTCAGCGGTTGGACGCCGTACGCGCTACCGGCCATGCTGACCGGCCGCTTCCCGGCCACGGGGGCGGCGCCGCACTATTCGCAGCATCCGGACAACCTGTTCACCGCCTTCAGCGGGCTGTACGACATCCGTGCCGAGGAGAGCATCACCCGGCTCTGCCCGCCCAGCCGCTGTGAGACGCCGCCGGGGCGGGAACAGGGGATGGGGGTACTGGCTCGGGAGAGCGCCAAGTTGCTGGCCCGAATATCCGCGCCGACGGAGAGCCGGGTTGACCCGGCGGACTCCTACCGGGAGCAGACCGCCGCTGAGGCTGGCATCGACGCCGCCGAACCGATCCCGGAGGATCCGAAGTTTCGCTGGGACCGGCTGAACGACAACCAGCCGGCCCGGTTCAGTAGCTTCCTCGCCGGACTCCAGCCGTCCGACCGACCCACCCTGCACTTCCTGCACCTGCTGATGCCGCATTCACCGTGGGCGTACCTGCCCTCGGGAGTGCGCTACACAGCGCCAGAGGACTTCCCGAACGAGGGGGAGGGCTGGGTGGAGTTGGCCCGTCAGCGGCACCTGGCCCAGCTCGGCTACACCGACCGGCTGATCGGCGAGACCCTGCGTACGCTGCGCGCCACCGGACTCTACGACGACGCTCTGTTGGTGGTCACCGCCGACCACGGGGTGAGCTTCACCAAGGGAGCGCAGGGGCGGGGGATGGGTGCGATCGAGGTCGCCGCCGACGAGGTGGCCTGGGTTCCGCTGTTTGTCAAGTATCCCGGGCAGCGCACCGGCCGGCTCGATGACCGGAACTGGCAGCACGTTGATCTGCTGCCTACTCTCGCCGATGAGGCAGCGATCCGGCTGCCCTGGGCGGTTGATGGCCGGTCGGCGCGGGAAGCCCCCCGGGTACAGGCGAGCAAGGTCTTCTATGATCGGCCTGCCCAGCCGACCCCGATTGCTGGTGGCGTACCCACGGCGGCGCAGCCCGCCGCGCCGCACCCGCTGATTGGCAGCATGGTGCCGGACCAGCCGACGGCAGGGGTGGCTCGGGTCGAGAACCTGGCTGCATTCCAGGAGGTGGATCCGGACCAGGGCATGCTGCCCGCGCTGGTCTGGGGTGACGTGCCCGACGAGATCCCCGACGGCACGCCGCTCGCGGTGGCTGTCAACGACCGGGTCGCCGTCGTGGTTCCGGTGGTTGACCGGGACGAGGGCGGGCGCCGGTTCGCCGCCCTGATCGGTGATGACCAGCTTTTCCGGCCGGGAGTGAACCAACTCGGTCTCTTCCTCGTCGCGCGAGATGGCACGCTGACCCGACTCGCGCTCTCCTGACCCCGGGTCCCCGCTCCCCGGGTCGCCGGTCGCCGGTCGCTCGGTCCGCGGTCGCCCGGCCCTTCCCGTCCAGTCCGGCACCCAGGCTATGTGTGGTGTGCGGCTGTGATCTAAGCCGACATCTGTCGTCCAGTGGTGTCGTCCTGTCCTGTCCTGCCTCGGGCTGTCTCCCTGTCCCGGGATGGGCGATCGGTCCGTGTTTCCTGGTCGGTCGGCCGGGAAATGGGTGACGCATACCTCACCGACGAGCCACCGCGGGCGGTGTCCTCGGAAGCACGAATACGGTAAAAGCGAAGGAAATTCAATGGAGAAGATCTGTCGGCGAAGCGAGGACGCACATGACGGAAGTCAAGCTCGATCACCCCGGTGGGCAGCTGTCGATGCCGGTGAACACGGCGATCGAGGGTCCCGCCGGCATCGGGGTGAGCCAGCTGCTGAAGCAGACCGGGATGACGACCTACGATCCTGGTTTCGTGAATACAGCAGCCTGTTCGTCCGGAATCACCTACATCGACGGCGACGCGGGGATCCTGCGCTACCGTGGCTACCCGATCGAGCAGCTGGCGGAGAAGTCCTCCTTCCTGGAGGTCTCGTACCTGCTGACCTACGGTGAGCTGCCCACCCAGTCGCAGCTGACCGAGTTCACCGAGCGGATCCGGCGGCACTCGTTGCTGCACGAGGAGATGCGTCGGTTCTTCGACGGTTTTCCCCGGGATGCGCACCCGATGGCGGTGCTCTCCTCGGCGGTTAGCGCCATCTCCACCTTCTACCAGGACAGTCTCGACCCGTTCGACGACGAGCATGTGGAGATGTCGACGGTCCGGCTGATGGCGAAGGTGCCGACCATCGCCTCGTACGCCTACAAGAAGTCGATCGGCCAGCCGCTGCTGTACCCGGACAACTCCCTCGGGTACGTGGAGAACTTCCTCCGGATGACCTTCGGTGTGCCCGCCGAGTCGTACGAGGTCGACCCGGTGATGGCCCGGGTGCTGGACATGCTGTTCATCCTGCACGCCGACCACGAGCAGAACTGCTCCACCTCGACCGTACGGCTGGTGGGTTCCAGCAACGCCAACCTTTTCGCCTCGGTCTCGGCCGGGGTGAACGCCCTCTTCGGCCCGCTGCACGGCGGCGCGAACCAGGCCGTGTTGGAGATGCTGGAGACGATCCGGGCCGACGGCGGCGATGTCCGTTCTTTCGTGCGGCGGGTCAAGGACCGGCAGGCCGGCGCGAAGCTGATGGGCTTCGGCCACCGGGTCTACAAGAACTACGACCCCCGGGCCACCATCGTGAAGAAGGCCGCCCAGGAGGTGCTTGGCCGGATGTCCACCTCGGACCCGATGCTGGACCTCGCAATAGAGCTGGAGGAGATCGCGCTCGCCGACGACTTCTTCGTCTCCCGCAGGCTCTACCCGAACGTGGACTTCTACACCGGCCTGATCTACAAGGCCATGGGTTTCCCGACGAAGATGTTCACGGTGCTGTTCGCGTTGGGGCGGCTCCCCGGCTGGATCGCCCAGTGGCGTGAGATGATCAAGGATCCGGAGACGAAGATCGGCCGTCCGCGGCAGGTCTACACCGGTGCCGCCCAGCGCGACTACGTCAACCTCGCGCAGCGCTGAGCGGAGCTGACTCTCGCTAACGCATCCGCCGGCAGTCGTTGACCCGTTCAATGACTGCCGGCTCTTTGCGGTGTCGGGTAAGCCCTACCCCGCCGGCGAAGGGGCCAGCGGAGATGCTGCCGCGCTGGCAAGACCGCACGCCTATATGCGCTAATAGCGGGATGTCTTATATTGTGCATGGCGCCACTGGCGCCCAGGGCTTCCCTGTTCTGTCCGCGCTCCAGGCGGCGGGGCAGCGCGCAGTCGCGGCGGTCCGGGACACCACCACGGTGCCGGACGGATTCGCCTCGGCCGCGGTCAACCTGGCGGACGCCGACTCGTTGGCGGCGGCCTACACCGGTGCGGACGGTGTGTTCGTCCACCTTCCGTTGGGGGCGCCAACCGATCTTGAAATCTATGCCAAAGCGGTCGCCGCGGCAGTCGCAAGGGCCCGACCACACCGCGTGGTCATCTCCACCAGCGGTCAAATTGTCGACCAGCCGGGGACGCCGCTGCAAGCCGCGCCGGAGACTCCGGTCGTCCGGCTCATCCGCGACATCGAGGCGAGTGGCATCCCGACAGCGGTCGTCGCTCCCCGCCTCTACCTGGAGAATCTGCTGCTGCCCGTCGTCGCGGGGCCCGTGCGTGAGGAGGGGGTCCTGCGTTATCCGCTTCCGGAGAACTTCGCCGTGTCGTGGAGTTCCCACCTGGACGTCGCGGACGTCGTCACCCGGCTGCTGACCGACGCGACCGCTACTACCGGTACGGTCGCGGTCGGGCATCGGCCGGGGTTGACGGGGGCGGACCTGGCCGCGGGATTCTCCGCCTATCTGGGGACGGATGTGCGCTACGAGGCCATCACGCCGGCCGCGTTCGGCGATCTCATCACCCCGCTCTTCGGAGCCGGTGCCAGCGCCGGCGTGGTGGGCCTGTACGAGCTGTTGAACGCCCAGGCCGGGAATACCGTCGCCGAGGAGAACAGCGCCCAGCGGCTGCTTGGCCTCGCGCCACGTTCCGTCACCGAGTGGCTCACGCAGGTACGCGCCTGAGTCGAGGCGGTGGCGGATTCCCTCGCCGCTCGGCCCGCTGCACCACCCCCGTCCCGAAAGAGGTGACACCCTGCTCAGGGGGCGGGCTCAGAGTGCGTGATCATGCCACCGGCAGCACGAAAGCTGCCGGTGGCGTACTGGTCGTCGCTACGGGCGTACCTGAGCTGCCACACCGGCGGCCGGTGCTGTTCGTTGCCGTGCGGCCTCATACAACACGACAGTCGCCGCCGCGGCGGCGTTCAGGGAGCTGGCGGCGCCGGTGATCGGGATCCGAACCGTACGGTCGCAGGACTGCCGCCAGGCCGTGCTGAGCCCGCGCGTCTCGTTCCCCACCGCGATGATTTTCGGGCCGGTGAGGTCATGCGCGGCGATCTCCACCTCGCCGTGTTCGTCAGTTCCGACGATCTCGATGGGGATGTGCGTGGCGCGCAGCGAGTCGACCCAGTCCAGTACCGCACGGTGGCTCGGCACGCGCACCACGGGCACGGTGAACAGTGAACCGGTACTCGCACGCACGGACTTCGGATCGTAGGGGTCGGCGGCATGCCCGGTGATGACCACGCCGGCGGCTCCGAAGGCATCCGCGGACCGGACCAGCGAACCAATGTTGCCGGGCGCGGTCGGTCGGTCGAAGAGCAGCACCAGCATGTCGGCCGTGCAGGGTATCCGCGGCAGTCGGTCCTCGGGGAGCCCGACCACCGCGAGTAGCTCTGGTGACTCCTCGTCCTTGCCTCCGAGCTCACCCAACAGCTCCGGTGACACCGCTACCCGGCTGGCCCCGCCGACCCGGTCCAGCAGGTCTCGACTCCATCGGGAGAGGTTCTGCCCGTCGGGATACAGCAGTGCACGGACCTGCCAACCGTGTTCGACGGCGAGGGTGATGGGCCGGACCCCCTGGACTACGAATTCCCCCGCCCGCTGGCGTTTGGTGCGATTGGTCAGTAGGGCCTGCCATTGCTGGAAGGTCGCGTTCCGGGTGCTGACCCTGATTGTTCTCGCCACGTGCTCAGTGCCTCCTCGCTACGCGTACCTCTGGCGGGCGGCGCCAGGCGGTATGGCGGGTGTTGCCGACAGTGCCGCGGCCGGTGATCTCGCTGCCGGCCAAGTCGAAGCGTGGCCGGGTCGTTCAGGTCCGGCTGGCGGTCGGCTCTGGGGCGGATTCGTCCGCCGTGATCGAGGTGGTGAACCGAGTCAGGAGCCGGGCCAGGTCGCGTCGGTCCGTGACCGTCCAGCCGGCGAGAAGGCGCTCGTAGCGCGCGTATCGGGCCCGGTGCGTCTGCGCGAGCGCGGCCGCCCCCTGGTCGGTGATCTCCAGGCAACTTCGTCGGCCGTCGTGCTGGGAGGCGATCCGGCGTAGGTAGCCGTTCTGGATGGTCGCCGCCACCACCCGGCTGGCTCGGGATGGGTCGATGCCGAGCCGTTCGGCCACCATGCCCACCGTGACGCCTTCCTGCCTCTCGTCGGGCCCCTCATCGACGGCGTCAACCGCGGCGATCTGGTTCAGGTCGATGCGTGGCCCGTCCTTTGCAGCGATCTGGCCCAGTGCTCGTTGGGTCTGCCGGCGACGAATTTTGCTCATGGCCCGTTCGATGGCGATCAGTGTCGGGTCGGGTTCCTCGATCGCCGGCTGGGGCGTCAGTTCGGTCGCTGACATGTCCACATCTTACTACTTTAACAGTTGCGGTTAGCAAGTCGATGCTGTACGCATCTAGTTGCTGATAGCAGTGCTTGCCCGGGGGATCAACGAGGGGAAGGTAAGGCCGATGGAGACCGGAACGGGCAGCACCGAGTTGGCGGCGGTCCCACTCGGCGCCGTCGTCCTCATGTCCCTGTTCACGTCGCTGGCGGGGTGGGCCTCCTGGCGGTACTGGAGCGATTGACCCGGTTGGCCCGTGCCGTCTGGACGGTGATCGCCCTGAGTGTATTGGTCATCTCCTACGGCGGCCCGCTGCTTGGCGCCGGCATCCCCACCGGCTCCCGGATCACCCTGGCGCTGATGCACACCACTGTCGCGGCGGTTCTCATTCCCGTGTTCCGCAGCACCTCTCCGACCGTCGCTGCCCGGTAGTCCGAATTCGACCGGGGCGGTCAGGGAATGGGCCACTCGTGGGCCGGTCGATTGCTGTGCATCAGGTCCACGTAGTGGCGAACCACCTCGCGCAGGGCCTCGGGCCGGCTCAGGCGGTCAGCGGACTCAAGCCGGTTCAGGGTGGCGACCTGCCAGCTCGCCCCGTTGCGGCCGGTGAGGCAGCGCTGCTCGATGATTCCGAGCAGCCGATCCCGCTCGGTCGGGTCCATTCCCCAGCGGTCCAGCCCGTGGTGGGCCAGCGGCAGTAGTCGGCGGAGCACCAACTCGGTGACGGGTAGGTAGCCGAGGCCCGGCCAGAAGACCTGCGCGTCGATGCCGTGCCGAGCGCAGGTGGTGAAGTTCTCCTCGGCGGCGTTGAAGGACATCTGCGACCACAGCGGGCGGTCACTCTCGGCCAGCGCGCGGACGAGGCCGAAGAAGAATGCCCCGTTGGCGACGGTGTCCACCACAGTGGGCCCAGCCGGTAGTACGCGGTTCTCCAGTCGCAGCTCTGGCCGGCCTGCCAGGACGTCATATCTCGGCCGGTTCCACCGGTAGATGGTGCCGTTGTGCAGGCGTAGCTCGGCCAACTGCGGCACGGCACCAGCCGCGACCGCGTCGGCTGGGTCCTCCGGGTCGCAGACCGGCAGCAGCGCGGGGAAGTAGCGGACGTTCTCGTCGAAGAGGTCGAAGACGGTGGTGATCCAGCGTTCGCCGAACCACACCCGGGGACGGACGCCCTGTGCCTTGATTTCCTCTGCGCGGGTGTCGGTCGCCTGTTCGAACAGCGGGATCCGCGTCTCCCGCCACAGCTCCCGGCCGAAGAACAGCGGTGCGTTGGCGCCCAGCGCGACCTGAACGCCGGCGATCGCCTGCGCCGCGTTCCAGTAGTCGGCGAACTGGGCGGGGCTGACCTGGAGGTGGAACTGGGCGCTGGTGCAGGCCGCCTCTGGGGTGATGGTGTCCACGGTGATCGCCAACCGTTCCACGCCCCTGATGGCGATTCGCAGATCTTCGCCACGGGCAGCGAAGATCTGTTCGTTGAGCAGTGCGAAGCGGGGGTTCGCGGAGAGCGCGGCTGAGGTGAGGTGTTCTGGCCGTAGCGTCGGCAGGATGCCGATCATGACGAGACGGGCGCCGGCGGTGCGCGCCCGGGCATCGGCGGCGTCGAGGCGCTCACGTAGCGTTTTCTCGAACTCCAGGGCGCCGGCGCCCGCGAGCCGCAGGGGAGCCACGTTGATCTCCAGGTTGAACTGACCCAGCTCAGTCTGAAAGTCTGGGTCGGCCACCGCGGCCAGCACCGCTTCGTTGCGCATCGCGGGCTGGGACGTGTCGTCGATCAGATTGAGCTCGATCTCCAGCCCGGTCGTCAGCCGGTCCACATCGAACCGGGAGTCTGGTAGTAGCTCGGCGAAGGCCCGGAGGCAGCGGTGGAGCTTTTCGCGATATCGGGCTCGATCCGCACGGTTGAAGGTCCGCACGTCACCGTTCTCGCGCATGGTCACCGCCCTGTCACCGCTGGCCCGTTACCTGACAGTCGCACAGTGCGTCCAACTGCGGTAGACCTGTGGGCTTCTCCCACCCGCCGGTGGGCTGCGCTAGCCATCCGTCGATTCGGTGTGGCTCCCGCAGTCGCGTGGACAGAGTAGCTACCGGGACCGGCTCACCGCAGGCTGGAACAGGCGGCCACCGCAGCCAGCAGCAGCAGGCCCAGGCTGGCCTGGAGCAGGAGCGGCGGCCCGAGATGCGACCAGAGCGTCGCCCTACGCGGGGTGAGCGACTGTCCGGTGGTGAGGTTGACGATCCGCTCGATCCTGGGCGGAAGCTCGGAGTCGCGCTGGCGGCGTAGGGTGAGTTGCACGTGGTCGGCCGGGTGCAGGGCACTCTGCGGCAGGTGTCCGTGTAGCTCGACCTCGCACAGCTGTCCGGTGGAGTCCCGCAGGCGGACGGGGGTGACCAGGAACTCCGGCCCGTTGCGGAGTTCCTTGAACGTGCGCCGACCGCGGCCGGAACCGGCCGCTGCGAGCTGCTGGAGCAGGGCCATCAGCATTCTGACCACGCCGGCTGTCACGAGCACCGCCACCAGCACCGGCTGGCCCACCCGTACCGCACGTGGGTAGCCCTCGAGTAACCGGACGATTCGCCCGGTGACGATGCGCGCCGTCGGATGTGTGATCCGTGGGGCAGGTAGGTCGCTGTCCATCGCCACCACCCAGGGTTGATCTGTTCCCCGATGGTATCGGCCGCTGTGGGTGAATGGGGGGAATGAAACATCGGTCACGTGGCGTGGGTCAGGTGACAAGTCAGCCGGCTCGGGTAACCGCAGGGTCGAGCTGGAAAGGGGTCGCGCATGCAGCTGTCCTTCCTACGCCCGCTCTATGATCGACCGGGCCCGTGGTGTTCGGTGTACCTGGATGCCTCCGCCGACACCGAGGATGCCCACGCCGCGCTGGATCTGCGCTGGCGCGCGCTGCGGGATCGACTTCAGGAGCAGGGGGCCGACCCGGCGTCGATCGAGGCGATCGATCGGGTGGTTCGGGGGCATGATCCGATGCCGGGTGACTACGGCATCGCGGTCTTCGCCAGCCACGGTCGGGTGGCCCTGTCGGAGTATCTGTCCGCCCCGCCGCTGCGGGACATCGCCGCGGTTGCGTCGCTGCCACACGTGATGCCGCTGCTGGCCCAGCGGGGCGAGCAGGTGGCCTGGGTGCGGGTGATCGCCGACCGGACCGGAGCGGACGCGATGGCGGTCAGTGCGGGGGGCGTGCCACGGCACGCCCATGTGCAGGGCCGGCAGGACTACCAACTGCGTCGCGTACGGCCGGGCGGTTGGTCCCAGTCCCGCTATCAGCGGGCTGCGATGGAGGCCTGGCACCGCAACGCGGGTGACATCGCCGCCGCCGCCGCGGAGCTGGCCGAGCAGGTACGGGCCGACGTGGTGGTGGTGTCCGGAGATGTGCGGGCCACCGGTGTGATCGCCGCGCAGCTGCCGGAACGCTGGCAGGAGGTGCTGGTCCGTACCGATGCCGGCAAGCGAGCCGACGGCGCCGACCACACCCAGTTGGATGACCTGACCGTGCAGACCATCGCCGAGGTGGCCGACCAGCGGGTCAACACCGCCCTGGACCGGTTCGGCCAGCAGGAGGAGGTCGGGTCCGGGCTGACTGCGGTGGTCTCCGCGCTGCAACGAGACCAGGTCGAGAACCTGCTGATTGTGGATGACCCGTCAGCGACGGGAGAGTTGTGGGTTGGGTCGGATCCCAGCCAGATCGCCACTGATCCCGGGCAGCTGTCTGCCATGGCGGTCCGGGACCCGGAGCAGGTACGCGCCGATGCCGCCTTGGTTCGGGCCTTGGTGGGGACGGACGCGGAGCTGACCGTCCTCGGCCCCGACGAGGCGCCGGAGCTGACCGGCGGGGTGGGCGCGGTACTGCGGTACGTTGATGCCGCCACGCCGGGGCGGGACCGCGCCTGAGATCCCACCACCCATCCGTCGGGATTACCGGGTTAATCCCGAGGAGTAAGGGATGCCCAGTTTGAACCCCATCCGGGCGGGAAGCTGGGCTGCGTGGCTAGCGAACGAAGAAAGGTCGGGGTGCGCGCGGGGCGCGCCGGTGGGCTGGCTGGCGACCGCGTCGTCGCAGCCGGCAGCGTAGCCCGGACCCTGGTCGCGGCCACCGCCCGGGCCCTACGCGGCACCGACTGCGCCGACCTGGGACACCCCAGAGGGATGTCCCGTCTCAGTGGGGCACCCGAACCGGTGCGGCGGGCAGCGGCTGCCCGGGCCGCCGGTCGGGTCGCCCTGACCGTGGGGCAGGCCGCCGAGGTGGACGCGGACCAGGTGGCCCGCTGGTTCGCCGACCAGTACCCCCGCCGCCGCTACCCGGGCGTGCTCCTCGGCTCCCCGCACGGCGCGGCAGCGCACCTCGCGGTCGCGCTCGGCATCCCGTGGCTGCCCACCGGCTTCGAGCTGAGCGTCCACTGGCCGCAGGGGGCGGTGGACGGGCCGCAGGCCGCGCTCGATCACGGTGCCGCGCTGGCCGCACGGCTGCTGGTGGCCAACCCCGAACTCCACGTCCGGCAGGTGCACTGCCCCGCCAGCCGCGGTGCGCTGGCGGGCGCGACCGTCGCGCTGGCCGCTCGCTGGCGTTGGCTGCCGGCGGCCTACCTCCGGTTGCTGGCCGAATGCCTGGAGCCCGGAGCGCCGGTGCTGCTGCTCTGCGACGCCCGTACCTGGCCGGTGTTGGACTCCGCCCCCGGGCACAGCTTCCAGGTCGGCTCTCCGGGCAGTGGGTTTGATCCGGTGGACTTCCACCCAGACAGCCCCGCGTTGCGCCAGGTGCTCCACGCGGCCGGAAGCGACGGCGCCCGGTGGTGCCCGCCGGCGGTGGCGGGGGCACCTCGGCTGGCCGAACACGGGGTCGAGCCCGGGTTCGAGCAGTCCGTTCGGGAATGGGGTGCGGTGCGCCGGCATCCGTCGCATCGGGTACTCGTGCCAGAGCCGGCGGTGTTGAGCGCGGCGACGGCGGACCTGTACCGGCACTGGTTGCGTGCGGCCGGAAAGACCGGCAACCGTCTGGTCGTCGAGTGCGGCCGGCTGCTCGACCCGTGGCAGGTGCTTCGGGCCGGCATGGTGCCCTACTGGTGTGAGAGTGCCACCCGGCGCAGCGTGGAGGGGGTGGAGTGGTGGCTCGCCGGCAGCGAGCCGTTCAGCTCGGTGGACGTGCTGCCGGAGCCGCCAGGGCTGCGGTCGCCGGCGGTCGCCGGGCTTCCCCAGTGGCTGGCTGTGGCCGGCTTCGGCCGTCGTCGGCGGGTTCTGGACCGGTCGGCGGCCCGGGGCTACCCGGTCACGTCGGTGCCCACCCGTCGGGCGACCGAGGTGCTGCGGGCGCAGTCGTACGACCTGCCGACGCCGCCGCCGATGACTGTCGCGGCAGCCCTTGCGGCGCTCCGCGACGGCGGCTACCAGCAGGGACTGCTCGTCTCCTGACCTCGGACGCGCCGAAACATCCTCGCGAACCCCGGGTCTCGTGATTGAGTACCTACGGAGCGGGAACACCGCTGGCTGCGGCGACCGGATCTTGCCGGCGCCCGCTGGCGTCCCAGCCACGAAACCCATTTCCGACCCGGTGCGTGGTGGTGTCACCACGCGCACGACCGGTTTGCCAAATCCGGGCGGGACCTTCCTGAGGGAGGCGCGGATGTTCGGACAGACCACCACAAGTACTCCGTCACCGACCGAGCGAGGCCTGGAGGACCTCGACGCGGCAGCTCTGGCGTATGCGGCCCGGATCGAGGGGTTGCCGCCCCAGCGGTGTCAGGAGGCCCGTGACGACCTGGTCCGCTTCGCTCTGCCGTTCGCCGGACGACTGGCCCGTCGGTATCGCGGGCGGGGCGAACCGCTGGAGGACCTGGAACAGGTCGCGCGGCTCGGGTTGGTGAACGCGGTGGATCGTTACGACCCGGAGCGGGGCTCCTTCACCGCGTACGCGGCGATCACTATCGTTGGTGAGATCAAGCGCCACTTCCGGGACCGTACCTGGGGGGTGCATGTGCCCCGCCGGCTGCGTGACCTCATCCTCGAGGTTGGCCAGGCCACCGCGGCGCTGACCAGCGAACTGTCTCGGGCACCCACGGTGGCGGAGCTGGCGGCGCGGTTGGAGACGCCGGAGGAGGAGATCCTCGCGGCGCTGGAATCGGCTGCCGGCTACAGTCCGGCGTCGCTCAACGCCCCGGTCGGCGGCGAGAGCTCGGCCGAGTTCGGCGATCTGGTGGGTGAGTCCGACAACGCGCTGGAGTCGGTGGATGATCGGGTCACCGTCAGCGGCCTGCTGCATCGATTGCCCTGGCGGGAACGGCGGATCCTCGCCATGCGTTTCTACGGTAACCAGACCCAGGCGGAGATCGCCGCCCGCTTCGGCATCTCCCAGATGCACGTGTCCCGGCTGCTTTCCCGGGCGTTGACCTGGCTGCGGCAGGCGATGCTCGCCGACGCGCCGCCGCCGTGGCAGAACGGCGTCGCCGAGGCGGAGACCGGCCGCCCCAGAGCTCGGTGAGAGCGGGCCGGCTACTCCGGGCGGAGGCCGGGCCATCCGCGAGCGCCGAGCTGGCTCAGTTCTCGGCGCTGTCGCCAGATCCACGGGGATGGCGCCACCGGTCGTTTGGTTCCTGCGGGGCTTCGTGGTCGGTGTTCTCCTCGGGCCCGTCGGTCTCCTCGAAGCTGGGTCGGCGTACGTCCTCCGGCTCCGGCACCTCGACTGGCCGCGCCCCGGACTGCGGGGCGGGGTGGTAGGCCACCGCCTCGCGTGCGCCGACCGCGCCCTCGGCGCTGGGTGGCTCGGGCAGGTGCGGCTCTCGGTGCAGCTCGTCGCGGAGCTTCTGCGGCGGCCGGGTGGTGCGCTGCGGCAGGTCGCGGCCGAGATCGGCGACGAGTGGACCGTACTTGGCGTCGAAGGCCGGGCGCTCCGAGCGGATCCGGGGTATCTGGTCGAAGTTGCGCAGCGGCGGGGGACAGGTCGTCGCCCACTCCAGGGAGTTGCCGAAGCCCCATGGGTCGTCCACGTTGACCACGGGTCCGTACCGCCAGGACTTCCAGGCGTTCCAGATGAAGAACAGGGTGGACGCTCCGAGTACGAACGACGAGACGGTGGAGATCGTGTTCAGGGTGGTGAACCCGTCGCCGGGCAGATAGTCGACGTACCGCCGGGGCATTCCCTCGTTGCCCAGCCAGTGTTGGACCAGGAAGGTGCCGTGGAAGCTGAGGAACATGGTCCAGAAGTGCGCCTTGCCGAGTCGTTCGTCGAGTAGCCGGCCGGTCATCTTCGGGAACCAGAAGTAGATTCCGCCGAAGAAGGCGAAGACCACCGTACCGAATAGCACGTAGTGGAAGTGCCCTACCACGAAGTAGCTGTCGGTCACGTGGAAGTCCACCGGTGGGCTGGCCAGCAGCACCCCGGTGAGACCGCCGAACAGGAAGGTGACCAGGAAGCCGATGGAGAAGAGCATCGGTGTCTCGAAGGTGAGCTGCCCCTTCCACATGGAGCCGATCCAGTTGAAGAACTTGACCCCGGTCGGTACGGCGATCAGGTAGCTCAGGATGCTGAAGAACGGCAGTAGCACCTGACCGGTGCCGAACATGTGGTGTGCCCAGACCGCCATGGACAATACGGTGATGGCGCCGGTGGCGAACACCAGTCCGGTGTAGCCGAAGACGGGTTTGCGGGAGAACACCGGGATGATCTCGGTGATGATCCCGAAGAAGGGTACCGCGATGATGTAGACCTCGGGGTGGCCCCAGAACCAGAACAGGTGCTGCCAGAGCAGTGGTCCGCCCGTGGCCGGATCGAAGACGTGTGCCCCCAGCAGGCGGTCGGCGAGCAGGGCGAAGAGCGCGGCGGCCAGCAGGGGGAAGACCAGCAGGATCAGGATGCTGGTGAAGAGCATGTTCCAGGTGAAGATCGGCATTCGGAACATGGTCATGCCGGGGGCGCGGAGAGTGACGATGGTGGTGATCAGGTTGACCGCGGTGAGGATTGTGCCGACCCCGCCGAGGGCGAGGCCGACCAGCACCATGTCGGGGCCGATGCCGGGGGAGTGTTCGGCCTGGCTCAGTGGCGTGTAGGCGAACCAGCCGAAGTCGGCGGATCCGCCCGGGGTCAGGAAGCTGCCGAAGAGCAGCAGACCGCCGAAGAGGAAGAGCCAGTAGCCGAAGGCGTTCAGGCGGGGGAACGCGACATCCGGCGCCCCGACCTGAATCGGGACGATGTAGTTGGCCATCCCCAGCGCCGCCGGGGTGGCGAAGAGCAGCAGCATCGCGAGGCCGTGGGTGGTGAACAACTGGTTGTACTGTTCGGGGGAGAGGAACTGGAGCCCAGGTCGGGCCAGCTCGCCCCGGATCAGCATCGCCTCGATGCCGGCCAGCACGAAGAAGCCGAAGGACGTGATCAGGTAGAGCAGGCCGATCTGCTTGTGGTCGGTGGTGGACAGCCACCGGGCCAGCGTGCTGCCGGGTATCGCCGGCCGTCGCGGGCCCGGGTAGCCGCCAAAGCGCGCCGGTGCCAGGATCGCCGGACCCCGGTCCCGTGGTTCCGTGGTGACCCGCTTGGGCATGGACCCCTCACCCCGCTACGACAGATGGGACGGGCGCGGCTACCCGCCCCTCTGACCATGAAACCAGGCGAGAGGGATTATTCAGGCTAGAGCGGCATTTTCGTTCCTTCAGACCTGCGGTGCCGCGTTCCCCGCCCTGGACCGCCTTGGTCGTCCTGCGGGGCGCAGTCCCCGGTGGCGCTCCTTGCCGACGCCGGCGGACCGGGCGGGCCGGGTGAAGATCGGTTCGGTCGCGTACCGTTGCCGCTCATGGGTGTGTCGCAACGGTTGAAGACCAGGTTCCGCCGATTCCTCCAGCGCCCCGGGACGACAGTCGACCTCGCACCGCTGGAGAAGATTTTGCCCGCGATCGAGGCCCGGGTTGCGGAACTGGAGGCGCTCGACGATGTCGGGTTGACCGAGGCCGCCGGCCGGGCTGAGGGCTACGCGGAGATCTGCGCGGTTGGCCGCGAGGCCGCCCACCGCGGACTGGACCAGCGGCCCTACGATGTGCAGCTGCTCGGCGCGATGGCGCTGCTCTCCGGCAAGGTCGCCGAGATGGCGACCGGTGAGGGCAAGACCCTGACCGCGACGGTCGCCGCGTACGGGCATGTGCGCCTCGGCAACGGTCCGGTGCACGTACTGACCGTCAACGACTATCTGGCCCGCCGGGACGCCCAATGGATGAAGCCGGTGTACGACCTGCTCGGCCTGACTGTCGGCTGGGTCAATGAGGCCTCCACCCCGGAACAACGGCGCGCGGCCTACGCCTGCGACGTCACGTACGTGTCGGTCAGCGAGGCGGGCTTCGACTACCTGCGCGACCAACTCGTCACGGACATTGAGGACCGGGTCCAACCGGCGCTGAGTACCGCGATCGTGGACGAGGCCGACTCGATCCTGATCGACGAGGCGCGGGTACCGATGGTCCTCGCCGGGGCGGTTCCCGGTGATCAGGATCCGGTGCACACCGCCGCGGCGTTGATGCGTGGGTTGCGCGAGGGCCGGCACTACACGGTGGCCGAGGACGGTCGCAGCGTCGCCTTCACCACCGACGGTCTCAGCGCCGTCGAGGCCAAACTCGGCATCGACCTGTACGACGAGGAGCAGGTCGCCCAGCTCTCCACGGTGAACGTAGCGCTGCACGCGCACGCCCTGCTGCACCGCGATGTGGACTACATCGTGCGGGACGGCACGGTCGAGTTGATCGACGAGATGCGCGGACGGGTGGCGCAGCGTCGCCGTTGGCCGGACGGACTGCAGGCGGCGGTCGAGGCCAAGGAAGGGCTCGACGCCACCGCCGAGGGGGAGGTGCTCGGCACGATCGCGGTGCAGGCATACATCGGGCTCTACCCGACCGTGTGCGGGATGACGGCGACCGCGGTACTGGTCGGCGAGCAACTGCGCGAGTTCTTTGATCTTGAGGTGGCGGTGGTCCCGCCGAACACCCCGTGTGTCCGCGAGGACGAGCCGGACCGGATCTACGCGACCCAGGCGGAGAAGGAGGAGGCGCTGATCGACGAGATTCGGCGTAATCACGAGCGGGGGCGGCCGGTCCTGGTCGGTACCCTCGACGTGAAGGAGTCCGAAAGCCTGGCGGCCGGTCTCGAGGCCGCGAACGTCCCCTGCATCGTGCTCAACGCCAAGAACGATGATGAGGAGGCGGCGATCATCGCTGAGGCCGGCGCTCACGGCGCGGTCACGGTCTCGACCCAGATGGCCGGCAGGGGGGTCGACATCCGTCTCGGCGGCAGTGATCAGGCGGACCGGGACCGGGTGGCTGAGCTGGGTGGCCTCTACGTGATCGGCAGTGGCCGGCACGACAGCCGCCGGGTGGACGACCAGCTGCGGGGGCGGGCCGGTCGGCAGGGCGACCCGGGTGGGTCGGTCTTCTTCGTCAGTCTGCAGGACGATCTCGTGGTCCGGCACGCCGGTGACACCGTGCCGCCGTCGCCCCGGATGAACGCCGACGGCCTGGTTACCGATCCGCAGGTGGATTACGCCGTGGAGCACGCCCAGCGGGTCGCCGAGGGGGTCAATCATGAGATCCACCGCAACACCTGGCGCTACAGCGTGGTGGTGGAGCAGCAGCGTAAGGCGTTGGCGGAGCGCCGTGAGCGGCTGCTGACCAGCGACGTCGCCGCCCTGATGCTGCTCGACAAGGTCTCGGACAAGGCCGGCGAGATGGACGAGGATCTTCTCGCCGGGGCCGCCCGCTCCATCGCGTTGTTCCATCTGGATCGGCTCTGGGCCGAGCACCTCGCTGAGCTCTCCGAGGTCCGTGAGGGCGTGCACCTGCGGGCGTTGGGCCGGTTGGACCCGCTTGACGAGTTTCACCGTGCCGCGGTGCCCTCCTTCAACGAACTGGTGCCGGAGATCGAACGGCGCTCCATCGAGACCTTCACCGAGACGGAATTCGACGAGGACTGGGAGCCGGACGAGGCCAAGCTGGTCCGGCCGAGCGCCACCTGGACGTACCTCGTGCACGACAACCCGTTCGGTTCGGAGCTCGACCGGCTCATCGCCTCGGTGGGGCGGCGGCTCAGCTCCGGATCCCGCTGACGGGCCGGGAATGTTCCGGTAGCCTCCGGCTCCGGAGCGCGCCCTTTTGAGTAGTTTCGACCCCTTCCCCTCGGGGTAGTAGGCCGGGGCCGCGGAGTCGGGACAGGTCCGCGCTCCGGCGGTCCGGTGGTGGTGAGACGTGTGGCGTACGCGCAATGGAGGTGGGTCGGGTGAACCTGGAGATGCGGGAGTCGGTTGGGGAGACGCTCGGTGTCCTGGAGACCGCGGGACTACTCCGGGAGCTGACCGCCGAGCTGATCGGCGCGACCGACCTCGACGCCGCGCTGATCCTCCTCGTCCGGATCGCCCGGGATGGCGTCGCGGGGGTCGACTGGTGTGGTTTCACCTCCCTACGCGCGGGGGAACCGGCCGGAGCGGTGACCTCCGACACCCGGCTCGCCGAGCTCGATGACCTGCGGCATGGCCCGGACTCGCCGGCGATGGCGGCGATCGGACGGCGGGAGCTGGTGATCGCGGAGCGACTGAGCACCGAGACACGATGGCCGGAGTGGACCTGGCGCGCCCGTGCACTCGGGGTGTCGGCCGTGATCTCCGCGCCGGTCGACATCGACGAACAGGTGATCGGCGCGCTCAACCTCTATGCGGGGGCTCGGGAGGTGCTCACCCCCCGGCACCAGCTGACCGCGATGCTCGTGGCCGAGCACGCTGGTCTACTGCTCGCCGCGGTACGGGACCGGGCGCGGGCGGTGGCCGAGGCCGGTCAGGTCGACCTGGCGCTGCTCGGCGAGAGTGTTGTTGGCCAGGCGATCGGTGTCGTCATGACCCAGCGGGGATGCCGGGCGGAGGAGGCCGTGACGGTGCTGCGTGGCGCGGCGTCCTCGCTCGGGATCCCCCTGCGAGAGGTGGCCGAGCGGTTGGTTACCACGGTTTCGCGGCCTCGCGACAACTAGCCGTGCCGGAGCCGCGCGGTGGGGTGACTTCCGGCGGGACTCGCCGAAACTGTCAGTGCGCGACCCGGTGGTGGGCGGCCAGGAGGTCGGCGCCGAAGTCGCTGCTCGGGCGGCGAAGCACGGTGTGGGCGTGGTTGCCGTCGTCTGCGGTGTTGTCGTATTCGATCAGCAGGTCGTCGCCGTGTAGGCGGTAGTAGTGCCGCTGCCCCGGCCAGCTCGGTCCAGCCCAGGCGAAGTGCACCGGGGACCCGGCGAGCCGACGGGCCTCCCGGTCTGCCAACTCCGGCGGGAACCGTTCCAGGTAGAGAGCGACAAGTTGGTCCAACAGGGCTCGACCGGTGGGGCTCAGCTGGTCGGCGGAGATGCCGAGGGGAGCCATTGGGGTGTCCACGCGCGGTCGGGTCGCGCTGATGATGTCGCTGGGGGCCGCATCGGCGATGACGGCCGTCGCCCGTAGTCGCGGGCTGAGGGAATCCAGCAACGTCCGGCCCAGGTCCTCCTCGGGGCCGAGCGGGCGGGTGACCGGCCGGCCGGCCCACCGGACGGCGGCCGGGTTCGCCCCGAAGAAGACCGGAGCGGGGGAGACCTGGTCGGCGACGATGGTCATGCTGATCGACAGGTGGTGCCCCTCGACCCGCCACCCCCACGCCTCGTCCTGGATCGGGTCACCGAAGACCGCCACCCAGTAGTCGTCGCTGTGTCGGCCGCGGCGTCCCCCCTCGGCTCGGTCCAGCACCTCCTCCAAGCCGATGATCGTCACCGCCTGGGCATAAGCCGACGGGCTCAGGGCGCTCGCCAGGAGTCGGTGGGTGTTCTTCCGTGCAGCGCGGCGCAGGTCGGCCAGGCAGACGCCGGGCCGGGGCCGGGGCCGGTACTCGATCCAGCGCCGTGCCCTCAGGTCGTCGAACCGGTGGGTTGCCCGGGCACGTTCCGGCTCGTCCAGGGCGGCGAGCAGCGCGGCGGCGGCGGCGCGTTGCCGCTGGGCGAGCGAATCCTCCACCATCCCTGTATACCCTGCCGAGCACCGGGCGCCCCGGGGTGGTGGGCCTGGCACCCGCAGATGTGAACGCGGGAGGGACCCCCGGATCGGGTCCTCGCAGCGGCTCTGCTGTAATCAGTTGACCTCGTACGCAGAGCGAGCATCTCGCTCCGATGTGTTAGTCAACTGTCACATCCATGGAACGCAGCTGCCCCTTGACCCCCGAACGGGTGCCGGGAAGCATCGGTGAAGCGGCGTCCCGGGCCGTTGGGGAGATACCCGGACCAGCCAAGGAGGACCATGTCGGTCAGCCCCGCCTCGTCGCGCGCCGGATGGCATTCGTCCCAACCCGCTGTTCCCGGTCGCCCTCCGGGTGGTCAGCGCCGTCCCACCAACACGGTTCCCCCTGTCCTCACGGTGACCCTGTCGATCCCGTTGGCCAGCGACGAGGTGCTGAACCCGGCGGCCCGGCGGCTGTTGGACGCGGCCCGAGAGTTGATGGAGGGTGGAGACAGCACGGTCACCATGACCGGCAACGGGCTTTCGGACCGGCGGGTGGAGCCAGTCCCGACCGCCCGCCCACCGAGCCGGTCGCTCGCCCCAACCATCCCCACCCTGCACATCCTCGCCTCCTCCCGGTCCGTGCTGCGCGACGGCGAGCCGTTGTCGCTGACCCGGCTGGAGTTCGATCTGCTGCTGCACCTGGTCGCCCACCCCCGGCGGGTCTTTACGCGGCTACAACTGCTCAATGCGGTCTGGGGCTATGAGCACGCCGGGGTGCGCACCGTGGATGTGCACGTGCGCCGGCTGCGGGGCAAGGTCGGTGTGGACGTCCCCCTGGTCACCACCGTCTACGGGGTCGGCTACCGGCTCGCCGACGACGCCCGGGTGACCATCGACCGCAGCGGTTGACGGAGGCAAGAGCCCGCCCTGGCGCTGCCGGGGCGCCGGGCGGGGCCCGAGTAGCCGGTCAGACGGCGTTTGGTTCGTGGCGGTGCGGGGTATTCGGTCGGCTCACCACACGGGTCGCCACCCGTGCAGCGACGATCAGCACCGGTCCGGTGGACCGGGAGGCCCTCAGGAAGGCAGGCAGCAATGCTCGTCCACGACCCGGTCGACACGCCCCGACCCCAGGCGGAAGCCGATCAGATCCGGCAGTCCCTGCAGGCCCGTTACGACGAACTCGCCGCCGAGTATGAGCAGGCTGTGGTGCAGAGTCAGGTGCTGCGTCTGGTGGAGGTCGGGGACACCGCGGGCGATGACCAGGCCGACAGCGGCACGAAGACCGCGGAGCGGGACACCGCGCAGTCCCTGTTGCGCACGATTCTCGACCGCCGGGCACAGTTCGAGCACGCCCTGACCCGGCTGGAAGAGGGTACCTACGGCTTCTGTGAGGGCTGTGGCGCGTCCATTCCGGTGGAACGGCTGGAGATCTTCCCGTCGGCGACGACCTGCGTGACCTGCAAACAAACCCGGGAGCGCCGCGCGGCCTGACCCGCCGCGCCGCGACGGCGCGGCCGGAGTAGACGGAGGTGACTGGACGGTGACGGTGCAGACGAGACCGGAGCGCCGTCAGGGCGGCGTTGTCCACGTTGTCGGGACACCCGGCGGTCGGCGACGGGCGAAGCGACCCGGCGGAGTCAGCCCGGTGCGACAACACCGCGGCCCGGTGGGCCCCCCGCGGCGAGACGACGATGGCCGGTGGGGACCCGACGTTCGGCGGTGGAGAGAGCGCTGAGTAGCCACGGTCCGTGGTTGGTGCCGTTGACTGGCGAACCACCAGCGTCGGAGTCCTGGGACGGCTACCGTGTGGTGGGGAGGGCCGGAGGTGGGGCACACCCGCCGCACGACGGACCCCGGCGTTCGGACGGGGCACAGCCGAGGAGCACCCATGGCATTCAACGACGACGACATGACGACCTCCGGCGGCACCGGCCTCGAGGGTCCGGCGGATGGTGGGGCGACTCCGGGCCAGCATGATGGTGGTGCCGACGGCAGTGCGGAGGGTCCGGCGGACGGTGGGGCGACTCCGGGCCAGCATGATGGTGGTGCCGACGGCAGTGCGGAGGGTCCGGCGGACGGTGGGGCGACTCCGGGCCAGCATGATGGTGGTGCCGACGGCAGCGCGGGCTGAACCGCGCTGTGCCGTACCCTGACTCGCCGGGCGGCCCTGCTCGCCTGGTCACCGCGTTCGCCACCGAGGGCTCGGCGCGTCCCGTGGGGTCGCCGTCGGCGCTGGCCCGGTGCATCTCGGCCGGGCCGGCGAGGTTCGCCGCCGTGCACTGGGGACGGATGCCGCTGCTGTCCCGCGCCGACGAACTTCCCAACCAGAGTGGTTTTCGCGACCTCCTCAGCCCGGCCGACGCGGACGAACTGCTGAGTCGGCGCGGCTTGCGGACCCCGTTCCTGCGGGTGGCGCAGGACGGCGTGTTGGTGCCGGCGGCCCGCTACACCGGTGGCGGGGGCGCGGGCGCCGAGATCGCCGACCAGGTCCTCGACGAGAGGATTCTCGACCTGTACGCCAGCGGCGCCACCCTGGTGTTGCAAGGCCTGCACCGAATCTGGCCGGCACTCATCGACTTCACCCGGGAACTCGGCCTGGCGGTCGGGCAGCCGTTGCAAACCAACGCCTACCTGACTCCTGCCGGCAGCCAGGGATTCGCCACTCACTATGACACGCACGACGTATTCGTCCTCCAGGTGGATGGTGAGAAGCACTGGCGAATCCATCCCCCGGTGCTCCCCGATCCGCTGGAGCGGCAGCCGTGGGGCGGCCGGGCCGATGAGGTCTCCGCGACCGCGACCGGTACACCTACCCTCGACGTGCGGCTCGGCCCCGGCGACGCCCTGTACCTGCCCCGTGGCTGGTTGCACAGTGCCAAGGCCCAGGAACGCAGCTCACTTCACCTGACCGTCGGCGTTCGGGCACTGACTCGATACACGCTGGTCGAGGAGCTGCTCGCGCTCGCCGCCGAGGAGCCGCGGCTGCGGGCCACCCTGCCATTCGGAATTGACGTCTCCGACCCGGCGGCGGTGGAGCCCGAGTTGACGGAGACCGTGGAGGTACTGCGGGACTGGCTGCGCCGCGTCGATCCAGCAGTGCTCGCCGCCCGGCTGCGGCAGCGCGCATGGCCGGCGGCCCGGCCGGCTCCGCTGTACCCCCTTGCCCAGACGGCCGCGTTGGGCGCGCTCGGCCCGGACAGCCGGGTCACTCTCCGCCCGGGCCTACGGTGGCAGCTCACACCGGCGGGAGAGCGGGTCACGCTGCGGGTCTTCGACCGTACGATCACCCTGCCGCAGATGTGTGCCCCGGCCCTGCGCGCGTTGCTCTTCGCGGAGGTCAGCCGGGTCGGGGACCTGCCCGGCCTGGTCAACGACACCGACCGGGTCACCCTCGTGCGTCGCCTGCTCCGGGAGGCGGTCGTCGTACCTGCCCAGGACAGCTGCCGGAGCCGGCCCGAGGGGGTCGCGGCGGATGGCCTGACGCCACCGCCACTGACCGGTTCAGCGGGCCACGGCGACCAGGAGCCCCGTCGCCAGCAGTCCGGCGACGACCACCACGGCCATCGGGCGCGGGCCCAGCACCGCGTGGCGCCGGTCGGCGAGAACCTTCGCCGGGACCAGGCCGGCCAGCGGGCCGAGCAAGGTCACTACCAGCGCCAGCACCGGCAGCCCGACCGCCAGGTCCCCGCCGTACCGGTCGCCGGCAGTCCGGGCGACGGTGCCCAGGGCGTAGGTGACCAGCGCACCGCCGAAGCCGCAGACGGCCAACAGCGGATTGGTGGATCCGGGCAGCTCACCGGGTTGACCGGTACGGGCCAGGAGGTCCCGCACCGCGGCCAACATCGGCAGGGGATTCCCGGCGGCGCCGTTGACCGGGCCGGGGGGCCCGCCCATCCGGCGGCCCGCCGACCGAAACCGCCCGCGTAGCTCCTGCCACAACAGCCGGACCTCAGCCTCGACCCGCTCTTGCAGCCCGCGTGCTGCTGTCACCTCCCGTTCCGCGTGACGGACCTGGTCCTCGGCGTTTGCCACGGCGCGCCGCGCGGCTGCACACTGCTGCTCGTACCAGGTGTGTGCCTCGGCCCGTTGCGCCGACACCTGCTCGGTCAGGTCAGCCAGTCGTCGTACCTGCGCCGGATACGACTCGCTCGGCACTGGTTGATTCACCGCTGGTGCCCGTACGGGATGATCGTCTGCCCGGTGCGGTGGACCGCCCGGTCGAAGAAGAGGCCCCGCCACGGGCGGGGGTACCAGTCCGGCCCGCCGGTACCGGGGTAGAGCGAGGCGCCCAGTTCCCCACCGTGCGTGTCGAGCGCCACCCAGGCGCCCACCTGGTCGGTACGGGCGGCCGGTCCGCCGAGGTCGGCCCGCATCCGCGCGACTCCCCGCCACCAGGCCAGTACATGGGTCCGCCGCTCAGGCCCGTCGTGGAGGACGCGACGCAGCTGCTCCAGCCCGGTCTGGCCGCCGACCCGGGCGGAGAGCGCCCCGGCCGCCGCGTCAACCGCGAACAGCAGCAGGTAGTGGGGGGTGCCGACCCCAGGGGCGCCCAGCCCGGCGGTCGTCTCGGCCATCAGTTCGGTCACGGTCTCCTCGTCATACCAAGCGGCATCGTCGGCGAGGTCGGCGTAGAGGGAACGGGCGGCGGAGTCGGCATCCGGATCCAGGCAGGCGATGGAGAACCGCGCCGTTCCGGGCTGGTGTTGCCGGGCGAGCGACCGGCCCGCAGCGGCGAGTACGGCGCAGGCCTCGTCGACGCGGGTGCCCAGCACGGCGAGGTTGCGACCGGGTGCGCGCGGCAGTCGAAGCACCGCCGAACGGGCCTGTACGTCGATGATCTCGCCGAGTAACGCCGTCGGGGCGCG
Organism: Salinispora sp. CH2A1_6; assembly: GCF_056820975.1. Classification (NCBI taxonomy): domain Bacteria; kingdom Bacillati; phylum Actinomycetota; class Actinomycetes; order Micromonosporales; family Micromonosporaceae; genus Salinispora; species Salinispora sp. CH2A1_6. Next base: position 244,678 of record NZ_JBXEDG010000010.1, read on the forward strand.
CGGGGTCCCGGTCTCCGGTGCGGCGAGCGCCTGGTAGTCCGGGGCGTCGGTCAACCGGGGGATCGCGTCGCCATCGAAGAGCCGCGCCGGGGCGGCATCCGAAGGGCGCATCCGCCAGAGTCGGTGCTGCAGCCCGCTCCACGTCTCCCAGTCGCTCGCCGACGGGATCCGGGCGATCTCGTTCCCCTCGGCCAGGCCCGACTCGGCGTTGACCACGGCGTGGTGGCGGGGTAGTGACTGCGCGGCGTCGTTGCGCTCGGCGAGGATCCGCAGCGCCTTGGGTAGGGCGATGCGGAGGGTGAACTGGGCGACCAGGGCCGGCCGCCCCCACAACGCCTCGATTCCCCGGACATCCTGCGAGGCGAGGACCAGGTGGATGCCCTGCGAGCGACCGCGTCGGGCCAGGTCCTCCAGGAGGTCGGCGGCCTCCCGGGCGACCGCGTCCCGGCCGGCGAGCAGCATCTGGAACTCGTCAACCATGGCGACGATCCGCGGCCAGCGTCCGGCTGGATCCACCGCGCGCAGTTCGGCGAGCTTCGTGACCTCGTGTTCCTTTGCTGCGTCGGCGCGCCGACGCAGCTCTTCGGCGAGGAAGCGAAGCAGGGCGAGACCGAACTCCCGGTCCGTGTTGACGTTGATCCCGACCAGCCGCATGTGCGGCAGCCAACTCGGGTCGCGGCGACCCTGCGCGAACCGGGCGAAGGAGACGCCCTCCTTGAAATCGAGCAGGTAGAACTCCAACTCGGCCGGGGAGTAACGGGCGGCGAGCGCACCGATCCAGGCAAAGATCAGATTTGTCTTGCCGGTGCCGGACGGGCCACCGATCAGCGCGTGCGGCGGATAGTCGCCGAGAGTGACCAGCACCGGCTGGCCGTCCGTTCCTTCGCCGATTGGCGCGATCAGGCCGGCCGCCGAGTCCTCCCCCCACATCTGCTCCGGCGGTGGCAGCAGATCGGTGAAGGGCGTCGGCTCCGGGCCGGCGTTGACCTGGGCGGCGACGGCCCGGCAGGTCTCGGTGACCAGGGGCGCCGGGGGCGCCGGGTCGAGCGTGACCGGCGGCGCACCGGCGAGTTCGACCCGGCCCGGTTCAACGCGGATCCGGGCCACGGTGGCGTCCTCCGGCAGCGCCAGGCCGCGTACCACCAGGTGCACGCCGCACGCCGCGCCGGTGCGGACCACCCGGTCGAGTTGCCCACGTTCGTGCCGAGACGGCTCCTCCCCGCCGAGTAGTACCGCCACCCGCCACGGCTCGGGACGACGACCGGTGGCTGCCGCCAGCTCGCGTAGGGACCGGTGTTCCCCGGCCAGGACGGTCGAGTTGATCCGGTGGATCTCGTCGACGAGGCCGTCGAGGAGCCGGCCCAGCCCACCGGGGCCGACGAAGGTCAGCAGTCCGGCGGTGCCCAGCGGCGCGAAACCGGCCAGACCGCCCCCGAGCCGCTCCGGGTCGTACCCGGTCAACCGGACCGCACCCGGGTCTGTCCGGCCTACCGCCCGTAGCAGCAGCGCGGCCACCACCGTCTCGCCCGCCACCCGGTCGCCTCCGGTCAGCTCGACGTGCCCGGCGTCGAGCAGCGGCACCAGCGCCGGCACTGGCTCCCCGCCCGGGACGGTGAGCGTGCCGACCCGGAGCGGGCCGGGCGGCTCCGTCCGGCGGGCGGGGGTCGGTCGCCATTGTGGCCAGTCGGCGGTCGCCGCGCCGGGGGCCTCCCGGCGAGCTGCTTCAGCCGCTCGCCGGGAAAGCTCGGCGATCCGGGCTGAGTGTTGGGCGTCGATCTCGGCGAGCCGCCGGTCTCGCTCCGCGCCGACCCGCGCCGGCACCGCGGCGGCCGCCTGGCGGACGCGGTCGAGTCGGCCCCGCTCGGCGGCGAGTTCGGTCTGCGCCGCCGCCAGCCGGGTCCGCGTCGCGCCGAGGGCCTCGCCGAGGGTTTGCCGGACCCGGGCGGCGAGCTGCGCCCGCCGGTCAGCCATCGGCGTCCCGTCGAGACGAGGGACGCATGGTGTCGGGCGCCCCGCGCCGACTCTCGGCCGGGAGTGGGCCACTGCGGCGTCCGCCGGCAGCCGGCCGCTGGCGGCTGGCAGCCTGTTGCCCGATGACGGCGGCGCGCCGCCCCCACTCGGCGTCGGCCTGCCGGTCGTGGTTCGCGGCGGCTCGCCGCTGGTCGTCCACCGCCGCCGGCCGGGTCCGCGCGTCGTCGGTGCGGCGCTCGCGCTCCGCCGGAGTCGGTAGCTCGCGGCCGAGCCGGTCGAGCAGGACGCCGGTCAGCACCCCGGCGGTGACCGCCGAGTCGGCGGCATGTGGCTGTTCGGGGTCGTCCCGGCGGGGCGGCGGCATCCGGCAGACCCGGGCCAGCAGCGTCTCCACCACCGGCGCGGGCAGGCCCGGCAGCAGGTCGCGGGTCCGGCTGTCCAGGGCTTGGCGGAGCCGCGGCAAATCCTCGGCCCGGGGCGGGTGCCCAAGAAACTCCCCGGCCAGTTCCCGCAGCAGGGGAGGGGCCAACGCGGCCAACCCCAACCCCACGTCGGCGTGGGCGCGGCCCAGCTCGACGCGGAGTCGTTCCCGGCTACCGGCGCGGACCTCGTGGACGACTCGGCGCAGCAGCACGTTGGAGTCGGCGATCGCCGCATCCGGTTGCCCCGACACGCTCCCGCCACCGGTCAACTCGGCGACCCGGACAGCCCACCACCGGGGTGCGGCGGCCGGGACTGGCGGGACGGTGGCCGTCTCCGGTGGCATGGCACCACGGGGAGCGTCGTGTGCCGGTCGCCGCTCGGGGGTGGTGCGTGGCGCGGGTGAGTCGTCGGCCGCCAGCCCGATCCTGGCCAGGTACGCCGTCAGCTGCTCCTGGGCGACGCGCAGCGCGTAGCCGGCGGACTCGGCGTGTTCGACGGCGCTGGACAGCTCCGGCACCCCCATCGGGTTGGCGGATTCCTGGCGTACCCAGCGCAGCCGCTCGGCGGCCAGCCCGAACCGTTCGAGCGCCTCGGCGAGTTGACCGAGCGGCAGGTCATCGCTGGCGGCGCGCACCTGCGCGCCGAGATCTTCGACGATGGACACGGCGGCGCTCAGAGGGTCGCGACGTACAGCTGGGCCTGCTCGACCGCGACGAGTGTGGCCGCCAAGCACTCCTCCAACTCCTGCCCCGCCTGGGTCAGCGAGGCCTGCGCCGCATCCACCGTTTCGTGTCCGCTGCCCTCCAGCGCGCCGGCCAGTGTCTGCTGCGCCTCGGCCAGCTTCTCACCGGCAGCGTGCACAGCGCTCTGGCCGTCACCGATCTGTTGGAGCGCGACATCGATGGCTGCCTTGAGCTCGGCGACGCTCGCCACGACGGAACCTCCTGGGGCAAGGGGAGGCCTCCATTAGAGCCTATCGGCACCGGGGAGAGAACATCCTCCCTGCCACTATTCAACCCTACTGAGCGGTTGTCATCCGCAGGCGCGGGGAGGTCGATTGTCCCCGCCGCGTGGGGATGGGGTTCAGGGGCCGGTCAACCAGCGCGGCCCCTGCACCTCGGCACCCCGCCGGAGCACACGTTCTCGCAGTTCACGGTCGGCGGTGACGACGACCCGGCGGCGCTGCGGATCGGCGGCGACCAGGTCCACCACCGCATCGTCGCCGGACTGCTGGGCCACCACCACCCGTACCCCCGACACCGCCGGCACCCCGCGCGCCGCGCCCTCGACCACCAGCACCACCTCGACCGGCGGCGGCAGCTCCGGGGGCACCCCGGAATCGGGCACGCCAGTGAGGCTGTCCCGCAGTCGGGTGGTCGCCCCGACCCGGTCCCGCCACCACCCGTCGGGCCGGGATCCCACCACGTTGGCGGCGTCCACGATCAGCAGCGGTGTCCCGTTCATGCCGCCAGCCTGCCACGCGATCCGCCCACACCCCGGCAACCCCGGTGGCCAGCCGGCGGAGTTTGTCCCGACGACTGCCGGGTAGCCCCTGGCGACCGTGCCGCGCCGAGCAGCGGAGGAGACAGATATGGGACCCGGCGACTTCGGCTCCGACCCGTGGGACGAGTTCCTGGCCCGGTACTTCGGCCGGAGCGAGGGTGGTCGCCGGCCCGCGCACCGGGTCGACATTACCCGGCTGATGACCGCCGATGCCCGAGAGATGCTCGCCGACGCAGCACGTCGGGCGGCTGAGCGGCACAGTACCGACCTGGACACCGACCACCTGCTCTGGGCCGCGCTGCAACGGCAGTCCCTGCGTGATCTGGTCAAACGAGCCGGTGCCGAACCCGAGACCCTGCTCAACGCGCTCGGCGGGCGGGGTGAGGGGGCACCGGGGGGCGAGGTCCCGCCGAACCTGTCTCTCACCCCCGCAGCCAAGCGGGCGCTGCTCGATGCCCACCAGCTCTCCCGCGCCATGAGTGCCAACTACATCGGGCCAGAGCACATCCTGATGGCGTTGCCGCTGAACCCGGAGTCGCCCGCCGGCCGGATGCTCGCCGCCGGCCGGATCCAGCCGGAGTCGTTGCAGGCGGCGAGCGCCGACCGGGCCCCGGCAAGTGGGCCGCGGCCGGATCGGGGCACCCCCACTCTCGACCAGTACGGGCAGGATCTCACCGAACTCGCCCAGAACGATCAGATCGACCCGGTCATCGGCCGGGCCGACGAGATCGAGCAGGCAGTCGAGATCCTGTCCCGGCGGACCAAGAACAACCCGGTGCTGATCGGTGAGGCCGGTGTCGGTAAGACCGCAATTGTGGAGGGGCTCGCGGAGCGGATCTGCGACGGCGACGTGCCGCAGACCCTGCTCGGCAAGCGGGTCATCCAACTGGACCTGGCCGGCCTGGTCGCCGGTACCCGCTACCGGGGTGACTTCGAGGAGCGGCTGAAGAAGGTCATTGACGAGATCCGGGCCCATCGCGAAAAGCTGATCATCTTCCTCGACGAGATTCACACCCTGGTCGGAGCGGGCGGGGCCGGCAGCGAGGGCGGCATGGACGCGTCCAACATGCTCAAGCCGGCGCTGGCCCGCGGTGAGCTGCGGGTGATCGGCGCGACCACGCTGGACGAGTATCGCCGGACCATCGAGAAGGACGCCGCGCTGGCCCGCCGTTTCCAGCCGGTCTTCGTGCCCGAGCCCGGGGTTGACGACACGGTGGCCATCCTGCGTGGCCTCCGGGACCGTTACGAGGCGCACCACCAGGTCCGCTTCACCGACGAGGCGCTGGTCGTCGCCGCGGAGCTCTCCGATCGCTACGTCACCGACCGCTACCTGCCGGACAAGGCGATCGACCTGATGGACCAGGCCGGCGCGCGGGTGCGGCTGCGCACCCGGACCCCGGCCTCGGACGTACGCGAGTTGGAGACCCAGCTCGACGAGGTACGCCGGGACAAGGAGCAGGCCGTCGCGGACGAGCAGTACGAGAAGGCCTCCACGTTGCGCGACCAGATCGTCGACCTGGAGGCCCAGGTCCGCCGGGTTCGCGGCGACGAGGGTAGCGCCAACCAGGTGCCGCAGGTGGGGCCGCACGAGATCGCCGAGGTGGTCTCCCGGGCCACCGGCATCCCCGTTGCGCAGCTCACCGAGGAGGAGCGGGATCGGCTCCTGCGGCTGGAGGGGCATCTGCACGAGAAGGTCGTCGGTCAGGACGACGCGGTCAACGCGGTCTCCGAGGCGGTGCGCCGTTCCCGTACCGGGTTGGCGGATCCAGATCGGCCGATGGGTAGCTTCCTCTTCCTCGGCCCCACCGGCGTCGGCAAGACCGAGTTGGCCCGGGCGCTCGCCGAGGCGCTGTTCGGCGAGGCCGACCGGATGGTGCGCGTCGACATGAGCGAGTTTCAGGAGCGGCACACGGTCAGCCGGTTGGTTGGCGCGCCGCCCGGCTACGTCGGGTACGAGGAGGCCGGGCAGCTCACTGAGGCGGTGCGGCGCCGCCCGTACGCGGTGGTGTTGCTGGACGAGATCGAGAAGGCGCACCCGGATGTGTTCAACATTCTGCTCCAGGTGCTTGACGACGGTCGGCTCACCGACAGTCAGGGCCGGACGGTGAATTTCAAGAACACCGTTCTGATCATGACGAGTAACCTCGGCTCGGAGCTGATCACCGGCACCCAGCGGGCAGTTGGCTTCGGAGCCGGGGCGGCGGGTGGGGAGAACGACGAGCTCCGCGACCGCTTGTTGCGTCGGCTCCAGGAGAACTTCCGTCCGGAGTTCCTGAACCGTATTGATGAGATCATCATCTTCCGCCGCCTGGAGGCGGAGCAACTGCGGCAGATCACCGAGCTGCTGTTGGCGGAGACCCGCCGTCGGTTGCACGCGCAGGATGTTGATGTCGAGATCACCAGTGCCGGCATCGACTGGCTCGCCGAGCACGGCTACCAGCCCGAGTTCGGGGCCCGCCCGCTGCGTCGGGTTATTCAGCGCGAGGTGGACAACCCGTTGTCCCGGATGCTGCTGGAGTCCGCGGTGTCGCCGGGCCAACGGGTGGTCGTCGACGCCCGTGACGGCCAGCTGACCATCGATGTCGCCGAGGGCGGCGGCTACACCGCGGCCACCACCACGCATCCCCGTTGAGCGCCGGGAGGCGGAGATGACCGAACCCGAGGAGACCCAGGAGAACATCGAACGGACCGAGCCGATCGTTGCCGCACCGACCGCGAACCCCGCCCGGGTGCAGGTGCCACCAGAGGGTCCGGGGCAGCAGGGGACCGGCGAGCCGGACCCGGCAGCGGCCGACGGACCGCGAGAGGAGGGCTGATGGTACGCGAACAGCGGCTCGATCCGCAGGTGGAGGAGCTCTGGGAGAGCTTCCACGAGCGGGTCAACGTGCCGTCCGAGAAGCTGCGGCAGTGGCTGCTTACCCGGGGCTCCGGCGAGGAGACGTTCGGCCCTGACCCCGACCTTGGCCTGCCCGAGCCGGGCCGGCACATCCTGCGGGTGCTCACCAAACGCAAGGTGGACCTGACCCGGGACGACATCGAGACGATGCGGGACACGATCGACGAGATCGAGAACCTGTTGGCGGCGAAGCCGCCGCGGGGCAACGCCGATGACCGGTGGCGGCACGCCCTGCTGGATCTCGGTCATGACGTCCTGGTGGAACGCTGACCGCTGGCAATACCGTCGGGTGGGGCGCCGGCTTCGGGGTTCACCGGCACCCGCACCGACGGATCAATCCGCGCCGGGTTCCAGGCTGGTGATCGTCAAGCCCGCCGCGTCGGCGGCGGCCTCCCGATCGGCGCGGGTCTGCCGTTCCCGGGTGAGCAGGTTGGCGTATTCGGTGATGTCTGCCGGAGTGGGAACCACCGGTAGGCGGCGCAGGAAGAGCTCCACGTCCCGGGCAGCGGCGGTGTGCGCGGTGGCCGCCTGCCGTAGTGTCTCGCGGTCGTCGGCGGTGGGGTACAGGTCGGTCATACCCGTCTGTTACCCGGCGGCACGGTGTTCGCACCCCGCGGACCCCTTCGACAGCTGTCGGATCCGGGGCCGACCCCATCCCGGGTGCTCTCCTGGTATCAAGGAGCGATGAGGAGCGACGCCGCCTGTGCCCACCCCAAGCCCACCGACGAGGTCATCGGCCTCTGCCAGGATCTGCTGCGCATCGACACCACCAACACCGGCGACAACGACACCAGTGTCGGGGAGCGTCGAGCAGCCGAGTACGTGGCAGAGAAGCTCGGTGAGGTCGGCATCGACTCGGTGCTCTACGAATCCGCACCCCGTCGGGCCAACCTGGTTGCCCGTATTCCCGGCACCGACCGGAACCGACCCGGTCTGCTCGTCCACGGCCACCTGGACGTGGTACCGGCCGACGCCGACGAGTGGTCGGTGCATCCGCTCTCGGGTGAGCTTCGGGACGGCTACCTCTGGGGCCGTGGCGCGATCGATATGAAGGACTTCGACGCGATGGTGCTGGCGGTGGTGCGGCACTGGCAGCGCAGCGGATTTCGGCCGCCCCGGGACGTGGTGCTCGCCTTCACCGCCGATGAGGAGGCCGGCAGTGAGTACGGCGCGCACTTCCTGGTGGAGAACCACCCCGACCTCTTCGCGGGTTGCACCGAGGGCATCGGCGAGGTCGGGGGGTTCTCCTACTCGGTGAACGAGACCCAGCGGCTGTATCTGATCGAGACCGCGCAGAAGGGCATTGACTGGTTGCGGCTGCACGCCCGGGGACGGCCGGGGCACGGCTCGATGGTGCACGACGACAACGCCGTCACCGCCCTCGCCGAGGCAGTCGCCCGGATCGGCCAGCACCGCTTCCCGGTCGTCGTTACCGACACCGTCCGCGCGTTCCTCCTTGAGGTGTCCGAGGCACTCGGCATCGAGCTGGACCCGGACGATCCGGAGGCGGCCATCGGCAAACTCGGCCCGATCGCCAACATCATCGGGGCGACCATCCGCAACACGGCCAATCCCACCCGACTCGCCGCGGGCTACAAGGACAACGTCATTCCCGGACGGGCTACCGCCACCATCGACTGCCGTAGCCTGCCCGGCCAGTCGCAGTTGCTGGAGCGGCAACTGCGCGAGTTGGTGGGCCCGGACATCGAGATCGAGTACCTCCAGCGCCAGCCCGCGTTGGAGACCACCTTCGACGGTGCCCTGGTCGAGGCGATCTCCGCCGCGTTGCGCGCCGAGGACCCGGGGGCCCGGCCGGTGCCGTACATGCTCTCCGGTGGCACCGATGCGAAGGCCTTCGCGCGGTTGGGCGTCCGTTGCTTTGGCTTCACGCCGCTGCGCCTCCCCGCCGACCTGAACTTCTCCGCGCTGTTCCACGGCATCGACGAGCGGGTTCCAGTGGACGGACTACAGTTCGGCGTGCGGGTTCTCGACCGGTTCCTCCGCAACTGCTGAGCCGCTTCCGTACTTCGGCGCGGCGCCTTCCGAACACCGAAGGGACGCCTTACATGATCGACCAGCATGGTGAGCTGGACACTGCCCTCGAACGCGTCATCGAGGCGGCCCGTCACCACCTGGCGGCTGTGCGCGCTGCGCAGGGCCGAATCGACGACGATGCCGTCTGGCAGGCATACGTCGACTTGAACAACGCCTCGTACGCCTACGACGAGCAGCTGATGGAGGCCTTCGGCGAGGTGAGTCCCTGGGATGTGCAGGCGATCGACCCGGAGGAGGCCGACGAGCGCTTCGCCAACCCCGACGGATCGCCGGCCGCCGACAGCCACCCCCGGGTCATCTCGGTACGGCAGCGTCGGGACTACCGGGTGCCGAGCGTCTCGGCGCTGATCCGGGCCGCCACGTCGGCCCGGCGGGCGGAGACCCCCGATGAGGAGGAGCCGGCACCTGTCGAAGGGGTCGGCGAGGCGGTCCTGGAGCTGTTGCAGAGCGGCGACGGATCGCTCGCCGCGCTGGATGTGCCGGAGCTGGAGCCGATGGACGGCGTCGTCATGGTCAGCGAGGTTGACGCCGCGGTCGATCTCGAGGCCTTCGACGATGACGACCCGGTGGGTCCGTTCCAGCCCGCCGCCGAGGACCGGCTGGTCGGGCGGCTCGATGAGCACCCCTTCCTCGAACTGGACGACGAGGAGTACGACCATTCCCACTAACGTGATCTCTACCTGGGGTCGGGTGGTATCGACCCTGGGCTGATCACGGCCGTAGCCCCTGGTTTGACCGTTCTTCTCGTCGAGGGAAGAAGATCAGGACCAGGGGCTCCCCGCACCCCACTGCCATGCGTCCAAGGGTAGGATATTTCTGACTCGATAGGCTCGGCGTATGGCTACGCTGCGTCAGCTCGAGTACTTCGTGACGATTATTGACGAGGGCTCCTTCACCCAGGCCGCCGCCCTGCTCAACATCACCCAGCCCGGGTTGTCGCACCAGTTCCACGCCCTCGAGAAGGAGATGGGCGGCCGCCTCCTGGAACGCCTGCCGCGCGGCCTGCGGTTGACCGCCGCCGGGCGTGCGATGCTGCCGTCCGCCCGAGCGGCCCTGGCCGACGCCCGACGGGCCGTCACCGCGGCCCGGCGTGCCACCGGAGTCGCCTCCGGCGAGCTTCAGCTGGCCACGCTCTACTCGGTGAGCTACGGCATCCTGCCCACGGCGCTGGCCCTCTGGCGCACCCGCCACCCCGATGTACGCGTCACCCTGTTCGAGCACCGGCACACCACCGAGCTCGCCGCCGCCATGGCGGACGGAGAAGCCGACATCGCCATCGGCCCGCCCCCGCCCAGTGGGGAGGGCACCATCCGGCACCTGGGAGCGGAGGAGTTCTTCCTGGTCACCCACCCCGACGACCCCCTGGCCGCGGTCTCCGGCGGCACGGTCCGCCTCGCCGACCTCGCCGAGCGGGAATGGGTGCACTTCACCCCCGACAGCGGCCTGGCGCAGCTCCTCGACCGGGCCTGCGCCGCCGCGGGCTTCCCACCCCGGATCACCGTGCGCACCCAGCAGGCGCCGTTCGCGGTCAACTTCGCCGCCGCCGGGCTGGGCCTGGCGCTCGTCCCCGGGAACACCGTTCCTCCCCACTTCGACGCCGCGCTGCTCCGCCCGGACCCCGCGCTGCTGCGCCCCCTGACCGCGTACACCCGCAGCCAGCCCGACCCCATCGCCCGTGCCTTCCTCGACATGCTTGCCGAGGAGGTCCCCCTCACCCCCGCCCACGTACGCGAGCGCTTCCCCGCCCCGACGTTGGCGGACCGGACAACCATCCTCTGAGGTCGTTCCGCCGACGAACAGGCCCGGCCTGGAAGGCGCATGCGTTGCTGCCCAACCGCGCTCATCGACCGAACGGCACTTCTGGTCATCGACCGCGACCGTACTTGTCTGATAACTTCGCAGCGGCGGATCGTCATGGTTCGGGTTCGGCGATGATCGCCATGGTGAACCATCGACGCCAATGCGAAATGGTGGGATACGGTGACAGCGTCAGTCGAGTTCTCGGTCGATCACGGGCACGTTGAGCTGCTTCCGATCCACTTCGACGACCTCGACTCGATGGGGCTCGTGCACAACTGCCGCTACGGAGTTCTGGTGGAACGTGCCCTCAACACCTTCTGGACGTCCCACGGCTGGACGTTCGACGGTGGCACCTACAGTCACCCGGACGTGTTTCTCGCGGTGGCCGAGTTCGCCATCTCCTACCGCATGCCGTTTCGGGGCACCGGCGCCATGGCCGTCCACCTCTGGATCGATCAGTTCAGCGGGTCCAGCGCCGGGTACGGGTTCCGTTGTCTGTCCCGGGATGGGCAGACCGTGCACGCCGAGGGCAGGCGGGTGCACGTCCGCATCGACCCGAAGACCCTGCGCCCCACCGCCTGGGCGGATGACACGCGGTCGGTCATGGAGGGCATCGCACGGCCTTCCTGAGTCTGACCTGGGCGCGCCCAGGTCAGACCGGCACCGCCACCACGACCGAGAGCGCGGATGCGGTCGGGATGATCTGGCCCAGGCGGAAGCCCTCTCCCGCGAGTAGCACCCCGAACTCCTCGGCCGTGCGTTCCCGCCCGTCCCACAGGGCCATCATCAGGACGTCCGACACGACGGCGGGGTGTGCGCCCGGAGTCGAGGGCACCACGGCGTCGACCACCAGCAGCCGCGCGTCGTTGGCCATGGCCTTGCGGCATGAGGCCAGCACCGCAGCCGACTCCTCGTCGCTCTTGTCGTGCAGGATTCGCTTGAGCAGATAGACGTCCCCACCGGGCGGGACGGCGTGGAACAGGTCGCCGGCCTCGGTACGCCACCGTCCGGCCAGTGCCGGGACGTCAAGAAGGTGCCGCTCCAGCACCGGGGCGCGGTCCAGCAGCACGCCGCGTAGCCCTGGGTTCGCCGTCAGCACCGTCCGCAGCAGCCCGCCGCGTCCGCCGGCGACATCCACCACAGTGCCCGTCGTGGGGAAGTCGTACGCGGCTACCACCGCCTCCTGTTCCAGCTCCGAGACCGTGGCCAGGGCATCGGCGAAGAGTTGCTCGGTCTCCGGCGCGGTCGGCAGGTGGTCGAAGAACGGCAGACCGAACACGTCGGGGAAGGCGGTCCGCCCCTGCCGTACCGTGTCGTCGAGCCGCCCGGCCGGCCGCCAGTACACCTCGTCGGTGAAGAGCAGCACGATCGACCGTAACGGCACCGGGGCATCAGTGCGAAGCAGCCGTGCTGCCGGCGTGAGCCGGAACTGGCCCGCGTCGTCCTCGGCGAAGACCCCGCGGGTACTGAGCAGTCGCAGTGCCCGGCCCAGGCGTCCGGCGTCGACGCCGGTGCGGGCGGCCAGCTCTGCCGCGCTGCGGGGCTCGTCGAGGTGGTCGGCGATCGCGAAGCGGGCCGCGACCCGCAGCGCCGCCGGGTAGAGGTAGCCCAGCGAGTCTCCGAGTATCTGCCGGATCGTGGTCGGGTCGATCCGGCCGTGATCGGCCCCCGTCACCGTCATCGTGTCGCCCTCCTCGCCATCGACGGGGCAGGGGCCGCCCCTTCGGGTGTCATCGGATCCCCGCCTCGTCGGGGGCGCTGGGTGCCGCCGGCGGGGCCGGCACGGCTTCGACGATCGACAGCGTCCCGGGAGTCGGGATCACCCGGACGGCCCGGAGGTCCGCGGCGGCCAGGAGGGTGTCGAACTCGGCCCTGGTGCGTTCCTTGCCGTCGAAGTTGGTCATCATCGCGAGGTCATAGAGCTTGCTCAGGTGCGGATCGTTGCCCGAGGGGATGACCGCGTCGATGATCAACAGCGTTGCCTCGTCCGCCATCGCCTGCCGGGTCGCCCGGAGGATGCGCAGGCTGTCGCCGTCGTCCCAGTCGTGCAGCACGCGCTTGAGGACGTAGATGGCGCCGCCGGTCGGGATCTGTCCGAAGAAGTCACCCGCCACCGGCTCCCAGCGCCCGGCGATCGCGGGATCGCCCAGCCGGTGCTGGGCGAGGACAGACTCCTGTTCGAACAACACCCCCCGCAGGCCCGGATTGCGGAGTAGGACCGCGTGCAGCAGGCCGCCGGGCCCGCCGCCGACGTCAACGACGGTGCCGGTGTCCGGAAAGTCGTAGCTCGCCGCAATGGGATCCTGCTCGGTGACCGACAGGTCGGCGATCGCGGTGTGGAAGATGTCGGCGCGGTACGGCTCCCGGGCGAGGACGTCGAAGAGCGGGCCGCCGAAGATCTCGTTGAACACTGTCGTGCCGGTCTGTACGGTCTCCTCCAGCCGGCCGGCCGGTAGCCAGTACATCTCGTCGGTCAGCAGCAGCACCATCGAGCGGACCGACATCGGAGACTCGGCCCGCAGCAGCTCCGCGGCGGGCGTGAGCTGGTAGGCGCCCTGTTCGTCCTCACGAAACACCCCTCGCATCGCGAGGAAACGCAGTACCCGGGCCAGGTGTCCGGGATCCGCGCCGCTCAGCGTGGCCAGCTCGCTCGGGGTCCTCGGCCCGGACGCGAGATGCTCGGCGAGGTCGAGGCGTACCGCGACACGCAGCGCCGCGGCATTCAAGAAACCCAGGGCATCCCCCATGACCTGCCGGACCAGGTCCCCCGGGAGGGCCTGTTCGGTGGTGGGTGCAGCGGTCAACGTTCTACCTCCATCGTGGGTATGGCCGGGGGACCGCGGTGGAGTGCGGAGCCGGCACTGGCCCAGGATCGTGGACCGGGCTGACACCGGACTGATGTGCTGCTGACACGCCGGCCGGCCCCGGTCACCGCCGTCGACCCCGCGGCGACCGGGGCACCGCTGTGGAGGCGCATCCGCGCGTGCGTCGGCGGAGGAACCATCGAGCTCCTGCTGGAGGGGGCGGGGATCGCCCGGGTGCTCGCCGTCGGATCGCCCATCGCCCGGAAGGCGGCGCCGGAGGCCGGGACGAGGAGCGCCGCACTTCGGATGGGCTGTGTTGCTGGCCAGGTCACGCGGCGTTGCGGTCGGGTGACCCGGTGGGCGGTCCGTCGGCACCGTCGGCGATGGTCACCTCGACCTGGCGTCGGCGACGCTCGTCGACCTCGACCGCGATCTCCTCGTCCCGCGCCATCATCTGGTCCAGGTCCACCTCGGCGAAGCCCAGGACACCCAGGTCGGCGAAGGCGCGGTGCAGCTTCGGTCCGAAGAGGCCGATGTCGCGCAGCGTGGGGACGATGCGCGAGAACAGGTGGCTGCGAAACGCACGGAAGTGCGCGGAGCGACGCATGAAGTCGATGCACTCGTCCGCGTCGATATCCAGGTGGCGCCACACCTCCTCGCCCACGAACCGTTTCGCCATCAGGTGACAGGCCTCGACGCAGAACTCCTCGCGTTCGTCGCGCTCGGCCTGGGTGAGCTGTGGGTAGTAGTCGCGCAGGGCCAGCCGGCCGAAGGCCACGTGCCGCGCCTCGTCCTGCATGACGTAGGCGTTGAGGGCCTGGGCCAGCGGCTCCTTGGCGTAGTCGCGGATCAGGCCGAACGCGGCAAGCGCCAAGCCTTCGATGAGCACCTGCATGCCCAGGTAGGTCATGTCCCAGCGGGAGTCGGAGATCACGTTGTTGAGCAGCGCCTGCAGGCTCGGATTGATCGGGTACGCCAGCTCGAGCTTCTCCCGCAGGTAGCGCGAGTAGGCCTCCATGTGCCGGGCCTCGTCCACCACCTGGGTGGCCGCGTAGAACTTCGAGTCGACATCGGGCACACTCGCGACGATCTTCGACGAGCAGATCAGCGCCCCTTGCTCCCCGTGTAGGAACTGGGAGAACTGCCATGCGTTGAGGTGTAACCGGACCAGCCCGCGCTCCTTCGGACCGAGCTTGTCCCATACCCGGGAGCCGTAGATGGCGATGGACTCCTCCGGTACGCCCATCGGGTCGTTCGGGTCGATCTCGATCGACCAGTCCAGCCGTTCGGCGGCGTCCCACTGCCGCTGCTTGCCCTTCTCGTAGAGGGCGAGCAACCGGTCCCGGCCGGTGTCGTAGTCCCAGTCGAAGACGGTCGTCGCCCCGCCCGGCACGTGCCAGCGGGTCTGCTCCACCGGGAGCGTGTAGATGCGCGTGCTCAAGCTCGCCTCCCCAGCTGGTCGCCTAAGCCGGCCCGGGCGGCCTCGCCCGGCCGTTCGTGCTGACAGTCTCGGCTACCGTCACCCGGCGTAGCATTGGGGAGATCCCCAGGTGCACGGGTACGTCAGCCGTCGGTCAGCGGCGCGTCAGCGGGCCCGCCCACCATCGGGGTCATGAGCGTGGACAGCGCAACGGACCCGGAATCCGGAGGCTTTCTGACGTGGGCCGGCGGATTCACCTGGTATCGGCCGGTCGGTGACCTGACCAGCGGTCCCGCGCCCGTGGTGGTGTGCCACGGAGGACCGGGCCTCACCCACGACTATCTTCTGTCGTTGGCGGCACTCGCCGCCGGTGGCCGGGCCTACGTCTTCTACGACCAGCTCGGAAACGGCCGATCCGATCGCCGGACGGATGTGGCGGACGCGTTCTGGACGGTGCCGCTGTTTATCGCCGAGCTGCGCGCACTGCTGACACACCTGGGCATCACCGACGGCTATCACCTGCTCGGCCACTCCTGGGGCGGCCTGCTGGCCCTGGAGTTGGCCACCGAGCGTCCGGCCGGCCTGCGGTCGCTGGTGCTCACCGGCAGCTTCGCCGCTGGCGCGACCTACCGGGCAGAGGTCGGCCGGCTCCGCGACGAGCTGCCCGACCCGGCGCGTACCGCGATCGCCGGCCCGCCCGACAATCCCGGGTACGCCGATGCGGTGCGCACCTTCTACACCCGGCATGTCTGCCGTGCGCGACCGGTGCCCGACGAGGTGCTGCGGACCCTTGGCGCGGTACGCGAGGATCCGCGCGTCTACGAGACGATGGCGGGCGGCACCGAGTTCGACCTCCGTGGCCGCCTCGCCGACTGGGACATCCGGGATCGGCTGGGCCGGGTCGAGGTCCCCGCTTTGTTGATCTCAGGGCGGTATGACGAGGTGACCCCGGCGGCGGTGGCCGAGCTGCACCACGGGCTGCCCTCCTCCCGGTGGGAGTTGTTCGAGGAGTCCAGCCACATGCCACACGTCGAGGAGCCGGAACACTTCCGCGCGACGGTCGACGCCTTCCTGGTCCACGTCGATGCGGCCAACGGTCGTTCGGCCACATCGGACCAGGTCCGCTCCGTGGTGCGCTGAGGACCGACGATGTCGGGACCGGGACCGGGACCGGGACCGGCGCCCCCCGCCGCCCCGGCGACGCGCGGCGCACCGGACGCCCACGAGTTCCGTCGGGTGATGGGGCGGTACCCCACCGGCGCGGTGGTGGTCGCCACGATGCTCGCCGGCCGGCCGTACGGCATGGCGGTGAACTCGTTCACCTCGGTATCCCTCGACCCGATGCTCGTTCTCTTCTGCGTGCACCGGTCATCGCGGACCTGGGGGGCGCTCCGGGCCAGTGGACGGTTCGCGGTCAGTGTGCTCGCCGCCGACCAGGCACCCGTCTGCCGGGTGTTCGCCACCCCGGGCGCGGACCGTTTCGCCTCGCTGCCCTGGGCAACGAACGACTCCGGCCAGCCGGTGCTGGGCGGGGCGGTGGCCTGGCTCGACTGCGCGATCACCGCGGTGGTCGACGGTGGCGATCACGAGGTGGTGTTCGGCGCGGTGCGGTCCGCGCACGACCGTCCGGACGGCGGTCCGCTGGTCTGTCACCGGGGTGAGTTCACCGGCCTGTCGGAGCCGTGACCGCGGCGGACACCACGGCCATGGTCCCGGCCGGGTCGTTCAGGCCTTCCCGAAGACGAGGACGGCGTTCTGGCCGCCGAAGCCGAACGAGTTGCTGATCGCCACGTGCACCGGGGCGTGCCGGGGTGCCTTGGCCACCACGTCGATGGTGATCTCCGGATCCTGACGTTCCAGGTTCGCGGTGGGGGGAATGGCGTCGTGCTGTACGGAGAGCACGGTGAGGGCGGCCTCGATGGCACCGGCGGCGCCGAGCGTATGTCCGATCACGCCTTTGGTCGAGGTTACGGCGGGGCGGGGGCCGAGGGTCCGGGCGATGGCGGTGGCCTCGGTCCAGTCGTTGGCCGGGGTCGACGTGCCGTGCGCGTTGACGTGGTCCACGTCGGACGGGGTTATGTCGGCGTCGGTGAGCGCGGTGCGGATCGCCTGGGTGATGCCCCGCCCGCCGGGCTCCGGCGCCGTCGCGTGGTACGCGTCGGCGCTGGCCCCGTAGCCGAGTAGGCGTGCTCGTACCCGGGCACCGCGGGCCCGGGCGTCGGTGGCCCGTTCCAGGACGAGTACGGCGCTCCCCTCCCCCAGAACGAAGCCGTCCCGGTCCGCGTCGAAGGGGCGCGAGGCGGCGGCCGGATCCTCGACCCGGGTGGACAGTGCGGTCATCTGGGCGAAACCGGTGAGGATGAGCGGGCTGACGCCGGCCTCGCTGCCGCCGGTGACCACCACGTCGCAGGCGCCGCTGTGCAGCAGGGCGCGGGCCGTGCCGATGGCGGTGGCTCCGGAGGCGCAGGCGCTGGCGGTGACGAAGTTCGGGCCGGTGGCCCGAAGCGCGATGCCGACCTGCCCGGCGACCATGTTCGGCACCAGCATCGGGATCAGCAGGGCGGAGACCGTCGGCGGGCCGCCGCCGAGCAGGTTCTTGTGCTGGGTCTCCCAGGTCGCTACCCCGCCGAGACCACACCCCATCACCACGCCCACCCGCGTGCCGTCCCAGGTGGCCGGGTCCAGCCCGGCGTCGGCGACGGCCTCCCGCGCGGCGACCAGGGCCAGCTGGACGAAGCGGTCGTACTGCCAGGAGCGACGGCCTACCGCCCTGCGGGGCTCGAATGCGGGCACCCGGCAGGAGAAGGTGACGGGCAGATCGGCCAACTCCGGGTCGGTCCGCGCGGTGGAGGTGCCCGCGCACACGCCCCTCCAGGTGGCGTCGACGCCGATCCCGGCCGGGGTCACCAACCCCAGACCGGTCACCGCGAGGTCGCCACCGGTCATGCCGGCGCCGCCAGGCGGGCGTCGATCAGCTGCGCCGTCTCGGCGATCGTGCTGTGCGGGGTGGCGTCCCGTTCGTCGAGCTTCACGCCCAACTCCTGCTGCACGACGAGACCGAGCTCCACCAGGAACAGGGAGTCCAGTTCCAGGTCCTCGAAGGTGACGTCTGGGCCGACCTCGTCCGGCTCGACCTCGAAGCGGGTGATCAAGATGTCGACGAAGCGGTCGTAGGTGGTTGCGGTCATGCGCGCGCTCCTCGTTCTGAAGGACTGGTCGCGGCCAGCCCGGGGCAGTTCAGTGACGGCCAGGTGAGGGCGGCCGACCCCCAGGCCAGTCCACCGCCGAAAGCGGTCAGTACCAGCCGGTCGCCGGTGCGTAGGGTGCCCGCGGCGAGGGCGTCGGCAAGGGCCAGGGGGATCGACGCGGCTGCGGTGTTGCCGACGCGGGCGATGTTGCTGACCGCACGGGCCGGGTCGAGGCCGAGGTCCTCGGCCAGGCGGTGCAGGATGCGGCTGTTTGCCTGGTGGCTGACCAGGTGATCGAGATCCGCGGCGCGCCAGCCGGCGCGGTCCAGCACGGTTCGGGTGGAGGCAGCCATCCGGAGCACGGCGTGCCGGAACACCTCCCGGCCATCCATGGTGAAGTAGTGCTCCTCGGGTGGCACGGGCTGACCGGAGAGCCGCTGCCGGGACCCACCGGCGGGTACCGCGATCAGCCCGCTGTGTTCGCCGTCGCTGCCCAGGTCGAAGGGGCCCACGCGGCCCGGCTCGTCCGGGTCTCCGCTGGTCAGCACCACCGCCGCCGCGCCGTCGCCGAAGAGCACGGCGGTGGTCCGGTCGAGCGGGTTGAGGATGCTGGAGAAGGTCTCCGCCGCGATCACCAGGACCCGGTCCACGATGCCTGCCGCGATCATGCCCGCGGCGTTGGCCAGGGCGTAGACGAAGCCGGCGCAGACCGCCATGACGTCGTACGCGCCGACGCTACCCAGTCCGAGTCGCCAGGTGACCTCGGGTGCGATGCCCGGACAGGGGCGATCCGGTGTGGTGGTGGTGACCACCACGGCATCCACCTCGGACAGCTGGGCGTGTGCCAGGGCCCGGGCACCGGCGCGGACGGCCAGATCAGAGGTGGCGGAGCCCGGCTCGGCGAAATATCGCTGGCCGATGCCGGTCCGCAGCCTGATCCACTCGTCCGACGTGTTCAGCTCGGCGGGGAGGGCGCTGTTGGGCACGCGGCGTGGCGGCAGCCAGCTGCCGATTCCCCGAAGGACCGCTACGCGGGTCATGCCGTTCCTCCTCCTGCACCGGTGTCGGCCGGTCGGGTCCGACCGCCGGATCCGGTGGTCCCACCCTCCCGACGGAAGCTGAAAGCGCACTGACGCCGTACTGACGGGCGGACCGGTCGGTGCCGTCTCCGCCCCCCCGTGAGCTGCTTGCTGAAGCTGCCGAACGGACAGCGGCTCGCGGCGGGGCGGATGACGACCGGTGGTCGGCGGCCGTGCCCCTGCTGCGTCTGGTCTCGCACCCAGCCGGCCCCGCGCGTCGGCGGGGCCCGAGACCACACGGGCCCCGGTCAGGCAGCAGCCTCGAAGGCGCGCAGGGCGGGATCTCGGAGCAGTATCTCGAGGTACCGCTTCTGCAGCCGGTCACCGGGGTCGAGGCCGATGTCCCGGGTCAGACGCAGTCGGAGGCGGTGGTAGGCGTTTACCGCGTCGACCTGTCGCCCACACCGGTACAGCGCCACCATGAGTAGCTCGGTGAAGCGTTCCCGCAGTGGGTAGCGGGCGGTGAGCTCCTCCAACTCGGGCACCACCGTCCGGTCCTCGCCGAGGGCGAGGCGGGCGGCGATCAGATCCTCGTTCGCCATCAGTCGGTTCTCGTCCAGCCAGCAGGCGGCGGCCCGGCAGACGGGGCCGGGGCCGGCGTCGAGCAGCGCCGGGCCGTGCCAGAGCCGCAGCGCCTCCTCCAGCAGCGCGACCGCCCGCCGTGGATTCTCCGCCCGGGTCGCGGCACCGAGACCAGCCAACTGCCGGAACCGGTTGGAGTCCAGGGCCTCCGGGGGAAGGTCGAGCTGGTAGCAGGTGCCGATCGTCTGGATGAGTGATCCCCTCGTCCCGTGATCGCGTCCGCCGTCGAGGAGCCGACGGAGTCGAGTGATGTGCGCCTGGAGGGCGTTGCGGGCGTTACCGATCGGCCGGTCGGGCCAGAGTTCGTCGACGAGCCGGTCCGTTGTCACGAGACGGCCCGCGTCGAGGGCCAGCAGCGCGAGTGTCGTACGGACCTTCTCGCCTCGCACCGGCTGGCGACCCGCCTCGGTGATGATGGCGATCGGGCCGAGAACAGACAGTTGCATTTCGCCCCCGAGGGTGGTCGATTCGCCGTGCCGCACCTGTCGACGGCGACGTGGCCAAGCGTTTCAGCAATGCCACATCGAGATCTTTCAACAATTAGGTCAGTTTCAGCACGAGCGTTCTTGCGGGGTTGGTGGAAGTTTTACTTGACCCGGCGTCCGGTGTCAATGGAAGTGTCGGCAGGAGGGCGCGACGGTGATATTGATAGACCGGACATAGAGGCTGTAAGGTGTGTATCGAGCAGTAGCTTTCTGATCGGTTTGACTCGCGCTACTCCGGCTCGGCAGGGCGGTGGTGGACGGGCGACTGGTTGGCGGATGTCTCCTTCCCGACCCGCAACCTCGGGTTTTCCCCAGTGCTGAACCTGGGGCCGGTTGGCCTATGCTCGCTCCTGTCGGTGAACGGTTCGATCGTTTCTCGGAATTCGTGTTTTCGAGTCGACTCGAGCTGGCTCCAGAGGCGATGACAAAGACGGAAGGTCTGCCATGGCAACCGGCTGGACGCCAACCCGTAGTGTCGCAAAACCATTGCCGGACCATTTCATGGTGTTGCTGGACGGTGCCGCCTACAGCGAAGTGCGGTCGAATGATTTCCTCCATGACCGCTTCGCCCGGGTCAAGGGAAAGAACGTAAACAGCTCCCTGGCCGGCCGGTACACGACGGTGGGTCTCGCCGGACGCGAGACCCTGCTGGAACTGTTCGGTGCCCCCGTGCCCGGTCCCCGGCCGGTAACCGGTGGACTCGTCTTCTCGTTCCCGCGGATCGGCTCGGCGCTCGAGGCCCGGCGACTGCTCGCCGAGGAGTATGGGGTCAGCTCCCACCACGAGCTCGTCCGGCGCACCGAGCCGGGCAAATCCGACGGCCACCCCTGGTACCACCTGGTCAGTGTCGACCTCGGTGCGGACAGCCCCGTCGTGCTCTTCCTCAACGAGGTGACTCCCGAGTACTACGCCACCCTCGGCGTCCGGCCCGGGCCCGACGGAGAGCTGAGCCGCGCCGCGTACCTCGACGGGGTGCTCGGACCGTCGTCCGGCCCGGAGACGTTGATGGCCGACATCGCCGGCGCCACCCTACGGCTGCGCCCGGAACGCGTCCGGCGGGTGGCCACCGTGCTCGGCGCGCTCGGATACGCCCATGACAGTGCCGGCGCCGACACCGTCGTCCACGACGGCAGCATCCGGTTACGGCTACGCCCGGACGACACCGCGGTCGAGGGGCTGACGGAGGTCGAGGTCGCCCTCACTGCCACTGTGGACGCGGCCGAGTACCACTTCGGCGCGACCTGCCGGCTGGCTGTCGGGCCCGACGACCGGGCCCGGTGGAGCTTCACCCCGGTCGACCCCGCGGAGCTGCGGCGGTGAGCGGCCTCGACGGCACCGCCGACCGCGACCTGTCGGGCGCCACCGGACACGTGCCCAGCCACCGCCGGCTCCTCGCCGCAGCCCGGACCACCCCGGAGGCGGTGGCGCTGGAGTACCGCGACGAGCGGGTCAGCTACGCCGACCTGGACCGGCGCTCAGCGCGGCTGGCGGTGCTGCTACGCCGGCAGGGGGTGGGCCGCGGCAGCGTCGTGGCGGTGGCGCTCGAGCGCTCACCCGAGCTGGTGGTGACGATCCTCGGGGTGCTCCGGGCCGGCGCGGTCTGGGTACCGGTGGATCCGGCGTACCCGGCCGAGCGGTTGGCGCACATGGTGACCGACTCCGGCGCGCGGGCGCTGGTCGCCACGCCGGCCACTGCCGCCGCGCTGCCGCCCACTGCGGCGATCCGGCTGGATCCGGGGGCCGGCGCCGACGGGACGCCGCCGGACCCGGCCACCGGACCGGACGATCTGGCCTACCTGATCTACACCTCCGGCTCCACCGGACGCCCCAAGGGCGCCCTGCTCACCGATGGCGGTCTGGCCAACCTGTGCCGGGCGCAGGCCGAGCTGCTCGCCGTCCCGCGGCAGGCCCGGGTGCTCCAGTTCGCACCCGCCAGCTTCGACGCCTCCGTCTTCGAGCTGGCCATGGCGCTGGCCGCCGGGGCGACGCTGGTGCTCACCCCACGGCCGGCTATCGCACCCGGCCCGGACCTGGCAGCCACCCTCCGCGAGCTGCGGATCACCCACGTCACGCTGCCACCTTCCGTGCTCGCCACCCTCCCGGCCGGCGAGGAACTGCCCGAACTGCGAATGCTGGTGAGCGCGGGGGAACCGTTGCCGGTGGCGCTGGCCCGCCGGTGGGCACCGGGCCGCATCATGATCAACGCCTACGGCCCCACGGAGACAACCGTCTGGGCGACCGCCGCCACGGTCTCCCCCCATGACAGTCGACCCGGCATCGGATCGGCGATCCACGGCGTGTCCGTGCACGTCGTGGATGCGCACCTGCGGCCGGTGCCCGACGGGGAACCGGGCGAACTACTCATCGGCGGGGCCGGGGTGGCCCGCGGATACCACGGGGCGCCCACCCTGACCGCCGAACGGTTCGTGCCCGACCCGTTCACCGGCTTGCCCGGCGCGCGCCTCTACCGCTCCGGCGACCTGGTCCGGCGTGCCCCGGACGGCGGGCTGACCTTCCTGGGCCGCCTCGACGACCAGGTCAAGCTGCGTGGCTTCCGGATCGAGCCGGACGAGGTCACCGCCGTGCTCCGGGAACATCCGGCCGTCCGGGACGCGGCCGTGGTGGCCCGCGACGACGCAGGCGGCCCCCGCCTGGTGGCGTACGCCGTCGGCGACGAGCCACGACCGGAGCCGCTGGTCGCATACCTCGCCGCCCGGCTGCCGGCCTACCTGGTGCCCTCAGCCGTGGTGGCGCTGGACGAGCTGCCGTTGACTCCCAGCGGCAAGGTGGACCGGGCCGCGCTGCCCACGCCCGACCGGAGCAGCGCCGGCATCACCACCCAACCGGTGGCTCCCCGCTCCGCCACCGAGACCACCCTGGCCGCCCTGGTCGGGGAGCTGCTGGGGCTCGGCGAGGTCGGGGTGACCGACGACTTCTTCGCGCTTGGCGGGCACTCGCTGCTGGCCGGGCGACTGGTCGCGCGGATCCGCGCCGAGCTGGGACGCGAGGTGCCGCTGTCGGCTTTTCACCGCGCACCCACCGTCGAGGCGCTCGCCGAACTGGTGGACGCGGGCGAGCCGCCGGGACTTCCGCCGCTGGTGCCCACCGACCGCACCCGCCCCGTCCCGTTGGCGTACCCACAGGAGCGGATCTGGTACCTGGAGCAGCTGTCGCCGGGCAACCGGGCCTACCACGCCCAGGCGACCCTGCGGCTGCGCGGCCCGCTGGATCAGGACGTGCTGCGGGCCGCGTTGCACGAGCTGGTCCGCCGGCACGAGATCCTGCGTACCGCCTTCGTGGATGAGGGCGCCGGCCCGGAGCAGCGGATACATCCGCCCCTGCCGGTGAAGCTGCCGGTGACCGACCTGTCGCACCTGCCTGTGGCGCAACGGGAGGAGGTGGCGGAACGGCAGGTGGCCAGCTTCCTCACGGAGCCGTTCGACCTGCGCCGTCCACCGCTGGTCCGATGGGCGCTCATTCGCCATGACCGCGACGACCACACCCTGGTCCACGTCGAACATCACCTCGTCCACGACGGCTGGTCGTACGCGGTCTTCCTGGACGAGTTGGGCGTTGTGTACGCCGCGCTGGCCCAGGGCCGCCCGGTGCCCCTGCCCGAGGCCCCACAGTACGCCGACTTCGCCCGGTGGCAGCGCTCCTGGCTGCGCGGCGAGGTGCTGGACCGGCAGGTGGAGCGTTGGGCGGCGGAGCTGGCCGGAGCTCCCGCGGCGTTGGCCTTGCCGACCGACCGACCGCGGCCGTCGGTGCAGAGCTTCGCCGGCGCCGCGTTCCGGGTGGACCTGCACGTCGACCTGTGCCGACGGTTGCGCCGGTTCAGCCGTGAACGCGGTGTCACCCTCTACCCGACCATGCTCGCCGGCTTCGCTGCCCTGCTGTCCCGCCACAGTGGGCAGGAGGACCTGGTCATCGGTAGCGGGGTGGCCAACCGGCGGATCGTCGCGATTGAGCGGATGCTGGGCATGGTCGTCAACACCCTGCCGCTGCGGATCGATCTGCGCGGCCGCCCCGGGTTCGCGGAACTGGTCCGCCGAACCCACGACACGGCGGCCCGGATGTACGAGTGGCAGGACGTCCCGTTCGACCAGCTCGTCCGGCGGCTGGCGCCGGAGCGGGACCTGTCGCGTAACCCCCTGTTCCAGGTGATGTTCAGCTTCCACGACTCGGCGCTGCCGCCGCCCCGGTTCGCCGGGCTCACCGGCACGGTGCTGGAACGGCACAACGGCTCGGCCAAGACCGACCTCAACATCGTGGTGCTGCCCCGCGATGAGCAGCTGGCCGGCCACGGCCCGCGGGACGACGCTGCCCCCATCACCCTGATCTGGGAGTACGCCACCGACCTGTTCGACGCCGACACGATCCGTACGTTGGTCGACCGCTACCAGCGGCTGTTGGCGGCGGCGATGGCCGCGCCGGACCGGCCGGTGGGACAGACGCCGATGCTCACCGCCGAGGAGACGGACCGGCTGCTCACCGCCGGCCGCGGGACCCGGACCGCGTTCGGGGCGGACCGCAGCATCCCGGAGGTCTTCGCCGACCAGGTCGCCGCCCGCCCGAACGCGCCCGCCCTGACCGACGGCGACACCACGCTGACCTACGCCGAGCTGGACACCCGCGCGGAGAAGCTGGCCCGTCGCCTGCGCGACCGCGGGGTCGGGCGCGACACCGCGGTGGGCGTCCTCCTGGAGCGGGGCCCCGAACTGGTGACCGTCCTGCTGGCGGTACTCAAGGCCGGCGGCGGGTACGTTCCCCTCGACCCCGGCTACCCGGTGGGCCGGCTGGGCTGGATGTTGGCCGACTGCGGGGCAGCGGTGGTGGTGTCCCGGCGGGCGTTGGCCAACCGCCTGCCCGACTCGGCCCGGGCCGACCTGGTGCTGCTCGACCGGGTCGACGAGCCGGCGGAGGCGTCGCGTCCGCGGCGGCCGGCGGCCGCGCCGACGAGCCTGGCGTACGTGCTCTACACCTCCGGCTCCACCGGGCGGCCCAAGGGCGTGATGGTGGACCACCGGGCCGTGCTGCGGCTGGTGCGGGCCACCGACTACCTGCGGTTCGGGCCGGGGGAGCGGTTCGCGCAGGTCGCCGATGCGTCGTTCGACGCGTTGACCTTCGAGCTGTGGGGCGCACTGCTGCACGGCGGGACGGTCTGTGTGGTGCCGAAGGAGGCGGTGCTCACCGCCGGAGGGCTCGGCGAGTGGCTGCGTCGGTACGGCGTAACCAGCATGTTTCTCACCTCGGCGCTGTTCAACGAGGCGATGGCCACCCACCCGGACAGTTTTGCCGGGGTGACGAACCTGCTCGTTGGAGGGGAGGCGCTCCACGCCGAGCGGGTCCGGCGGCTACTGCGCTCGTCCGCGCGGCCCCGCCGGGTGCTCAACGGGTACGGACCGACCGAGACGACGACCTTCGCCGTCGTGCACGAGATCGACGACGTGCCCGACCACGCGACCACCATCCCGATCGGACGCCCCATCGCCAACACCACCGCGTACGTGCTGGACCGGTACCTCGCACCGGTGCCCACGGGCGTGACCGGGGAGCTGTACCTGGGCGGCCCGGGGGTGGCCCGTGGGTACGTCGACCGGCCCGGCCTGACCGCGGAGCGTTTCGTGCCAGACCCGTTCGCCGGTGCCGGCAGCCGGCTCTATCGCACCGGGGACCTGGTCCGCTGGCGGCCCGACGGCAGGCTGGACTTCCTCGGCCGGGCTGACGACCAGGTCAAGATCCGGGGATTCCGGATCGAGCCGGGTGAGGTGGAGGCGGCCCTGGTGACCCACCCGGAGGTGGCCGGAGCGGTGGCGACCGTGGTCGACGACGGCGGTGGCCAGCGGCTGGTGGCCTTCGTGACGACGGCGGGCGCGGCCCCGTCCCCGGCGGCGCTGCGCGAATTCCTCGCTGAGCGACTGCCGCCGTACCTGGTGCCGGCGCGCATCGTCGCGCTGCCGGCACTGCCGCTCAACGCGCACGGCAAGGTGGACCGCTCGGCGCTCCCGGTTGCCGAGCTGGGCCAGGCCGCCACCGTCGTCGACAGCACGCCGCCGTCTGGGCCGACGGAGCAGTCGATCGCGCAGCTCAGCGCCGCCCTGCTCGGGGTGGAGCGGGTGGGCCGCCACGACGACTTCTTCGCCCTCGGCGGGCACTCGCTGCTGGCCATGCGCCTGGTCACCTTGACCAACCAGGAGTTCGGCCGGGAGGTGCCACTACGCGCCTTCCTGGAGCGACCCACCGTCGCCCACCTCGCGTCGGTGGTCGACGCGGCGGACCGGTTGCGGACGGCGGCCCCGGAGATCCGGCAGTCCGGCCCGCGCGCCGCGCAACACCTGCTCGACAAGGTCGACGAACTCTCCGACGAGCAGGTGGAACGCCTGCTCGCCGACCTGGCGGAAGGCGAGGCGAACTGATGACCGACACCGTCCCGCCCGCGGACGGCAGCTCTGCCCGTCGGGCCTTGCTCACCGAACGACTACGGCAGCGGGCGCGGCGCAGCCACCCGTTGTCGTACCCACAGCAGCGGTTGTGGTTCCTCGACCAGCTCGACCCGGAGAACCCGGTCTACAACATTCCGCTCGGCTGGCGGATCAGCGGCCCGCTGGACGTGCCGGCCCTGGAATGGGCGCTCACCGAGTTGGTCCGCCGGCACGAGGCGCTGCGCACGGTCTTTCGCACCGTCGACGGCCAGCCGCGTCAGGTGGTAGCGCCCGCCGCTCCGATCCGGATCGTCGTGGTCGATGTCGACGACGACGAGGAGGCGGCGCGACGGGAGGCCCGGACCGGGTTCGACCTGACGACCGGGCCGCTGCTCCGGGTCACCCTGCTGCGCGTCGGCCCCACCGAGCACCGGCTCTGCCTGACGGTCCACCACATCGCCTGCGACGGCTGGTCGATCCGGGTGCTGGAGCGGGAGATCTCCGCGTTGTACCGCCAGGCCGTCGACGGGACACCCGCGGGCCTCGACGAGCCGGTGACCCAGTACGCCGACTTCGCCGAGTGGCAGGTCGCCAGGCTGCGCGACGGCGGGCCGCAGGAGGTGATCGCCTACTGGCACCAGCGGCTGCGCGGAGTGCCGGACGTTGTCAGCCTGCCGACGGACCGGCCGCGGCCGCCGACCCAGACATACCGGGGCGGGCACCTGTCCGTCGACCTGCCGGGCGCGGCGGCGGTCGCCGCGGTGGGCCGGCCGGTGGGGGCGACACCCTTCGCCGTGCTGCTGGCAGCCTTCGCGGTGCTGGTCCGGACGCACACCGGCGGCAACGAGGTGGTTGTCGGCTCCCCGGTCGCCGGGCGTCTCCGACCGGAGCTCGACGGGCTGGTCGGCTTCTTCGCCAACACGCTTGTGCAGCGGCTGGACGTGACCGGGCGGCCCACGTTCCGGGAACTCGTCCGTCGGGCCCGGGACGAGTCCCGGGCCGCGGTGGCCCACCAGGAGCTGCCGTTCGAGCTGCTGGTGGAGCAGCTGCATCCGAACCGGGACCTGGCCCACAACCCGCTGTTCCAGGTGCTGTTCAGCTACCACGAGGCGGACCCGCGCGGGCTGGAGCTGACCGGCGCCCGGGTCCGACCGGTGCCCGGTGACAGCGGCACCGCCAAGTTCGACCTGAGTGTCAGTGTGACCCGGGTCGAGGACGTCCTGTCGGCCCGCATCGAGTACAGCGAGGACCTGTACGAACGCGGCACCGCAGGTCGGCTGGCCGACGGGTTTCGTACCGTGCTGGCCGCCGGGATCGCCGACCCGGACCTGCCGATCGACGACCTGCCGGTGCTGACCCCCGAGGAGCGGCGGCGGATGCTCGTCGACTGGAACGACACCGCCGCGGCCCAGCCGCCGGACACCCTGGTGCACGAGTTGTTCGCCCGGCGGGTCGCCGAGACACCGGGCCTGCCGGTCCTGCGCGAGGCCCGGCAGGCCCCGGAGGAGGCCCTGACCTACCGACAGCTCGACGAGCGGGCCGAGCGGCTGGCGGCGCGGCTGCGCGCGGCGGGGGTCGGGCCGGACGTCCCCGTCGGGGTGTTCCTCGACCGCGGCGTCGATCTGGTGGTCACCCTGCTCGGCATTCTCCAGGCCGGCGGGGCCTACCTGCCGCTGGATCCGACGTACCCGGTGGGGCGGCTGTCGTTCATGGTGGCGGACTCCGGCGCGCCCGTGGTGGTCACCCACTCGGGGCTGGATGGTCGGCTCGAGCCGCTGCCGGTGCCCCGGCTGCTGCTGGACGACGCGGTGGAGGCCACGCCCGGTGCGCCCGGCGTGCGTCCACGCCCGGAGAACCTGGCGTACCTGACCTACACCTCTGGCTCCACCGGGCGACCCAAAGGGGTCCTGGTGACACACCGCAACGTCGGCAACTTCTTTGTCGGCATGGACGCGGTGCTGGGCGCCGGGGAGCCGGGTACCTGGCTCGCCGTCACCAGCGTCTCCTTCGACATCTCGGTGTTGGAGCTGCTCTGGACCCTGGCCCGGGGGCACCGGGTGGTGCTACGGGCGGACGAGCGGCAGGGGCACGAGGGGGCGGTGGCGGCGGAGGTGCAGGCCCGGCACGTCGACTTCAGCCTCTTCTATTTTGGCGGCGACGACGGCGCCGATCCGGCCGACCGCTACCGACTGCTGCTCGACGGCGCCCGGTTCGCCGACCGCAACGGCTTCGCCGCCGTCTGGACCCCGGAACGGCACTTCCACGAGTTCGGCGGGTTGTACCCGAACCCGGCGGTGACCGGGGCGGCGGTCGCCGCCGTGACCGAGCGGGTGGCGGTGCGGGCCGGAAGCGTCGTCCTGCCGCTGCACGACCCGCTGCGGGTGGCGGAGGAGTGGGCCGTGTTGGACAACATCTCACACGGCCGGGCCGGCATCTCCATCGCCTCCGGCTGGCAGCCAACCGACTTCGCCCTCGCCCCCGAGCACTACGCCGACCGCAAGGCGCGAATGGTGACCGCGCTCGCCGAGGTGCGGCGGCTGTGGGCCGGTGAGACGGTGACCCGACGTGGCGGCACCGGGGCCGAGGTGCGGGTCGGCACCCACCCCCGGCCGGTGCAGGAGCGGCTGCCGGTCTGGGTGACCAGCGCCCGCAACGTGGAGACCTTCGAGCTGGCCGGTCAGCTCGGCGCGGGGCTGCTCACCCACTTGCTGGGGCACACCGCCGAGGAGCTGGCCGGCAAGATCGAAGCGTACCGGCGGGCGTGGCGCGCGGCGGGGCACGATGGGGACGGCCACGTGGCACTGATGGTGCACACCTTTGTCGACCCGGACACCGAGCGGGTGCGCAAGCTGGTCCGCGAGCCGCTCAAGGCATACATCCAGTCGTCGTTCGACCTACTCTCCGGCCTGGGGGCGGCGCTCGGCCGGCCCGGAGACTTCCGGGACCTCCCCGCCGACGAGCTGGCCGAGCTGGTCGAGCGGGCCTTCGACCGCTTCTTCGACACCGCGGCCCTGCTCGGCACGCCGGAGCGCTGCGCCGACACGGTCGACCGGCTCAAGGGCATCGGCGTGGACGAGATCGCCTGTCTGGTCGACTTCGGCGCGCCGCACCGGGAGGTGCTCGCCAGCCTGGAGCACCTGGCCGGCGTACGGCGGATCGTGACGGCCCGGCGAGCCGCCGCGCTCGACGACGAGCCGCTCGGCGACCAGCTGCGTCGCTGCGGCATCACCCACCTGCAGTGCACCCCGTCCCTGGCCGGGGTGCTCGCCGACGATCCGGCGTCCCGGGCCACGTTGGGTGACCTGCGCCACCTGCTGGTGGGTGGGGAGGCGCTGCCGGCCCCGCTGGCGACGACCCTGGCCGCCGCCGTGCCCGGGAGCGTGCACAACATGTACGGTCCGACCGAGGCCACCGTCTGGGCCACCACCGACCCGGTGCGCCCCGACGGCGGGCCGGTGACCATCGGGCGCCCACTGGCCAACACCCGGGCCTACGTCGTCGACGCGCGGCTGCGGCCGGTGCCGCTCAACGCCCCCGGCGAGCTGTTGATCGGGGGGGAGGGGGTGGCGCGCGGCTACCACCGGCAGCCCGGTCTGACCGCCGCGCGGTTCGTACCCGACCCCTACCGGGCCGACGGGAGCCGGCTCTACCGCACCGGCGACCTGGTTCGCTGGCGGCCCGACGGCAGGCTGGAGTTCCTCGGCCGGATCGATGCCCAGGTGAAGATCCACGGGCACCGGATCGAGCTCGGTGAGATCGAGAACGTGATCGCCGCGCACCCACAGGTGCGCAGCGCGGTCGTGCTGGTCCGGGGTGAGGGGGCGCACGCGACGCTGGTGGCCTACTGCGTACCGGCGGCCGATTCCGATCCGCAGCCGGAGCACGTTCGCGCGGTCGCCCGCAAGAGCCTGCCGGAGTACATGGTGCCGGCCCGGGTGGTCCTGCTCGCGGAGCTGCCCGTGACCCCGAACGGGAAGGTCGACCGGGGACGGCTGCCTGACGGCCTCGAGGAGCGGACGACCGCGTACCGGCCGCCGCGGACGGACCTGGAACGCATCATCGCCGACGTCTGGGCGGAACTGCTCGGCCGTGACCGCATCGGCGCCGACGACCACTTCTTCAGCGTGGGCGGCAACTCGCTGCTCGCGGTCCAGGCACGCAGCCGGCTGCTGGCCCGCGGGGTCGCCGGGGTGTCCCTGGTGGACATCTTCCGGTATCCCACCCTGCACGAGCTGGCGGCCTCGCTGACCGCCGGTACGGATGCCCTGGACGTGGAGCTGGACCAGGTCCGGCGGTCGGCCGACCGCCGGACCGCTCGGTACGCCGCCACCGCCCGTCACCGTCGAGAGCGGAGCAGTTGATGACCGAGGAGTACGACGGCGCGGAGCCGATCGCGATTGTCGGGATGGCGGCCCGGGTGCCCGGCGCCGAGGGGGTCGACCCGTTCTGGGCGGCGATGCGCGACGGCGTCGAGTCGATCTCCCGGTTCGACCGGTCGGAGCTGCTGGCCGCTGGCGTGGAGGCACAGGCACTGGACGCACCCGACTACGTTCCCGCCGCCGCGGTGATCGATGACGCGGACGCATTCGACCCGGACTTCTTCGGCCTCACCGTCCGTGAGGCCGAGGTGCTGGACCCGCAGCAGCGGGTGCTGCTGGAATGCGCCTGGACGGCGCTGGAGGACGCCGGGCACCATCCCGCGGGGACCCGGGGGCAGATCGGCGTCTTCGTCGGCACGTTCATGAACAAGTACCTGGCCGCGAACCTGGGTACGAACCCGCGGTTCATGCGGTCCCCGATGGCGCCGGCCGCGCGGATCTTCAACGACAAGGACTTCCTGGCGACCCGGCTGGCCTACCTGTTCGACCTGGACGGGCCGGCCTGCACGGTCCAGACGGCCTGCTCGACCTCGCTGGTGGCGGTCCACCTGGCCTGCCAGTCTCTGCTCAGTTACGAGTCGGACCTGGCGCTGACCGGCGGGGTCACGGTCAACCTGCCGCTGCGGGCCGGCTATCCGGTGGTCGACGGCGGCCTGTTCAGCGCCGATGGGCACTGCCGCCCGTTCGATGCCGCCGCGTCGGGCACCGTACCGGGCAACGGTGCGGTGGTGCTGCTGCTGCGTCGGCTCGCGGACGCGGTCGAGGACGGCGACCACGTCTACGCCCTCATCCGCGGCACCGCGGTCAACAACGACGGGCGGAACAAGGCCGGGTTCACCGCGCCCAGCGTCCACGGGCAGGCGAAGGTGGTCGCCGCGGCCCAGGCCGTCGCCGGTGTCGACGCCGGTTCGATCGGTTACCTGGAGGCGCACGGCACCGCCACCGCCGTCGGCGATCCGATCGAGGTGGCGGCCCTGACGCGGGCGTTCCGCGCCGGCACCGATCGGCGCGGCTACTGTGCCCTCGGCTCGGTCAAGGCCAACGTGGGGCACCTCGACGCGGCCGCCGGGGCGGCCGGGCTGATGCGCGCCGCGCTGGCCCTGCGGCACCGACAGATCCCACCGAGCGTGAACTTCACCGCGCCCAACCCGGAACTGTGCCTCGCCGAGAGCCCGTTCTACGTGCCGACCCGGCTCACCCCGTGGGCGCCCGGTCCGCAGCCGCGCAGGGCCGGGGTCAGCTCGTTCGGGGTGGGCGGCACCAACGCGCACGCGGTGCTGGAGGAGGCGCCGGCACGAGTCGCGACGACCAACCGCCGGCCATGGCAGGTGTTGCCGCTGTCCGCCCAGAGCCGGGCGGCCCTGGACCGGCTCACCGAGCGGCTCGGCGCACACCTGGTGGCCCATCCCGAGCTGGACCTCCCCGACGTGGCCTTCACTCTCCAGGATGGGCGGCGTACCCACGAGGTGCGCCGGATCGTGGTGGCGGAGGACAGCGCCGACGCGGCGGCGGTCCTCGGCGGCGCGGAGCCGGGGCGGCTGCACACCCGGACCGGCGACCGGGACCGTCGGGTGGTCTTCGCTTTCCCCGGCGGCGGCTTCCAACACCAGGAGATGGGCCGGGACCTCTACCGCACCGAGCCGGTCTTCCGCGCCGAGGTGGACCGCTGCGCGGAGTTGCTGCGGCCCCGGCTCGACGTGGACCTGCGTGCCGTGCTGTACCCGTCGCTGACCGGAGCGGCGCGCCGACGTCGGAGCCTGGGCCGTGCCGCCGGACCGGTCGCAGTCTCCGCTCTCTTCGTCACCGAGTACGCCCTGGCGAGCCTCTGGCAGGCCTGGGGGGTACGGCCCGTCGGCATGATCGGGCACAGCCTCGGCGAGTACGTCGCCGCCTGTGTGGCCGGGGTCTTCGACCTGCCCGACGCCCTGGAGATCACCCTGGCCCGGGGCGAGCTCTTTGCCCAACTGCCCCCGGGCCGGATGCTGACGGTGGCCGCGCCGGTCGAGGAGGTGGAGCCGCTGCTCGACGAGCGGCTGTCGGTCGCCGCCGTCAACGGTCCTCGGCTCACCGTCGTCGCCGGACCGGACGTCGACATCGACCGGTTCGCCGCCGAGTTGGTCGGGCGGGCGGTGGAGTGCAGCCGGATCAACGTGCCGGTGGCGAGCCACTCCTGGATGGTCGAGCCGTACCTGGACGTATTCACCCGCCGGGTGAAGGCGCTGCGCCCGCGGGCGCCACGGATCCCGTTCGTGTCCTGCGTGACCGGCGCCTGGATCACCGCGGAGGAGGCCACCGACCCGCACTACTGGGCCCGGCACCTGCGGGAGCCGGTCCGCTTCGGTGCCGGCTTGCGCACGGCGCTCGCCGAGCCCGACCGGCTGCTGCTGGAGGTAGGGCCGGGGGAGGGGTTGACCGCACTGGCCTCCGCCGCCGGGCTGGCCCCGATGCCCCAAGCGATCTCGTCGATGGGGCACCCGCGCGCGCCGGAGCCGGAACCGGCCCACCTCGCCGGGGCCCTCGGCCGGCTGTGGCAGGCCGGGGTCGAGGTGGACTGGCGGGCGGTGCACGGCCAGGACCGGCCGCAGCGCGTCAGCCTCCCCGGATACCCCTTCCAACGCCGCCGGTACTGGATCTCCCCGGGGCGCGCCGTCCACACCGAATCCGACGAACCGCAGGAGCCGGCCCGCACCGAGGACATCGGGCCCGACGACCACCTTCCGCCGCGCACCGAGCGGGAACGCCAGGTGGCCGCACTCTGGTCCGACCTGCTGGGCGTCGACCGGATCGGGGTGGACGTGGACCTGTTCTCCCTGGGCGCCCACTCCCTCATGATCACTCAGGCGGCCCGGGAACTGCGCCGGCTCAGTGGCCGAGACATCACCGCTCGCCAGGTGCTCCAGACGCCGACCGTCGCGGCACACGCCGCGCTGGCCGACGGACGGGCCGTCGACCCGGCCATGGCCGCCGGTGACGACCTGGCTGCCGACGTCGTGCTCGACCCCGCGATCACCGCCGCCGGACTGCCCGCACCCTGGTCCGGTCCGCCCCGAACAGTGCTGCTCACCGGCGCCACCGGCTTCGTCGGGGCATTCCTCTGCGCCGAACTGGCGGAGCGCACCTCGGCGCAGATTCGGTGCCTGGTCCGGGCCGCTGATCCGGCCGAGGGGGCGGAACGGCTGCGGGCTGCCCTGGAATCGTACGGGCTGCGGTGGCCGGGCGCCGAGCGGATCCGCGTGATCCCCGGCGACCTGAGCCTTCCGCGGCTGGGGCTCGCCGCCGAGGAGTACGCGCGGCAGGCCACCGAGCTCGACGTCATCCACCACTGCGGAGCCCAGGTCAACTTCGTCCGCCCGTACCGGTTCCTGCGGGCCACCAACGTCCGCGGCACCGAGGAGGTGCTCCGGCTGGCCACCACCACCGTGCTGAAGCCGGTGCACCACATCTCCACGCTGGCCGTACTCGCCGGCGCGGTGGCCACCGGCGTGTCGGAGGTCCGGGAGGACGACCCCCTGCCGCCGCCCGTCGGGCACGACACCGCGTACAGCCAGAGCAAGTGGGTGGCCGAGGGGCTGGTGGGGTTGGCCCGGGAACGCGGCGTTCCGGTCTCGGTCTACCGGGCCGGGGCGGTGCTGCCCGACAGCCGCACCGGTGCGGCCAACCGCGAGGACTACGTGACCAAGGTGATCCAGGGTTGCGTCGAGCTGGGCGCCGCCCCGGCCCGCCGGTACGAACTGGCGGTGGCCAGCGTCGACCACGTGGCGCGGTTGGTGGTCGGGCTCTCGGTCCGGCCCGGGACCCGGGGGGCGACCTTCCACACCGTGCACCCGGCGCCGCTGGCCTGGAACACGATTTTCGCGCAGCTCCGTCGCTGCGGTCACCAGGTGCGGTCGGTGAGCTGGGACGACTGGCGGGCGGAGCTGACCAGGGCGGTCGAGGAGGACGACGCGGCGAACGCCCTCGCCCCACTGATGGCGATGCTGGGCGAGGTGGCGGACCGGGACATGCCCCGGATGGACTGCGGCAACGTGCTCGCCGGTCTGCCCCCCGAGGCATCGCGGGCACCCGACCTTGACGAGCCCTTCTTCGACAAGATGTTTGGCCACTTCGTCCGGTCGGGCTGGTTGCCACGCCCGCAGCAACCGGCACCCGAGGGGGAGGAGCCCCGTCCATGACCACGCTGCTCACCGGTGCGACGCTGATTGACGGTCTGGGAGGTGAACCCGTGCCCCGCGCCGACGTGCTCGTCGACGGCGACCGGATCCGCGCCGTGGGGGAGCAATGTCCACCCGCCGACGCCGACGTGCTGGACCTGAGCGGGCTCACCCTACTGCCCGGGCTGATCGACGCTCACGTACACCTCGGCTACTCCAGCGAGATGCGGGCCATGCTCAGTGCGGAGCTGTCGGTAGCCGAACGGGCGGCGGACATCTTCCGCAACCTGCGCGAGACCCTGGAGGGCGGCTTCACCGCGGTCCGCGACTGCGGTGGAATCGACCACGGCGTGCTGCGCGCCGTGGGGCGTGGCCTGGTCCCCGGGCCGCGGATCTGGGCGTCGGCGTCGCCGTTGACCCAGTGCGGGGGGCACGGTCACCTCGGCTCGCCGTTCCTGCCGCCGGACGCGCAGTTCCACTTCCGGGTCCGCGGCCTCACCGCGGTGGGGCGGATCTCCGACGGGCCGGACGAGGTGCGCAGGGCCGCCCGGGAGTGCTTCCGGCAGGGCGCGTCGTTCCTCAAGATGTCGGTCACCGGCGGGGTGGTGTCCATCGCAGATGATCTTTCCGACACCCAGTTCACCGTCGGTGAGATCGAGGTGGCCGTCCAGGAGGCCGCCGCCCGGAACACGTACGTGACGGTGCACGCACACAACGTTCACGGGATCCGCAACGCGGTGCGTGCCGGGGTCGGCTGCGTGGAGCACGGCACCGGCATCGACGAGCCGACGGCGGCCATGATGGCCGACCGGAGCGTACACCTGGTGCCGACGCTGACCATCGCCCGGTCGTTGCTGGACGACTTCGCGCAGCACGGGCTGCCTTCGCAGATCCGGGATCGGGTGGGCGACACCGAGCAGGGGATGGTCGACGGGATGTTGGCCGCCCGGGCGGCCGGGGTGCTGGTCGGCTCGGGGTCGGATCTGATCGGCCCCGACCAGCGGGGCCGGGGCCGGGAGGTCGCCCTGAAGGCGGCAGTTCTGGGGCCGATGGCGGCGATCATCTCGGCGACCTCGGTCAACGCCCGGATCATGCGGATTGATGGGCAGGTCGGCTCGGTCGAGGTGGGAAAACTGGCCGACCTGGTGGCGGTCGACTTCGATCCACTGGCGGAGCCAGCGGCGTTCGGCGACCCGGAACGCGTCGTGCTGGTGGTCAAGGGCGGCCGGATCGTCAAGGACGTCCGCAGGTGAGCGCGGCCGACAAGAGGGAGGACGGACAGGTGGACGAGGAGCGGTACGTCGTGGTCGTGAACGACGAGGAGCAGTACTCGATCTGGGAGGACGGTGCTCCCGTGCCCGGCGGCTGGACCCCGACCGGGTTCACCGGTGATCGGTCGGCGTGTCTGGCGCACATCGATGCGATCTGGACGGACCTGCGTCCGCGCAGCCTGCGGGTGGCCGCGGAGCAGGCGTGAGCGCACCGCCACGGACGGGTCGCCCGACCGCGACGCCGGACACCTCCGGCGCGGCGACCAGCTCCACGGGGCCGGCGGCCTCGGTCGGCGGTCGGTCCGTGGGTCCGGCGGTCGCGCCGGGGTCCGCTGATCCGGCGGTGACGACCGCGGAGCGGATCGCCGACCTGCGTAGCCGTCGGGAGCAGGCGCGACAGCCCGGGTCGGCCCGGTCAGCCCGTCGATTGGTGGCCCTGGGGCGGATGACCGCCCGGGACCGGATCGACCACCTGCTGGACGAGGGTTCGTTCGTGGAGACCGATCGACTCGCCCGACACCGGGCGCGGCACTACGGCATCGAGGCGGACCGCCCGTACGGCGACGCAGTGGTTACCGGCTATGGCACTGTCGACGGACGGCCCGTCTGCGTGTACGCGCAGGACGGCAGCACGCTCTCCGGCAGTGTCGGGGAGGTCTTCGGCGAGAAGGTGGGCAAGCTGCTGGAACTGGCGGTGCAGACGGGCTGCCCGGTCGTCGGTATCAACGACTCCAGCGGTGCCCGCCTACAGGAGGGGGTACTTGCGCTCGCCGCGTACGGTCGGGTGGCCCGCCGGGTGGTCGGTGCCTCCGGGGTGATCCCGCAGCTCTCACTCATCATGGGCGTCTGCGCCGGTGGCGCGGTGTACACGGCGGCGGCGACGGACTTCGTGGTGATGGTGGAGCGCACCTCTCACATGTTCGTCACCGGACCGGCGGTGATCCGGGCGGTCACCGGCGAGGACATCGGTTTGGAGGACCTCGGTGGGGCCCGGGTGCACACCGAGCGCACCGGCAACGCCCACTACCTGGCGACCGACGAGCAGGACGCCATCGACTACGTCCGCGAGCTGCTCGGCTACCTGCCCTCGAACAACCTCGACGAGCCCCCCGCCCTGCAGGTGGCTTCGGATCCGGAGGTCACCGGGGCGGACCTCGTCCTCGACCGAATCA
Source organism: Salinispora sp. CH2A1_6 (assembly GCF_056820975.1). Lineage (NCBI taxonomy): Bacteria > Bacillati > Actinomycetota > Actinomycetes > Micromonosporales > Micromonosporaceae > Salinispora > Salinispora sp. CH2A1_6. Next base: position 282,279 of record NZ_JBXEDG010000010.1, read on the forward strand.
TCCCGGACGCACCGGAGCGTGGGTACGACATGCGGGCGGTCATCACCCACCTGGTCGACGACGGCGAGCTGCTGGAGGTGCATGACCGGTTCGCACCCAACCTGCTGTGCGGGTTCGCGCGGGTCGACGGCCGCACGGTCGGGGTCGTGGCGAACAACCCCCAGTGGCTGGCGGGCGCGCTGGACATCGACGCCTCCGAGAAGGGTGCACGTTTCGTCCGTTTCTGCGATGCCTTCAGTATCCCGCTGCTCACCCTCGTGGACGTGCCCGGCTTCCTGCCCGGAGCCGCGCAGGAGCACCACGGCATCATCCGGCGCGGGGCGAAGCTCGGGTTCTCCTACATCGAGGCCACTGTCCCGAAGGTCACCGTCATCGTCCGCAAGGCGTTCGGCGGTGGGTACGCGGTCATGGGCGCGAAGGAACTCGGCGCGGACCTCTGCGCGGCCTGGCCGACCGCCCAGATCGGCGTGATGGGGGCGGCCAGCGGGGTGGGCCTGCTCTGTCCTCGGGAGCTCGCCGAGGCGGACGGAGCGGGCCGGCAGGCGTTGTACGAGGAGTACGAACAGCGACTGGTCAGCCCGTACATCGCGGCCGAGCGGGGCAGCGTGGACGACGTGATCGTGCCGTCGGAGACCCGGCTGTGGGTGCAGCGGGCCTTCCGGACGTTGCGCACGAAGCGGGTGGTGTCCCCGCCTCGCAAGCACTCCAACATCCCGCTGTGATCAGCCCGCGACGCACAGCGCGACGGCCACCCGTGAGGTCACGTTGAGCTTGGTGAAGATGTGCGCCAGGTGCATCTCGACGGTCTTCTCGGTCACGAAGAGCCGTTGGGCGATGTGGCGGTTGGTCAGCCCCTCGCTGACCAGGGTGGCGACCTGACGTTCGCGTCTGGTCAGGGAGGCTACTCCGGCCTGCTGCACCTGGTGCCGGCGGCGGGGGACACGGGCGGCGAGTCGGCGGCGTTCCAGTCGGGCCTGCTTCAGGTACGCCACGGCGCCGCACTCCCTGAATGCCAACTCGGCGGCCTTGAGGTCGGCGGCGGCCCGCTCGCACTGCCCCTCGACGGCGAGCACGGTGCCGCCGACGAGCACGGCACGGGCGGCGTCGAGCACCAGGCCCGCGTCGTTCAACGTGGCCGCGGCGCGCTCGGACAGGTGGTACGCGTCGGCGTTACCCCGGGCCGCCGCGACCTGTGCGCGCGCCAACAGTGCCAGGCCGGTACGGCCGGACAGGCCCAGCGGCTCCGCCGTCTCTTCGGCCCGGTCGGCCCACGCCTGCGCGCTCTCGAGCTGACCAAGGGCCAGCGCGGCACGAGTCATGATCTCCGCCCACACCGGACGCGAGCAGTGTTCGGTGCGGTCCAGCGACAGCCCGCCGGCCCGCTCCACGAGGGTGGTGGCAGCGGCCGGATCGTTGCCGACGACGTACGCGTCGGCCAGCATCCGGCGGGCGAGCATCGACTTCCATTGGTCGACTCCGGGTAGGTGGGCCTCGGCGGGACCACTGTGCGCCAGGCCGGCGTCGTCACCGGTCAACGCGCCGATCCACCGCTGCATGGCCAGGGCGCAGGCGAAAAGCAGACCACTGCCGGAACGCTGGGCCAGGGCGAGTGCCTCTCGGGTAGCGTCGGTGGCCTCTCCCAACCGGCCCCGACTCCGCAGGGCGATCACCTTGGCGAGGTAGAGCGGGTGCAGCACGAGGCTCTGCTCCGCCCGTGTCGCGGCGGCCAGCGTCCGCTCCAGGTGCCGGAGGCCGTTGTCCCAGCGTTCGAGCAGCACTTCACCCCAGACCACCGAGATGGCAGCCTGGTGACTCGCCGTGAACTCGCCGTTGAGCATGGCGTCCAGTAGGTTCGCGGCCTCGTCGAGGTGACTGCCGGCGGCAGGCAGGTCGCCCCGGGCGGCGTCGGCCATCGCCAGCAGACCCAGCGCCGCGGCCTGGTAGGGCCGCACACAGTGGCGCTGGCTGCTGCGCAGCACCTGGACGGCGTTGGCCCGGCCCGCGTCGATCTCACCCGCGGCGAGGTCTCCGGAGGCCCGCTCGAACAGCAGGATGGCCCGAGCCATGCCATCCTGCTGGTGGGGGCTGTTCAGCTCCGCGCGCAGCAGTGCGTCGGCCTCGTCCCGGTGTAACAGCAGGCGCTCGATCAGCACGCAGAACGCCATCGCGCGGGCGCGCCGGTCGGCCGGGGTCGCCGGCAACAGTTCCAGTGCCTCGTGCATGACCTCCCGGCTGGCCTCGAGCTGACCGTTGAGGCCGAGCGCCTCGGCCAGGCTGACCAGCAGGGTCGCTCGACGCCGGCGGTCGGTGTCGGCCGGTAGAATGCGCAGCGCGGCACGCAGCCAGGCCACCGACGAGGCGACTGAGACGCGCCGGGCCGTGGCCGCGGCCCGTTCCAGCACCGCCACGGCGGCCAGGTCACCACGCGGGGCGGCGTGCTGCAGGTGGTGGGCGAGGGCGGTGGCGCTGGCGCCGCGTCGTCGGAGCACCGCCATCGTCTGGGCGTGCAGCGCGATCCGCTGCCCCGGGCTGGTGTTCTGGTAGAGGGCCTGGCACAGCAGGGGGTGCCGAAAGCCGTAGCGGCGTCCATCCCGGGTGGGGCGGACGAGATCGAGCGCGGTCAGCTCATCGAGGCGTTCGACGACGTCCTGCTCGTGGTGACCGGTCACTTCGGCCAGTAGGTCGGCGCTGAACGGCGCGCCGGCCACCGCCGCCGCGTGGGCGAGCTGGCGTGCCGCTGTCGACGCCTGCTCGACCTCGCCGAGCAGGCGGAGGTTGGTCGAGTTGAGTAGTTGCGGGCAGTCGGCGACAGTGGTCTGGCCTGGATGGTGTCCGAGCCGGGCCAGGGATTCCAGGTAGAGCGGGATTCCGTGACTGGCGTCGTAGAGCTCGCGGACGGTGGAGCGGCTGCGACCCCCGCCGATCAGCGCGGCGGCGTCGTCCTCGCTGATCGGACCGAGTTGCAGGTTGCGGATGGTCCTGCTGTCGGCCAACAGGGTGTGCAGGCGCAGCGGCGCCTGCCGCTGCCGGTAGGCCAGGACGACCACCAGGGGCAGCCGGGGCGTCTCGCGAACCAGCCCACCGATCAGCCGGGTGGTGTCATCGTCCGCGTGGTGGATGTCGTCGAGGAGCAGCAGGCTGGTGGGTGTGGCCGGGGCGCCGACCAGCCGCGCGAGTACCGCCTGGCTTGCCTGGTCGGGGTGGTGCGGTAGCGACCCGGTGTCGGTGACCGAGCCGAACGGCGTCGGAAGGCCGGCCGTGCCGGCTTCGGCCGGCTGGTCGATGTCGGCCAGCGCCTCCAGCAGCGGCGCGTAGGAGGACCGACGGTACAGCGGGTAGCCGCGTCCGGCGAGGACCCGGAGCCCCTGCTCGGTGCCGACGTGCCGGAACTCGGCGAGTAGCCGGCTCTTCCCGATGCCCGGGTCGCCGGTGACGACGAGAATCTGGGTGCGCCCCGCGCGGGCGCGGTCGAGGGCACGCCGGAAGACGTCGAGTTCCCCGCACCGACCGACAAGGGGGCCGGCGGGGCCGAGGCTCGTCGCCGCGTGATCGTCGGTGGCCGTGGAGAGTGCCGCGTCGAAACGGTGCACCATCGCCCCCTGTCGCCGTTGAGCCGACATCCGTCGGGGTGACTCCGTCCGGCTGTTCTGCCGCACAGTCCGTATCGACGATTGTCGTGGCAATCGGCGCTGTGGCCGGTCGGCTGGGCGCCTTGCACAGTATGCTACTGTAGCGCGTTAAACTCCACGGTGGATTATTGTGCCGACGGGCGTGCGCGGTGTGTGGTGGGTTCTCTCCACCGCCGTCCGGGCGGTGGCGGCTAGTAGGAGAGGCCGGGCGGTGGCGGGCTGATCCGGCGACGGCGCAGCACGACCTGCCGGGTCCCATCCCGGAACAGCCGGACTCGGGCCAGCTCCCAGCCGGAGAACTCCGCCTGGATGGCGAGCTGCGCCGCCGCGGTCAGCCGGTCAACGTTTGGGGGCAACCGTAGCGGCGCGTATTCGTAGTCCATGGCCTTATGCTGCCCATCCGCCCAGCCCAGCGCCACCCCGCAGGCACCCCCGGCCGGCCCGGTTATCCCAGGCCAGATGGGGTGCCTGCGGCCCGGAGTCAACCGTCGCGCTCCGGGTAGCCGACCGGGACGGCGGAGACGTCGTCGAGGGCAGTTTTGATCTCTTCCGGCAGGGTCATCTGTTCGACCTGGAGCGCGCCGAGTAACTGCCCCACCGTACGCGCGCCGAGGATCGGCGCGACGACCCCGGGCCGGTCGCGGATCCAGGCCAGCGCGACCTCCAGCGGGGAGACGCCGAGACCGCCGGCGGCGGTGGCAACCGCCTCCACGATGCTGGAGCAGCGCGGTTCCAGGTAGGTCGCGACGAACCGCTCGAAGTGCGGTGAGGCCGCCCGAGAGTCCGCTGGTCGGCCGTTTCGGTACTTGCCGGTCAAGACTCCCCGTCCCAGCGGCGACCAGGGCAACACCCCCAGCCCGAGGGCCGCGCAGGCCGGTAACACCTCCCGCTCGATGCCGCGTTCCAGTAGCGAGTACTCCACCTGGGCGGCGACCACCGGGGACCGGCCGGGCCAGGCCGCCTGCCAGGCCGCCGCACGCGCGGTCTGCCAGCCGGAGAAGTTGGCGACGCCCACATACCGGACCCGCCCGCTGGCGACCGCGTGGTCCAGCGCCGCGAGGGTCTCCTCCAACGGAGTGTCCGGGTCATACCCGTGCACCTGGAACAGGTCGACATGGTCGGTGCCGAGCCGCCGCAGTGACGCGTCCAGGGTCCGGAGTAGGTGCCCACGGGAGCCGTCGCGGCGCCGGCCGTTGCCCGGGCGTAGCCCCGCCTTGGTCGCGATCAGCAACTCCTCGCGGGGGACCAGGGTGCCCAGCAGTGAGCCGATGACCGACTCGGCGTCACCGTCACCGTAGACATCGGCGGTGTCGACCAGGTTGCCGCCAGCGTCGAGATAACCTTTCAGCTGGGCCGCCGCGTCGTCGGCGTCGGTGTCTCGGCCCCAGGTCATGGTGCCGAGCGCGAGCCGCGAAACCGCCAGCCCGCTTCGGCCGAGCGGTCGCTGTTGCATGGCTGAATCTTATTTCCATCAGGGGTCGCACCGATATCCTCGCTACCGCCCAGTCTGCCGCCCCGTTCGTCGCCGCGCTCCTCGAGGTACGTCGCGGCCCACGCTGTTTACGTGAGCCGGTGATCGAGGGGGGCCACGGTATTGCGTAACCTGATGCGACCTGTGGTGTGAATGGGGGAGGACTAGTGCGACTCGGGCTCAGCCTCGGTTACCAGACGGCGTGGAGTACCCCTGCCGACCATCTGGCTCTGGCTCAGGAGGCGGACCGGCTCGGCTACACGGTGGTGTGGGCGGCGGAGGCCTACGGCTCCGACTCGCCGAGCATGCTCGCCTGGATGGCCGGCCAGACCACACGGATCGAGCTGGGTAGCGCGGTGATGCAGATTCCCGGCCGTACGCCGGCGATGACCGCGATGACCGCCGCGACCATCGACGCCCTCTCTGGTGGCCGGTTCCGGCTCGGCCTGGGAGTTTCAGGTCCGCAGGTCTCTGAGGGCTGGCACGGCGTACGGTTCGGCCGGCCGCTCGCCCGGACCCGTGAGTTCGTCGACGTCGTTCGGCTGGCGGTGGCCCGCAAGGAGGTCATCTACAACGGCGACTTCTACACCCTGCCGCTGCCCGACGGCCCGGGCAAGGCGCTGCGCCTGGGCTTCCACCCGCCCCGGGAGTACATCCCGACGTACCTGGCTGCCGTCGGTCCGAAGAACCTGGAACTCGCGGGAGAGATCGCCGACGGCTGGCTCGCCGTCTTCTACGCGCCAGAGTTCGCCGCCGAGCAGCTCGCTGCGATCCGCGTTGGTCGGGCCCGCGCCGGTAAGGAGCTGTCTGGGTTCGATATGGTTCCCTCGGTGCCGGTGGTGATCGGTGACGATGTCGCCAGCTGCGCCGAACTGGTCCGCTGGTACGCCGCGCTCTACCTCGGTGGCATGGGCAGCCGGCAACAGAACTTCTACAACCAGCTCGCCACCCGGATGGGATACGGCGACGCTGCGCGCGAGGTGCAGGATCTGTACCTGGCCAAGCGGCACCGCGACGCGGCCGCCGCGGTGCCACTGGAGTTGATCGACCGCACCTCGCTGCTCGGTCCGAAGGAGCGCATCGCCGAGCGGATGCGGGAGTTCGCCGCCGCCGGCGTCACCACCCTGTCGGTGACCCTCTTCGTGGCCGATCGGGACAGCGGCGTGCAGACCCTACGGACCGTCGCCGAGGCGCTGGATCTCGCGGGAGTCGGGGAGTGACCTGGGTCGAGGCCATTGTCCTGGGCATCGTGCAGGGCCTGACCGAATTCCTGCCGATCAGCTCGTCGGGCCATCTGCGGATCACCTCAGCGATCTTCTTCGAGCGGGACGCCGGGGCGTCGTTCACCGCCGTCACCCAGCTCGGCACCGAGGCGGCGGTGCTTCTCTACTTCGCCAAGGACATCTGGCGAATCACCCGTACCTGGGTCGTCGGAATCTGGGACCGGTCGGTGCGCAGCAGCCTCGACTACCGGATGGGCTGGTACGTCATCGTCGGCTCGATTCCCATCGGTGTCTTCGGCCTCTTGTTCAAGGACCAGATCCGGGAGACCGCGCGAAACCTGTGGCTGGTTGCCAGCACCCTGATCCTGTTCGCCTTCGTGCTGGCATTCGCCGAGTACTGGGGCCGGCAGACGCGTACGCTGGAGAACTTCCGGATGCGCGACGGTGTGGTGATGGGTTTCGCGCAGGCGATGGCGCTGATTCCCGGCGTGTCCCGTTCGGGGGGGACGCTCACCGCCGGCCTGCTGCTCAACCTGACCCGGGAGACCGCGGCCCGCTACTCGTTCCTGCTGGCCATTCCCGCGGTGGTGATGTCGGGCGTGCTCAGTCTCGAGGATGTCTTCGCGCCGGCCGCCCCGGGCACCTCGGTGCCGAGCGGGGCACAGATGATCGTGGCCACGGCGGTCGCCTTCGCCGTGGGTTATGCGGCCATCGCCTGGCTGTTGCGCTACGTGGCGCACCACACCCTCTACATCTTTGTCCTGTACCGGGTGGCGTTGGGAACGCTGGTGCTCGCCCTGTTGCTGACCGGGACGATCAGCGCCACCTGACCCTCGCGCCGACGCGCCCGCGCACCGCCCGGAGCGCGTCGGCGGGCCAGGGGTGGGGTAGGCCCTAGGGTGGTCACCGTGGCGACCCTACTGCTCCTGCGACACGGCCGGACGACCGCGAACGCGGCCGGCGGGCTGGCCGGTCGGCAGCCGGTTGAGCTGGATGAGACCGGCCGTACCCAGGCCGCCGCGGTCGGCGAGCGGCTCCGGCTGCTCACCTGCGCGACTGTGGTGACCAGCCCGTTGGTCCGTTGTCGGCAGACCCTGGACCGGGCGTTGCCCGAGGCCGTGCCGGTGGTGGAGGAGAGGCTGACCGAGTGCGGTTACGGCAGCTGGGAGGGGCAGCCGCTGAAGCAGCTCGCGAAGGACCCGCTCTGGCCGGTCGTGCAGCAGCATCCCAGCGCGGCGGTCTTTCCGGGTGGGGAGGCGATGGCGAGCATGGCGGCCCGGGCGGTGGCCGCGGTGCGTTCCTGGGACGCTCGGGTGAGTGCGGAGCACGGGCCGGACGCGGTCTGGTTGGCCTGTACACACGGCGACGTGATCAAGGCGATCGTGGCGGACGCACTCGGCCTGCACCTGGACCTCTTCCAGCGTCTCGTCGTGGATCCGGCCTCGGTCACCGCGATCCGCTACACCCCGCTGCGTCCGTTTCTGGTGCGGCTCAACGACACCGGCGGCGATCTGACGGCGCTGGTGGCACCCCCGCCGAAACAAGGTGGGGGGAGCACCGCCGACTCGGACGCCGCGATCGGTGGCGGCGCCGGGGCCGGGGCCTGACCGCCGCGGACCCGCGTCGGCGCTGGCGAGGGGCGACGCGGCCCGGGTGGCCACGGCGGGGCCGCGGGTCGCCGTGGCGCGGATGCGCCGCGCCGATTCCGGTCGGTGGGGTGCGCGCTGTGCGGGTGCGCCGGATAGGGTCGAGGTATGACCCACCAGGTGCACGCCTTCGAGCCGCCGGAGCGGTTCGTCGCCGGAACCGTCGGGCCGCCGGGGGATCGCACGTTCTTCCTCCAGGCGCGCGGCGGTGGCCGGCTGGTCAGCGTCGCGCTGGAGAAGGTGCAGGTCTCACTGCTGGCGGAGAAGCTGGAGGAGTTGCTCTCCGAGGCGCAACGGCGGTTTGGGGTGAAGCTGCCGGAGACCGGCCCGGTCGGTGGTGACAACGACCCGCTGGACACACCCGTTGATGAGGAGTTCCGGGTCGGCACCCTGGGGCTGGCCTTTGACGTGGATACCGAGACGGTCGTGATCGAGGCGATCGCGGTCGGCGAGACCGAGGCCGAGGCCGAGGTTGGGCCCGAGGCTGCGGCTGAGGTCGAGTTGGATGAGTCCGACGACGACCTGGACCGGCTGCGGGTGCGGTTGACCCCGGAGGCGACGCGCGAGTTCATCGGACGGGCCCGGCGGGTGGTGAACGCGGGCCGGCCGCCGTGTCCGCTCTGCGGCCAACCCCTCGACCCCGTCGGTCACCTCTGCCCACGCCACAACGGCTACCACCGGTGACCTCATCCGGCCTGCGCCGCAGCTGGGACCGGGAGTGGCCCCGCCAGGACGATGATCCGTCGCTTCGGCTGCTCCGGGAGGGCGCGCTGGATCTGGAGGGGCGGCTGGTTGACGCCTCGAACACGACGTTGCGCGCGGCGTTGACCCTGGACGGGATGACCGCGCATTGTGTCTACAAGCCGGTCCGGGGTGAGCGGCCCCTGTGGGATTTCCCAGACGGCAATCTCGCCGGGCGTGAGGTCGCTGCATATCTCGTGTCCGCCGCCACGGGCTGGGACCTGGTGCCGCCGACGGTGCTGCGCGACGGGCCACTCGGCCCCGGCTCCTGCCAGCTGTGGATCGACGGGCCGGACGGGTTGGAGCCGCTGGTCGGGTTTGTTCCCGCCGACGCGCTGCCGTCTCAGTGGTTCGCGGTCGCGGCAGCACGGGACGACGAGGGCACCCCATATGCCTTGGCGCACGCCGACGACCCGCGGTTGGCTCGGCTGGCGGTGCTCGATGTGGTCATCAACAACGCCGACCGTAAGGGCGGACATGTTCTGGTCGGCCCGGACGGCCGAATCTACGGCGTGGACCACGGGGTCAGCTTCCACGTGGAGGAGAAGCTGCGTACGGTCCTGTGGGGCTGGGCGGGCCGCAAGCTGCCGGCGGAGGTGGTGGAGGTGCTCGCGGCGCTCGCCGACGCGGTCACCGGAGATCTGGGCGAGGAACTCGCCCAGTACCTCACCCGCGGTGAGATCGCCGAGGTTGCGGCCCGGATCGGGCGGCTGCGGGCCGCCGGTCGCTTCCCGCTGCCGTCGCCGCAGTGGCCGGCGATTCCGTGGCCACCCATGTGAGCGGCTGTCACCTTAGTCACCTCTCGGGTGCCCCGGAGTCCACTGCCGGCTGGTTAGGCTGGCGGTCATGGACTCTTGGGCGGAACACGAGGTGCCACGGCTACCGGGCCGGGGCGGGCCGCTGATGTTGTTTGACTCGGCCCGGCGAGGCACCACCGCCAGCCCGCTGGCCGGCACCGGCACAATGTACGTCTGCGGCATCACCCCGTATGACGCCACCCATCTCGGGCACGCCGCCACGATGATCACCTTCGACCTGATCCAGCGCGTGTGGCGGGATGCGGGACTGGACGTGACGTACGTGCAGAACGTCACGGACATCGATGATCCCCTGCTGGAGCGGGCCGCCCGGGACGGCGAGGACTGGAAGGTCCTGGCGATGCGGGAGACCGCCCTGTTCCGGGAGGACATGGAGGCGCTGCGGATCATCCCGCCGGAGCACTACGTCGGTGCGGTGGAGTCGATTCCAGACATCGCCGAGCGGGTCCTGACCCTGATGAAGGAGGGTGCTGCCTACCGGCTGGAGGACGGCACCGGCGATGTCTACTTCGACATCTCGGCCGCGCCCCGGTTCGGGTATGAGTCACACCTGAGCCGGGAGCAGATGCTGGAGATCTTTCCCGAGCGCGGTGGTGACCCGGATCGCGCGGGTAAACGCGACCCGCTTGATCCACTGTTGTGGCGTGGTGCCCGCTCGGACGAGCCGTCGTGGCCCGGCGGTGACCTGGGTCCGGGCCGCCCCGGCTGGCATATCGAGTGCGCCGTGATCGCGCTGAATCTGCTCGGGGAGCAGATCGATGTGCAGGGTGGCGGCAATGATCTGATCTTCCCCCATCATGAGTGTTCGGCCGCGCACGCCGAGTTGCTGACCGGGCAGGCCCCGTTCGCCGGGCACTACGTGCATGCCGGCATGATCGGCCTGGACGGGGAGAAGATGTCCAAGTCCCGCGGCAACCTGGTCTTCGTCTCCCGGTTGCGAGCCGACCAGGTGGACCCGATGGCGGTCCGGCTGGCCCTGATGAGCGGGCACTACCGCAGCGACCGCTCCTGGAACGACGAGCTGTTGGCGACCGCGCAGGAGCGGTTGGGCCGATGGCGCAGGGCCGCCGCGCTTCCCTGCGGGCCGTCCGCGGAGGCGCTTCTGGCTACGCTTCGCACGCGTCTCGCCGATGACCTCGACGCCCCGGGGGCGCTTGCGTTGGCGGACTCCTGGGCGGAGGCGGCGCTCCTCGGTACCGGCGACGACCCGGCGGCCCCCGCACTCTTCACCCGGTCCCTGGACGCCCTGCTCGGCGTCCGGTTGTGAGCGGCTGGGCGGTCCGATCGGCCGGGTCGGCGTTCGGGCCGCCGGGTAGCCCTTCGCCGCTTCGGCGGCTCGCCGCCTGGGCGGCCGCGATCGGGTACCGGGAGAGGGCGGGCTGGGCTGGTCGGAGCCCGATCAGCCGAGGACGAGCCCCGGATCCGGACCCGGATCGGTCGCCGGGGCGGGGATCCGGTACGCCTCGGTCAGGGTGGTGACCGGGCCGGGCCAGGTGGCCTGGGCGACCTCAATGGGCTTACGGCGCTCGTCGTAGGCGACGTGCAGCAGGTGGAGCACCGGGGTGTCGGGTCGGATCTGGAGTGTCTCCGCCTCGTCCCGACTGGGCTGCCGAGCACTGATCGTGTCGGTCGCGGTGACGTATCGCCGGCCGGTGGCTTCCTCGGCCTCCTGGTAGAGGGGGCGGCCGAACGCCTCGGCCCGTTCCAGTGCGGTGCCGGCGGTGTCGGTCGGTAGGAACCAGGCGGCGCCCAGCTCTACCGGGGAGTCCTCGGTACGGACCAGGTGCCGGCGACAGAGCAGTTCGGTGCCGTCGGATACGCCGAACGCGTCGGCGACCTCAGGCGGTGCGGGGGCGGGCCCGACGGAGACGAGCTGTTGCCGGTACCGGGCGGCGAGGTCGGTGTGGTAACCACGGAAACCGCCGTACCGACCCCGGGAGAGCCGGTGGAGACGGCGTCGGGTACCGCGGACGTATGTGCCGGATCCGGGCTTGGTGATCAGGATGCCCTCGACCCGTAGCTGGTCCACGGCGCGCTGCACGGTCTGCTTGGCGACGCCGAACATCTCGGCGATGGCCGGGATGGAGGGTAGCCGCTCGCCGGGGCCCCAGTCACCGCGGCGCACCTGTGCCTTGATCTGCGCGGCGATCTGGCGGTGCGGGAACTCGGCCGCACCCGGGTTGATCTGCATGCCCGCCTCCTCGATCATCACTAGGTTCCTAGGATGCCGTAGCGGGTGTGTCGTGTCCACACCCGACTCACCGCCACCGAAGGACGGCACAGGCCTACGAGCAGGGGGTGCGGTGATGCGTCACGTCGTCGCGGACAGAAAGCCGGGGTGGCCCGCCACCGTCACCGGTGGCGGGCCATGAGGATCAGCGTGCTCCGGGTTACCAGGAGCCGGCGGTAGGTCCGGCGGAGCCGCCGCGCCGACGCAGGTACTTCTCAAACTCCTGTGCGATCTCGTCCCCGGTCAGCGGGGTGATGCCGGCGTCACCGACCCGCTCCTCCAACTCGCGGACGTACTCACCAAGCTCGGCGTCCTGCTCTGCGGCGCCCCGGACCCGCTGCTCCCACTCGGCGGCCTCCTCGGCGAGGTCGGCCATCGGCACCGGCAGGTCCAGCACCTCCTCAACCCGGTGGAGCAGGGCCAGGGTCGCCTTGGGGCAGGGTGGGTTGTTGGCGTAGTGCGGCACATGCACCCAGAACGAGACCGCGTCCACCTCGGCCCGCGAGCAGGCATCGTGCAGGACCCCGACTATGCCGGTGGGCCCGTCGTAGCGGGTGGGGGTGAGCTGGAAGCGCTGCGCCGCGCCCTTGTCGGAGGCGCTCCCGCTGATCGGTAGCGGTCGGGTGTACGGCACGTCGGCCAAGAGCGCGCCGAGCAGCACCACCCGTTCGACCTCCAGGCTGTGGCAGATCTCCAGCACCTGCTCGCAGAAGGTGCGCCAGCGCATGCTCGGCTCGATACCACGGATCAGCACGACATCCCGCTCGGTACCGGCCGGGCTGGCGGCCATGAACCGGGTGGTGGGCCACTCCACCCGTCGGGTCTCGCCGGCCGACATCGCGATCGTGGGGCGGCTGACCTGGAAATCGTAGAAGTCTTCCGGATCCAGCTCGGTCACCGGCCGGGCCTGCCACACCTGTTCCAGGTGCTCGACGGCGGCCGTCGAGGCGTCGGCGGCGTCGTTCCAGCCTTCGAAGGCGGCGATGGCCACGGGGGACCGCAGAACCGGCAGTCCGTCGAACTCGGTCACGCGGTCACCTCGTCCCGCCCGTCGGGGCGGTGCCGGGCGAAAGCCCGATTGGCTGGCCGCCATGCATCGTGGCGTCGCTGTAGTCCCTCACGTCCGTCAGCCTACGTGCCAGGGGCGGGAACCGGACCGTCGGCCGCGCCGATCTACCAATCGACAAAACGGCTATTCTGGCGGTAAAAGGGCGACATGTGCTAGTTACACCATGTGGGACCGGAGGTCGGGGATAGACCACACCCCGTATTGTCGCAGTAACCTGAAGCTGTGGTGATCTCTGTGCTTGACGCGCTGACCGACCGGATCCTCGTCGCTGACGGGGCGATGGGGACCATGTTGCATGCGGCAGACCTGACTCTCGACGACTTCGATGGGCTGGAGGGCTGCAACGAAATCCTCAACGTGACCCGGGCGGACGCTGTTCGTGGCGTGCACGAGGCGTACCTGGCCGTGGGCGCAGACTGCATTGAAACCAATACTTTCGGCGCGAACCTGGCGAACCTGGCCGAGTATGGCATTGAGGGGCGCATCCGGGAGCTGTCCGAGGCCGGCGCCCGGCTGGCCCGCACCGCCGCCGACGCGTACGCGACACCGGAGCAGCCGCGCTTCGTCCTGGGCTCGATCGGGCCGGGCACGAAGCTGCCCACCCTTGGGCACGCCACGTACGCCGCGCTGCGGGACGCGTACCAGGAGAACGCCGTCGGCCTGATCGCCGGCGGGTCGGATGCGTTGATCATCGAGACCTGCCAGGACCTGCTTCAGGTGAAGGCGGCGGTGATCGGGTCGAAGCGGGCGATGGTCGAGCTGGGCCGATCGGTCCCGATCATCTGCCACATGGCGGTGGAGACCACCGGCACGATGTTGCTGGGCAGCGAGATCGGCGCTGCGCTCACCGCGATCGAGCCACTCGGCATCGACCTGATCGGGCTGAACTGCTCTACCGGCCCGGCGGAGATGGGCGAGCACCTGCGCTACCTGTCGCAGCACTCCCAGATTCCGGTGTCGGTGATGCCGAACGCCGGCCTGCCGGTCCTCACCTCCGACGGCGCGTACTTCCCGCTGACCCCGGATGAGATGGGCGATGCCCTGGAGCAGTTCGTCACCGACTACGGTGTGGCGCTGGTCGGCGGATGCTGCGGAAGCACGCCGGAGCACATCCGGGTGCTGGCCGAACGGATGCGTGGCCGGCGACCGCTGCTGCGCGAGCCACGGCCCGAGTCCGGTGCCTCGTCGATCTACCACCATGTCCCCTTCGCGCAGGACGCGAGCGTGCTGATGGTGGGGGAACGGACCAACGCCAACGGATCCAAGGCGTTCCGTGAGGCCATGCTCGCCGAGGATTGGCAGGGCTGCGTGGAGATCGCCCGTGGCCAGGCGCGGGACGGTTCGCACCTGTTGGACCTCTGCGTGGACTACGTGGGCCGCGACGGCACCCAGGACATGCGTGAGCTGGCCAGCCGGTTCGCCACCGCCTCCACGTTGCCGATCATGTTGGACTCGACCGAGCCGGGTGTGATCGAGGCGGGGCTGGAGACGCTCGGTGGCCGATGCGTGGTCAACTCGGTCAACTTCGAGGACGGCGACGGCCCCGACTCCCGATATGCCCGCCTGATGCCCGTGGTCACGGAACACGGCGCGGCGGTGGTGGCGCTGCTCATCGACGAGGAGGGGCAGGCGCGTACCAAGGACTGGAAGGTACGGGTGGCCACCCGGCTGATCGACGATCTGACCGGCCGTTGGGGGATGGCCCGTGCGGACATCCTGATTGACGCCCTGACCTTCCCGATCGCCACCGGGCAGGAGGAGACCCGGCGGGACGGGATCGAGACCATCGAGGCGATCCGAGAAATTGCTGCTCGTTACCCGGGGGTCAACTTCACCCTCGGTATCTCCAACGTCTCGTTCGGCCTCAACCCGGCGGCCCGGCAGGTGCTCAACTCGGTGTTTCTGCACGAGTGCGTCCAGGCCGGGCTGACCTCGGCGATCGTGCATGCCAGCAAGATCCTGCCGATGTCGAAGATTCCCGACGAGCAGCGGGAGATCGCACTCGATCTGATCTACGACCGACGCCGCGAAGGGTACGACCCGGTCCAGCGCTTCATCGAAGCCTTCGAGGGGGTTGACGCCGCCTCGGCGCGGGCCAGTCGAGCTGAGGAACTGGCCGCGCTGCCGCTTAGGGAGCGGCTCAAGCGCCGGATCATTGACGGCGAGCGCAACGGTCTCGAGGCCGATCTGGATGCGGCCCTCGCCAGCGGGTTGGCGGCGATGGCGGTTATCAACGACATTCTGCTGGATGGGATGAAGGTGGTCGGCGAGCTGTTCGGTTCCGGCCAGATGCAGCTGCCGTTCGTACTCCAGTCCGCCGAGGTGATGAAGTCCGCGGTGGCGTACCTGGAGCCGCACCTGGAGAAGGCAGACGACGGTGGTAAGGGACGGATCGTGCTCGCCACCGTGAAGGGCGACGTCCACGACATCGGCAAGAACCTGGTCGACATCATCCTGTCGAACAACGGCTATGAGGTGGTGAACATCGGGATCAAGCAGCCGATCAACGCCATCCTCGACGCCGCCGAGCAAAACCGCGCGGACGCGATCGGCATGTCGGGGCTGTTGGTGAAGAGCACCGTCATCATGAAGGAGAATCTGGTCGAGATGGCCACGCGGGGCGTTGCGGAGCGCTGGCCGGTCCTGCTGGGGGGCGCGGCGCTGACCCGCGCGTATGTCGAGGACGACCTGCGATCGATGTTCCCCGGCCAGGTGCACTACGCCCGGGATGCCTTCGAAGGGCTCTCCCTGATGGACCGGGTGATGGCCGCCAAGCGCGGTGGCGCACAGGTGGTGGACCCGGAACGGGAGGCGGCGCTGGCCGCGCGGCGGGAGCGGCGGGAGCGGCAGCGGGCGATCGTCAGCGAGTCGTTGCCGGAGCTGAACGATGCCTCCGTCCGCTCCGACGTGGCCACCGATGTGGAGGTGCCCACCCCACCGTTCTTCGGCACCCGGGTGGTCAAGGGGCTGCCCCTCGCCGACTACGCGGCCCTGCTCGACGAACGGGCGACCTTCCTCGGGCAGTGGGGACTGCGCGGCACCCGTGGCGGCAAGGGCCCCACCTACGAGGAGTTGGTGGAGACCGAGGGGCGGCCGCGGCTGCGCTACTGGCTGGACCGGCTCATCGCCGACCAGGTGCTTGAGGCGGCTGTGGTGTACGGCTACTTCCCGGCCTACTCCGACGGCAACGACCTGGTGGTGCTCGATGAGAACGGGCATGCTGAGCGGGCCCGGTTCACCTTCCCCCGGCAGCGCCAGGAGCGACGGCTCTGCTTGGCCGACTTCTTCCGTCCTCGCGGCGGTGAGCTTGACGTGGTGGCGCTACAGCTGGTCACGGTTGGTCAACCGATCAGTGAATATACGGCGAAGCTGTTCGCCCGGAACGAGTACCGCGACTATCTGGAGGTCCACGGGCTGTCGGTGCAGCTCACCGAGGCCCTCGCCGAGTACTGGCACCAGCGGGTCCGGGCCGAGCTGAGGCTGTCCGACGACCGTACGGTAGCCACCGCCGACCCGGCTGACCTGGCCGGGCTGCTGCGCAACGACTACCGGGGCTGCCGGTATGCCTTCGGCTACCCGGCCTGCCCTGACCTGGAGGATCGGGCGAAGCTCGTGGACCTGCTGGGGGCGGAACGGATCGGCGTGCAGCTGTCGGAGGAGTTCCAGCTCGTTCCGGAACAGGCTACCGATGCAATTGTCGTGCACCACCCGGAGGCGAGTTACTTTAACGCCAAGTGACACCTGGCCCGTCCGACCAGGTCCTGGTCAAGTGGTCCATTTTTTGATAACCATCGATACCCTTGCTGGGGCTGGGGCGAAATCACGGTGGGTGCCAGCCGGGGCGCCCGGGAGAGCAGCTCAATCCACGAGCTGGGGAAGGTCGAAAGCTCCGCGGGCAGAGGGCAGCTCCCTGCCCGAGGCCGGGCCCTACCGGCCGACTGAGGCCAAATCGTCCACGTTTTCCGCCGAGCTCCTCGCCTGGCAACAGGCCGATGCCCGTCCTCGATGTTCGGTCTCCGGGGCCCAGTCCGGTCCCCTGCTGCGGAAGTAATGGGCCGATACGTGGACTGAGGTTGCCGTTGCTATTAGATTCCAACGCTTCGGCGGCTGGAATAGTGGCGTTTCCAGGGAGGTGACTTGGCTGTGGTCACTTATTTTGGCCATGCCCGGGGCTCGGTGTTGCTGTCTATTCGGGCGTGTTCAGCCCTATGGTGTGGTTGACTCGCGCCGAGTCACGCCGTGCCGGACGGGTAGGCCACGTGCTGTTGTCGCCCCAAAACTTCTGGTGTAAATCGGATTATTGCCTTGATAGCGGGCTGAAGGAAGCGGGGTCGCATCGAACCCGCGGTGGCGGCGCTCAGTAACGTTGTGACGAGGGTCAATGGGAATGCCGTTAATCACACTGCACCGCCTTTGTTTAGGTGCTCGCGCTGCGCAACCCTGTGCAAGTGCGTACTACCGCCTGTCGTGGCCAGATCCCTGGCCTGGCGGGAGCGTGGCGGAGGGTGTAGTTACAGCCAGTGAGAAATACAGTGGATCTTGGGTTGATCCTGTCGGGTATTGGCTCCAATAGTTCCCGTGGGGTGGTGGCGGCTATGCCGTTGGTGGGGAAGAATCACTCTTCAATGCCCCATTCGAGATTTGAGGTACTTGTCATCCCCAGTCGGTTCTGGTATTAGGTGCGTATCCCCATGATCGGCATGATGTCCACAAATTTTGATCGAACAACTATCCAACACAGTGCCCGGGTGTCAGCCCGGCTCCGGGCGCCACCCTTTCCGAGAGCAGCGCGACCCGGCCGCCGTTGGCGTGCCGAGTCGTGCGAAACGTCGCCTTGCAGCAGCGGCCGCTGGCCGCGTACGGGGGACTGGTTTGTCATCTACGCGCAGGTGAGTAGGTCGGGTACTCGGTGACTGACGCCAGTATTGGCGTCGTCAGGCGAGGAGACTGCGCGAGCCGTGGGGAGGATCTCTTGGGTAAGTCAATGCCGTCGGTGCGATTTCACGCCCACCCGTCGCGGAAGGTGCGTGGCTGGGAGGAGCACCTGGAGCAGATCAGTACCGATCTGCGCCGGGTGGTGACCGGCGGGCGGTGCCGGGTGCTTATCGTGCAGGCAGCGCCCGGCGGCGGCAAGACCCGGTTGTTGGCCGAGGCGGTCGAGCTCGCCGACGGCATGGGTTTCACCGTCGTCAGTGGTGCCATGCCTGGTCCTGAAGCGGCACCTGACGTGGTGCGACTTCCCGCCGCTACGCACTTCCAGGTGGCTGGCAGCGACCCGGACCGTCGTTACGGTACCCGGGTGACCTCCCTGGTCGAGGCGACCGCAACGCGACTGGGGCAGGTCGCGAAGGACGTTCCCACGGTGGTTACCCTCGACGACCTGCACCTGGCTGACCCTGCCTCGCTAACGGCGCTGTGTGATCAGATCCTGGCGCTCAAGGGCCGACCGACCCTTTGGCTACTGACCTTCACCTCGTTGGCCAGCTCCGTCCCTTCCGGCCAGGCGTTGATGTGTTTGAGCAGACTACGGGGCAGAGTGGCGGTGGAGCTGATCCGAGGGTTGAGTCCGCTCTCGACCAGAGCACTGGAGCAACTGGTCGCCGACCACACCGGATCCGTCCCCGACCCCACGCTGCTCGCCCTGGTGGAAAGCCTCAACGACACGCCCTCCGCGGTAATCGAACTGATCCGTGGGCTCATGGAGGACGGCGTCATCTGTACGGTTGAGGGCACCTTGGGGCTGACTCCAGGTGCGTTGAGCGGTCCCCGCGAGGTCCACGCTGTTCAGGTGCCCGCGCCAGTGCCGAAGCGGCTGTCCGCCATGATCGAAGAGAATCTCCAGCAGCTCTCCGAGCCGACTGTCAATTCCCTTCGGCTGGCGGCCGTACTCGGGTCTCCGTTCGCACCGGAGGAGCTGTCGGCCATGCTCGACGAATCACCGGCTGGTCTCCTGACGACGGTGCACGAGGCCGTGGAACGCAGGATGCTGGTCAGTTGTGGGCAGAAGCTTGCCTTTCGCACTGACTCCATCTGGCGGGTGCTCCTTGACTCGGTGCCGCCGCCGGTACGCGTGTTGTTGCATCGGCAGGCAGCGGAAGTGCTGCTGCAGCGCCCGGACGGGGCCGAACGTGCCGCCCTGCAACTGGCGCACATAGCGCAACCCGGCAACGTCAGGGATATCGAGATCATCGTGGAAGGAGCTCGACGTCTCGTCGCCACCGATCCCACAACCGCAGCCTCCCTGGCGATTCGTGGGATGGACCTGCTGAATCCGGGACAAGACCAGCGCGTGCGCCTGGCCAACACGGCGGCGAAGGCGCTCACCAAGTCGGGGCGGTTGGACGAGGCGGTCACCCTGGCCAGGGACGAGATTGACCTGGCCGTGAGTAGGGCGCCCGCGTCGGTGCCGCCGGCCCGCGACATCGCTGCCCTGCAGGCATCGATGTCGACCGCATTGCTGCTGCGAGGCGACGTGCCGGCCGCCCGCCGAGCCACCGACGACGTGTTGGCCCGGCAGACGGGGGGACTTCCGCGAGCCGAAGCGACCGTCACCCATCTCGCCGCTTCCTATCTGATCGGTGACGGTACGGCGGTCGAGCAGGCACGCATGATCCTCAGCAGACCCAACCGACGGGACCTGGCGGTCAGGGTCAGCGCCATGACGGTCCGCGCCCTGGATCAGTGGCGAGATGGTCATGTGGTGGAAGCGGTGGGGATCCTGCGGGAGGCTGTGGCGCTTGACTATGTCGGCGACACCGTCCAGGTCCTCGACCCGTGCTGGTTCCTCGCCTTCGCGCTTATCCGGATCGATGAGTATGGCGAGGCGGAGGAGGTCGTTCGAGGATTCGCCCGAACGGCCGCTTCGACGGCGAACACCCCGGCCACCGCGGTGCAGGCCGCGCTTCGCGCCCCCCTTCACCTCGCCCAGGGACAGCTGGACGAAGCCGAAAGAGTTGCCCGAGTCGCCTTGCGGCAGGACGGCGCGTACATGCCGATATTCGCACCGCAGGCGTTGCTGGTCCTGGCCCACGTAGCCCTACGTCGTGGAAGTCCAGCCCTGGCCGCAACCCATCTCAAGGCGCTGGAAGGGGAGGGTCCACAGCATTCCTCCAGCCCGTGGCAGGCCGAGTATCTCCTCCTGCAGGCGCAACTGGCCGAGGTGAACGACGGTCCCGCAGCGGCACTGGAAGTGTTGACCGAGACTGGGGCACAGCCCATCACAGCTCAGGAGATCATTCTGGAGGATCCGGCAGTCGCCGCCTGGTGGGTACGTTGCGCACTGACGGCAGACCAGCCCCATACCGCAGGAGCAGTCGTCGACACGATCGATCACCTCAGCAAGCTCAATCCAGACACCCCCGCGCTCCTCGCCGCGGCCACACACGCCCGAGGGCTCGCTGAGGCGGATACCGACGCCCTCGCCGAGGCCGGTCGACTACACCGAAACCCCTGGGCCCAGGCCGCAACGGCCGAGGATCGTGCCCGGCTCTTTCTCTTTCAGGAGAACCATGAGTCTGCCGTCGTCGAACTCGACCGCGCCATGAACGCCTACGCCCGGTTCGGTGCGGAGCGAGAGGCCGCCCGCGTACGCGCCCAGCTACGCGGACTCGGCGTGTGGCGTCGGCACTGGAAGCATGCGAAGCGTCCAGAGTCCGGCTGGGAAAGTTTCACCGAGACCGAACGAAAAGTAGCCGAACTAGTGGCCGGTGGTCTTACTAACCAGCAGGCAGCCGACCGTTTGTTCATCTCACCGCACACCGTTGGTTTCCATCTGCGGCAGATTTACCGGAAGCTCGGTATCCGATCCCGCTCCGCACTGATCCGAACTGATGCGTCCCGCATGTCACAGCCCCGCAGCATCATCGCCTAGGGTCTGTTTCGGCGGTGGATGGTCGGTTGTGCTGACGGGCCCAGGGTACGCCTGAGTGCGGTGGGGACTGGGTGCGCAGATCGGGGGACGGTCGCATCAACGACCGTCCCCCGGTGCCACCGCCAACCGGCACGACTCGCCGCCGCTGCGCGACCTCCCCGAAGCCAGCCGCACCGAACTCCGCCAGCACCGGCCTGAACAGGCCGCCCTGCCCACCGTGACCACGTCGCGGCACCAACCGCAGGGCCAACTCGTTCTGTCGGGCTTACGGATCTGTGTCAACGCGGCGTGTTCGTGTGCACCAAACTCAGGAGAGCACAGCGGGCAGGAAGCTCATTCGACGGATCATCCACTCTGACTCCCATTGGACGGCGGTGTCGGCGCTGAGCCGGGCCTGTGGGAACCGTCGTAGGAACCCGCGCACTGCGATTTTCGCCTCGAGCCGGACCAGCGGGGCGCCGATGCAGTAGTGCATGCCGAGGCCGAAGGACAGATGCCCGTGCCCCCGTCGCTCCGCGTCGAAGCTGTCGGCACCCTCGCCCGGTTGCCGGTTTGCCGCCGCGATGCTGACCTGCACTGGGGCGCCCTTGGGAATGAGGTAGCCGCCAAGTTCAATATCCTCCAGGGGAAAGCGCCAGGTCGGGTGCGGGAATGGGGGGTGCACCCGCAGGGTCTCCTCGATCCACGCGGTGATGTCCTCATCAGTTCGCGGTCGCTCGTGCGGTGGCCGGCGTAGGGCCTCGTACAGCGAAGTGGAGATCAGGCTCCCCGTGGTTTCGTAGCCAGTAATGATCATTCCCAGGGTCCAGACGATAACCTCACCCTCGGTGACGGCGGCACCTGGTCCGTCGGAGCCGGCCAGCAGCCCGGTTATCACCCCGTCGCGTAGCCCAGCCGGGTTGCGTACCCACTCCTCGACGGCCCCGAACAGACCTCCGATCGCCTCCCGGCGGGCGGCGTAGTCAGAGGAGTAGAGCATGATGTCGGTGATGCTGCGCAGCCGGTGCTCTGCCACTGGGGGGAGACCGAGCATCTCGGAGATGAACGCCAGCGGGATCTTGTGGGTGTAGTTGGTAACCACGTCGACCTCGGCGCTGCTTCCAGCAGCCGCTTGGCTGAGTTCGTCAAGGAATCCCTCGACCTTGTCGGCTACCTGCTCGCCCCATCGCTCGGTGTTACGAGGGCTGAGTACCGGGGCGTGGATCCGCCGGATCCGCGCGTGGTTCTCACCGTCGCTCATGATCATCGCCCGCGCGTACTCTGGCGGCGGCTGGGCTGTCACCATCAGTCCCGGCTGACGCATCCACTCTGGGACAAGGGTGATGTCCTTCCCCATCTTGGGATGGGTGAGAGCCTGCTTGACCAGCTCGCGGTCGCAGACGACCCAGGCATGCCGCCCGAGGTAGGGAATGCGCACCACCGGTGCTATCCGGGCGGCCGCGATCAAATCCGGCATGCAGTCAAACAGCCCTGGGTCGACCGGCATGGCCGTCTCGGGAGCTTCGTGTAATTCGGCGTTCGTGGTAGCACTCATGGTGTGGGACCTCCGGTAGGGACTCGACCCTGTGATTCAGCCATGTCCTCGATCAGCTCAGCCGCTCGTTGCGGTGCGTCGTAGCGTTGGTGTTCGCGGGACAGCGCGCGTGCCCGCTGCCGGTAGCGCCCGTCGTGCAGTACGGTGACCACGGCATTACGCAAGGCGTCTTCGGACACCGCACGGCGGGGAACAACGACACCCGCTCCGGACCATGTGATCCGGGCCGCGACGTCGGGATTCTCCTCGGTCGCCGGGGCGGCGACCAGGGGCACACCGTGGGCGAGGGCAGCGTTGACGCCGTTGTAGCCCCCGTTTGTCAGCATCACGTCCACATGTGGCAGTAGGTGGTGGTAGGAGACGAACCGCTCCAGCCGGACGTTGCCGGGTAGCGGCTGTAGCAGCTCGACGTCCAGATCGCTCCCCGTGGTCACCACCACCAGGAAGTCCTCACCTGCCAGCGCCCGGACTGCGGGAACAAGCAACCGGTCGACATCGTTGGCGGTGGTGCCCTGGGTGATGAGCACCACCGGCTTGCCGGCATCCAGCTCGTGCCACCAGACGGGCGGGTCGAACCTCTCCGGGGGCACCCCGAAGAGGCCGCCGATGAAGTGCGTTCCTGGTAGGAGGTCGGTGCGGGAGAACTCAAAGGACGGCACGGTCGTCACCAGATACAGGTGTGGGGGACGTGCGATGTTCTCCATGGCTCGGGTCCCCAACCGTGGCAGATTCACCGAGTCTCGTACCCGATCGGCCTCCCCGCGTAGGTCCCGCATGGACAGGTGATCGCCGACGAACCGCAGCAGGGCGTTCCGGGCTCGTCCGAGGGGGGAGGAGTTCGGTGGCAGCCCCAACCCGAGTGGTGCGGTGTCCCGACTGCCCAGGATGTAGATCGAGTTGCTCAGCCAGGCCAACGGCAGACCGGTCCGTTCGCTTGCGAAGCATGCGCCATAGCACATGTCGTCGGCGAGGATACAGTCGGCGGGAAAGCGTTCGAGTACGCGGAGCAGATCGGTGAGCTGGCCGGGTGCGGTGTGGTAGAAGATGTCGCGTACGCCGATCTTGAAGCTGGCGAGTCCGGTCAGGCCAGCGTGGTGTGGAAACGCCTCCTCTCGACTCCTGCCGCCGAAGTCGAGTGCGTCACTCATGGGCTCGAATCGCGCCCCTGCCTGCTCGACCTGGTTCTGGAAGGCGCGGCCGGTGTACCACCGCACCTCATGTCCACGTCGAGTCAGCTCACTCGCGACATCCACCATGCTGACGACATGTCCGGGTGCCGGCGTGGTAGCGATCAATACTCGCATCAACATCGCCTCCGTCGGGCCTCGCTTCACCGTTCGCCAGTGTCACCGAATGCCGGGTCGTGAGCATCACCTCGGGGTGAATCCCACGCGTCCACGTAGGATGGCAGCACGCTGCGGCGGTGTGGGACGCACCGGTTCGCCGGGCAAACCCACTTGTGGTCGTGCCCATCACGTGATGTGCGGACGGTGCCCTGGTGGAATGATTGTCGACAGGTCGATTTCGTCATCGCCCTTCGAGCACATTCCTGTGCTGTGCGCATCGTGTTGGGAGGACACCTGTGATGGCAGCCTTGCGAAACAGCGGCGGGCCGGGACTCGCCATTAATGGGCAGAAGCGGGTCACCGTAATAGGCGCAGGAATCGCCGGGCTGGTGACGGCCTATGAACTTGAGCGCCTCGGCCACAAGGTCGATATTATCGAAGCGAGCCGCCGCGTCGGCGGCCGAATCGACACACACCGGTTCACCGTCGGTGGCCGACCCGGTCCTTTCGCCGAACTAGGGGCGATGCGGATCCCCGCAGGGCACAGGCTGACCAGGCACTACATCGCCGAGCTCGGTCTGCAGGATCAGGTTCACCGGTTTCAGACGCTCTTCTCTGACGACGCTGCCTATCTGCCAACCGCGACGGGCTACGTCCGCGTCGGCGAGGCGCACGAAACGCTGGTTAAAGAGTTTGTTGCGGGGCTTCCGAACCGGCGCTACCGGGAGGACACCCTGCTCTTTGGCGCCTGGCTCGACGCCACCATCCGGGCTGTGGCGCCCCGTCAGTTCTACGACGGCCTGCAGAACGAGATCGGTGTGGAACTACTCGACCTCATCGATGACATCGACCTGACGCCGTACCGGTGTGGTAGCTCGGGAAACCGAATTGATCTGCACTCCTTCTACGCTGACCATCCGATGGTCCGCTCCCTCTGCCCGCCGCATCTCGAACGCTTCCTCGACGACGTACTCGACGAGACCGGCTCCAGCATCATCCGGCTGCGGTCGGGAATGGACATGTTGCCCCAGCGGCTCGCGGCCCAGATCCGTGGACCGATCTCGACGGGCCACGAGGTGGTGAAGATCGAGGTCCACGACGACACGGTGGTGCTCCATGTTCGGCAGGGTGCGAAGATCGTCACGACGAGCTGTGACTATGTGGTCTGCACCATTCCGTTTACGGTGCTCCGGGGAGTTCGGCTGGTCGGATTCGACGACGAGAAACTCGACATTGTCCATCAGACGAAGTATTGGCCGGCCACGAAAGTCGCCCTCCACTGCCGCGAAGCGTTTTGGAAGAAGGACGGAATCAGCGGTGGTGCCTCCTTCACCGGTCGGCACGTACGGCAGACCTACTATCCGCCTGCTGATGGTGATCCGGCACTCGGGGCCGTGCTGCTCGCCAGCTACAGCATCGGGCCTGACGCCGACGCACTCGGTCGCCTGAGCGAGGCGGAACGTAACGCGCTGATCATCAGGGAACTGAGTGACATGCATCCTGAGCTGCGTGAACCCGGCATGATCCTCAACGTGGCAAGTCGGGCCTGGGGCCGGCACCGATGGTCACTCGGGGCAGCCACCGTACGATGGGGGCAGGAGACCGCGCTCCGCGAGGCGGAGCGACGAGAGGCGGCGCGGCCGCAGAAACGCCTCTTCTTCGCAGGTGAACACTGTTCGTCGAAGCCCGCCTGGATCGAGGGTGCGATCGAGTCGGCCATCGATGCCGCCCACGAGATCGAATGGCACGAGCTCCGCGCCGACCGTGAGTTCGCCACCACCAGGTCGAGCCAGTGGGGAAAATCGGCATGAGTGTTTTCGATCTGCCCCGGCTGCACTTTCGGGGAGCGGCGACGACACACCTGCCCACCGGTCCACGGAGCGGCCTGGTGGACCTTGCCACGAACACCGCGCTCACCGAGGACGGTCGGGCGTTTGCCGTAGCGCGTCCGGCGCACGCATACCACGACTATCTCGACCAGGTGGGGCCACGCTTTGACCGCACCGGCCGCCCCTGCGCCGACGGACCCTTCAGTGCGGCCAAGGGTAGGGACTTCGCCGGCAACGGACACTTTTCGGTGGACGCGCGGATCGTCAGCGTCGAGGTTCGCACCAGCGAGATCAATACTGCGGACCCGGTGGTCGGGCGCACCGTTGACATGTGGGGGCACTACAACGAATACCTTGGCACGACGGTCAACCGGGCCCGTGTTTTCGATGTTGACCCGGCCTCTGACCGGACCACGACGCTGATGGTGGGGCAGTTTGGCTTCGGGCGCGACGGGCGATCCCATGACCGCGGCTACCTCGCCACCGGATCCGTCCACGGCTTCGTGCCGCCGAGGTGGCACAACGCGGATCACCTTATCGACATCGACGACCACTGGCAGGCCAAGGAGCTGCGTCGGTCCGTCGTGCACCAGTTCGTCGTCACGAAGGACGAACTGACCTGGCTCGACGCGGCAGCAGCCTTCCCGGCCGTGCGGCTACTCAGAGACACCGATGCGAGCGGCCTGGTGGTGCAGTTCTCGCTCAGCCACATGTCCGTCCCGACCACGCCCGACCAGCCGAGCCGGTGGCAGCTGTCCGGGACGATAGCCCCCTGGTACCCGCACGAACTGCGCAGCTACCCGGCGGGCCGCCTGCTCGTCCCGGACAGCCGGGGTCCGTGCCGCACCAACGGCCGGCTGCACAACCTGTCAGTCGAGCTGACCGACACCCACGCCGTCCTCAACATGATCACGGCGGTGCCCGTTGACAGGAATGGACCGGTAGATCTCGGGGATCTCGAGTTGCGTACCGCCGACAGTGATCGGCTGGTAGCCCGCCTGCCCCGGGAGGCGTATCTCGGCCAGGAGTACCTCCTCGCCTGTGGCCTGGTGACCGTGCCTGTCGAGACATCCGCCGAGGCCGTGGCCGAGGAGCCCTTGAGCCTGGTCACCAGGGAACCGGGCGCCGCGCGGCGACAGCTGCGGGAACGAGAGGTCAACGTCCAGGTCGACGAGTCGGCCCGCATCCTTGAGCACCCACGAGACGCCGAGGACGCGAACCACGACATCGAAGTTCCCGTGCGGGCCTTCGTACGGGGCCGGCCGAGCGCCGTCCACGAGATCTGGGTGCGGCAGTTTTTCAACCCCCGGGCTCTGCCCGGTAGTCCGGCAGCCTGTTCCCCCAAGGCCCGCTGTTCCGACATCGACGTGGTCCGGCTGCGTTCGGGACGGGGCAACCAGCCCGGGAGCTGGTCGAGCGCCTGCGTTCTCGGTACTGACCAGGAGGGGTATGGGTGGTTCACGATGCGGGGCGCGACGGCCGGTACGGCCTTGGTGCTGCTCTCCACCGACGCCGACGACCTGCCCTGCGATGTGGACGCTCCCGGCTCCGCGTCGCTGGCCTACGACCACGACGACACCCTCGGCTATTGGCCCGGGGCCGGCTACCTGTCGATACGTGTCCTACCCGACGACTGGCGGCTGGCCGGCCTCGAGCAGAAGGACGTGACGTTCGAGCTGGTCTACCGGGAGGTCTTCGCCTTCTACGAGCACCTGTTCTCCTTCATGAAAGCAGAGGTCTTCAGCCTGGCGGACCAGTGCAAGGTGGAGACGTACGCCAAGCTGATCTGGCAGATGTGCGACCCCCGGAACAAGGCGAAGACCTACTACATGCCGCCAACGCGGGATTTGTCTGAGCCGAAGGCCCAGCTCCTGCTGAAATATCTACGCGCGCAGCAGGTGCCGGATACGGTCCTCCTGACCGCACCGGCGACGAGTCGCCGTAGCCACCGGATAGCCAGCCGTGATCAACTTGTGCACGTGCTGCGTGAGGCGGCGGCGGTCGAATTAGCCGTCATGCTCCAGTACCTCTACGCAGCCTATTCCGTGCCCACCTACGGTGTTGGGCGGGAGTACGTACGGCGAGGTGTGTGGACATCCGAGCAGTTACTGCTGGCCTGCGGCGACGGTGGGGAAACCCTGGACGAGGGTGTCCGTAACATGCTGCTGAACATCGCCCGCGAGGAAATGATCCACTTCCTGTTGGTCAACAACATCCTCCTGGCGGTGGGCGAGCCATTCCACGTGCCGCGGATCGACTTCGCCACGATCAACAGCGAGCTTCCCGTACCGCTGGATTTTTCCCTCGAAGGCCTCGGAATCGGTAGTGTCGAGCGCTTCACCTTGATCGAACGGCCCGAGAATCAGGTACCCGACGTGCTACGAGCTGATGGCGCGGCGGCCCAGGAGGGTGGCCACACCTACGCCTCGCTGAGTGACCTCTATTCCGCCATCCGGGAGGGTCTACAGGACATACCCGACCTCTTTCTGGTCGACCAGGGTCGGGGTGGCGGGGAACATCATCTCTTCCTGCGGGAATCGGTCAACCGCCGCTACCCCGACTACCAGCTTGAGGTCGACAACCTGTCGAGTGCGCTGTTCGCCATCGATATCATCACCGAGCAGGGCGAGGGTGGAGTGCTCACCGCCGGCCCTGACGAGGAGTCGCACTACACCTCATTCCTGCGAATCGGCGAACTCCTCCGTGGCACGGTCACCCCGGGGGGCGATCTGTGGCACCCGGCCTACCCCGTGCTGCGGAATCCGACCCTTCGGCGTGGTGAACGGGCCATGGAGACGGTCACTGACCCGGATGCCCGAACGGTTATGGCACTGTTCAATCGCGCGTATTACATGGCGTTGCAGCTCATGGCGCAACACTTCGGTGAACGTCCGGACGGGAGCCTGCGGCGGTCCGACCTGATGAACGCGGCGATCGACATGATGACGGGCCTGATGCGCCCCCTCGCTGAGCTACTGGTGACGCTGCCCTCGGGGCGGCGCGGTAGGACTGCCGGACCCTCGTTCGAATTGACAGAACACCCCGCACCGGTGCCCCGCCCAGAGGTGGCCCGACGCGGCATCGCCCGGCGTCTCGATGACCTCGCGGCCGAGTGCCGCACATCTTCCCTGGTGCCGAGGCGGGTGGGGGAGATGAGCGCGTTCTGGGCCGACCACTTCCGGCCGTGATGGTGACCGGGCTTCCCGCGGTGGCTGAGCAGCAACCCGGGCCGACTTTCTGGAGGGAGAGCGTATGTCGTCCACGACATTGCCGCGATTCACCCTGACCGGCTGGACCAGGGAGGACATCGTCAATCCCTACCCGGTGTACCGGCGCTACCGGGAGGTCGCTGCGGTGCACCGGGGCGAAGCGGGCGGCGATGCCCCGGAGACCTTCTACGTGTTCTCCTACGACGAGGTTGCCCAGGTGCTGTCCAGTAGTTGCTTCGGTAGGGGGAGGTCCCTGGACGCCACAGCGGCATCTGTCCCGGTACCGGCCGACCAGAAGGCCCTCCGGGCTGTCGTCGAGAACTGGCTGGTGTTCATGGACCCGCCACGGCACACCGAACTACGTTCGCTACTGAACCGAAGCTTCTCTCCCCGGATCGTCACCGGCTTGCGGCCCCGCATCGCGCGGATCGCACAGGAGCTCCTGTCCCGACTGGGCCAGCAGGTGGAGACGGACCTCGTCGAGGGATTCGCCGCGCCGCT
The DNA here is from genome assembly GCF_056820975.1 of Salinispora sp. CH2A1_6. Classification (NCBI taxonomy): domain Bacteria; kingdom Bacillati; phylum Actinomycetota; class Actinomycetes; order Micromonosporales; family Micromonosporaceae; genus Salinispora; species Salinispora sp. CH2A1_6. The sequence continues at coordinate 311,335 of NZ_JBXEDG010000010.1, forward strand.
ACCGATCCTTGTCATCGCCGAGCTGCTCGGGATTCCGGCGGAGCGTCACGGGTGGCTGCGTACGAACGCGATAGCGCTACAGGAGGCCAGCTCCTCCCGGGCACGTCGGGATACAGACGGCTACGCACGGGCCGAAGCGGCGGCGCAGGAGTTCACCGAGTACTTTCGGGAGCAGGTGTGCCTACGGCGCGGCAGCACCGGTGATGATCTGCTGACGATCCTCGCCAACGCGCAGCTACGCGGAGCACCAGTAAGTCTGGACGCAGTCGTGGGGACCGCTGTTCACCTACTGACCGCCGGACACGAGACCACCACCAACTCGTTGGCGAAGGCGGTGCTTGCGCTTCAGGCGCATCCAGCGGTACTCGAGGAGCTGCGTGGCGCTGACCGCCTGACGGCTGATTCGATCGAGGAGTTCCTGCGCTATGACCCGCCCGTGCAGGCGGTGACCCGGTGGACGCACCAGGACACCACCCTTGGCGGTTGGGACGTACCTCGTGGTAGCCGAGTGGTGGCGTTGCTGGGCTCGGCCAATCGGGATCCGGCACGCTTTCCGCTGCCTGATGCCCTGGACGTGCGTCGTCCCGCCGACCGGCATCTCGGGTTCGGCCTGGGCATCCACTACTGCCTCGGCGCGACGTTAGCCCGCGCCGAGCTCGAGATCGGGCTCCAGACGCTACTGAACGGTCTGCCCACCCTGGGCTACCCAGCCCAGTACGTCGACTACGCCGACGACATGGTCTTCCACGGACCGAGCCGGCTGATACTTGTCAACCCAGGAGAAAGGTTCTGCTAATGACCGCAATCTCGTCCCAGCCTGTGCCGCAGGCGGTCGGTGAACTCTACGACCGTCTCACCCTGAGCGCCATGAGTGACGGAACGTTCAACCCCAACGTACACATCGGATTCTGGGATTCACCGGAGTCGGGTGCTTCGGTCAACGAGGCGATGGACCGGCTGACCGATGTGTTTATTGAGCGCCTGCGGGTCAGCGCTTCGGATCATGTTCTCGATCTGGGTTGCGGAGTCGGTGGACCGGCGCTACGACTGGTGGCGCGGACCGGCGCACGGGTCACCGGCATCAGCATCAGTAAGGAGCAGGTGAAGAGCGCCAACCGCCTGGCTGCCGAGGCGGGGGTCGCCGACCGCGCCGTGTTCCAGCACGGGGACGCGATGCGACTCCCATTCCCGGACCAGTCGTTCGATGCCGTGATGGCTCTCGAGTCGATGTGCCACATGCCGGACCGGCAGCAGGTGCTCGCCGAGGTGTGCCGGGTGCTTGTCCCGGGTGGCCGGCTCGTCCTGACCGATGTGTTCGAGCGCTTCCCGCGTAAGGAGGTCCGGCATCAGGGAATTGACAAGTTCTGCAACGACCTGATGTCGACCACGGCGGACATCGACGACTATGCTGCCATGCTCCACCGTTCCGGTCTGCGGATGCGCGAACTCCTCGACGTCACCGAACAGACCACCCTTCGCCTGGCGGAGGAGTTGGCGAAGTTGCCCGTACTGGACGAACGCCCCGCTGCGCTGAACGAAGGCAACTTCGAGTTCTCCGATGACGCCTTCAAGCCGTCCGACCTGGAGGGTGTGGACGACTTCGGCTGCCTTCTGGCAACGGCGGAGCGCCCCTAGCGCAAATTCGGTGCCGGGGGGCGGCATCCAATGTCCCCCGGCACCGGAAGGGCTATCCGATTTTCGGCATGAGGAAAGCGGGACAATATGTCTGACTCCAGCGAGTGGACCGACGTGCTGATCGTGGGCGGAGGGCCGGTCGGAATGGCGTTGGCTCTGGACCTGAGATACCGCGGAATCGCCTGCATGGTGGTCGAGTCGGGTGACGGTGAAGTCCGGCACCCCAAGGTGAGTACGATCGGCCCGCGCTCGATGGAGCTGTTCCGCCGTTGGGGACTCGCAGCTGCCATCCGTGGTGCAGGCTGGCCAGCCGATCATCCACTGGATATCGCCTGGGTCACCAAAGTCGGTGGTCACGAGGTGCATCGGTATAGGCGGGGCACGACGGCGAGCCGTGGACCTTTCGTGCACACCCCTGAGCCGGACCAGATCTGTCCGGCGCACTGGCTGAACCCACTGTTGCAACGCGCCGTCGGAGTGCACCCGAACGGTCCGTTGCGACTGAGGACAACCGTGGACCGCGTACGCCAGGCGGACGACCACGTCGAGGCGACCCTCATCGAGGGTGTTTCCGGCCGCACCAGCACTGTTCGGGCGCAGTTCCTGGTTGCCTGTGACGGTGCCGCCTCTCCCATCCGGCAGGCGTCCGGCATCGACGCTCGGCCTCGCCACAAGACCCAGGTGTTTCGGAATATTCTCTTCCGAGCCCCTGACCTCAAGCGGCAACTCGGCGACCGGGTCGCCCTGGTCTACTTCCTCATGCTGTCCTCCCGATTGCGCTTCCCCATGCGTTCGCTGAACGGCAGTGATCTCTACAACCTGGTTGTTGGTGTCGACGGCGGGGCTCAGGTCGATAGCAAATCATTGATCAATGATGCCATCGCTTTCGAGACTCCGGTGCAGTTGCTCAGTGACAGCGAGTGGCATCTCACCCATCGGGTGGCCGATCGCTATCGAGCGGGGAGGGTATTCCTCGCCGGCGACGCCGCCCACACGCTCTCACCCTCCGGTGGATTCGGCCTCAACACCGGGTTCGGCGATGTCGCCGACCTGGGCTGGAAGCTCGCTGCCGCACTGAATGGCTGGGCCGGGAGCCAGCTACTGGACACGTACGAGAACGAGCGTAGGCCGATCGCGCTGGAGAGCCTGCACGAGGCGAATCTCAACCTGGAACGCACCATGCGTCGACAGGTTCCGCCCGAGATCCACGCCGATGGTCCCATTGGTGAATCGGCTCGTGCAGAGATGGCCAGCAAGCTGGTGCAGGGCGGAGCGCATCGCGAGTTCGACGCACCGGAGATCCACTTCGGGCTGTCATACCGATCCTCGACCATAATCGCGGACCCGCTGGGTCCGCCGCGTCCAGGCAGGCCGGACGCCCACTGGCGACCGGGCAGTGAGCCCGGCTACCGGGCCGCACACGCCTGGTGGGACGCCAACACATCCACGCTCGACCTTTTTGGTCGTGGCTTCGTTCTGCTCTCCTTCGCCGAGAGCATGAAATTGTCCGCCTTGGAACGCGCCTTCGCCGAACAGCACGTACCGCTGACCGTACGACGCGGATCCGATCCGGAGGTCGCCAAGCTCTACGAGCGTCCCTTCGTGCTGGTTCGCCCGGATGGCCATGTCGCGTGGCGCGGCGACGAGCTACCGATCGATCTCGTGACCTTCGTTGACAGGGTCCGCGGCGAACCTTGACCTGCCTACGCTCTCGGAGTTCGGGGGAGTGCCCTGGCCGGGTGGCATGGCAACGACCGCAGCGGTGGACGTGCTGGGAGGAGTGTCTTCCGGTGGCGGCAGGGCCGAAATTCCGGACCCGGCTCTGCTCCGGGAGGCCGAACACATGGAGGAAGTGGTGTGAAAGGAATAGTTCTGGCCGGGGGGTATGGGACCCGGCTACATCCAATTACTCTGGGTGTGTCGAAGCACCTTTTGCCCGTCTATGACAAGCCAATGATCTACTATCCGCTATCCGTTCTCATGCTCGCAGGAGTAACGGACATAAAGATCATTTCCTCGCCAGATGACCTTCCTCTGTTTCAGCGACTGTTGGGTGACGGTTCCCAGCTTGGGCTGTCGCTGAGCTACGCCGAACAGGACAAGCCCCGAGGTCTGGCCGATGCTTTCCGCATCGGCGCCGACCACATTGGTGACGACTCGGTTGCCCTCGTGCTGGGTGACAACATATTCCACGGTCCCGGCTTCAGCGATCTGTTGCAGCAGACCGTGGTGAACATCGACGGCTGCGTGTTGTTCGGCTACCCCGTACGTGACCCGGAACGGTACGGAGTGGGCGAGGTGGACCGGCACGGACGGCTCGTCAACCTGGTGGAGAAGCCGTCCCGACCCCGCTCCAACCTCGCCATCACGGGACTCTACCTCTACGACAACGACGTGGTGGAGATCGCTCGTGATCTCCAGCCGTCCGACCGCGGTGAGTTGGAGATCACCGACATCAACCGCGTCTACCTCCAGCGCGGTAAGGCCGAACTCATCTCACTGGGGCGCGGCTTCGTGTGGCTGGACACCGGAACTCACGATGCGCTGACCGCGGCCAGCCAGTATGTACAGATCATGGAGCACCGACAGGGTGTTCGAGTCGCCTGTCTGGAGGAGATCGCCTGGCGAATGGGGTTTATCGATCAGGATGCCTGTCACCATCTTGGTCGCCAACTCGCGAAGTCACCCTACGGGCAGTACGTGATGGAGGTGACCGCAACCGCCCGTCGGACCGCCGCCACCGCCTCGTAGCTATCCCGATTCGCGTGCCTCCGAGAACTGGTGTTACCCATGCCTCTGATTCCATGTAGTTACCGCCACCTGGGCGCCCTCATCCCGGTCGCAGCGGGATCCGGTGACGGCCGGGCGCCTATTCCGCCAAAAAATAGCTTCGCTGTCGACCGTTCCGGACCGACTGCCCTCGCCAGCCGGCCTGTCGCGGTGGGTGGGAGGCCCTGGTGAGGATTCTGGTCACCGGCGGTGCCGGTTTTATTGGCTCACACTATGTGCGCTCCCTGCTGGCCGGCGAGTTGGCCGCGGAGGATCCGGCCGCCACGTCGGACGCCTGCGTCACTGTCCTGGACAAGCTCACCTACGCCGGCAACCGCGCCAACCTGCCAGGCGCACACCCACGCCTGGACTTCGTGCAGGGTGACATTGGTGATCAGGTGCTACTGCGGGACTTGTTCGAGGGCCATGACGCCATCCTGCACTGCGCTGCCGAGTCACACGTGGACCGCTCGGTCGACGGTGCGGAAGCCTTCGTACGCACCAATGTGTTGGGTACCCAGTCGGTGCTGGAGGCCGCTGTCGCAGTTGGTGTACCACGGGTCGTCCACGTCTCTACCGACGAAGTATACGGATCCATCGAACATGGTGCATGGACCGAGGCGTGGCCACTCCTGCCGAACTCCCCGTATGCGGCCTCCAAGGCGAGTGCGGACCTCATTGCCCGATCTTACTGGCGCACCCATGGTCTGAACGTGTCGATCACCCGATGCGCCAACAACTACGGGCCCTACCAGCACCCCGAGAAACTCATTCCGCGTTTCATTACCAACCTGCTCGAGGGTGTGCCGGTGCCCGTGTACGGCACCGGGGCGAACGTGCGCGAGTGGCTGCACGTCGCCGACCACTGCCGTGCACTCCACCGGGTACTCATCCACGGGCGTCCCGGTGAGGTGTACAACGTGGGCAGTGGAACCGAGCTGACGAACCTCGACCTTACCGAGCACCTGTTACGACTGTGCGGTGCGGACAAATCCATGATTCGCTACGTCACTGACCGTAAAGGGCATGATCAACGGTACTCCCTCGACGACACCAAAATCCGCGAAAGTCTCGGCTACCGGCCGCGGGTGGCCTTCGCCGAAGGGCTGGCCGAAACCGTCGCCTGGTACCGCGACAACCCGCAGTGGTGGAAAGCCGCCAACGTCGGCGCACCTCGGACACCATCGCGGCACCCAGCCGGGCGGCGACCGGTGCGCTCGGTGGACCACGCATCCGAATCGACAACCAGGAGTCACTGAAATGACGACCCGTGTGTGGGACTACCTACCGGAGTACGCCAAGGAAAAGGACGACATCCTCGACGCGGTGCAAACAGTGTTCAGCTCGGGGCAGTTGGTGCTCGGTGCGAGTGTCCGCGGCTTCGAGGAGGAGTTCGCCGCCTACCATTCGCTGCCGTACGCCACCGGGGTTGACAACGGCACCAACGCGTTGAAGCTGGGGCTGGAGGCGCTTGGCATCGGACCCGGTGACGAGGTCATCACGGTCTCCAACACCGCCGCTCCCACCGTGGTCGCCATCGTGGGGGCCGGAGCGACGCCGGTCTTCGTGGACGTCCGCGAGGAGGACTTCCTCATGGACACCGACCAGGTCGCCGCCGCCATCACGCCCCGGACCCGCGCGATTCTGCCGGTGCACCTCTACGGCCAGTGCGTGGACATGGCGCCACTGACCCGGCTCGCCGAGCAGCACGGCCTGAGAGTCCTGGAGGACTGCGCCCAGGCGCACGGTGCACGCCACCATGGACGCCTCGCGGGCACCATGGGCGATGCGGCCGCTTTCTCCTTTTACCCCACCAAGGTTCTCGGCGCGTACGGCGATGGTGGAGCGGTGATCACCGCGGACGAGTCGGTCGACCGTCACCTCCGGCAGCTGCGCTACTACGGTATGGAAAAGGTCTACTACGTGGTCCGTACGCCGGGGCACAACTCGCGCCTCGACGAGGTGCAGGCCGAGATTCTGCGGCGCAAGCTTGGCCGGTTGGACGAGTATGTCGCCGGGCGCAACGCGGTTGCCCGGCGGTGGGAACAACTGCTCGGCGACGTTTCCGGCCCCGGTGGACTGCGGCTGCCGACCACCAACCCGGGCAACACTCATGTCCACTACGTCTATGTGGTCCGGCATCCAGAGCGAGATGCGATCATCCAGGCGCTGCAGGCATACGACGTTTCGCTCAACATCAGCTATCCGTGGCCCGTGCACACGATGGACGGCTTTTCGTACCTCGGCTACCGAGCGGGCTCGCTGCCGGTGACCGAGGGGCTGGCCAGGGAGATTTTCTCACTACCCATGTACCCGTCCCTGCCGGAGTCGGAGCAGGAGCGGGTGGCGGTGGCCCTGCGCGAAGTGTTGGCCGGACTGTGAGCCCGTACCAGAACCCCGGATCCAAGAACCGGCAGCGACAGCCGTTCCCGGAAGGAGATTTCCTGATGCCGGAGGACAATTCCCCGAAGAACGGGCATCGACCCGAGGACGTGCACGGAGTGACGGTGCGCCGACTCGCCATCGACGGTGCCCTCGAGTTCACGCCCAACGTCCACCGGGACCGGCGCGGGCTGTTCGCGTCGCCGTACCAGGAGCCGGCCTTCACCGCGACGTTCGGCCGGCCGCTGTTCCCCGTACGCGACCTCAGCCACAATGTGTCGGCCCATGGTGTGCTGCGTGGTATCCACTACACCTCGACGCCCCCCGGGCGAGCGAAGTACGTCTACTGCCCGTACGGGAAGGTGCAGGACTTCCTCATTGACCTGAGGGTCGGATCGCCCACCTTTGGTCGTTGGGACAGCACCGAACTCGACGGTGATATCTGCCGGGCGGTCTACATTCCGGTGGGAGTCGGCCACGCCTTCCTGTCGTTGGCGGACGACTCCATGATCGTGTATGCGATGTCCAAGGGCTACGTCGCGGAGGACGAGCTGGCCATCTCGCCGCTGGACCCGGCACTGGGACTGACGTTCCCCGCGGGGATCACCCCACTGCAGTCGGACCGGGACCGGGCTGCCCCCACGCTCGCCGAGGCGTTGGATCGTGGGCTGCTCGGCGACTATGCGCTGTGCCGAGACGTGGAGGCGAAGCTGTGGCAGTAGAACGTCCCCTCGTCGTGCTGCTCGGTGCGACCGGCTTCGTCGGCTCCGCCGTGCTGCGCGAGCTCGCCGCACGTGACGTTCGGGTGCGGGCCGTCTCGCGACACGCGGCGGCAGTCCCCGCACCCACTCGCGCCGAGATCGAGGTGCACACCGCCGACCTCACCGAGCCCGGTCGGCTGCGCCAGGCCGTTGCCGGCGCCGACGCCGTCATCCACAGCATCGCCTACATCGCCGACTCGACGACCTGGCGCATCAACGAAGGCGACTCGGCCGCGGAACGCGTCAATGTCGGGCTGGTGCGCGACCTCGTCGGGGTGCTCCGCGACGGCGACCGGAACCGCCCGCCCCTGCCCGTGGTCTTCGCCGGCGCCGTCTCGCAGGTCGGGTTCACCGACAAGGAGGTGCTCGACGGCAGCGAGCCCGACCGACCCCAGGGCGAGTACGACCGGCAGAAGCTCACGGCCGAACGGGTGCTGTTGGAGGCACATGCCGAGAAGACGCTGCGCGCTGTGTCGATCCGGCTGCCAACGGTGTTCGGGTATGGCCCGCGCTCCACCGCCCGGGACAAGGGCGTCGTGTCCACCATGGTACGGCGGGCTCTGGCTGATGAACCGATCACCATGTGGCACGACGGCACCGTGCGCCGGGACCTGCTCTACGTCGAGGATGTGGCGCGTGCACTCGTCGCAGCGGTTGACCACGTGGATGCCCTGGCCGGGCAGCCGTGGCTACTCGGATCCGGGCGCGGGTTGCCCCTGGGTGAGGTGTTCACCACGGTGGCGGATCTGGTCGCCGCTCGCACCGGAAAGCCGCCCGTGCGGGTCACCTCGGTTCCGCCACCCCCGCATGCGGAGCCGGGCGACTTTCACCACCTCACGGTCGACGCGACCCCGTTCCGGACGGTCAGCGGCTGGCGCCCGCGGGTGCCACTGACCGAGGCGCTGCGTCGCACGGTCGACTTCTGCGCCAGTGGTGCCGAGGCGGAGCTGTCATGACCCGGCATCGCGCCAGTTACCGCTCGGCGGCCCGGCGCCCCCGCGCGCGATCCCGCCGCCAGGTCTCCCGATGACCGCGCCGACGGTACTGCGCCGACGCGTCGACGACACGCTGGCTCAACGGTTGGCACGCTCGGCCGCCCGGCAGGCTGAGGGCTTCGCGCTACGCACGGACGAGGTCGCCGGTTGGCTTGCCGGACGGGCTCGGGCGCATCACTTCCGAGTCGAGCGAATCGGGCTGAGTGATCTGGATGGCTGGTTCTTCGCGGCGGATACCGGCAACCTGCACCACCGCACCGGCCGCTTCTTCTCGGTCGAGGGACTCGACGTCAGGCGTAGCGAGGGAGTGATCCGCCAGTGGCAGCAGCCGATAATCCGCCAGCCTGAGGTGGGAATTCTTGGCATCCTGGCCAAGGAGTTCGACGGTGTGCTGCACTTCCTCCTCCAAGCGAAGATGGAGCCCGGTAACCGGAACATGCTGCAGTTGTCACCAACAGTGCAGGCCACTCACAGTAACTACACTGGCGCGCACCGGGGGGCACCGGTGAAGTACCTGGAGTACTTCACCGACCCCAGCCGCGGCACGGTGCTGACCGACGTCCTCCAGTCGGAGCACGGTTCCTGGTTCTACCGGAAGTCCAACCGCAATATCGTGATGGAAGCGGTGGGCGACGTGCCGGTGGACGAGGACTTCTGCTGGCTGACGCTCGGGCAGATTGGTGACCTGCTGCGTCAGGACAATGTCATCAACATGGACGCCCGAACGGTTCTGGCCAGTTGTCCGGTGCGGTCGAACGAGCCGGGCGCCCTGCACACCGACATGGAGTTGCGGTCCTGGTTCACCGTCGAACGGTCCCGACACAGCGTGACCGTCCAGCGGGTTCCACTGGCCGGTATCGAAGAGTGGAAGCGCGACGAATTCAGTCTCAGCCGGGACGACGGTCGATACTTCCGGCTGGTCGCTGTTGGCGTCGAGGCGGGCAACCGTGAGGTCACCGGCTGGTCGCAGCCGCTGTTCGAACCGACCGGCACTGGTGTGAGCGCCTTCCTGTTTCGCCAGTTCGCGGGCGTGCCGCACCTGTTGGTGCAGGCGAAGGTGGAGGCCGGGTTCCTGGATACCGTCGAGTTGGCGCCGACGGTGCAGTGCACGCCGGAGAACTGGGCGCACCTGCCGGAGCCGCTCCGTCCCTCTTTCCTCGATGTCGTCCAAGCGGCGGGCCCTGATCGTGTCCGCTACGCGGCGGTGCATTCCGAGGAGGGCGGACGGTTCCTCAATGCGGAGAATCGGTACATGTTCGTGGCGGCCGACGAAGCGCAGGCGCCGCTCGAGCCGCCCACCGGCTTCCGCTGGGCGACCGCGGGGCAGCTCAACAATCTCGCCCAGCACGGCCACTACCTCAATGTCCAGGCCCGCACCCTGCTTGCCTGCCTCAACGCCGGTACGGTGCGTTTGGATGCCGTGGGGTGAGGTGATCGCGCACCGTCCCAGGGCTCTCGCGGTCGGAGCCGCCGCCTCGGGGTGAGGACGGCGATCGCCAGCAGGGACAGTACGGCCATCAGCACCATCGCGGTGGCGACCGGCACCACCGTGCGAGCGCACCAGCGACCGGTGGTGGAGTGGACGAGGAGGCCGAGGACGAGTCCGCTCATGGTCCGACCCGCGTTCTGTAGGGAGACCGTGACGAAGAGGGGCGTGAACTCACGGGCCTGGAACAACTTTCGATAGGTGCGCATGGACAGGCAGTCTGGTGAGCCTCGAATCCGGTGAGATAGGTGGTCGTCTCCACCCGAAACGACACTCGTCCGTCCCAGGGCGGCCGGAGGGGAGCGGGCTGGGTGGGGATCTGGTGGGATCAGCACGGAATCCCCGGCACGGAGCCGATTCGCCATCTCCGCGTTGGCCAGCTGGCCACGTCGGCGGCGGCTTCTCGAGGCCGACATCGTCTCCCGGATCGGACCACTCAGCTCCGGTGGTGGGGCCGCCGTGCTCGCCCAGACGCGGCCGGGGATGCGCTGGCTCGGCGACGGTCGGCTACAGGTCAACACCAATGACCGTCCAGCGGAAGACCTGGCGGAGGCGCCACTGCTGCTCATCCCGGGCAGCACCCGCCGGGGTTGGCTCAGCTTGGTCAGGCCACATCGCTACGCGGTGGTCTACCCCTGCTCCGCAGTGCTGGCCGACCCGTCCCTCGACCCACCACCACACGCCCCGAGCCGCCTACTCGGTCCGGTCCGCGCGACCATCCTCACCCTGCTGGACTCCCCGAAGCGCCCGACCCGGTTGGTCGCGCTAACCGGATATGGCTTCGGCTCCGTCGGCGGTCACCTCAACGTCCTGCTACAGGCGCAGCTCGTTGGGCGACGGCGGTCGGGGCGATCCGTGCTCTACTTCCGCACACGCGGCGGCGACCTGCTGATCGAGCTGCGGTCTGGCACCGAACCCGCTGACCCTGGTCACGGCCAGTGCAACCGGGCTGGGTTCGCCGATCGTCGGAACCTCCGCGCGGAGCAGCGGGACAGCCTCGGCTGAGCGCGACCAGGCCACCGGATGCCCCTTCGGGCCCGGGTAGCTCTGCGGTCTGTCCGCGAAGGTCACCTCGGCCCCGAGTGGCCAGCACTCCCCGGTTGCCGGTCCGCATGAGATTCCCCAGGAATTGGCTCCTGCGATTCCCAGCCGGGGTGGCTCATCAACCGAGCTCCGCCCTGGTGTCCTCGAACATAAGAGTCACCCCAGGATAAATGACGGAAGTCTCATTATATGAATAGGATCTAACGCCGAGTATGGTTTCGCCACGCTATATTACGTCCTAGGTCGGCTGGACGACGAGGTCAATCCGAACGCGGCTTCACTCCCACCATCTAGCGCGTAGGTGCTCACATGTCAGAACCACAGATCCCGAACAGTGGACGGATTATCGATCATTGGCTTGGAGGCACACACCACTTCCCGGTTGACGCGGCCGCAGCGAGTGAATTCGCCGGCCTATACCCGGGGTTCCCCCAGGTGTACCGCACCCAACGGGCGTTCGTTCGGCGCGCGGTCCGAGCCGTCGCGGACGAAGGAGTCGACCAGTTCCTGGTGCTCGGGGCGGGAGTCCCGACACAGGGCAACGTGCATGAGGTAGTGCCGGGGGCCCGTGTTCTCTATACCGACATCGACCCCGCCAACATTGCGCTGGGGCGTGAGATCGTCGCTGCCACGCCCGGCGTGGACTACGCCTACTGCGACGCCTCAAACCTCAGCACGCTTGATCGGGAAGCAGCGGAGCGCATCCTCGATCCCGCGGCGCGGCTGGGGGTGGTAGCAGTTGGATTTTCGACATCCCTGGAGGACGGAGCGCTCCACGCAACACTTTCCGACATCTTCGACTGGGCACCTCCCGGAAGTTTCCTGGTGGCGGACTTCGACGGTCAGGCACTGCTCTCCCTACCGGCGATACTGGCGAAGATCCTCGATCAGGCAGGTCGACCGCTGCACCTACGTGATCCCGGCCGAATCCGACCGCTACTCGGGCGGTGGCGACTCACCGAAGACGGCATCTGCGCAGTCGACGCCTGGCGCACGTCGGCGCCACCGCCCGACCAGGTGTTCGCGTATGGCTGCCTGTCACACAAGCCCGACGACTCGAGCTGACTGGCGCCGCACCCCGTTGTAGCCCTGTTGGCCCGGCGACTCCGGAGTCGTGGCTGCGGGTCGACAGCCACCGGGGCGACACCGGTGTCGTGGTGTTGTTGGGGCCAGACGCCGACGCTGCCGGCGGGGTGCTTCCTGACCAGGACCACCCCGCCGCTCCGGCTCCTCGGGTGACGCTGTCGCGATTGCCGGCGCGGAGCCGCGATGCGGACGTAGGGTGTGCCCGACGAGCCTTTGCCGCCGGGAAACGCTGTATGCCGATCCGTAGCCCTGGTCGCTGGCAAGCCCTGGGAGGGTAAATGCCGGACATGGAACAAGATTTTGACATGATTGCTTCGGATTCACTTCTGTTGAATCCGATGTTCGCGCGTCCAGGCCAGTCGACGGAGATTGCCCGGTTTTCGATTCCGGACGCCGCCACGCTGCCCGAGACCGCATTCCAGATCGTGCACGACGAGGTGGCCCTCGACGGGAACGCCCGACTAAATTTGGCCACATTTGTTGGCACCTGGATGGATGATCATGCCGAGAAGCTGTTCGCGGAAACCTTCGACCGAAATCTTATCGACAAGGACGAGTATCAGGCGTCCGGCGCCATCGAGAAGCGATGTCTGGTTATGCTGGCAGATCTCTGGCATGCACAGAACCCGCGGCGCACTATCGGTGCGTCCACGACCGGTTCCTCGGAAGCGTGCATGTTGGGGGGGCTGGCGCTCAAGCGTCGTTGGCAGCATGCGCGCCGCCGTGCCGGCAAGCCGACCAGCCATCCCAACCTGGTGATGTCGAGCGCGGTGCAGGTGTGTTGGAAGAAGTTCTGCAACTACTGGGATGTGGAGCCCCGCTTCGTTCCAATCTCCGACGAGCACAAGACCCTGGACGGTCATGAACTTGCGTCATACGTGGACGAGAACACGATCGGGGTCGTCGCGATTCTTGGCGTGACCTATACCGGAATCTATGAGCCGGTCGAGCGCATCGCGGCCGCGCTGGACGAAATTCAGGACTCGACCGGGCTTGATATACAAATTCATGTAGACGGAGCTACCGGTGCGTTCGTGGCGCCCTTTGTCCAGCCAGACCTGGTCTGGGACTTCCGGCTCTCGCGAGTGGCGTCGATCAACGTCTCCGGTCACAAATATGGACTGGTCTACCCCGGGCTGGGATGGGTGGTCTGGCGAGACGAGGCGGCGTTGCCCGAGGATATGATCTTCTGGGTGAACTATCTGGGTGGTGAAACACCGACGCTCGGGCTGAACTTCACCAGACCGGGGTCCCAGGTGCTCTTGCAGTACTATCTCTTCCTGCGTCTGGGTCGAGAGGGATTTCGGCGGGTGCAGCTCGCCATGCATGATGTCGCGCGGTATCTGTCCCAGGAGGTCGCAAAGATACCGCACCTCGAGCTGTGGAGCGATGGTAGCGATATTCCGGTGCTGGCCTGGTATCTGCGGAGCGGGTACACCAAAATTTGGAACCTGTATCACCTGTCCGATCGCATGCGCATGAAGGGATGGCAGATCCCCACCTACGCGATGCCCGAAAATCTCACGGACCTCACGGTGCAGCGAATCGTGATTCGCAATGGGCTCAGCCGTGACCTCGCCGAGGTGTTTATTAATGAACTTCGTGGCGAGATAGCGCACCTTGACTCCCTCAACTCTCCTATACCCACGGCCGGTGAGCGATCTGGGTTCCATCATTAGTACTCTGCGAGAGTGTCATGGCTCCGTCAGATAGTCGGCCGGCGGGCAAAAACCCGGCGAAGATCAGTGTCCTTGGGCTGGCGATGCTCAACATCGTCGCGGTGGTCAGCCTGAGTGGCCTACCGGCCGAGGCCGAGTACGGGTTGAGTGCGGCATTTTACTACATCTTCGCTGCGTTCTTCTTCCTCGTGCCAGTCTCCTTGGTCGCCGCTGAGCTAGCCACCGGATGGCCGGAGAAGGGAGGTGTGTTCCGTTGGGTTGGCGAGGCGTTCGGGGATCGTTGGGGGTTCGTGGCCATGTTCCTACTCATGGCCCAGGTGACAATCTGGTTTCCGGCTATCCTCACCTTCGGGGCGATCTCGCTCGCTTACACCGGCCCGGAGGCAACTCTGGATGAGAAGTTGTCCGGCAACCGAATATATATTCTGCTGACCGTGCTTGCGGTGTTCTGGATCGCCACCGCGATCGGTGCCCACGGGCTTGCTGCGTTTACCCGTATCGCGAAATGGGGCGGCATCGTCGGCACCATCATCCCCGCCCTACTCCTCGTGATCCTCGGTCTTGTGTACCTGAGCTCGGGCGGGCAGTCGCAGACCCCGTTGGGCTGGAGCGAGGTGATCCCGGACTTCACGCGATTCAGTAACCTGGCGCTGGCCGCGAGCATCTTCCTCTTCTACGCCGGCATGGAAATGAATGCGATCCATGTGCGGGACGTGGAGAATCCATCCCGGCACTATCCGCTAGCGGTGCTGATCGCGGCGGTGGGAGCGATGAGTATCCTGGTGCTGGGTACGTTGACGATTTCGTTCGTTGTGCCGCGGTCCGAGATAGACCTGACACAGTCGTTACTGATAACTTTCCTCGACGTTTTCCGCTGGCTCGGCCTCGCCTGGGCCGCACCGATAGTGGCCGTCGCCTTGGTCATCGGCGTTCTGGCCGGCATCGTAACCTGGGTCGTCGGCCCGTCAACCGCGATGCTGGCGGTGGCAAAGGCCGGCTATCTGCCGCCTTTCTTTCAATCGACGAACACATACGGGATGCCTACCAGAATTTTGCTGTTGCAGGCGATTTCGGTTAGCGTCCTGGCGGTGCTGTTCATCGTTATGCCATCGGTGGAGGCGGCCTTCCAGGTCCTCAGTCAGCTCGCTGGCCTCCTGTATCTCCTAGTCTATCTGGGCATGTTCGCTGCGGCGATCCAGCTACGCTACAGCCAATCTGATCGACAACGGCCGTACCGAGTGCCGGGTGGGCTTCCGGGAATGTGGGTCATCGGTGGCATCGGTTTCGTCGCATCGGCGCTCGCACTCTCCTCCAGCCTTACACC
Organism: Salinispora sp. CH2A1_6; assembly: GCF_056820975.1. Classification (NCBI taxonomy): domain Bacteria; kingdom Bacillati; phylum Actinomycetota; class Actinomycetes; order Micromonosporales; family Micromonosporaceae; genus Salinispora; species Salinispora sp. CH2A1_6. Next base: position 326,496 of record NZ_JBXEDG010000010.1, read on the forward strand.
CCCAGATCAGATCGGCGTCGGAAGCCCTGTTCTCTACATCGGACTGCTCGTCGGGCTGGCTGCCGTGATCATCGCGGTACCGCTCATCGTGTACACCCTGCGCAAGCCGGACTGGTGTGACCCAGGTCGTGATGTCGCACCGTTTAGCTGGGAAGCGCGCGGCGATCGTTAGCCCGACCGATCGTCAGGGCAACGGTTGGCCGGCAGCAATGAGTCAGTGGGGCCGGCGGAATGGCGCAATTCCCCACGGGTCGCCGATGATCCGCCTACCGTGACCTCGTGGACGGCGGGGCGGAAGCTGAGACAGGCAAGGGCCGCTCGTGGACCCGAGCCCAGAAGTGGACGATCGTCGCGGCTGGCCTTGGCGTCTTCATCACCCTGCACGACGTGCTGGTAGCGAATGTGGCGCTGCCCCGAATCCAGGCCTTCTATGACCTGGGGGAGTCCGGGCTGCAGTGGATCGTCGCCACCTACAGCATGGGAATGGCTATTGCCATCATGCCCGCGGCCAGCGTGGCTGACCGGTTCGGGCGGCGGCGACTGTACCTGACCGCAGTGGTGGTCTTCATCGCGGCCTCGGTGACGGCCGGACTTACCTCCACCTTCACCGTCATGCTGGTGGCGCGGGGGATTCAGGGAGTGGCTGCGGCCGTCATCACCGTCTCCGCACTGGCCCTGGTCTCGGCGACTTTCCCGCAGCAGCGGCAGCGCTTCTTCGCCCTCGGGCTCTTTGCCGCGGTCGCGGACATCGGGCTGGCGCTCGGCCCGCCGCTCGGTGGGATTCTGACCGAGGCAGCGAGCTGGCGGGTGGTCTTCTTCGTCAATGTTCCGGTCGCCGTGCTGGCGGTCGGGCTTACCCTTCGGTACGTCACCGAGTCGCGTGAGTCCACCCGTCGTGTGGTCGATCTGCCAGGGCAGCTGCTGTTTGTGTTCACCGTCGGAGCATTTACTTTTGCCGTCATCGATGGCCATGATCTGGGCTGGGGGTCGCCGATAATTCTGGCAACGTTCGTCGCCTTCGCCATTGGCCTCGTTGCCTTCATTCTCCGTGAGCTCCGCACCCAGTCACCGATGATGGATCTGCGGCTCTTCACCAGCCGCGCCTACCGACTGGGGAATATGACCATATTTTTTGGGTTCTTCACGGTGTATGGCGCCATGTTAATCGTTACCCAGTACTTTCAGAACGTCCGGCTCTATACCCCGGTCGAGGCGGGTCTGCTTATCTTGCCGTCCTCCCTCGCGTCGGTGGCGATCTCCCCGGTGGCCGGCTTCATCGCTGCCCGCCGTGGCGCCCGCCTGCCGGCCCTCGCTGGCCAGGCTCTGCTCGTCGTCGGATTGGCCATCATGGTGGTCGGGGTGGCGCGAAGTGTCGTCGCTGTCGTGCTGGGCTTCTTACTCCTGGGCGCCGGTCTCTCCCTGATCACCCCGCCGGTGCAGGGGCTGGCGCTGAATTCGGTGCCGGTGGAGCGGGCCGGTATGGCCTCCGGCATCGTGGCCACCCAGCGAGGTCTTGGATCAACCGCTGGCTACGCGGTTCTGGGAACGATCGTTTCCGTATGGGTCGGTATCTTCCTGGACGGGGACCTCTCCCGGACCATTCCCGATCGTGCCGAACGGGCTGCTGTGGTCGAGCAAATCGTGGACGACACCAATCCGAACGCTTTCGAGGCGGTGGTCGGGCCTGGTCGGCCAGTTGACCATCCCGAGCCCGACCGGGTGACGGCGATTCGTACGGTCGCAGACCGTACCTTCGTGCGCGGCATGCAGCTCGGCCTGGGGTTCGGCGCTCTGGTCGCCCTGGTCGTCTTGGTGATCCTCATTCGAGGCTTTCGCGACCCCCAAGATCAGTAGGTTGGATCTGTGTCGCGGGCTCGCCCTGCCGTGGGACGGTCGCTGCTTCGGAACCGGTGGTGAGGTGAACTCTCCTCCGCTTTTCAGGGCGGTGGTGGAGGTAGCGGCCCACGGCGGCTGCCGTGCCGAGGATGAATAGATTCGGAATCGAGAAGGCGGTGCCCGCCGTAGCCGGTTAGCTTGAGTGGCACGTTGACCGTAGGGCGGACAGAGGAGCAGTGCGTACGTGAGCGTTACGTCGAAAGCTGGTAAGGACGGCAAACAGGCACAGTCGTCCCAGAAAGAAGGATTCTCCGAGGTCGAGCGTGCCGCGATCAAGGACCGAGCGGCGGAGTTGAAGTCGGCGGCTCGCCGTAGCAAGAGCGCGAACAAGGCGGCGGCCGACGAGCGAGACGTCCTCGCAAAGATCCACGACATGGCGCAGCCGGACCGCGCGTTGGCCGAACGCCTGCACGCCATCATCACCGAGACCGCCCCGGAGCTGGCGCCGAAGCTGTGGTACGGCCAACCCGCCTGGGCCAGGAGCGGGAAGGTGGTGTGCTTCTTTCGCAGTGGACAGGGGGACAAGCAGCGTTACTCGACGTTCGGGTTCTCGCCGGAGGCGAGGCTCGACGAGGAGCATGGCCTGTGGGCGACATCGTTCGCCCTGGTAGAGCTGAGTAGCCAGGCCGAGGCGAGCACGGAGTGATCAGGCGTCGCGGCGTGTGAGGAGGAAGGCGGCGAGTGCCAGCAGAGCGGCGGTCCAGAGGCCGAACACCCCGAAACCCTGCCAGGGCGTGAGGAGGTCTCCCTCATGCTGGATGGCCTGGCCGATCAGGATTCCGGCCTCGGTCGGCAGGTAGGCATGGGCGTACTCGCCGAACGCGCCGGGCAGCAGCTGCACCAGGGGCGCGAGCACGAGCACAAACATGATCACGCTGGTGATCCCGGCCGCGGTACGTCGCACGATGGCACCGATGGCGAGTGAGAACAGACTCAGCATGGCCAGGTAAAGTGCGGTGCCGATCACTGCACGTAATGCACCGGGATCGCCGAGTGACGCCTCTACCTTGTCGCTCAACATCGCTGCGCCGATGAAGAATGAGACGAAAGCCGCCACCAGGCTCACTGCCAACACGACCAGGCTCAGCATCACGCCCTTGGCCGCGAGCATCGGGATCCGACGGGGCTTCGCCAGCAAGCTGGCTCTGATCATGCCCGTGGAGTATTCAGAGGCGATGACCATGACGCCCAGGACGCAGATCGCTGGTTGGCTGATCAGGAAGCCGCTGCCGAGGATGACGGCCGTCGGATCGCTGACGACCAACGCGAGGTCGCTCGGATCGGTCTGCTCCCAGTTGGCGACCGTCAGGCCGACGAGCAGCGCGGTGAAGGACGGATACAGCAACGCGAGTAGTCCGAGGGACCAGCCGGTCGACCGGACCGACCGGAGCTTCGTCCACTCGGAGCGCAGCAGCCCACCGAAGCTTGAGCGGGCGGTCACCGGGGTGGCGGTGGGGCGTGCGGCGGTCGCGGTCACTGGGCTTCCCCTTCGGACTTCCGGGCCCCGGCATCACGGGTGGAGCCGCTGCCGACGTACTCCACGCTGTCCCGGGTCAGCGCCATGAACGCCTCCTCCAGGGTGCCGCGTTGCGGGACCACCTCATGTAGGACATGGCCGCCCGCCGACGCGATCTCGCCGATTCGTGCGGCGCCCAGGTCCTCCACACTCAGTTCGCCGTCGTCGGTGCGGGACACCGTGCCACCTGCCCGTACGATGGCCTCGGCCAGTTCGTCGGCGTGCGGGCTGCGGACGAGCACCGTCTGCTTCGTGCCCCGATCGATGAACTCCTGCGTTGGACAGTCCACGATCAGGCTGCCGCGGCCGATGATGATCAGGTGGTCGGCAGTCACCGCCATCTCGTTCATCAGGTGGCTGGAGACGAAGACGGTTCGGCCCTCAGCCGCGAGTTGCCGCATGAAGGTCCGGACCCAGAGGATGCCCTCTGGGTCGAGCCCGTTGACCGGCTCGTCCAGCACGAGCACGGCTGGGTCCCCGAGCAGGGCGGCGGCGAGCCCAAGCCGTTGCCCCATGCCAAGGGAGAAGCCCCCGGCCCGCTTGTGTGCCACTTCGCGCAGCCCGACCAGGTCGAGTACCTCCGAGACTCGCTTCTTGCCAATGCCCTGCGTCTGGGCCAGGCAGAGCAGGTGATGGTAGGCGGTCCGACCCGGGTGCACGGCCTTGGCCTCCAGAAGCGCGCCGACCACCGTGAACGGGGTGGCGAGGTCTCGGTATCGCCTACCATCGATGGTGGCGGCACCGTGATCCGGGTGGTCGAGACCGAGGAGTAGGCGCATGGTCGTCGACTTCCCGGCGCCATTGGGGCCGAGGAACCCGGTCACTTTTCCGGGTCCAACGGTGAAGGACAGGTCCTTCACGGCGACCGTGTCGCCGTAGCGTTTGGTCAGGTTCTTGGCTTCGATCATCCGTTCCGTCCTGAGAGGCCGTTGGTCGGCAAAGTAGGAAACCCCGGAAGTCGGCACCGTCGCTGGTAGCTTCGCCCGTGCGGGCTCTGGGAGAACCGCAGTGCGTCGCCAGCCTGGACCGCGGAACGTGCGGATCGTAGAACGTTGCCGGCATCGGGCTGCTCGCACGAAGCGAGGGCAAACCAGCGCGATCCTCAAACGTGTGGTCCGGGCGAACCCGCGGCCCACCCCGAGGGAAGGTGAACGGATTCTCCTGGTCGTCCACGGCGAGGAAGTGCTGCGTAACCCTGACTTCCATGTTCTCCATGCTATGAATGGCGGGTAGCCGCCCGCTTCTTGATTCCTGATGGGCCTGGAGCGAACTGTTGTCAGTGGGGATGTGGTGCTACCAGTCGGTGTGGCGCCAGCCGAGTACATTCCGGCAAGGCCCACGGGCAATGGTGCGGCGATCGCCAGGTACGGTTCCCCGATCCGGTCCTCGACGTGGGGTTGGCGCCCTCCGGCGCCGAACATCCGAACCGTGGGCCCCAGAGCCGGATCCGGCACCATCTGCTCGTCGGGCGGCGGCGTGCCCCTCCGCACGCAGGTGACCCGCGCCGTCCGCCGCGACACTGCTGCGGGCGGGAGGAACGGGACCGCGGCGTCAGCCGGTGGTAGCCATTGATTGCCGGGCAGACATCAGGCAGCCGCCAGCGCTGGTGTGGCGACCACTCTTCGGAAGCCATGTTCGGCTTCGCCCCGGTTCCTGCCCGCCCTCGCTGAGAACCAGGAGAACGGATCAGGAATCAAGAAGCATCGGGGGACTGCCGGCCGTTAGCGTAAGCGCTATGAACATCACCATCCACTCGAGCTTTTTGCCGCACAATAACGCGGATGCGTCGGTCGCCTTCTATCGGGAAGTCCTGGGCTTCGAGATTCGAAGCGATGTCGGTTACGACGGGATGCGGTGGATCACGGTGGGCCCGGTCGGTCAGGCGCAGACCTCGATCGTGCTCCAACCACCGGCGGCGGACCCCGGGATCACGGATGACGAGCGGCGCACGATCGAGGAGATGATGGCGAAGGGCACGTACGCCGGTGTCCTCCTCGCCGCCTCCAACCTCGACGAGGTGTTCGAGCGGGTGCAGGCCAGCGGGGCCGAGGTGGTGCAGGAGCCGATTGACCAGGACTACGGGGTCCGGGACTGCGCCTTCCGGGACCCGGCCGGCAACCTGATCCGGATTCAGCAGGCGGGTTGAGCTCCGCGCGGAAGCGTCATCTCCCTCGTGGATCGCAAGCCCACTGCTGCCAAGGAGGTCATCACCCGCATGTTGCTGCCTGACATGATCACGCTCGGTACCACCGACGTGCACGCCGCACACGTCTTCTACCAGTCTGTGTTCGCGCCAACCGTCGTAAGTCATCAGGACGAGCGAGTGGAGTGGGATCTGCACGGTGTGGCCCGGCTCGCCGTGTGCCCGGTTGCGGAGCTGGCGGCGCAGGCGCACGCGGAGCCCGCAGCACCGAATTACCGCGGTTACGTCCTCAGTTATGTTGTCAGCCAGCCCGATGAGGTGCGGAGCATCCTTGATGCTGCCGCCCGGCAGGGCGCGCACGTGCTCAAGCCTGCGAAGAAGGCCATGTTCGCCGGTTTCTCCGGTGCCTTCCAGGCTCCGGACGGTGCGGTATGGAAGCTGACGTCGGCGAAGGCGAAGGCGACCGGGCCGGCCCAGGAGACGCCGGTGCCGAATGAGGTCGGAATCCTCCTCGGCGTCGCTGCGACGAAGTCCGCCAAGTCTTTCTATGCCGCTCTGGGCATGGTGGTTGACCGGGACTATGGCAGCAAGTATATCGACTTCCAGCCAAGTCCGGCCGGCTGCCGGCTGGGCCTCATGGACGGAAAGGTTCTGGCCAAGGATGTCGGAACCACGGAGGAGCGCGCTGGCTTCCGGGCGGCGGCCTTCGAACGGATCGTGCCCTCGCCGGACGAGGCCGACTCCCTGCTGTCGGCAGTGACTGCTGCCGGCGGACGCGTCGTCACCCCGGCCGTAAAGTCTGGGATGGGCGTCTACGCTGGCTACTTTACCGATCCGGACGGATTTCTCTGGAAGGCGACTTCTGGGTAGCGGTCGTGCCGATCCTGCGGCCTGACCCCCGGGGCACTTGAGGCCTGAAATGCCCCCTTGCCCCGGCGAGTCGTCGGCGAACGGCTGGACGAGGCTGCGGAGACTCTGCAGAATTGCATACGTGCGTGCGCGGCAGCCGAACCCGGAGGGGAACGACGTCCGATTCCGCCTGCGCCATCTCGCGCGGCTGCGGCAGGTGCGGGACCGCATCGACCGGGAGTACGCGCAGCCGCTGGACGTACAGGCGTTAGCCCGCGGGGTGAACATGTCGGCCGGGCATCTCAGCCGTGAATTCCGCCTTGCTTACGGTGAGTCGCCGTACGCGTACCTGTTGACCCGACGGGTGGAGCGGGCGATGGCGTTGCTGCGACGGGGCGACATGACCGTCACAGAGGTCTGTTTCGCGGTCGGGTCCTCCTCGCTGGGGACGTTCAGTACCCGGTTCACCGAACTGGTGGGGGTGCCTCCGAGCACGTACCGACGGATGGCGTCGGAGGCGATGGCGGGGATGCCGTCGTGCGTGTCGAAGCAGGTGACGCGGCCGGTGCGGACGGCGCGGAGCCGACAGATGGGGGAGCGACAGCCGGCCTGAGCCCGGGACGGCCCGAGCCCGGGAGTGAGCGCTGCCGGAGCGCCGCCGGCCAGACTCCGGCCGGGTAGCCATCGGTCGGCTGGAACTCTTGTCTGCCAGGTCTCCGGTCTAGCGGTGGCAGACGCGTGAGGCCGGTCACGCTCTCGGCGCGGAGCTGGCGCATACCGACTACGGCCGGTACGTCCTGAACGTGGCGGCGCAGGCATGCGGAGCTCTCGCTGCTTTGGCCGGCGACGCCGGCGCGGTACTGGTGGTGCAGGGTCTCCGTCGTCATCCGGACGCAGCGGACCGGTCGGGCGAGAAGAGATTGATCAGGGCTGCTATCAGGGCGATGGCGAAGAGCCCGACGATGACCAGCGCCGGGATGCGGAAGGCGGTCAACCAGTCGCCGGTCCGGTCGAGGCTCGCGAAGAGGGCCGTGCCGACAAGACCAACTCCCAGACCGCCACCGAATGCCTGCCCCGCCTGAAGCATCCCGCCAGCGCTTCCGCCCTGGGTCTGTGGCACGGGAGTGAGGGCAACGGTCAGGTTCGGGGCGATCACCAGGCCGCCGGCCACCCCCGAGGTGATCAGCCCGCCGCCCAGCCCGACCAGGAGCAGCGGCAACGTGGCCGCGTGCGGGGAGTCCGGGTCGGGAAGAAAGACGTCGGCGACGAGCAGGGCGGTGAGCCCCACTGCCGCGAGGAGCAGGCCGGAAACCACCAGCGGTTTGCCGAGCCGCCCCGCCTTGGACCCGGCGATCACCGCACTGATGGCGGCTCCCAGGGCCAGTGGGGTGAGCGCGATCCCGGTCACCAACTCGTCATGCCCGAGTCCGTGTTGGAGATATTCCGACATCAGGTAGTAGATGCCGTCGTAGCCGGCGGTGTAGCAGATGGCGATGACGACTCCCGCCGAGAAGGAGCGGAACCGGAACAGCCTCATGTTGAACATCGGTTCACCGTGCCGGGCGTATCGTGTCTCCCAGCGGACGAACCCAACCAGCACCGCCACCGCCGTGGCCAGGAGCGTCCAGGTCAACCAACCCGGCATCTGCTCACCCTGGATCAGCCACACCAAGCCCAGCCCGACCATCAGCAGGACGGCGCCCACCAGGTCCATCCGTGGCCGCTCGGCCCGCTCCGCGACGGGGAGCAATCGCCATCCGAGAACCGCGATGACGATCCCGATGGGCACGTTGACCAGAAAGGCCCACCGCCAGCCCCACTCGGCACCGCCGAGGGCGATCAACCCGCCGCCGAGTATCGGACCGATCAGCCGGGCGACGTTGATCCCGGCGGCGACCGCTCCGAAGGGAAGTCCCCGTTCCCGGGGGGAGAATATTCGCTGGATTGTCCCGAACACCTGGGCGAGTGCGAGCCCGATGCCCGCGCCCTGAACAAGTCGGGCGGCGATCAGCCACGCCTCGTGTGTGGCCAACGCCGCGGTTGCGCTCGCCACAACGAACGCCACCACGCCGGTGACGAAGATGTCGCGCCGGCCGTGTACGTCACCGAACCGGCCCGCGGGCACCAGCACCAGGCCGATCGCCAGATAGAACGCCGAGACCAGCCATTGCTGGGTACTCGAATCCAACTCGAGCGCGGTGCGGATCGTTGGCATCGCGATCACCATCAGGGCGATGTTGAGCCCAGCGATGAAGGTGATCAGCGTACTCACCGCCACCACCGGACCCCGTGGTATCGGACGACCCGATCCGGTCCGCGGCAATCCCCGCTGATTCTCCGTGGTCACGGCAGGGCTACCCGAAGAGCTGAGTGAAGGGCCATGTACGCAATAACGATCCGTGGCGCAGCTTGGCGGTACCGGAAGGAAGCTCCTTGCGGTGTCAACGCACCGGTGCTGGCGCATGGTCGATTGCTTCGCCGCCGAAGGCGGTGCGCCCTGCCCGGCCGGCCAGCGGCGAAGGTCACTGGCCCGCAGGATCGGTGTTGCGGCGGGGTCAGCGGCTGGCAGCATCGGTGGTACTGCGAACCCGGAGGAGGCCCACCCTGAGCGCCCAACATCCTGCCGCCGTCCTCTTCGACATGGACGGTACCCTGGTGGACAGCGAGAAGCTGTGGGACATCGCGCTGCACGAGCTGGCAGCCACCTATGGTGGCGTGCTCTCCGCGACCACCCGCCAGGCCATGATCGGAACGAGCATGGCGGCCTCGATGCAACTCCTCCACGAAGACCTGGGCCAGCCGGAGCGCGACCTGCTGGCCAGTGCCGCGTGGATCAACGCCCGGATCCTGGAGTTGTTCCGCGACGGGCTGCAATGGCGGCCGGGCGCGCTGACCCTGCTGCGCGCCGTCCGTGCCGCGCGGATTCCGACGGCCCTGGTCACCTCCAGCGCTCGGGCGCTGGTGGAGGTTGCCCTCGACACCCTGGGGCGGGACAGCTTCGACGCGGTGGTGTGCGGGGATGAGGTGGATGCGGCCAAACCGCACCCGATGCCCTACCTGACCGCGGCTCGGCTGCTCGGTGTGCCGATCGGTCGCTGTGTGGCGATCGAGGACTCCCCGACCGGGGTGGCGAGTGCCCTTGCTGCGGGGGCGGCGGTCCTCGCGGTCCCGGCGGAGGTACCGGTCGAGCCCTGCGCCGACGTGCACCAACTGGCGAGCCTGGCCGCGGCAGACCTGGAGCTCCTCGCGGCGCTGCTTGGGGACCGCCTGCCGGACGCCGCTTTCGGCGCTCGGTAGCGCGCGGCCGCTCCGGCGACCTTCCCCCAGCGTGCGGAAGGGCCCCGGTCCTCGGGGCCCTTCCGAGCTGGCTCAGTCGTGGGCGATAGCGCCCAGGACATCGATGCGCGCGGCGCGGACTGCGGGAATCACCGCAGCGAGGACCCCGACGAGCGCGCCGAGGCCGACCATCGTCCCCATGTCTGCCCAGGGCAACACCAGGTCGGTGATGCCCTCGTCGCGCAGCGCCTCGACGACGGCCGCGCCGAGGCCCGAGCCGACGGCGATGCCGAGCAGCGCACCGAACACCGAGATCACTACCGCCTCTACAGTGATCATGCCCATGGTCTGCGCCCGGCCGAGGCCAACCGCGCGGAGTAGCCCGAGCTCCCGGGTGCGTTCGAGGACCGACAGGGCCAGGGTGTTGATGATGCCGAGCACCGCGATCACGATGGCCAACAGCAGCAGGATCTGGATCATTCGCAACAAGCCGTCGAGCTGGGAGGTCTGCTGCTCGATGAACGCGTCCCGGTCGGCTACCGACACCTCCGGGCTGTCCGCCAGGAGCGTCTCCACCCGGGGCAGCACGTCAGCGGCCTGGGCATCGGGCGTGAGCTGGATGAAGCCCATCATCGGCTGGGGGATGGTGAAGCCCTGCGCCGCGGTGGCCGGCAGAGTGATCGGATCGAGGAACTCACCGGCTTCGTAGATCCCGCTGACGGTGTAGGTCTTCGCCTCGGCGCGGGCCAACCGCACCGGCATGGTGGAGCCGACGGAGAGTCCGCGCGAGGTCGCCACATCCGAGCTGACCAGCATCTGATCCGGCCCGAGTCGACTGATGTCCCCGGCGGTGGCCCGCGCGCCGAAGATCTGCGTCAGCGTCGACACGTCGCTGTTGGCGCCCACCCAGGTGCGCTCGTCGCCGACCTGGGCCAGATCGCCGTATGTTCCGCCGACCAGCGCCACCTCGGGCAGCGCCGCGGTCTTTTCCAGCACCGCCGGGTCGAAGGTCGGCGGTCGGGACCCGGTCTGCGCGCCGGCGATCACCAACTCGGCTTTGATCGTGTCCTGGGCCAGGCCGCTGATGCTGCTCTTGGCGGAATCCAGGATGACGGTGACTCCGGTGACCAGGGCGATGCCGACCATCAGTGCGGCCGCCGTGATCGCCGTACGACGCGGGTTTCGTCCGGAGTTGAGCCGGCCCAGTTTGCCCGGCATCCACCAGGAGAAGATCCCGCCGAGTAGACCGACCACCGGTCGGCTGATCAGCGGGGTCAACAGCGCCACCCCGATGAAGGCGAAGAGCACACCGCCGAGGATGGTGATCAGGGTGTTGCCGCCGGCGTGCCCGCCGAGGCCCAGGAAGAGCAGCGTGGCGCCGGTCGAGGTCACTGCCGCGCCGGCCACCGTGACCTTGGTCAGCGGCCGGTCCGGCGTCGCGACATCCTGCATCGCCGCGATCGGCGGGATTCGGGACGCCCGCAGCGCGGGCAGCAGCGCCGCCACCACCGTGATGATCAGGCCGACCCCGAACGCCCCGATAACCGCCGCCGGAGGTACGGCGATCCCCGCCAGGTCCAGCCCGCCGGAGAGGTTGCCGAACAGGTACGCCAACAGCGCGCCGATGCCGACGCCGGCGCCGAGGCCGAGGCCGGAGGCCAGCAGGCCGACCGCCACCGCCTCCAGGATCACCGAGCCGATGATCTGGCGGCGGCCCGCCCCGACGGCGCGCATCAGCGCCAACTCGCGGGTGCGCTGCGCCACGATGATCGAAAACGTGTTGATGATCAGAAACGTGCCGACCAGTAGTGCCACTGCGGCGAAGCCGAGCAGGATTCGGTTGAAGAAGGACAAGCCCTCTTTCAGGGTCGCCGCGGAGTCCGCGGAGAGCTCGGCACCGGTCTTCACCTCGAAGTCGGCCCCGAGGGCGGCGGCGATGTCGTCGCGCAGCCGATCGTTGGCGACGCCGTCTGCGGCGGTGACCGTGACGTTCGTGAAGGCGTCGCCCTGGCCGAGCATCAACTGCTGCGCTACCGGAGTGGTGAACATGATCTCGTTGACGCCACCGAGGGAGTCGCGCCCGCCGCTGTAGCCGAAGACCCCGACGATGGTGAACTCCTGCTTCGGCGCGAGCGTGAGCACGCCCACCCGATCGCCGGCGGTGACCCGGCCGGCCTTGGCCAGCCCGGCATTGACCAGGATCTCGTCAGCTGCCTGCGGCTCCCGGCCCTCGCGCAGCTGCACGAGATCGCTCACGCCCACCCAGTTCGCACCGATTTGGGGTGGCCCGAAGGAGGCGACCACCTTGCCATTGCTGCCGATCAGGCGTGCGCCGTCGGCGGCCACGATGCCGGTGGCGTCGGCCACCCCGGCAACGTTCCGGATTCGCTCCACCGTCTCGGCCGGCACCGGCGTTGCCACCGCGTCGCCCTCGAAGTCGCCCACCTCCATCCTCGGCTTCGCGGAGACGTTGACGTCCACCCCTTCGTACGCGTCGGCGAAGACGGCGTCGAAGGAACGGCCGAGGGTGTCGGTGAGCACGAACGCGCCCGAGACGAACATGACGCCGAGTACCACCGCCAACCCGGACAGGATCAGCCGGAGCTTGCGTGCCAGCAGGCTCTTGAGGGTCGCCCGGAACATCAGTCGCCCACCTCGACCTGGGTGTCGAGCTTCTTCATCGTGTCCAGCACGGTCTCCGCCGTCGGCTCGATGAGCTCGGAGACGATCTGTCCGTCGGCGAGGAAGACCACCCGGTCGGCGTAGGCTGCGGCGGTTGGATCATGGGTGACCATGACGATGGTCTGCCCGTGCTCCCGCACCGAGTTGCGGAGGAACTTCAGCACCTCCGCCCCGGCCCGGGAGTCGAGGTTGCCGGTCGGCTCGTCCGCGAAGATCACCTGTGGGCGGCTGACCAGTGCCCGCGCGCACGCCACCCGCTGCTGCTGCCCACCGGAGAGCTGCGCCGGCCGGTGCCCCAGCCGCTCCCGCAGGCCGACGGTCTCGATCACCGTGTCGAACCAGGCAGGGTCCGGCTTACGCCCCGCGATCGACAGCGGCAGCAGGATGTTTTCCTTTGCGGTCAACGTCGGCAGCAGGTTGAACTGTTGGAAGATGAAACCGACCTGCTCGCGGCGTAGCTTGGTCAGACCGGCATCCCCCAGGCCGGTGACCGTGGTCTCGCCGATCGAGACCGTGCCCCGGGTCACGGAGTCCAGCCCGGCGAGGCAGTGCATCAACGTTGATTTGCCCGACCCGGATGGACCCATGATCGCGGTAAATCGGCTCTGCTCGAACTCACAGGTGACCCCGCGAAGCGCGATCACCTGTGCCTCCCCGCTGCCGTACACCTTCCACACCTCGCTCGCGCGGGCCGCGGCCTGCGCCTGACGGCCTACCGTCGCGGTCACGTCTTCTCCCTCTCGTCGTTCGGTCCGCGCCGCCCCCCTCGGCCGGCGCGGCAGTCCCATCATGGGTGTTCCCCGGCCCGTATCCCTCCGACTTGGGACGGAGCCGCGGCGGATTTTGTGCTGCGGGTACCCCCGATCGCCCTTCAGGGTTGCCCCTGAGCCCCCGGTGGATTCGAGCCGGGACCCGACCCACATCGGGACCGACCCCGCACGGTGATGTCCAGTGACGGTCAGCCCCGTTGCCCGTTTGTTGGTCACGGTAGGTGAGCGGGACAACCTCCGGCGAAGGGCGGGCAGTCGGGGACCGGGTCAGCCCGGAGTCGGACGCCAGCACCATCGCCCGCACCGGTCGCGGAGCCAGAGCTTGGTCAGGACATGACCGACGTGCCTGCACCGTGGTCTCGCTGACCGACGTGCCGGGGCGATCTCCGCGCTGGACCGCTCCCGGGCGACCTGGATCAGCACCTCCCGCTCCCGCCCGGTCAGCTGGTCGAGCGGCTGCGACGGGGCGTCCGCGGGGCGCGGCAGCAGCCGGCGAGCCAACTCCACCGCCTCGCCGTCGGTGCCGGCCTCGGCCACAACGGCGAGGCCGACCCGGCCCCGGGTGTCGTGCGGTAGCCGGTGCGCAACAGTGGCTGGCCGGCGACGATCAGGATCCGCACCGGCCGCCGCCGCGGGCCGGTGCCCGCGTGGTGCCCACTCACCCGTCGGTGCCCGGCGGCGTCGGCTGGGATCGCGAGTCACGGAGCGAGTCGGCCGGATTCGGGCCCACCGGGAACGGCGGCGGCGTGCCCCCGAAACTCGGACACAGCCGCTGGTGGCTGCACCAGTCACAGAGCCGGCTTGGCCGTGGGCGGAAGTCCTGGGCGGCGGTGGCGGCCTCGATCGCCCGCCAGAGCGCTACCACCGTGCGCTCGAATCGCACCAGTTCGTCGGCGTCCGGGGTGTAGTCGCAGACCTCGACATCTTTCAGATAGAGCAGCCGCAGCACCCGCGGTACCACGCCGCGGGTACGCCACAACACCAGGGCGTAGAACTTGAGCTGGAACAGTGCCCGCGCCTCGAACGCCTCCCGCGGTGCACCGCCGGTCTTGTAGTCGACCACCCGCAGTGCGCCGTCCGGCGCCACGTCCAGCCGGTCCAGGTAGCCCCGGATCAGCAGCTCCTCGTCGACCACCGCGGAGATCAGACTTTCCCGCTCGGCCGGCTCCAGGCGGCGTGGATCCTCCACCGCGAAGTAGCCCTGGAGCAGCCCCGCGGCCGAGTGTAGGAACGTTGACCGGGCCTCGGCGTCGTCGGTGAACAGGGCGGCCAGTTCCGGCTGCTCGGTGACCAGCCGTTCCCACTGCGGAGCCACCAGGTCGCTGGCGGCCCGCGGGGTGCGGCCGGCGGGGGCAGGTCGAACAGCCGCTCCAGTACGGCGTGGACCAGGGTGCCCCGGGCCTGCTCCACGGTGGGCTGCTCGGGCAGCCGGTCGATGCTGCGGAACCGGTAGAGCAGCGGGCAGGTCTTGAAGTCGGCCGCCCGCGAGGGGGACAGTGAGGCCCGCACCGTGGCCGGCACCTCCGCCGTGGGCGAGAGCTGCTGGGCTGTCACCGGATCCGCTGTCATGACCGCAAAGGGTAGGGCACCGGGGTGACAGCGTGACCCGCGCCGTCTGCAAGGCATGATCGGCTCCCGCGTAGCATAGGCCGGTGGAGTCCAGGAGGCGAGGCCCGCATCGACCGGCCGGGGTAACGGTCGGCCGGGTGATCGGGGTGCCGCTGCACCTCGACTGGTCGATGCTGCTGCTCACCCTGGCCGTCACCGTGCTGTACGCCGAGTTCGCCCGTCGGGAGCTTGCGCTCTCTCCGGCCGGTGGCTACCTGATCGGCCTCGGCTTCGTGGTCTCCCTACTCGGGTCGGTGCTGCTGCACGAGCTCGGTCATGCCCTCACCGCCCGCCGATTCGGGATCGGGGTCCGGGGCATCACCCTGGAGCTGCTCGGTGGCTACACCGAGATGGACCGAGATGCCCCGACTCCCCGGGCTGATCTGCTGGTATCCCTCGCCGGGCCGGCGGTCTCCGCGGTACTGGGCGCCGCGGCGGTCACCGTCACCCTGGCGCTCCCCGAGCGCACCCTGGCGCACCAGCTCGCCTTCCAGCTCGCGGTGAGCAACGTGGTGGTCGCGGTGTTCAACGCGCTGCCCGGGCTGCCGCTCGACGGCGGTCGCGCGCTGCGGGCCGCCATCTGGGCCGCCACCCGGGACCGGCACCGGGCCACCGAGGTCGCGGGCTGGGTCGGTCGGGTTGTCGCCCTCGGTACGGGCGGGGGCGCCGTCGTGCTAGCCCTGACCCGTCCGCCGACGCCGCCGGTGCTGCTCGCGATGCCGCTGATGCTGCTGGTCGCGGTCACCCTCTGGCGGGGTGCCGGGCAGTCCATTCGGCTGGCCCGGATCACCCGCCGGCTTCCGCTGATTGATCTCTCCCGGCTGGCCCGCCCGGTCTGCGTCGTTGCGACCGGCACCCCGCTGGCCGAGGCGCAGCGGCGCGCGGCCGGAGCCAACCCACCGGCCGCGCTGCTGGTCACCGACTCCGCGGGCTGCCCACACGCCCTGGTCAACCCGGCTGCCGCCGCGGCGGTCGCGGTCAACCGCCGGCCCTGGTTGCCGGTGGACGCGGTGGCCCGGCCGTTGGCCGAGGTGCCGACCGTGCCGGTCGACCTCGATGGCGAGCAGGTGATGGAGACCGTGCGGCGCCACCCGGGCGCACAGTACGTGGTGACCTCAGGCGAAGATACCGTCGGCATCCTGTACCTCGCGGATCTTGCTCAGCTGCTCGAACCCCACCGGAGATGAACACGTGACTGCACCGCCCTCCGACGCGCCCGACCAGCACGTCCCCGCACCGCCTCCCGCGCGCCGGGGGCCCTTTCAACCCGGTGACCGGGTGCAGTTGACCGACCCGAAGGGGCGAATGCACACAGTTACCCTCGAGCCGGGCAAGGAGTTCCACACCCATCGCGGCATCCTGCACCACGACGCGCTGATCGGTCAGCCCGACGGCAGCGTCGTCAGCACCGCCGGCGGCGGTACGGCGTTCCTGGCCCTGCGCCCGCTGCTCGCCGACTATGTCCTGTCGATGCCGCGCGGCGCCCAGGTGATCTATCCGAAGGACTCGGCTCAGATCGTCGCGATGGGCGACGTCTTCCCCGGCGCGCGGGTGCTGGAGGCGGGGGCCGGGTCCGGTGCGTTGAGCTGTTCCCTCCTGCGTGCCGTCGGCCCTACTGGAGAGCTGCACTCGTGGGAGGCGCGCGACGACTTCGCGCAGATCGCCCGACGTAACGTCGAGGCGTTCTTCGGCGGCCCGCACCCGGCCTGGCGGCTGCGGGTCGGGGACGTGGCGGCGAACCCGGAGACCGGTTTCGACCGGATCATCCTGGACATGCTCACGCCCTGGGAGCAGCTCGACATGGTCGAGCGGGCCCTGGTGCCCGGCGGGGTGCTGATTGGGTACGTCGCCACCACCCCGCAGCTGTCCGAGCTGGTGGAGGCGCTGCGGGAGCGGGGTGGCTGGACGGAGCCGCGGGCCTGGGAGTCGCTGGTCCGGGACTGGCACGCGGAGGGGCTGGCCGTCCGGCCCGACCATCGGATGATCGCGCACACCGCGTTCCTGGTGTCTGCGCGTAAGCTCGCCCCGGGTGTTACCGCCCCACCTCGTCGTCGTAAGCCCAGCAAGGGTATGGAGGCGTACGCGCAGCGCCGGGCGGTGCTGCGGGAGGCGGCGGCCGCCCAGGCCGGCTCGGTGGAGGAGGGATGACGGTCATGACGGTCGAGCAGGACAGCGGGGAATGACGCGACAGCGGCCGACCGGCGTGGACCGGTGGTGCGGGGAGGCGGAATGAAACGGCCGGGCCTGGGCGGCGGCGACGTGCCCGCGGTGTTTCCGGACTGGTCGCCGTATCGGGACCTCGAGTCCGCGACGCGCGCCTACCTGCGCGACCCGGATGTGGCTCTGGAGGCGCTCGGCGGTGTGCTGCGCGGTGCCTCCGTGCTCGGCTTCACTCTGGAGCGGTTCGTCAACGAGGTCAACGGAGTCTGGCAGGAGGTGGTCATCTGTGATGGCAGCCGCCTGGTCCTCTGGCACGGCGAGGACATCCCGCCCGGAGAGGGCCCACCTGGCTCGATGACCTCCTCGCTGCGGGTGGTGCCGGTCTCCTCGGTCACCGAGGTGGGGTGTCGGCGGCGGCTCACCCGCGTTGACGACGGCACCGTGCGGGTGGACGGCATCGATGTCTACCTGTTGTTGAGGTCGCTGGACGAGGCGCCGTCGGGGGAGGAAGGGGTTGGTTCGCTCCGGCATGACGCGTTGCGCTTCGGCAAGACCCTCGATGACGGCGGCGCCGGGCAGATCGCCCGCCTTGAGGAGTTCGCCCGGTTGGTCGCCTCGGCCGTCGGTCGGCCACTGCGTTGAGGAGGGGCCACTCGGCTGAGGACTGACCGCCACGCGTTCGGCGGGAGCCGCTCGGGTGTGGCAGCGCCACTTCCGGCGGTGGCGGTCAGTCCTCGGCGGTGGCGGTCAGTCCTCGGCCTCTGGACCGGCGACTGGCGTGCCGTCGCCGCCGCGGAGCACATGGATGCACTCGCCCGGGCACTCCTTCGCCGAGTCGATCACCTCAAGTCGGAGGTGTTCCGGCACCTCCACCCGACCGCCCGGGGCCTGTACCAGCTCGCCGTCCGGTCCTTTGACGTAGGCGAGTCCGTCGATGTCGAACTCGAAGACCTCTGGCGCGTACTGGACGCAGAGCCCATCGCCCGTGCACAGGTCCTGGTCCACCCAGACCTGTAGCTGGTCCGTCGCGACCTCGATCACGGTTCCCCCAGGTTCGTCCGTCGTACGCCTTGACGGTACCCGAACCGTCGGACGGGTTCCCGAGCCCACCCGGGGCGATCAAGGTTCGGTGACGAGGGTGTTGCATGGGACCGAATCGGCCTCATAGCGGTTAGTGTTAGGGCAGAACGTTCAAGCCCCCCGGGGAGGTGGGACGTGGCACGCAGCGACGACGCGGACTCGCGCGCCGCACGGTGGGAGAAGGAGGCCCACGATCTCTCCACGCAGGTCGCGTTCCTGCAAGAGGAACTCGCTCTGGTGCGGCGCAAGTTGACCGAAAGCCCCCGACAGGTCCGGCAGCTCGAAGAGCGGCTGGCGGCTGCCCAGGCTCAGCTGGGGCGGCTGACTGAGAACAATGAGCGGCTCGTGAGCACTCTCAAGGAGGCGCGAGCGCAGATCGTGACGCTCAAGGAGGAGATCGACCGGCTCGCCCAGCCGCCGAGCGGCTACGGCGTCTTCCTGGCGCGACACGACGATGGCACGGTGGATGTGTTCACCGGTGGCCGCAAGCTCCGGGTAGCCGTCTCACCGTCCCTGGAGGTCGCCGAGCTGCGCCGGGGGCAGGAGGTCCTGCTCAACGATGCGCTCAACATCGTTGACGCGTTCGGTTATGAGCGGGCCGGTGAGGTGGTCATGCTCAAGGAGGTGCTCGCCGGGCCGGACGGCGCTCCCGGCGACCGTGCCCTCGTGGTCTCCCACTCCGACGAGGAGCGCGTCGTGCACCTCGCGGAGACGCTGATCAATGCCCCGATTCGGGCGGGTGACTCCCTCATGATCGAGCCTCGCTCGGCGTACGCCTATGAGCGGATTCCGAAGAGCGAGGTCGAGGAGCTGGTCCTGGAGGAGGTGCCGGATGTCGACTACACCGACATCGGCGGTCTCCACGCGCAGATCGAGCAGATTCGCGACGCGGTGGAGCTGCCGTTCCTGCACGCTGACCTGTTCCGGGAGCACCAGCTTCGGCCACCGAAGGGCATCCTGCTCTACGGGCCGCCGGGGTGTGGTAAGACCCTGATCGCCAAGGCGGTGGCGAACTCGCTGGCGAAGAAGATCGCCGAGCGGCGTGGCGAGGAGAAGCACACCAGCTACTTCCTCAACATCAAGGGCCCGGAGCTGCTCAACAAGTACGTCGGCGAGACCGAGCGGCACATCCGGCTGGTCTTCCAGCGGGCCCGGGAGAAGGCCGGCGAGGGGACCCCGGTCATCGTGTTCTTTGACGAGATGGACTCGGTGTTCCGTACCCGCGGCTCCGGTGTCTCGTCGGATGTGGAGAACACCATCGTCCCACAGCTGCTCAGCGAGATCGACGGGGTGGAAGGTCTGGAGAACGTCATCGTCATCGGCGCCTCCAACCGGGAGGACATGATCGATCCGGCGATCCTGCGACCGGGTCGGCTCGATGTCAAGATCAAGATCGAGCGGCCGGATGCCGAGGCGGCGAAGGACATCTTCTCCAAGTACATCCTCCCCGGGCTACCCCTGCACCCGGACGACCTGGCCGAGCACGGCAGCGATCCGCAGGCCACCGTTGCGGCGATGATCGACGCGGTCGTCCTGCGGATGTACTCGGAGACCGAGGAGAACCGCTTCCTCGAGGTCACCTACGCCAACGGCGACAAGGATGTCCTCTACTTCAAGGACTTCAACTCCGGCGCGATGATCCAGAACATCGTGGACCGGGGTAAGAAGATGGCCATCAAGGAGTTTCTCACCTCTGCCCGCAAGGGCCTGCGGCTGCAACACCTCCTCGACGCCTGCGTTGACGAGTTCCGGGAGAACGAGGACCTACCCAACACCACCAACCCCGACGACTGGGCGCGCATCTCCGGCAAGAAGGGCGAGCGGATCGTCTACATCCGCACGCTCGTCTCCGGCGGCAAGGGCGCCGATGCGGGCCGGTCCATCGAGACCGCCAGTAACACCGGCCAGTATCTCTGACGACGAAGGTCATGGGCCCGGGTCGGGTTTGGACCCGGGCCCATGACCTTCGCTGAGTAATTGCTTCGCACCGCCGCGTCACGTTCGGGTGCGGTGCCGACTACTCTCGACGAAGGGATCGGTCGGGGCGAGTGAAGCGGGTAGGTTTATGAGCGTTAGACGGATCATGGGTACCGAGGTCGAGTACGGCATCTCCGTGCCCAGCCAGGCCGGGGCGAACCCAATGGTCACCTCCTCGCAGGTGGTCAACGCCTACGGGGCGCGTCCCGAGCTCAACCGCGGGGGGCGCGCTCGCTGGGACTACGAGGAGGAGTCGCCGCTGCGCGACGCCCGTGGCTTCACCTATTCCGGCGCCGCGTACGACCCGGCGGAGGCCCTCGCCGACGAGGATCTCGGCCTGGCCAACGTGATTCTCACCAACGGCGCCCGGCTCTACGTGGACCATGCCCACCCGGAGTACTCCACTCCGGAGGTGACCACTCCGTGGGACCTGGTGCGCTGGGACAAGGCGGGGGAGCGGGTGATGGCAGAGGCGGCCCGACGTGCCGCCACCATCCCCGGTAGCCACCCCATACATCTGTACAAGAACAACACCGACAACAAGGGCGCGAGTTACGGCTCCCACGAGAACTACCTGATGCGGCGACAGACCCCCTTCGCCGACATCGTCACGTTTCTGACTCCGTTCTTTGTCACCCGACAGATCGTCGCTGGGGCCGGGCGGGTCGGCCTCGGCCAGGACGGTGGGCAGGCGGGCTTCCAGATCTCCCAGCGCGCCGACTTCTTCGAGGTTGAGGTGGGGCTGGAGACCACGCTCAAGCGGCCCATCATCAACACGCGCGACGAACCACACGCCGATGCCGACAAGTACCGCCGGCTGCACGTCATCATCGGCGATGCCAACCTGTCGGAGATCTCCACGTATCTCAAGGTCGGCACGACCGCGCTGATCCTCACCATGATCGAGGAGAAGGCGCTCGTCCCGGATCTCGGCATCGCGGACCCGGTCAGTGAGCTGCGTGCGGTCAGCCACGACCCCTCCCTCGGCCACCTCATGCGGCTGCGGGACGGGCGGCGGCTCACGGCGTTGGACGTCCAGTGGGCCTACTACGAGCGGGTGCGCTCGTTCGTGGACGACCGGTACGGCAGCGACGTTGACGAGCAGACCGCCGACGTGTTGGAACGGTGGGAGGGCGTGCTGGACCGGCTGGGCCGGGACGTCTTCCTCTGCGCTGACGAGCTCGACTGGGTGGCGAAGCTGCGGCTGCTGGAGGGCTACCGGGAGCGGGAGAAGCTCGGCTGGGGGTCATCCAAACTGCAACTGGTTGACCTGCAGTACTCCGATGTTCGGCCGGATAAGGGGCTCTACCACCGGTTGGTGTCGCGGGGCGCGATGCGGACACTGCTGCCGGCGGAGGCGGCCCAGGTCGCGATGACCGAGCCGCCGGAGGACACCCGGGCCTACTTCCGGGGCCGCTGCCTCGCCCAGTTCGCCTCCGAGGTGGTTGCGGCGAGTTGGGATTCGGTCATCTTCGACGTGGGCCGGGAGTCGCTGGTGCGGGTGCCGATGATGGAGCCGGAGCGGGGCACCCGCGCGCACGTCGGTGCCCTCTTCGACCGCTGTGAGAGCGCCAAGGATCTGCTGGAGACGCTCACCGGTGGTTGAGCCCTTCCACGTGGTGTCCCAGGAGCACGTGACTGGCGCGCGACGGGCCATTTCGTCGTCCGCGCGAGGTAAGTTCGTCGCAGACGATCGTGGAGGAGGCAGCCATGGCGAGCCGTGACAGCGGTGGGCAGTCGCAGACCGGCCGGTCCCCGCAGAACGAGGAGATCGAGGACGTCACGACGGAGGCGAGCGCGGAAGCCGCCGAGCGACACGCCGAGATCACCGAGGACGTGGACGACCTGCTCGACGAGATCGACTCCGTCCTTGAGGAGAACGCCGAGGAGTTCGTCCGGGGCTACGTGCAGAAGGGTGGGGAGTAGGAGTCGGGGCGGGATTCGCCACCACCTGGACACGATCACCGCGCCGGAAGGGTGCGGGATACCCTGCTTTAACCAACGGTGGTCCTGGCTGGTTCCGGAGAGGTCCGGGCAGACCGACCAGGACGATCACGTACCTGAGAGGAACCACGTGGCAGCGGCTTTCGACCCATCCGGGCGTCTTCCGGATCTGTTCACCAGCACGGGGACGTCCTCCTTCTCCGCGTTCCTGAGTAAGGCGGCGCCGGAGTTGCTGCCCGGACGACGGCCGCTGCCGCCCGGGATGGCCACGGACCTGACGCCGCACGCCACCACCATCGTCGCCATCGCCGCTGCCGGTGGGGTCGTGCTGGCGGGCGACCGTCGCGCCACCATGGGCAACCTGATCGCCCAGCGGGACATCGAGAAGGTGTATCCGGCGGATGCACACTCGCTGGTGGGCATGGCGGGTGCCGCCGGAATCGGGGTCGAGTTGATCCGACTCTTCCGGGTCGAGCTGGAGCACTACGAGAAGATCGAGGGTGCGATGCTCTCGCTCGACGGTAAGGCGAACCGGTTGGCCGCGATGGTTCGGGGCAATCTCGGCGCGGCGATGCAGGGGCTCGCGGTGGTCCCGCTCTTCGCCGGCTTCGACCTGGCCGCAACGGATCCGGCGAAGGCCGGTCGGATCTTCAGCTTCGACGTGACCGGCGGTCCCTACGAGGAGACCGGTTACGACGCGGTCGGCTCCGGCTCCTTGTTCGCCAAGGCGGCGCTGAAGAAGCGGTTCCGGGTCGGGCTCTCCGTTGACGACGCGGTGCGCCTGGCCGTGGAGGCCCTCTACGACGCGGCTGACGACGACACCGCGACCGGCGGACCGGACCTCACCCGGCGGATCTATCCGGTGGTGATGTCCGCTACGGCGGAGGGCACGTACCGCCTCACCGAGGCAGAGACGGCGGCGATCGCCGAAAGTGTGGTCGCCGGCCGGATGGAGAATCCCGGCGGCTGAGCCTCCCCCACCCGACCCAGTGACCAGCACAGCGCCGTAAGGAGAACTTCTGTCGTGGCCATGCAGTTCTACGCCTCGCCCGAGCAGATCATGCGCGACCGCTCCGAGCTGGCCCGCAAGGGCATTGCCCGGGGGCGCAGCGCGGTGGTCCTGAGCTACGCCGGCGGGGTGCTCTTCGTCGCGGAGAATCTCTCCAGCGCCCTGCACAAGGTTGGTGAGATCTACGACCGGATCGGCTTCGCCGCCGTGGGCCGATACAACGAGTTCGAGAACCTGCGACGTGCGGGTGTGCGGATGGCGGACCTGAACGGTCTGAGCTACGACCGGCGGGACGTGACCGGGCGGGCGCTCGCCAACGCGTTCGCGCAGACGCTCGGTGCGATCTTCACCGAGCAGTCCAAGCCGTTCGAGGTGGAGATCTGCGTCGCCCAGGTCGGCGCGACCGCGGCGGACGACGAGCTGTACCGGTTGACCTATGACGGGTCGGTCAACGATGAACCCGGCCGAATGGCGATGGGTGGTCAGGCCGAGGCGATCGCGGGAGTGCTGAAGTCGCACCACCGTCCGGACATGTCGCTGGGCGACGCGGTCAAGGTGGCGGTGCAGGCCCTGGGCAGCGTTGGCGGTGAGGGCGGGGCCGCTCGCACGATCGCAGCCGACCAGTTGGAGGTCGCCATCCTGGACCGTGGCCGGGTCGGCCGGACCTTCCGGCGGGTTACCGGCGCGGCGTTGGCCGCACTGCTCGACGATGGCGAGGCCACGGCAGCATCAGCGGAAGCCTCGACCGCGGCGGCCGACTCGACCGAGGCGGCGGAACGCCCCGACTCCTAGGCCCGGCAGGGCCACTGAAATTCAGGCCGGTCACGCCTTGATCAGCGGCTCCCACCAGGCCCGGTTCTCCCGGTACCAGGTGATGGTGGCGGCCAGACCCTGATCGAAGTCGACGGTGGGTTCCCAGCCGAGATCGCGCTTTGTTGCGGTGATGTCGAGGGCGTACCGGCGGTCGTGGCCCTTTCGGTCGGTTACCGGTGTCACCCGGTCCCAACCGACGTTGAACGCGGCGAGCAGCGCGCTGGTCAGTTCCCGGTTGGTCAGGGCAGTGCCCCCGCCGAGGTGGTACACCATCCCGGCCTGGCCGTCCCGCTGTGCCAGTGCGATGCCGCGGCAGTGGTCGTCCACGTGTAGCCAGTCCCGGATGTCACCGCCGTCACCGTACAGCGGCAGGGTGTGTCCATCGATAAGGTTGGTGGCGAAGCGCGGGATCAGCTTCTCGGGGTGCTGGTAGGGACCGTAGTTGTTGGCGCCTCGGGTGATGATCACGTCGAGCCCGTGGGTGCGGTGGTAGGAGAGGGCGAGCAGGTCGGCGGCGGCTTTACTGGCCGAGTACGGGGAGCTGGGGCTCAGTGGCGCAGAGGGGAGCCACGAGCCCTGGTCGATGGAGCCGTACACCTCGTCGGTGGAGACGTGGAGGAACCGTCCGGTGCGGTGCCGTAAGGCGGCGTCGAGCAGGACACCGGTGCCGCCCACGTTGGTGCTGATGAACGGGGCGGCGCTGTCGATCGAGCGGTCCACATGGGATTCGGCGGCGAAGTGGACGATGACATCGTGTCCCGCGACGGTGCTGTCCACCAGCTTCACGTCGCGTACGTCGCCGCGGACGACGTGCAGGCGGGGGTCGTCCCGGACGGGGGCGAGGCTGCCGCTGGTGCCGGCGTAGGTGAACGAGTCGAGCACGGTTACCCGGTCTGGCCGTGGAACCGGCTCGGTGCCGTGGAGTAGGCGGCGCACATAGGCCGAACCGATGAAGCCGGCCCCACCGGTGACGAGGATCCTCACGGCTTGCACCGTACCCGGGGCCGGTGCGGCGCGGGCCGCAGTCGGCCACGAGCCAGCTGGGACGGGTGTGGTGAGCACTGCCCAGATGTCGCCTTGTGCGGCTAGTGTCTCATCATGGAGCGGCGAATCTTCGGCCTCGAGACCGAGTACGGCGTCACCTGTACCTATCGTGGGCAGCGCCGGCTGTCCCCCGACGAGGTCGCGCGGTACCTGTTCCGGCGGGTGGTGTCGTGGGGCCGATCGAGCAATGTCTTCCTGCGCAACGGCGCCCGCCTATACCTGGATGTCGGCTCGCACCCGGAGTACGCGACGCCGGAGTGTGACTCGGTGGCCGATCTGGTGGCGCACGATCGCGCCGGCGAGCGGATTCTGGAGGGACTGCTCGTCGATGCGGAGAAGCGGCTGCACGACGAGGGCATCGCGGGTGAGATCTACCTGTTCAAGAACAACACCGATTCGGCCGGGAACTCGTACGGGTGCCACGAGAACTTTCTCGTCTCCCGGCACGGCGAGTTTGGCCGGTTGGCGGATGTGTTGATCCCGTTCCTGGTCACCCGGCAGTTGATCTGTGGCGCGGGGAAGGTGCTCCAGACGCCGCGGGGGGCTGTCTACTGCCTGTCGCAGCGGGCCGAGCACATCTGGGAGGGGGTCTCGTCGGCGACCACCCGGAGTCGGCCGATCATCAACACCCGGGACGAGCCGCATGCGGACGCGGAGCGGTACCGCCGACTGCACGTGATCGTCGGCGACTCGAACATGAACGAGGTCACCACCATGTTGAAGGTGGGCGCCGCGGACATTGTGCTCCGGATGATCGAGTCCGGGGTGGTGATGCGGGACCTGACGCTGGAGAACCCGATCCGCGCGATCCGAGAGGTGTCGCACGACATCACCGGACGGCGGAAGGTGCGGTTGGCTTCCGGAAAGGAGATCAGCGCGCTGGAGGTCCAGCAGGAGTATCTGGCGAAGGCCACGGAGTTCGTCGAGCGGCGCGGCGGCGATCAGACGGCGAAGCGGGTGGTGGAGCTCTGGGGTCGGGTGTTGCGGGCGGTGGAGACGGGTGATCTGGAGCCGGTGGCCCGGGAGATCGACTGGGTGACCAAGCTGCGTTTGATCGAGCGTTATCAACGCAAGCACGAGTTGCCGCTGTCGCATCCGCGGGTGGCGCAGATGGATCTCGCCTATCACGACCTCCGGCGCGGCCGGGGCCTGTATGGCTTGCTGGAGCGGCGGGGCCAGGTGGACCGGGCGGCGACCGACCCGGAGATCTTCGAGGCGAAGGAGACGCCGCCGCAGACCACTCGGGCGCGGCTGCGGGGCGAGTTCATCCGGCATGCCCAGGAGAAGCGGCGGGACTTCACCGTCGACTGGGTGCACTTGAAGCTCAACGACCAGGCGCAGCGCACCGTGTTGTGCAAGGACCCCTTCCGGGCGTACGACGAGCGGGTGGAGCGGCTGATCGCCAGCATGTGAGCGCGATGGGCGCGGGTCAGCCTCTCCGGCGGCCGCCGGGTAGGCTGATCACGCCATGATGTCAAGCCAACCGGGCGGTTCCGGCTCCGAGAAGCAGAGCTGGACCGAGCGCCGCCGCCAGAAGATTCGTGCCGAGATCGAGCGAAACCGCCGCGGCGAGTACACGGTGCCCACCTGGGTGCTGGCGCTCGCCCTGGCCGCGATCGTGTTGGGTTGGGCCGCACTGGTGATCTTGGCCTGAGCGGCGGTCAGCGGGCGAGCCGCGCGGCGTGCCGCCCCGCCGCCGCGGCGGCGAGGAAGTAGGCGTGGTCCGCATCCAGACCGCGACCCATCGTTGACAGCGGCACCGGGCTGGCCCGCAGTGCGGCGTCGAGGCCGGTTACCGGCACCCGGCGCACCTGGTGCCGGGCGGTGAGTGGGGCCAACGCCGTCTCAACCGCGGTGGCCAGCGCCGGGTCGAGGTGGTCCGGGACGACCAACTCGGCGGGGGCCAGGGCTACCCGGCCGTACGCGGTCAGGCTGTGGTGGGAGACGCCGTGGTGTCGGGGGCGGGGGTCCGCGGCAGAGATGCGTAGGGACCCGACCGGCCGCCCGCCCAGGGCGGCGATCGCGTTGACCGCCTCGCCGACCGCCACCCCGGAGAAGCCCCAGCGGGTGCCGGTACCGAGGTTGCCGGGCCCCTGGGCGACGACAGCCAGGTCGGCGTGGAGCACGTGCCGTGCGGCGAGCAGGCCGGAGTGCAGGGTGCTCGCCTCCAGGTCGCCGCCGAACGCCTGCCCCACGCTGATCGTGCCGGCGAGGTGTCCGTGGAGCCCGGCGAGGGTGCGGGAGAACCAGGCGGGCAGCGCGCCCCCATCGGTGAGCAGGTACGCCACCCGTGCGTCGGGTGCGTCAGCGCGGATCCCGGCGAGTACCGCCGGGAGCGCGGAGTGCAGGTCGGCGGTGACCACGGGCAGGCCGTCCAGGTCGTCGGCGTCGGCCAGGGCCGCCCGGTGCGGGGACGCCTCCTCGTCAACGCCGAGCAGGATCGGCTGCAACGGGGTGTAGCGGGCTTTGACCAGGTGGCCTCCGGCCCGATCGTCCGCCGGTGCGGGCGGATCCGGTGGCAGCCGGTCCGGCAGGGCCACGACCAGGGCGTAGCCGCCGGTGCCGAGGCCCATCAGCAGGGCGCCGACGTTGAGCAGTACCCGGTCGCCGACGCGTGGGTGACCCACCAACTCGGGGTAGGCGAGCGCGCGCATCGTCGAGTCGTCGGCGAGCGTGACGGCCAACTCGACCGCGCCGCTCCACTCCCGCCGGACCGCTGTTACCGTTCCCGACCGCCATCGCACCATGCGCGCGACGCTAGCGGTCGAGTCGGTTGGGGCCGGCGTCCGGGGTGCTGATGAGCGGCGCCGGGTCCGGCCGGACCGAGTCCCGGTGAAAGACCGGACCGAGACGCGCGGCGGGAGAGGTACATGTGTTCGTAGCGTCGGCTGCTAGCGTCGTACCGTGTCGCGGACCCGTACCGAACGCCTGGTCAACCTGGTGATCTGTCTCCTGTCCACGCGACGGTTCCTGACCGCCGTGCAGATCGCCGCGACCGTGCCCGGCTACGAGCATGATCCGCACGACGTGCGGGACCACGAGGCGTTCCAACGTAAGTTTGAGCGGGACAAGGCCGAGCTGCGCGAGCTCGGCGTCCCGCTGGAGACCGGGACGGCCAGCGCCTTCGACGTCGAGCCGGGCTATCGAATCGCCCGCCGGCAGTATGCGCTTCCCGAGATCCCGCTCGAGCCGGACGAGGCCGCGGCGGTTGGCATCGCCGCCCGGCTGTGGCAGCACGCGGGTCTGGCCGCCGCCGCGTCGTCCGGGTTGGCGAAGCTGCGCGCGGCCGGCGTTGACGTGGACCCACAGGCCACGCTCGGGCTGGAGCCGATGGTGACCGTCGATCCGGCCTTTGCGCCGCTGACCGCCGCGGCCCGGGACCGCCGCGAGGTGGCCTTCGACTACCGGGTCCCGGACCGGGACGCGCCCTCTGCCCGCCGACTGCAGCCGTGGGGGGTGGTCTGCTGGCGGGGCCGGTGGTATGTGGTCGGGCACGACCTGGATCGGGCCGCGGCCCGCTGCTTCCGCCTCTCCCGGGTGGTGGGGGCGGTTCGGACGGTGGGCCCGTCGGGGGCGTACGAGCCGCCGGCCGAGGTGGACCTGATCAGCTATGTCGCTCGCGCGTCCGGTCCGGTGGAGCCCGCCGGCCGTGCCCGGGTGCTCGTCGCGCCCAACCGGGCTGCCGGGCTGCGCCGGTGGGCGGTGGAGACGACCTGCGGCTCCACCGGGGACCAACTCGTTCTGCCGTACGCGGATCCGGAGGCGCTCGCCGGTCAGCTCGTCGGATACGGCCCGGACGTGCGGGTGCTCGACCCGCCGGAGGTACGGGAGGCGGTCATCCAGCGACTCAAGGAGACCGTCGCCCGTCATGACCTCGGTACCGGGGGTGCCCGGTGACGCGTGCTGTGCGGCCCGGGTCCCGTACCTCCGCGGACCGGTTGGCCCGGCTGCTCAACCTGGTCCCCTTCCTGTTGGCCCGGCCTGGTATCGAGATCGCCGAGGCGGCGGGTGACCTGGGGGTGACCGAGCGGCAGCTGCGGGAGGATCTGGAGCTGCTCTGGGTGTGCGGGCTGCCGGGCTACGGCCCGGGGGATCTGATCGACATGGCCTTTGACGGCGACCGCGTGACGATCACCTACGACGCCGGCATCGATCGGCCGCTGCGACTCACTCCCGACGAGGCCCTCGCGCTGGTCGTGGCGCTGCGCATGCTGGCGGAGACGCCGGGAGTGGCCAACCGGGAAGCGGTGGAGCGGGCCCTGGTCAAGATTGAAAATGCCGCGGGTGACCGGTGGGGTACGCCGGTCGCGGTGCGGCTGCCGGCGGACAACCATCGGGTGGCGGAGCTGCGGGCGGCGGTGGAGAGCGGCCGGGCGTTGCGGATCACCTACTACTCGGTGGCCCGGGACGAGACGATCGAGCGGACCGTTGACCCCCTGCGAATGCTCGTCATCGGCGGCCGGGCGTACGTGGAGGCCTGGTGCCGCCGGGCGGAGGGGATGCGGATGTTCCGGGTCGACCGGATCGACGCGGTGACCCGGTTGGCCGAGCCGGCGCGGGTGCCGGCGCAGGCGGTGCCGCACGACCTCACCGGCGGTGCGTTCCGGCCCACGACCGATCTGCCACTGGTCACCCTGCGCATCGGTCGGAGCGAACGGTGGATCACCGAGTACTACCCGTGTGAGCGGGTCGAACCAGGCGATGGCGAGTGGTTGGTCTCGCTCCGGGTTACCGACCTGGGCTGGGCCCGCCGCTTCGTGTTGGGCCTGGGCCCGGAGGTCACCGTCGTGGCGCCGGCGGAGCTCGCCGCGCAGGTGCAGGCCGCGGCGACCGCGGCCCTTGAGGCGTACGCCACGCCGCTGGCGGGCGTGGCGGGCGGGCCCGGCAGCGGCAACGCGGGGCCAGTAGGCTGACCGCCGTGGTGGGGTGGATCGTGGTCGCGCTGGTGGTGCTCCCGTTCGTGTTGTTCGGGCTGGCTGTGCGGCCGGTGCTGACCCGGCTGCGTCGGCTGCGGCGGGCGGCGGTGGCGTTGCAACGGCACGCGGATGAGGCCGCGGCGCTCCAGACCACCGCGGTGGCGCTGCAGGCGCGGGCCGAAGGGTTGCAGCAACAGCTGGCGACCGCCCAGCAGCAGATCGCCGCGGTGCGGCCCCGCCGCGGCGGGTAGCAATCGCCCCCGGGCGTCCCAATTCGGACGAAGCGGCCTGCCGGGGACATCCCCGGTTGGCCTAGACTTCACCCAGGCGGCATCGTCCCGTAGTGCCCAGCGGGTGGCAACGCCGCCGGACGCACGTACGATGGCTGCGACACCACCTGCCCGACACCGAGAGACCGGAGCTTCCCATGGGTGCCCTAAGGCCGTGGCACATCGCCGTACTCGTGGTCGTGCTGATTTTGCTCTTCGGCGCGAAGCGGCTCCCCGACGCGGCCCGCTCGCTGGGCCGTTCGCTGCGGATCATCAAGGCCGAGACGAAGAGCCTGCACGACGACGACCGTGACCTGGCCGGGAAGGCCGACGCCCAGGCTGGTCACCAGCCGCTGCCGCCGCAGGTGCAGCAGGGGCAGCCGTACCCCCAGCAGCCGTCCTACCCGGCCCCGCCGCAGCAGCAGCCGGTCGTGGACCCGGTGCAGCGCACCCGCGACAACTGATCGAGGGGCCCGACCACCGTGGCCTTCGCCCTGCGTAAACGCGGACCGAGTAGCTTCCAGCGGGCCTCGGAAGGCTCGATGACCCTGGTCGAGCACGTCCGCGAGCTACGTAACCGGCTGTTCAAGGCGTCGCTGGCGATCCTGATCGGCTTCGGTATCGGCCTCTGGCTCGCCGGGCCGGTGCGCGGCATCTTGCAGCGGCCCTACTGCGAGCTTCCCCAGGCGCAGACCACCGACGGCGCCTGCGACTTCGTGCAGCTCGGTCCTGCTGACCTGTTCCTGCTCAACCTCAAGATCGGTCTGTGGGTGGGGCTGATCCTCGCCGCGCCGGTGTGGCTGTACCAGCTGTGGGCCTTCATCGCCCCCGGCCTGCACAAGCACGAGCGGCGCTACGCCTACGTCTTTACCGCACTCGCCGCGCCGCTGTTCGCCGCCGGCGCGGTGCTGGCGTACTTCGTGACCTCCAAGGGCCTGGAGTTCCTGCTGCAGGTCTCTGGCCCCGAGATCAACACCACTCTCGATATCACCCGGTACATCTCGTTCGTCACCAACCTGATCCTGCTGTTCGGGGTGGCGTTCGAGTTCCCGCTGATCGTGTTGATGCTCAACTTCGTCGGCGTTGCCAGCGCGAAGCGGTTGCTGGGCTGGTGGCGGGTGGCGGTGTTCGTGTTCTTCGCCTTCGCGGCGGTGGTCACGCCGACGCCCGACCCGTTCGGTATGACCGCGCTGGCGCTGTGCCTGTGTGCCCTCTACTTCGCGGCCGTCGGTGTCGCGTTCCTCAACGACAAGCGTCGGGGCCGCGGTAAGGAGATCTACACCGGCCTCGCCGACGACGAGGCGTCGCCGCTGGCGGAGGGGAGTGACCCGATCGAGGCGAGCGACCCGGTGGGGGCGCCGGAGTCGATCGCGGAACCGGAGCCGGTCGCCAAGCCCGCGCCGGTCGAGCGCCGCTACGACGACATGACCTGACGCTGGTGCCCCTGCCCGGCGGGTCGGGTGGGGGTGCGCCCCCCGTCTCGTCCCGGTACGGTGCACGCCGTGACCGCAGTCGATTTTGCCGGTACCGGTCGTCCGGTCGCCGTCCTGGCCAACCCGAGCGCCGGCCGGGGGCGCCACCGCGCGCTGCTGCCCACTGTGGTGCACCGACTGGCGGCCGGCGGTCATCCGGTGCGGGTGCTTGCGGCGGGGACTCCGGCGCAGGCCGAGGCGGCCTGTCGCGCGGCGGTGGCCGACGGCGCGGCGGCGCTGGTCGCGGTCGGTGGTGACGGCACCGCGCACCTGGCGCTACAGGCGGTGGCGGACACTCCAGTGCCATTCGCGGTGGTGCCGGCGGGGACGGGGAACGACTTCGCCGGTGACACCGGCTTCCCGGCCGACCCCCTCGCCGCGGCCGACGTGATCGCCGCCGCGTTGTGGCACGGCCGCTCCCATCCGATCGACCTGGCCCGTACCACCGCGGCCGACGGCACCCAGCGGTGGTACGGGGCGGTGCTCGCCGCTGGCATCGACGCGATCATCAACGAGCGGGCCAACCGGTTGCGGTGGCCCCGTGGCCCGCGCCGCTACGACCTGGCGATTCTGGTGGAGCTGGCCCGGCTGCGGCCCCGCCGCTACACGTTGCGCCTGGATGGGGTGACCCACGAGCTGGACGCCGTCCTGGTGGCGGTCGGCAACTGCGCCCGCTACGGCGGTGGGATGCGGATCTGCCCCGCCGCCGACCCAACCGATGGGCTGCTCGACGTCGTGGTCGGCGGGCGGTTCAACCGGCGTACGCTGCTGCGGATAAAACGCCACATCTATCCGGGGACGCATGTTGACCACCCGCTGGTACGCAGCTTCCGGGCGCGGACGGTGGAGGTGGCCGCCGCGGGCATCACCGGTTACGCCGATGGGGAGCCGGTTGCCGAGCTGCCGGTGACGATCACCGCGGCCCCGGCGGCGGTGCGACTGCTGCGCTAACGCCGGTCAGCACGGCCAGGGCCAGCGCCGCGCCCGGTCAGCCCGGTACGGCCAGGTCCAGCACCGCGCCGAGCCCGTTCGGCCGGCCAGCCTCATTGGGCGGGAGCACCAACACCGCGCAGCCGGCCGCCACCGCGCCCGCGTCGGCGGGGGTGTCCCCGACCATGAGCACACGTTCCGGGTCAACGGCCAGCGTCGCGCAGGCGCGCAGGAAGATGCCCGGATCGGGCTTGCAGCGCCCCACCTCGTACGACAGCACGTACCCGTCCACCAGGTCGGTGAGCCCCCAGGCGGCGAAGAGCGGCCGGATGTCGAAGCCGATGTTGCTGACCACGCCCACCCGCACCCCGGCGGTACGCAGCGCGGCCAGGGTGGGGGCGGTATCCGGGTAGGGCACCCACCCCTCGGGCACCAGCAACCGCTCGTAGAGCGCGTCGGCGAGTCCATCGATCCCGGCGTCGATCGTCGCCGCGAGTCCGGTGTACGCGCCGCGATGCGCATGTGGGTACAGGTCCCGGTCGGCCCAGAGTTCGGCCAGCGCGGGCGGAACCCGTTGGGGCAGCGGCCCCCCGGCCCGTCCGGCGGTGAGCAGCCGGTCGGCGAGGGCGGTGGCGCGGATCCGGTCCAGCGTGGTTCCACAGGCGGCGGCCGCCGCGGTCACCCAGGCGGTGGCCTCCTCCACCTGCGCGAGCGTGCCGTGGAAGTCGAAGAGCACCGCTTCCACGGGCCGGCGGGATGCCGTCGGGGTAGCGGCGTGGCCCGGGGCGGTTGTCTGGGCGGGTTCGGTACTGTCCGGCACGCCGTGCACCCTACCGACCGCCCCGGGCGGCTGCGGCAGGGACGGCCTCGTGGGGCGTGCCGGCGCGGTACGCACTAATCTTGGTCCCATGTCGAGCCCCGCCGAGCGGTACGCCGCGGCACGCCGCCGGGCCGCACAGGCCCACCTGTCCCCGGCGTTGGACGAGTTCGCCCTCGACCTCGGCGTCGACCTCGACGATTTCCAGCGGGAGGCGTGCCAGGCGTTGGAGCGCGGCAGCGGGGTCCTGGTCTGCGCCCCCACCGGCGCCGGCAAGACGGTCGTCGGTGAGTTCGCCGTTCACCTGGCGCTGCGGGGTGGGACCTCGGCCGACGCGGGGCGCCGCAAGTGCTTCTACACCACCCCGATCAAGGCGTTGTCAAACCAGAAGTACCACGATCTCGTTGACCGGCACGGCGCCGACCAGGTCGGGCTACTCACCGGTGACAACGCCATCAACGGTGATGCGCCGGTGGTGGTGATGACCACCGAGGTACTGCGCAACATGCTCTACGCCGGCTCGGCGACGCTGCAGGGGCTGGCGTACGTGGTGATGGACGAGGTGCACTACCTCGCCGACCGGTTCCGCGGTGGTGTGTGGGAGGAGGTGATCATCCACCTGCCCGCCTCGGTCACGCTGGTGTCGCTGTCGGCGACGGTGTCCAACGCGGAGGAGTTCGCCGACTGGCTGATCACCGTGCGGGGGGAGACCGAGGTGGTGGTCAGCGAGCACCGGCCGGTGCCGTTGTGGCAACACATGCTGGTGGGCCGGCGGATGTTTGACCTGTTCCACGACGCCGACGCCGCGCGTAAGCACGATGTGCATCCGGAGTTGCTGCGCTACACCCGGGATACGCTGCGCCGCCTTGAGCTGGGGGAGGGGCGCGGTGGCGGCCCCGGAGGTCGGCGTGGGCCGCGCTGGCGGGGGCCGATGCGCCCGGACATCGTTGACCGGCTCGACCGGGAGGGGTTGCTGCCGGCGATCCTGTTCATCTTCAGCCGCGCCGGCTGCGACGCGGCGGTGCAGCAGTGTCTCGCCGCCGGGCTGCGGCTGACCGGTCCGGAGGAGCGGGCCGAGATCCGTCGGGTGGTGGAGAGCCGGATCACCACGATCCCTGGCGAGGACCTGTCGGTGCTCGGCTACTGGGACTGGCTGGACGGGTTGGAGCGGGGCCTCGCCGCACACCACGCCGGCATGCTGCCGGCGTTCAAGGAGGTCGTCGAGGAGCTGTTCGTCCGCGGGCTGGTGAAGGCGGTGTTCGCCACCGAGACCCTCGCGCTGGGCATCAACATGCCGGCCCGCTGCGTGGTGTTGGAACGCCTGGTCAAGTACAACGGCGAGGCGCACGTGGACCTGACGCCCGGCGAGTACACGCAGCTCACCGGCCGAGCTGGCCGACGCGGTATCGACGTGGAGGGGCACGCCGTGGTGGTCTGGTCCCCGGAGACCGACCCGCGGCACGTGGCCGGCCTGGCATCCACCCGTACGTACCCCCTGCGGTCGAGCTTCCGGCCGTCGTACAACATGGCCGTCAACCTGGTCGGCAGCGTGGGCGCGGAGCCGGCCCGGGCGTTGCTGGAATCCTCGTTCGCGCAGTTCCAGGCGGACCGGTCGGTGGTCGGGCTGGCGCGGCAGGTCCAGCGCAACACCGAGACCGTCCAGGCGTACGGCGTGGAGGCGGCCTGCCAGCACGGTGACTTCGACGCCTACTTCGGGATCCGGGTAGCGATCGCCGACCGGGAGCGGGAGCTGGCCCGGCAGGGGCAGAGCCAGCGAAAGGCAGCGGCGATCGTCTCGCTGGAGCGGCTGCGGGTCGGCGACGTGATCCGGGTGCCGTCCGGCCGGCGAGCCGGCCTTGCGGTGGTGCTGGACCCGGCGGCCGCCGGCTTCGGAGAGCCCCGTCCCTTGGTGCTGACCCAGGACCGCTGGGCGGGCCGGGTGGGACCGGGTGACTTCACCACTCCGGCGGAGGTGCTCACCCGGATTCGGGTGCCCAAACACTTCAACCACCGCTCCCCGGCCGCGCGCCGGGACCTGGCCGCCGCGGTCAGCGGCACCGGGCTGAACCGGCACGGCAGCCGGCGGGGAGGCCGGTCGCGGCGCGGTGGTGGGGAGGACGATCGGCTCGTGCAGCTCCGCGCCGAGCTGCGCCGTCACCCGTGCCACGCCTGCCCGCAACGGGAGGAGCATGCCCGCTGGGCGGAGCGCCGCCGCCGGCTGGAGAAGGACACCGAGGAGCTGCGGCAGCGGGTGACTGGCCGGACCGGTTCCCTGGCCCGCACCTTCGACCGGATCGTGGCGCTGTTGACAGCCCGCGGCTACCTGGCCGCCGACGGGGGCGTCACCGACGCCGGTCGGATGTTGAGCCGGATCTGGACGGAGGCGGACCTGCTGGTCGCCGAGTGCCTGCGTCGTGGCGTGTGGAATGGGCTCAGCCCGGCCGAGTTGGCGGCGGCGGTGTCGGTGGTGGTCTTCGAGGCCCGCCGGGACGTCGACGAGCGCGCGTCGCTGCCGCGGGGTGCGGTGGCGACGGCGGTTGACGAGACGTTGAAGCTGTGGGGGGAGATCGAGGCCGACGAGGCGGCGCAGGGGCTGACCGTGACCCGGGAGCCGGATCTCGGCTTTGCCTGGCCCGTCTACCGCTGGGCCCGCGGGGAGCCACTCGCGAAGGTCCTCGTCAGCGGCCACATCGACGGCGAGATGCCGGCCGGTGACTTCGTCCGTTGGGCTCGGCAGGTGGTGGACCTGCTCGGCCAGTTGGCCGATTCCGGCGGTGCCTCGGCCGAACTGCGCAGCACCGCGCGGCAGGCCATCGTCGCCGTGAATCGCGGGGTGCTCTCCTACCAGGCCACCGCCTGACGACGTACGTCTCGTCCGCCCAGCGGCGTCGCCAGCACCGCGTGCGGCGCCGCTGGGCGGCGGTCGGGCGGTCAGTCGACCCGGGTGGCCAGGGCGTCCACCAGGCGCCGGACGGCGCCGGCGAGGTTCCACCGCTCGGCGAGGTCGAGCAGCCGATCGGGGTCCGCTGGTGCGGCGGGCAGGTCGGTGGGCAGGGCGGGTAGCGGCACATCGAGGGCGACCCGGACCACCGCCGGGGCGACGGCCAGGTACTCCCGCGCGGCGGTGAGCTTCGCCCGTAGCCCGGGCGCGAAACCGGCGTCCGGATCGTCCAGGGCGGCGAGCACACCGGCGATGTCGCCGTGTCGGTCAACGAGCCGGGCCGCGGTCTTCTCGCCGACGCCGGGAACCCCCGGCAGGCCGTCGCTGGGGTCACCGCGCAGCGCGGCGAAGTCGGCGTAGCGGGCGGCGGGCACTCCGTATCGGGCCTGGACCGCAGCGTCGTCGCAGTCTGCCAGCTTCGCCACCCCCCGCCCGATGTAGAGCAGCCGTACCCGGCGGACGTCATCGACCAGCTGAAACAGGTCGCGGTCACCACTAACCACCTCGACGGGGCCCGGCTGGGTGACCGAGAGGGTGCCGAGCACGTCGTCGGCCTCGTAGCCGGCGGCGCCGACGCTGGTGATGCCGAGCGCGTCGAGCACGTCGAGGATCACCGGGACCTGTGGACTCAGCGTGTCGGGAACCACCTCACCCCCCTCCGGCGCCACCCGGTGGGCCTTGTACGAGGGCAGGAGGGCCACCCGCCACTGGGGTCGCCAGTCGTGGTCCATCGCGCACACCATCCGGCCGGGCCGACGGGTGCGGACCAGGCTCGCCAACATGTCGAGGAAGCCGCGGACCGCGTTGACCGGTTGGCCGTCGGGCCCGACAGCGGCGGACTCCGGAATGCCGAAGTATGCCCGGAAGTAGAGGCTGGGCGCGTCCACGAGCATGAGCGGGGCTGGCATGCCCGAAAGCCTGACACACCGCACCGACATCGGCGTGGATGCTGGCAGTGGGGATCGCCGACCGGGCCCGCCGGGCGTTCCGGTGCCGCGGCGGTGGGGCGAGCCGAACGACCGTTAAGCTGGTGGGTGCGACGGCTCAACCCCACCCCCACGGAGCTCATCAACCCATGACTGTCGACCGGATCCTCCCCACCGACGAGGCCCACGACCTGCTGGACCTGGCCACCGAACTCGCCGACCGGGAACTCGCGCCGAAGGCCGCCGACCACGAGGAGCGTGCCGACTTCCCCCGGGAGGTGCTGCGTACCCTGGGCCGGTCGGGCCTGCTCGGCCTGCCGTACCCGGAGGAGTACGGGGGCGCCGCCCAGCCGTACGAGGTGTACCTGCAGGTGTTGGAGATCCTGGCCAGCCGCTGGCTCGCGGTCGCCGAGGCGATCAGCGTCCACACCCTGTCCTGCTTCCCGCTCGCCGAGTACGGCACGGCGCAGCAGCGGAAGCTGTTGCCCGAGCTGGTCGGTGGGGAACTGCTGGGCGCGTACTGCCTCTCCGAGCCGCAGGGTGGTTCGGATGCCGCCAGTCTGACCACCCGGGCCGTCCTCGACGGCGAGGAGTACGTCGTCTCCGGAACGAAGGCGTGGATCACGCACGCCCACGTGGCGGACTTCTACAACATCTTCTGCCGTACCGGCGGTGCCGGGGCATCGGGCATCTCCTGCCTGCTCGCGGACCGGAACCTGCCCGGGATCGAGCCGCAGCTGCCGGAGCGCACGATGGGGCTGCACGCTTCCCCGGTGGCGCAGGTCGTCTTCGATGGGACGCGGGTGCCGGCGGAGCGGCTGATCGGCGGGGAGGGCAAGGGCTTCGGCATCGCGATGTCCGCGCTGGACTCGGGCCGACTGGGGATCGCGGCCTGCGCGGTTGGCCTGGCCCAGGCGGCGCTGGACTACGCGGTCGGCTATGCCCGGGAGCGGCAGCAGTTCGGCCGGGCGATCGTCGACTTCCAGGGGCTGGGATTCCTGCTCGCCGACGCCGCCACCCAGATCTCGGCGGCTCGGGCGCTGATGTTGGCGGCGGCGCGGCTGCGCGACGCCGGCCGGCCGTACTCGATCGAGGCGGCTAAGGCGAAGCTGTTCGCCACCGATGTGGCGATGCGGGTGACCACCGACGCGGTACAGGTGCTGGGCGGCGCAGGCTACGTCGCTGATCACCCGGTGGAGCGGTACATGCGCGAAGCGAAGGTGCTTCAGATCGTTGAGGGGACCAACCAGATCCAGCGTCTGGTGATCTCCCGAGCGTTGGCGAAGGGCTGACGGGGGGGCGGGCCCGGGTCCGCGGCCGCGACGCCGTTCCGGCGACCCAGCGTCGCGTGACGGGCCCTTTACCGGTAGGTTGCTCGCCGTGGAGGAGATCGACCGGGCTATCGTCGCGGAGCTGGCCGTGGATGGCCGGCTGTCATATACCGACCTCGCGGAGCGGGTGGGGTTGTCGGTCTCTGCGGTGCATCAGCGGGTCCGCCGGCTGGAGCAGCGCGGGGTCATCGGCGGGTACGCGGCCCGGGTTTCCTTCGAGGCGCTGGATCTTCCGCTGACGGCATTTGTGGCGATTCGTCCGTTTGATCCCTCGCAGCCGGATGATGCGCCGGAGCGGCTGGCTCACCTACCGGAGATCGACTCGTGTTACTCGGTCGCGGGGGAGGATTTCTACCTGCTGTTGCTGCGGGTGGCCGGGCCGACCGATCTGGAGCGGGTGCTACAGGAGATCCGGATGGCGGCGAGTGTGACCACGCGGACCACGGTGGTGCTGTCAACGCCGTACGAGGGCCGGCCACCGAAGCTCAGTGCCGGGGTGTCTGGGCGGTTGCGGCCGCGGGGGCCGGGGGAGCCGGCTGGTTCCACCGAAGGATGACCGGCCGGCGGTGTTCGTGGCCGAGCACGCTGACGGTCGCGGTCTCCAGCCGGAACAGCGCCCCGGCGGAGGGTGCCAGGCCGAGCCATCGGGCGGTGAGTACCCGGAGGCTGTGGGCGTGTCCAACCACGGCGACGGTTCCGTGCTCGAGGACACTACCCAGTCGGTTGAGGAGTCGGTCGAGCCGCGCACCGACCTCGTCGGGAGATTCGCCGCCGGGGCAGCCGTCAGTCCAGAGGTTCCAATCGGGGTCTTCTTCGTGGACCTCGGCGGTCGTGCGGCCCTCGATGTCGCCGTAGTTCCACTCGACCAGGTCGTTGTCCGTCCCGGTCGGGGTGAGGCCGGCGAGCCGCGCGGTGCGCACCGCGCGGGCACACGGGCTGGTCAGGACTGTGGCGAAGCGCCGGCCGGTGAGCATCGGCCCGAGCGCGCGGGCTTGCCGTTCGCCGTCGGGGGTCAACGCGAGGTCGGTGTACGAGGTGTGTCGCCGACGGGCGCTCCACGTGGTCTCACCGTGTCTGATCAGGAGGAGCTCACCCACGCCTTCAGTCAACCACTGGAGTCGCCACTTTTCCTGGCTAGCATCCTAGGATGCACTACGCGACGTGTCCCGGCACACCAACCCAGACGAATAGTTACCACCACCATGGGAAACCGATGTCGATGGCCGAAAACGCCACGAGGGGAGAGCGGAGATGAGCTTCGCCACCAGGACGAAGAACATGGTGGACGAGCTGACCGGCGCCACCAAGGAACGGGTGGGCGATGTCTGCGGCGACGAGCGGCTGCGGGTCGAAGGGGTCCGGCAGCGGGACGACGCCCGTGCTCGCCAGGCTAGGGAGGAGCGGGCTGAGCAGTCGGATCGTGAGTTGGATCGAACTGGGGCGCGGTGACGTGACCGCTTGACGACGACGGGCCCGCAAGCAGGTGCTTGCGGGCCCGTCGTCGTTCCGGCTGGCGTTGGTTACGGCCGGATTGTCGACATGCGGTGCCGCCCACGAGTGGCGGTCACGGGCGGTGGAGCGAGTGGTTCAGTCGTCGCGGTGGGCCGCCCACCAGGCCTGACCGGTTTCGGGCAGGGTGTCGATCGGGTCGTAGTACGCGTAGCGCTTGTTGAGCGCCTCCAGGTCGGCGGACTCGATGGAGGTGCGGTAGTTCTTGGTCCAGTATGAGATGCCCCGCTCCTGGTCGTACTCGGTGAGCATGTGCACCCAGCGCTTGCCGACGAAGGGAACATCGCAGACGATTCGCGGGGTGGCGTAGCCGGGTAGGTAGCCCATGATGTCGTGTTGGAGCTGTTGGGCGTGCCCGACCGGGACCCGCCAGTGCTCGGCGTTGGGGATCATGTCGCACAGGTAGAAGTAGTACGGCAGGATGCCGGCTTCGCCCTGCAACGCGAAGCAGAGGTCTAGTAGGTCGGGCGTGGTGGCGTTGACGCCACGCATGAGCACGCCCTGGTTGCGGACGTCTCGAACCCCGACGTTCAGGGCGGTCTGGGCGGCTTTGGCGACCAGCGGGGTGAGGGATTGGGCGTGGTTGACGTGGGTGTGGATCGCGAGGTTGACGCCCCGGCGGGCGGCGGTACGGGCGACCCGCTCGAGGCCTTCGACGACATCGGCGCGGAGCCAGTGCTGGGGCAGGCCCATCAGGGCCTTGGTGGCGAGCCGGATGTCGCGCACGGTCTCGATGTCGAGCAGGCGCATCAGATACGACTCGAGGTTCTTCCACGGCACGTTGGCCACGTCACCGCCGGAGACGACGACGTCGCGGACGCCGGGGTGGGCCCGGAGATAGGTGATGTGGGCGTCGTAGCGGTCGACGGGTTTGAGGATGAGTTTGAGCTTGTCGATGGCGGGGGTGGAGTTGCCGACCAGGTCCATCCGGGTGCAGTGCCCACAGTACTGCGGGCAGGTGGAGAGGAGTTCGGCGAGGACCTTCGTGGGGTAGCGGTGGGTAAGGCCCTCGGCGACCCACATGTCGTGTTCGTGTAGGGAGTCGCGGCTGGCGTATGGGTGTGAGGGCCAGTCGGTGCGTCGGTCGGAGGCGACGGGGACCATGTAGCGCCGGATCGGGTCGGCGTAGAGGGCGTCGGTGGTCATCGCCTCGAAGGGCACCATGGTGTTGAGCATCTGGGGCGGCACCAGCATGGACATGGTGGCCAGGGCCTTCTGGTCGGCTTCCAGGTCGGCGTAGAAGGTCTCGCCGACGAGGTCGCCGAGGACGGCGCGGAGTTGCTTGATGTTCTTGATGCAGTTGGTGCGCTGCCACTGGGCGGACTCCCACTGGTCGCGGCTGATGTGGCGCCAGCCGGGGAAGCGGGTCCAGTCGGGTTCGACGAGGGGGGCTCGTCGGTATTCGTAGGGTTGGCCCGTGGTGGGGGCGGTAGGTGCAGGCTGGGCTGCGGAGATGGTTTCCGCGGGGTGGGTCTGGGTCACGGCCCCCTCCTTGTGGTTGGTGGTGTGGATGATCAGTGGCTCCGTAGGTACTGGAAATTATCCGGTGAAGTAATTATTCTGCCGGAAGTTTTCCCGCTTTGCGAGTCGTGGTCGGGGCTTCAGGCGGCTGGACAGGGAGGTCGTCGTGATATCACCGGTGGGTTTGCACCGCGTTCTGGAGCCCGCGGGGGTGCTGCCGCAGGCAGCTTGGCGACTGGACGCGAGCCCGGCGATCGGACCGAACGAGGTGCGGATCCGGGTGGAGCGGTTGAACCTGGACGCGGCGAGCTTCCGGCAGCTGCGGGAGAAGCACGGCGGGGACGGCGCGCGGATCCGTGCCGAGGTGCTGGAGATCATCGCTGCGCGGGGCAAGATGCAGAACCCGGTGACCGGCTCCGGCGGCATGTTGATCGGCACGGTTGAGGAGGCCGGTCGACGGTCGCCGCTGGGGCTGCGGGTGGGCGACCGGGTAGCGACTCTGGTGTCGCTCACGCTGACGCCGTTGGCCGTCGCGGATGGGCTGGCCCGCTGGGATGGGCGCGGTGAGCAGGTCCCGTGTGATGGTCATGCGATCCTGTTTGCTCGCTCTATCGCGGCGGTGCTGCCGGCGGATCTGCATCCGGAGTTGTCGCTCGCCGCGCTGGACGTGTGTGGGGCTCCGGCGTTGACCGGGCGGGTGGTGCAGCGGTATGTGGCCGACCGGGCGCGGGATGGGGACGCGCGGCCGGTCAGCGTCGCGGTGGTCGGCGGGGCGGGCAAGAGCGGGTCGCTGTCGCTGGCTGCGGCGCGGCGGGCGGGCGCGGTGCGGACCGTCGGGGTGGTGCCGGTGGCGGGGGAGCGGGACGCGCTGGCCGCGGCGGGGTTGGCGGATGCGGTGGTGCTGGCCGATGCGCGGGATCCGGTGGCGCTGTCGACGGCGGTGACGTCGGCGCTGGGGGTGCCGGCGGATGTGACGGTGGTGTGCGTGGATGCGCCGGGTTGTGAGCATGGTGCGGTGTTGGCCACGGCGGACGGTGGCACGGTGGTGTTTTTCTCGATGGCGACGAGCTTCGCGGCGGCGGCGTTGGGTGCGGAGGGCCTGGCGGCGGATGTGACGATGCTGGTGGGTAACGGGTTTGTGCCGGGGCACGCGGAGTTCGCGTTGGATCTGTTGCGGGGCGAACCGGGGGTGCGTCGTCTCTTCGAGGCGCGGCTGGCGGCAGACTGAGTGCCATGACGAACCCCTCGACGCTGTACCGCGGCGGTGTGCTGCATTGTCCTGCTGATCCGGGTGCGACTGCCTTGTTGGTTTCCGACGGCCGGATTGCCTGGTTGGGGTCGGACGTTGATGCGCCGGTTGCCGATCAGGTGGTGGATTTGGATGGTGCGCTGGTGACGCCGGCGTTCGTTGACGCGCATGTGCACACGACGGACACCGGGTTGGGGTTGTCGGGGCTGGACCTGTCGGGTGTGCGGTCGGGGCCGGAGTTGGTGGCGGCGGTGTCGGCGTTTGCTGAGGGGTTGCCGCCTGATGGTGTGGTGCTGGGGCATGGCTGGGATGAGTCGACCTGGCCGGTGCCGGTGCCTCCGGAGGCGGCGGAGTTGGGTCGGGCGGCGGCGGGGCGGCGGGTGTATCTGTCGCAGGCGTCGATGCATTCGGCGTTGGTGTCGACGGCGTTGCTGGCTGCGTGTCCGGGGGTGGTTGCCGCGGTTGGTTTCGACGAGTCGGGGTGGTTGCGGCGGGATGCGCACCATGTGGTGCGGGCAGCGGCTTTTGACTCGGTTGGGTCGGTGCAGCGGGCGGCGGCGCAGCGGGCGGCGTTGGCGCATGCGGCGTCGTTGGGGGTCGCTGCGGTGCATGAGTGTGGTGGGCCGGAGATTTCCGGCGAGGAGGATTTTACGCGGTTGTTGGGGATCTCCGGGGTGGGGGTGCCGGAGGTGTACGGGTATTGGGGTGAGTTGGGTGGTGCGCAGCGGGCTCGGGAGTTGGGTGCGGTGGGTGCTGGTGGGGATGTCTTCGCTGATGGGGCGTTGGGGGCGCAGACGGCTCAGTTGACGGTGCCGTATGCGGATGCGGGTGGGTGCGGGCATGGGTATGTGTCGGCCGAGCAGGTACGGGATCACTTGTTGGGGTGCGCGAGGTACGGGCTGCAGGGCGGGTTTCACGCGATCGGGGATGCGGCGATCGCGACGGTGTTGGCGGGGTTCGCGGCGGTGGCGGCGCGGCTGGGCACGGATCGGGTGCGGGCGGCTCGGCATCGGGTGGAGCATGCGGAGCTCATGGACAAGCGGACGATTGCCGGGTTTGTGGAGTAT
The DNA here is from genome assembly GCF_056820975.1 of Salinispora sp. CH2A1_6. Lineage (NCBI taxonomy): Bacteria > Bacillati > Actinomycetota > Actinomycetes > Micromonosporales > Micromonosporaceae > Salinispora > Salinispora sp. CH2A1_6. Next base: position 370,151 of record NZ_JBXEDG010000010.1, read on the forward strand.
GGCGTGGTGGCGTCGGTGCAGCCGGCGTTTGACCGGTTGTGGGGTGGCGCGGGTCGGATGTATGAGTCGCGGTTGGGGCTGGATCGGTCGTTGGCCGCTAATCCGTTGGGGGCGATGCATTCGGTGGGGGTGTCGTTGGCGTTCGGGTCGGATTCGCCGGTGACTCCGGTGGATCCGTGGGGGTCGGTGCGGGCGGCGGTGGCGCATCACAATCCGGCGCAGCGGATGAGTGTGCGGGCGGCTTTCGCGGCGCATTCGCGGGGTGGCTGGCGTGCGGTGCGGCGGGATGGTGATGGCGTGTTGGCGTTGGGGGCGCCGGCGACGTTCGCGGTGTGGGATTCCCCGGCGGGGGTGGAGCGGGGGTTGCCGGTGTTGCAGGCGGAGGATCCGGAGGCGCGGGGTGTTTCGGACCCGACGCCGTTGCCGGTGTGTCGACGTACGGTGCTGCGTGGTTCGGTGATCTATGGGGAGGGCGGATTGTGACCGGGAAGCTCGATCTGGATCCGGTGTTGGTGGCGCGGGCGCGGGAGTTGGCTGCTCGGGCTGGGGCGCCGGTGGTGGAGTTGGCGCGTAGCCATACGACGGTGTCGGTGGAGCGGGCGGTGCTGCGGCTGGCCGGGGTGCAGGGGGCGGATCCGGATGGGATTCCGTGGGTGAACCGGTTGGTGGATGCGGTGGCCGCGGATGTGGGCTTGGGGCATGGGGTGGCTGTTCCGGTTTTCGATGCCTTGGCGCGGGAGCAGTTGGTGGATGTGACGCTGTTGGCGCAGAAGGCGGCGGCTGGGTCGGTGCGGTTTGAGGTTCCGGTGGGGCGGGCGGCGACGGCGGCGCGGCGGGGGGCGCGGCGGGCGGTCGCGGCGGGGGTGCGGCGTATTGATCGGCGGCGGGCCGAGCGGGAGCGGTTGGTGCGGCGGTTCGGGGATCCGCCGCAGCGGCCGTGGATTTATCTGATCGTGGCGACGGGGGATATTTACGAGGATATTCCGCAGGCGCAGGCGGCGGCTCGGGCGGGGGCGGATGCGATCGCGGTGATCCGGTCGACGGGGCAGTCGTTGTTGGACTATGTGCCGGAGGGGGCGACTCGGGAGGGCTTTGCCGGTACGTATGCGACGCAGGAGAATTTCCGGCTGATGCGGGCGGCGTTGGACGAGTCGTCGCGGGAGTTGGGCCGGTATGTGCGGTTGACGAATTACGCGTCGGGGTTGTGCATGCCGGAGATGGCGGCGTTGGCGGGCCTTGAGCGGCTGGACATGATGTTGAACGATTCGATGTACGGCATCTTGTTTCGGGATATCAATCCGATTCGCACCTTCGTCGATCAGCGCTTCTCGCGGCAGGTCCATGCCCGGGCGGGGATCATCATCAACACTGGTGAGGACAATTACCTGACGACTGCCGATGCGGTGGACGAGGCGCACACGGTGACGGTGTCGCAGTTGCTCAACGAGTACTTCGCGCATGAGGCGGGGTTGGCGGACTGGCAGTTGGGGTTGGGGCACGCGTTTGAGATCAACCCGGATGTGCCGGAGTCGTTGCGGTTGGAGTTGGCGCATGCGCTGTTGGCGCGGGAGTTGTTCCCGGATGCGCCGTTGAAGTGGATGCCGCCGACGAAGCACATGACCGGGGATGTGTTTCGGGGCAACCTGCTGGACGGTTTTTTCAACCTGGTGGGGGCGCTGACCGGGCAGGGGATTCTGCTGGTGGGGATGATGACCGAGGCGGTGGTGACGCCGTGGCTGTCGGATCGGGATATCGCCTTGCAGAACGTCCGGTATGTACTGGGTGCCGCGGGTGGGCTGCGCGAGGATTTCGTGCCGGCACCGGGCGGCTTCATTCAGCAGCGGGCGCACCAGGTGTTGCGTTCGGCGGTGGAGTTGTTGGAGCGGGTCGGGGAGCGGTCGTTGCTGACGGCGATCGGCGAGGGCACGTTCGGGATCATGAAGCGGCCGGCGGACCGGGGTAGGGGGTTGGACGGGGTGGCGCGGCACGAGGGCGACTACTACAACCCGGCGGTGCAGATCCTGGAAGGGGCGGGGTCGTGACGGTCGTGCCGGAGAGGGCGGAGAAGGCGGTCGTGTCGGAGAAGCAGATCGTGCGGCCGTATGGGGACACTACCGGTGACGGCATGGTGCAGGTGTCGTTTACCTTGCCGCTGCCGCACGACAAGCGAGCTGAGGGTGCGGCGATTCAGCTGGCCGGGAAGATGGGCATCGACCCGGCGATGCTGGTGCATGCCCGACCGATGGGGGACGGGTTCACCTTCTTCGTGGTGTATGGGCGGGTGAACCATCTGGTGGACACCTCGGCGGTGCAGGTGGTGGAGCGGGACTTTCCGTTGCTGTCGGCGAAGGAGGTCAACGCGGTGGTCAAGCGGCAGCTACGGCGGAAGCTGTCGGTGGTGGGGGCGTGTATCGGCACCGACGCGCACACCGTGGGGATTGACGCGATCCTCAACGTCAAGGGCATCGCTGGGGAGAAGGGGCTGGAGTACTACCGGGAGTTACGGGTCAGCAATCTGGGCGCGCAGGTAAGTGTGCCGGATCTGGTGGCGGCGGCTCGGGCGGAGCGGGCGGATGCGGTGTTGGTGTCGCAGGTGGTCACGCAGCGGGACGCACATCTGCACAATACGCGGGAGATGTCGGCGGCGGTTCGGGAGGCGTGGCCGGCGGGGAAGCGACCGTTGCTGATTGTCGGCGGTCCGCGTTTCGACGAGGCGATGACCGCCGAGTTGGGGGTGGACCGGATCTTCGCCCGTGGCACCACTCCGGGCGAGGTGGCCTCCTACCTGGTCCATGCGTTGATTACGAGCCGGAAGGCGGCGACGGTATGAGTGACCCGAGGGTCGGGGTGACGGTGGCGCACCGGCGGTATGTGCCGTACTCGCATGCGCACTATGCGGGCAGTCTGGTTGACGGGGCGTACGCGTTGGGTTTGTTCGGAGATGTCGCCACGGAGGTCTGTATCCGTACCGACGGGGACGAGGGGTTGTTCGCCGGCTACGCGGACGTGCGGTTCCTGGCGCCGGTGCGCGCCGGTGACGTGGTGGAGGTGACCGGTCGGGTCACCCGGGCGGGTAGGCGTAGCCGCACGCTGGAGTTGAGCTGTGTGGTGGTGTGTCGGGGCCGTCCGGATCAGGGGGAGTCCGCGGCGCAGGTGTGTGATCCGCCGATCGTGGCGGTCACCGCGACGGGCACGGTGGTCGTGCCGCCGGTGGCGTGAACGTCGCGATCTGCGCGGATGTCGGCTCCACGTACACGAAGGTGGCGGTGGTCGATCTCGACGGCGCGGGTCTGGTGGCGACGGCGGCGGTGCCCACCACGGTGGGCAGTGATGTGTTGCGGGGGTTGGACGCGGCGGTCGCGGCGGCGACCGCCGGTCTGCCGGTGGGGGACGCGCCGTGGTATGTGTGTTCGTCTGCTGGGGGCGGGCTGCGGTTGGCGGTGGTCGGCTACGAACAGTTGGTGACCGCGCAGGCGGGCCGTCGGGTGGGTCTGTCGGCGGGGGCGAACGTGGTGCATGTGGCCGCGGGTCGGCTTGGCGCGGCGGAGCTGGCGGCGGTGCGGGCGTGCCGCCCGGATGTGCTGCTGCTGGTCGGCGGCACCGACGGCGGTGACGCGGAGACGTTGACGCATAACGCGACCCGGTTGGCGCGGGCCCGCTGGCGGGTTCCGGTGGTCCTCGCCGGTAACGCCGAGGTCCGCGACGATCTGGTGTCGATGCTGGTGTCGGCGCGGGTGCCGGTGACGGTGGCGGAGAATGTGCTGCCCCGGATCGGGGTGCTGGCGCCGGCTGGGGCGCGGGCGGCGATCCGAGAGGTGTTCCTGCGGCATGTGATCGGCGGCAAGCGGTTGTCGCGGGGGCCGCGGTTCCCGCGGCTGGTGCGGGCGGCCACCCCGGATGCGGTGCTGACCGGCGTGGAGTTGCTCGCGGACACGCTCGGCGGTGATCTGGCGGTGGTGGATGTCGGTGGGGCGACCACCGACGTGTATTCGGTGCTGACGCCGGATGAGCGGGAGAGCGGGCCGGGCCGGGAGGTGGCGGGTAGCCTGTGGCGGGCCCGCACCGTCGAGGGGGATCTGGGGGTGCGGTGGAGCGCCCCGGGGGTGGTGCGGGCAGCGGTGGAGGAGCGGCTGCTCGACGTGGCCGACGCCGAGGTGCTGGCCGTGGCGGCGCAGCAGCGGGCGGATGACCCGGCGTATCTTCCGGTGGGCGGGGCGCAGCGGGCGACCGACGCGCGGTTGGCGGCCCTGGCGGCCACGGTGGCGTTGCGGCGGCACGCCCGTGGGGCGGCCACCGGTGAACGCGCGGGGCGGGATCTGCGGGATGTTCGGCTGCTGGTCGGTTCGGGTGGGGTGCTCCGGCACGCCGCGGCTGCGGATGCGGTGGGGGTGCTCGCGGGGGTACTCGCCGACTATGCCGGTGGGTGGCCGTTGCCGCGTGCCGCCCGGGCCGTGGTTGACGTGGACTATGTGTTGGCCGCCGTCGGGTTGCTGGGTGTCGAGCAACCGGCCGCGGCGCGCGCGCTGACTGACCGGCTGCGGGCAGGGGGTTGGGGCGTGTCCCGGTAGCCCGAGGGCGGGTGCGCGGTGCGGGCTGGCCGGCGCGGATGGCGCGACACGCCGCGTGGTGGCGACGACTCGTCGGGGCCGGGTTGACAGGGCCCCGGGGGGAGCACGTACCGTCTTTGAGTCCTACTACGGGAAGCGGCTGTTGTTCGCTTCGTCCCTTCGTCCGCTGGCCGAGCGACACGAGTGTGTGGTCGCGGCGGCCAGGTCCAGCGGGCGGGGGTCGGCGGGGCGGCGCGAACCGGCCGCGGTTACCGGTGTACGGGCAGGGTGAGAGGCACGGCCAGTAGACAACGGCCAGGCGGGGGCAGCCAGTCTGCCGTCCGGTCGGTCCGAAGGTCGGCGCGTCCCATTCTCGCCCCACCGGCCGGGAAGGGCCTGGGAGCATCGGGGTGCGGCAGTTGCCGCGCCCCGATTTCCGTTTTTGCCCGGGTGCCATGGTCGACGTGGGGTCGCTGTGGTCTGCGCTGCCGGGGCGGCGCGGATCGGGCCGGGTACCCTTCGGCAGGTGATCGTGGACATGCCGGCGAGGGCTGTGGGAGTGATGCGGGAACGTCCGTTGGCGTTGGCGTTGCCGTTGCCGGTGGCGTTGGTGGCGGCGGTTGGTGGGGGCGTGGCGATGCTGCTGGCGTTCCCGCCGTACGGGGTGTGGCCGCTGGCAGCGGTCGGGGTCGCTCTGTTGGCTGGCGCAACCCACCGTCGGCGTCCGCGGGCCGGCGCCGGCCTCGGGTTCCTGACCGGGGTGGCGTTCTTCGCTCCGCTGTTGGGCTGGACCAACCTGCACACCGGCTCCTTGCCGTGGGTGCTCCTGTCGTTGTTGCAGGCCGGCTATCTGGCGCTGCTTGGCGCGGCCACCGCGTGGGTTTCTCCGCTGGTGGACCGGTTCCGGTGGGGGTGGCCGGCGTTGACCGGGGTGCTGTGGGTGGCGCAGGAGGCGCTGCGGGATCGGACTCCGTTCGGTGGTTTCCCGTGGGGTCGGCTGGCGTTCAGCCAGGATGGGTCGCCGTTGCTGCGGTTTGCTGCCCTGGGCGGGGCGCCGTTGGTGACCTTCGTGGTCGCGGTGATCGGTGGGCTGCTGGTGGCTGCGGCCTGGGCGGGCTGGTCGGCGTATCGCCACCCGGGCCGGCGGTGGATGCCGGTGGCGGGGGCGGTGCTGGCGGTGTTGGCGGTGCCGGCTGTCGGGCTGCTCGTGCCGGTCCGCGCCGACGGTGGTGGGAAGCCGGTGACGGTGGCGATTGTGCAGGGCAACGTGCCGCGGCTGGGGCTGGATTTCAACGCCCAACGGCAGGCGGTGCTAAACAATCACGTCGAGGCCACCGTCGAACTGGCCGACCAGGTAGCCGCCGGGGCCCGGCCCCGCCCCGACCTGGTGGTCTGGCCGGAAAACTCCAGCGATATCGATCCGCTGCAGGATGCTTCCGCCGGTGACCGGATCCAGTCTGCCGCCGACGCGGTGGGTGTGCCGATCCTGATCGGGGCGGTGCTGCGCGGCCCGGGGGAGGGGCAGGTACGCAACGCGGGGCTGCTGTGGCGGCCGGGGACCGGCCCGGATCTCGACCAGCTGTACACGAAGCGGCATCCGGTGCCCTTCGCCGAGTATGTGCCGTTTCGTGACGTGGCCCGACTGGTCAGCAAGCAGGTTGACCGGGTGCGGTCTGATTTCGTGCCGGGTAGCACCCCGGGCGTGCTGACTGCCGGTCCGGCGGTGCTGGGTGATGTGATCTGCTTCGAGGTCGCCTACGACGAGGTGGTCCGGGACACGGTTACCGGTGGGGCGCAGCTGCTGGTGGTGCAGACCAACAACGCCACCTTCGATGTGGCTGAGGCCCGGCAGCAGCTGGCCATGGTGCGGCTGCGGGCGGTTGAGCACGGTCGCCCGGCACTGATGGCCTCGACGGTGGGCGTTTCCGGGTTCGTTTCCCCGGATGGGCGGGTAAGTGATGCCACCGAGTTCAATACCCGCGCGATCGTGGTGCGGCAGCTACACCTCGCCGACGACGAAACCTTCGCGACCCGCGTCGGGTTGTGGCCGGAGGTGGCGCTGACGGTCCTGGCCGTGGCGGCCCTCGCCGCAGCCGGGGTGCGGCGACGCGCCCGGGGTGCGGCGACGGCCGGTACGCCGGCGAGAGGGAGGCAGGACGGTGCGTGACGAGACCGGTCATCCCGAGGTGGGGCGGGTGCTCGTGGTCATCCCGACCTACAACGAGGCCGACAACCTGACCTGGATTGTGGAACGGGTGCGTCGGGCGGTGCCGTCGGTGGACATTCTGGTTGCCGATGACAACAGCCCAGATGGCACCGGCGAGGTGGCGGAGGCCCTCGCCGGGCAGGACCGGCGGGTGCACGTGCTGCACCGGGAGGGCAAGCAGGGGCTCGGCGCTGCCTATCTGGCCGGGTTTGGGTGGGCGCGGCAACGCGGCTACGACGCGGTGGTGGAGATGGACGCCGACGGCTCCCACGCCCCGGAGGATCTGCCGGCGATGCTGGCCGCGGCCCGCGACGCGGACGTGGTGATCGGGTCCCGCTGGACCCGGGGAGCGCAGGTGCTCAACTGGCCGCTGCGGCGGCTGCTGTTGTCGCGCTGCGGAAACCTGTACGCGCGGCTGGCCCTGGGGATGCCGGTCTCCGACGCCACCGGCGGCTACCGGGTGTATCGACTCAGCGCCCTGGACGCGTTGGACCTGGCGTCGGTGTGCTCGCAGGGGTATTCGTTCCAGGTGGAGTTGTCCCGGCTGGCGCACCGGGCCGGGGTGCGGATCGTGGAGGTGCCGATCACCTTCGCCGAGCGCGAACGGGGCAACAGCAAGATGAGCCCGCTCATCGTCGCCGAGGCGTTGTGGCGGATCACCGGGTGGGCGGTGGCGGACCGGCGGCTGGCCTTCCGCCGAGGGCTACACGGCACACCCACGGGGCAGGTCCGGTGGCCGTAGCGCCGCCCCGGTCCCCGTCGCCGCCCGCTGGTGGCGGCGACGGTGTCTGCGCCGCTGGTGGCGGGGGCCGGCGGCGGCGCGGCCGTGTCATGCTGGACGGGCGGGACGACGTACTCCACCACCGGCGAATCGGGCGGTGGGGGCGTGGCGGGCGGGTGGTGAGGTGAGGATGCGCCGGGGACTGAGGTTCGTACCGTTGGCGTTGTTGCTGGCGGCGTTGGTGGAGCTGGCGGTGTTCGTGGCCGTGGGCCGGGCCGTCGGGTTCGGGATCGCGGTGCTGGCCGTGTTCGCGGCGTCGCTGCTGGGCATGGCGCTGCTGCGCCGGGAGGGGATGCGCGCGTGGCGGGGCTTCCAAACCGCGGCCCGGGCTGGTCAACCGCCGGGCACGCAGGTTACCGATGGTCTGGTGGGGTTGCTCGGCGCACTGTTGTTGGCCACTCCGGGTCTACTCAGTGGGGCGCTGGGGCTGGTGCTGCTGGTGCCACCGGTGCGCCGGCTGGCCCGCGTGGGGGCACGGCGTACCGCGGAGCGACGGGTGTCGTCGATGGTCGCCGGTGACCTGTTTGGGCCGCGTCGGGTGCGGGTGCACCGGGGCACCCCGCAGCAGCCGCCGGCGGCGGCGGCGGAGCCGACCGTGGTTGACGGCGGCCAGCCCATTGAGGGCGAGATCGTCGAGCCCCGGCAGGGCTGAAGGGGCGCTCGGCGCCCGTACCCGCCGGCCTCGACCGACCGGCCACCCAAACGCGACGCCGACCGCCCACTGCGGCTCTCGCGTTGACCGGCGCACCCCGGCGCGGCGCACCGGTATTCGCGGGTCTGACGCGGCGCGAGCTCGGTGCCACGGCCGGATTCCCGGACTGATGTGAAACGACGGCACCCGCCCCGGGTCCATCCGGGGCGGGTGCCGTGTGTGGTAGTTCAGGCGCGCCCGCGGCGGGTGCGGACTTCCTTGAGCCGTTCGGCGAGAATGTCCTCAAGTTCGGCGATCGATCGCCGCTCCAACAGCATGTCCCAGTGGGTGCGCGGCGGCTTCGCCTTCTTCTGCTCCGGTTCGTTGCCGTCGACCAGCCGGGCGACGCTGCCGTCGAACTTGCATTCCCAGGTCATCGGGACCTCGGCGTCAACGGCGAACGGCACCTCGAACTGGTGACCCTTGGCGCACAGGTATTCGCGGGTCTGACGCGGCGCGAGCTCGGTGTTACGGTCGGATTCGTAGCTGACCGCGCCCAGACGGCTTCCGCGCAGCATGCGCTCGCCCATGATCGTCTTCCCCTCGTTCGTGGTGCTGGTCTGTTTCGGTGTAACAGTCGGTGTCTGTGGGGCCATTCCCGCCGGGTGGCATGTGACGGCCGGCAACAAGGGTAGCCGGCGGGCAGCCCGGCCCGGCGGGGGTCGCCCCGACCTGGCCGAAATTTCGCCTGGTGGCCGAACCGAGATGGTGTCGCCCCGCGTCAGCGCGCGGGCGTGGACGCCTGGCGGTGCGCCAGGGCGGCCGCCAGTTGGGCGACCTGATCGGCGAGCTGGGCGACTCGCCGATGCGCCTCGTCCCGGTCACTCTCGGCGGCCCGCAGCCGCGCCGTCAGCTCCGCCAGCTGGCCCTGCGCGGTGGTCACCTCCTGCTGGGCGGCGGTCAGTTGCCCGCGTAGTGATTCGCGGTGCTCGGCGAGTGTCGTCGCGTCCGCGTGCGCCCGCTTCGCGTCGCCCACCGCCTGCTGACGGTGCGCTTCGGCCCGGTCCCGCTCGGCCACCGCCCGGTCCCGTTCCTGCGTCGCCGCCGCGGCCTGCGCCTGAGCCCGTTGCGCGTCCTGGCGGGCCTGTTGCGCGTCGGCGCGGTGTCCGAGGGCCTGCTCTGTCGCCGTGGCCTGCGCCTGCGCGGCCTGGTGGGCGTCGGCGCGGGCGGCGTCGCGTTCCGCGACCAGAGCCGCGGCGTGCTGCCGCTGGGCGGTGAGTTCGGCATCGGTGCTGCGTAGCTGCGTACGGGCGGCGTCGCGGTCCTGCTGGGCCTGCCCCAGTAGCGCCTGTGCCGCGCTCGCCTCCTGGCGGGCCTGGTCCTGAGCCTTACGAGCCTGCTCGGCGCGGTCCGCCGCGGCGGTGGCCTGCGCCACGGCGTGCGCCGCTTCGGCGCGGGCGCTGTCCTGCTCGGCGGTGGCGTTGCGGGCCTGCTCTCGGGCCTGAACAGTGGCGGCGGCGGCGTCCTCTGCGGCGCGGCGGGCCTCGTCCCGATCGGTCTGCGCCGCGGCCACCTGGTTGGCCGCGTCGGCACGCGCCTGGGCCAGCTGCTGCTCCACCCCGACCGGGGACAGCTGTGCGTGTAGCGTCTCGGTGAGCGACGCCACGATCTGGTCGAGCCGGTCCACGGCCTCCCACGTGCGGGCGACCTGTCCGGGTAGCCCGGGGGCGCTACGGTGTCGCATCCGGCTGGTCCGGGCGGCCTGTTGACAGGCGCCGTCGTTGTCCCGGCAGTAGCGGAACGGGCGGCCCGCTCCGGCGCGCTGCGGCACCGGTTGTCCGCAGTGGGCACAGGGGCGGGGGTCGGCGGGGGTGGCCTGCTCGTCCATCGGACGCCGAGTCTAGAGGCCGTCGCCGTGGCCGCCCGGCGCGGTGGGCTATCCGCTGGCGCCAGCCGCCGCCTTACCGGCCCGAAGTGAGAAGAACAGCGGCAACTCACCCAGCCCGCCAGGGGGGAGGGTCCAGCCCAGCCCTTCCTGCTTGTGCAGGAACGGCCATGGCCGATCCAGCCACGGGAACTCGTGGAAGAACTCGATCACGAGCCCGGCCCGCGCGACAGCGGTGATCAGTTCCGCGACGCTGTGCGGCCACAGGTACTCCACCTCGGTAGCGACCCGGGCGTCCCGGTCGGCGTAGCTGCCCTGCACCGGGTAGCCAACCGGTTCGGCTCTGGGGAAGTAGGGTCGACTGACTCGAAGCTCGGCCGCGGAAGGGTCCAGGACCTCCGCGATCGGGTGGATGTCGGTCACGTAGAAGGCACCACCGGGCGCCAGGAAGTGCGCCGCCACCTGCGCCCACCGGGTCAGGTCCGGCAGCCAGCCCAGCACCCCACGCGAGGTGTAGACGATGTCGAAGGTTCCGGTCAGGGCGGCAGGCAGGGTCAGGACGTCGCTGCAGACGAAGCGGGCCTCGATTCCGGTGTCGGCGGCGAGCTGGCGGGCGACAGCGACGGCTCGGGGCGAGAAGTCCACCCCGGTGACCGTCGCGCCCCGCCGCGCCCACGAGACCGTGTCGGTGCCGAGTTGGCACTGAAGGTGCAGCAGGCTCCGGCCGTCCACCTCGCCCACCTCGTCGATCTCGTACGACCGCAGCTTGCAGGTGCCCCGCCGCACCGACTCCAGGTCGTACCACGTCGAGTGGGCGTGGATGTCCGCCCACTCGTCCCACAGTCCCCGATTCGACTCGAGGAATCGGTGCACATCCCTGTTGCTCACCGGACTTCACGCCTCTCAACCGGCCGCACGCCCTGGCCGGAACACTGCGGTGTGAGCAGGCCCTCCTGATCGGTTTCCGAGATCGCTGTCAGGCCGTGAGTGTCAGCGTGGCACAGGCGGGCCGACCACGTCTTCGGAAGCACGGCGATCGGGATGGGCCCGGTAGCGGATGCCGCCCCCGCGGTCGTGCCACCACCCTGCGCCGGCGGGCTCGAGCCTCACGCGCGCGCCCGCTGTCGTCGCGGCGGCGCGCCGTCCTGGTGCACGGCGACACCGGCGACCACGAGACCGACCCCGACGATCTCCGGTGCGGTGGGGACCTGGGCCAGTACGACGACCCCGATCACGGTCGCGGTCGCCGGGAACAGGCAGACCAGGAGGGCGTAGGTGGCCCGGGGCAGCCGGGCCATGGCGAGTTGGTCGGTGACGTACGGGATGACCGACGAGGTGACACCGACACCGACCCCGGCCGCCAGGGCGACCACGTCCAAGGCGGCGGGTGCGGCGTCAACGATGCCGACCGGTAGCGCGAGGACGGCGGCGATCAGCATGGACAGCGCGAGACCGTCGATGCCGGACAGCTGTTGACCCCGGGCGACGCGGTGCCCGAGCACAATGTAGGCGGCGAACAGCACGGCGTTGGCCGCGGCGAAGGCGATTCCGAGCGGTTCAGCGACCAGGCGGACGTCGGTGAGCAGATACACCCCGGCAACCGCGCAGATCAACGCGAGCAGGTTTCGGCGGGTTCTGGCCGCGTAGGCCGCCAACACGATGACCGGCAGGAATTCGACTGCGGCGACCGTGCCCAACGGCAGCCGCTCCAGCGCCAGGTAGAAGACGCTGTTCATGGCCGCCAGGACGGCGGCCCACCCGATCAGCAGCCGGCGGGTGAGCCGGTCCAGGTGCCGCCAGCGCCGCCACGGCCGTCGCCACAACGCGAACACCGCGGCCGCGGCGGCGATGCGCAGCCACGCCACGCCCAGGGCGTCCACGCGGACGAAGAGCAGTACCGCGAAGGCTGGACCGAGATAGTGGAACACCGCACCGACGACGACGTAGGCGTGGGGTGGTATCCGCGGTGCGGCCGCCGCCGACGTCCGGGTGTCCGAGCGCAGAACTGATCGTGGCATTCCCCTATCGTCGAAGGTGACAGCACCTAGCACCATGCACAATCGAAGGCTAGAGGAGCATGACGATGACGTATCGTGAGCCCAGACCCCCGACGGGCCTTCCAGATAGCAATTCGTTGCTCGACGACACCAATCGCCGCCTGCTCCGCGTACTGCGGCACGACCCGCGCGCCAGCGCCGCCGAGTTGGCCCGCCAGGTCGGCATGTCCGCGCCGGCGGTGCGGGAGCGGCTGCACCGGCTCGAGAACGCCGGCGTCATCCGCGGCTACCGCGTCGATATCGACCCCGCGGCCCTGGGCCTCCCCGTCGCCGCCTGGGTGCGGATCCAACCCGGTCCAGGCCAGCTGTCAAAGATCACAGAGCTGGCCGACCGCGTTCCGGAGGTCAGTGAATGCCACCGGATCTCCGGCGAGGACTGCTTCCTCCTCAAGGTGCACGTACCCGCCGTCGACGCCCTGGCGGCGGTCCTCGACCAGTTCCTGCTCCACGGCCACACCACCAGTTCCTTCATCGTCTCCACCCCGGTGGCACCCCGTACCCCCGGACGAAGCTAGCTCCCGTCCGACGCGCCCGACCCCGAGGGCCGTACCGGTGTCCGGGTCGGGTGCTCGTCGCCATCGCGGTGCGGTGGCGTCAGCGCCTGCCGTGCCGCCCGCACCGCGTTACGGAACACCATCGCCACCGTCGTCGGGCCGACCCCGCCGACCCGGGGAGTCATCGCCCCCGCCACCGTCGCGCATGCCTCGTCCACGTCTGGCAGCAGCCGCCGCCCCGCGTACCGCACCCCACCACCGACGACAACCGCCCCCGGGCGCAGGTGCTCGGGGCGTACGAGACCCGGCACCCCCGCCGCCGCCACCAGAATCTCGGCCCGGCGGGTGTACCGCGGCCAGTCCGTCACGCCGGTGTGCACCACCGTCACCGCGGCGTTCGCCGTCGGCCGCTTCTGCGCCAGCACCATCGCCAGCGGACGCCCCAACGTGGCCCCCCGACCCAGCACCACCACCTCCCGGCCGGCCACCGGCACCCCGTGGTACGCCAGCAACGCCTCGATTCCCGCCGGCGTACACGGTGCCGGGCCCGGCAGCCCCAACGCCAACCGGCCCAGGTTCACCGGGTGCATCCCGTCCACGTCTTTCTCCGGATCCAGCGCCTGCATCGCCCGGTCGAAGTCCAGGTGCCGGGGAACGGGGTGCTGCACCAACACCCCGTGCACCGCCGTGTCCGCGCTCAACTGTGTCACCACCGCCTGCAGGTCCGCCTGCGACGCCGACTCCGGCAGCTGCACGTGTGGGGAGGCGAACCCCAACTGCTCGGCTTGGCGCTGCTTGATCCGGATGTATCCGACGCTCGCGTCGTCGTCGCCGACCAGCACCGTGGCCAGGGCCGGGGTCATCCCGGCCGCCCGTAACCGGGTGACCTCCTGCGCCACCTCGGTCAGGATCTGCTCGGCTACCGGTCCACCCGGCAGTGACCGGGCGACCGACATCGACATCGACGTGGACATGGTTCACCTCGCCCCCGCGGAAGGCCCAGGCGGTCGACCCTCCGCGACGAGCTCCCCGATGGTCATCCCATCCTCGGTGCCGCCAGTCGCGTCGACCTCAGCCTGCCACAGCCCCACCAGGTGGGGAAAGCCCTTGCCCAGCGCAGCTGCCACCGCCGATCGGATCGGCTGCGTGCGCTGGCCGTTGCCGGCCCGCGGCAGGGCGTGGAAGGCGGCACACGGGCCGTTGGACCGTATCCGAGACAATGACCGACGTGGACGTTCGATATGACGAGGTTCTCGACCCGCTGCGGCAGGCGTATGACACTCGCGCGGCCTGGCGTGACGGGCTGACCAAGCAACCGTGGAAGGTGGCACAGCGTCAGGCGTTCCGGGACCGGCTGGCATCGGGAGCGCGACTGCTGGAGGTCGGCGCGGGCACCGGGCAGGACAGCGCGTTCTTTCAGCAGGAGGGGCTTGTCGTCGTCGCGGCCGACCTGTCGCCGGTGATGGTCGAGCACTGCCGGGCCAAGGGCATCGACGCCCACGTGATGGACTTCCTGCACCTGGACTTTCCGGCCGGCTCCTTCGACGCGGTGTTCGCGATGAACTGCCTGCTGCACGTGCCCAACCACGACCTGCCTGCGGTCCTGACAGCAATCCGGGCCGTCCTGAGCCCCGGCGGCCTCTGCTTCGTCGGGGTGTACGGCGGCGACGAGAGCACCGAGGGTCCCATCGACGGTGACGAGCACGTGCCGCCGCGCTTCTTCTCGTGGCGCACCGACGAACAGCTGCTCGGCTTTGCCACCGCCGCGCAGTTCGACGTGGTGGACTTCCACCTGGTCGATACCGGTTATGGCTACTGCTTCCAGTCGTTGACCCTGCGTCGTCCAGACCGCGACTGAGGATCCGGCAGCAGCGGACCCGTGGGGTCACGGTGCGTCGCGGGTTGGCGGTGGCGGTCTTCGCCGCCGCCGGTCCTGGCACTTCGTCGCCGGGGCACTACGCTGACGAGTGTGAACATCCGTCCCACCCCCTTGGCCGGTGCGATCGTGATGCGTCTGCTGGAGGAGTCCGATGCGGGGCCGCTGAGCGAGGCGTACCTTCTCAATCGTGAGTACCTCCAGCCGTGGGAGCCACGGCGGGCGGATGCCTTCTTCACGTTAGCGGGGCAGCGGAGTCGGGTGCAGGATCAGCTCCGGCTCCTGGAATCAGGCCAGACTCTGCCCTGGGTGTTGGACGAGGGGGGTCGGGTTGTGGGGACGTTGACGCTGTCCAACGTCGCACTCGGACCGTTCCGCAGCGCCAACATCGGCTACTGGATCGACCATGGGTATGCCGGGCGGGGGCTCGCCACCCAGGCTGTCGCGCATGCCTGCCGGCTTGCCGACGAGGTGGCCGACCTTCACCGGCTTGAGGCCGGCACCCACGTGCGCAACACCGGAAGTCAGCGCGTTCTCACCAAAGCGGGGTTCACGCGGATCGGCACCGCGCCCCACTATCTGCACGTCGACGGGGCCTGGCAGGACCATCTGATTTTTCAGCGAATCCTGAACGAACGTCCTCCGCGATGCGGCCGCGTCCAGGAAAGTCAGACCGTCGGGGGGCCGTCGGCCCGGTCGGACGGGTCAGGGCGGGTGTAGCGGAGAAACAGGTTGCCCTGCTCGTCGAGGAGGGACCGGTGGAGCTGCCACTGCCCGCCCGCGGGCTGCCCCGCCGGACCGGCGGTGATCCGCGGGCCGGCCACCGCCAGCAGCTGCGGCGTGATCGTCAGGCAGAGCTCGTCGAGCAGGTCGGCCTGGGCCAGCTGGCCGGCCAGTGCGGGGCCACCTTCGCAGACGATGCGTCGGTGCCCCCGCTGTCGAAGCAGCTGGATCGCCTGGTTGAGGTCGACGTTGTAGTCGCCGGCGACCAGGAGTTCGGCGGCTTCGGCTACCGCCGTGCTGGCCTCGGCCGCCGCAGCGGCGGGGACGATCAGGATCGGCCGTGGCTGGCAGTGACCTCCGATGCCGCGCTGAAACAACGGGCCACTGAGGTCGAGGTCGAGACTGCGGGTGACAACCGCGATGGCCGGATAGGGCGGTAGGCCGTTGGCCCGTCGACGGGCGATCTCGGGAGCCGACAGGGCGGTCTGCCCGTACTGCTCGGCGCGGACCGTGCCCGCCCCCAACAGCAGCAGGTCGGCGTCTCGTTTGATCAGGCGATAGACCCGCTGGTCGCCGCTGCTGGTCAGAGCGGCGCTGGCGCCGTTCACCGCGGCAAGACCGTCGATACTCGACACCGTGACGAGGCGTACGTGCCTTCCGGTGGGGGAGGGCAGTGCGTAGCGTTCGTGAAGTTCGTCCTCGTCCAGGTCGATCAGCCCGGTGGTGGGCCACATGTCGCGGATCCGAGAACCGGCGGCGGGCGGCGGTGGGCCCGCCAGTCGCCACACCAACTCGGCGAGCCGCTCGGTGAGAAGACCCGCAAGGCCGGTGCGGGCCGCGACGTCCGTGCCGCTGGTGCGGCGCCGTTCGAGGGTGTGTCGATGGCCCCGCACCAGGTACTCCAGGCCGTTGCGGTCCATGGCGTAGCACATGTGCTGGCCGTCGATCTCACCCGAGACGGCGACCGCGTCGACACCGAGGTCCCGCTGCGTGTTGGCGATGCCGCGATGGCGGCGACACTGGTCGATCCAGTGCGCCAGGAGGTCGAGCGGGGTGTGCCCACCGACACCGCTGGCGAGGATGGCGGGCACGGCGGGCTTCGGCGGCCGATGGCTGATCGTGAGCAGCGTCGGTGGGCCTCCCCAGCGCCAGGTGGCGTGGAGTTCCTCCAGCACCGACAAGATCGAACTGTTCGTGTCCGGGTGAGCTGATGTCATGCCTGACCGTTTCGCGCTGGTGGTGGTGTGCTGGTCTGGCCCGACCAGCACCGGAACTGCCCGGGTTGACGACTCACCCGGTGGGACCCGCCGCGTCGGCGGTGCGGCGCGGTTCCTGCCGGGGAAACACCGTGTGCGCGAGTGGCCAGAAAACGAGCCAGATCGCCATCGCCAGGCTGAGCCGCCCGATCCACCCCCAGAGCTGCTGGGTCCGCTCGGCGTCGCCGACAAAGGCGATACCAGCGAGCAACAGAGCGCAGGCAACAGCCCAGCCGAGCAGGCCCCGACGCCATTCGCGCCACTCGTGCCGGGTGCGCTCCGGCCCGTACCGTGGGGCCCGAGGCGGCGGGGGCCCGCCCGCGAAACGGTGCGCGAAGCGTACGTCGGCCCAGCGGACCATACGGTGACCGAACGCCACGGAGAAACCGAGGTACGCCGCGGCGAGGCCGTGCGCGGCGGTGGCGGTCCCGCCGCGACGTAGGTCGATCGTCGTGACGGCGAGCAGGACAAGGTCGACCGCCGGGACCGCCAGGAGCAGGGCGGCGCCGACGCGGGGCAGGCGCAGCGGGTATCGGGCCAGCAGTCCGGCCGCGAGTAGCAGCCAGAAGGCCACCTCGCAGGCGACGATTACCGCGACAAGCACCCCGGGACCCCCTTTTTAGTACGCTGTACGATCACAGTAGCAGGGATGTCATCGACTGCCGGAGGAGCCGTGCCGAAGATCGTCGACCACGACGCGCGCCGCGCCGAGCTGGCCGAGGCGATGTGGCGCGTCGTCTACCGCGATGGCGTCGCCGCGGCCACGGTGCGAAGCATCGCTGCCGAGGCCGGCTGGTCTCCCAGCGCGCTGCGGCACTACTTCGCCACCCAGGCCGACTTGTTGATCTTCGCTATGGAGCATGTGATAGCACAGGCGGCCGAACGCTTCGCCGCGGAGAGCTGGACCGGGCCACCCCGCGAGACCGCCCAGCGGGTGCTGGAGGAGTTCCTGCCGCTGGATCGGCAGCGCCGCAGAGCGGCTGAGGTGTGGCTGTGGCTGACCTTGCACGCCCAGGTTGACCCGGCCGCGCAGGCCCGACTCAGCGAGGCCGACGACGGTGTCCGGCGCGTGGTCGACCTCGCCGTTGACGCACTCGCGGCGGCTGGGCTGGTAACTCGGGGTGCTGACCTCGGCGTGGAGAAGGCTCGACTGCACGCCCTGCTCGACGGGCTCACCCTCCACGCGTTGGTGCGTACCGAGCTCATGCCGCCGGGCCGCCTCCGCGTGCTGCTCGCCGAACATCTCGACAGCCTGGCGAACGCCCGGGATGATGCTCGTGTCGTCCGGTCAGCGATCGAATCGGGGCGATAACGCCACCCCTGCTGGCTGTTGACCTTCAGGTTGGTGGAAGGCTCAGGATGGTCGGCGTGGCAGAACAAGACGATCGGATGACGATCGGGGTCCTCGCGCGGGCCGCGAAGGTCAGTACCAGTGCCCTGCGCTTCTACGATGACTGCGGGCTCGTGCGCCCCCGTGCGGTTGACCCGATCACCGGCTACCGGTACTACTCGCCGGAGCAACTCGATGAGGTCACGCTGATCCGCCAACTGCGGAAGGTGGGGCTGCCGCTGGGAGAGGTACGGCAGGTGCTTGCGGGCCCCGCCGGGGTGGCCGAGCAGCTGTTGGCGGCTCACCTGAGTTCGATGGAGCGTGCCGTCGAGGACGCCCGGGTCGCCCTCACCGCCGCGTTGACTCTGATCCGAGACCGAGAAGACGCCGCGCTGGTCCGGTCCGGGCAGTTACTCGCCGAGGCGATCGGGCAGGTGGTGGCGGCCGCCGACCCCAGCGCCGGCATCCCCGCGCTCGCCGGTGTCCTGATCGAGGCGACCCCGGATGAGCTGCGATTGGTGGCGACCGACCGGTATCGGTTGGCGGTCCGGTCGCTGCCGACCGACCGGCGGCAGGCACCGGGGGTGGCTGTTGTTGACGCGGTCCAGCTGGACCGGGCACGACAGTGGATCGGCGACCAGGAGTACCTGCAACTCGGATACGGCGACTCGTGCGTCCAGCTCACCGGGCCCGGTGGTCAACGGCGACTACCGACAATCGCGGGAGCCTTCCCCGCGTACCGGATCGTCCTCGACGGACTGCCCGAGGTGCGGACCCAGGTGGTCGCGCCGCGGGACCTGCTGCTGGCCGCGATCGCCGATGTTCCACAGGTACGCCTCGGCTGTGTGGTGAACACCGACCTGACCGTGACGCCGTCGGCACGTCGGGGGGCTCCGAGAGTGGTTCCCGCCGACATCACCGGAGCGCCGGTGGCGATCAACTTCCGCGTCGCCACGCTGTACCCGGCGCTGGCAGCGGCCAGCATCGGGCCGGACGTGATGCTGCAGATCAGCCAACCCCACCTGCCCGCTGTCGTTCGCTGCGCCGATGACGGCGATATCACCACTGTGGTGATGCCGGTAGCGGCCAGTCCACAATCCGAAGCCTGAGGAGAACGGTGGAACAGTCGCGAATCACGCCCGACGAGACGATGGCGAGCATCGCCAGCGCGGTGGAGCTCGGCCGATCCGGGCAGCGGGTCCAGGCCCGTGCCGCTCTTGCCGCGCTCTGGGCGCAGATCGGCGCCACCGGCGATGCGCTACACCGGTGCACCCTGGCCCACTACCTGGCCGACTTGCAGGACACCGGCCAGGCTGAACTGGAATGGGACGAGCGTGCCCTGGCCGCCGCGCACGCCCTTACCGACGAACGGGCACAGCGGTACGACCACGCGTGGCAGGTGCGGCTGCTCCTGCCCTCGCTGCACCTCAACCTCGCGGATGACCATCGGCGCTTGGGCAATCCCACTCGGGCGCGGAAGCACCTGGCCCAGGCCCGGAGTCTGGTGACGGACCTCCCCGACGACCAGTACGGCGGCGTGATCCGCAGCGGCGTCCAGCACGTTTCTGAAGCCTTGGCGGCCGGTTCGACCCAGCGCCTCGACTCCCACCCGTCAACACCGTAGTCCGGCAGAACCAGGTCACGTTTGTTATAGACAGGTCACGATACAGTTAAGTAGATTAACAAAACGTGCCACGTGGAGTCCCTGTCCCGACACAGCCACGGCCGAGCTGATCGGGCGATGTCTCTAGGAGGACCGATGAAGCTGGGCATGAGGACTGTGGCCCTGGCCGGCGTCGTCGCGGTCGTGGCCGCGGGGGCCATGGTGGCCACCGCCACCGCCACCGCCACCGCCGCGGCCGTGCCGACCGCGACGTTCGTCAAGGTCTCCGACTGGGGTGGCGGTTGGGAAGGCCGATACACCATCACCAACGGGGGAAGCAGCACTCTGCACTCCTGGCAGGTCGACTTCGACCTACCGGCGGGCGCCAGCATCGGCACGTACTGGAATGCGCTGATGGATCGCGACGGGCAGCGTTACCGTTTCACCAACCAGCACTGGAACGGCACGATCGCACCGGGCGCCTCCGCGACGTTCGGCGTCCTCGGCTCCGGCTCCGGTAGTCCGGCCGGCTGCCGGCTCAACGGCCAGCCGTGTCAACCGACAGCTCCTCCGACGACCAGTCCACCCCCACCGCCACCGACCACCGCACCTCCCGGTAGCACGCCGGTTGCGGCGAACGGACAGCTGCGGGTCTGCGGTGAACAGCTCTGTAACGACAACGGCAAGGCCATCCAACTGCGGGGCATGAGCACGCACGGTCTGCAGTGGTACGCCAACTGCGCGACCAACGCCTCCCTTGATGTCCTCGCCCAGCAGTGGGGCGCCGACGTCCTGCGGATCTCGATGTACATCCAGGAAGGCGGCTACGAGACCGACCCGCGTGGCTTCACCGACCTGGTCCACGACTACATCGAGATGGCCACCGCTCGCGGCCTTTACGCGATCGTTGACTGGCACATGCTCACGCCGGGAGACCCCCACCACAACCTGTCGCGCGCGCAGACCTTCTTCGCCGAGATCGCCGACCGGCACCGGGACAAGGTGAACGTCCTCTACGAGATCGCGAACGAGCCGAACGGGGTCAGCTGGGGCGCGGTCAAGAGCTACGCCGACCAGGTCATCCCGGTCATCCGGGAGCGGGACCCGGAAGCTGTGGTGCTTGTCGGCACCCCCGACTGGTCGTCACTCGGGGTCTCCGGCAGTGGCGGCGGAGTGGACGCCATCACCGCCAACCCGGTGGCGGCCAGCAACCTGATGTACGTCTTCCACTTCTACGCGGCCTCGCACGGCGACCTGTACTACAACACCCTGGCGGCGGCGGCCGACCAAATCCCGATCTTCGTGACCGAGTTTGGCACCCAGCAGTACACCGGCGACGGTCCGAACGACTTCGCCATGTCCCAGCGTTACCTTGACCTGATGGCGAGCAAGAAGATCAGTTGGGTCAACTGGAACTACTCCGACGACTTCCGCTCCGGTGCGGTTTTCACCACGGGAACGTGTGCCAGTGGTGACTTCGGTGGCACCGGTCCACTCAAGCCGGCCGGCAGTTGGATCCGTGACCGCATGCGTACCGCTGACGACTTCTGACCGCCCCTTAACCCGGATCACGAACCGCCGCTCCGGTCGCTCAGCTGCCGTGGTGGCGGTTTTCCGGGTGCGGTGGGTGCGGGGAAAGCCACCTCCTGGTCTGTCCGTTCACGTGCTCCAGGCCCCGTGCCGTAGCCGCTGGCGTCGCGGGCCACAGCGGTGGGCGGACAGTCGACATGCGGATGCGTCCCGGGCGTGCGTCGTACCGCGTTGCTCCGCCCCACCGTGCGCCACCACCCCGACGACTGCGCCGCCACGCTGGCGCTGGTCGCCGCTGGCCCAGGCGTCGGGCTGGTGCCCCAACTCGCCTCTTTTACATGCGGACGGCCTGCGACTGGTAGGGCTCTTCGAGATATTCAAGCTGTTTCTCGGTCAGCGTAACGTCTACCGCCGCGACAGCATCATCAATGTGTCGTTCCTTCGTAGCCCCGACGATGGGGGCGGTCACTCCAGACTTACTCAGCAGCCAGGCGAGGCCGATCTGTGCTGGTGGGAGGGCGCACTCCTTGGCGACCTGGGCCACCCGTTGGAGGATCCGTTCGTCGCCGCGCCCGTACAACGCCTCCCTGCGACCGGCGTCGCCGCTGGACTCGCGAGCGGTGGCCGCTGCCGCGGTCGTTCCAGCGCGGGCGACCAGTCCACGGGCCAGCGGGCTCCACGGGATCACGCCGACTCCCTGGTCGCGGCAGAGCGGGATCATCTCCCGTTCTTCTTCCCGGTAGAGCAGGTTGTAGTGATTCTGCATGGAAACGAACCGGGTCCACCCGGACATCTCAGCAGCGTGCTGCGCCTTGGCGAACTGCCAGGCGGCCATGCTGGAGGCACCGATGTACCGGGCCTTTCCGGCGCGCACCACCTCGTGCAAGGCCTCCATCGTTTCCTCGATCGGTGTCTGGTCGTCCCAGCGGTGGATCTGGTAAAGGTCCACATGGTCGGTGCCGAGCCGGCGCAGCGACTCGTCGATCGCAGTGTGGATGTGCTTGCGGGACAACCCACCGTCGTTGGGTCCACTGCCCATCGGAAAGAAGACCTTGGTGGCAAGTACGTAGTCGTCCCGCCGCGGGAAGATCTTGCCGAGCAGACGGCCGGTGACCTCCTCACTCGTTCCGGACGAGTACATATCGGCGGTGTCGAAGAAGGTGACTCCGGCATCCACCGCCCGTCGGACGAGAGGTTCGGCGGCGTCCTCGGTGAGCACCCACCCGTCGCTCTTGCCGCGATCGCCGTAGCTCATCATGCCCAGGCAGATCCGCGATACCTTCAGCCCTGTCCTGCCCAAACGTAGGTACTGCACTCGGCTGGCCCCCCATTCGACAACCAGATCACCGTGACCCTACGGGCAGGTGTGTGGTGGCACGCAGTACCTGAGACCTCCGTCACCTGAAGCTTGCTCGGTGTGGCGTCTTCGCGGTGTCCCCGCTCGGCTACGGGTGTGGCCGGGGTGGTGCCGGAGATGTCCAGCGCCCGGCACCGCGTCGCACGGCTGACGGCGACCGACCATGCGGCACGTCGGCAAACCCACCGCACCTACCCCGGTATGGCCACCGGTTGGCCTCGTCCCGCACCACCGCTGACAGATCCGGTATCCGGTGCGCTACGGATCGGGATCAGACCGCGCGTGGGGTGGCTGTCACTGTCGCGTGGCGGTGGGAGTGTCGTACCCCCTTCCTAGTCTGGGATCCGTCAACCGTTGTGACCCCGGCCCGGTTTTCGGCGGCCGGTTCCCTAAAGGAGTTACGGTGCTCAACCACATTGGCATTCATGTGCGCGACTTCGACGCCAGTCGTGTCTTCTACGATGCTGTCCTGGCCACACTTGGGGGGCGTCGCCTGTTGGAGTCCCCGACTCAGGTCGGCTATGGCACCAGCACTCCTGACTTCTGGCTCTATCCGCTACGCGGCGCGGACGAGGGAACCGAGGTGCACATCGCCTTGACCGCAGCGGACCGGGCTACCGTGCGGGCGTTCCACGACGCCGCGGTGGCGGCCGGGGCGGAGGTGCTGCATGCACCCAGAATCTGGCCGGAATATCACCCGAACTACTTCGGTGCTTTCGTCCGCGATCCGGATGGCAACAACGTCGAGGCGGTCTGCCACGAGCCGGAGTGATCGCCTCCCGGCTACGCCTGGCACACGCGGGGACCGGTGACAGGGTCGTCCTGCGGCATTCCTCGGCGTGCGATCGGCGGGTGTGGGACCCCGGTGGCAGTCGCTGTTGGACGCCGGGTACCGCGTGGTGCGCTGCGACTTCCGGGGTTACGGGCAGACACCGGTGCCGGACGCGCCGAACAACGATGCGGACGATGTACGCGAACTGCTGGACGCACTGGGCATCGCGCAGACGGCCGTCGTCGGCTCCTCCTACGGCGGCCGGGTGGCCCTGGAGTTCGCCCCGCCGAACCGGGTGAGCGCGCTGGCACTGCGCTGCGCCGGCTCACCCCACCAGGGGCCCACCGAGGAGCTGGAGACACCTTCGACGCCGAAGCGAGACGCCGAAGCGGCGGCTCTGGTCGACGCCACCGACCTCGCCGATCGCCACTCCGACGCCCGGCACGTACCACTGCCGTGGGGCAGACACCTCCCGAGCCTTTGCACGCCCCGCCGAGACCGCGACGTTCCTCAAGGTCTTCCTGAACGCGGCCTCCTGCCCCGCCCCTCGCCGACCCCCGGCACCGCGGCGAAATCGAGGGGTGGCCCGCATCTGACAGCCCTGACGCCAAGGGGCCGCCGGAGGCCGCGAACGCGCCGAAGCTCAGCCGATCGGCGGCTCGTCGGCGCCTGCGGTCTTGGCCGCGTCGGCCTCCTCCTTGGTGCGGTGCACCGCCTGGTCGGCGTGCTGCGGCGGGCTGTAGATCGTATAGAGCACCAACGGGTTCTGCCCGGTGTTGACGAAGTTGTGCCGGGTGCCCGCCGGTACCACGACCTGACTGCTCCGAACGATTTCGCGCTTCTCGCCGGCGACCCGCGCTTCACCGGCGCCGCTGACGAAGGTCAGAATCTGGTCCGCATCCTCGTGCACCTCGTCGCCGATCTCCCCTCCGGGCGGGATCGTCATGACCACCAGTTGGAGGTGCTTACCGGTCCACAGCACCCTTCGGAAGTCCGGATTCTTCTCAGCCACCGTCACGATCGTGTTATCAATCATGCCCTTCCCATACCCGTTACGGCCGAACACCATGCCGCTACCGCCACGGTGCGCCTGCGGCGGTAGCGGCCTCGGGTCAGAGTGGCGCCCCAAGGGGTCCGTACTGTTCGGCCAGGTTTTCGGCCCAGTGGGCGGCGAAGTCCGGTTGGCTGCCGTCGGCGTCGGTGAACCCGTACTCCCGGTAGAGGCCCCAGGTGGCCAGGGCGCGGCCGGTCTTGGCCAGGATCTTGGGGTCCGCGGCCAGCGCGGCGACAGCCCGACCGAGGTAGGCCGGGGTTTCGGAGTGGGCGAAGTTCGGGTCCTGGGCCACCCCGTCGTGCCAGTTGGCCTCGGTGACACCGAAGTGTTCCAGCATGGCCTCCGAACGGAGAAAACCCGGTGTGATGGCTACGGCTGCCACGCCGTGGGGCTTGAGCTCGGCCGCCTGGGCGACGGCGAGGCGGATGACCGCAGATTTCGCCAGATCGTAGAAGAGACTGCCGCGGTAGCGGGCGGTGTTGCCGTCGGTCACCTCCACCACCAGGCCGCTGCGGCGGGCGACCAGGAGGGGCAGCGCGTACCGGCTGGTGATGATGTGGGTCTCCACCGCCTGCCGCAGCAGCCGCAGACCGGTGTCCAGATCCTGTTCCCACAGTGGATGTTCCCAGTCGGTGAGCGGATCGCCGCCCCACACCGAATTGACCATGATGTCGAGCTGGCCGTCCTGCTCGACGGCGATCTGGTGGATGAGCGCCTGGACCTCGTCGGGACGGCTGTGGTCGGTCCGCACCGAAATACCCAGTCCGCCGGCGGCGGTGACTCGCTCGGCGGTCTGCTCGATGGTCTCCGGGCGGGCCAGGTCGGAGCGTTCACCGGCGCTGCTTCGTCCGGTGACGTACACCGTCGCGCCGGCGGCGCCGAGCTCGATGGCGATGCCCCGTCCGCCGCCGCGGGTGCCGCCGGCGACCAGGGCGACCTTTCCGGCCAGCGGGCGTTCGTCCGTCGTCATGACTCCTCCAGATCAGGGTTGGCGTGCGGCGGCAGGTGGGGTGCCAGCACGGCGTCGAGTTCCTGCCGGAGCCACTGCTCGAGGCCGCCTTCGCGCTCCAGCGCCCACGTCAGACCGGCGCCGGCGGTGACCGCCTGCACCGTGCGCGCCAGTGCTGCCGGGCTACGGTTGGTGCGGAGCTCGCCGGTGCCCGCTGCCTCCGTGAGTAGCTGCTCGATCATTCGTTGCTGAGTGTGGTGAATGGCCAGGGCGCGGTCGTAGAGCTGCGGATCACCAAGATCCATGCACAGGAACGCCAGGTGATTGGCGTAGCTCTCCGGGGTGTTCAGCGCCGCCACGGACCGCACCATCAGCGTCGCCAGGGCCCCGAGCGCCGAGTCGTGCGTGCGACGCACGTGCCCAACCAGCTCGCTGATGTCCTTCTCCGCCTGATCGGCGAGGGCGAGGAGTAGGCCATGTTTGGAGCCGAATCGTTGCACCAGGGTCGCCGGGGCCAGTCCGACCTCGCGCGCGACGGCGGCCAACGTGAGACCCGCCGGACCCACCTGACCCATGACCTGTGTCGTCGCACGAAGGATCACCGCATCGTCAACTCCGCGCGGGCGTCCCACCAGCACCACCCCAACATTAATAAATGACCGTTCATTCATTAAAGCAGGTGGAGTCGTCCCGGGCAAATCTCGCCGCTGCCGGTAGCCACGTCCGCTGGTCAGGGCCGACTTACCCGCACCGCTGCCGTAGTTCCCGGCTGGCCAAGCCGTAGCCGAACGCCGCCAACAGCGCTGCCGCCGTGGCGAGGAAGATCGCCGTGCTGCCATAGGCTTCGGCCACCAGACCAGCGACGATCGTGGAGAGCGGAAACAGACTCAACGCAGCGAAGACGATCGCGCTCATCACCCGGCCGAGTAGGTGCGGCGCGGTACTCTGCTGCACGATCGTGATCACCAGTACGTTCGTGACGGTGCTGGCGAGGCCGGCCACCGAAAGCGCCACCACAGCGCCGAGATAGCCGGCTAAGGGCACCAACGCGACAGCCCCACCCAACACCAGGCCCGAGACCATCGCCGTCGATCCGCGTCGGGGCAACCCCGCCAACCCGGCAGAGCAGAGCCCACCCACCAGCGAGCCGGCCGTGAAGGCGGCGAGCAGACCGCCCAGCCCGCCCGCGCCGGCGGCGAAGTCGTCGTTGTTCAGCGACGGTAGACCGACCCGGACCATTCCGCCGACGGTAAGGTTGGCGGTCGCGGTGACCAACAGCACGGTACGCAACAGTGCCGACTCACGAAGTAGCTGCCAGAACCCGATCTCGGGACCAGCCAGCGGCGGAGTCCCATCGGCCGGCTCCAGCGGCGGCGATGCGCCGCCACCTTTAGCGGCCGCCACCGGCATCGCCGCAGCGCGCCCCACACCGCCGATCATCGCCAGGCAGGCCGCCGAAACGGCGAAGGTCACCGCGTCCACACCGAACGCCACCGCTGGCGAAAGGGCGATCACCACGAGCCCGGCCGCCCCCGGACCGATCATTCCGGCCGCGAAGGTAGCAGTGCTGTGTAACCCGTTGCCGGCCTGCAACTGATCGGCGGGCAGTAACCGCGGGGTGATCGCGTAGGCAGCGGGCTGGAACAGCCCGGCGCCCAGCCCGGTGCCCGCCACCAACACCGCTGCGGCGAACATGCCGCCAGCCCCGGTCACGGCGACCACGACGATGCCGGCGGTGAAGAGAACCCGAATCAGATCAGAGATCAGCATCACCGGCCACGGGCCGATCCGGTCGGAGAAGATCCCGCCCAGCGGCGTCGTCGCCAGCCGGCACAGCCCGTAGCCGGCCACCAGTAGGCCGAGATCGCGCGCGCCGCCGCCGAGCTGGTAGACCAGGAACGGAAGCGCCACCGTGTGAAAGGCATCGCCAAAGACAGAGATCAGTTCGGCCGCGAACAGCAGCCGGTAGCCGCGGGTGCGCAGGGGAGCGAAGCTGAGCTGCGGCCGGAACCGGCGAGTGATGGAGGTGACCGCCGTAGCCTCAGCCATGGAGGGATACCGGAAGTGACTCCAGTCCACGCAACATGATCGTGTCTCGCCATTGGAGCTGACGTACCTCGGCGGCGAGCGCCAGCTTCGGGTGCCGCCGCAGCAAGGCGCCGAGAGCCACCTCACCTTCGAGTTTGCCGAGAAACGCGCCGAGGCAACGGTGCAGGCCGTGGCCGAAGGCGAGATGTCCGGTGTCGCGCCGATCGAGGATCAACCGGTCGGCGGCCGGAAAACGGTCGGGGTCCCGGTTGGCGCCGCCGAGCGACACCAGCACCAGCTCACCGGCGGGAATCACGACATCGTCAACAGTGACCGGCGTGGTGGTGAACCGTAGCGTTGCCATGGCGACCGGGGACTCGTAGCGGAGGAATTCGTCTATCGCCTCCGGCAGTGCGTGCTGGTTCGCCAACAGCCACCGGTGCTGGTCGGGATCGCGCAACAGGGCGAGGGTGGCGGTGCCGAGCAGGTTGACGGTCGTCTCGTGCCCACCGATCAGGAGCAGGAAGACCATGCCGACGATTTCGTCGTCGGTGAGCTGGCCCGCGTCACGCGCGGTCAACAACTCCGTCAGCAGGTCGTCGCCGGGCCGGGAGCGTCGTAAACGTAGCTGAACCGCGATGTAGTCGGTCATTTCCCGCAGCGCCGTGGCGAAGACGGCAGGATCGTCGTCGTGCGTCAGGATCGCGGTTGACCAGGACCGGTAGGCGTTTCGCTCCTCGGCTGGGAAGCCGAGCAGCTCACAGATGACCAACATTGGCAGCGGGAAGGCGAGGTCCTGCACCAGGTCCACCGTCTTTCGACCGGCGAGTCCGTCCAGCAACGAGGTGGTGATCCGTTCCACCAGTGGCCGCATCGCCGCCACCCGCCGAGCAGTGAACGCGCCCTGAACGTGGCGCCGCAACCGGGTGTGGTCCGGTGGGTCGCTGTTGAGCATGTGGACGATGTCACCGCCGAGGGTAACCCCGGCCACCCGGTTGTCGGCCAGGGCCTGGGCGCGGCGGGCGTCCTGCCCGAATCGTGGGTCGGCCAGCGCCGCCCGCACCTCCCGGTAGCGGGCGATGACCCACATCGGAACGCCTTCGTCGCTGTGCAGGATCGATACCGGGCCGTTGGCGCGGATGCGGGCCAACGTCGGGTACGGATCGGCGATATACGGCACCGGTGGCGGGGCCGACGTGCCGGTCACGGTCTCCACGGCTCTCCTAGCGGTCGGGGGTGGTGGTCGGCGAGAGAAGGGCCTGCCTACACGCTCAGGGCAGGAGAGGGCCACCGGTATGCCCGGGTCGGCAGCCACCACAGATACCCGGACTGCTCGACGATCAGCCGTGCCTCGGTCAGCTCCCGGCGTACGGGAACGGGTAGCTGACCGGCCGGGACACCCTCCGCCAACTCGGTGATCGCCGTCAGGTGCGCTGGTTCGTCGATGGTGTACATCTCCAGGGTGCCGAGCCGCCGGTCGCGTACCTCGGTGAACCCCGGGCCACGCCGGGACACGCACATCCCCAGAAAGAACGACGTCTGCCAGCCCCGAACCGCCGCGTCGTCGCCGACACCATCCACTCGAGCCGGCGGATACAGATGGTTGAACAATCCTCGACCCGCGCAGCCGTCGTGACAACGGGCGACCCATTCGACCGAGATCGCGTAGGCGGTCAGCTCCCGGAGCAACACCAGGGTGCGGGCGGCGACGACGCCCGCGTCCGGACACAGGTCGACCGGGTCGGCGAGCCGGACCCGCCGGACGCCGAGGTGGTAGAACTCCGCGACGAGGGGTTCCCACGCGCCAGTGATCTGTCGGGTACCGAGAGACATTCCCGGGACTCGGGCGGTGGTGGGCTCGTAGTCGCGGGACAATTCGATCTCGACCCTGCTCGCGCTCCACTCGGTCATCTCGGCGAGCTCAGGCGACGACGGTGGCACGCGATTCCTCCTCGAGTCGCCGGGCGACAGCTCGGCGGTGATCGATCCGAGTCAGTACCTGATTGTGGGACTCCACAGCGAGGTGCACCTGGTAGCCACCGTCGTGAAACAGCAGGCCCAGCGCCGTCCACCGGGACAGCAGCGGCTCGACGGCCGCCGCCCCGCCGGGTACCTTCGCGACGAGGGTCGCGACCGTACGGGGCTGGCTCAGGAGCCGAAACAGTTCGATCTCGGCGGGTGTGGTCAGCTCCAGCACCGTCCAGTCATAGCTGGCGCGTCGGCTGACCAACACGATCCGGTCGGCAAGCTCCTGGTAGGTGAGCCGGCTGATCGGATACTGCGCCTGCCAGCTGCCGAGTGCCGCGTCGAGGTCGGCAGCCTGGGCCCCGTCGATGCCGTTCGGCGCCGACGTGAAGACGTACGCCAGGTCGGCGAGTTCGGTCTCGGGCAGCTGGTAGATCTCGGTGTACTGGGGTGCCGGCCGCAGGGTCGCGAACCCCAGTTCCGGGCGGTCGAAGTAGGGGCTGTACCGCTCGATGGCGATCCGGGTGGAGCTGATCGGCGGCTCAAGATGGTGCAGGGCCGGCAGCTGCGCGACAATGCTGGTGTAGTCGTGCGCCGTCTCACCGGGGAACCCGTACAGGTAGTTCCAGCTCGCAGTAACCCCGGCACTCTGCGCGTCGCGCAACGCTCGTACGTTCTGGCAACCGGTGACACCCTTGTCCATCAGCCGCAGCACGTTGCTGCTGAGGTTTTCCACCCCGGGCTGTACCTGCACCGCACCGCCGTCGCTCAGCTGCTGGAAGTGGTGCCGGCGCAGGTTGGCCTTGACTTCGAAGTGAAGGCGCAGATCGTAGTCCGATTCGGCCAGCCACCGCAGCACCGTGTCGAAATAGGCCATGTCCAGGATGTTGTCCACGACGATGAAGTCGAGCAGTTGGTGGCGGCGTGCCAGGTCGAGAAGTTCGTCGAGGAACCGGGCCGGGCTCTTGCTCCGAAACTGCATGAACGACCCGTTGAGTCCGCAGAACGTACAGTGGTGCTTCTCGCCCCACCAGCACCCGCGGGAGCCTTCGACGACCAGCTTGGGCGCTACCCAGTCCGCCGCCGCCGACGCGTCCAGTCGCTCAAGGTAGCCGGTGTAGTCGGGCGCGACGATGTGGGTTGGCGGCAGGGGAGTGGACGACATCGGGTTGGCCCGTCCCGTCCCGTCCCGGTCCCGCCAGCACAGGCCGGCGATTCTTGCCAGCTCCGTCCGGTCGGGTGCGGCGGTCAGCGGATCGAGCGCGTCCAGTAGGTGCGGGAAGGCGACCTCGCCCTCACCCCGCACGACGTAGTCGACGTAGGGGAAGTTGCGGTGCAGTGCCGCCCCCTGCGGCCCGTCGCAGTTGGCGCCGCCGAACACGATCCGGGTCTGCGGCCGTAGTTGCTTCAGCAGCCGGGCGACGGCAAGGCTGGCGGCATTCTGCTGGAAGGTGGTGGTGAAACCGACGACATCGGGCGTCATCGCCGCCAGTTCGGTCGTGAGCCCCCGGATGAATTCGGGCACCACCCGGTGCATCGACCCGGTCCGGGCGATCTCGGCGTCGGCCGTGCCGTTGCCGGCCAGCAGCCGGGCGTAGGAGTCGAACGACCGGTCTGCGTCGTCGAGCAGGCCGGAGAAGACCCAGTCGCCGGCGCCGAGGAAGTAGGAGGATTCCGAGAAGTACTGATAGTCGGCCAACGTGAGGTTGGTGACTCGGGCCGCCCAGTCCACGAAGTCGAGGTTCGCGTAGCGGACCTCGACTTCGTGGCCACCCCGGCTGGCTGCCGTACGCAGGATGCCCAGCGCCAGCGACGGAACGTCGATCGAACCCCACGGCATGCTGACCAGGACGACCTTCATCGCGGATCCTTCCGTTGGTGGGCTTCGTTCCGGAGCGGGCTGCTCCGGAACGAAGCCGTCGAACTCGCGGTCACCACCTGGGGGCTAGTCGCTGACCGCCACCTTGTCGGCCGCTGGATCGGTCCCGCCGCTCCGTTCGGCCGCGACCGCCCGGTCCATGTCGAGGAACATCTTCACCACGACCGCCCCGCGCTCCCGCTCGTTGGTGGCGATCGGGTCATGCCGTACGCTGCGTCGCTTCATGTGATTCACCTCCCTCCCTGGCTGGTTGGCTGATACGGACGGCCGTCCGCTGCGGCCGCCCGGGTTCGGTCCGGTCCCAGTGCCTGGCCGGCGTACCGGAGCAACTCATCGAACGCGCGGGTCTGGCTGGCGGCGTCGCCGAGGTGACCGCCGGACATCCAGTGCAGGTGGTGCGGCACCCGACGGTGGCGTAGCGCAGCGACGTAGCGCCGCACCTGGCCCGGCGGGCAGCGGTCATCGTCCCTGGCGGCAGCGATGAACAGGGGGCCACGTACCTGGTCCAGGTAGGTCATCGGATTGGCCGCACGGTATCGCTGCGGTACGTCGTCGGGCCCGCCGCCGAAGAGTTCGTCGTCGACCTCGCGCAGCGCCGCCGTGGTGCCGCGGTAGGCGGCCGGGTAGTCGGCGATGGGGGCGACGGCGAGGCCGACCGACCAGTCGGCCGGTGCGACTCCCATCGCGAGAAGAACCAGGTACCCGCCCCACGAGTATCCGCACAGGCCGACCCGACCCGGTTCGGCGACGTCGTGGTGGAGCAGGTGTTGGCGTACCGAGGCGAGGTCGTCCAGCTGCGCCAGCCCGACTCGTTGGTCGAATCCCCGTTGCCACTGCGGCCCGTACCCGGTCGATCCCCGGTAGTTGGTACGCACCACCGCGTACCCGGCGCGTACCAGCAGTTCAACCCGAGGGTCGTAGGCGTCGCGGTCGTGCAGGGACGGCCCACCGTGGACCAGGAACAGGGTCGGCCACGGCCCGGCACCGGGCGGGGTGGCGAGGAAACTGTGGATCCGACCGTAGGGCTGAGTGGTCCACAGTTCGCTGCGCCGGGTCGTTCCGGTCGGTTGCGCCGGGCCAGCCGCTCGCGGTGACCCCCGGGCTGCGGTGCCGGGCCCGACGACCCGGCGCTGGGGCGGTACCGACCCAGTGGTCCAGACATAGTGGATGTCTCCGCCGGGGGCGCAGGTCAGATCCAGGATCGTGCCGGGTGGGGTGGCGATGGTCGCGGGTTCACCGCTGGTGAGGTCGGCCAGTAGGAGCCGGCTGCGACCGGCATGGTCGTGTTGGATGAGCACCTGCCCGTCCGCGCCGTACCAGTGGGCGGTGACCTCGGTGTCGTAGGAGAGGGCCGCTGCCAGTGCGATACCCCGGTCCTGCTGCCAGGTACCGACCTGGTAGCGCTCTGGTGTTTCGACAATGACCAGCAGCTGCGGCTGGGATCGGTCGCCGGGGCGGAACTCGAGCGCCCAGATTCGCCGGTGGTGGCTGCCAGCGACGACGTCGAGCCGACCGTCGCTGAGGTGAATAACACTGATTGCCCGGTCGCTGTCGGCCCGCCCGGCCAGTGCGACCGTCGCTCCGTCAGCGGTCAGGTCGACCAGTGTCGCGTAGCCCGCCGCAGCGGCTACCAGCTGCCCGGCTCCGCCGGGTCTGCCCACGTAGCACCGGGTCTCGGTTTCGGTGCCGATGCCGACTGCGACCCGACCGCCGGCAGCGTCGAAGGCGATCCCGGCCTGTCGCCCGGGCGGCAGGCCGGTGAGGGCGGCGGGTGGTGTCGTCGGGTCGGTAGGGGTCGGCCGGAACGGTTGCCGCCGCCAGAGCCCGATCCCCGCCGGGTTCGCGTCGAACCACCAGAAGTGCCGGCCGTCTGGTTCGATGTCGTAGGCGGTCACGCCGTTCGGGGCGGTGGTGCGGACCTGCCGCTGGTCGGTGCGCCGGTCCCGGGTCAGCACCTGGGTCAGGCCTTTGTCGACGCGGACTTCGACGGATCTTTCAGGCCGCTGGGCAGCAAAGGCAGGCGCGTAAGTAATGTGCACAGTCACCCCGATCCAGGCCAGGCACCTACCGGATCGTAATCGATCAATTTCATTCGGTAAATAGTCGGTCGGGGATTTGCTGCCTGGTGTTTCGGAATAGCTTCCCAAGCTAGAAAGCCGTTATTTATCTTGTTTTTGGTGCTAAAGCTGGGTTCTACCGTTAGCGTCGGCTCATGTGGCTTCGTGCTGTCCTGGGTGCCATCCTCACGGCGATGGGAGCCGGCCAGCTTGCGTCGTGGCCGGTGCTGCCGGACATCTTCGCCGCGTACGAGATCGCGCCCGCGGCGGCGTTGCCGTGGCTGGCCGCGGTGCTGATCCTGGCGGAGCTGGCCGGTGGGCTCTGGCTACTGACCCGACCGCGGTCATGCGCGCTGACCCCGGTCTGGATCTACACGGCGGTGGCGGTGACCTGGGCCAGCCTGGCGGCACAGGCGTTTGTGCGGGGGTTGACGGTCGACAACTGCGGTTGCTTCGGGCGCTTCTTGACCCAGGGACTCGGCTGGTTGGTGTTGCTGCAGGACGCCCTGCTGCTGCTCTACGCCGGACTGCTACTGCGCGCCACCCGCAAGGCCCGGGCGCGGTCGGCAGCAGTCGCGGCGACCGGCTGAGAGAAGCGGCGCAGCGGAGTCGGCGCCGCTTCCTCCGAACAGCTCAGTCCACGACCCAGCCAGACCCATGGTTGCTCCACCACCAGGAGAGGTACCGCCGCAGCTCCAGCGGTGTGGCGAGCCAGCCCTTGTCCAGATAGGTGAGGATGCGCTTCACCTCGCCGGGAACCAGGTCCTCGGAGGTGACGCCGGTCTCCGGGATCGGCGTCTGTGGGGCGACCGCCGCGGGAGCGGGAACGACGGGTATGCGGATGCCACGTCTTTCCAACTCCTTCAGGACGGTGAGATAGAACCTCGGCAGATGGTAGGGGGAGGTGGTGAGTGCGATGCTGGTGATGTCACTGCCCTGCACCTGGTCAGCGATCCAGGCGGCCTGCCGGCCGGTGTTGGGTGACGGGTCCGCCTGTAGCTGGAGCCCCTCCCGACGACGGAGGCCGAGGCCACGTAGGTAGTCGAGGGTGACCTCGGTGTAGGTCTTCTCCGCTGGGTTCCCGCTCGTGACCAGCAGGTGGCGGAGGCGAGGGCTTGCCTCCCAAACCCGGATCGCATGGGTGAAGCGCCACTCTTCCCCCTGGCCGGTCGCCACTGCGACGGCGTCGACGTGGCTGGTAGCCGTCGCGTTGGTATCCCGGGGCCGTCGGCTTCGTCCGGCTGGTGGTGCTGGCCTCCGCGCTGGGAATGGGGAGTCGTCTGCTGGACAGCTACAACGTGGCGAACACCCTGCCCAACGCCGTCTACGAGCTTGTCCTCGGAGGTGCGATGGCCAGCGTGGTGGTGCCACTGCCGGCGCGGTGCTCAACACCCGGGGCCGGTTCGCTGCGCCGATGTGGGCGCCGGTTGTCAACAGTCTGATGGTGATCGCTGTCGGGTTGACGTACCTGGCGATCGGCGGCACCACCAGCATCCCGTCGATGTCCACCGGGCAGCTGGTGTTGCTCGCCGTGGGCACCACCGCGGGCGTCTTCGCCCAGATGGCCCTGGTGGTGTGGGCGTTGGCATGCAGCGGCTTCACCCTTCGGCCCCGGCTTGACCCACGGGGCATCGGGATCCGCCGAATCGGTCGGCTCGGCGGCTGGGTCCTCGTGTCCGTCGTCGCCGCGCAGATCCTGCTCGCGGTGGCCACCCGGGTCGCCTCGACCAGCGGACCGGGCGGGGTGAGCGCCTTCCAGAATGCGCTGGCGGTGTTCCAGATGCCGTTCGGGGTCCTCGTCATGTCGGTGCTGACCGCCATGCTGCCCCGGCTCAGTCGCCACGCCGCCAGCCGCCAACACGCCCACATCGTCGAGGACCTCACCCAGGCGGTACGGCTGGCTGTCGTCGCTCTCGCCCCGATAGCGGTTGCCATGACGGTGCTCGGCCCGCAGATCGCCACGCTGCTGTTCGCCTACGGACGCAGTTCACCGTCGGCGATCGCGCTGCTGGGCGCGGTGGTGGCAGCCTTCGGGGTGGCCCTGGTGCCGTTCACCGGCTTCATGATTCTGCAACGCGGGTTCTACCCCCTGCAGGACACCAGGACCCCCGCGATCATCACCGTTGGAGTCACCGCCGTCGGCGTGGCCGGATGCCTTGCCGCGTCGCGGCTACTGCCCCGCGCCAACGCCGTGGTCGGTGTCCCCCTCGCGTACGCGGTCGCGTACACGGTGGGCCTCGCCGCTGCCGCCCTTCTCCTGCGCCGCCGACTGGGCCGCATCGACGGGCACCGGCTACTTGGTACGGCTGCCCGGGTGGCGGTCGCCGGCGGCCTCTCCGGTAGCTGTGGTGGCCTCACGGTCTACGCCCTCGCCCCACTGCGCGACTCTCCGAACAGCGGGGCGCTGATCACCGTGACCACGGCGGGCATCATCGGCTGCGCCGTCTACGTTGCGGTGGCCCGCCTGGTGCACCTCACCGAGCTGCGGCAACTCGTGACAACCGCCCTAGCCGGCAGCAGATTCTGCTGATCTGCTGCGGGAGCGAGCCCGAGCCACCAGCCGGGTCACCTCCGCCACGGTGGCCGGGCCCGGATTGACCACGCTGACCCAACCCTGCACGGCGTAGACCGGATGGGGCAGCAGGCGGTCCGTCTCCGCGAAGTCGAGCCGGTCGCGGTGTAGGGCGAACTCCTCCGGGCCGTAGCCGAACAGGTTGTGGAACTCGGTGCGTCCCACCTCGATGTTCAGCCGGTACCGTCCGGGGTCGGCCAGGCGGGACCGCTCGTCGAAGCCCGGGGTGTCGTGCCCGACGATCGTGGCGAACGGTCGCGCCCGGTCCGCGCCGGTGAAGAAGAACCGGTCGCCCCAGGTGTGGGGCGGGTGCTCAGGGCCCGGCGGGATCCGGGTCTCGGTCACCCCCGTCAGGCCGGCGATCCGGGCCGCGTCGGCCGCCCCCGGTTCGGAACCGATGTGCAGGATCGCGTCGCACGTCCCGACCGTCGCCGCTTCCAGTGACGACAGCCCGAGCAGGTCGGCTGCGCGTTCCCGGAGCTCGTCGCCGGTGGGCGGCGGGAAGATCCCGGTCTCGGCGCCGAGTTGGTGCTCGTAGGTGTCGGGCTCCGGTGGCCCGAGACCGAGCGGGCCGCTCGCCCCGAGACTGCCGGCCACGTACACGTACCTTCCGCCGAGCGAGGCCGACACGATCGAGCCGGCGCCGTTCCACTGGAAGGCCAGGTCCTGGCCCTCCCAGTGGCTGTCCCACCGGCCCGGGTGCCGTTGCAGGTGGAGGTTGTGGGCGGAGACCAGGACCGGCCCCCGGTCCCGTTCGCGGGTAAGGATGTCCAGCAGATTTTGCGCCATCAGGGCATCCCGGACGGCGAGCAGGCGACCGATGCGCTGCGACTGGGTGCCCGGTACGGCCATCGCGCCGTGGTAGGTGAGCAGGCCGACAACCACGCTGGCGAGGACCGTGGCGCGGTTCCAGGACTCCAGCGATGTCTACCCAGATATTCAAGGAACTGCGGCTCCTGCAGACGTTGGCCGAGACCAAACGGGGGCACACATCGCAGCTGAAAATCGCTTTCCGCAACCACTTTGAGCTATCCGACAAAGGCGCGGCCACGGCGTTGCACATGCTGGAGCACCTGCGTGACCTTGAAGCCCAGCACCTCTCCACCAAACGCGAGGCGACCGGTGAATGAGCGGACCCGCAGCAACCGCTGGTGCGGTAGACGGGCCTCTGATGCTGGCGGCATCACCCAGGTGCTCATCGCACCGGACCTGGCCATCGCACCCGCATACCGCTCGGCACGCTCATAGTGGGCGTTGAAGAGGCCTGACTCGTTCTCTCTTAAGCGGCTCTCGGCGAAGCCTTCGTAGTCCGGCCCTCATCGCGTCCTCGCTCTGGGTGCCGGTCGGGCGGGATGACCGGTCTATGGTGGCACGGTTCCCCTCCCTGCGTTGTCAACGTGGCGAACGGCGAGGCGATCATCGCCGAAGCGGCATGGAGGCCCTGGTCCGGATCGCCGGCTGCCGCCCGCCCCGCAGGTCAATGGGCTGTCCGGCCGCCGGCCGGTGCGAGGATGTCGACCATGATCCGGGGAGCGAGGTGCGATCAATGATCGCCGAGCTGGAGTGTGTCGTTCTGGACTGTCCGGATCCGCCCGGGCTGGCCGAGTTCTACCAGGGGCTGCTCGGTGGGGAGGTCAACCAGGTTGATCCACGGTGGAATACCGACGAC
Source organism: Salinispora sp. CH2A1_6 (assembly GCF_056820975.1). Lineage (NCBI taxonomy): Bacteria > Bacillati > Actinomycetota > Actinomycetes > Micromonosporales > Micromonosporaceae > Salinispora > Salinispora sp. CH2A1_6. The sequence continues at coordinate 407,372 of NZ_JBXEDG010000010.1, forward strand.
GACTGGGCCACCCTGCACACCCCCACCGGGTTCGTCCTCGCCTTCCAACGGGTCGCTACCTATCAGCGGCCGCGTTGGCCCGCTCCGGACCATCCGCAGCAGTTGCACCTCGACTTCCGAGTTGTCGACCTCGATATGGCGGAGCA
>NZ_JBXEDG010000011.1:0-53136 GCF_056820975.1 Salinispora sp. CH2A1_6
GAGCAGCAGGTGCTGACGCTCGGCGGGACCGTGCTGGACCGCGACCGGGGCTGGCGGGTCTATGCCGACCCTGCCGGACACCCGTTCTGCCCCCTGCCAAACCGATCCACCTGATGCTGCCGAACGACGACCAGCGGGTCGACTTGTCCGGCTGGTGGCTGGGGAGAACACCCACGTCGGTGCCGCCAACACCGTCAGCTCGAGCATGCCGTGGTGCGACGTGCGGGCATATCAGGTAAGCGTGGCGAGTTGATCGGCTGTCATCGGGTGCGGACGTCGATCACCACCGCCGAGCCATCACGCCACTGAGCGAAGAAGCCGGGGCATAGCGAAGAGCAACGACCCCGGAGAAGCTGCACTGGCGTGCCCCGACGTGACCGGCGCACCGCGCCAGCGCCGTCAGCCCGAATGCTCCGGAGGCATGTCAACGACTCTCGCTTCTCACTGACGCCTTGGGCGCGAAGAAGTTCGGCGCGTGCGACCGGACCCGACCGCCCTCCGGCTACAACAGCCAGAACGGCTGTGCCGCGAATGCGACCACCGTCGGGGCGAAGTCCATTGCCATCGCCTCGTCCCGCTCCAGCCAGGACTCGCTACCCGACATGCCTCCCTGAACTGGCCGACCAGGAGAAGCCCGGGTAGTCGCGCTGACCCCAGTACGACGGAATCGATCGCACCGGCGCCAGCCGCTCGAATGGCACCCTTCGCAGCCTCACCCATCGTCCGACGGACCTCATCGCCGTCCGGGCCGACATACGCGACTTCGAACCCGGCGGTAGCGACTGCGGACACCGATACACCATAACAGTCATTATGATGCATCGAGGTTTCGTCCGATTTGTCACTCCCGCGAGATTATCGGATTGCCAATAACGAAAATTCGATAATTAGCCCACTGGTGGTGCCTGAAGGCCCGGCGCTGGGTAGCTGTCCCAGCCCACCAAATCTTTGATCTTGATGTTGGGGCGGGAACGCGGAACGGCCCGAGAGCGAGGTACTGCTCTCGGGCCGTTCCGGTGTTTGTCAGCTGATGGTGTCTCGCTCGTGAAGGTCGAGGGGTTCGAGGTCGGGGTAGCGCAGGGCGCCGGGGCCTTCGTCCCAGTCGAGCCGGTCGGGCCATTCGCGCAGCTCGGCGATGGTGATGGCGTGGGTGGTGGCGCGTTCGTCGACGGAGACGCGTTCCATGGTTTCGTCGTAGCTGGAGACCGGGGTCTTCCGTGGGAGGGCCACCCAGGGTGTCGATGTACTGGCGATCAGGAAGGCGTTATCACGACGACCAGGCGGTCAGAGATGTAGTGGGTGTTGCTATAGGGGGTGCCCGTAGTCCTGGCGGAAAAATCAACGGATATCGCTGACCAGGGCGAACGCGTTGTGGTGTGAGGTGCCGGGGGCGCTTCCGGTTTACTGGGCTGGCAGCTTGGCGAGGTGGCGGTAGATGGTGGGGCGGGTGACGCCGAACTCTGCGGCGATCTGCTCCACGGTGTAGACCCGGCGGCCGTCGGGTCCGGTCTCCTCGTACATCTGCTGCGCGATCTTCACCTGCCGCGCGGTGAGCTTGGGTTTCTGCCCGCCGGTGCGGCCGCGGGCGCGGGCGGCGGCGAGGCCGTCGAGGGTGCGTTCGGACATGAGGGCGTGTTCGAACTCGGCGATGGAGCCGAGGATCTGGAAGAACATGCGGCCCATCGCGGTGGAGGTGTCGATGTTCTGGTCGAGCACGACCAGGTCGACGCCGCGTTCCTGGAGCCGGGCGGACAGGTCGATGAGGTTTTCCAGCGAGCGGCCGAGCCGGTCGAGTTTGGTGACCACGAGTTGGTCGCCGGGGCGGGCGACCAGTAGTGCCTTGTCGAGTTCGGGGCGGCGGGCGAGTTTGCCGGATGCCTTGTCGACGAAGAGCTGCTCGCAGTCGGCGGCGGTAAGGGCGTCGTGTTGGGCGTCGGGGTTCTGATCGCGGGTGGAGACCCGTCCGTAGCCGATCCGCATACCCAAGAACGTATCGCGAACACCCGAGCGCGTTACGAAGGCGCGGACACGGGTTCTGTTACAGATTCGAGCTGGGGAAGCGTCGCCGTTGCCTGGGTGTGTCGCGAACGAACGTTACCGGCCTAGCCGCAGTAATCGGCCGATAACCAACGGCAACGCTGGTCAGAGCCCGCTACCGAAGGGCAACGGGTGTCGCTCGTGCCGCTGCTTGACCAGCGTTGCCGTTGGATCCGGGCTGGAAGCTACGACTAGGCCTGGCCGGAATCGACTTAGCGGCCGAGGCTGCCGGCGGGCAGACCCGAGCCGGGTTGTGGGACGTACGGCCCGGCGGCCCGCGCAAGAGGTTGATCGACTTCTACCGTCATCGACATGGAGATTCTCTGACGAGGTCGGCGATGTGCTGGGCGATGTACCGGCGCATCTGGTCGGGCATGGGTGTGCCGGTGAGTGTTTCGTGGAGCCAGAGGCCGTCGGCGGCGAGGCGTGCGATCAGCGCGCGGAGTTGGTCGGTGGTCAGGGGTGGGGTGGGTGGTGGGGGTGGTGGTGTCCAGCGGTTCATCACGTCGATGAATGGCGCGCCGGTCGCCGGTTCGGCGCTGATGTGGAGGATGAGTTCGAGGTCGGCGCGGGTGGCGGCTTGAGCGGTGACGGTGGCGTAGGCGGCGAGCCGTTCGGCTGGGGTGATCGTCTCGGCGGGTCCGCCGGCGACGCTGGTCATTGCGGTTTCCCATTGGGCGGCGAGGTGTGCCTGTACGGCGTGTAGGAGCACTTCGCGGGTCGGGAAGTGGTAGACGAGTCCCGCTTTGGTGATGCCGGCTTCCTCGGCGACGGTGTCGTAGGTAACGGCGGTGACGCCGTCGCGTTCGAAGACGCGTAGGGCGGCGTCGAGGATGTGGGTCCGCTTGCTCGGTCGCATGGTGGGCCCGTTCTGTCGTTAGTGGTCGGTTGGGTAGACGCCGGCTGGGGTGCCGGGGCCATGGTGGCGCAGGAGCCGTCCGGTGAGGGCCGCGCCGACGGTGAGGACGACGGCCACGACGGCGACGGTAATCAGGTAGCCGGTGTCGTAGGCGGTGTGCGCGGCGTCGATGATGATCTGGTTACCGTCGGCTGTGCCGAGGGCGTCAACCAGGCTGTCGCCGGCCGCTGTCGGTGCGCCCGGCGGGAGGCGAACCGCAGTGGCGTAGACGAAGGTGCCCAGGCTGCCCAGCAGCGCGACGGCGGTCAGCGCCCCGAACTCGTAGGAGACCTCCTCGACGGAGGCTGCCATGCCGGCACGGCGGGCAGGGGCGTTGCCGACGATGGCGGTAGAGGCGACGGACATGGCCATGCCGAGCCCGGCGCCGGTAACGACCATTCCGGTGACCAGGACGGGAAGGCCGGCGTGCAGGCCGACGGCGACGAGGACGACACCGGGCACGGCGAGGGCGAGACCGCCGGTGATCAGCGGCAGCAGTCCGGTGCGGTGTAGGACCGCGCCGCCCAACATGGTCGTCGGGATCGAACCGGCAGCGACCGCCGCGACCAGCAGGCCCGCTTGCAGGGGGGTGTAGCCCGCGACGAGTTGGAACCGCTGGGTGGTGACCAGTTGGAGCCCGGCGATGGCGAACAGAGCGAACGCGGCGGCCAGGACTCCGGAGGTGAAAGCCGGGTTCCGGAAGATCGCGAAGTCCAGCAGCGGATCGGCCAGGCGGCGCTGCCGGCGGACGAAGAGGGTGCCTCCGACGGCCGAGGCGAGTACCGCGGCCGCCAGCACGGTCGGCGACGGCGGCTGGTGCGCGAGTTCCTTGATCGCGAACACCGCGCCGACCAGGCCGACCATCGCCTGCAACGAGGACACCAGGTCCCACCGCTTGCTTGGGTCCGGGTCGTTCGGCGGCGCGACCAGCAGCGTCGCCGCCACGGCGACGACGACGACCGGAACATTGACCAGGAACACCGATCCCCACCAGAACGCCTCCAGCAGCGCCCCGCCGACGATCGGCCCAAGCGCGGCACCCACGATGGCCAGGGAACCCCACACCGCGATCGCGATGTTACGTTCCCGCTCCACCTGGAACGTCACCCGGATCAGGGCCAGGGTAGCGGGCATCATCGTCGCCGCGCCCACCGCGAGCAACGCCCGGGCGGCGATCAACACCCCCGTACTGGGCGCAAACGCCGCCAGCAGGGACGCGGCGGCGAACACCACTAGCCCAACCAGGAACATCCGGCGGTGCCCGACCCGGTCACCCAGCGTGCCGCTGCCCAGCAGCAGCCCCGCCATCACCACCGGATAGGCATTGATGATCCACAAGCTCTGCGTGCCGGTCGTCCCGAGATCGGCGGTCAGGGTCGGCAGGGCGGTGTACAGGATCGAGTTGTCCAACGTGATCAACAACAGTCCCGCGCCCACCGTGACCAGCAACCCCCACCGCTGCGCCCTCGTCGGCGCCGTCCGTGCCATTTCCGCAATCCGCATACAGTAACTGTACTCGACGTATAGTTATGAGACCCGGGTTAGCCAGGTCACACTTCCCAGCCGTGCAGGACCGTTGACGCGGCTCCAGGCGAGGAGCGAGACGGGTTGGGCGGGACGTGCCGGCTGGCGATCTGACTGTCGAGCAGGTGCGCCTGGTCGTGGAGCGGCTGGCGGGGATTCATCAGCAGCTCGGTGAGGTGGTCAAGATGATGCACCGCTTCGCGGCCGCCGGCGGCCGGGACTGGTAGACGGCCTAGCCTATTGGTGAGAGCGCCTATTCAACTGTCGCCGATTCCAGGCCAGTCATCACCATCCGTGATGCTGGTTGAGTCGTCTGACGCCTCGCTGGAAAGGGGCGCTGCACCGTCTAAGTGAGGTGGTCATGGGTGGAGGGCAGCGAAGAGAAGGCGGTCGTGCATCTCACCTCGGATGTGTAGGTAGTCATGGAGGTGGCCCTCGTACTTCATACCGATCTTCTCCAGGACGCGGCGGGAGACGACGTTAGCCGGGTCGCACGTGGCAGCGACCCGGTGCAGTCCTGCCTGTTCGAAGGCGTAGGTGAGCGCAGCTGCGGCTGCCTCGGTGGCGTAGCCCTGACCCCAGGCGGATCTAGCCAGGGGGATGGCATCCGGCGTGATCACTATAGAAGTGTGGGATACGGGCCGCGCAGCCCGCGCAGGCCGCGCAGGCCGTTCTCGTCGAGTTTGGCCAACTCAGCCTCGACATCGACGGTGATGGTGCCGAAAAAGTTGACGTTCTCGCTGTGGGCCGGCGAGATGTGCGCCAGCAACTCGTCCGGGATGTCGCGGCCGGCGGCGCGCAGCCGGTCGACGGCCATCGCGTAGTACTCGGTGGTCCAGGTGATCACGGCGTTGGTCAGCACGGTCAGGCACCACGCCTGTTCGGTCTGCTGCTCCAGGTGCCGGCGGCGTACCGTGCCGTGGTTGGCGTAGTGCAGGTCGCGGCGCAGCGCGTGCAGCGACTCGCCCTTGTTGAGCTGTCGGCCGATCTTGCGCCGGTACACCGGATCCGACAGGTACTTCGCCGAATGGATGGTGCGCCGCAGAGTGCCCCACTCCTTCAACGCGGTGGCCAGGGTGTTCTGCCGCGATGCCGCCGACCACTTGCCCACGATCAGCGACGCGGTGGCCTGCCCGAACTTCAACGACCCCGCCATCCGCAGCAGATCCGGCCACATGTCCACGATCAAGTCCTGATCGAGGCGGTCGGTCAGCAGCGGCCCGGCGTGCGGATACCGGGCGTTGACCACGCTCGGGGTGTCGTCGCGGCACAACGTGACCTTCCCCAGATCCCGGATCCGCGGGGTCAACGCCTTACCCACCAGGTCGAACAACGCAAAGTTGATCAAAGTGACGCCGTGCGTGTCGGTCGCGTGCTCGGCGATCGGCAGGTCGGTGGCGTTACCCAGGAAGTCGTCCAGGACGTAGTGGGCCTCGCGGGTAGTCGGCACGATCACCTTCGTGCCGTAGGTGGAGTGCTGATCCGACACGTGGGTGTAGGTCGACAGGCCCTCGTCGGCGAAGAACGTGTTCATCGCCCGGGCGGTCAGCGACTTGCCCCGGGTCGGGAACCGCTGCCCGTCCGACGACGACATCGTGCCGCCGCCGAACACCTTCGCGAACGCCAATCCGTGATGATGGTTCACGACCACCGTGTTGGCCTCCCGCAGCGTCTCCTCCCGCACGTACCACTCCTGCGTCCACGCGAGCACGTCGTACGGGACACCGCACGCCTCGGCCATCTTCACCAGACCGAGGTTGGTGGCGTTCGCGATCAGCACCGCCAGGATGTTGCGCTTGAGCTCACCCGACATGGCCTGCTTACGGCCGCCGGCGTGGGTGAAACAGGACAGGAACCCGGTCCGGTAGTCCAGCTCGATCAGCAGCGACGCGATCGGCGCGAACGGCAGCATCCCGACCAGTTCCTCTTTCAGCGCGGTGGCCTCGGCCGGCACGTCTTCGGCCGACAGCGGCGGGATGACCAGGTTGCCCTGCTCGTCCAGGCGCACCGACCCCACCTCGTCCGGGCCGGTGCCGGCCAGCACCCGTTCCAGCTCACCCAGCGTGGTGTGCAGCTCGTCCAAGCCCTGCTCCAGCCCCACCTGCCCGTCGGCTGGCTTACCGACCAGCGCGCAGAACTCGTCGCGCCGCGTCGCCCACACGTCCGGGGTGAACAGGTACGAACTGGGATCGGCGTACCGGCGGCTGCCGGGCACGAACACGTCCCCGGAGCGCAGCCCGTCACGCACCCCGAGCAGCACACACAGCTCCCAGTAGTGCCGATAGGACACGTCATCGTTCTGCCGCTGCGCCCGAGTCAGGTAGTCACGGAAGCGGGCCGGGACGAACCCATCGGGCGCCGACGCCGGGACCTTGCGGGTGCCAGTGCGTGACAGCTCGCCCAGCACGGCGAGGGCCTGCATCAGCTCGTCGGCGCCGGGGCCGCCCCGGAAGTCGATCGCGGCCAGCACGTGCGGCACGAACTGACGCAGGTAGTTGTAGGAGGCGTTCATCTCCGCCAGCCGGCCGTTGTCCCGCGGCAGCGACGGCCAGCCCACCGCCGCGGCCTCCCGGATCCGGCTCATCCCGATCTGACCCCGCAGCAGCCCGCCGACCTGCTCATCCGGAATCCCCGGATCGGCCAGCACCGGCAGGATCAGATCCAGCAGCGCCTGCCGCGACTCGCCGCTCTTACCCCGCTCCGCCAGGGCCTTCTCGGTGCGGCCCTTCGCCCGGGCCTCCCGCGCCGAGACCGCCTGGTCGAACAACCCCACCACCTCATCCAGCAGATCCACCGCGGACTGCGCCACCAAGGTCAGCAGGATCGGATACCGGCGCTCGTCCTCACGCCGTTCCAGGCCCTGCCCGGTCGACCGACGCCCGATCGTGGCCAAGAACCGGCGTCGCTCGGCGGCCAGCATCGACAGGTCGATCAGGTGCCCGTCCATCGCCCGCACCCAGGTCAGCTTCTCGATCGACGTCTTGATCGACGTAGCCGTGGCGTCCACCGCCGGTTTGGTCAGCCACGTCAGGCGAGTCATCCCCAACCCGGCGTCCACCCTCGGCAGCAGGTCCAGATCGGCGGTCATCTGCCCAGTCAGCAAGGGCGCCAGCAGGTCGTGAGTCACCGTGGTGGCCGCCGTCCGCGCGGTGGCCACCATCTCCAGCAGGCTGACCACCCCGGGCCGCACCGTCCGGTTCGCGATCAGATACTCACAGGCCAGGTTGAACAAGGCCGACGGCGAATCGTGCTCCATCGCCCGCCCGAGCAGGAACTCCTCCAACTCCTTCAGCTCGACGCCGCCGGCCGGCGCGGTTCTCCACCGCAGGTAGTCACAGACCAGGCGCAGATGATCCGTACGGGTCTGCGAACGCTCCCCGTAACGGTCCAGCACCACCGGGTCGACACCGAGCCGACCCGCGAGCCGGGCCACCGCCGCCGGCGGCGCCGACCGCACCTCATCCGGCACGAACCCCAGCCACGGCAACGTACACAGCTGCACCGCCAAACCGAGCCGATCGGTCGGACCACGCCCCCGGCCCGGATCAACGAACGCCGCGTCCGCCGCAGTCAGCGTGAAGAACCGGATCAACTCGTCCGCCCCGATGTCCGGGAACGACTTCAACCGCTCCATCTGATCATCGGGGAACAACCGCGTCGCCATCACACACTCCCTACGCTCACCGGACAAAATCCGCCGTGAACCTAGTGGAGGTCATCACTGCGACGACCATCGACCCCTACGTCTCCGCAGGTCAGCCGGATCCGTTGACTTTCCCGCGATTACTAGAACCGCAGGTCACAGGGCGACAGACACCGGGCCCCCCGTGGTCCGGACCCTTCAGGGATCCGCCCGCGCCCCGCCACGCACCAACACGTTTGCCCTGGTCGGCGATATCCGTTGATTTTTCCGCCAGGACTACGGGCACCCCTATAGGGGCGGACCCCGGAACGTGCCACCGCCCTGGACCGGCAGGGGTCGCGTCGATCATTTGATCGAGGTTCACTTATTCATCGGGTGCTAACAAAGCATTTCTAGGCTTCGGGGGATGAATCCAATCCCTGTAGCATCTGGAGGTTCCATGCCCCGCATCCGTCAGGTGATGTCCCGACTCATCGCCGCTGCGATCCTCCTGGTCGCCGGCCTGGCCGTCGCACCTGCGGCCGCCTACGGCGCTGCTCAATCGACCGAGCCTGTCACGCAGGCGAGTGCTTTCTGGTCCTGCTCGGTGCCGTCTGGATACACCTACACGGCGGTACGGCGAGAGCTCAACGTCTGTAACCCCGGCGGCTTCGCCAACTCCTACTATGTCGTTGCCCCCAGCGACCGGCTCTGGGCCTGCACCGTACCGTCTGGATACACGTACTCCTCCGTGCGGCGACAGCTCAACGTCTGCAGTTCCAGCGGCTTCGCCAACTCCTACTACCTGCGGGTGCCCCAGGCCGGGATCTGGGCCTGCACCGTCCCACCCGGCTTCTCGTACTCCTCCGTACGGCGACAGCTCAACGTCTGCAACCCCAGCGGCTTCGCCAACTCCTACCTGCTGGTCGGCTGAACAACCGCCGGACCACTCACATAGTGGGTATTCCTGTCATTCATTTTTTTCGATGTGAGGGATGACCAGGGCCGGACCAGCGCTCATTTCTAGGGCTTCTCGCGATCCGGTGCCGCTCCCGGCATCACGAACCCGGCGTCGCCGACGCCACCAAGGAGGAACAGCACATGCCCAGGATCACTGCAGGGCTCGCCGCAGCCGTCACGGCTGGCGTCCTCGCGATCGCCGGCACGGCCGCGCCTGCGGCCGCCCGGCCGAGTGTCACCGCCGAACTGTCCAACTTCCGTGTCGGCATCCAGATGATCGACAACGGCAGCCAGATCGGGGATGCCGAGTACACCCCGTACTCCAACTTCGGCGGCGGATGCTCACCATTCGCCGGAGACACCAACACGTACGACCCGGACGGCGCCCGGCTTTTCCTGGAGCCGCCGCCGCGCTTCACACCTCTGACACGCGACTTCCGGATCGGCGTTCAGGCCACCGACCATAACGGCAGCCAGACCGGTGTCCTCCAGTGGTCGCCGTGGGCCAGTGATGGCGGCGGCGTGAGCGACTTCGCCTTCGACACCAACGGGTTCGACCCCGACCAGGTCAAGGTCTGCCTGGAAACCCGCGACATGCCGGCCGGCGTTGTGTTCTACGACTTCCGGTTGAGTGTCAAAGCGGTCGACCAGGGCAGCGCCGACCAGGGCGGCACCCGTCAGTTCACGCCGTGGGCGGCCGACGGCGGGGGCGCCAGCCCATGGGCGTACGACTCCAACGCCTGGGACCCTGACGGTTTCGCGGTCGGCATCGAGGTCTACTGATTGCTGCCGAGCAGGCCCAGCGGCTACTGGGCCTGCTCGGTGCCGACCGGTGGGCGTCCGTTGAAGATCCCCCAACGGAGAGGAGCTTGAGGACCAACGTTCAGGAAGTCACGCCAGGGCTGAGGTGAAGCGACAACTCTCGGTGGTGGGTCGCCTCGGCAAGCCTGACGTCCGCTATGCGACCCGTCAGCGGGCAGTGCTCCACCATCCCGTCCCCGCCCCGGGCCTTGACCTCGTACACAGCGGCATCCGCCGCCAGCACCCGCGACCGGTCTCGGTGAAACGATCATCGCTGTCGTCCATGGCGCTGCGTATGCCTCGCACCGTCCTGGCCAGCAGACGGCGATCATCCAGCACCGCCGTCTCGCGCAACTGTGCAAGCTGGTCACTGACGACACCGGCGCCCTGCGCACCCGTGTCGCCGCGATCTTCCTTCTGCTCTACGGCCGGATCCCGCGCGTGACCATTCGACAACATCGATACCACCGGCCCCGACATCCTTCTACGCCTGGGGCGACCCGCCGACGCCGGTCCCTGAACCGGTCGCCGAGCTGCTGCTGCCCCTGGCCGACCAGCGCACCGATATGCGCACCGCCACCAACCGCGACGCCCGCTGGCTGTTCCCCGGCCGCCGAGCCGGCCAGCCCCTCACCGTCGATACGATCGCCCCGCTCATCCGGGACCTTGGCGTCCCCACCGTCGCCGGCCGCCTCGCCGCACTTCGCCAGCTCGTACTCCAAGCACCGGCACAAGTCGTCGCCCAAGCCCTCGGCTTCCACCATCCAACGGCACCACGCCGCCGCCGACGGCACCCGAAGCCGCTACAGACCCACCCGCAACGCCCTTGACTGCAACCGCGCCGGACACGACGACCAGGCGGCCGGTCACCCACACCTCTGTCCGACGATCCCGTTCAGAGGTTCCGGTATCGCCGGCGACGACCTGCCGGCGACATCCGACCCGCCAAGGGCCGGGGCCACGCTCCGCCGCTGATCTGGCGGTCGGGCCGCATGTGCGAGACTGCGCCGGCCGGGCCACGTGACCGGGGGTCGCGACGTGGAGAAGAAAGGGGTATCAGCGTGAGCAGTTTCCCGTCGATGTAAAGGCACACCTCAGCGATGCTGATCATGTGGTCGACGCGTTGCCGTGGCGTGTTGGCCACACGGAGGCTCAAGCCAAACGGGGCCGGGGACGAGCCTCCGCGCTTGCTCATCAGATCGCCGCGTTGCTGGCCAACGGATGGCGCACAGCCGAGGTCCACGACGCCTTGGCCGCCGCCGACGGTGCTGCTGATGCCCCCGACGCCGCCGCACAAGAGCGACTGTGGAGGGCAGCGCTCAAACGCGCCAGGACGCCCGTGTGACGTCGTAGCCCGCAGAGGCCGACGATCACCCTAGCTTCAGCGGCTCCAAATCGTCGTCTTCGTCGCCCTCATCGTCCAACAGGTCCTCGTCATCGGCGTACAGATCGGGATACCGCCGGGGATCCGGACCGTCGTCCCAGGCGGGATACCGCTTACCAGGCCAACGGTGCCGATCCTCGGCGAACGACACCGCACCCCGGATACCGTCAAGCCGCAGATCGTCGTTGACCGGCTCAAAGTTCTCGTCATAGACCCTGAAACGGCCGCGATGATCACGAGCCAGTTGCAGCTCGTCGACGTCGTTAGCGGTGACCACCTTGGTGACCTCGGCATCCCAACCGTCGTCCGACTCGACCGGCACGAACACCGCGGCCTCGTACTGAACCCAACGCACTGTCTTCGCCACGCGGGCAACCTACACAGCCGCGCCCCTCACGCACATGCACCCTTCTCCAATGGGCGACCGGAGTACGCCGCTGGCCGGCAGTGGGCGACTACGACGTCGAGTAGGCCCCCGTCCGTAATAGACCTCGGTGGGCGACCACTGGTCGCCTCGGCCTGTTCGGCGCGGGTGGCCTCGGGGGAGTGTGGATCTAACGGCTCTGTCTCACATTCGGTGGTGACCGAGGGTGGTCGATGTCGTTGAGATCATTGTGTGCAAGATTGATGATCTTACGAAGATGGTGTTCTCGGGGCTGCTGCCGCTGGTGATCGACGATGTGACGGACGAGGGCGAACGGATCCTGGTGCGGGCTCGGACTCCCGCAGGGCCGGTGGCCTGTCCGGGCTGCGCGGCCGTGGCGGGTCGGGTGCACAGCTATCACCAGCGGACCCTCGCGGACGTGCCGGTCGATGCCCGGCCGGTGGTGGTGCGGGTGCGGGTACGTCGTCTGGTGTGTCCGACTCAGGGCTGTCGTCGAACGTTGCGGGAGCAGCTTCCCGGGGTTCTACATCGCTACCAGCGCCGCGCATCCCGGCTGATCTCCCAGGTCGGTGCGGTGGTGCGTCATCTGGCTGGCCGTGGCGGGGCGCGGATGTTGTCGGCGCTGGCGGTGATCGTGTCCCGGCATACCGCCCTGCGGGCCCTGCTGCGCCTGCCGCTGCCGCAGCGCCCGGTGCCCCGCGTGCTCGGGGTGGACGACTTCGCGTTGTGTCGACGCCGACGTTATGCCACCGTCCTGATCGACGCGCTCCCCCGTGAGCGCGTCGATGTGCTGCCCGACCGCAAGGCCCACACGTGAGAGACGTGGCTGCGTGAGCATCCCGGCGTCGAGGTGGTGTGCCGGGACTCCTGCGGCGCCTACGCCGAAGCGGTCCGCCGCGCCCTACCCGAGGCGTTGCAGGTCGCCGACCGCTGGCACCTGTGGCACAACCTCGGGCGAGGCCGTCGGCAAAGAGGTCACCGCCCACAGCACATGCTGGGCCACCGCCGGCCTACCGCCACAGCAAGGCATCCGGGCCGTGACCACCCGGCAGCGGCGGCAGCAAGTCCACGACCTGCCCGACAAGGGCATCGGGCCTACTCGAATGCGCCCGCCGACTCAACCTCGGACTAAACACCATCACACGCTACGCCCGCATCAGCCAACCCAAACGCCTGATCCGCACACCACAGTACCGGCCCACCCTCGTCGACCCCTACCGTGACCACCTACGCCGACGCCGCCAACAAGACCCCGCCCTCGGCGCTACGCAACTCCACGCCGAGATCAGAGAACTGGGCTACACCGGCAGCCTCAACCTGCTCTACCGCTACATCACCCAAGGCCGCGTCGAAGCCGACCGCCCAGCCCTGTCCCCCCGACGCCTCACCCGCTACCTCCTAACCCCACCCGACCAGCTCACAGACCATCAGCGCACGCTCGTCCACGCCCTCACCAGCGCCTGCCCGCAGATGACCGCGCTGGCCGGCTTCATCGACTCGTTCGCCGCGCTCCTCACACCCGCAGCCGGCAACGACGACCGCCTCGCCGCGTGGATCACCGAGGTCAAGGCCACGGACCTACCCCACCTACACACGTTCACCCGCGGCCTCGGCCTGGACCGCGACGCCGTCAACACCGCCCGGACCCACCCCTTCCACAACGGCGGCACCGAAGGCGTCAACACCAAAACCAAACCGACCAAACGACAAATGCACGGACGAGCGGGCTTCGCTCTCCTGCGCCATCGAACCCTGCTCGGCTGACCACCACCCTCGGTCACCACGAATGTGGGGCTGTCTCGCTAGCGGTGTTTCCGGCGATCTTGGTTAGTAGGTTTCAGCGGCTGGGAAGCGGTCGCTGAAGGTGATGGCGAAGGCGTTCAACGCGGGTTTCCAGCGCATCGTCCATCGGGTTCTGCCTGCTCCGGTGGGGTCCAGGGAGCGAGTCACCAGGTACAGACACTTCAACGCGGCCTGCTCGTTGGGGAAGTGGCCGCGGGCCTTGACCGCCCGCCGGTAGCGGGCGTTGAGCGACTCGATCGCGTTGGTCGAGCAGATGACCTTGCGGATCTCCAGGTCGTAGTCGAGGAACGGGATGAACTCCGCCCAGGCGTTGTCCCACAAGCGGATCACCGCCGGATACCGGCCGCGCCACTTGTCGGCCAGGTCGTCGAACGCCGCTCGGGCGGCGTCGGCGTTGACGGCGGTGTAGATCGGCTTGATGTCGCGTTTGATCTCGTCCCAGTACTTGCGGGAGGTGAGCCGGAAGGTGTTGCGGATCAGATGGATCACGCAGGTCTGCACCACCGTGCGGGGCCACACGTTCGTCACGACCTCGGGCAGGCCCTTCAACCCGTCGCAGACGAGGAAGAACACGTCCTTGACGCCGCGGTTGCGTAGGTCGGTGAGCACGCTCATCCAGAACTTCGCGCCCTCACCACCTGCGCCGGCCCACAGACCGAGGATGTCCTTGTCGCCGTCGAGGGTGACGCCGATCGCGGCATAGAACGGCCGGTTGGCGACCTGCCCGTCACGGACCTTGACCACGATGGCGTCGATGAACACCGCGGCGTACATCTCGTCCAGGGGCCGGTGCGACCAATCCGCCATCTCCTCGAGCACCTTGTCGGTGATCCGGGAGATCGTCTCCTTCGACACCGAAGCCCCGTAAATCTCGGCGAAGTGCGCGCTGATCTCCCCGGTCGTGAGGCCTTTGGCATACAGCGACAACACGACCTCGTCGACCCCCGACAAGCGCCGCTGCCGCTTACGGACGATCTGCGGCTCGAACGTGCCCGCCCGGTCCCGCGGCACATCGATCTGCACCGGGCCGTTGCCGTCGGTCAACACCGTCTTCGACCGAGTGCCGTTACGGATGTTGCCCGACCCGACACCGGCCTGGTCGTGCTTTTCGTAGCCGAGGTGCTCGGTCATCTCCTCGTTCAGTGCGGTCTCCAGGACCGTCTTGGTCAGCTGCTTGAGCAGCCCGTCCGGGCCCGTCAACGACAGCCCTTGTTCCTTGGCGGCTCGGACCAACTCGACGGCGGCTTTCGCCTCCGCGGTCGACTCGGGCCGCTTCTTACGTCCGGTCTGATCGTTCAGTGTCGCGGTCATCACGGCACCCTCCTCACCAGGCACAACGCCTGGCAGGTCAGGCCGGAAACACCGTTAGATCCACACTCCCCGCACTCCGCCGACAAGATCGAATACGCCCGGCTACTGAAGGCCCAGGGCACCAGCCTGGGAAAGATCGCCGCCAAGACCGGCATCCCCAAGACCTCCCTGCACCGCTACCTCGCGGACCCAGCCTCGGCGGAACTCGTGTGAGCGCGTTCGATCTCCACGCTGAGCTGTCCGGTGAAAGCAGCCCAAGCTCACCGCCCGCCAGCAGAGCCACCTGGTCCATCAGCCGTGCCACCGTCTACCGCGTCCTCAAACGCCACCAGAACACATCCGCGCCGTCGACCTCCGGCGGGCAGTGACGTGCTGCCCTACGTCTACCAGGTCACCAAGTACGACCCCGCCGACCGCGACCAGCACGGCCACTACGCCGGCGCCGAGCCCGCGGCCAGCGACCACGGACCAGTCGAAGCCGCCTACCTGCGGGCCGTCGCCGCCTTCGCCGAGGAGACCGGCGTTGAACAGCTGGCCGTCCGCGAGCCGCAACTCGGTGGCTTCGCCCACTTCGGCCAGGAACGACCGATCAACGACTTCGGCCTGCCTGACCTGTTCGAGGCTGGCCCCGCCGGGTTCTACGACGGTGCGCTGGTGTCGATCGCAGTCGGCCTGGAGCTCATCCAGTCAATGCTTCGCGACCATGGCGCCTGGTGTCGATTGGAAGCGGAGGGAGCATTCGCCGTGCACGTCGGCTGGGACCAGTACCTCTACATCGGCAGCAGCCTGCCCTGCGAAACCGCACTGGCCCGCACCCGCGCGCTCGGCCTGTTCCCGGAACGCCTGGACGCCTCGCCGTACGACTTCGCTCCCGACGACCCCTTGTACGTGCAGCGGCCGGCCGACGCCGACTTCTGGGCCCGCCTGCGCTGGACCGTCAGTGCCCATCGCGCGGTGTTCCTGGAGGAGGTCTTCGCCGTCAACGCCTCTCGGTGGCACCGCCTGAACCGCGACAACATCGAGACTGTGCGCTCCCGGCTGGCACCACGCGCGCAACTGGCAATCTGGCCGGACCTTCTCATCGACGTCGACAAGGCCGTGGCCGCTCTGCCCGACGAAGGCCTCGTGGAGATCGTCTGGGAGGACGAGGACGGGCAGATCACGAGCACGGTCGTGGACGAGACCCAGTTTGAGGGAGCGACCTCCCACCTCGCCGACGCGCGTGCTGCTGGCGTCGTATCCATATATGCCGGTGAAGATCTTCCGCTGTTCACCGCTGTGCTGCCCGACAGCAACGGCGTTCTACGCGCTCGCTGGCAGACCGAGCCGACGCCCAGCGACCGGGACTGGGCGTTCCTGAAGACTCTGCAGCGAGGCCAGGTCGTCACCGGCACGGTGACGTCCATCGCCAGCTTCGGCGTCACCTTCGTGGACATCGGCGGCTTCACCGCGATGATCAACCTTCCGGAGCTGTCCTGGCGTCCCTTCGACCATCCGTCGGACGTCGTCAGCGTCGGCCAGGAGATCACGGCCGAGGTCCTCGACGTAGACATGGTCCGGGAACGGGTGCCGCTGTCGCTCCGAGCAGTGCAGGAAGACCCGTGGCCGCAGGTAGCGCAGCGGATTGGCCAAGTGGTCATCGGGCCGGTCACCAAGATCGTGCCGTTCGGCGTCTTCGTCCGCATCGAAGACCGAGAGGACGGCTTCCAAGGGTTCGTGCACACCAGTGAGCTGGACGAATCGCCCGGAGACATCGTCGAGGTCAACGACGTCCTCACGGTGAAGATCATCGAAGTCGATCTGGCACGGCGCCGCATCGCCTTGTCGCAGAGGCAGGCCGACCAGTGACGACGTGGATGCGCTGCTACTGGGACGAGGAAGATGCCTGGTTTTACTTCGAGGTCGATGCCGAAGGCTGGGTTACCCGGCAGGTCGAACTCCAAGGTTCCGAGCTGACCCCTGTCGCGGCTGCCTCCCTGGACGAATGGCAGCACGCGCAGCAGGCAGGTGCTCTGGCCGAGTACGAGAGGGAGTTCGGGGTTACTGCAGAGCTCCCGGTGCCGCAGTGGGAGGGTCACGAGCCTGATCAGTTGACCTCACAAGAATTCGAGGAAGTCTGGGACGCCGCCCGACGGGAGATCAAAAGCCCGCTGACCCCGAGCTTGGGGAGTTAGCCAGCTGTTGGCCTGTGAGCCCGTTCGAGGCTGTTGATCAGATTCCGAGTCCGGCACGCTCAGCGACAGCCGTGTCGAAGATGACGAGCACATCGTCGGTGCACAAGTAGAACGGCGCTGGCCCGTCAGGCTCGTAAGTGGCCGAGCGGCCAGCGGCGATCCACACCTGACCGGCGGCGGTCCGCAGGTGGATGGCCTCCGGCACTGGAGTCGGAGCGCCGTGATCCTCGCTGCACCACTGGACACGGCACGACTCGATCGGCGCGGACGCGACCCCAGCCCAGAGGGGGTGATTTGCGACCGCGACGCGTGCCGACCCGCCTGGCTCGCCGATGTGGGAGAGGAAGTCGCGCATAGACGCCGAGTGGAGTTCGACCCCGTAGTAGTCGAACGTGCTGCCCCACACAGCCGAGTAGGTGCCGCCGTCGTCCATGATCATCTCGACGCCCATCGTAGGTTCGTGCCACGCGCCGTAGTCCCAATCATCAGGAGCGGTCCCTTCGTCTCCGACCATCAGCACGAAGTAGTCGACCGCTTCGATGGTTCGTCCTCGCAGGCTGGCGACGAGTCGGTCGTAGCTGTCGGAGGTCAGGAGTGGCGCGGTATTCACCGGGACATCCTGACGGTGCACTTCGACCTGGGCGAGTCGATTTCGCGAGACCACCAGTATGGCCCCGCACGCACGCAGGCTCGTACCGCCAGCTCAGGGGGCACTGTTTGCATACAGCCGCGAGTTCGTCCAGCCCCGTCCCTACACACTGGGCGACGTTGCCGCCGCCGTTGGCATGTCCATCTCCGGCGTGCGTACCGCCTACAGCCACCGCGACGTCGCCCAGGTAGCCGACGCCACCGGTGCCAAGCCCCGAGAGTGGCGAGCCCCCGACCCCGACGACGGGCAGACGGCGGCATGAACACGACGGCCTGCCTCTGCCCGATGCGCTGGCGGCACCTCTACGCCATGATCGAAGGCACCCGCTACAAGGTGGACCCAAGTCTCGCAGACACCGCCACCAGCCTGCTGTTCCGAGCCTGGTGCGCCGGCTGCGGTGCTGAGTACACCCACCCGTTCCGCATCAGCGCCACGTATGCCCAGGCGGCCTAAAAACGGGCACGCCCGTAGACGTTGATCTCGCCGCCCAACCCCGGCCCCTCACCTGCCACTGATCTCGCATCTCACCTACCGGGATCGCAGGAAAGCGGCGAGATGGTCCCTGCGACTCGCATCAAAGCCACGAATCATAGGGACGGTCAGTGACTACGCGCTCAACTCTCGGCCGTTTGGCCGGGTATGCTCCGAAGGCGTTGCGCGGCTCGCAGGACCGGCCACCAGGTGGCCTCGTACGCCGCATCGGCGGTCACGCGCCAGAGTTCTTGCGTCAGGCCGGCTGGGGCGTCGGTCCGTAGCGGGACGTCGTGCGCGATTGCCGCAGCGAGTATTTCGGCGTCGACCTGCGCGGCAGCCCACCGCAGGGTACGCAGGTCTGGCACCCAGTTGTCCTGCCGCTCAGGCACCGGATCCATAGGACCACGCTAACCGAATGCGGGCTCGCCGGCAGGGAGGTTGTCGGCACGTGCACTGGTACCTGTCGGGCACCACCGTTGTCGGTTGGGACGGCCCATTCCGACCCTGGTTGTCCAGCCTTCGTGATCAGTCGCTGAAGACTGACTCCTGGACGCCACGGAGACGGGTAGCCAAGATCGAAACAGCCTTCTGGGTATTCAACCGCACATCTGCCGCTACGCGCAGACCCGACTCCGCGATCGTGGCCACGGTGATCCGGGCCGGGTCGAGACCCATGCGACGGGCAACCAGAACGCCAAGGTCTGGCGATGTCGTCCGCCTGGCGCCCGGTGCCGCCGTCCGAGTCAGAGGGCCAGTGCGACCGCTGCCCCGCTCAGCAGGACAAGCCCGGTCGACAGGCAGGTTCGGTGCGCGCCGACGGTCGGGCCGGGGCCGCCTTCGCGTTCGCCGTGGCGGCTGACGAGCGCGGCGGCGAGCGAAATGACGCCGCCCAGCACCACGTAGAGCGGGGTTCCGTAAAGCCACGAATAGGGCGCGAAGTGCACGACCAGCAGGACAACCGCGCCCAGCGGCACCACGGTGTACCGCCTACTCAGGACCAAGAAGATGACGACCGGAAGGCCAAGCAGCTGACCGGTGGCCAATACCACCGATAGCGAGTCGAGGGCGGCATGGCTTGGCCGGGGCGGGCCGGGGACCAGGAACGTCAGGGCCCACGCCGCTGGTAACGCGACCATCCCCTGGAACAGCGTGACGATGGCGGCGGTCCGCGGACTGGCCTTCGCCCACGCCACGGCGGAGACAAGCCAGGTGGTTCCATACGCGGTCAGGAACGCCCACCCGTATCGGTTCGCCACGGCCAGCGCTCGCGTGTACTCCTCGACATCCACGGATCCAATGCCTCCGGACCTGTCGGTCGTCAGAGTGAGGTGGTGCTGTGGTGCCGCAGGAACGGCACGACCGCCTCCAGGAACCTGGCCGGCTGGTCTCGGTGCACATAATGGCCGGCGGTGATCGTGACCACCCTGGCGTTCGGCATCCGTGCCGCTGCTGCCGCCAGCAACGCCTGCCGGTCGTCGCTGCTGGCCCCATCCACAATCAGCGTCGGTTGCCTGACCGTCTCCGTCGCCTCCCACCAGGCCGGATCCGGATCGGTCAATTGCGCCCGGATCGCGTTGATCACCGCAAAGTCACACGGTATCGGCTCGTCCGGTGCGACCAGCGGCGGCCGGTACAGATCTCCGGGCCGGGGCACGGTCGCGTCCTCCAACACCAGCTGCGTAACCCGGTCCGGGGCTGCCTGCGCGACCAGCACCGCCACCACCGCCCCCATGGAATGCCCGACCAACGCGACGCGCGTCAACCCCACCGCATCCAGGAAGCCGAGTACGTCGTCGCGCATCAACTCGAACGAGTACGTACCAGGCCGGCTACTGTTTCCGTGCCCCCGCAAGTCCAGCACGAACACCTGAAAGTGGGTAGCCAACTCCGCCAGCACGGGCATCCAATCCGGCCCACTGTCACCAAGGCCGTGCAGGAGCACCAAGGGCCGGCCGGCCGGACTCCCGGCCAGCTGGTAGCTGACGCTGACCTCACCCACATCTATCGAATCGATCATCCGCCCACTGTAGTGAGAGCAGCGCGCGTTGGTGGGGACTATTGGTCGGGGGACAACCGTCGCATCATCGCACGGGACCACCGGTATCAGCTGGGGTCCCTATCTGAGCTGGAGTCGACCAAGGGCCTCGCCGAGGCGGTGTTCAACCCTTGCCCGTCTACGCCGCGTCCTGGCCCGCTACGACCCAGACGGCAAGATGCTCCCATGACAGCTCTGACCGCCGAACTCGTGGTGGATGGTCGTGCCCCACAGACCCCGGCGCTCGCCCCGGACGGCCGTACCCTGTGCTACGTGCTGGCTCCCACCAGCCGAGTCGGCGACCACCTCGACACCCAGCTGTGGCTGGTCGACGGTAGCGGTGCGGCACGACGGGTGACCGCGGACACCGCGACGGAGTCCCAGCCGCGCTGGTCCACGGACTCGGGCACGCTGTTCTTCCTGTCCGACCGCGTCGAGCGCGGCGTCCCGCAGTTGTACCGGTTCACCCTCGCTGACGGCACCACCGGGACCGGGTTGACCGGTTGGCGGGCCGGTATCACCGACCACCTGCCCCTCGCCGACCGCAACCAGGTCGCCCTGCTCGCGCAGGATGAACCCACCGAGGAGGACGAGCGCCGCGCCCGGGACCGCGACGACGCTGTCGTCGTCGGGGCGCGGGAGCCACAGGCCAGGCTGCGACTGCTCGACCTCGACACCGGCCGGGTCACCACGCCGAACGTGTTCGGCGATCGGCACGTCGTCGAACTGCGCCAACGACCGGACGGCGGCCCGCTCGCCGTGCTCACCCAGGCCAGCGCCGACAACGACTACGGTCCCCGCACCGCCCAGCTGCACCTGTTCGACTACCGCACCGAGGTCGCGGAGGACCTTGGGCCGGTCGCCGCCGACGCGCGCTCGCTGGCCTGGTGGCCGGCGGAGGACGGTTGGCACCTCGGTTACCTCGCCCTCACCCCACCGGGTCTACAGGCCGGTAACGCCGTGTTCGACCTTGCCCTGGGCACTCGTGTCGTGCGGAACCGCACCGCCGGGCTGTCGATGTGCCCCACCGAACTGTGCCACACCGACGCCGCCGCACTGGTGGTGTTCGCCGACGGACTGCACACCACCCTGGCCCGGCTCGACCCCAACGAAATCACACCCCTGTCCCAGCACCGGGGTCGTCTCGACGGCCTCACCGCCAGCCGCACCGGCGCTGAGGTCGCCGCGCTGACCGGCAGCCGGTATCAACTCACCAACGTCTACTTCGGGTCACCGGCCGGACCGCTGCGGAACATCACCGACACCCGTCCGGAGTTGGCCGGGATCCCGCTCGGCACGCAGCAACCACTGACCTACCACGCCGCCGACGGGCTCGCCCTGGACGGTCTGCTCGTACTCCCGGTGGGAAAGAGCACGGCCGACGGGCCGTTCCCGCTGGTCACGATCGTGCACGGGGGGCCGTACGACCGGCACGCCGACCGCTGCCAGTTGTTTTGGTTCCCCAGTGGCCAATGGTTGGCCACCGCCGGCTACGCGGTGTTTTTGCCCAACCCGCGTGGTGGGCAGGGCCACGGCCACCAGTTCGCCGCCCGCGTGGCGGGCCGGGTCGGCCGGGAGGAGTGGACCGACATTCTCACCGGCATCGACCTGCTCGTCGACCAGGGCATCGCCGACCCCGATCGGCTGGGCATCGCCGGCTGGAGCCACGGCGGCTTCATGTCCGCCTGGGCCGTAGGCCAGACCGACCGGTTCCGCGCCGCACTGGTCGGCGCCGGCGTCACCGACTGGGGCATGCTCGCCGCGACCGGGGAGAACGGCCAGTTCGAAGCCGCGCTCGGCGGCAGCACCGGCTGGTCCGGCACCGGACCACACCCACATGACGCGGTCAGCCCGATCTCCTTCGCCAGCCGCATCCGCACCCCGGTGCTGATAATGCACGGCGCCGAGGACACCAACGTCCCGCTCGGCCAGGCCGTGTATCTGCACCGGGCGCTCCGCCACTTCGACGTTGAGCACGAGTTCGTGATCTATCCGAGGGAGGGCCACTCCATCGGCGAGCGCGCCCACCAACTCGACGTCCTACACCGCACGCGCGCCTGGTTCGACCGCTGGCTCTGCCCAGAACGATGATGTGCGCCGCCAGTACCAGCCGTCGGGGCAGGGTGAGCTGTTCGGATCCGGCTGGCACTGGCGGAGCTTCGGAGATCAGGCGTTCAACACGTGCAGGACGGCCAGCGCGGCGGTGGCGAGCGCGAACACGACGGGGACCAGGACGACCGGGATCGGGTCCTTCGCGCGGGCATGGTAGCCCGTTGCCCCGATCAGCAGCAGGGTCAACCCGACGGCGGCAGCGACAGCGATCGGCCACCAGAGTAGGCCCAGCAGCAGGCCGGCGACCGCGAGGACCTCAAGGCCGCCGATCATCTGGGTGCGGGCGGGGGAGACCCCCACGTGGGCCATCCGCTCCCGCATCTGGGCCTGGCCGGCGACCTTCGGTACGGCCACGGCCAGGATCACCGCGGCGAGAAGCAGGGTTAGAACGACGACGGGGATACCCACAACCTGTCCTTCGGGTAGTGGCGGACGATTTGCCGACCGTAACAGGGCCGGCCTAGGGGTTATCGTGCCGGCGAGAGTGCGACGACAGGCGTCCACATCGGCATCGCCCACGTCGATGATGTGCAGCCACTCAAAACCCGGCCTGACCCCGCTGATTGTGAGCCGCATGACTATTCGACCTTCCGTCCGCGCCCCGACGGCCTCTGGCTGCTCCCCGCCCGGCAGCCGGCCGAGGCCATGTGCCACGGCGACGCCGCCCCGTACAACTGTGTGGTCCGGGACGGCGCTGCCGTGGGCTTAGTGCGAGGCGTTCCAGCAGCACATCGCGGACGGGCACACCGACCGCTACGCGGCGGACATCAGCTACGTACGCGCCTACCGTGGCACCCTGCGGGCCGCGTTCGACGTGGACTGAAGCGGCCTCCGGATGGTCTGCCGGCACTCATTGGCGGTGTCGAGTGTCGGCGGCGGCCCGCAGCGCGAGTTCGGCGTGGCCGTCAGCTCGTGTGACGGATGACCAGGTCCGCGATGCGCTCGGTGAGTCCTGGTGCGAAGAACGGGTGGTGGCCCATCCCCGGCACGATCTCCAGCTGCGCCCCCGGAATCTGCGCCGCGAGGGCCACCCCGTGGGCCCGGGGGAACAGCGGATCATCGCTGCCGTGCAGGACCAGAGTCGCCGCGGTGACGCGGGACAGCGCGGCCCGCCGGTCATCGGCCCAGCGCTGTCCGGCCAGATCGTGGTTCGAGGCGGCAGCGACGTTGGTGGCACGGGCATAGCACTCTTCGACGAACCGCCGCGCGGCCAGCTCATCGAAGGGCAGGACACCGCCGTTGAGCACCCGCCACATGTGCAGGTCCGCCTCCATGCGCTGCTGGGCAGTGCCGCGAGGAGCCTTCGCCGCTACCGGCAGGTGGCTGAGGAACGCTGCGGTCGGGGGCGGGAGCTCGTCCGCCGCTGCCGGCTGACCGGCCAGTGCCCGCGCCCACGCCGGGCCGGGATTGTTCCCCATGGGTGAGGCGGCCATCGCCGTCAACGTACGGACCCGGGCTGGCTGATGTACGGCGAGCCACTGCCCGATCGCCGCGCCCAGCGATGTTCCGACGACATGTGCGGCCGCGACGCCGTGGCCGTCCAGAACGGCCACCGTGTCGCCGGCCAGGTCGGCCAACGCGTACGGATGCCGGGTGAAGTCGACGCAGTCGGAACGACCGGTGTCACGGTGATCGAACCGGATCACCTGTCGGCCGCTGTACACGAGGGCTTCCACGAATTCGTCGGGCCAGCCGATGGCCGGGGTGGCGGTACCCATGACCAGCAGAACAGTGGGGTCAACAGGGTGGCCGAAACGCTCGGTCCACAGCCGGATCTGCCCAGAATGAACGAACTTCTCCTCAGCGGTTAGCATGCCGGGCACCGTAGCGGTTACCAGGACAGCCAAAAGCCACTACCCACTGTAGTTGAAATTGATGTCCATGAGATAATGGACTGGTGGCAGCCCCAGACTGCCCAACCGCCGACCGTCCACCCAATCCCGGTCGTTTCAGGGGCGGGGGTGAAGGCCGTTGAGGGCGGTGGTGACGACACTGTCGGCGTACTCGATGGTGAGGGGGCCGCTTCGTTGTAGCCAGCGGTTGAGCACCGGCCCCCAGATGAGATCCACCGCCACGTCGAGATCGAGATCCGCGGCGAGCTGGCCGGCCTGCTGGGCGCTGCGCAGCCGAGTTCGTTTGGCGTGCCGCATCGGCTTGTCCAGGCGTTCGGCGTAGGCGGCGGCCAGTTGGGGATCGTGCGTGATCTCGGTGGCCAGCGCGCGCAGTGGCTGGTCGTAGCGCGGATCGTTGAGCTCCGTGACAGTGGCGCGCAGGACCGCGGTCAGATCTGCGTACAGGTCGCCGGTGTCAGGAAGGAGCACCGGCTCACCCGCACTACCCTCGTTGCGCAGGAGGAATGCGTCGAAGATGACGACGCCCTTGGAGGGCCACCAGCGATAGATGGTCTGCTTTCCTACTCCGGCGCGCTCGGCGATGCCCTCGATGGTGAGTTTGGCGTAACCGACCTCCTGCAGCAGGTCGAACGCGGCCGTGAGAATGGCCCGCCGGGAGCTCTCCCGCCGACGGCTGGGGTTGGGTGCCATCCCGCCATCATAGCTAGCGAGACGGATCGTATCGTCTTGTGGAAGGGGGTCACCGCACGTAAGCTTGCCATTCGAGACGGTGCGTCTCGTCTTGTACGTCACCCGTTGGAGGCAGGAGAAGCCCATGCACGACCCATCCGACACCGCGGCCCGCACCTGGTTCATCACCGGCGCCAGCCGCGGCCTGGGCCGTGCCTTCACCACGGCCGCGCTCGAACGAGGGGACCGGGTGGTCGCCGCCGCCCGGACCATCGCCGCCGAAGACTTCGATGAGCGGCACAGTGAACGGCTGCTTGCGCTGCCGCTTGACCTGACCGACCGGACGGCGGTCTTCGCCGCCGTAGCCACCGCGATCGAACACTTCGGGCGCCTCGACATCGTCGTCAACAACGCCGGCACCCTGTCCCTGGGCATGATCGAGGAATTCACCGAGGAACAGGCCCGGGCCCAGTTCGACGTGAACCTCTTCGGCGCGCTCTGGGTCTCCCAGGCCGTCCTGCCACAGCTACGCACCCAACGGGCCGGCCACATCGTGCAGATCTCCAGCATCGCCGCCCTTGGCGGCTTCCCCAGCACCGGTCTGTACAGCGCGAGCAAATTCGCGCTCGAAGGCATGAGTGAAGCCCTTGCACTGGAGGCGGCCGCCTTCAATATCAAGGTCAGCATCGTGCAGCCCGGCGGCTACTGGACCAACCTCTACCAGGACATGACCACCACCACGGAGGTGGATGCCTACGATCCGCTCCGCGCCCAGGTGCAGGCGCAGTGGGCGCACGGGTCGGTCGACAGCGACCCCCGCCTGGCCGCCGAAGCCCTGCTCACGCTCGTCGACAGCGACGAACCACCGCTGCGGCTGCTGCTCGGCAGCGCGGTCTACGATCTGGCCTTTGACCTCTCCCGTCGCCGGATGGACACCTGGGCCAGTTGGGAACAGGTCAGCCGGGCCGCCGAGCACGCCGTGCCAGAACCCGGAAGCGTTCGATAGCGACCTTCCGCACCTGCCCCGGCGCGGCTAGCGGTCGTCCCGGACGTGCAGGACGACCGCCGACACGTCGGGGCCACCGTGCGTGAGCGCGGAAGCAGTCAACCGCTCCACCGCCTGCTCCGGAGTTGTTGCGGCCGCCAGGGTCGTGTGCAGGTGCTCAGGTGACACGTAGGAGCTGAGCCCGTCCGAACAGAGCAGGATCCGATCCCCGGAAGCCAGCGCCAACACGGTGATGTCGGGGGACCGGCCGTCAGGATGGCCATCCAGGAAGCGCGTCAGCTTGTCGGACAGGTGGGGCACGCCGGCGGCGCCAGCGACCAGGTTCCGGTACAGGTGATCCTCGGTGACCTGGATGGTCCGATCCCGCTGCGGGCCCGTCGCCGGCAGGAGATAGGCCCGAGAGTCACCGACATTGGCCAGGGCGGCCACCGGACCGGCACTGAGCAGGGCGACCAGGGTGGTCCCCATGCCCGCAAGGCTCGGTGCGGCGGCAACCCGGTGCCGCAACGCACTGTTCGCCGCGTGCACCGCCTCTCCCAGCGCCACCGGCAGCGCCACCGGGTCGATGTCCCGGTCATATCGCCGCACTGCCTCGATCACGGTGGTGCTGGCGACATCGCCGGCACCATGGTTGCCGAGACCATCGGCGACCGCGAACAGACACCGCCCCACGTGAATGGCGTCCTCGTTGCGCCGGCGACCGAGCCCCACGTGACAGCTCCCGGCAACGTCGATGCGCAGGCTCACCGTTGCGGGCCATCCTCCGGGCGCGTATTGATCAATTCAGGCCACGGCTCCCGCGCCGAATCACCACGATGCAGGAGGTGGATGGTCTCCACCCGGTCACTGGCGACCACGCACTCGGTCACCTCGACCGGCTCACCGTCGTCGCCAGAAACACCCACCCGAATGATCTCCAGCACCGGGAGGCCCACCCCGATCTCCAACAGGGCAGCCTCCCGCGTACTGGGCATCCGCGCGCGGTGGATCTCCATCCAGGTGATCGGCCAGTGACCGCCGGCCTCCAGCCGGTGTTGCCAACCATCCGGCCCGGCGGCAGGGGAGTCCCACCCAGGCCCGTGCGCTGCCCGCGGGTGGATCCAGGAGGTCGTGACCTGGAAGGGCGGCTCCGTCTCGGGGCCGGTGACCCCGAACCGGCGCATCACCCGGGTACCGGGCTCAACCTTGAGCAGCTCGGCGATGCGCCGTTCGTTGAGGGGCTCAACCGCCGCCACCGGCGCAATGTGGTCCCGCCACACCTCCGGACGGGTAGCCGGCGGGAAGCAGTAGCCGGTGGCCGCGAGGTTCCGCTGCACCAGATCCCCTCGGGGTCGGCGTGGGCGGGCCGTTCCGTACCGCACGATGACCCCCGCTCCGCGACCCCCAACCTAGCCGTCCCCTACTCCTTCTACACCCAGCAGCTGGCCGAGGTGACCGAACGCGGACTATCCGATGGCCTGACGGAAGCGGTCAGCCAGGCTGGAAAGCCGGTCGACCGGTTCGTTGGCGAACACGATCCGCAGATAGTGCGCCCCGCTGGGGCCCCAGCCATCCATCGCCGTGGCCGCCACCTTCGCCCGGTCGAACAAAAGCCCCGCCAGTGCGGCAGGTGTCAGCCCCAGGGGCCGGGTATCCACGAGCAACGACCAACCACCATGTGGCCGAACGACCGGATAGTCCGAAAGCTGCAGCAGGACCGTGTCGCAGCGCCGCTGCCACTGTTGGGTAGCGGCGGTGACGTCGGCCTCGGCGTCGGGTGCGTCGAGCGCGGCCGCCACCGCCCCCTGCGCCAGCCCCACCTGGCAGACCACATTGGCCATGCCGACGAGCTTGATGTCGGCGAGAATCGGGGCCGGGGCCACGACCCACCCGACCCGCCAGCCGATCAGCCGCAGTTCCTTCGACGCCGAACCGACGGTGATGGTGCGCCCAGCGAGGCCGTCATGAGCAGCTGGATGGCTGGGGCGAAGGCCGTCGAAGCGGATCCGCTCCATCGCCGCGTCATAGATCAGCCAGGCATCGTGCCGCGCACAGGCAGCAGACAACGCGGACCAGTGTTCCGCGTCCAGGACCAGCCCGGAGGGCATGGCCGGGCCCATCATCAGCACGGCGGCGGTGTTGGCTCCCACCGCGCCGGCGAGGCGTTCCGGATCCACCACCCAGCCGGCCGGCGTGGGCTTGGCGGGCACGAAGCGCGGCACCCCACCGGCAAGCCGGACCCGATTGACCAGGCCGGCGTAGATGGGGTCAACCAACACCACCTCCTGACCCGGCTCCACGGTCGCCAGCAGCGTGTTCAGGATGCCGTTCAGTCCACCA
This sequence comes from Salinispora sp. CH2A1_6, assembly GCF_056820975.1. NCBI lineage: Bacteria > Bacillati > Actinomycetota > Actinomycetes > Micromonosporales > Micromonosporaceae > Salinispora > Salinispora sp. CH2A1_6. Next base: position 28,017 of record NZ_JBXEDG010000011.1, read on the forward strand.
GCGACGCTGACGCACTCGGTGTCGGGGTCGTATCGCCGGCCAGCGATGCGCGACACGTGAGCCGCGGCGGCCGCGCGAAGGGAACGCTGCCCCTGGAAGGGGAGATAGCTGTTGGCCGCGTCGTCGTCGATCGCGGTCCGGGTCGCGGCCACCGCCACGGCCGGTGGTCTCAGATCGGTGTCCAGATTCTCCAGGCGCAGAAAGTCCGGGTCGGCTACCGCGTCCGCGGCGTCGCCGACCAGATCAACGCCGATGCCCGGAATGTCGCGTAGGCGGCTGACGGTCATGTGACCCTCCTCAACGTCCCGCTCTGTTCGCTTCCCTGGAACGAACGTAACACTAAACTGGTACGCATGGATTTGGCGCGTACGGTCGGCGCGAATGTGCACCGACTGCGAAACACCGCAGGCATGTCCCTGGCCGACCTGGCCACGGCCGGCGACCTCAGCAAGACCACCCTGCACAGCATCGAGCAGGGGCACGGCAACCCAACCCTGAGCACCCTGTGGGCCCTGGCCGCGGCGCTGAGGGTGTCGCTCGGCGAACTACTCGAGACGCCCACCCCCAAGACCGACGTCGTGCGCGTCGACGATCCACAACCACGCGTCAGCGGGGACGCGGTCACCGCCCGCCTACTCCACCGCATCCACCTGCGCGGCACCGTGGAGGTCTACGACATCGACGTGGCCCAGAGTGTTCAGCACTCGCCCGCCCACCTGCCCGGCGTGCAGGAGTGCATCATCCTCACCCACGGAAGCGTCACCACCGGCCCCACCGACGCCCCCGCCACCCTGGCCGAACACGACTCCATCCGCTTCGACGCCAACCACCCGCACCAGTACCAGGGCCACGAGCGGCACAACCGGGCGGTCCTGCTCATGCTGCACCCCGAAACCTGAACCCATCGGGGTCGCGCAACCGTCCGCCAACGCTCCGGCACGACGCCCACCGATAGCTCTCCATTATGTCACTACTTCGTAAGATTTGCATTAATCAATGCGCGTAGTGTCAGCGAGAGGGATCAACAAGGGAGGCGGCAATGCGTCGGTACGCGACCGAACTCATCGGAACATACTTCCTGCTCCTGACAATCGGCCTGGCCGTCACCACGATGAACGCCCTGGCGCCAGTGGCAATAGGCGGAATCCTCATGGTCATGGTCTACGCCGGAGGACACATATCCGGGGCCCACTTCAACCCCGCCGTCACACTGGCCGTTCTCATCCGCGGCCGCATCAACGGAGCCGACGCCGGAGGATACATCCTGGCCCAACTCCTCGGCGGCCTGGCCGGCGCGGTGACCAGCCAACTCATCCTCGACAACGCAAAGCCGACAGCGCTGTCACCGACAGGGCGCGAGATCTGGATGGCGCTGGCGGTAGAAGCCCTCTTCACCTTCGCCCTCGCCTACGTGGTGCTCAACGTCGCCACCAGCCGCAGCCACCCGGACAATTCCTTCTACGGCCTGGCAATCGGGAGCACCGTCCTGGTCGGAGTGGTCACGGTCGGTGGAATCTCCGGTGCGGCATTCAACCCGGCAGTCGCCTTCGGCGGCGCCGCCATCGGCCTCTTCGCCTGGTCGGCAATCTGGATCCACCTCCTCGCCCAAGCCGTCGGAGCGACACTCGCGGCGATGGCTTTCCTCGCCCTCAGCGAGCAAGACCGCGAACCCGCCTGACCTGAGGCAGCGGCTGGCCCAGCAGCACCCGGGCCAGCCGCTGCCTCACGTCGACAACAACTCCGCCAGCACCCGATGGGTGCGATTCGCGCGCACCGCCGCCCGCTGTTGACCCGCCGTCACCTCAATGTATGCCTGCGAAGACGCCAGCGACACATGCCCCAGCAGCCGCATGATCTCCGCCGCGCTCGCACCATCCTCCGCCAGCCGCGTGGCGAACGTGTGCCGCAACGCGTGCAGCCGCGCCCCCGGCGGCACCCGGTCACCAATCCCGGCCCGCCGAAAGCAGGAGTCCACCAGATACTGCAACCCACCCCGGCGCAGCGGCCCACCCCGCCGATCCATCAGCAACGGCGCATCGGGACCCACACTGCGGGTGCCAAATCGAAGGCGACAACTGTCCAGGTAATCCGTCAACACCTGGTCCAACTCCGGCTCCACCGGCACCACCCGCGGTCGCCCACCCTTACCGGCCACATCAAGCCGGCGCTCACCGACCCGCCCGGCAAGGGACGCCACCCGAAGCGCCAACATCTCGGCCAGCCGCAACCCGCCGCACAACGCCAGCGCCAGCACCGCCAGGTCCCGCTGCGGCCAGGGGTCCCGCTGCCGGCCGTCAACCCGGGCCACGGCGGTCAACAGCTGCTCCGGGGTGTCCGCTCCACGCAGTGGCTTGGGCCGGGGTAGGGGCGCCTTCGGACGCCCGACCGCCGGCATCGGGTTACCGGCCACGATCCCGTCCGCCACCAGGAACACGAAGAAGCTGTTCCAGGTGGACCAGGCGCGATGCACCGACGCGGCGGAGCGGGCAGCGGCAAAGTGGGCAAACGCCGACCGCAGCGTGCGGGAGTGGAGCGCCGCCAACGGCAGGGCATCCAGGGGGAGGGGAGGAGCGAGCGCCTCGGCGGCGATGCTCGCCACGGTGCGCAGGTCCCGCCGGTACGCCGCCACCGTGTGCGGGGAAGGTTTGCGGGTGGCGCGATCAGTCAGGAACTCCTCGATCAGCCGTACTACCGGTTCACCCGATCTATCCTGCATAAGGAACATTATGCATGAAACTCATGTTTTGGACAGGAGGTACACCGAGGACATGTACCCCGACGGAGGGGGAGCTGGGGAGTGCGACAGCCCGCCCCGGTGCTGACTCGCCAGCAAGGCGATGGGGCCGAACGAGTGATGGAAGGGCGACGGGCCGCACCAACTGCGGCGGTGTTGCGCGAGAGTAGCCCTCGGCGGCTGCCCGGATGATGGCGGCACCGCCCCACCCTCACCATCGCGATACTGTCCGGCGGGGTGTAACGCCCCCGGCGGGGGCCGAGCAACCGCCTGCGGCCCCCGCCGAGGGGTGAGCCTGACCAGGGGGTGTACCTGGCGAAGGGGCCCCACGCTCGTCGGAGGGGGAAGCTGTCAAACCCACTCACTTGACATAATGTACATTATCGAATCTTGGCGGATGGGTCGAACGAAGTAGCCGAGAAGCCTCATCACGAGCCCACGAGCGATCAGCCGTGATACTGCGGTGTCAGCACGTTGGCCCGGCCGTCAGCGGCAGATCCGGACGGTACGACATTCCGGCCGTGGGACCAAGACGCTCCACTGATGGTCGGCCGCAGCCATCATCAGTCCCGGCGCTAAGGCCTTCGCGATCCTGCCGAAGGCGGGGTGCGCCTCGGGGCTAGTTGTTCCGGCTGACCAGTGGTTGTGGCAGCTGGTAACCGTCACACGATCAACGGCCGGTGACGCCGTCAATGAGTTCGCGAAGGATGTCGGCGTGTCCGGCGTGCCGGGTGGTTTCGCTGGTCATGTGAGCCAGTACCCAGCGAAGCGTACGGGGCTCCTCGTTCACGGACTGGGCCGTACGGACGTCGAGGTCACCAGCCGCGCGGATGTGCACGTCGCTGTCGGCCATCGCGGCGCGGTAGTCGGCAATGACCTGTTCGGCAGGCTGATCCTCAGCGACCACCATGTCCATGTTGGCGTCGGCGTACTGGGGGTCACCGGCCACTGTGTATCCGAACCAGTACCGCTCGGCGCCGGTCAGGTGCTGGACCAGCCCGAGCATTGTCGTATCGGACGCCACCAGGCGGCGTCGCAACTTCTCCTCGTCCAGCCCTTCCAGCTTTTTCAGGACGCAGGACCGGCTGAAGGACAGAAACGCCAGTGCCGTATCCGTCTCGTTGTCGTCGTTGAACGGCACGGGTTCGCGCTGTGACTCGAGCATGGGCACGACCCTACGGTCACCCGCGCCGGCAAGCACTCCCACACCAGCCGCTGAGCGTCTCAAACACTGAGGTCACCAGGGCCAACGGAGACATCCCTGGGATCGAGTTCAGGGATGTCTCCAGTGCGGGCACGACGACGCCACCCCGATCGACAAGAACCAGGGGCAGTCGCGGTAGACCCCCCCACCGCCAGGTCGACAACGTACTTACTCACCGCGCCATGATCGCCTACTCCCCCAAAATGACCAACTCGAATTCCTCGTGCCGCCACACGACGGCTACCAGTTGGCCGGTGCGGCGTCCCCATCAGCACCTGACGAACTGACGCCCGAGCGCCGGCGGGTGCTCAGGGGCTGACGTAGGCGGCGAGATGCTCGCCGGTGCGGGTGCTCCGGCTGGTGACCAGGTCGGCCGGCGTACCGTTGAAGACGATCTGGCCGCCGTCGTGGCCGGCTCCGGGTCCGAGGTCGATGATCCAGTCGGCGTGGGCCATCACCGCCTGGTGGTGCTCGATGACGATGACCGACCGGCCGGCGTCAACCAGCCGGTCGAGTAGGCCGAGGAGTTGTTCGACGTCGGCGAGGTGCAGACCGGAGGTCGGCTCGTCCAGGATGTAGATATCGCCCTTGTCGCCCATCTGGGTGGCGAGCTTCAGTCGCTGTCGTTCGCCACCGGAGAGGGTGGTGAGTGGTTGGCCGAGGCTGAGATAGCCCAGCCCGACATCGGCGAGTCGATCGAGTATTCGGTGGGCGGCCGGAGTGCGCGCCTCGCCCGCGCCGAAGAACTCTCGGGCCTCGGTGACCGGCATCGCGAGCACTTCGGCGATGTTTCGGCCGCCGAGTGAGTACGCCAGTACGGAGGTCTGGAAGCGTTTGCCCTGGCACTCCTCGCAGGTGGACTCGACGGAGGCCATGACGCCCAGTTCGGTGTAGATGCTGCCGGCACCGTTGCAGCTGGGGCAGGCGCCCTCGGAGTTGGCGCTGAACAGGGCCGGTTTGACGCCGTTGGCCTTGGCGAAGGCCTTCCGGATCGGGTCGAGTAGGCCGGTGTAGGTGGCGGGGTTGCTGCGTCGGGAGCCGCGGATGGCGCTCTGATCGATCATGATGACGCCGTCACGGCCGGCGACGGATCCGTGGATCAGGGAGCTCTTGCCGGAGCCGGCGACTCCGGTGAGGACGCAGAGCACGCCGAGTGGGAGGTCAACGTCGAGGTTGCGGAGGTTGTGCGTGATCGCGCCCCGGATTGGCAGGGTGTCGGTGGGTGTGCGTACCGATGGTTTGAGGGCGGCACGGTCGTCCAGGTGTCGGCCGGTGATGGTGGCGCTGTGGCGTAGGCCGTCCAGGGTGCCTTCAAAGCAGACGGTGCCGCCGGTGGCGCCGGCGCCGGGTCCGAGATCGACGATGTGGTCGGCGATGGCGATGGTTTCTGGTTTGTGTTCGACGACGAGGACGGTGTTGCCCTTGTCTCGTAGGCGTAGGAGCAGGTCGTTCATGCGGCGGATGTCGTGCGGGTGCAGGCCGATGGTGGGTTCGTCGAAGACGTAGGTGACGTCGGTGAGTGCGGAGCCGAGGTGGCGGATCATCTTGGTGCGTTGGGTCTCTCCCCCGGACAGGGTTCCGGTGGGTCGGTCGAGGGAGAGGTAGCCGAGGCCGATCTCGGTGAAGGAGTCGAGGAGGTGGCGTATTCCGGTCAGGAGTGGGGCCACGGTCGGTTCGTCGAGCTCTCGTACCCAGCTGGCCAGGTCGCTGATCTGCATGTGGCACAGGTCGGCGATGCTCCTGCCGTTGATCTTGGAGGAGCGGGCTTCGATGCCCAGTCGGGTGCCATCGCACTCGGGGCAGGTGGTGAAGGTGACGGCGCGTTGTACGAAGGCGCGTAGGTGTGGTTGGAGCGAGTCCACGTCCTTGGCGAGCATGGATTTCTGGATGCTCGGGATCAGGCCGGTGTAGGTCAGGTTGATGCCGTCGATCTTGATTTTGGTGGGTTCCCGGTGGAGGAGGTCGTGTAGCTCCTGCTGGGTGTACTTGCCGATGGGCTTGTCGGGGTCGAAGAAGCCGCAGGCGCGCAGGATGCGGCCGTACCAGCCTTCCATGCTGTAGCCGGGGATGGTCAGCGCGCCTTCGTTGAGGGTGCGGGTGTCGTCGTAGAGGGCGGCCAGGTTGAAGTCGGTGACCGCACCCCTGCCTTCGCAGCGGGGGCACATGCCGCCGACGCGGGTGAAGGCGACCTTTTCGGTCTTTGTGCGGGCCGCGCCGCGCTCGAGGGTGACCGCGCCGCTGGCGGTCACCGAGGGCACGTTGAAGGAGTACGCGTTGGGCGGGCCGAGGTGCGGTTGGCCGAGCCGGCTGAACAGGATGCGCAGCATGGCGTTGGCGTCGGTGGCGGTGCCGACGGTGGAGCGTGGGTTGGCGCCCATGCGTTCCTGGTCGACGATGATGGTGGTGGTCAGGCCTTCGAGGAGGTCGACCTCGGGTCGGGACAGCGATGGCATGAATCCCTGCACGAAGGCGCTGTAGGTTTCGTTGATCATCCGCTGGGACTCGGCGGCGATGGTGGCGAAGACCAGGGAGCTCTTGCCGGAGCCGGAGACGCCGGTGAAGACCGTGAGCCGGCGTTTGGGGATGTCGACGCTGATGTCTTTGAGGTTGTTCTCGCGGGCGCCGTGTACGCGGATCAGGTCGTGGCTGTCGGCGACGTGTGGCCCGGCTGGCTGGTGTACCGGGCTGGTGGCCGTGCTCATCGGGTCTCCTGGGTCGGGTGTGTGTGCTGGCTGGGTCTGGGTGCTGGTTGCTGACGGTCCGGTTGGTGGCGGGTCAGAGGCCGCCGGCGACGCGGAGGATGGTGCCGGTGGTGTAGCTGGCGTCGGGTCCGAGGAGCCAGGCGATGGCGGCGGCGACCTCGTCGGGTTCACCGGCGCGTCCGAGTGGGATGCGGGCGGCGGCCTGGTCGGCTCGGTCGGGCTGGCCGGATTGGATGTGGATGTCGGTGCGGATGATACCGGGGGCGACGGCGTTGACGCGGATGCCGCGGGGGGCGAGTTCTTTGGCCAGGCCAAGGGTGAGGGTGTCGGTGCCGGCTTTGACGGCGGCGTAGTGGACGTATTCGCCGGGTGAGCCGAGGGTGGCGGCGGCGGAGGAGATGTTGACGATGGCGCCACCGGCGGGCATCCGGCGGGCGGCCTGCTGGGCAGCGAGGATGTAGCCGATGAGGTTGACGTCGACGACGTGGCGTAGGTCGGTGGGGTCGAGGTCGACGAAGGGGCCGATGGGGCTGGTGACGCCGGCGTTGTTGACCAGGCCGGTGAGGTCGCCGAGGTCGGCGGCGGCGGTGAACAGGGTGGCGAGTTGGTCGGGGTCGCGGGTGTCGGCGGGGACGGCGATGGCGGTGGTTCCGGTGGCGCGTAGCTCGGCGAGGACGGCGTTGGCGGCGGTGTGGTCGCGTCGGTAGGAGAAGGCGATGTGGTGGCCGGCGCGGGCGAGGCGGCGGGCGGTGGCGGCGCCGATTCCGCGGCTACCACCGGTGATGACGGTGACGGGTTTCACGGGGGCCTCTCCTGGTGTGGGCGGGCGTGGGGCGAGGCTACCCCGGGGGTGTGATGGGGTGGCGCACCTTGGTGGGGCGGCGGCTGGTATCAAGTACTGCTGTCGGACAGGTGTACGGAAGAGGGGTGTGATGTCGGGGCAGGGTTTGTCCACCGAGGAGGTGGCGGGTATCCGGGAGGCGGTTGCCGTGGGCCGGAAGCCGAAGGTGGTGTTCACCGCGTCGGCCGGGCAGATGGCGGGGCAGGTCGGTCAGGTCGTGGCGGTGACCGACCCGGCGGTTTCTGACGAGTTCGTGGTGGTGCGGTTCGGGCGGGACGAGTTGCCCTTCTCCCCCGTTGATGTGGCGGTGGCGCCGCGGGGGGCGGGGCGGAAGGCGCCGTCGGCGGAGCGGCCGGCTGGGGAGCCGGTGGCGGCGGAGCCTGCGGTGGCGCCGGAGCCGGAGTTTGTGTTGGACACGCCGCCGCCGGCGGTGACACGGACGGTCGGGGAGGACGCCTCGGCGCGGCCGGCGGAGTCGGTGAAGCCGGCGCGGCGGGCGGTGAAGCCGGCGAAGGCGGCGAAGGCGAAGGGGCCGGCGGGGCTGACGGTGACGTTGGCGTATGCCGAGGGTGAGTGGACGGTGGCGGCGCAGCAGGGGGCGAAGGTGCTCGCCAGGCCGTATGTGGTGAAGCCGGCGGAGGCGCTGCGGATGGTCGGGCTAGTGGATGTGTCGGGGGTGCAGGAGGCGGTGGAGCAGATCCTCGCCGCCGAACGGGCCGAGGCGGAGCAGCAGGCGGAGAAGCTGCGTTCGGAGTTGGCGGAGGTGGAGGCGCGGCTGGCGGAGCTTCGGGAGGCGGGCTGAGCGCCACAACGACGGTCGCCCACCTCCCAAAACCCGGGAGGCGGGCGACCGTCGTTGTGGAAGGGCGTGGGGTCAGTGTTGCGGGATGTGGGCCACGCCGATGCGCTTGCGGAAGACCCAGTAGGTCCAGCCCTGGTAGGCCAGCACGATCGGGGTGAAGATCACCGCCACCCAGGTCATGATTTTCAGGGTGTAGGGGGTGGAGGCGGCGTTGGTGGCGGTGAGGGTGCCGGCGGCGTCCAGGGTGGATGGCAGCACGTTCGGGAACAGGGCGGTGAACAGGGTCGCCACGGCCAGGCCGATCGCGGCGGCGGTGCCGATGAAGGCCCATCCTTCCCGCCGGGCGTAGGCGGCGGCGAGGCCACCGAGCAGGGCCACGGCGGCGGCGACGGCGAGGGCGATGGCGGCCGTGTTGGCGCGGATGGTCAGGCTCCAGGTGAGGAACGCAACGGCGAGTAGGGCAGTGCCGACGCCGACGCGGACGGCGAGGGCGGCGGCCCGGTCCCGGATGTCGCCGACGGTTTTGAGGGCGATGAACACGGCGCCGTGGGTAAGGAACAGGGCGGCGGTGGTGAGGCCGCCGAGGAGCGCGTAGGGGTTGAGGAGGTTGAAGAACCCGCCGGCGTATTCGTGGTCGGCGGTGAGGGGTACGCCGCGCAGGATGTTGGCGAACGCGACTCCCCAGAGGATTGCGGGGAGTAGGGATCCGAAGAAGATGGCGTGGTCCCAGCGGCGTTTCCAGGACGCTTCGGGGCGCTTGTGGCGGTATTCGAAGGCGACGCCGCGGGCGATCAGGGCGAGCAGGATGAGCAGTAGTGGTAGGTAGAAGCCGGAGAAGAGGGTGGCGTACCACTCGGGGAAGGCAGCGAACATGGCGCCGCCGGCGGTGATTAGCCAGACCTCGTTGCCGTCCCAGACCGGGCCGATGGTGTTGATCAGGACGCGGCGCTCGCGGTCGTCGCGGCCAAGGACCGGTAGGAGCATGCCGACGCCGAAGTCGAAGCCCTCGAGGATGAAGTAGCCGGTGAACAGCACGGCGACGAGGAGAAACCAGATGGTGGTGAGTTCCATGTGGGGGCTCCGCAGATCAGTAGGCGAAGGCGAGCGGGCGCTCGGCGTCGTCGGTGTCGTCAGGGTCGGGGTCGGGGGTCAGGTCGGGTACGCCGGCCTTGGCGTAGCGGATGAGGAGTTTGCATTCGATGACGGCGAGGGCGGCGTAGATGAGGGTGAAGGCGGTGAACGAGGTGAGGACTTCGGCCAGCGACACGCTGCGGGAGACGCCGTCGCGGGTGAGCATCTCGCCGAAGACGATCCAGGGCTGGCGGCCCATCTCGGTGAAGATCCAGCCGAAGGAGTTCGCGGCGAGTGGTAGCAGGGGCATGACCAGGCCGGCGCGGAGTAGCCAGCGGCTGGTGGGGGTGCGGCCCTTGCGTTGGCTCCAGAGCACCAGCAGGGCGATCGCGGCGGCGGCCAGCCCGAAGCCGATCATGAGGCGGAAGCTCCAGTAGGTGATCGGGATGATCGGGGTGTAGCTGCCGGCGCCGTACTGGGCGGCGTATTGGGCTTGGAGGTCGTTGATACCGCTGACGGTGCCGTTGGGGTCACCGGTGCCCAGGTAGGACAGCAGGTAGGGGATCTTCAGGGCGAAGAGTTCGCGGCTGCCGTCGAGGCTGCCGACGGTGAGTACGGAGAAGGAGGCGGGGCTCTCGGTGTCGTAGAGGCCTTCGGCGGCGGCCATCTTCATGGGCTGCACCTGGGTCATGATCTTGCCTTGGATGTCGCCGGTGATCATGACGGCGGTGGCGGAGATCAGGGTGACCCAGGATCCGAACTTGGCGGCGAACCGGTAGGCCGGGGTGTCCGTGGAGTCCGGCCTGCGGATCAGGTGCCACAGGGCGACGGCGACGAGGAGGGAGCCGGCTACGAGGAAGGCGCCGGCGATGGTGTGCGGGAAGGTGATCAGGGCTACCTTGTTGGTCAGGACGGCGACGAAGTCGGTCAGTTCGGCGCGGCCGGTGTCGGGGTTGATCTGGTAGCCGACGGGGTTTTGCATGAACGAGTTCGCGGCGAGGATGAAGTAGGCCGACAGGTTGGTGCCGATGGCGGCGGCCCAGATGGTGGCCAGGTGCAAACGTTTGGGGAGCCGGTCCCAGCCGAAGATCCAGAGGCCGATGAAGGTGGATTCGAGGAAGAAGGCGACCAGGGCTTCGATGGCCAGGGGGGCGCCGAAGATATCGCCGACGAAGCGGGAGTAGTCGCTCCAGTTCATGCCGAACTGGAATTCCTGCACGATGCCGGTGACCACACCCATCGCAAAGTTGATCAGGAAGAGCTTGCCGTAGAACTTGGTGAGTTTGAGGTATTTCTCGTCGCCGGTTCGGTGCCACAGCGTTTGCAGGATGGCGACCAGGACGGACAGGCCGATGGTTAGTGGCACGAACAGGAAGTGGTAGACGGTGGTGACACCGAACTGCCAACGGGCGACGTCTAACGCGTCCACCTGTGACCCCCAGATCTACAGACTTACTACGAAGCGTAGTAGATACTACAGTCGGTCGTAGAAGAATTCTCAGGGGCGGGGGGCCCGAGGCCCCGGGACGGATGGCCTCGATCATGGGGGTCTGCGTCCCCGCGGGGTGTGCACCCGTGCGATCATGAAGCGCTGATGGAGACTGGGCACCCCGCATGGCGAGCGCCGCTGATCTGGCGTACCGCACAACCGTTCGCCCGCGTCGTGGTCGGCGCCCTGGCCCGGCTGGAGGTGGCCGACGAGATTCCGGAGCGCCTGCGCCCCGGCCCCCTGCTGCTGGCCGCCAACCACATAAGCCCGTTCGACCCGATCGTGCTCGCCGCCGCCTGCCACTCGGTGCGGATCGCGCCGCGGATCATGGCCACCGGCGGACTGTTCCGTACCCCGCTGGTGGGTGCCGCCATGCGGCACGCCGGGCACATCCGGGTCGACCGGGGTGCCAGCACCGTGGCCGGGGCGATGACGGTGGCCGCCGCTGCCCTGGCCGGCGGCGCGACCATCCTGGTCTATCCGGAAGGCCGCATCGGTCTGGATCCGGGGCTCTGGCCCGAGCGGGGCAAGACCGGCGTCGCCCGGCTCGCCCTGAGCTGCGGGGTGCCCGTGATTCCGGTCGCGCAGTGGGGCGCCCACGAGGTGCTCCCCTACCGGGCCCCGAAAGGGCTGGTGGGCGCGCTCGCCCGCACCGTCACCCACCGGCGGGTGGTCCGGGTACGCTTCGGCGCCCCGGTCGACCTCACCGACCTGGCGCCCGGTGCGCCCGGCGTGGCCCGTCGGGCCACCGACCGGATCATTGACGCGATCACCGACACGTTGGCCCCGCTTCGGCCCGACGAGCCCGACCGGCCCCGCCACGTTGACCCCGGGCGGCCGGTCGATACCAGCCGCTCCCACCGTCGGAGCTGACACCCGCCGCTTTCGGGCTGGCCCACTACCTGACGATCGCTTCGGCCGGCATACTTCTCGGCGTGCTGACCGGCCCCTGCCCCTACCTCGACACGCCAGCGCCACTGGCATTCGCCCACCGTGGTGGCGCTGCCGAGGGCGACGAGAACACCGCTGCGGCGTTTGCCCGGGCCGTCGGCCTCGGCTACCGGTACGTCGAGACCGATGTGCACGCCACCGCCGACGGCGTCGCGGTGGTCTGCCACGACCCCACGCTGCACCGGGTGACCGGCTCCCCCGGGCGAATCGCCGAGCTGCGGTGGACCGACCTGGCGACGGTGCGTGTCGGCGGGGCGTCCGTCGTGCCCCGCCTGGATGAGGTGCTGCACGCCTGGCCGCAGGTGCGGTTCAACGTAGACGTCAAGGCCGGCACCGGCGTCGAACCGGCGGTCGCCGCCATCGAGCGCGCCGGCGCCGGTGATCGGGTGCTGTTGGCCTCCTTCAGCGACGCGCGGCTGGCCCGGATGCGGGCGCTGACGCAGGGCCGCATCGCCACCAGTCTGGGCATGCGCGGGGTGGCGCGACTGCGGGTGGCGTCGTTGACCGGCCGGCGGGTGCGGCTGCCGGAGTCGGTGGTCGCCGCGCAGGTGCCGGTCCGGTACGGGCGGCTGCGGGTCACCGACCGCCGGTTTCTGGCCTACTGCCACCGCCTCGGCCTGCAGGTGCACGTCTGGACCGTTGACGAACCCGCCGAGATGCACGAGTTACTGGACCTCGGGGTGGATGGCATCATGACCGATCACGTGGGCGTGCTGCGCGACGTCTACCGCAGCCGCGGCCACTGGGCCGCCTGAGTTCAAGGGTAGATCCGGACATGTCCGCCACCGCCGCCCCCATCGTTGACGACACTCCCCCCAGCCCGCGCAGCAGCCGCCGGGAACGCACCGGTTGGTACTTCTACGACTGGGCGAACTCGGCGTTCCAGACCACCGTCATCACCGTGTTCCTCGGTCCGTTCCTCACCAGCGTGGCGGAGCAGGCGGCCGGCTGTGAGCTCGGTGCGGACAGCTGCGTCGGGTACGTGTACCCGCTGGGGATCAAGGTCGCCGTCGGGTCGTACTACCCGTATCTGATCTCGCTGTCGGTGCTGCTCACCGTCTTCGTGTTGCCGGTTGTCGGTGCGGTCGCCGACCGGACGCGGCACAAGAAACGGCTCCTCGCCGCCGCGGCCTACGTCGGTGCCGGTGCGACTGTCGCGATGGCCTTCGTCACCGGGGAGCGGTACCTGCTCGGCGGGGCGTTGTTCTTGGTCGCCAACATCGCCTTCGGTGCCGCGATCGTGGTCTACAACTCCTTCCTGCCGCAGCTGGGTGGCCCGGATGACCGGGACGGTATCTCGAGCCGGGGATGGGCGCTGGGGTACCTCGGCGGGGGGCTGCTGCTGGCGCTCAACCTGGCCGTGGTCACCGCGTTCACCGAGGAGGGCAACCCGCAGCGCACTCTGGACCTGGCCCGCTGGTCGATCGTGTCGGCGGGCGTGTGGTGGGCCGCGTTCACTCTGGTGCCGCTGCGCTGGCTACGCGAGCATCCCACCGCCGCGGCGCTGACCGGCGGCGGCAACGTGCTCACCGACGGTTTCCGGCAGCTCGGGCGCACCCTGCGGCAGCTGCGGGCGTATCCGTTGACGCTGTTCTTCCTGCTGGCGTTCCTGGTCTACAACGACGGCATCGCGACGGTCATCACCCTGTCCTCCCAGTACGGCACCGAAGAGCTACGGCTGACGCAGAGCACCTTGATCATCACCATTTTGTTGGTGCAGTTCCTGGCCTTCGGCGGCGCGCTGCTGCTCGGCGCGCTCGCCCGGCGGATCGGCGCGTGGAAGACCGTCTTGTTGAGCCTGGTGCTGTGGATCGCGGTGGTGATCGCCGCGTTCCGGCTGCCCGCCGAGGCGCCGCTGCCGTTCATGGCGCTCGGCGCGGCCATCGGGCTGGTGCTCGGTGGTAGTCAGGCGTTGAGCCGGTCGTTGTTCAGCCAGCTCATCCCCGCCGGTAAAGAGGGTGAGTACTACGGCTTCTACGAGATCAGCGACCGGGGTACCAGCTGGCTTGGACCGCTCGCCTTCGGGCTGGTGTTTCAGCTGACCAACTCCTACCGGGTGGGCCTGGTCTCGCTGCTGATCTTCTTCGTGGTCGGGTTTGTGCTGCTGCTGGCGGTACCGATGCGTCGGGCGATCACGGCCGCGGGGAACCGCCCGCCGCGGGTGCTGTGAGGCCGCCGATCGCTGCCGCCGCCGCGGCCGGTTGATGGGCTAGGCTGCCGGACCGTGACCGACCACACCCCCGCCGATTCACCCTGCCCGGTCCCCGCGTCTGGACCGCCCGTGTCCGCGTCTGGACCGCCCGTGTCCGCCGGCGGACACGGGCGTCCGCTGCACGCCGCGGCGCTGCGGTTCTACTGGGGTCCGATGGACTGCGGCAAGTCCACCATGGCGTTGCAGATGAACTACAACCACGCCCGGCAGGGGCGGCGGGGCCTGGTCACCACCCGCATCGACCGGTCGATGGGCCCGCGGGTGACCACCCGCGTCGGGTTGGCGCACGAGGCGGTTGAGGTCACTGCCGAGTTGGACCTGCGCGCGCTGGTCCGCAGCCGGCGGGCCGAGGGGGGCCGGGTCGACTACCTGATCTGCGACGAGGCCAGCTTCTACCAGGTCGAGCAGGTCGAGCAGCTGGCCGAGTTGGTTGACGACGACGACGTTGACGTCTATGCGTTCGGTCTGGCGACCGACTTCCGATCCCGGATGTTCCCGGCCGCGCGGCGGCTGTTCGAGTTGGCGGACTCGGTGGCCCGGATCCAGGTGGAGGTGCTCTGCTGGTGCGGGCGGGAGGGGCTGCTCAACGCCCGCGTGGTCAACGGACGGGTGGCGCGGGAGGGCGCGCAGGTGGTTGTCGGCGACACGGCCGAGACCGCCCAGGTGCGTTACCAGGTGCTCTGCCGGCGCCACCACCGCGCCGGCGATCTGGGGCCGGCCACGTCCGGCTGACCGGCTCATCCTCGGGTCGGGTGGATCAGTACGGGTCGCCGCAGACCCGCCAGCCGCCGTCCTCGGTGATGACGGACAGGTCCCGCTGTTCGGTGATGCCACTGTCGCGGGTCAACCGTACGGTGACGGTGCCCTGCGGCCGGCCGCGGCGGCTGGTGACCGCGACGTCAACGATCTCGTAGTCCTGTACGGTCGGCGGGGTTCGCACCCAGCTGCTGAAGCCGATCCTGCTCCACCGGCTGCGGGAGTCGGCGCAGAGCTGGTCGTAGGCGCCGTCGGTGTCGCCGGTGGTGAGCTGCCGCAGGAAGCCGTCGGCGGTGTGTCGTACCGGCCCGGCGGCGCGCGTCACCGCCTGCAGGTTCCATGCGGCCAGCCCGGCGACACCCACACAGCAGAACAGGACCAGGGCGCCCGCGACAACCAGGCCGGACCGGAGCGGCCGTCGCGGCTGCGACGGTCGAATCCACGGTGGCTCGGCGTTCACACCCTTCGACGGTAGAGACCTGACCCCGAGCGAGGTGCGGAATACCGCGACGCACAGCGGAAGTATTTCCATAATTGCGGTATGCGTATTGCCGTTATCGGGGTGGGCCGGATGGGCGCCATCCACGCCGCCAACCTTCGCCGCCACGCCGATGTCACCTCACTGGTGGTCGCCGACTCGGACCGGCGGCGTGCCCAGGAGGTGGCGCAGCGCCTCGATGCCAGCGCGGCGGACTCGGTCGATGAGGTGTTCACCTCCTCGACGGAGGCGGTCGTCATCGCCGCCAACACCGCCGCGCACGCCGAGTTGATCCGGCAGGCGGCACGGGCGGGTCTGCCCGTGTTCTGCGAGAAGCCCGTCGCCGCGGACCTGTCCGAGTCGATACAGACCGTGCATGAGGTGCAGGCCGAGGGCGTGACTTTACAGATCGGCCTCATGCGCCGGTTCGACGCGGGCTTTCGGGCCGGCCGGGAGCTGGTACGTTCCGGGCGACTCGGTCGGTTGCACACTATTCGTTCTGTTGGCGCAGAGCCCGATCCCCCACCGGCCACCTACCTGTCGGCCTCCGGCGGCATCTTCTGGGACGCGCTGATCCACGACTTCGACCTGCTGCGGTGGATCACCGGCCGGGAGGTCGCCGAGGTATACGCGTGCGGCTCGGACGCTGGGCCGCAGATCTTCGCCGAACTGGGGGAACTCGACACCGCGATGGCGCTGCTGACGCTGGACGACGGGACGCTCGCCGCCACCAGCGCGGCCCGGTGCAACGGGGCCGGCTACGACGTGCGCATGGAGGTGTGCGGGGATGCGGACACCATCGCTATCGGGCTCGACCGGCACACGCCGTTGACCTCCGTCGAGCCGGAGGCCACGTTCCCGTCGGCGGATCCCGTACAAAGTTTCCTGGAGCGCTTCGCGCCGGCTTTCGAAGCCGAGATCGACACCTTTCTCCAGGTCGCCCGTGGAGATCTGGAGAACCCGTGTGATGGGCGGGAGGCAGTGGAGGCACTTCGGGTCGCGGAGGCGTGCTGGCGGTCGCAGCGAGAGCGGCGACCGGTCCGGATGACGGAGATCACCGGTTTCTGAGGCGGTCGTGGTCTGCGTGACCTGCTGGCCCGGTGTGCCGAGGTCCGGACGGCGGTGGCATGGTTTCGAGCCCGGCGGGAACCAGGGTTCATGCCCCGATCCTGGACGTGGGAGGCGCAGGTTTCCCGGCCCGTCGAGTGGAGGACCGCACTGTACGACGGGTTGCTGGAGCTCACGCCACGCGGCGACCCGGAGCTCTTCGGCGATCTGAACCACTCCCGGCGACGCTTCGTGGCCGTCGACGAGAGTGCGTGGGGGTTGTACCAGAAGGAGATCACCTCGCTGCTGGACCGCTACCGACTCGAGTGGAACAACCCACCGAGCCTGCTGCCGGGCGGTGAGGACGCCAAAACCCGCGACACCGCGAACCGGATCTCCGACGAGATGAACGCCTTCGGCGTCGCCCGGTTCGGCGAACCGCCGATCGCTATCGGTGGCGGCGTGCTGCACGACGTGTTCGGTCTGGTGGCCGGCGAATACCGGCGGGGCGTGTCGTGGGACTTCATCGGCACGACGCTCGTGTCCGCCATCGATTCGATGTTCGCCCTGAAGTGCGGCGTGAGCGAGGGATGGAAGAACCGGGCCGGTCTCTACCATCCCGCGCGGTCGTCGATGACCGATGCCCGATTCTTCCAGACGCTGCCGCAGCACCAGATCAGGGACGGCTTCGCGGAGATCATCAAGATCGCTGTCGCCGGAGACTGCGCCCTGTTTCGGCTACTCGAGGAGCATGGATCGCGGGTCGCCGAAGAGCGCTTCCGAAGCGCCGACGGCCCTTCCGAGGAGATCCTCAGTCGGTCGATCTCATGGATGATGCGGGAGCTGAAACGCAACCCGTTCGAGCGCGAGACAGCCCGGGCCAGCTACCTCGGGCACAACATCTCGCCCGGGCTTGAGCCCACCGTGACGCACGGTCACGCGGTGGCGCTGGACATCGCCTGGACCAGCATGATCGCCTGGCGGCGGGGGCTGATCGGGCGTTTTGCCCGCGACCGGATCCTGCGCCTGATCCGCTCAATCGGCCTGGACGTGTGGCATCCCGCGATGACCGACACGGACCGGCTGGTGGCCGCCCTGTCCGACGCTGTCCGACACCGTGGTGGCCAGCAGCTCATCCCGACACCGGACCGCGTGGGTCGGGTGACATACCTGGGGGATGTCACGACCGACGAACTGCGGCGCGCCGTCGAGGACCAGCACCAGTGGGAATCCGGCGACCTGCGGTCAGATGCCGAGAAGGGTGGTGGTCGGCGATGAGTCCGTCGGACGGTCTGGACCACCGGATCCAGGTCGGTTCGTCCCCGGACTCCTGGGGGGTGTGGTACGCCAACGATCCACGGCAGGTTCCCTGGCCACGCTTCCTGGACGAGGTAGCCCGAGCCGGCTTCGAGTGGATCGAACTCGGCCCGTACGGGTATCTGCCAACCGACCCGACCCGGCTCGCCGGCGAAACCGCCCTCCGTGGCCTGCGGGTCGCCGCGGCGACCCTCTCGACGTCCCTGCACCGGGGCCACAGCGGCTGGCAGGAGACCTGGCCCCGGGTGGCGATGACCGCGGCGCTCGTACGGGCGGTGGGCGGGTCCTGCATCGTGATCATGCCAGGCTACTGGCGCGACCCGTGGACCGGCGAGTCGACCGAGGAAGCGCACCTCACGGCGGCGCAGTGGCGGGACCTCACCGTGTTGACCAACCGGCTCGCCCGGCAGGTCCGCGACTCCTTCGGGTTACGCGTCATGCTCCACCCGCACGCCTACACCCACATCAACAACGAACCGGCGGTCACCCGCTTCCTCGACGCGACGGACCCGGAACTGGTCTCCCTCTGCCTGGACATCGGTCACTACGCCTACTGCGGCGGAGACAGTGTGAAGCTGCTCGACACCTGTGGCGAGCGCGTCGGCCACCTGCACCTCAAGCAGGTCGACCCCGCGGTGCTCGCCGACGTTATCGCCAAGGACGAGCCGTTCGGTACCGCGGTGGCCCGGGGGGTGTGGTGCGAGCCGCCCAACGGGCTCCCCGCGCTGGAACCGGTGCTGGCCGCCGCACGACGACTCGACACCGACATGTTCGCCATCGTCGAGCAGGACCTCTACCCCTGCCCCGCCGACAAACCGTTCCCGATCGCGGAACGGACCCGCCGGCTCCTGCGCACCTATGGAATGTGACCCAGCAGTCGGGGCCGGACCTGATGTTGGCTGTTGGGCCGAAAGTCGGACCGGTCCGCAGGAAAACTGGGCACATGCAGTGCCATGTGTTCACCAACCCGCAGCAGGGGGCGAGCTACGACGAGATCGCCGCCACCGCCAAAGCGGTGGAGGAGTTCGGGCTTGACGGCTTCTTCCGCTCGGACCACTACCTGGCGATGGAAGGTGCCGCGGGATTGCCCGGCCCCACTGACACCTGGGTCACCCTGGGTGCGTTGGCCCGGGAAACCCGACGGATCCGGCTCGGGTCGTTGATGACCTCGGCGACGTTCCGGCAGCCGGGATTGTTGGCGGTCACGGTCGCCCAGGTTGACCAGATGAGCAACGGGCGGGTCGACTTCGGGTTCGGTACCGGGTGGCACGAGCCGGAACACCGCGCCTACGGTGTCCCCTACCCCGCCCTCGGCGAACGGTTCGACCGCTTCGAGGAACAACTGGACATCGTCACCGGCCTGTGGGACACCCCGCCAGGCGAGCTGTTCACCCATCATGGGCGGCACTACCGGTTGGCCGACGCGCCGGGGTTACCGAAACCCGCCCAGCAGCGTCCTCCGATCATCATCGGCGGTACCGGACCGACGCGGACACCCCGCTTGGCGGCCCGCCACGCCGACGAGTTCAACTATGCCTTCCCGACCCTGACGGAGATCGCGGAGCAGGGCGCGCGGGTGGACGCGGCCTGCGAGAAGGCCGGTCGGGTGCCGTCGAGCCTTCGCCGCTCCGCTGTGGTCCTGCTCGTCTGCGGCCGGGACTCCGCCGAGGTGGCCCGGCGGGCGGAACCCGTCGGTGGGCTCTTCACCCCGCAGATGATGGCGCACGGGCTGGTCGGCACCCCGACGCAGGTGGTCAACCGGATCGGAGAGCTGGCCAAGGCGGGCATCAGCCGGCTCTATCTGCAGACGCCACACCAGTTCGATGTTGATCACCTGGCGTACTTCAGCCACCACGTCCGGCCGCAGCTGGACTGACCGTGCCGGCGGGTCAGCCGCGGCGCCGGGACCGGGCCGCCCAGATCGCGTACGCCGGGTCCCGGTCGAGGTTGTGCCGGTCGCGGTCATAGCGACGGGTCGTACGCGGGTCGGCGTGCCCCATCGCGTCCTGCACGTCTTCCAACGGCACGCCCTCGGCGCGGGCGGTGGTGGCGAAGGAGTGCCGCAGCGAGTGTGGTGACAGCCGCGCCCATCCCGGGATCCCAGCTTCCCGGGCCAGCCGGCGGACCAGCCGGAACACGGAGTGCCGGTCCAGCCGGGCTCCGGTCGAGGTCACCAGCAGCGCACCGGTCAAGAGGTGCACCGGCACACCCGCGGCGCTGGCGCGCAGCGCCAGGTAGGCGTGCACCGCCGCCGAGGCGCTCGGGGTGAGGGCCCGCCGCCGGGCCCGGCCACCCTTACCCGTGAAGCGGACACTCTGGTGGCCGCGTTCGGTGCCCAGGTCGCCGACGTCCAACGACACCAGTTCACCAACTCGCAGCCCGAGGTCGACCAGCAGCGCCACGGCAGCCCGGTTGCGGGCAGCGGTCGGGCCGGTGGCGCGGTCGGCGACGGTGAGCAGCGCGTTGACCTCCTCCGGGGTGAGCCCGATGGTCGCCGAGTGGTCGCGGTCAACGTGCGGGCGATCCGCGCCGGTCACCGGATTGGTCTCGACCGCCCGCAGCTTGACCAGAAAGTCGTACCAGCTGGACAGGGCGGAGAGCCTGCGGGCAACCGTGGCGGGCGTCAGCGGCTTGCCGCTGCGGGCGTTCGGCGTCGACTCCAACCACCGGGCATAGGCGTTGACGTGCAGGAATGTGGCCCGCAGCGGGTCGGCGTCGGCGTCGGCGCACCAGCTGAGCCAGCTTGCGACATCCCGCCGGTAGGCGTGCCGGGTGTGTTCGCTGAGCCGGCGGTTGGCCAGCCACGCCTCGGTGAAGTCAGCCGCGCCGACGGGCAGCACCGGCGTTGGTGTCGACCGGCGCCGCGCCGGCACCTCGGAGGAGAGCATGTGCGAAAGGTTCTCAGGATGGGGTGGGCAACGGTCGGAGGCGCGCCCGCAGGAGCGCCCCGGTCACCGCGGCGAGGGTGACCGCGGCGACCGCGGCGAGCGCGGTCAGAGTCGCCAGGTCGGGGTGCAGGACCGACTGGCCCCGGCTGGCCTGCCAGCTGAACACCACGAACACCCCGGTAGTGCCGACGGCGGCGGCGCCGACGAGGTCGGCGCGGGTCCGCTCGTCGCGCAGCCGGGGCCGCCGGGCCGAGACGGTGGCCAGGGCCCCGGCGAGCAGCAGTAGCCCCTGGATGGCGTGCATTCCCACGAAGTGCGGAACCCGCAGGTCCCCACCGGTCGTGCTCCACCGGGTGACCGGCATTCCGTTTCCGTCGGGGTCGCCGATGCCGTGCGCGCCGATCAGGGACACCTGGTGGCCGTTGGCGTCGGCCACCACCCGTGACGTCTGCCCCGAGCCACTCAGCCACAGGGCCACCACCATGCTGGCGAGCGCCAGGCCCAGCCCGACGCGCAGCGCCCGGGTCAGCGCGCGGTCGCCGACGCGCTGGACCAGCAGCAGGATCGCCACGAAAAAGGTGGTCAGCAGCAGCGGCATGATGCCCACGGAGAACAACGCCTGTACGGTGCGGGCCACCGGGTCGGTGTTGTCGTTGAAGTGACTGAAGGTGCCGTTGGCGGCGGCGTAGGCGACGGCCCCCACATCCAGCACCCCGGCGAACGCGAAGACCGTGCCGAGCCACCAGCCGGTGCGGCGGCCCCGGCGGAGCTTGCCGAGCAGCCACGCCAGCACGAGGGCGTGCACGCCCATGGCAAACCCGAACTTCAGCGGTTTCAGCCAGACCGGTTCGCCGACGAGGTGCCGGTCGTCAAAGAGCAGGCCACCGACGGAAACCAGGGCAACGGTGAACATGAAGACCGCGTTCGCGAGCAGCGGCCGATGCCACTCGGTCTGCACACGGTGAGGTGCGGTGATCGTACTCATGCCTTGCTCCGTCCGCCCGGCGCGCACCCGGCGGCGATGCCGGCTGCGCTTTGAGCGTCCTCGAACGCGAAGCGCAGCACCATCCCGCAGGCCACCGGCCGGGCCGGGGGTTAACCCCCCTTCCGCGGACCCGGTCCGGGCGTGGTCATCGCGGCTGGTGTGATCGGGGTCGGCGGGTGAGGTGTCACCGGCGCCGGGTACGGGTCAACACGCGGACCAGGATGAGCATCGCGGTGGCCTGCGCGGCGGCGACCGCGGCGAAGAGCCCGGCCCGAGAAGAGTCGTACAGAGCACCGGCGGTGACACCGCCGACGAGCGCACCGGCGGCCTGGACGGCGGCGAAGACGCCGTACGCGGTGGCCCGGCGCGCCCGGGGCACAAGGTCGGCCACGAATGCCTTCACGGTGGAGTCCTGCACCCCCAGCGCGGCGCCCCACACCAGGACCCCGCCGGCGGCCACCGCCAGGCCGGAGGTGAACGCCAACGGGGGTACCACGGCTACCAGAACGGGCAGGACCAGCAGGACCCGGGCGCCGATGCGGTCGTAGGCCGCACCGGTGGCGAGCGCGGCCACGGCTGCCGCCGCCATCGCCGCCGCGTACAGCAGCGGCACCCCCGCCGCCGGCACCAGACCGGTCTGTGCCAGGTGGAACCCGATCAACCCGAAGGTCATCAGCCCCGCGGTGCACAGGGCGCAGGCCACCGCGAACCAGCCGAAGGACGCCGGCAGCGAGGCACTCCCGGCCGGGTCATCGCGCTCGTCCCGGTTGCCGACGGCACCGTCACGCGGGTGCGCGCGGCCGGCTCTGCGGCGCAGGAGTACGAGCAGGACCATCGCCAGCGCCCCCGGCACCGCCAGCCCGGCCAGCCCCGGCCACAGGAGCCCGCCGGCGGCGGTGGTGAGTGCTGCCAACAGCAGCGGGCCGGCGAATGCCCCGACCTGGTCCAGGGCCTTGTGGACGCCCATTCCACGGCCCATCCCCACCGCGCCGGCGGCGTCCGCCAGCAGCACCGACTTCGCTGGGGAGCGCACGGCCTTACCCAGCCGTTCACCCACGATCAGCACCGCGGCCGTCACCAGCCCCGCGGCACCCAACCGCGGGGTCACCGCCAACAGCGGCACGCACACCGCCGTCAGCGCGTAACCGGCGGTCGTCAACGTCCAGTAGCGGCGGGTCCGGTCGGCCAGCGGCCCCGACACCAGCCGCAGCGCCAGCGCGGCCGCCTCACCAGCACCGGTGATCAAACCGACGATCAGTGCGGACGCACCCAACGATGCCAGTAGCGGCCCGTACACCGATCGAGCGCCCTCGTACACCATGTCGGCGGCCAGGCTCACCACCCCGAAGCCGATCACCGTCCGCCACGGCGACCATCCCAACGCCCGCCGATCGTCGGGTTCTGCCGGAGCGCGCGGCGTCGGCGTGGAGTCAGCAGTTAGCACAGCCTAACCTAATCGGAGTTCGGGCTATGCGGTCAAACCGCGACCCCATGGACGCCTGGATGGAGCTACCGGCGGATTGTCACGTCGCCGGGTCGGTCTTCGCTACTTGGGGCTCCTCCAGCCTGCCGGCGATCTGTTCGATGGCGATGAGGTCTGCGGGGGTGAGCCGGTCGATGAAGTGGCGTCGTACCGACTCGACGTGGGCCGGTGCGGCGTCTTCGAGCGCCGTCAGTCCCTGCGCGGTGAGCACCAGGAAGCAGCCCCGGCCGTCGTTCGGGTCGGGTGTGCGTTTCAGGAGACCACGCGCCGCCATCCGGGTGGCGTGCCGGGACAGTCGGCTGCGTGACCAGCCCATCTTGTCGGCCTGCTCCCCCAGGGTGCTGGTGTGGCCGGGGCGTTCCGACAGGGTGCTCAGTACTTCGTAGTCAGGTTCGGAGAGCCCGATCGCGGCCAGGTCGCGCGCCGTGCCGGCTTGGACGGCGACCGTGATGCGCAGGAACGCCCGCCAGGCGCGTTCCTGATCCGGGTTCAACCAGCGCGGGGTTCCGGTCGACAGATTAGTTGACATGTAATCAAGCTAACATCTACACTTCGTTTCCATGTCAACTAAACCGGTTCGCGTTCTTCTGCTGATCTGCAGCACCCGCCCCGGCGCTCTCGGTCCCCAGGTAGGCCAGTGGCTGGCCGAAGCGATCTCCGCACGCGCCGCGGAGCTCGGCGTCGAGCTGATGCCGGTGGCGCTCGGCGAGTTGAACCTGCCGTTTCTTGACGAGGAGGAACACCCGTCGTCGGGCAGCTACCAGCATGAGCACACACGGCGCTGGAGCTCGATCGTTGACCCGGCGGATGGGTTCATCGCGATCACCCCGGAGTACAACTACGGGATGCCGGCGACCCTGAAAAACGCGCTGGACTATCTCCGCCGCGAATGGGCGTGGAAGCCGATCGGTTTTGTCAGCTACGGCAACACGTCGGCGGGCACCCGATCGGTTCAGCACGCCAAGCAGGTGGTGACCACGCTGCGTCTGGTTCCGTTGGGTGCCACCGTCGCGATCCGTCTCACCGACGCAACGACGGATGGACGACTACTACCCGACGCGGCTCGCGACCGGGCAGGCCTCGGCCTACTGGACGAACTGGTCCGGGTCGCAAACGCCCTGCGGCCCCTGCGTGAACACGCACGGGTCGACAGCCGATCCGGACCGCTGCCAGGGTCCTACGTCAGACGGCTGAGCGGCGACGACGAACCTGAGGTGACGGTACTGCAGCGGTGCTGCTGGGTGGACGAGGCCCTCGCCAACGGGACCATGGACATACCCGCCCTACACGAGTCGCCGGAACAGGTACGCGAATGGCTCGCGGCGTGGCACACCACGGGTCTGTGGCGGGACGGCCGCCTCCTGGGGATGGTGCGCGCCCGCCGCCTCGATACCGACTGGCACGTAGGTCGACTCGCCGTCGTGCCCGACCTACGCGGCCAAGGGCTGGGCCGGTGGCTGCTGCGCACCGCCGAGGCCGACGCCACCTCCGATTGCGATCGCATCCTCCTGGCGACCGGAGCCAAGAGTCTGCGGAACCTCGACCTTTATCACAGCGAGGGGTACCACCCGGATTCGCTCGCCAGCCCGGACGGAACCACCGTCCTCAGCAAGGATGTGACTCACCCACGCGCACGCCGCACCTGAAGTGAGGGCGGTTCCCGCGCTGGTCAACCAGGTAGCTGCCAACACCACCTTCGCCAGCGGAGCCGGGGCGAGGCAGGGTGTGCTGCCCGGCCTCACCCCGCCCGGCCGGGCGCCTGGTAGGTGACCGGGAGTTTCACTGCCTCGTCCAGCTCCTCCGGAGTCAACAGCGGCACCATGATTGTCTCCCCACCGCCGGCCGCGCGGACGGCGATGCTGAGCGCGGCCGCGACCACGTTGTCCCGCAGATCGCACAAGACGTACACGTCGTGCTCACCGAACGAGAAGTACAGCGACTCCACCTGTCCGCCGGAGTTCTCGATGAGCGCCCGGACCACCTCAGCCCGCCGTGTCCCTCCCTCCTTGCCCAGTCCGCTGACACCCTGGGTGGTGTAGGTCGCTATCGCCAGGAACTTCACTACGCTGGCACCACCTTTCACCGTCGCTGGTGCTCCCGCTGCCTTCGCCCTGTACCCGCAATCCATCCCGCCACGCCTCACCGACTCGCGGCGGTGTA
>NZ_JBXEDG010000012.1:0-521739 GCF_056820975.1 Salinispora sp. CH2A1_6
CCTCACCGCGGGCGAGGAGGATCTCTTCGAATCCCAGCCCGATCCCGGACTCGTCGGGTTCGCCGCGTTCCGCGACACTCACGCCGACATGGCCGCAGTCAGCCGGTACCGCCCGGAGTGGACCTGGTTTGCCCCTGCGCGATAACACCGTGGTGGCCCGTGCCGCCTGGTGGGCCGGCACCCACGCCTCAACGGCCCGTCTTCGGAAATGCACCACCCAATGAGGATCGATCACCATTCCGTGCGAATCAGATTTGCCACTTAGCACGTATTACTTTGCGAAACACAATCCCTTGCCCTAATGTCTCACTCCTTGGAGGAGCATGCAGCGGCACAACCCCCCGTTTCCTGCACGACGGTGCGGGCCACGATTGAGAGTGGACAAGGTTCAGGAGTAGGTGCGTGGACGGCGACCGGCTAGCACTGGTCATGCTGAAGCCTGACGCGGTCCGGCAGCAGCTGACCGGCCCGATACTGCGCTGGCTGACCGACAGGGGGTTCGAGCTGGTCGGATTCCGACAATTCCTGCTCTCCGCGGAGCGCCGGGCCAACCTCTACCGCACAACCCGCAGGGGTGGTCGGCTCGACTGGCAGCTCAACGCCGTCCTGTACACCCTGGGGCCGGTGCAGAGCCTCCTCCTGCACGGTCCGGTCGGAGACCTGCCGGCGGCGAGCGTCGTGTCCGGGCGCCTCAAGGGCGACTTCCGTCCGTCCCGGGCGCAGCCCGGCACGATGCGGGCAGATCTCGGTGCGTTGAACCCCATCTTCAATCTGGTGCACTCCGCGGACGACCCGGCGAGCGTCCGGAGGGAGTCCCGCGTCCTCTTCGACGACGGTCCTGTCTTCGATGAGGCTGGGCTGTCGGCTACTGCCGCTCGGCCACCCACTCCCTTCCCCCTGTGGAGCATCGTCGCCGGTGTTCTCCATCGGTGGGCGGCGGAAGCAGGCGTGGCTGAGGCGACGCTGGCCGGGGTGGACTGGCCGGCGGACTCGGATGGCCCGCGACACGATGCGCTGCGGGTGGCGACCCGGGCGATCGAGGAGGTCGCGGCTGTGGCGTCGCCGGGCACGGCCCGGTTCCTGGCTGGGATCCGCACGGGCGAGACGACGTGGGACGGATGGCGAGACCGGACCAGAATCGACGACGACCCCTGGCCCTCCTACCTCACATACACCACCCTGCGCTACCTCGATCTTTGTCTGGAGACCCCGTGATGCATGCCCGTCCTGGTGGACAGCCCACAATCCCGGTCCCGGAACGGGATCCGTTCGCCGGCATCCGAGCCGATCGGACTGACCGATGGGCTTGACGACGACGCCACGGATCAACTGGTCGCGGCTGCTCACGCCCGCGCCGGCCACGGCACCGATCTCCTCAAGATCATGGCGACGGGTGGGATGAGTACCAGCGGCTCGCACGCCGCCGCGGCGCAGTACACCCTCGACGAACTACGCGCGGTCACTCGGTCCGGCCACGACCGGGGCCTGCCGGTAAGCGCCCATGCCCACGCGACCAGGGGATCACCGACGCCGTCGCGGTCGGGGTTGACGGCATCGAGCACTGCACGTTCAAGACCGCCGACGGGGTGAGACTCGATCCGGTGACGGTCGACGCGATCGCCGCGGCCGGGATCTTCGTCGGGTGCACGGTCGTGCGGCCCAGAGACGGGATGCCCGAGGAGGTGCTCCGGACCGTCGCGCCCGACTGGGAGAATCAGGCGTACCTGCGTCGCCGTGGCGTTCGCGTCGTCTGCTGCACCGACGCGGGGAATCAACCCGCACAAGCCCCACGACATCCTTCCGAGCGACGTCGGATACTTCGCCAGCCAGGTCGGCACCAACGCCGAGGCCTTGGCTTCAGTGACCTCGCTGGCCGCACAGGCATGCCGCCTCGGCCACCGCAAAGGGCGGGTGGCGGTCGGCTACGATGCCGATCTGCTGGCCGTGGCCGGAAATCCGGTCACGGCCATAACGGCGATGGTCCAGGCTCGCGCGGTCTTCCGGGCGGGACAGTGCTTACGTGACTGTCTTTCAGGCATAAAGTGGTGGATGGATCGATCCGGCCCCGGACACCGCACCCGCCAGTTTCGCCGCTGGCGGCCTTACTGGTCGAAGAGTTCCGCCACCCGAGCGAGCAAGTCGCGCAGGTTCGGCTCGGTGGTCTTGGCATGTGCCTCGGGCAGGCTCAGCCAACGCAGCGTGGCGGTCGGGCTCTCCGGCCGGGCCCGCTCAGGTGTCTCGGTAGCCAGCACGAAACGCAGGTCGGCGTGCTCGTGAGCGGTTTCGTTCGGGCTGGCTGGCACCGGCAGGACCGCGACCTGGCGTACCACGGCATCCGGCCAGCACACCAGGTCGTCGAGGTGGGTCTCCTCCCGTCCCTCGCGCAGCACGACTGCGATCGGGTCGTACTCACCGGGGTCGCCGTGCCCGCCGATCTGCAGCCACGACTGCATGCGGGCATGCCAGCGCAGCAGGACCCGCCGCGTCGGCGGGTGGACCACCAGCGCTGAGGCGGTGACATGCAGCGGGAGGTCGCGCGACCACGGGTCACCAGAGGTCAGGAGCTCGGTAAGCCGCACCACATCGGAGGCCTCCGTGGCGTTCCGGGGCCGATACCCGGCGAGGAGCGCCGCGATCGGCGCGGTCGTGGAGTGGCGCACCTATTACTCCCCCGATGAAATTAGTGTGTCGGAGGGCCGACTGGGCCCCGGAAAGTGGTCCACCTGTTGTGGAGCCCTCAGCACCTGGCGAGGCTGGTCTGTGCGACAAAGTAGGTCGTCAAGGGTGTTGCCGATCGTGGCGAGGGCTTGCCGGTAATCGGCGATCGCGGTCGTGTTCGGGATGGGGGCGACGGTGGCGAGTTTGTCCCGGGCGTCGGCGACCATGGCCGCCCAGGCGGCGTTGTCGAGCGCGCCGGTGGTGTCGAGGAAGGCCAGGATGCGGGCCCCGTCGGCGAAGCGTGCCACTGCCGTCATCATCGTGACGAAGCCGACCATGACCACGCAGGCGGCGTGCATGTTGTCGGCCTCGAGCAGTTCTTCGACGTGGGCACGGAGTAGCTGATAGGCGGCTCTGTGGTCCCCGCGCCGGAACAGCGCCTGGGTGCGCACCGGCTGGTTCGGCGAGTGGGTGCGTGCCGGCAGCGGCACGTCGAGCGCCTGGTCGAACAACGTGTCCGCGGCCGTCCGTCGGCCTTGGAAGGCGGCGGAGAAGCCGAGCAGCATCAGCGTCCAGTGCAGCAGGGTCGGCGGGCCGTGGCTACGGAACCGGTCCACGAGCGGGGTGAGCTGGGCCTCTCCGCGTGCGTACTGTCCCTGAAAGACCAGGGCTACGCCGAGGTCGACCTCGACCTGCGCGGCGAGATCGTCGGCCCCGAGCCGGCGCAGCTCGGCCAACGCCGGCGGCGCTGTGTGTATCTGCGCGGCGTAGTCGTCGTGGACGTTGGCCCGCAGGTGCCGGGCTACCGGGTCGTCCGGTTCGCAGTGCTGCCTGACCAGGGTGTCGAACCCGGCCGGGTCCTGACGGACGTGATAGCGGGACGCGGCGGCGATCAGGCCGGCCACGATCCGCGGCCGGTCCTCGACCCGCGGCCGGTCCTCGGGCGGTGCCTGTTCGAGGAGGCGTTGGGCCCACTGCCCGATCTCGTGCCGGTGCCGCCGGGCGGCCTCGGTGCAGATCGGGCGGAACAGGTCATGGGCGAGGCGGTAGTCGCCGCAGGCAAAAGCCCGATCAACCGCCACGCGCAGGTTGGGCCACAGCTCGTCCAGCCGGGCGACCCCCTGGACTTCGGCGGCTCCGGTGAGCTGGCCGTGCAGCGAGGTCACCCGTTCCCGCACGTATCGGGTGTGCGCGGCCCGGGCGGGTGCGGCCGCCGGTCCTGCGGCGAGGTGTTCGGCGGCGAACTGGCGGACTGGTTCCAGCAACCTGAACCGCTGGCCGAACGGGCCGGGTTCGGCGGCCACCATCGAGCGCTGCACGAGGCGGTGCAGCACGTCGTTGACATCCAGGCCGCTGCCGGCGGCGACGGCCGCAGCTCCGGCCCGGTCGACGGGGCCGATGCACACCGACAGCCGTTGCAGCAGGTCCCGTTCGGCCGCAGTGAGCAGCCGGTAGGACCATTGGATCGTGGCGCGCATGGTGCGGTGCCGGTCCGCCCCGGTCCGCCGCCCGCCGACCAGCAGACCGAGCTGATCGTCGAGACGCTCGCGGATCTCCTGCGGGGTGTGACTGACGGTGTGGGCGGCGGCCAGCTCGATGGCGAGGGGAAGCCCGTCGAGGCAGCCGCAGATCTCCTCAATCACCTCCCGCGCGGCATCCATCGTGCCCGCGGCGGTCAGCGCGTTCGCACGGTCGGTGAACAGGTCGGCGCCGGCCCCGGCCGCGGGCAACGGTGGCACGGCGACCAGCCGTTCGTGACCATGGCGGAGACCGAGCGGCTCCCGCGCCGTGGCCAGCACCCGCACCTGCGGGCAGCCGTCAGCGACGGCCTGGGCCAGACGGGCCGCACCGTCCACGACGTGTTCGCAGTTGTCGAGCACCAGCAGCGCCCGGAGTGACCTCAAGGCCAGCACAATGGACTCAACCAGCGACCGGCCCGGGCCCTCCTCGACGGGTACCGCCGCGGCGACGGCTTGGGGGACATCCTGGTCGGCCGTGATCTCGGTCAGGTCGACCAGCCAGGCGCCGTGCTCCAGCCGGACGCGTTGGGCGGCCGCGACGGCGAGCGCGGTCTTGCCGATGCCGCCCGGCCCGACCAGGGTGACCACCGGGCTCTCGGCCAACGCCTGGCCGATGAGGTCGAGGTCACCGTCGCGGCCAAGCAGTCGCACGGCGCGCCGGGGCAACCGGTCGATCGACTCGGGCCGCCGCTCGCCGCCGATGCGGTGGTCCTGGCCAAGAATCGCCACCTCCAGGCGGCGCAAGCGCGGCCCGGGCTCCACACCCAGGTGCTCAACCAGCCGTTGACGGGCAGTGCGGTACGCGGCCAGCGCGTCGCCCTGCCGGCCCACCCGGTACAGCGCCGTCATCAGCAGCGCCCAGATGCCCTCCCGGAACGGATACCGCGCGCTCAGCTCAGTCAACGGCCCCACGGTCGCTGCCGCGTCCGCGTCCACCCGGGCGGCGAGATCGGCCTCGACCGCGCCGAGCCACCGCTCGACCAGGCCGTCCACGGCCGCAGCCAGGCCGGGCACCGGCACCCCGGCCAGTGGCTCGCCGGTCCACTCGGCGAGCGCCCCGGCGAGGTCGCCGGCCTCGACCCGCCGGCCGAACCGGATCACATCGACTGCATCGGCGGGCACATCGAGACGGTACGCGGCACCCGAGCGCACAATCCTCGTCGCGCCCAGACCTCCCCGCAGCCGAGCGATGTACGACTGCAGGGTTCGGACGGCGGTCCGGGGTGGTTGCTCGCCCCACAGCAGATCGATCAGCCGCCAGTCCGGAACCGCCACGCCGGGCTGCAACGCCAGGGCCGCCAGCAGCGCACGGCACTTCCCCGCCCCGATGTCGACGGCGGCGCCGTTCCCGTCCACCACCTCGACCCCGCCGAGCAACCGTATGCGTACCGCCGGCCCTGCCATAGCCACTCCCGCGTCCGATACCCGCCCCGACCCGCAGCTCAACATTTTCGCCACGCCCGCACAACGCCGGCCCAACGTCTGCCCGGCACGATCGGTCCACCTCGATCGCGGGACGCAGGTCGCCGCCCGCCGCTCGAACCTGCCGCAGCCCGACCCGGGGTTGCCACGATACTGCTGGAGGAATGATGTCCGAACGGTCCGCCGCCCGCCTCGCCGGTGCCCTTTTCCTACTGGTTATCGCGGTCGTCCTGGCCAGTTCGGCTGCCGGCAGCGGCGCCGGCGGCATCGCGGAACGGCTCGACGACATCGCCACAAACCCGTCCGGGCTACGGCTCAGCATCGTGCTGCTGGCCGTCGCCGGCGTCGCCACGCTGGGTCTGGCCGCCATGCTGCACGCCATCACCCGGCGACAGGACCCGTCCCTGGCCGCTTTCGCCCTGGCCTGTCGGGCGGTGGAGTCGGGACTCTACGCGGTGCAGATCCTCGGTGCCATGCTGCTCCTGTCGCTCAGCCGGCAACAAACAGACACTGCCCGGGAGCTGGGCGCGGCGACGGTCGACATCGCCGCGTGGAGCACGAACGTCGGCGCCTGCTTCTTCGCCGTCGGCAGTGCCGTGTTCGCCTACCTACTGCTGCGGTCCCGCGCGATCCCCCGACCGCTGGCCAGCCTCGGCCTGCTCGCATCGCTGCTGCTCGCCGTCAGCGTCCCCGTGCAAAGCGCCGCCGGCGCCGTCACCGCCGACGGCGCCGGAATACTGCTGTGGCTGCCGATGCTCGCCTTCGAAATCACCGCTGGCGGCTGGCTCCTCATCAAGGGCCTGCAGTCCACGGACCCCGTCGTCTCACCTCTCGCTGGCGCGCAGGAGAACGACGAGGTGAGAACAGCATGACGAAGCATTCAGTCTGCGCTTCAGCTTCCCCACCGGCTCCCTGCAGATAGGCTGAGCAGGCCAGCTTCGCCAGGTCTTGGAGGGTGCAGCTATGCCCGTTCTGGTCGCGTTCTCGGTCACTCCACTCGGCGTCGGCGAAGACATCGGTGAGCTTGTGGCTGAAGCCGTACGAGTGGTCCGTGAGTCGGGTCTACCGAACCACACCGATGCGATGTTTACCCTGATCGAGGGCGAAACCTGGGATCAGGTGTTCGAGGTGATCAAAAACGCAGTCGATGCGGTAGCAGTGCGATCGCCGCGGGTCAGCACAGTCATTAAAATGGACTACCACCAATATAAATCGAGCGCCATAACGGCCAGGATGGACGCCGTCGAGCGATATCTTGCATCTGGTCACGAGGAGAAGTCATCAGCGTGATGTGGAGTTTCCGACTCGGCTGCGCACCCGTCCCTTCTCGCCGGGCAGCCGGTGCAGACCTGCACACCGCCATCCAGCCCACCCGCCTGCCCAGACACACACCGACCGAAACGGGTGGGCGGGCCCGCTCCCACACCCCAATCGATCGCGGGGGCAGTCGGTAGCACCGACCGGGCACCTACCCGGGCCGGGGAGTTGAGCAGCCGACGCAATGCCGGCAGGCCCCGTCTCGCGTTGAACGTGCCCGGGCCACCGGCTCAACCGGGCAGGGTTTCGATCGGCTGGTCGGTGCGCGTGGCGATGAGGTCGAGGTCCTTGTCGACGGCCAGAGCAGTCAATCCGGCCTCTTCGGCGGTTGCGCCGATCAGCAGCTCAGGGATTGACAGGGCCCGGTGTTGGCCGCGACCGGTCAGCTACGAGACAACGAACCGGTGATCGAACCTCCGTGCTCGAGCCCTGGTCCATACCGCGTCGCGCGTACGGTGGCTGAGGGTGCGGTACAGCGACGCGAAGGAGGGGTGCCTGGCGATGGATCGGTCGGTGGACTTCTGGTTCGACCCGAGCTGCCCGTACACCTGGATCACGTCGCGATGGATCGTCGAGGCGGCGACGGTACGGCCGCTGGAGATCCGCTGGCACGTGATGAGCCTCTCCGTACTCAACGAACACCGAGAGGTCGACCCGGAGGGTGATCCCGAGGGCTACCTGTGGGGCCCGGTGCGCGTCTGCGTGGCCGTCGAGCAGCGGCACGGCCCGGACGGACTGGCCCGCTTCTTCACCGCATACGGAAAGCGGGTCCACGTGGGCGGCGAGTGGGCCGAGTTCGGCGACGTCCTGGCCGACGCCGGCCTCCCGGCGGACCTGGCCGCAGCGGCCGGGACGAGCGAGTTCGACGAGGCGGTCCGGGCGTCGCACGCGGCGGGCATCGCCCTGGCCGGCGACCATATCGGAACCCCGATCATCGCCGCCGACGATACGGACGGGAACCGGGTCACCTTCTTCGGACCCGTAATCTCGCGGATCCCGCGGGGCGAGGAGGCGGGCCGGCTCTTCGACGGCGCGGTGCTGGTCGCCGGAGTGGCGGGCTTCCACGAGCTGAAGGGGCGACCGCACGCGGAGCCGCAGTTCGGCGGGTAGTGCCGCCACCGCGGCCCGCTAGCGTCACCGGTGCTCAGCCGACGCGTTTCATGGCTTCCAGCTTGCGGTCCTGCATCTTCGAACCTGACTCACGGCGTGCGGCGCGGCTTAACACGATCGGCGCCAGCAAGAGGCCGATGAAGGCCCAGGCAGTCAGCACCCCCGCCGTTTCCCACTGTCGCCAACTGCCCGTGATCTCCACCGCGGCGGCCGAGTCGGGCAGGAAGACCGACCGGGTGCCGAGCCCGAGCCAATAGACCGGAAACACCTGAGCGATGTGCTGCACCCAGACCGGCAGGCTCTGGATCGGATAGAGGATGCCGGAGATGCCGGCCAGGGCCATCGTGGGGAAGGTGACCCAGGTGTTCGCCGCCCGGGGCCCCTTCACCAGCGACCCGACGATGATGCCCAGCGGCATGGTGGCCAGCAGCCCGAGCACGAACACCCAGAGCAGGGTGAGCCAGCTGCTGACGTGCAGAGATGCCAGCCCATCCACCAGCAGCAGGCTGGGCACCAGGATGAGGACGAGCAGGGGCAGCGTGCCCACCGACAGGCCGAGCACCCGTCCGCTCAGGTAGCCGAGGACACCCTGCGGGATGGTCTTGGCCCGGAGCAGCGTGCCGTCCTCCCGGTCGGCCGCCAAGGAGTACGCGGCACCGCCCACCGCCTGGAAGGCGAGCAGGCCGCCGAGCAGGCTCGGCATCACGACGGTGGCCAACGACAGATCAGTCCCCTCGACCGTCGAGTCGCGTTGGAAGAACAGGACCGTCAGGAATACGGCCGCCAGTAGCAACCAATAGACAACGTCACCCACGTTCGTCAGGCTCTGCCGGAACTCGATCCCACCTCGGCGTAGCCCGAGGCGTACGGCGTAGGTCGTCGGATTCACGCCCGAGCCTCCTCGCAGGACGCTGCCGCCCCGGTCAGCACCTCGGAGCGCCCGACGACAACCCCGGCGAGGGCATCATCCTGCCCGTACCACGTACACAGGTCGTGGGCTTCGACCGGGACCGTCCCATCGGGTTGACCGACGGTCGGCGCTGCCTCCTCCAGTTTCTGCACGCTCGCCATAAGCTACGCCCTCCGCGAGGTTTCCTTGTACGGTTGATAGTACATCTACTATATCCCGTGGTCACCCTAGTATTGGGACAGCACGACGAGTTACTACTCTTCGACAGCACCGGCCCTGCCCAACTCGCCAACGGACCCTGTCCCTGCGGTGACGGCACCCTCCACGGCAACCCGTCCGCATGTGAGTCAGGCGG
This sequence comes from Salinispora sp. CH2A1_6, assembly GCF_056820975.1. Classification (NCBI taxonomy): domain Bacteria; kingdom Bacillati; phylum Actinomycetota; class Actinomycetes; order Micromonosporales; family Micromonosporaceae; genus Salinispora; species Salinispora sp. CH2A1_6. Next base: position 9,293 of record NZ_JBXEDG010000012.1, read on the forward strand.
CGACCCCGATCACCGCAGTGGCTCCCGGGACAGTGATACGAACGGCCATCTGAATGCCGTCTTGACCGCCATGCCTCCGGAAGCTCCACGCCAGCGCCACCTCGACGGCGGCCTCTCCCTCGGCCAGCCGGGGGTTGCGCCCGTCAGGTCTCCCAGAAAGACCGGGGCGTGCGATCGGCAATGGCCACCTTCTCGATGTAGTGCCTTCGTGACCTGCTCGGTGCGGGGTCCGCGTCAGCACCCATCACGGATGGTCGGGACTGTGGAGTGAAGTCGATGCGGCAGCGGCCACGACCGGGCCGGCGCCGGGGATCGGAGCGGACCGGGGCCGGAGGCGACGGCGCCCGAGAACCGCCGCGACTGCCCCGATGACGCCACCGACCACCGCGAGCAGGAACGCGGCGGTGCTGTCGATCACGTCCACCGCCTGGCCGCCGACGGCAGCTCCGGCGGCCAGGCCGACCGCCACCGCGCTGGACAGCCAGGCGAACCCCTCGGTCACCGTGGCGCGCGGCACCAGTGACGCGGCCAGCGAACTTCCGGAGATAAGGATCGGTGACACGGCGACACCCGCGAGCGCGACGCCGACGGCCAATACCGGCACGGTGTCCGCGAACACCATCGGCACGGCGACCACGCACAGCGCGGCGGCCGACCCCACGAGGCGTTGCCGGGAGGTGATCCGGTCGATCGGCACCGACCCGTACACCAGCCCGGCGACGAGGCTGCCGACCGCGAACAGCGCGAGCAGTACGCCCGCGGCACCGGTGGCGCCACGCTCGGAACTGAACGACACCACAGCGATGTCGACCGCACCGAGAAACACCCCGAGGCCGACGTAGATGGTGAGCAGGACCCCCATGCCCCGGGCCCGGACCGCACTCGCCCGCCGTTGCTGGGGCGCCCGCGGCGGTTCGGTGCGCCGCTGGACGGCGAGCGCGAGCGAGCCGACCACGGTGAGCGCCAGGGCGCACAGCAGCCCGGCCGTCGGGAACCAGCCCACCGCCAGGGCGGTGACCAGCACCGGACCGGCCACGTAGATGACCTCGTCGAGGATGGATTCGACGGCGTACGCCGTCGGCACCCGGGCCGAATCGACGAGCACCGTCCACCGGGCCCGGACCAGCGAGCCGATTGGCAGGGCCGACGCCCCCACGAGCGCGGCGGAACAGATCAACGTCCATGCCGGGGCGGATCGGCTGGCCAGGGCCACGAGCGCCACCAGCCCGAAGGCGTGTACGAGCACCGAGACGGCGATGACGATCCGCTGCCCGAACTGGTCGGCGGCCCGCCCCAACACCGGGGCGGCAACCGCCTGCGCCAGCGTGAGCGCCGCGGTGACCACGCCGGCGAGGCCGTACGAGTCGGTGTGAATGGAGATCATGAGCAGGCAGCCGAGGCTGCGCATCGATATCGGCAGCCGACCGACGAAGCCGGCGGACACGAAGAGGACAGCACCAGGCGTGCCGAGCAGCTCGCGGTACGCGCGCAAAGCCAATTACCCTCTCCTCAGTATCGTCGGCGACCCCGTCGAGTTTCGTCGTCGCTCGCAAGCTCGGGCAGGCCTGGGTGACGAGCCGTGGCGCCGGCAAGCCGGCTCAGCCGGTCGTCCCGGCACCCGCGCAGATTCAGGGCGTGAGCCGATTCGGTCCCCGGAACAGGAACATAGCGTCACGGATGCTTTCCAGCCCAAGCAGCACCATCAGGATCCGGTTGATCCCGGCGCCGAAACCGCCGTGTGGCGGAGTGCCGAACCGGAAGCAGTCGGTGTACGACGTGAGCGCTTCGAGTCCCAGCCCTTTCTCCTCGGCCTGCGTGAGCAGCACATCGTGCCGGTGCTCGCGCTGGGCACCCGTGGTGATCTCCAGCCCCTTCCAGAGCAGGTCGAAGCTGGCCGTCACGTCGGGGTTGTCCGCGGGGCGCAGGTGGTAGAACGGACGTACCTCCACCGGGAACTCGGTGACGAAAACGAACTCGCTACCGTGCTCCTCGGCCGCGATCGCCGAGATCATCCGCTCGCCCTCGGGGTCCAGGTCCGCCTTGATGCCCTCTGGATCCCACCCCTGGGACCGCAGCAGGCTGATCGCCTCCGCCATGGTGTACCGGGGAAACGGGTTTGCCGGCACGGTGACCTCGACGCCAAAGACATCCCGGATCGCCACGCCGTGCCGCTCCCTGATGCGGCGCAGCATGTGGGTGAGCATCCTCTCCTCGAAGCTCATCACGTCATCGACGTCATCGATCCAGGCGATCTCGACGTCCAGCCCGGTGAACTCGGTGGCGTGCCGAGAGGTGAAGGACGGCTCAGCGCGAAATACCGGACCGATCTCGAACACCTTGTCGATGCCGCCGGCGATCGCCATCTGCTTATAGAACTGCGGGGACTGCGCAAGGTATGCGGTGTGCTCGAAGTACTTCACCGCGAACACCTCGGAGCCGGACTCGGACGCCGTGCCCATCAGCTTCGGGGTGTGCAGCTCGGTGCAGCCCTCGGCGTACGCGAACTCCCGCAGCGCCTCCTCCAGCGTCGTCTGCGCTGCGAAGGTGAGCTGGCGCTCCGGCTGGCGCACGTCCAGGAACCGCCAGTCGAGCCGCTGGTCGATGCCGGTTTGCCGGTCAATCGGGAGCGCCTCGGAGCGGGACACCACCTCGATCGCGGTGGGCAGGATCTCCAGGCCGCCCAGCGTGACGTTGGGCGCCGAAATCACCATGCCGGTGACTTTGATGGCGGACTCCGGGGGCATCCCGTGCTCAATCAGCTGCTCCAGCTCACCCGGCTCCTCGGTGCGCTTGTTCGTGATCTGCACCAGCCCGGTGTGGTCGCGCAGGATCACAAACTGGATCTTGCGCTGTAGCCGCAGGGCGTTCACCCAGCCGTAGACGGTCACCTCCCGACCGGCGGCTGCGGCGAGTTCACGGATCAGCGTCCTGGAAACCACAGGTCCCTCACCTCTCAGCAGGTACTCGAAGGTGGCCGCCCAGGAGTCTAGGTATCCAATGTCTACCGTCGAACGTATTTTCGCCGCCGAGGGAGGAGCCACATCCGCCCTTGGCAGGGACGGAGGCCTGTTCCTGGTGCGGCGATTACGGCAGGTGGGTTCGGCGCTCGATGCCGGCCCGCACCCCGCCGGCATCGGTGGCACTTTCACACCGGCTGTGACTCACGCCCGGACCGCCGGCGGCGGAGCAGGCGGGTCCAGGTCCAGATCGAGTCGACCAGAAAGATGATCAGCCAGATCCTACTGGCGCCCAGCTGCCACGGCGCGTCGCCAAGGTCGCCGTTGAGTGCCTCCAGCAGGGTGTACCGGCCGCTCGCGACCGCGGCGAGCCAGGATTGGCCGAGTGCCGCGAAGGCCACCTGCCCGGCGATGAACACGGCCGCCCGGACGGTCCAGCGACGCCGCAGCTCGACCGGCGAGTGGCGGCGCTGCGGTGGTGGCGCCGGTGGCACCGTCTCCGCCGCCGGCGTCGCCACCGGGTCCGCAGCACCCGGCGGCTGGGGCGGCGGCCGGTCCGGTACACCAACGCGACGCAGTGCGGCGGGGACGAGCGCCGCTCCCGCCACAAGTACGGCGGCCGCGCCGACGCAGGCCCCGCGCCAGCCGCCGCTCTGGTAGAGCGCGCCGGCACTCAGCGGACCGAGGACCGCGCCGAGCAGGGTTGCGCTCTGGTAGATGCCCATGCCACGCCCGAGGCTGCCGTCGGAGGCCTCCGCCGCGACGGTCTGCTCCACCGGGATCGCCGCAGCCAGGCAGGCAGCGGAGACCGCCCACAGCGCCCCGATGACCACCGGGTTGGCCGCGAAGGCCAGCCCGACGGCGACGATGGCGCTCGCCACCAGCGAGGAGGTCAGGGTTGCCGCACGTCCAATGCGCCGTACGACTGCGTACAGGCGCAGCGGCAGCACGGTGAGGATGACGAAACCGGGCAGAAACACCAGTGCTATCTGACCGACGGTGAGTCCAAAGCCCCGCTGTAGGTGCAGCAAGAGCAGCAAGGAGACTCCGAACTCGACGGTGGCGGTGACCGCCACCACGACGAGCAGTGGGCGCAGCCGGCGGGTGACCTGCCGCAGGTCGGCCTGGGCGCGCGACCGCCCGCCAGTCTGCGTCGGGCTGGACAGGAGCAGCACCGCGGCCAGTAGGCAGGCGACCCCGGCGGTGGCGAAGACCAGTTGGTACCGGTCGTTGTCGAGGAGTGTCAGTGCGACGAGGAAGCCGATCCAGATGCCGGTTCCCTCGGCGGACAACAGCCGGCTGAAAATCGCCGCGTCGTCGCGCAGGTGCTCACCGACGCTCGCTCGCAGCGCCACCCAGAACAGCGCCCCACCGATTCCGCCGCAGACAGCAGCGACGAACGCCACGCCAAGGTTGTTGGCAAGCGCGTACGCGAAGAGTGAAAGCCCGAAGAGGATCGCACCGACCGCGGCCACCCGCGCCCGGTCGAAGCGATCGGCCAGGATCCCGGCAGCCGGCCGACCCAGCAGGGACAGCAGCGCCTCGGTCGCGGCCAACGCGCCGACCTGGCCGGCGGTCGCGCCAATCGCCGCGCCGGCCCACAGCGGCAGCAGGAAGTCCAGCACCTCGGCCGGGCCTCGGGCCAATCCCGCCGCAGCCAGCACCCGCGGACTGCGACGGTGGCCTGCGGTCTGGGCCGGGGACATGAACGCTTCTTATCATGATGCGACGACGGCCGGGGGCCCAGGACACGTGCCCACGCCGAATTCCATTCGTGAAGTCGAACGACTCAACCCTCCCCCCGCCGACCGGCGTTAGACAGGTAGCGGATGCGGGTCAGGGGGCAGAGATGTCGGGTCAGGACCAGTACGCGGGATTTCGGGAGTTCGTTCTGTCGCGGGGACAGGCTCTCTCCCGGGCCGCCTACCTACTGACCGGTGACCACCAGGCAGCCGAGGACCTCCTGCAGGAGGCCCTGGCCAGGACCGCGCGGCACTGGCGCCGAATCGAGCGGGACGGCCACCCCGAGGCCTACGTCCGGACGGCGATGGTGAACCAGCTCCGTTCGTGGTATCGACGGCGACGCCCGATCGAGCTACCAAGCGCCAGCGTGCCGGAACGGTCGGGCGGGGCCGACGTCGCCGACCACGTGACCCAACAGGCCACGCTCGCTCGCCTGCTGGCGTGGCTTCCGCCCCGTCAACGGGCAGTGCTGTACCTGCGGTACTACGAAGACCTGTCGGAGGTCGACACCGCGCAGCTACTGCGGTGTTCGGTGGGCACGGTCAAGCGACACGCGCACGACGCACTCGTACGCCTCCGGAAACAGCCGGCGCACCTGTTGGATTCGCACCCCTCATCGGAGGCGAGGAGATGACCGAGGACTTCCGTAACGCCTACCGTGAGCTCGCCGAGGAGGCCGGTAGCTACGCCGACCCGGAACGGGCGATCGCCGTCGCGCGTCGCCGTCGGCGAAACAGCATCCTGGTGCTGCCGGCAGTGCTGACGGTCGCGATCACCATCGGCACCGTCCTCGCGGTACGCCCAGATTCGGGCCCAGCGCCCACGCAGCCCCTCGGACCCGGTGTCACCGCGTCAGCCCAAGCCCCGGCGTCCGCAACGCCCCTACCCTCGACCCCGGTCGGTGCGGCCACATTGGTGTACGCGCCGTGTCGGGACTGCGCGACCCAGATCGTGCTTGCCACCGGCGCCCACCACCTCGTGCCCTCGGAGGAGGTCGGCAGAACCGCGATCGGCACATCGCTCTCCCCAGACGGCCGGTGGCTCAGCTACCCGGTGGGCCGAGACATGAAGATCCGCGACCTGACGGGCGACCACGTCTGGACGGTCGCTTCGTCCGGGCCGCAGCGTCGGGTTGGTGTCCGGGCCTGGTCGGTGGACTCGTCCCGGCTACTGCTCGGCGACTACCACGACGGGCAGGACAACACGTACACGGTGCTGCGACTCGACACCGGCGCCCGCACCACGGCAGACGTCGCCGCGGAGGACCTCATCGTCGGGTTGCGGCCGACCGGTGAGGTGCTCACAACGCCGGACCTGCTCGGCCCAGACCGGCAACGCAGCACTCGAATCACCCTCACTGCCGGCGCCGGAACGGCAGCACGCACGATTGACGTCGACGCGACCCGATGGCTCGACACGACCGAGACGTTGGTGTGGAGCAACGCCGTGCACCCCGCCGTTGACGGCGGATACTCGCTGGTCGTCGCCACCTATCCCGGCGACGGGCCTATCCCCACGGCAGTGCTGCGGGTCAACGCCGCCGGAAAGATCACCGACCGCCAGGACATCCCGTCCCGGGACGAGGGGTTCCAATACTGGTACGTGGTTGGATCGAATGGGTCCGATGTCCTATTCGGCAAGGTGGAGACCCTGATAGGTCAGCAGGCAACCACGCTCATAGCCGTCCAGCCGGACGGACACCTCCGGGAGATCACCACGCTACCCCAAGAGGCGGTCATCAGGTCACCCGGCGCCACCTAAGGCTGCCCATTCCCACACCTGACTGACGGCAGTACGGGTGCCTTCTACCGGTCATTGTCCGACGCTAATCTCAGCGTATTATTGTCGGGTGGCTGCACTTTCGCCAACTGAAGAGCTGGCATTACTTGCCTTGTGCGAAGGCAGCACATTTCGAAGAACTGCGAGCCTCTGTGCGCTGGTTAGCGCCCTGGGCTGGAGCTCGGTCCTGGTGCCTGATCTACCCGCTCAAGACGTGGACCGCCAGTTCACCGCGATGCGCCGTTCATGCTGGTCAGCTAGTACATTGTCGGAACTGATCAGCGAAAGTCGGGCCGGGCCATGGGGCACGACCGTTGCCAAGATTGTCACGAACCTCAATGACTAGCCCACCAGAAGCGGTAAAATACGGTCCACCGCTGGCCTGCCCGGTCCATCAACCGCGTAAGGCAGCCAGGAGCGGCCAAGGTCCACCGCCAGCCTCACAAGGTCCGGTACCCGATCAACGGTCGCGTGATGGCAGGCAGCCACTCGTACACCGACCAGAGGCGCGGGAAGCGCGAACCGGGCTCTCCGCGGCCGAGCGGCCGGGGAATGTCGACCGGTAGGTGCCCATCGGCCCGACTCAGGCCGAGGCGGCCGCAAGGTTGCGGGTGAGATACTTCAGCGCGGCGGCGGCGTCCGCACCGTCGCCGTGCGGACGGCGAAGGTCGTCGAGGAAGGCGGCCACGTCGGCGAGGGGCCACCAGAGCCGGTAGAGGGCGATCCCGACCGGCGACACGGAGCGACCGCTGATTCGGCGGTACCGGGAGCGCACCTGCGCGTCCACGCCCGTGGGCTCCTCCCGGAGCATTCCGGTGAACGCGTCGGTGAGCATCCAGACGTCCCGCTCCGGGGGTGCCAGTTGCACGGTGGCCCAGTCGATCAACCAGGCACCCGTGGGTGAACGCAGGACATTGCCGGGATGCGGCTCGCCGTGGGTGACCACCCAGTCGGACCCGTCACCGCGTACCTCGGTCACGAGCTGGTCGAACCTCTCCAGCCACTGCCGTACCCGCCTTTCGTGTAGGAGCAACAGATCCCGGGCAGCCTCGGAGTACGGGCCACCGCTCCAGGGTCGCCCCAGGTCGGCGAGGGCGGCGTTCAGCCCGCCCCTGCCGGGCAGCAGCAGGTCGGCACGGGGCGCCAGGTGCGCGACCGCGGGGGTGGCCCGGTGCACCTCGGCGACGAGTTCGGTCACCTCGGCGAGTTCCTCGCGCCGGTGGGGGCCGAACTGCCCGGCGGCGCCGGCGATCATCGGAAACACCGACAGGGCGTACCGGGGCGATAGTCGCCACACCGGCGCTCCGTTCTCGGCCGGAACGGGCGCGAGCACGAATCCGAGCCCCGCGTCGCGGTGCAGGGTCAGTGCGGTCTCCTGGGAGCGGCTGAGCCGGCCGAACTCCTCCTCCCGCCCGTCCACCCCGAAGCCGAGGTCGTCAACCTTGACGAACCACTTCGAGCCGCGCTGATCGGTTGCTGACCAGTGGTGACTGCCGAAGCCCACGGGAAGGTGGGTCAGTGCGTCGGCGCGGATGCACCATCCTGCGCGTAGCGCCGCACGCAGTTCATTCTCAGCGAGGCTTTCTGGCCTGTCCCGCATACGTGTCATCCTTCGCGGAGCGGGCTGCCCGGTCGACGTGCGCCCGGTTCTTGGCCCTCTTGGGTTTCGGTGCCTAACGAAGCTTAGTCCTGTGTAGAGCTACGCCATCGCAACGTGGATACTGCCCCTGAGCCGCCACTATGAGGCGCTGGCGCATATCAGTGCCGGGCTGTCCAACCGAGAAATTGCCTGCGTGCTCGGCATGGCCAGCACGACTACCAAGACCCACGTGAGCCGGGTCCAGACCAAGCTGAACCTGCGCAGCCCGGTGGAGGCCGCCGTACTGGCCCGTGAGCTGCGTCTCCGCACCGACCAGCCGGAACCGTGAAAGGGCGGCGCAGGTGTGTGGCACGGTTGCGGCGCCCTCCCCGTCCTGGGCAGGTCGACGGCCGGACCTGCCCAGAGCTACGGGATCGGTACGGCGTCGAGCTGGTGCAGCACCGCTTCCGGTAGCTGCAGGTCGGCTGCGGCGAGGTTCGTCCGGGCGTGGCTGACCCGCGTGGTGCCGGGCAGCGGAAGGACGTTGAGGCCGTGGACGCGTTCGCGGTGGTGGACCCACGCCAGCGCAACCTGTCCGGGGGAGGCGCCGAGTTGTTGGGCGAGACGTGTCAGGACCGCGCCGGGGTGGTGCGGCGGCGTGTCGTCGCCAACCGGCCGCTGGTGGAGCAGGCCGTGGGACGTCGGCGAGTGCGCCACGATGGTGACGCGGTGGTCGGTGGCAGCGGCCAGCAGGCTGTCCTCGATGCCGCGCTCGGTCAGGGACCAGCGCTCCTGCAGTGCGGTGATCGGGTGCACGGTCTGGGCCCGGTGCAGGTCCTCGGCGGTGACGTTGGAGAGTCCGATCGCCCGCACCAACCCGCGGGCGATCAGGTCTGCCAGAGCACCGACGGTCTCCTCAATGGGCACGGTGTCGCTGCGGTGATGCAGGTAGTACAGGTCGATGACGTCGGTGCCCAGTCGTCGGAGGCTGCTCTCGCAGGCGTTCCGCACGTATGCGGGATCGGCGCAAACCTCGAAGCCGCGTGGGAGGTCGGGGCGGAGCCGGAGGCCGCACTTGCTGGCCAGAGTGACCTGCCCACGCCGGGAGCGGATGGCGCGGCCGACGAGTTCCTCGTTGCCGTATGCATCGGCGGTGTCAATCATGCGCACCCCGTGGTCGAGGGCGCGGTGAATGACAGCGACGGGATCGCGGTCCGGGTCGGCGGCTGCGCTGTCCCGGAGGCGCATGGCACCGAAGCCCTGCCGCCCGAACGCTTCCGCCGTCAATGGTGGCGTCATGCGTGGTAACCGTGCAGGAAGGCCCGCACACCCGCGGTTATCCAGTCTTTCCGTCCGCGCTCGGTGGTGAGGGTACGTGGCGGGTCGGGTGTCGCCGAGACCAAGCGCGCGAAGTGCACGGCGGCCCGCTCGGCATCGTCTACGCGCAGCAGGTCAGCCTCGGCCCAACGATGCAGGCGGGCGGCGAGTTCGGCGCGAACGCATGCGGGACCCGCCTGCCACCAGGCGGCGACCGCCTCGGCGCTGAGGTGGTCGGCCTCGGTGTCGACCTGCCGGACCAGCGCTCGGTGCGCGTCCGGCTGCCCGGTGTCGGAGAGCCATGCGTGGGCGAAGGCCGCGAGCGCCGGTTCGACCTGGTCGCGGGAGGCGACGGCGTCGAGGTGGAGTGCGATCAGCGCGATCTCCTGCGCGGCGACGGTGGCCGCGGACTCGGTGATCACCGTGGCGAAGAGCGACGTCTTGTCCGTGAAGTGCTTGTAGATGGTCCGGGTGGACACGCCGGCCTCGTTCGCGATCGTGTCGATGCTGGCGCGGGTGAATCCCTCGCGGGCGAACGCCTGTAACGCGCCACTGAGGATCGCGACTCGCTTGTCCCCGCGCAGCCGTTGCCCAGTCGCGGCGGCTGATGCGCTCGTCGTCGTAGTCATGGCGTCCTCTCGTCGCTTGCGCCACCCACGCTACCATGTAAAGTAGCTGGTGTACTTTACATGTGGAGGCATCATGACCCGCATCGCCGTCATCGTCGGCAGCACCCGCCGGTACCGCCGTGGCAAGGCTGTCGCCGACTGGACGCTGCAGACCGCACGGTCTCGCGGCCCGGCAGAGACGGTGTTCGAGCTGGTCGACCTGGCCAAGTTCCACCTTCCCGTGCTCGACGAGTCGGCTCCGGCGCTTTACCACACCTACGAGCACGAGCACACCAAGCGCTGGGCCGCAGCGATCGACGCCTTCGACGGCTACGTCATCGTCACGCCGGAGTACAACCACGGCGTCCCGGGCAGTGTGAAGAACGCGATCGACTACCTGTTCTACGAATGGAACGACAAGGCCGTGGGCTTCGTCAGCTACGGCGTCCACGGCGGGGTGCGGGCGGTGGAACAACTCCGCCAGGTCGCCGCCGAGCTCAAGCTCGCCGACGTCCGCACCCAGGTGGCCTTCAGCACCTTCACCGACTTCGACTACACCGGACTCGATCCGGCCGACCCCGCCACCACCGGCGTGTTCACACCGGCCGAACGCCACGCCGACGACCTTGCCGGGCTGCTCGACGAGACAGTCGCCTGGAGCCGCGCACTCGCCGCACTGCGCACCGTCGCCGCGGGCAGCTGAAACGGCGGCTCGAGGCAGTGTCACCACCGACCGCGCTTACGACACCGTCGGTACCCACCTCCCGCGGGCATGCTCAACACCGTGCGCGGCGCCGCCAACGCGGGGATCCTCGCCCTTTCGGCGGCGTCCTCATCACCCTCGTCACCGGCAGACTGGATCGGCGGACCTCGCGGGACGCGTCGTCGCCGGCAACATCGGCGCCACCCCCAACGCCGGCCGGCTCGCGGCCCCCTGACCGACCGCCTGGCGGATCACCCTGCTCGGCGTCGCTGTCCTGGGTGCGGCCCTGGCCCTCATCGCTGGTCTGCTCGTCCGTTCGGCCATCACGCACGGTACCGAGCACTAACCGCCAACCGGCGCGATGGTGGGGGCTGTCTCGCTAGCGGTGTTTCCGGCGATCTTGGTTAGTAGGTTTCAGCGGCTGGGAAGCGGTCGCTGAAGGTGATGGCGAAGGCGTTCAACGCGGGTTTCCAGCGCATCGTCCATCGGGTTCTGCCTGCTCCGGTGGGGTCCAGGGAGCGAGTCACCAGGTACAGACACTTCAACGCGGCCTGCTCGTTGGGGAAGTGGCCGCGGGCCTTGACCGCCCGCCGGTAGCGGGCGTTGAGCGACTCGATCGCGTTGGTCGAGCAGATGACCTTGCGGATCTCCAGGTCGTAGTCGAGGAACGGGATGAACTCCGCCCAGGCGTTGTCCCACAAGCGGATCACCGCCGGATACCGGCCGCGCCACTTGTCGGCCAGGTCGTCGAACGCCGCTCGGGCGGCGTCGGCGTTGACGGCGGTGTAGATCGGCTTGATGTCGCGTTTGATCTCGTCCCAGTACTTGCGGGAGGTGAGCCGGAAGGTGTTGCGGATCAGATGGATCACGCAGGTCTGCACCACCGTGCGGGGCCACACGTTCGTCACGACCTCGGGCAGGCCCTTCAACCCGTCGCAGACGAGGAAGAACACGTCCTTGACGCCGCGGTTGCGTAGGTCGGTGAGCACGCTCATCCAGAACTTCGCGCCCTCACCACCTGCGCCGGCCCACAGACCGAGGATGTCCTTGTCGCCGTCGAGGGTGACGCCGATCGCGGCATAGAACGGCCGGTTGGCGACCTGCCCGTCACGGACCTTGACCACGATGGCGTCGATGAACACCGCGGCGTACATCTCGTCCAGGGGCCGGTGCGACCAATCCGCCATCTCCTCGAGCACCTTGTCGGTGATCCGGGAGATCGTCTCCTTCGACACCGAAGCCCCGTAAATCTCGGCGAAGTGCGCGCTGATCTCCCCGGTCGTGAGGCCTTTGGCATACAGCGACAACACGACCTCGTCGACCCCCGACAAGCGCCGCTGCCGCTTACGGACGATCTGCGGCTCGAACGTGCCCGCCCGGTCCCGCGGCACATCGATCTGCACCGGGCCGTTGCCGTCGGTCAACACCGTCTTCGACCGAGTGCCGTTACGGATGTTGCCCGACCCGACACCGGCCTGGTCGTGCTTTTCGTAGCCGAGGTGCTCGGTCATCTCCTCGTTCAGTGCGGTCTCCAGGACCGTCTTGGTCAGCTGCTTGAGCAGCCCGTCCGGGCCCGTCAACGACAGCCCTTGTTCCTTGGCGGCTCGGACCAACTCGACGGCGGCTTTCGCCTCCGCGGTCGACTCGGGCCGCTTCTTACGTCCGGTCTGATCGTTCAGTGTCGCGGTCATCACGGCACCCTCCTCACCAGGCACAACGCCTGGCAGGTCAGGCCGGAAACACCGTTAGATCCACACTCCCCGATGGTGGCGTTGCGGGGCGTGGGTCTGGAGTAGGTTCGTGCCTCAACGGCCGACGACGGGGAGGGTCAGCGGGATGGACACCAGCACTCAGGAGCTACGGGACGCACACGATGTGTTGTCGGAGTGGTATGCGAAGAACCTGGTCGGGGTACTGGAGAGCATGCCGGTCGAGCGGGCGATGCTCGACCTGTTCGCCGAGCTGACCTTGTCCCTAGGTACGGAGGTCGTGGACGTCGGTTGTGGTACCGGACGACTTCTGCCGTACCTCGCGGGTCGGGGCCTGTCGCCGTCTGGGGTGGACCTGTCGCCGGGAATGGTGGAGGTGGCGCGGCGGGAGCATCCGGGCTTCGGGCACGAGGTCGCCGATCTGCGGGAACTACCGTTCGCCGACGCGTCGCTGGCCGGGGTGGTGTGCTGGTACTCATTGATCTTCCTGGCACCGGACTCCCGGGCGAAGGCGTTCACCGAACTCGCCCGGGTCGTACGGCCGGGCGGATACCTGGTGGCGGCGTTCCAGTGCGGGGACGGGACCGGGCATCGTAATGCTCCTGGTAGCCGCGTCGCACGCCTCGGAGTCGACTTCGACCGGTACTGGCTCTCGACCCAGGAAATGGCAGAGCGCTTCAGCACCGCCGGATTCACCCTGGTGTTCCAGGGCAGCTCTCCGGCCGAAGAGGCGGAGCCCGCTTACGGATACATGTTGGTCCGCAAGGCCAGTTCCGCGAACACGTAGGGCGCGGAGCGCAGACCTCCGGACACCTCCGCCCGCGAGGCCCCCTCCGGGTGGTGCGGAAGGGGCCTCGGCTGTGGGCTCAGAGGTTCAGCGTCCAGGTGTTGATGTAGCCGATGTCGTTGATCCAGATGTCGCCTACCCGCAGTAGCCAGGTGCCGTCCGCGGCCTCGCCGGAGAGGTCGACCGTATAGGTCTCGTTGATGTGGTCAACCCGGTCGAAGAAGTCCCAGTTCTTCAGCCGGTAGGCGGAGCCGTCCGGAGCGACCAGGTCGATCTCCACGTCGCCGCGGAAGGTGTGCCGGATGTTCACCGCGACGGTCGAGGTGGCCGAGGCGGCCCGGCCGCAGTCCGAGAGGGTGCCACCGCCGGCTTGACCGCGTTCGCGGTGACCCAGTCGACGCCGGCGATCATCGCTGCCGTGGTGCCCGCGCCGTCGCAGCCGAGCACCTTGACCGCGACCAGTTTGGTCGCTTTGGCCACGCCGTGCACGGTACCGCCGACGGTGCCGGCGACATGCGTGCCGTGACCGTTGCAGTCGGTGTCGGTGTTGTCCACCGTGTTGGTGCCCCAGGTTGCCCGCCCACCGAAGTCGGTGTGCGTCGTACGGACACCAGTGTCGAGGATGTACGCCGTCACACCACCAGCCGTGTTCGGGTACGTATACGAGCCGTCCCGCGGCCGGTACCGCTGGTCGATGCGGTCCAGACCCCAGGACGGTGGGTCCGGTTGGATGCCCGCGATCGACACGGTGTGGTTCTGTTCGACGTACGCCACCGCCGGGTCGGCGGCGACCCGGGCCGCCCCCGCGGAGCTGAGCCGCAGCTCACCACCGCGCAGGGCCGTGGTGTACGTACGCGCCACCGTGCCACCGTGCCGGCTGCGTAGTCGGGTCAGCGACGACCCGACGGCTGACCGGCTGACCTCGCTGTCCTTGAAGACCACGAGGTAGCTTCCCGGTATGGCCGTGGCCCCGCCGGTGTTGCGGACCGGAGCGGCCGGCTCGGCGCCCTGGGCCTGGGCCGGGGCCGCCGTGGCGACCATGGCCAGGGCTACGACGCCGACCAGGACGGATCTGCGTTGCCTACCCATCTCCTACCTCCCCGTGGACGGCAGCCGGCCGTCCACCCCCGTTCGTAGCGGTTAGCTCGTTCGATGAGTTCGACGTGGTGGACGCGGGGTTCTCGTCCGGGTCAGCCGGCTCGGCGGAGACGGCCCAACATGCCGTCAAGATCACGCCTGAAAATCTCGTGCCGGAAGATGTGCCCGCCTGGCTCTTCGAGTCCCTCGTGGGGAATACCGGCCTGACTGAGAGCGGCGCGGAACTCGCGTTGTCCGGCGAGCACCTGGGTCTCGTTGATGACGTCCCACCAGTTGACCGGCTCTGGTGAGGTGCCGGCGACCAGGAATACCCGTTTGTGGTGGTAGCTCGGAATGCGTTCCATAGGGTTGTCCGCGGTAACCCGAGCCTGGTCGAAGGCCGGCGCGCCGTAGATGGTGCCGCCACCCAGTTCCACCGCGGCGGAACTGAGGTTGGCCCAGTGCGCGACGAGGTGACCGTCGCGACGCAGGCTGGCGGGCCCGGAGTGGGAACTCACCGAGCAAAAATGTCCGAAATACTTGGCGGCGTACTTCAGCGCACCGAAGCCGCCCATCGAGAAGCCGGCCACCGCGCGTCCGTCGTACTCGGCGAAGGTGCGAAAGTTCGCCTCGATCCACGGCAACAGTTGGCCCATGTGGAAGGTTTCCCAGTTACGCGGTCCCACGAAGCTGCTGACCGGGTTGCAGTACCAACCAGCGGCGCCGCCGTCGGGCATGACCACGATGATGTCCCGGCCGGCGGTCAGATTAATGATGTTCTCGCGCATGTGGAAGTGACGGAAGTCCTGCTGGCCACCGTGCAGCAGGTACAGCACGGGGTAGCGTTTGCCGCTGGTGTGGTAACCGTCGGGCAGCAGGACATTGACGGCGGGGTCCCACTCGATCTCGTTGGTGGAGAAGCGGTAGTACTGCAGCCGGTCGGTGTGAATGGTGGGCGGACTGACGACGCGGAGGCCGAACCCGTCACCGACGGCGTGGGCCGGACCCGGTATGAGGGCGGGGCCGCCGAACGCTCCGACGGTGGCTGCGGCTGCCGCGCCGGTGAGGAGGCGGCGGCGACTCAGCGGGGTCGGCTGCGTATGCGGGGTCATGGTTGCTCCCTGAGGTAGGTGGCTTGCAATGAGAGTGGGGAATGGGAACTGGCTACGACGCTCAGGTAGGGGTGATCCAGGTGCCCTGGTCCGGGTGCCAGTGAATGGTGGCCTGTTGGAAGCGTTGGTACTTGCCGTCACCGTCGTCGAGCTCATCGGTGCGGGGGTAGCCCAACACGGCTTCGCTGCCGGCCTCGTGGAAGGCGTCGTAGATAGCGCCGTGAACGGTGTGGGTACCGGTTTCTGGTGACCAGAGAAACAGACCGTGTTCAAAGAACTGGAAACGCCCGCGAGTGCCGTCGGGTGCTTCGGCGGCCTCCGCCTCATCCATCGTGGGGAAGCCCCAGCGTCGCTCGGCGTCGGTGGCCCAGAAGGTGGTGAGAATGTCGCCGTAGATCGCATGGGCGATGTCAGGCCGCCACAGGATGATTCCGTTGTGGAACTGCTGGAACCGCCCACCCAGCGAGGCGTCCTCTTCGGCACGGATCGGCCAACCGAGCGGACTGCCCGGCCCACCCATGCTGTGGTATTTCGCCCCGATCGTGCCGTACGGCTGGAACGCCTCCTCCCGCAGCGCTCGGGCGATGTCCTCCGCCTCGTCGTACCGCGACGGGAACGCGGAACGCTGCACGGCCTGAGCGAGTTGACCGGCGGTACTGCCCTCCATCCCAGGCTCCATCTGCTGGGCCACCTCGAAGAACTTGTTCGCCGCGTAGTCGACGTCGAGACACTGGGCGGGCTGGCACCAGCCCTGGGAGGGGCGCTGCTGGAACACCCCGAGCGAGTCCCGGTCCCCACAGTTCAGGTTGTTCATCCGGGACTCGACCCAGCCCGCCTCGAAGCCCGCCAGCATGACCTTGTCCGACACACCTCGACGTTGGCCCACCTCATAGACCTTGCGGGTGACGACGATGTCCCGCTCTGGGGGAATGAAACAGAATGTCGAGACCAGGTCCGGCTCCGAGTTCCCAGATCTCTGGGCCTGGGCATGGGCCGGGCTGCTCAGGGCGATGACGGCGGTCAGGGTCGTCACCACCAGCAACACCATCGTTGCCGGTCTCGTCGGAGATGAGCCGGTGCCGCGCATGGGAACTCCTCTGCTCGGGCTCGTCGGGAACGGATCGCATCACTGCGGGTGAGGCTGGTTGCCACGACACCAACAGCTGGCGTTCCGGCCCCAATGGCTGACCTTCCGGCCTCAGTGGCCGACGTTCTGGCTTCAGTGGCCGACGTTCCAGCTGGCCAGCGTCAGCTGGCCGAGTCGAACGACGCCTCGAGCCGCGGGAGGTAGTCGGCGATCGCCGGGGCCCAGCAGCCATAGTTGTGACCGCCGTCGCACGTGGGGGACAAGGTGGAGCCGTCTTCGTAGTTGACGGTGTGGTGGGGGATACCGAGGTCGTCGAGGCGGTCCCCAACCGTCGCGGTGGCGATGGCGGTGAAAAAGTCCACGACGTCCTGGTCGCCGGTGTAGAGCGCGATGGTGGTGTCAGCCAACTTGGCGAGGTTGGCCGGTGCGGCCGGGTCGACCTCATTCCAGATCCGGTCGGCGTTGAAGATGGGATACGGGGAGCCGAAGATAGCGTCACTGTCGACGTACGGGCCTACGTCGGCGCAGGTGCCCTCCGGCACGGAGCTACACAACAGGCCGGGGAGGTTGATTTCCGAGGCCACGACGACCGCGCGGATCTCCGCCATACCGAAGTCGATCCCGCCGGACAACGAGGCGACGTGACCGAACAGGTCGGGGCGGGCCTGCGCGTAGTGCAGCGATCCGAAGCCCCCCATCGACAGACCGATGAGGGCCCGGTGATTCCGGTCGGTGCGGGTACGCAGGTTGGCATCGATGAAGGGGACGACCTGTTCGGTGTGGAAGGTCTCCCAGTTGGCCGCGCCGAGGGCGGTGTCCTGCATGACCCAGTCGGCGTACCAACCCTTGAGCCCGCCGTTCGGAGCCACCGTGATCATCGAGTTCGAGCGCAGGGCCGGGACGGCCGCCACGTCGTGCGGGCCGCCGGCCCCACCGTGCAGGAAGTACGCGACCGGCCAGCGCTTGTCGGGTTCGGTGGCGTAGTCGGCGGGAAGAAGCACACGGATCTTGTGTTGGCCGGACAACTGCGCGGTGGTCACGGTGAGAGTCAGGTCGGTGCTGGAGTGGGCCTCGCTGTCGACGAGGGTCAGACCGTGGCCATCGGTAAAGCTCGGGATCTCGACGGGTTGGGCCTGTGCCGCCGATCCGGCGACAGCGACCGCCGCCACCGCCGCCACGGTGGCGGCCGCGGTAGCGGCAGCGGGGAGCCGCAGGAACGACCGGGTTCGGTCGGAGAACCGGGTTCTCATCGGGTGTAGTCCCTTTCTCGGGACGGTCACCGACCTCGGTTGCTGGCAGTCGGCTACCAGCCACGCCGAGCGATCGGTGGACGCGTCGATTCCTCGTTCGGACACCGCTGATGGTGGTATTCGGGCAGGTGCGGAGGACAGGCCACCACACCGGCCATCCGTGACCGGCCAGCGGTGACCGGCCAGCGGTGACCGGCTGGAACCGCGACAACACCCGCCCTCGCGACGACGGAGCCGGTGCGGTTCAGACGGTGCCGACGAACTGGCTGACGTGGTAGGCGGTGGTCCTGCGGTCGGGTGTCTTGGTCCAGGTCGAGACCAGGAGGTGCAGGTCGTTGAGGCGCCGGCTGGACCACGGGTGGATGAACCCGCCGTAGAGCCCGGGCTCCTGCCACGGGAAGATCTGCACCTTCTCCGCCGTCCAGGCCCGGTCCGGCCCGGCAGCCGTACGGGTGACGATGCAGCCGGTGACGCAGTTGAGGTACGACATGACCCAGGTGCCGTCGGCGAGCCGCCGGACCGATGGCTCCCCGAACGAGCCGGTCAGGATCGGCGTACAGGGCCGTCCCCAGCCCCAGTCGCTGCCGTTCCAACCCCAGCCCTCGTACGACTCGGGGTAGAAGAGCTGGTCCCAGAAGACCCGACGAAGCATCATCGGGCCGTCCTGGCGCCCCGGGCGCACGGAGAAGACGTACACCCAGTCGCCGTCACGCTGCATCGTCCACATCTGGTACGGGTCGGTGTTGGTGCCGTCGTTCCACCACTTCAGCGGAGTGCGGACGAACTCGTTGCCGTTGTCGCTGAAGGCCAGTCCGGCGTAGCGCGATCGCCAGTGGGGTCCGGGTTGCCCGGGTTCCGTCCAGTACTCGATGCTCATGTACGAGATCACCTGCCGGCCGGTCTCCGGGAAGCTGATGCCGTCGTTGGGGATGACGGTCACCTCCCAGAGGCCGTCGATGCCGATTCCCCGGTGGCCGTTGTGCATCAGCTCCGGGGCCCGTCCGTCGCCGGCGACTCCCGCCGCGCTGTCGAAGATCACACCATCGGGAGCACCCGGGTGGGCGTGGGAGCGCAGCATCACCGGCGAGCGCCAGTCGTTCGACAGCGGCGGGCCCTCCGGCCACGGGGTGTTGAAGGTGTCTCCGAAGAGATATCCGATGGAACCGTTCTCCAACACGTAGGGGATGCCGAGGTCAGTCCCGGCGACCTGCCACCGGTGGTTGGTGTCCAGGTCGGCGCCGGTGAGGCGTTTCTTCCAGGAGGCGGCCCGGGCTGAGTCGGGGGCAAGCAGCCCACCGGCCGCGACAGCGGTGCCGACCAGGGCGACCCGACCAAGCAGGGTGCGACGATTGATAGTCATCCTGGTATGGAAAACGGCAGCCACGACAGTGGTCAAGCGGGCATCGGGTGACGCGGAATCCTCCCGGTTACACAACAGCGAAATACTCACATCACTATTGACAGGCGTCATGACAGGTCGTCAAAATCACGACGTCGAAGCGCAACACCAGCATCACCGGCAGCCCGGCAGGAGCGTCGCGTCATGACCAGAGCTGCACCTCGGGCAGGACTCGCCGCGATTCTCGCGGTGTGCCTGGTGGCCGCGGGCCTTTCCCTGAACGCGTCGCCCGCACAGGCCGCCCCCGCTTTCAAGGCCCCTTTTCCCTGTGGTCAGCAGTGGACCTACAGCCACCACAGCAGTGAGGTCCGCCAGGCACTCGATTTCATCCGTGCCGACGGCGGCGCCACTGACGGCGCCCCCGTGCTCGCCTCCGCCGCCGGCACCGCCTACCGGCACTCACAGTCGGGTGGCGCCGGCAACTACATTGTCATCGATCACGGTGGCGGGTGGCAGACCTACTACTTTCATCTCTCCGCGTTCTCGGTGGCAGATGGCACGGGCGTCATTCAGGGGCAGCAGATCGGGCTGACCGGAAACACCGGCAACTCCTTCGGCGCGCACATCCACTACGAGCAGCTCTACAACGGGGTGGGGCAGACCATCGTCATCAACGGTGGGTCGCTGGCGCCATATCCGGGCTCATACCACCAGCGCTACCTCACCAGCGACAACTGCGGTCGTCCCACCGCACCGGTCGCGGGGCGGGCGTTCGCGTTCGGCGGCGGTCAGCACTATGTGGCCGTCGGATCAGCGGGGACTCTGCAGCACCTGTCGTGGTCGCCGGAGTCGGGGGTAATGCAGGCGGACTGGGGCGGCGGATCGTTGACCGGTAAGGCGGTGGGGTACGCGCACGCCAACCAGCAGCACGTGTTCGCCCGGGGAAGCGACAACACGTTGCGACACTGGTGGTTTGCCCCGGACATGGACGCCCCGGGGGTGGACAACTGGGACACAGAGGGACGGGTCTATTCGAATCCCACCGGTTTTGCGTACGGCAATCAGCAGCATGTCTTCTACCGAAACCCCGACGGGCAGTTGGAGCATCGGTTCTACGACCTCGACACGGGTCAGGTCACGGGTGGGGTGTGGCCCGGTGGATCGTTCGTCGGGAACCCCTACGCGTTCGTGCACCGCGACCAGCAGCACATCTTCGGCCGCACCGCCTCCGGCGGGCTGATCCACTGGTACTGGTGGCCGGGGATCAGCCCCGGTACCGACGACTGGGGTGTCACCTCGGGTGTGGCCTCAGACCCGACGGGATTCTCCTACGGCGGAAACCAGCACCATGTGTTCTTCCGCAACAGTGACGGCGACCTCGCCCACCGGTTCTTCGACGACCCGTCGGGCACCTTTGGGGGCGATGTCTGGCCGGGCGGAGCCTTCGTCGGCAACCCGCACGCCTTCGTGCACCGCGACCAGCAGCACATCTTCGGCCGCACCGCGTCGGGAGACCTGGTGCACTGGTACTGGTGGCCCGGAATCGACCCCGGCGTGGACAACTGGGGTGCGCGTGGAGTCGTGACCGGCGACCCGGCTGGCCTGTCCGCTCCTGGACAGCACCACGTGTTCTATCGGCTCGGCAACGGCACCCTCGAACATCGCTTCGTCAGCGACGCCACCGGCCAGCTCGTCACCGACAACTGGGGCGGATCACTCGCACCGTGACGAGCCGGAAGAGGGACTCCACCTGGTAGTCGCAAAAGCCGCTGATGCCGTTGCTCACCGCGGTGGCGAGCAGGGCGACTCCGTTCGCTCGCCCCACCACCGACCGACAGCGAGCAGGCTGGATACTGCATCCTGCAGGTAGGTGCGCGAGAGGAGTTGGTCGTGAGTTCGGACGAGGTGAGCGCGGCCGACCCGCGTACCGGGACGATAGCGTCGATACTGGATGGTGCTATCGGCTGGGAACCCCTCTCCGGCGGGCTCGCCCACCACGTGCAGCGGGTCCGGCTCGCCGATGGCCGGCCAGCCGTGGTCAAGCAGACCCCGACGTCCTCGCAGAACCCGCCCGGCATGTTCGCCCTGGAAGCCGCGGGGTTGTGCGCCCTGCGCGATCGCGGTGGCGTCCAGACCCCCGAGGTCTACGAGGTGACCGAGCGCCATCTCGTCCTCGCCGCTCTGGCTCCCCGCCCCGACACCGACCGGTACTGGGAAGAAGCCGGCCGTACGATCGCCCGGCTGCACTCCGTCCAGGGCAACACCTTCGGCTGGCCCGAGGACGGCTGGCTCGGCCTACTCCCCCAGCACAACAAGCAGTCCAGCGACGGCCACGAGTTCTTCGCCACCCGCCGGCTACTGCGTTACGCGACCGAGCCGAAGGTCCAACAGGTCCTGGAGCCGACCGACCTGACCCGGCTGGAACGCATCTGCGAACGGCTACCCGAACTGCTCCCCACCGCACCCGCCGTGCTCACCCACGGCGACCTCTGGCGCAACAACCTCATCGCCACCGACCAGGGCACTCCCGTACTCATCGACCCCGCGGTGCACTGGAACTGGGCCGAGGCCGACCTCAGCATGATCTACAGCGTCGACCGCCCGCCCGAGCCCTTCTTCGCCGCCTACGAGGAAGCCGCCGCTCCCCAACCGGGCTGGCGGGACCGCATGGACCTGCTCAACCTCCGCGAACAGCTCAGCGTCCTCGCCCACTTCGGCTCCGACCTCCCGGACTGGATCCGCGACACCAAAGCCGTGCTACGCAAATACAGCTGAACAGCGGACTTCGGCCGGCACCGGGCGCCGCGGTGGAAGCCAGAAGAAGCTAGCTGGCACCTTGTCCGAGCCCGGAGGCTGGAGGAGTGCCCCGAACTGCCGTAGCTTGTCCTCAGCGGGCAGGAGGCGCCATGTTTGCCGAGCACGTGCGGGACTTTGCGGCAACTGCCGTGATCTTCGGTTTCTTCGCTTCGAGCTGGTTCGGCTGGGCGCAGGAGGCGCCTCCGGGCAAGTGGCGCGGGCTCCTCGCCGCCGGCTCGGTGACCGGCCTCCTCACCGCGATCGCCGGTGCTCTGCTGACCTGGCGACTCTGGCACAACGACACCGCCTTCGACGAGGCCACCAGCCGCGCGTTCGGAGTCGTGGTCGCCATCGAGTTCGGGGCTGCCGCCCTCGGGGCGGTCCTGCTCGCGCTCCGCGGCCGACGGGACCTGATCTCGATGTGGGTCGCCTTCGTCGTCGGTGTTCACCTCTTCCCGGTCGCCACGCTGATCGGCTATCCGATGATCTACCTGGTCGCCGCTCTCATCACGGTCGTCTCGGTCGCCGCGATCCCGGTCGCCCGGGCTCGAAAGCTGTCGGTGAGCGCAGTCGTCGGTGCGCCAACCGGGCTGGTCCTGCTCACCGCCGCCCTCTTCTCCGTGGTCTCCGCAGCCATCCTCGGCTTCTGAATCCCCGCTCCGCTGGACGGGCCTAATCTCGCTTGCCGCGGTCATGCGGTTGTCCTCTACGTTGCCCAGGTGACTGTCGAGATCCCCTACCACGGCGAAATTCCGGTCACCATTGGCCTGTTCGTGGATCCGGGAACAATCGATGGGGCCGCGCAGCCGAAAAACCGTAACCTCGAATACGACGCCTTCAATGACCGGTACGCCAACTTCCTCCTGGACGAGATCATCCCTCAGGTCACCGACCGCTACTCCATCACCAGCTTTACGAAGATGCCGGGGGTAATCCATACCCCGAACTGACTCCCCGCGTTCCCCGCAAGCCGCTACGCGTCTTCTTGCAGGCGGGCCACCGAGATCTACGCTGGAACGAGCCCGAGCAAAACTGGCTGGCCGACAACCTCCGGGTCACGGCCGCTCTGGCCGAAGCCGGCTATGACTTCCGTCTTGTGCTGGGCGACGGTGGCCACAGTCCGAATCATGGCGGCACCCTTATCCCCGACGCTCTGCGGTGGCTGTGGCGACCGGCCGACAGCCCATGAGCGAAGTTTTTCCTCTCACCGGACAGCCACGGGTTGTCTCGCTGGCTGCACCGCGAGTGTTGCTACTCTCCGCGCAAGCGCGCTGGTCGTACGGTGTCCGATGGAGAACTGGACCCAGAGAACGGGAAGATCCCATGAGTGACGTTGACGGCGCGTACGCCTCCGGCACGCCGTGCTGGTTCGACATGACGGTGCCCAGCCGGGACACCGCAATGGACTTCTACGGACCGGTGCTGGGCTGGACCTTCGAGGGCGACTTCTACACGATGTGCCAGGTTCGCGGAAGACCGGTAGCGGCGATCGCCGAACCACATCAGGGCGAACCGCCGCCTGCCCAGTCGAACTGGACGATCTACCTCGCGACGGCGGACTGCGCGGCGGCGCTGCGACGGGTCACCGATGCCGGTGGCAAGGTGGTGAAGCCGCGGCAGGACGCCATGGTCGGCTGGCTGGCGATCGCTCAGGACACCACCGGTGGCGTCTTCGCCCTGTGGCAGGGCCGCGAGTTGAGCGGGTCGCAAGTGGTTGACGAGGGCGGAGCGCCGTGTTGGAGCGAGGTGACCAGCGCCGACCTGCCCGCCACTGTCGAGTTCTACCGGCGGGTCTTCGGCTACGACACCGCACCGCGCGAGGACGCGCCCCACGTGACGCTCCACTCCGGTGGTCGCCCGGTGGCGGGAGTCTTCGCCGGCGCGGAGCAGCGCCCACATGAAGGGCACGCGGCGTGGCTGGCGTACTTCCAGGTCCCCGACGCGGAGAAGGCCGCGGAGCAGGCGGTGTCGCACGGTGGTCGGGTGGTGACGGCTCTGCAGGAATCGCCGCATGGGCGCACCGTCGTCCTGGCCGACCCGTTCGGAGCCACCTTCGTGGCCACCGAACGCGGCGGCCCGTTCCGCCTCCGGCACACGAGATAAGCCATGGCGCCGTTCCGCCCGCACCTCGCGGCCCCAGTCCTGTCCTTCGATGCTTCCCTACCGATAGGATGCGATTAAGGAATGCGTCGATCTTTAACCAGCACGCTCGGGATTGAACGCGAAGGGACCGACACCAGATGAGTCACACCAAGGTAGGCACAATCGCGGGCTTCGACCTGACCGTCCAGAACGCAGACGGCATACGCGACTTCTACGCAGACGTGGCCGGCTGGAAGCCGGAGCCGCTAAGCATGGGCGACTACGACGACTATATGATGCTCGCACAGGACGGTAACCCGGTCGCGGGCATCTGCCATGCCAGGAATGGCAACGCCGATCTGCCACCGCAGTGGATCACCTACATCGCGGTCGGCAACCTTTCCGCGAGCCTGGCGCGGGTGACCGACAAGGGCGGTGCGGTGGTGCGGCAGCCCAGCGGCACCGGTCCGGGCGATTTCGCGCTGATCAAGGACCCCGCGGGCGCGGTCGTCGCGCTGATGCAGGACCCCCACCCAAGCTGAGCCGCACACGGCCTCAGCTATCGGGAACCCGACCGAGCCCGATGGAGCGCTTCCCACGTTCCGCGCAAGCGCCGATCGAGTCGTTATACCTCCCACAGCGCCCCTGGCCAGGGAGCACCTTCAGCTCGGGCTGATCGCTGCACGAATCCCGACAGCGACAGCAAACAAGAGGAGGTACGAGACGGCGCTGACGCCAACCATGGCCATTGCCTTGGCAGCCGATCCGGCCTGGATCCGGGCGACATGCAGGTTCGCCCACAAGCCCAACGCTCCGACAAGTCCACCGAGGGCACCCCCGATCGTTACGAGCAGGAGCGGCAGCGGAGCCAACACCCGCAGCATGACTGGTATCGAAGGACCGGTCCGGTGCCGCACGCCGCTGATCTCCACCGTCGGGTAGGGATCGGCAAACGCGATGCGTACGGTGGCGTCGACCGCACTACCGTCTGTGGCCGGCAACGTGTACTGGCGCCTGCCCGACCGGGGGGCGGATACTCCGCCCACGGTGACTTTCGGGTTCCCCAGAAGGGCGTTGGTCGTGACAACAATCGGGCCGGCCACGCCGTCGATGCTGATGGGTTCCGTGTTCACCGACGTGATCTTAGAGAAGCCCATTCAGCTTCGTCCAATCCGTTCAGTCTCACTTCCCCTTAATACCGGACGAGAGTGGCGAAACGATCGACACAAAGCGAAACAGCCGCGGTCGACCACGAGGCCATTAACAGCTGACACTACGCTCCGCATCGCTGACGCAACAGACAAACCCGCGCCACACCACCAGAGACTACGACTAGCCCATGGCCCCCTATTCAGGTGAGCTGGTCCGCGTCAAGGTTGGCTCACCCGCTGCGCAACGGGTCCGCCGGACGGGTTCACCGGTTCGCCCGGCGGACCCGTCCGGCGCACCCCAGCACCCTGGGCCTACGCCTCGGCGTCGTGACGATTCACGGACCCCCACGGTCAACCCGAGAGCTGCAGGGCCTGGGGCGCGGGATCACCACGGCCTTCTTCAGTCGCCGCAATCTCGCCGTCCGCGCCCGAGGTAGGGCCCGCGGGCGCGGCTCCGATCGGGTCAACGCCGCTTTACCCGCTGGGCATCCTTGATGACCCG
Source organism: Salinispora sp. CH2A1_6 (assembly GCF_056820975.1). Lineage (NCBI taxonomy): Bacteria > Bacillati > Actinomycetota > Actinomycetes > Micromonosporales > Micromonosporaceae > Salinispora > Salinispora sp. CH2A1_6. Next base: position 34,871 of record NZ_JBXEDG010000012.1, read on the forward strand.
GGCGAGTCTCCGACCCGCGCGGCGCTGGGCCGCAGGATCCGCGCGGAGTTCTGCCCACGCGGCCTCCCGGCACAGCTGGTTCCAGGCCCGCATTCGTTGCTCGCTCAGCCTCCCGTCGGCGACGGCCGCGAGCACCTCGCAGCCAGGCTCGTTGGCGTGACTGCAGTCGCCGAAGCGACAGCCGAGCGCCAACTCCGCGATGTCGTCGAACCCCGCGTCAACGGTGGCAACGTCGGCATGGACGCCGACCTCGCGCATGCCGGGGGTGTCAATCAGGCAGCAGCCGCCCTCCAGCGCGAAGAGCTGCCGGGCAGTGGTGGTGTGCCGGCCCTTCGCATCCGAGCTGCGGACCTTTCCGGTGGCACCCAACTCCCGACCGGCAAGGGCGTTGAGGAGCGTCGACTTTCCTGCCCCGGACTCGCCGACGAGCACCAGCGTGCGCTCCGCGCACCGGCCGAGGAGGTCGGATACCCCGGTGGCGGTCACCGCCGCCACAGAGGTGATGTCGACGCCGGGATGCTGCTGGAGCAGACCGTCTTCGATGGCGGCGGTGGAGCTCACGAGGTCGGCCTTGGCGAGGATCACCAGGGGTACCGCTCCAGCGTCCCAGGCCAGCGAGGTGAACCGTTGCAGCCGGCCGTGGACGACCGGCCGGTCCACGCCGCAGACAATGCCCACCACGTCGACGTTCGCGGCGATGAGCTGACTCCCTCCGGTGGAGGGGTCACGACGGCGCAGTAGCGAGGCCCGTGGCAGCAGGTCGAGGACGCGATCGTCATCGACGACGACCCAGTCACCGACCGCAAGCGCGGGCGCCGAGGACCGTACGGGGAAGTGGCGGGTGCCACCTTCGGTGCTGATCAGGACGGCTGAGCCGTCGTGGCGGACAACCCGCCCCGGACGGCCAGCACCGTGTGCGGCAAGCGCCGCCTGCCATCGGTTCGACCAGCCCAAGGCGGTAAGAGACAAGGATGATTCTGGGGTCACCGATGGACCCCGATGGGGAAAAGACAACTGAGGAACCCTCTGTGTGAAGGAGTGAGATCCGATCGGGTGAACCGATCGTCACCTGATGTCGCTCAGGCGCACGAAGCGTGGCGGTTCTCAGCAGTCACATGCATGAAAACGCCACCTCCTCCTTCAGGTCCCGCAGCCTCGAGGCGAGGCCCCCGACCACACTACGCCATCCGTTCGCCCGCGTCACGGCCGAAGGACTTCCGCTCGACCGGGATCGACGGCCGGTGGTCAACGGGTTGCAACGGAGCGCGGCGGCCTGACTCAGGTGGCGCTTCCTTCGGTGGGGGGAACGTCGACGGCCGGGAAGCACCCGGCCAGTGGGTCGTCGTAGTGCCGCCAGGCGTCGCTGCCGTCGGCGAGTTCGTCATCGGTGAGCAGACAACCGGTGAGGGTGTGGCACAGCGAGACGGGGTCGAGGCCCAGGCCGATGAAGACCAGGTGCTGGTGGCGATCGCCGTAGTAGGGGTCCCAGTCGAGTGCGGCGGCGAGCCGGCGGTGGTCGGACACGTCGTCCCAGCAGGAGTCGGGAAGGGCGACCAGCCAGTGGCCGAGGGAGCCGAGGCGGAGTCCACCCCCAGCGAAGTTCCAGGCAATCACGGTGTCGGGCTGGCTGGCGAGCCAGAGGTGCCCGCGAGAGCGTAGGACCTGGTCGTTGAGATCCTCAAACACGTCGTGGATGCGCCGCGGGTGGAACGGCCGACGGGCCCGGAAGACGACCGAGACGATGCCGCAGTCCGGGTCCGGCTCGTGCACCCCGAGGACGTACCCCTCAAGGCCACGGGTCAGGATGCCGGGGGTCTCGGGCCGGTGCCGGAGGGTGCCGCGCAGTTGGCGGGTCAGCGCGGCGGCGTCGAGCTGATCATCGTTGACGGTCACCTGCATCGCCCACGGCGCCATCCGCTCGAGCAGCACCGACAGGCGACTGATGCCGTAGGCGCCGGCTCGGGACCGGCCCCAGAGAACGAGAGTGTCGGCGTACTCGATCTGTCGGACGATGACGTCGGCCAGCGCCCGGTCGTCGTAGTCCGCCGCCGCGATGCCGAGGTGTTTCAGGTCGTCGGTGCTGACGAGCCCGTCGAGCAGATGTTCGGCATCGACGACCGTGACATAGGAATCGATCCGGATCAGATCGGTGATCGGAGCGCCGGCAACGGGGCGGTGCGCGCAGACGGCGGCGACCGCCTCGGGCTCGACCACCTCGGGCAGCATCAGCAGCAGATCGCGGTTGGGCTGCGTGCGGGCCAGCCGGGCGAGGGTGGGCAGCACATCTTCCCGCAGCGTGCAGGGGACGCATCCGTGTGCGAGCGTGATCCGCTCGTCCTCGAGTACGCCCGCGCTGTCGCGCACGACCCGTCGTACGGTGCCGACGCTCAGGTCGGCGAGGTCGTGCTGGACCAACAGCAGGGTCGGATCCGCCACCAGCAGCGTACGGGCGACGGCGTACGTCGCGGACGGCCAGGAGCCGCTGAGCACGGTCAGGGACGGCCGGGTGCCGGCTAGGGCAGCACCGGGATCGGTGGGCGCGAGTGGAGACGTTGCCATCACAGTCCTCTCAACTCTTAATGAAAACGATTGTCAGTCTAAGCCCATCGGGCGCGCTGGGTGGACAGGGCGTCGACATCCAGTCCACGAAACCCGTTACACCGGTCGCACTCACACCGGCGCACCTGACGCCGATCGGTCCCGACCGACCCGGACCGTCTGGCGCCACCCGAGAGCGACCCGGTCGCGCGCCCAGTCCCTCAGGAGAGGCTGCGGACACCTACTGGCTGTCCGCCGCTCTCCTCACCGGTCGGCCGAAAGCCCAACCTGAGGTCGAAGTCCGCTGCTCCCCCACCCCCGGCTCCCAGGTGACGTAATCATGGTCGGGCCCCCACGGAGTGCGGTTTTGCCTGCGCGCGAGAGGCGCACCCCAATCTGGGCACCCACAGCAGACAGACGACAGCCGGTTTCGTTACCCCTGCTACGGTGTGGGAGAAGTCACCCATCGCGAGTCGAGATGAGATTCCCAGTGACAAACACCCCTTCGGAAACCAAGCCACCGGCCGCCAAACCGAACGGGTCACTCTCCTCGAAGATCGACACTACGATCGCGCACCCGGCGCGGATCTGGAACTACTGGCTGGGCGGCAAGGACAACTTCGAGGTGGATCGCGAGGTCGGCGACCACACGATCGCTGCCTACCCACACATCCTCGAACTGGCCCGCAACCAGCGATCCTTCCTGGTACGCGCGGTCACTCACCTGGCCAGAGAGACCGGCATTCGCCAGTTTCTGGACATCGGCACCGGCCTGCCGACAGCGAACAACACCCACGAGGTCGCCCAGTCGATTGCACCCGAGTCGCGCATCGTCTACGCCGACAACGACCCGCTGGTCCTGGTGCACGCGCGGGCGCTACTGACCAGCCACCCCGAGGGTGCCACCGACTACATCGACGCCGACCTGCGGGACCCGGACAAGATCCTCGCTGCGGCGGCCAAGACACTCGATTTCACCAAGCCGATCGCCATCACCATGCTCGGCATTGTGATCTTCCTGGCTGACGACAATGAGGCCTACCGAGTAGTCGACCGCCTGGTTGAGGCGCTTCCGTCGGGGAGTTACCTGGCGATGACACACACCACCAACGCCATCCACGGAGCCGCGACCGACGAGGCGGTCCGGATCTGGAACGAGGGCGGTTCAGACCCGATGGTGGTGCGTAGTCTCGACGGCATCGGCCGATTCTTCCGCGGCCTTGAGCTGGTCGAGCCGGGCATCGTCTCACTGACCCGATGGCGACCCGACGCCGACACCGCCGCCGGGCCCGAGGTCGACGAGTTCTGCGGAGTGGGCCGCAAGCCGTAACCGGCAGGCAGGACACCGCAGACGAGCTACTTCCGGTTTCCGGCGGGCTACTTTCCGGCTTCCGGCGGCGCGGCCTGCGGCACCAGCGGAGTGACTCGCGGCAAGAGGGTCGTAGGCGTCATAGATAACGGTCATGTGTCGACACCTGTCGCACCGGGCATCGGCGGTGTAACACTGCTGCGGATCGGTCGCGGGGAGGGTGAGGACCATTGGTTGCGGAACACCAAGGCCGGCAGGGATTGCCGCCCCTCGACACACTCGCCGACCGCTTGGAGTACCTGTTCGAGACCATCCGCCCCACGCCGGAAGAGCTTGGCGGGTCCGAGGAGTCCGGCCGGAGGTACACGAACAAGGAAATCGCTGACAAAATCAACGGTCAGCAGGCGGAGACGGGGGTATCCATCAGCGCCGCCTACGTCGGAGAGCTACGCCGAGGCGTGGCGAGTGATCCGCGTACCTCGCACGTGCGCGCGCTGGCCCGCGCCTTCGGTGTCCACTCGGGATATTTCGTGGATGACGCTGCCGCGCATCGAGTTCAGGACCAGATCCGGCTCCTCAGCGAGCTGCGACGAATGGGAGTCAAGCAGGTAGCACTGCGGCAGGTTCTTGCGGACACCGGGTTGTCCTCAGCCGATTCTCGGCTGGTGGAACAGATGGTCGCCCGCCTGAAAGCCCTCGGTGACAGCCACCGGAACGGCCCTTGACAGCCCTGCTTGTCCTGCGGTGGAGGCATGCGGATTACCGGGGGGAAGCTGACATGACACCGCGCCAACTACGTAAGCGCTGCGAACGGTTGGTCGCCGGGCTCGCCATGCCCGATTCATTTGATATGCCAGATCTATGCCGTTTCCTAGGGGGGCGCCGGGGACGACCTATCCACCTGGTGCCGATCAGCCTGCCAGTGCACACCGTCTGCGGTATGTGGGTGCCGACGGGCACCTTCGACGCGGTCTTCTATGAGCAGGACACCTCGCCGATACACCAGCTGCTGATCATCGGGCACGAGCTGGGTCACCTGCTCGCCGGACATCGGCCCGCTGCCGTCCTGGACCCTGATGCCGCCAAGCTGCTCCTGCCGGACCTCGACCCCCAGACCGTGCAACGCTTCCTCGGCCGCAGCACCTACGCCGCCGAGGAGGAGCGGGAGGCGGAGATGATCGGCTCTCTCCTGCTACGCCGGATCCGCGACAGTTCGCACCCTGCTGAGCCGGAGACCCCTCGCGACGATCCCGAGGCCGACCTGTGCGACCGGCTACGGCAGTCGCTGGAACACCCCGGCCGGTAGCAGCCGATGGACACCGTGCTCTACGGCCTCTGCGCCGGCGCTGGCTGGACGACCTTCGCCTACGCCCTAACGCTGCTGCGACGACACCCCACCCCGGCGCGCCGCGCGCTCTGCATCTCGTTCGGCGCCTTCGCCGTCGGCGTCACCCTGGCCATCCCACCGCTCGCCATCGGCATCGAGACCGGCTTGGGGCTACCAAATCTGGCCAAGGTACTCGCCCACGGCTGCGCCATGACCATCGCCGCCTCCGCCGAGCACATGCTGCTCTACCTCGCGCTGCCCGCCGCGCAGGCGGCCACCCGCACCCGACGGTGGGTCTGGATCACGGCCGGCGCGTACCTCGTCATGGTCGCCCTGTATGCCCACACCCTCGGCTACGACCAGCCGATTCAGTTGACCGTTGAGTACGCCACCGACCCGGCGGTCTCGGCATATCTCCTGATTCTCATGGTGGCGGGCTTCTTCGCCTACTGCATCGACATCGCCCGGCTGTGCGGGAGGTTCGCCCGCGTCTGCGACCGACCCTGGCTCCGGCGTGGCCTACGTATCACCGCCGCCGGCGCCGCGGTCGCCGTGCTCTACAGCACGAACAAGGTCATCTACTTGGTCGCCTACTGGGGTGGGCTACAGCCACCCGGCGAACGCGAGATCGCCGCGGTCCTGGTCACCATCAGCGCACTACTCATGATGATCGGCCTGACGATGCCCGCCTGGGGTCCACTGATACCCCTTCCCCGGTGCTGGGACGACCTGCGCGCCTACCGCCGCCTCGGACCGCTGTGGCACGACCTCACCGCGGCGCTGCCCGAGCTCGAGCTGGACCCACAACTCCGCCGGCCGTTCGTCGCCCTACGTGATCTCGACTACGCGCTGACCCGTCGCGTAGCCGAGATCCGCGACGGACGACTGGCGCTGCGCCCCTTCCTGGACGCCCGAGTCACCCAGGCCGCAGACGCCCTCGCCGAGCAGGCGGGCCTCGATGGCGACGACCGGCTCGCCGCCATCGAGGCCGCCCAGTTGGCCTTCGGCCGGCGAGCGCACCGAGCCGGCGTCACCGCCACCCAGCCGCATCCAGCCGAGGCACCACCCCGACCGGCCGACGGCTACACCGGCGAGATCACCTGGCTCACCCGAGTCGCGACCGCCTACCACCAGTCCCCGGTGGTGGCCGCCACCCTCGACGCCACCGCGCACCTCACCGCCACCGGCCCTCGGCCGCAGTCTGTTGGAGGCCCACACCCGTGAGAGCCCGCCTCGTTCACCTGCACCGGATCCGCTCGCTCGACCCCGACGACGACCACCTGACGATCTACCAGACCATGCTGCGGTACGAGTTCCCGTGGGACATGAAGCTCGGACTCAACCTCGCCTTCAACCGCTCGTTCTCGATCCCGGAGATCGCCGCGGTGCACACCGCCACCGGCGAACTCACCGAACGCACCCAGCAGCGAATCGACGACACCGGCCTGCTCATGTACGAGCTCGTGCTCAACGGCTTCGCGCAGCCCCGCGGACGCGACGCCCTCCGCCGGATCAACCAGATCCACCGCTCTCACCGCATCAGCAACGACCACTACCGCTACGTCCTCGCCTGCCTGATCGTGATCCCCACCCGCTGGCTGGAACGCTACGGCTGGCGCCGCCCCTGCTGCCACGAGCGGCGCGCGACCTGGCGGTTCTACCTGGAGTTGGGCCGCCGGATGGGTATCACCGACATCCCCGACTCCTACCAGGCGGTCGAGGCCTGGTTCGACGAGTACGACCGGGCCCAGCTGCGCCCCAACGACGACGCGGCCGCGATCGAGCGCGCCACCCGGATGCTGATGCTGAAACGGCTACCCGCTGCCCTCGCCCCGGTGGGCAACGCACTGGTCAGCGCCATCTACGACCCGCCCCTACGCGCCGCGACCCAGGTGGCGAACCCACCCTGGCCGGCGCGCGTCGGACTGCACCTGGCCCTCCGCGCCCGCGCGCACACGAAACGCTGGCTCGGGCGACCGCCGGCGGTCCCCCTGTTCGCCGACGGCATCAAGACCAAGACCTACCCCCACGGGTACGACATCAGCCAGCTCGGGCCCGACCCACCCACCGCGGCCGGCGACACCCCGGACCAACGTCGATGACGTTGATGCGGACTGAGCCACAGCGGTTAGCGTCCGCTGCGGCGAGTACCCGGACGGGACCGGCTGGAGAAGGCCGCCGCCCCGGACCGGGTCGATGCGGACCGCGTCGAGGTCGACGCCGATTTGCCGCCCCGCTGCCTCCGGCCACTGTGAGCGGGCCGCGCCTCCGGCCGTGGGCCATCAGCGGACGGCACGGGCTGGGGGACTAACCGCCGTTCGCCCGGGGCGATTTCGCGGAGCAACGCGTCCCCCGGGCGTAGTCGGCTCGTGGTCGCGGTGATGCCGGCCTTGCGCGTCAAGGCCCGCACCTCGGTCACCTGCGCGTCGGTCATCAGGGTCACGACGGTCCCGTCCGCACCAGCCCGAGCGGTACGACCCGAGCGGTGCAGGTACGCCTTGTGCTCCACCGGCGGGTCGGCGTGTACGACCAGCGCCACGTCGTCGATGTGGATGCCCCGGGCGGCGATGTCGGTGGCGACCAGCGTGTGCGCCTCCCCGGTGGCGAATGCCCGCAGATTCCGGGTGCGGGCGCCCTGGGCCAGGTTGCCATGCAGCTCGACCGCGCTGACCCCAGCTGCGGCCAGCCGCCGAGCCAGGGTCTTCGCACCCCGTTTGGTACGGGTGAACACCACGGTGCGGTGTGACGTGGCAGTCAAGTCGACCAGTACGGCGAACCGGTCCTCGGCCTGAACGTGCAGCACGTGGTGGGTCATCGCGGCGACCGGCGACAGCGTGGAGTCGACGCTGTGCACGACCGGTGTGGTGAGGAACCGCCGCACCAGGACGTCGACGCCGGAGTCCAGGGTCGCGGAGAACAACAGCCGCTGCCCGCCGCGCGGGGTGCGCTCCATCAGCCGCCGTACGCCGGGCAGGAAGCCGAGGTCGGCCATGTGATCGGCCTCGTCGAGGACGGTGATCTCGACGGCGTCCAGGTGCGCGTGTCCGGCTTCGACGTGGTCGGTCAGCCGCCCCGGGCAGGCCACCAGGACGTCGACCCCGGCTTTGAGACCGGCGATCTGGGGCCGGGCGGCGACGCCGCCGAAAATGGCCATCGTGCGAAGCGACAGCGCCTGGGCCAGGGGCGCCATCACGCGGTCAATCTGCGTGGCCAACTCGCGAGTCGGCGCGAGGATCAACGCCCGGGGCCGCTTGGCCCGACGGGGCGTCGCGGTCGCGGCCAGGCGGGTCAGCACCGCCAGCACGAAGGCATAGGTCTTACCCGAACCGGTACGACCCCGGCCGAGCACGTCCCGCCCGGCGAGCGCGTCCGGCAGGGTCGCGGCCTGGATCGGGAACGGCCGTTCCACCCCGGCCGCGGCCAGTTGGCGGTTGAGCAGGTCAGGGACGCCGAGGTCGGTGAAGGTCAGCGAGTCGGACAAGGTGTCCGGGGAGTCAGGCGAGGTGTTCTGGCGCGGGCGGCTTGCCGCCATGGAGGCTCCGAAGGTTGAAGGGGGGCCGTCCCGCCCGGCGCTGACCGTTTCGGTCGCGGCGTGGGAACTGGGCATCGAACCCGGTCGTCCTGCTGGAAGGGCCGCGCGCCAAGTCTAACCGAAGCCGTTTCCGGCGCGCGTTGCCCACCGTGGTCCTGCCGTCAGCACCATCCGCACACTTCCAGCGAGGTGAATAGCTTACTGAGCGGGCCTGCGGGGTTCGATAGACGCTGATAACGTGCCGCACGTGACTGATCGAGCGGCCTCCGGACGGGGATACTGGCCCGACGACGAGCATGCGAGGGGCTCCGGCGGCCACGACCAGTACGGTCTGAGCACACAGCCGGTCTCGGGTGGTTTCGCCGCACCGCCGCTCTCCGGTGACTTCGCCGCCTCCGCACCGCAACGCCGGATCGTGCCATCTCCGCCCCCACAGCGGGGGAAGCTGCTGCTCGGTGTGATCGTCGGGGTGCTCGCTGGTGCGTTGGTGGCCGGGGTCGGCGCGTTCGTCCTCGGCCGAGCCACTGCCCCTGACAGCACCCCAGTCGCCGCCCCGCAGTCGGACGCACCCGCCGAAGAACCGGCTCCGGCTGAGGCACTGCCCGAAGAGCCAGCCGAAGAACCCATCCTCGCCGCCAACCGCGCGACGTTCCCCGATGACCTGATCCCGTTGGCGGAGCCATGGCTCGCCGACATGAGTAGCTGCGCCGCAAACACCGATGACGGCGGCCCGGCCCTCGGCCCCGGCGAGCGCGCCCACGTGCTGTGCCGGGACGGCGGCATGTATCTCCACTTCGTCGCGTACCAGTCGGCCGAGGGGCGAGCTGCCGACCTGAGCTTCCGGCAGCGGATCGCCCGCAGTTCGGCGAGCGACCGCCCCGACGCGGAGGAGCCCGGCGACAAACGGGGTGGCGTCACCGGCACTCCGGGCATGTACGTCGAATACACCACCCCGACCGGCGAAATCCCGGCGCTCTGCGGCATCTGGTGGAACCCGGACGGCACCGATACTGCTGTCTTCGTGGACGTACTCTGCGACAGCCTCGGTGGCAACTGGGACTCACTGCGGTCCGTCTGGCAACGACACAGTTAATCGCAGCCCAGTTCGCCGTCGACAACCAGCGCGGCGGGGCCAACAGGGCAACCGGCGACGCAGGCACCCCAACCGAGAACTTTTCCATGGTCCGGGGTCGATCAGCCACACCTCGTAGTAACCCGACACATCGGGAAGATTCACCACATGCAGGTGAATTTCCCCTGGTCGCCGCCGGCGCCGCCGCCCGCACCGTCGCCACGCCGGCCGCCTACACCTTCCGGCCCGCGACGGATTCGCCAGGGTGGCTCATCGGCTGAGGCCCGCGTGAATGCGGCGACGCCGAAAGACAAAGCTTTTTTCGGCCGCATCCCGCTTGTGTGGAGCGAGCGTAACGCTCTTTACCAGCTAGCCTGACCAATCAGGACTAATCACCAGGAGGCAGGCATGCAGCTCTCGTACTCCCGCCGGGTGGCCACAGGTGGCGTGCTCGCCACGCTGACGTTCGCTGGAGTCGCTACGCTCACCGCGACCCCGGCTTACGCGGCCACAGCCGAGGTCTCTGCGATCCATGGCATCCCGGGCACCCCGGTCGACGTCTACCTCAATGGGGCGAAGACGCTGGACACCTTTGCGCCGGGCGAGGTGGCGGGCCCGCTGAGCCTGGCGGCGGGCGTGTACGACATCGCGCTGACCGAGCCGGGCGAGCCGGTGGCCAACGCGATCCTCACGGTTGACGACGCAGAGGTGCTGGGCGGCACCAACATCAGCATGGCCGCCCACCTGGACGCGAGCGGCCAGCCGAAGATCACCTCGTTCGTCAACGACACCTCGAAGGTGGAGGCCGGCAAGTCCCGGCTGATCGCCCGGCACATCGCTGCCGCTCCGGCGATGGACGTACGGGCCGGCGGCGCCCCAGTCTTCACCAACCTGACCAACTCGAACGAGGCCAAGGTCGATATGGAAGCCGGAACGATCAAGGCGGATGCGGTGCTCGCCGGCACGGAGACCGTCACGATCGGCCCCGCCGACCTGGAATTGAGCGAGGGTACCGCGACGATCGTCTACGCGTTCGGCTCGGCCGATGCGGGCACCCTTGAGGTCGTGGCACAGACCATCACCGGCCTGCACTCCACCCCGGCCGGGGTGCCCAGCGGCGACGGCGGCCAGGCTGCCACCAGGGCGAACACCTGGTGGTACCTCCTGGCCGGTGCCGGCGCCCTCCTGCTGGTCGGTGGGGGAGCTCGGGTCGCCACCGCCCGGAGGAGCAACCGGTGACAGTGCGCAACCGCGGGGCGCTGGCGGCGATCGCCGCCGGCGCCGCCGCCCTCACCGTCGCCGCTGTGGTCGCCGTTGCCGCTCGGCCCGCGGCGGATGTCGGCGCAGACGCGGTGACCGCCCTCGCCAACACCGCCCCCTCCGCAGCAGGAAGCCGATCGCCGGTGCCGGTGCGCAAGGGTGAACTGCCGGCCGGCGCCGAGGTTGTTCCGCCGGTCGGCCTGCGGATCCCGGCAATCGGGGTGACCGCCACGGTGAACGCTGTCGGCATCAACCCACAGACCGGTGAGTTCGAGGTACCGCCCAGCGTGGACCAGGTCGGCTGGTACCGCTACGGCCCTGGGCTGGCGGCACCGGCGGGCTCCGTGGTGATAGCTGGTCACGTGGACAGCTCCACTCAGGGCGAAGGCGCGTTCTTCCGGCTCCGGGAGTTGGCGCAGGGCGACAGAATGACCGTGACCGGCAGCGACGGTCAGGAACGCGCCTACCGAGTGATCGCCCGGGAGAAGCACCAGAAGACAAGAATTCCGCTGGACCGCTACTTCGCCCGCGATGGCGGCCAACGCCTGACCCTCATCACCTGCGGCGGGCCCTTCGACGCCGACACTCGCCGATACCGCGACAACCTCGTGGTCACCGCGGTGCCGGTAGGAGCGGCAGCGACGCCCTGATCCGGGCACGGGCGCCCACCGGGAATGCGCGCTACTTCGGCTGGAAGTAGGCACCGTTCTTGGGCACTCCGCGATGCTCGACCCCGTCATCGTCGCGATAGCACCACTCGAAGGGTAGGCCGTGCGCGAGCTGCGGATCCGGACCGCTCATGAGTTGGAAGTGCAGGTGCGGTTCGGATGAATCACCGGAATTGCCGCAGTCAGCCAGCTGCTGACCAGCCATGACCTGGTCACCGGCGGTAACTCGAATTGATCCACGCCGCAGGTGCGCAAAGGCCGCATAGACGCCCTCACCAAGGTCGAGGATGAGGTGATTGCCCAGCAGGTGCCGAGGCTGGCCCAGGCTACGCACGACGCCTTCCACCACTAACAGGTAAACCAAGCCCGGCAGCGACGTACGGGAGAGGTGATCGCGCTGGCCGTCAACGGTCGCCACCACCACACCAGCTCCGGGCGCGAGGATCGGGCTGCCGAAAGCCGGGTACTGGCCGGGGCGTCGGCCGAGCGGCCAAAGCCACCGGAAGGCGGGAGCGTCAGCGGGGTGACAAGTCAGATCGATGGCGTATGTCTGGGCGAAGCGGTGAGTCTGGTGGCTCGGCACCTTCGTGCCCGGGCGTTCAAGGCCAGCCACCGGCCCGCGACGGGAACGTCAACCAGAACCGGAACCTGCCCCTGCGGCGGGCGCTGTTGGCGCCGCACGGACCAGCCAGCCAACAGAACAACAGCCCCAAGCGCTATCCCCGACCACCACAGGGGACCGAGACCACGATGATTGACCAACAAGGTGACCAGGCTGACCCCGAAGAACACGACCCTGTGCTTCCATAGGAAGCTCCACAAACTCACGCCTTGCTCCGATGTGTACGGTCGGCCATGGGGCGGAGGATAGCCGAGCGGTGCCACCACATCGCCTGCCGTAGTGGTAGAAGCCGAGCCGTCGCCGAGGACGGACCGAGTTCACCGGGCCGGGTGGTCGACGACCGCGCGCAGCGCCGGATAGCGCTGACGGAGGCGACGTTCCAGCTGGCCGTGCAGGGTGCTGCGGGCGGCCGGGCAGCCGTTGCAGGCACCGGCGAGCCGGACGGTGACCACGTCGTCCCGCGCGTCCACCAGGTCGATCCGGCCGCCGTGCGCGGCGGCGAACTGCCCAACCGGCCCATCGAGGAGCTGCTGGGCCAGCGTACGCAGTGCCGCGTCCCCCACCCGCGCACCAGAATCGGGTACGACGTGCCAGCCGCCGGTCTGCCCGAGCGCGGCGTGCAGCGCGCCGCGTACCCGTGCCCCCTGGTCTCCCCAGCTGTGCCGCGGACCAAGGCGGGTGACCACGGCGGCGGGTTCCAGCCGGAGCTCGGCGAGGATCCCGTCGGCGAGCAACCCGGCCAGCGGTGGCGGGGCCGCGGCGACAACGCCGACCGAGTCGAACAGGTCGGCGGGGATGACCCAGCGCAGCAGATCCGGTTCGACGGCGCAGCGCTGCGGGTGCAGGGGAACCATCGAAGTCACCCCACGAAGAGGGCGGTGACGGTCCGGGCGAGGTAGGCCATCAGCCAGGCCGTCACGGTGAGGTAGCCGAAGGCCACCAGCGGCCACCGCCAGGTGCCGGTCTCCCGCCGGATGACCCCGACGGTCGCCATACACTGCAGGGCGAAGGCGAAGTACACCAGCAGCGCGGCGATCGTCGGTGCGGTGAAGATCGGTTGCCCGGCGCGCGGGCCGTCCGAGTAGGTCATCCCACGGAGCGCGTCGCCCGGGTCTTCGGGATCTTCGGCCGCCGCGACCTGGCCGAGGGTGGCCACGAACGTCTCCCGGGCCGACTGGGCGGACAGCACGCCGACATTGATCCGCCAGTCGAACCCCAGGGGCTCGAAGACCGGCGCCACCAGCCGGCCGATCCCGGCGGCGTAGCTGTGGTCGACGACGTAGGCCGAGACCGCTGCCGAATCAGCGGTGTCGACGCCCGCCGCCTGCATCCGCTCGGTCGAGTGCAGCGGCAGGTTCAGCAGCAGCCACAGCACCATCGTGGTGGCCACAATGATGGTCGAGCACTTGCGGAGGAACGAACTCGCCGCACCCCACACCGCCAGTAGGACCGCCCGGGGCGAGGGCAGGCGGTACGGCGGCATCTCGAGATAGAACGGCGTCGGCTGGCCGCGACGGTCACCGAACTTCTTGAACGCCCACGCGGCCAGCATCGCCGAGACCGCCCCGAGCAGGTACAGCCCAAACATGACCAGACCCTGCAGACCGAACGGGCCGAACGTGGCGGCGGGGTCGACCAGCAGCCCGATCAGGACCACGTAGACGGGAAGCCGCGCGGCGCAGGTCATCAGTGGCGCCGCCATCATCGTGGCGATCCGGTCCCTGGCCGAGGGCAGGGTGCGGGTGGCCATGATGCCGGGGATCGCGCAGGCGAACGAGGACAGTAGCGCCACGAAGGCGCGTCCCTCCAGCCCAGCTCGGCCCATCACACGGTCCATCAGGAACGCCGCGCGGGACATGTAGCCGACCCCCTCGAGGAGGGAGATCAGCAGAAACAGCAGCATGATCTGGGGCAGGAAGACCAGGACGCCGCCGACGCCGCCGATCAGGGCGTCCCCGAGCAGGCCCGACAGCCACGGATTGGTGACGTGCACCGACACCCAGCCCGACAGTACGCCGAAGAACGCCTCGACCCCTTCCTGGAGCGGAGCGGCCAGGGTGAAGACCGTCTGGAAGAACAGCACCATCACGGTGAAGAAGACCACGGTGCCCAAGATCGGGTGCAGCAGCACCGCGTCGAGCCGTCGGGTGCGGCCAGGTGGTTGGGCCGCCCGGTACCCGGCGTACGACAGGACGGACTCCGCCCAGGCGTCCCGCTCACCCGGGTCCACCGGTGGTGGTATCACCGGCGTCGGCCAGTCTCTCCAGTCGAGTAGCTGTTCCCGCAGCTCAGCGATGCCGTGGCGCCGGTGGCCGACCACCGCGACCACCGGCACTCCGAGGGCCTGGCTCAGCGCGTCGACATCCACCCTGCCCTGGCGGCGGAGCAACTCGTCGGTGAAGGTCAGCACCACGCAGCTGGGAAGACCTCGGGCCAGCACCTGCGCGACGAAACCCAACGAGCGCCGCAGGGTCGTCGCGTCAACCACGATCAGCAACGCGTCCGGTGCCCGCATGCCGTTGCCGTCCAGGACGTCGACCAGAACCTGCTCGTCCAGACTGACCGGGTCCAGCCCGTACGAACCGGGGAGATCTTCGACGGCGAACCTACGGCCGCCAACCCGGCAGGTCCCGGCGAAGCGGGACACGGTCACTCCGGGATAGTTTCCGGTTTTGGCGTGCAAACCGGTGAGGGCGTTGAACACGCTCGTCTTACCCGCGTTGGGGGCACCGACCAGGGCCACCTGCGGCAGCTGGGTCATCGGGGCCGCAGGCTGACGGCGCTCGTGGCAGGCGCTGCTCACCGGTCCACCTCGACCACGTTCACGCACGATGCCTGCGCCCGACGTAGGCAGATCTCGTAGTCTTTGACCAGGTAGATCATCGGGTCGCGCAGCGGTGCCCGGCGCAGCATTCGGACCTCCGTGCCGGGCGTGAAGCCGAGGTCGGCCAGGCGCCGCGCGACAGCCGGTGAATCGGGCACCGAGACGCTCACCACCTGCGCCGTGGCGCTCGGCGTCAGGTCGGCCAGCGTCCTTTCGCCGCACCGGCCCTCCGACCGGGGCCGCCCGTCGGTCCCCAGTTCGCGCGTCCTGCTCGTCATGCACGCCCCCAGCCAGCCCTGCCTGTAGATTAGGTAAGGCTAACCTCAGAAAAACTCCCTGGGGATGTGCCCTTCGACCCCTGTTCTCGGGACAATCACGGACCAGCGCACCGGGCAGAGACTCCCCGCCGCAGATCCGGGCCACGCACGAGGGCAGCGGAACGCCACCCGGTACACGAGCTCACTCACGCACTGCCGGACAGCCGACGCACCAGGCGCCACGAGCCCGGCAGCAGACCAGCGGCGAGCAGGGCCTTGAGCAGGTCGCCCGCCAGGAACGGAACGAGGCCCAGGAGGAGCGCGGTCGGCACGTCCACTCCGGTGGCAACCATCAGCCAGGGAACACCGACCCCATAGATCACGACGTTCCCGAGCACCATCAGCCCGAACATCCGCCCTGGCCGCCGGTCCGCGCCGACGGCGGCCAACCGGCCGACAACCGCCGCGGCCAACACGAAGCCCAGCAGGTAGCCCATGGTCGCAGCCGGCCAGCCGTGCGCACCGTCGGCAAACCACGGCACCCCCAACACTCCCGCCACCACGTAGAACAGCATGCTCGCCACCCCACGGGCCGGCCCAAGCGCCGTCCCGGCCAGGAGGACCGCGAAGGTCTGCCCGGTGACGGGAACCGGAGAACCGGGAATCGTCACCGACACCTGCGCGGCGGCACCGACGACAGCGGCACCACCGACAACCAGGGCGACCTCCCGCGCCACGGAACCACCCCACGCGTCGGCCAGCACGCCGATACGGGGGCCGGAGGCCATCACCAAACCGTCTGCCATCTCATCCTCCTGTTGTCGCCACCGACGTCGGTGGCGCCCCTACAGATCATGTCGATCTTCCCAGCACTGCTGCCGGCCCGGGCGTCCGCCCACGGGCGCGAGCCCACATCGGAGCACACACGTAGTCCGGCTCCGACCGACGGTGACGGGGTCGACCAGTAAGCCGACCGCGGCGGCGCCCCGGATTCCGGTCAGGTCAGCGACGCACTCCCCCACCAGTCATACGGCGCGGTGGGGTTGATCACTCACGCACGGGACGGTAGGCCACGAAAACACCGTCGACCCGGGCCGTCCGGCCTGCTCAACACCCACCCCCACACCACGACCGATATACCGGGTGCGCCGAAGCGGCCGATTCGATACTGATATCGCCATGCCAGAGCTGAGCCGGCCCACCGTACGGGTACATCAATCGTTCATTGCCGCCATGGCCGAGTTCCGCGCCGAGGGACGCGGCAGCACGGAAGACGGCAGCATGATCGGGTCCGAGCTGCGCACATTCTCGCGCCACTGGTCGACTCCCGCCGGGTTCGCGGCGTACGTCGATTGGCTACGAAAGCAATGTCTCGAGGACTCCCCGCGCCCGGACGGGCACGTGCCGTCAACCACGTTGTGGTGGATCCAGGACGACGCCTATCTCGGCCGCCTCGCGATCCGGCATCGCCTGACCCCGCACCTGCGGGACTTCGGCGGGCACATCGGCTATGACGTACGACCAACCGCACGGCGGCGGGGCCACGCGACCGCGATGCTGACCACCGCGCTGCCCGTGGCGCACCACCTGGACATCACGTCCGCCCTGGTGACGTGCGACGTGGACAACGTCGCCTCCCGGAAGGTGATCGAGCGCAACGGCGGGATCTTCGCCGACCAACGCAGCGAGAAGCTTCGGTTCTGGGTTCCGACCGGCTGACCCGGCCTTGCTGACGGCGGATCAGCGGCGTCGGGTCACTCTCGACTGCAGTTTTCCCCGTGCGGAGCCGGGCCACGGTGCGGGGCGACCGGGCTGTTGTCGGGCATCAACTCGCCGGTGTCGTCGAACACGATCACGCCGTTACAGCGCAGACTCCAGCCCTGCTCCGGATGGGACGCGATGATGCGGGCCGCCTCGTGGTCGACCGCACTCGCGGTGGGACACGTCGGCTGGTGGTTGCACGGGGTGTTGGCGTTGGGTCGGGCTTGGAGGGCGAGGTCGACGGTGTGCATGCCGGTTCTCCTCTCAACGGGGCGACTGAGCCGCGCTGGCACTCGGAACGGACGGCAGCGGCCGCCTCCTACCAGTTCGCTACGTCATCGCTGAACAGATGAGGCGGCCCACCCCCGGGCTGATACACGCAAGGCAGAATGCTGACGTACATATTGATAGATCATAAAAAATAGGGTACGTGAGGTAGGGGAAATGAGCCCGATCACGAACTGAAGGGATCAGTCCCAGGCTTCGCCCATCGTGGCGAGTTCGCCCGCGTACTCGATCTGATCGCGCCAGGGCTCCGGCCACGCGGCCACACCGAGGGCAGCACCGAGGAACGCGCCGGTCAGACAGGCGATGGAGTCGGAGTCGCCGGAGGTGGTGGCGGCGCGGGCAAGGGCGGACACCGGGTCGTCGACATGCCGGATCGCGCAGAACAGTGCGGTGGCCAGGGCCTCCTCAGCAATCCAACCGGCGCCGGTGACCCGGCAGGCGTCCGCGCCGTCGTCGGCCGAGGCTAGCGCGAGCTCGAGCCGATCGAGTACGTGCCGGCACTCGTCCCAGCCACGGGCGAGGTAGTCGGCGGGGCTCGCGGCGCCGGCTTGCTGCCACAGCACACCCAGCCACTCGTCGCGGTAGATGGTCCGCTGTTCGTGGGCGCGGACTCGCAGCAGCGTGGGCAGGGATGGCAGCTCCACGCCGTCGCGCAGCAGCCGCACGGCGTACGCGGTCAGCTCACTGGCCGCGAGCGCGGTGGGGTGCCCATGGGTCATCGCGGCCTGCAGCTGCGCCACCCCGGCGAGGGTGTCCAGGTCGTAGCCGGCGACGAGCCCGACTGGCGCTACCCGCATGTTCGCGCCACAGCCCTTCGAGCCAATCATCGTGGCGTGGATCCATGGCTGGCCGAGGGCGAGGTTCCCGCAGGCACGCAGGCAGGTCACTCCCGGCGCGCGGTTGTTGTCGGGGCTGGCCGCCCACCGCACGAACCGCTCCCGCAACAGCGGTTCCAACACCTCGGCCGTCGGCGTGGGCGCACTCAACAGCGCCGTCCCGACCGCCAGGGTCAGTTGGGTGTCGTCCGTGACCGGGGCGGGGTCGCCCGCCAGCTCACGCGGGCCGCCGGGCCCATAGCGGGCCCGGATGTCGGAGACCGTCATGAACTCGGTCGGTCCGCCCAACGCGTCGCCGTAGGCCAACCCGAACAGACACCCGGACGCCGCATTCGACGTATTCGGCTCTCGCATATCGGGGGGATGGTAGCCCAACGGATGGCACTGCGGGGGTACCAGGTTGACGATAATGGGGCCGGCACACGAGCGAGGAGAGATCATGGACGACTGGAACGCCAAGATCATAAAAGAGTTTCGCGAGAACGACGGACGGGTCGGCGGCCAGTTCGCTGGCGCGCCACTCCTGCTGTTGCACACCGTGGGCGCCAAAAGTGGGCAGCCTCGTCTGAACCCGATGATGTACCAGAAGTTGGACCGTGGCTACGCCGTGTTCGCCTCCAAGGCGGGCGCCCCCAGCCACCCCGACTGGTACCACAACCTACGGGCCCATCCGCAGGTCAGGGCAGAGATCGGCACGGACACGTTCGACCTGGTGGCCAGAGTCGCCGCGGGGGACGAACGGGAGCGCATCTGGAGCGCGCAGAAGGAGGCCTATCCAGGCTTCGCGGAGTACGAAGCCAAGACCGACCGGGTAATCCCCGTCGTCGTACTGGAAGCCGCCTCGTAAACCGCGCCCGAACGCTTTTGCTCCACGTCAGACGAATCGATAGGTTGCTGCCCATGGGCAGCATCCTCTCGGTCAACCTGGCGGTCCCAGAACGCAGCACCGTGAGGCGAGTCGGGATCACCGGCATCAACAAGCAGCCCGTTGACGGACCCGTGACGGTCCGAGCCCCCGGGCCGAGGACCACCGGCCTACACAGCGGCCTGGTCGGCGACCAGATCTTCGACATCGAGCACCACGGCGGCGACGACCAAGCCGTGTACGCGTACGCCCGGGAGGACTACGACTGGTGGGAAGCCCACCTTGGTCGGACGCTACCGGGTGGGATCTTCGGCGAGAACCTGACCACGGCCGGCGTTGACGTCAACGGTGCGGTGATCGGCGAGACCTGGCGCATCGGCGACCACCTCGAACTTCAACCGACCTTCGGCCGCATTCCGTGTGCAACTTTCCAGGCCAAGATGGCGGAGCCGCAGTGGGTGAAGCGGTTCACCCGGGAAAATCGCCCTGGCGCCTACCTTCGGGTCGTCACGCCGGGCGAGGTGCGAGCCGGAGATCCGGTTTCGGTGCTCCACCGGCCGACCCACGGCGTAACAATCGCGGCGGCTTTCCACGCCTACCTGACCGAGCCGGAGTTGCTACCCGCGCTGGCGGAGGTCGAGGGCCTCCCCGACGATCTCCGGCAAACGCTACGGGAACGAGCGCCCAGCTGAGGTGAAGCGCCAAATCGTCGGCGAGGTGCAGCGGCACCCGGCCCAACCCAAGGTCTGTCACCGACACTGACCCCCTGGTAAGTTCAGCGGCCGGTCATTATTCCTCCAAATAGAAGAGTCGTTCACGTGACGAGGCTGCGGGGTGGTGGGCTGTCACTGCTCATTGACCACCGTGGCTTCCGGACGCTATGGCTCGCCCGCACCACCTCCTACCTCGGTGACGTCATCACCGCCACCGCCGTGGTGCTCTACCTCTACGAAATCGGGGCAACCCCAACCGAGCTTGGGTTGGCGCTCGCGGCGAAGGCACTACCCCAAGGGCTCGGCCCGGTGACCGGCACCCTGGCCGACCGGTGGGACCCCCGCCGCATCATGATCGCTGCTGACCTGATTCGGTTCGGGACAGTCGGCCTGATCGCGGTGACCCTGCCGCCCTTTCCGGTGCTCCTCGCCCTGATCCTGCTCACCAGCACGCTGACCACCTGCTTCCTGCCAGCGGGCAAGAGCTGCGTGCCACGGCTGGTGGAACGGTCCAGCCTGGTGCGGGCCAACTCGCTGCTCGGGCTATCGCACAATGTGGCGCTGGCTGTCGGGCCGGTCGTCGGTGCGGTACTCATCCAGGCTGCCGGAGCGCGAGCCGCCTTCGCCCTGGACGCGGCCTCCTACCTGCTCTCCGCCCTGGTGCTGTTCTCTCTGCCGCCGGTCGGCAGCCATCGCGGTGCTTCCCGGCGGACCACACGGTTCGTCGCAGACCTCACGACCGGCCTGCGTTACGTTGCCGGGCACGCCGTTGCCCGGGCGGTGGCGCTCTCCCTCTTTCTCGGTGTCTTCTTCGCGGCTTGGGACAGCGTGGGACTGGTCTTCCTGATCAGGGACGACCACGGCGGCACCGACACCTGGGTCGGGGTGGCGACCGGGGGTTACGGACTGGCGATGGTGCTCGTGCCGTTGCTGCTCGCGCTGACCCGCTGGCAGCCGTCCGGCCCGCGGCTGCTCCTCATCGGCCTGGGCTGCTCGGCCCTGGGCCTCATCGCCGTGGGCGTCGCCGGCCAGCTGATCCTGATCGTGCTGCTCTACACGATCGCCGGTGCCGGCAACGGCCTGGAGAACATCGCCACCGACACCGCCATCGGCCAGAACGTGGACAGCGACAAGCTGGGCCGGGTCTTCGGCGCGATCTACGGCCCAGTCTTCCTCGCGGAGACCGCGGCCTACCTGATCAGCGGCCCGCTACTCGAGGCGACCTCGCCGGCAGGCGTGTTCCTCATCGCCGGCACGGGCCTGCTTGGGGTGGCCGCTGTCGCCTGGTGGCTGCTCCGCCGGGCCGAAGGGCCGCCACCGCACCCACACCCCAGGACGCCACGGCGAACCAACCCTCCGGCCGGAGTCGTCACTGCTCAATCCGGAGGGCCCAGCTCACCTCCGCCGACGTCTCCACCGTGACCGGCTGCTGCTGCGCGTGCATGGCGGTATCAATCTTGTTGAGCCCACGGTGCACGGCCGGGCCACACAGCACAGTGAACGTGGAGGCTGAGCCCACCGTGAGCACGAGCGGGTCGTCGCCCTGGCACTCGAGACTGATCCACAGTGCGCCCGGACCGGCGGCGACGCGCCCGGCTACCGCCGCGCCAGACTGGGGCCCAGCAGCCAGGAGCGTGGTTCGTCCTGGCGTGGCGAAGGGTAGTCGCACTGTGTCGGCGACAGACGGGGGCACTGAGAGCGGGCTTGCGGCGGAGCCTGCGTTCGGGGGTGCGGTGGAGTCCACGGTCGGGGTTGCGGCGAGACCCGAACGGGCATTGGATCCGGCTGTGCAACCGGATAGAGCAAGGGCACCGACCACAAGCAGCGCCGGCAAAGTCCGAGACCGCGACACAGTAGCTCCATTTCCAGCACGGCCATACTGGTCGGGCCGGGTAGGTCAACGACAGGGGGAAACATGACTACGGCGAAGACGGGTCCCATGGTGACGATCAACCGGCTGGACGAGGCCAACGTCAACGACGTTGTCGAGCTGTTCCTCGGCTACCTCGACTTCTACCAGCGGCCGAACACCCGCCCAGCGGCAGCGGAGTTCCTGCGCGCGCGACAGGCGCGCCAGGAGTCAATCCTCTACCTTGCGCGGGGCGAGGAGGGCCCGATCGGATTCGTTCAGGTGTACCCGACCTTCTCGTCCGCCTCCTTGGCATCCGTATGGATCCTCAACGACCTCTTCGTCGCGCCCCAGGCTCGCGGCTCAGGGGTAGGGCGCACCCTGGTCAACCGGGTCATCTCGGATGCGGAGGCCGCCGGCGTGATCGGGGTCAAACTCGCGACGGCAGAAGACAACACGTCGGCGCAGGCCCTGTACGAAGCTGCGGGATTCACCACCGGCCACCCCGTGCGCCACTACCTGAAGCGGACGCGATGAGCGGATGACGTAATCGCCTACCGGCCGGCATAGTCACGACGGCTCGTCTCGAATGACATCAAGACCGAACCCTGCCACCGTCACCCGAGACCGCCGACGCCGCCCGAGACGGCGGCACCCGCACGCCCGCCGGACCAGTTGGCACCCTCGATCCGGTAGCAGACGTGGGGCGTCCCACCCCGATCCTCGCCCGGCCCGGTCAGGACCCCACCGAGCTTCTCCACCGCCCGCCGAGAACGGAAGTTTTCAATACCGACAAGAAAGACAACGGTATCGACGAACTGGAAAGCATGATCCAGCATGAGCTGCTTGAGTGTCGTGTTGTAAACCCCACCCCAGTGGGAACGCGCAAGGAAGGTCCAGCCGATTTCGACCTCGCGACGATCCGCGTCGTAGCCGTGATACCGAGACGAACCGATCAGGCGAGACTCCCTGGTGTCGACCACCGCAAACGCGCCGCCGGAGGCGAGCGCATCCCGGAAGAAGGCGCGAAAAACCTCCTCGCGGCACCGGTCCGACTGCGGATGCTGTTCCCACAGCAGCGGGTCAGCGGCGACAGCGAACAGCTCATCGAAATCCGCTGGCCGGAGGGGCCTTACCGTCAACAGCTCGCTGGTCAGGACGGGCTGGAGTTCGAACGGCATCGCGAGGGCTCCAATCGTAGACGGGACAACCCGTGGCCTCATTCACCCAGCGCGGCGAGCAGCCGGGGAAGATCGGCGAGATTCGGGATCTGGTGCACACCGACCGGCACCGGCACGGTCGACCTCGACGTCGCCGTGACTGTTGATCATGCACGATCAAGCCAGATTCCGACAAGACCCGCGTCCCGAGCCGCCGCCGCGTCCGGGTCCAACTGGTCGCCCGCGTAGGCGACCGCCTCCGGCGGCAACCCAGGTGCTTCGCAGCCGGCCAGGAACGCCGAGGGATCCGACCTCGCCCGGGCAAGCCGGTGTCGAAAGGGTGTCGTCACCCTCCCACAACACCGCCTTGATCACAGGGTGGAGGTCAGCCCGCTCCGCGGCCGGCCGGAGTGGGTCGCGTCGCCGCCGTACCCGCCCCCACCCCACACGAGGCGATCAGGCAGTAGGTTGGGCTCCGGTACGCCCGGCGCCGGTCAACGGGATAGCGAGGACAACGCCGCACATGAGCCCGTCATGATCTTCCGAATTCTCCTCGCCGTCGCCGGTCTGCTGCTGCTCACCGTGGCCGCCGACCACCTTGTGCTCGGTGCCTCCCGGCTCGCCCACCGGCTACGGATCAGGCCCGTCGTCGTCGGCGTCGTGGTGATCGGTCTCGGCACCTCGGCACCGGAGCTGCTGGTCTCCGGAGTGGCTGCGGCCCGAGGGGACACGAGTATCGCCCTGGGCAACATCGCGGGCTCCAACATTCTCAACCTGACCATGGTCCTCGGCGTCGCCGCACTGGTCGCCAAGGTCACCGTTAAGTCGACGGTGATCTACCGCGAGGCACGGCTCGCGGTCGGCGCCGTGCTGCTCTTCGGACTCCTGGCCTGGACCGGACTGACGGTCATGACCGGTGCGGTGCTGCTGGTCGCCGCCGCTGGCGCGCTGTGGCTGCTGATCCGGTGGGCGGGCGAGGGTGAAGCGACCCCGCTGGCCCGCGACGTGGTGGAGCACGTGGAGAACGAGAACATCACCGTGGTGGCGCCGGCTGGTCGAGCCGAGCCGACACAGCGGCAACGGCTGGCCCGGTGGGAGCCGGTCCGCACCGTACTCGGCCTCGTCGGGGTCCTGGCCGGGGCGCAGCTGCTGGTCGTCAACGCCGCCGCCATCGCCACCGACCTGGGGGTCCCCCAGTTGGTCATCGGGATGACCCTGGTCGCGGTGGGCACCTCACTGCCGGAGCTGGTCACCACGATTCAAGCCCAGCGACAGGGTGAGTCAGACCTGCTCGTGGGCAACCTGTTCGGCTCCAACCTGTTCAACAGCCTCGTCGGCGGCGCCGTGATCGCCCTGGCCGCCCCGAGCGGTGTCCCCGGCACCAATGTCGCGCTCGTCCTGGTGATGGGCCTGGCCGCGGTGGCGGCGTGGATACTGCTCCGCCGGAGCTATTCACTCACCCGCCCGGAAGGCTCGGTGCTGCTCGCGGCGTATGTGCTGACGATACCGCTGCTGTTGTCCACGTAACCGGCAAGACCGCCACGCACCGAAGAGCGCCGGCCACCCAGCCGGCGTTGGACGGACTCCTACGAGGTGGGTGCCGACACCTCGCGCAGGCGTCGGCGTAGGTACCGGTGCTCGGCGTCGGTCCCGCACAGCTTAAGCGCGCGATGGTAGGCCGCGGCTGCCTCAGCGGGTCGCCCCAGCCGGCGCAGCAGGTCGGCCCGGGTCGCCGGCAGCAGGTAGTAGTCATTGAGCTCTCCGGTGGCGGCCAGGCGATCCACCAATGCCAGTCCAGCTCCGGGTCCGTCGGCCATCGCCACCGCCACCGCCCGGTTGAGCTCGACGACCGGGCTGGGTGCCAGACGGGCAAGTTGCGCGTACAGGCCGACGATCTGCGGCCAGTCGGTCGCCGCCGCCACGGGTGCCTCGGCGTGGACCGCGGCGATCGCCGCCTGCACCTGGTAGGCACCGGGGCGGCGCCGCGCCAGTGCCTGCTCGAGCAGGGCGACTGCCTCGGCGATCTGGGTGTGGTCCCAGGCCGCACGGTCCTGGTCGGCCAGGGTGACCAGGTCGCCGTGCTGGTCAACCCGGGACGGGCGGCGGGCGTCGTGCAGCAGCATGAGCTCCCTCCTCGGCCGGCCCGTTGACACACACCAGCATCAGGTACTTCATCCGCCTACCTTCTTCGCCTCGTCAGCCACCCGCGCCGGGTGGCTGACCCCTGCGACGAACGGCCCGCCCTGATTTC
The DNA here is from genome assembly GCF_056820975.1 of Salinispora sp. CH2A1_6. Lineage (NCBI taxonomy): Bacteria > Bacillati > Actinomycetota > Actinomycetes > Micromonosporales > Micromonosporaceae > Salinispora > Salinispora sp. CH2A1_6. Next base: position 60,003 of record NZ_JBXEDG010000012.1, read on the forward strand.
TACCGCGCGCCGCTACGTATTTCAGCCCGGGCAGTCGGGGACGTTGCCACCGGTCCCCATCGCCCATCGTTTCCTGTCGGTTGTCAACCGGCGGCATAACTGGATGTCCCGTTAAGGGCGTTTCTCCGCATCTATACGGGATAGCTGGTTGACACTGGCGGCTGTCCTATTGGCGATGTTTGCCGACGTGGAGGTCGGAGTGATGCGGAGAAGCTGCCAGGGGCCAGGCCGGAGCGCCGGAGCGGGCCGGGTGGGTCGGGTGGGTCGGGTGGGTCGGGCCATCGTCGGCTTGTTCTTTCTGGTGTTGGCGGTGACAGCCACGCAGGCAGTCGCCGGCGTGTGGCCGGCGGCCGCACGGAACACGCCCGCACCGTCTGGCACCGCGTCGGACACCCTCCTGGGTTGGGGGGAAAACAATGACGGCGAGTTGGGCGACGGAACCACCACCAACCGCAACACACCCGTCAACGCCACCCTGTCCCCGGGCACCGAGGTCACGGCCATCGCCGCCACCGGCGACCACAGCGTGGCGCTGACCTCCACCGGCACCGTCCTCGCCTGGGGCGACAACTTCGACGGTCAGCTGGGCGACGGAACCACCACCAACCGCAACACACCCGTCACCGTCGACCTGCCGCCGGGAATCACCATCACGGCCATCGCCGCCGGCGACGACCACAGTCTGGCGCTGACCTCCACCGGCACTGTCCTCGCCTGGGGCGACAACTCCCAGGGTCAGCTGGGGGACGGAACCACCACCAACCGCAGCACACCCGTCACCGTCACCCTGCCGCCGGGAATCACCATCACGGCCATCGCCGCCGGCGACGACCACAGCCTGGCGCTGACCTCCACAGACACCCTCCTCGCCTGGGGCGAAAACAACGACGGCGAGTTGGGCGACGGAACCACCACCGACAGAAGCACACCCGTCACCGTCGACCTGCCGCCGGGAATCGCCATCAGTGCTGTCGCCGCCCACGGCGACCACAGCCTGGCGTTGACCTCCGCCGACACCATCCTCGCCTGGGGCGCCAACTTCGGGGGGCAGCTGGGTGACGGGACCACCACCAGCCGCAGCACACCCGTCACCGTCACCCTGCCCGCCGGCGTCACCATCACGGCCATCGCCGCCGGCGACGAACACAGCCTGGCGCTGACTCCTACCGGCACCGTCCTCTCCTGGGGCGACAACTCCGAAGGGCAGCTAGGCGACGGAACCACCACCAACCGCAACACACCCGTCACCGTCGACCTACCGCCGGCAACCATCATCACGGCCATCGCCGCCGGCGATGCCCACAGCCTGGCCCTGACCGCACCACCGACATCCACCACCACCCTGCAGGTCACCCCCGCCAACCCGGCAGCAGATCAGGACACCACCCTCACCGCCACCGTCACCTGCAACGTCGACACCCCCACCGGAACCATCACCTTCCGCACCAACACCACCACCCTCACCACCACACCCCTCACCACCACCACCGCCACCCACACCACCACCCTCCCACCCGGCACCCACACCCTCACCGCCCACTACACCAGCACCAACACCTGCCCCGACAGCCAATCCCCACCCACCACCATCACCATCGCCCCACCACCCGACGAGCCCGACCTACCCATCACCGGCCCCAACCTGACCACCACCACCGGCGCCGCCGCCCTCTCCATCCTGGCCGGCGTCATCCTCAGCTACGCCGCACGCCGACGCCCACCACACCGGACCACGTAGAAACAAGGTGCCACCAGCCCACCCTCACCACCCTCCCGCCCGACCTACCGGAGCCGATCGAGGCCATTCACCCGGGGTGGCGGCCCCAGCGGTCGGACGGTCGGAGGGCCGGGCCGCGTGGCACCTGCGACACCCGCATCCGAATGGCGACGCCCCGCCGTTGGCCTCACGGCCGGGCGGGGCGTCGTTACCTGGGGCAGGTCAGAAGTCGTCGGCGGTGCAGGTCACGATCGTGAACTCGCCGGTGGAGCCAGGTGGAGCCCCCGGCCGGGATCGAACCGGCGACATCTCGCTTACAAGGCGAGTGCTCTGTCCAGCTGAGCTACAGGGGCGTGTTGCCGACGCCAGCATAGCGACTGACGTCCAGTTTCCCCGCGCGGCAGGCCCGGTCAGCACGACCAACGTCGGCAGCCCCCAGCGATCGGTGGCGTTTCCTGCCCGGCACTGCCTGCCTGACCGTTATGCGCATGGCCCCGATCCCACCAGCTGCTCCCGTTCTTGGCACGCGGAGGAAACCGATCTACCGTTCAGGGACGCGGTCGACGCCCGTCGTCCGTGGGCCGGGTCGCAGCTGCGGGCCGGTCCGCTCTTTCACTCGGATCGTCCGGCACGTTCCTGCCGGTGAAAGGAAGCACCCCCATGGCCACGGTTACCTACGCCAAGGCGTCCCGGATCTACCCGGGCACCGAGCGGCCCGCCGTCAACCAGCTTGACCTGGAGATCGGCGACGGCGAGTTCCTGGTCCTGGTCGGCCCCTCCGGTTGCGGTAAGTCCACCAGCCTGCGCATGCTCGCCGGCCTCGAGGACGTTGACCAGGGTTCGATCTCCATCGACGGCCGGGACGTCACCCACCTACCGCCGAAGTCCCGCGACATCGCGATGGTCTTCCAGAACTACGCCCTCTACCCGCACATGTCGGTGTACGAGAACATGGCGTTCGCCCTCAAGCTGCGCAAGACCCCGAAGGCGGAGATTGACCGGCGGGTCAAGGAGGCGGCGACGCTGCTCCAGCTGGAGGAGTACCTCGGCCGCAAGCCGAAGGCGCTCTCCGGCGGCCAGCGCCAGCGGGTGGCGATGGGGCGGGCGATCGTCCGCGAGCCGCAGGTCTTCCTGATGGACGAGCCCCTGTCGAACCTCGACGCCAAGCTGCGGGTGCAGACCCGTACGCAGATCGCGTCCCTGCAGTCCAAGCTCGGTGTGACCACGGTCTACGTCACCCACGACCAGGTCGAGGCGATGACGATGGGGCACCGGGTGGCGGTTCTGCTCGACGGCGAGCTCCAGCAGGTCGACACCCCACGGGCGCTCTACGACACCCCGGCCAACGTCTTCGTCGCCGGCTTCATGGGCTCGCCGGCGATGAACATCAAGACCGTGCCGCTGACCGACAAGGGCGCCGAGTTCGCCGAGATGCACATTCCGCTGACCCGCGAGCAGGTCGAGGCGGCCCGCGCCGAGGGAGCCGGCGACAGCGTCGTGGTGGGCTTCCGTCCGGAGGACTGCGAGCTGGTCAGCCCGACCGAGGGCGGCCTGCCGGTCACCGTTGAGCTGGTCGAGGACCTCGGGTCGGACGCGAACATCTACGGTCACGCCGCGCTGGAGGGCACCAACGAGCGGTTCGTGGTCCGCACCGACCGGCGCACCATGCCGACCATGGGCGGCACCGTGTTCGTCCGGCCGCAGCCCGGCCGCAGCCACCTCTTCAACTCGAAGACCGGCCTCCGCATCTCGTCCTGACCTTCTGAAAGAGGGGGGCGGTCCGCTGCTGCGGACCGCCCCCCTCTATGTCGTGTGCGGCAACTAGGCCTCGACGGCCCGGCGGCGAGCCACCTCGGCCAGCGTCACGGCCGCCGCGACGCTGGCGTTCAGCGACTCGACGTCGGAGACCATCGGGATCTGGACGGTCAGGTCACAGGTCTGGCCGACCAGCCGCGACAGGCCGCGGCCTTCGGAGCCCACCACCACAACGAGCGGGCCGACAGCGGCTTCCAGGTGGTACAGGTCGGTCTCCCCGTCGGCGTCCAGGCCGACCACGAGGAAGCCGGCGTCCTTGCACGCCTTCAGCGCCCGGGTCAGGTTGGTGACCTGGGCGACCGGAACCCGCGCGGCGGCACCGGCGCTGGTGCGCCAGGCGGTCGCGGTGATCCCGGCGGCCCGCCGTTCGGGGACGAAGACCCCCTGCGCGCCGAACGCGGCGGCCGATCGGATCACCGCACCCAGGTTCCGCGGGTCGGTGACGCCGTCCAGCGCCACCAGCAGCGGGGCGGGTTGTTCCAGCGCCGCCGCCGTCAGCTCCTCGAACGGCTCATACCGGAACGGCGGCACCTGAAGGCCGACGCCCTGGTGCAACACGCCGCCGGTCATCCGGTCCAGCTCGGCGCGGCTGACCTCCAGCATCGCGATGCCCCGGTCCGCCGCGGTCCGGACGATCTCGCTGATCCGGTCGTCGGTGTTGATTCCCTGCGCCACGTAGAGGGCGGTGGTCGGCACGTTCGCACGTAGTGACTCGAGCACGGGGTTGCGGCCGACCAACAGCTCGGGAGTGTCCTTCGCCGGGTTCGTCCGGCGCCCGGGGGCAACCCGCGGGCCACCGCTATGGCTGTCTGGCCGGCCCCGGCCGCCGCTCTTGGCGGGGGCGCCCCGGCCGCTCTTGTTGGTGGGAACACCCCGACCGCCACCCCTGCCCCAGGTGGTGTCCTTCGTGCCGGGCTTACCGATCTTCGGAGCGCGCCCCTCCTCGGCCGCGCTCCGCCGCTCCTTCTCCTGCTTCCAGGCGGTGCGCTGGGGCAGCTTCTCGGTGCCCGAGTACGCCTTGTGCCACGGCCGCTCGTCGGCGGGCAGGGTACGGCCCCGGCCGACGAGGGCGTCCCGCCCCTTGCCGCCGGTGCCCTTCGGGGCGCCTGCCTTCGATGTCAGCCGTCGGCCACGGCGCTGCGAGTTGCCGGCCATCAGTCCTGCTCTCCAATAGTCCAACGGGGGCCCTGGGGGGTGTCCTCGACCACCACGCCGGCCTGCTTGAGCTGGTCGCGGACCGCGTCGGCGGCGGCCCAGTCCTTGCGGCTGCGGGCCTGCGCCCGCTGCTCCAGGGCCAGCTGCACCAGCGAGTCGACCACGGTGCAGAGGTCGTCGGTGCCCCCGCCGGCGCTCCACGCCGGGTCGAGTGGATCGACCCCGAGGATATCCAGCATCGCCCGCACCTGGCCGAGCGTGGTGCGGACGGTCACATCGTCGCCGCCGGTCAGCGCGGTGTTGCCGTCCCGAACCGTCTCGTGCAGCACGGCGAGTGCCGCTGAGGTGTTCAGGTCGTCGTCCATGGCGGCGGCGAACGCCGCGGGCACCACGGCGGGTTGGCCGGCGCCGACCCGCTCGGCGGAGCGCTGCACGAAGCCCTCGATCCGCCGGTACGCGACGGCCGCCTCCCGCAGTGCGTCCTCCGAGTAGTCGATCACCGACCGGTAGTGGGCGGCGGCGTAGTAGTAGCGCAGCTCCACCGGACGCACCCCGAGCGCGTCCACGTACCTCAGGTCGAGGGTGTTGCCGCAGGACTTGCCCATCTTCGTGCCACCGATGTTGAGCAGGCCGTGATGCACCCAGTAGCGGGCGAACGGCAGCCCGGCCGCCTGCGACTGGGCGAGTTCGTTCTCGTGGTGCGGGAAGGTCAGGTCCAGCCCGCCGCCGTGGATGTCGAACTCGCCGCCGAGGTAGCGCCAGCACATCGCCGAGCACTCGATATGCCAGCCGGGCCGACCCCGACCCCACGGCGACGGCCAGTACGCGTCGGTGGGCTCGCCGGGCTTGGCGCCCTTCCAGAGGGCGAAGTCGCGCGGGTCACGTTTGCACCGCTCGGGGGCGTCGCCGGCGGACTGCATGTCGCTCGGGGACTGGTTGGACAACGCCCCGTACGCGGGCCAGGAGTGCACGTCGAAGTACACGTCGCCGGAGCCGTCGGGGGCCGGGTAGGCGTGCCCGGCGTCGATCAGTTTCGCGATCAGCTGCTGCATCTCCGGGATGTGCCCGGTGGCCCGCGGCTCGTAGGTCGGGGGCAGCACGTTCAACGCCCGGTACGCGGCGGTCAGCTTCAGCTCGTTGGCGTAGGCGATCGACCAGTACGGTCGGTCCTGCTCCACCGCCTTAACCAGGATCTTGTCGTCGATATCGGTAAGATTGCGAATGAAGCGGACCTCGAAACCGCGGGCCAGCAGCCACCGGCGAAGCACGTCATAGTTGACGCCGGAGCGAAGGTGACCGATGTGCGGCGGCGCCTGGAGGGTGAGACCACACAGGTAGATCCCCACCTTGCCGGCTTCCCGCGGGACGAAGTCCCGCACCGAACGGGTGGCGGTGTCATACAGGCGTAGGGTCACCGGACAAGGGTATCCGTCCCCGCTTCCTCGGGCCGCCGGGAGCCGGGTCGTACGCTGCTGGCGTGGACACGACCCCCCGACGCAGCGACCCGCCGGCCCCGCGGGGCGGCGAGAGCGCACAGACGCTGGACCGGGGGTTGCGCCTGCTGCACCTGGTCGCCGACGCGCCCGGCGGGTTGACCGTCACCGAGCTGGCGGGCCAGTTGCGGATCGGGCGCGCCGCCGTGTATCGGCTGGTCGCGCCGTTGAGCGCGCACGGCTTGCTGCGCCGGGACGCCGACGGCCGGCTCCGCCTCGGCGTGGGGGTGCTGAATCTGGCCCGACGGGCCCAGCCGCTGCTGGCCGAGGGGGCGCTACCGGCGCTGCGCCAACTCGCCGAGCAGACCGGCGCGACCGCCCACCTGACCGTGGTCGAGGGCGGTGAGGGCGTCGCGCTGGCGGTGGTCGAGCCGAGTTGGACCGCCCTGCACGTGGCGTACCGGACCGGGGCGCGGCATCCGTTGGAGCGTGGGGCGGCAGGGCGGGCGATTCTCGCCGGCCGGGCCGGCGTGGCCGGTCCGGTGGACACGGCTGGGGAGTTGCAGTCCGGGGCGCACGGGGTGGCGGCGCCCGTGCTGGGCGTACCAGGACTGGAGGCGAGCGTCGGTGTGGTCTCCCTGACGCCGCTGGACACCGAGACGATCGGCGGCCAGGTCCGCACGGCCGCCGTCACCGTCGCCGACGCGCTGCGCTGAAGCCGACGTGCCGCGCGGAAGCCGACGTGCCGCACGGAAGGGCGGTGGGCGACGTGGACCCGGCGTTACCGAGCCGACGTGCCGCGCTGACAGTTAAGGCCGATGTGCCGCGCGGAAGCGGAAGGCCCGGCCGACCTGTCGGGTCGGCCGGGCCGGTGCTCGGTCCGCCCTACGGCCGGCCGTGCGACTTGAGCGGGGTGGTTACCGCCGTGTACGCGTCGATGACGCCGTGCCCGTAGAAGCCGTTGAAGCTACGTCCACCAGCGCAGTACGCGTCGTAGGTCTCGTCGCGGCCCTCGTCGCGGTACTGCTGCAGCCGCGGGTTGGGGCAGGCCTGCTCGGTGGCGGTGCGGTAGAGGTGCTGCTCGACCAGGTCCGGGGCCAGGCCGTAGCCGCCGCGGCCCTGCTTCTTCCCGTGCTTGCTGACGATCAGCGCGGCCACACCGGAGGCGTGCGGCGACGCCATCGAGGTGCCCTGGAGGTAGCGGTAGTAGCCGCACTCACCGTTGCTCTTGCAGTCCTTGAAGACGAGCCCTTCCGCGCTCGGGTCGATGTTGCCGTCCGCGTCCACCAGGCCGTCTTCCTTGAGCACCTTCTCCGGGTAGGTGGAGAGGATCAGGTTGGGGTAGGTGCTGAAGGTGTCGGTGCCGAAACCGTCGCGGTACCAGCCGCCGGGCGCGGCGATGCTGATCTGCTCGGTGCCGTAGTTGGAGTAGGCGGCCTTCTTGCCCGAGGGGCCGACGGCGGAGACGCCGATCACGTGCGGCCCTTCGACCGGCAGATCCCAGCAGCTGTCGTTGTCGATCTCACGCGGGTACGGCGGGGTGTCACCGAAGTCCGGGCTGGACGTGTCCATTCGCGGGTTGCCCAGGTCCTCGTGGTTGTTGCCGAGGGAGCCGACCAGGGTGACGCCCTGTTCGTGGGCGAAGTTCAGCGCCCGGTTCATCGCCTTGATGATGGCCCGCTGCTCGGCCTGGTGTTCGGGCGAGTCGGCCGGGTTGGCGGTGCAGTTGTAGAGCCACGGGTCGACGTAGAAGGACATGTTCACCACGTCGAGCCCGGCCCGGCCGGCGTGCAGCAACGACTGCACCACCGGCTCCAGGAAGAAGTAGCCGGAGTCCTGGCCGCCCTTCAGCTCCACCAGCGAGACGTTCGGTGCGACACCGGAGAGGCCGAAGCCGTTGGCGGCGGCGCCGATGGTGCCCCCCACGTGGGTGCCGTGGCCACCGTCATCGGTGCCGACCGGGTCGAGACAGCTCGCCACCTCGCACTCGCCGTCGATCTCGGGCAGGTCCGGCGCGAAGTTGCGGGACAACGCCCAGTTGAAGTTCGGCGCGATGTCGGGGTGGCTGGCGTCGAGTCCGGTGTCCAGCACGCCGACGGTGACGCGCTGGTCGCCGGGCTCCTTCTTGCGGGCCTTGTCGGCGCGGATCATGTCCAGGCCCCACAGCTTGTCGTCCAGCGGGTCCATCTTCTTGCCCTTGCCGCCGGACCCCTTGCCGGAGTCGGAGCCCTTACCGGAGCTCCTGCCGTTGATGGCGGTCAGCAGCGCCTCCTGCTCGACCGGGTCCAGCTTCGGCTTCCGGCCGATGGCCTTCTGCTCGACGGCACCGATCAGGGTGTCGGCCTCGGCGATCCGATCGGTGAAGTCCACCCGGTCGCTGGTCACCTGGAACACGCCGACATCGTCGATCCGGGTTACGACGGCGCCCCCGGCTGCCTTGATCTCTGCCAGGGCCGCCTCGGCGCTGACGCCGTCCTCTGCGACCACAGTGAAGGTTTCGCTGCTGCTCGGTGCGGCGCCAGCGGGGACGCTGAGCCCCGTGACCGTCAACGCCAGGCCGGTCACGGTAGCGACGGCGCCAGCGGTGATGCGTCTGCTCACATCGGATCCTCTCGTTGCGGGACGTGGCAGTCATCGAACAGCACCATCGACGTTTACACCAGGGGTCGTTCCGATTGCGCCCGAAGATCTTCTTCGTCCGCAAGAGCAGCCAGAACGGCAGGAAGGTCCGTCAAAGTGGACAGCTCCGCGTCCGGCCGCACCCCCGGCGGGCAGGTTCGACCATCGCGGTTGAGCCAGACTCCCCGCAGCCCGGCGGCCTGCGCCCCGACCACGTCGTGGGCGATCGAATCGCCGACGTACACCACCTGCTCGGCCGGCACCCCGGCCGCCTGGACCACCGCCGCGTAGAACTCCGGCGCCGGCTTCTTCGGCAGCCCGTTGTCGTGCGCGTACACCTCGAAGGCGAACCTCCCGGCGAGCCCGCACCGCTGCGCGCGACTGTTGCCGTTGGTGGCATAACCCACCGCCCACCTCTGCGCCAGGGCGGCGAGCGCGGGCAGCGCATCCGGGAAGGGGCGGGTCAGCGCGAACCGCCGGGCGAAGTAGTGCGCCAGCAGGTCGTCCAGGTGCGCGTCGAGCCCGACCCGGGACACCGACCGGGACAGCGCCGTCCGTCGCAGCTCCGGCGTCGGCCAAGCAGGGTTCGCGGCGAAGGTCACGGACCAGTCGGTCTCCAGGTCGGCGAGCGACACCGCAGCCGCCGCCGGGGTCAACCGGCGCATCTCGTCGAGGACGGCCAGCAGCCCGCCGGTCACCGCTGGGCGCAGGGCGAGCAGGGTTTCGTCGGCGTCGAACACCACCGTACTCAGCATGGCGTCGAGCTTGCCAGGGTCAACCGCGGGTGGCGAGTGCCGGTTTCTGGTCCTGCTCCACCGTTGGGGTCTCGCGTGGCTCGTCGAGGCGGACCAGGGCCACCCCGGCGACGATCAGGGCCCCACCGACGAGCTGAACCACGGTGGGCAGCTCGGCCAGCGCCAGCCAGGCGATGAGCACGGCGAACATCACCTCGGTCAGGCCGACGAAGGAGGCCAGCCGGGCACCGAGGAGACGGGTCGAGACGACCCCGGTGAGGTACGCGAGCACGGCCGCCACCAGCACCAGCCCCGCCACCGGCACCAGCCAGCTGGTGCGCTGCCCGGCGAAGTCCACCGCGCCGGTGTACGTCCGCAGCGGCAACAGCCCGACCAGCCCGAGGAGGAGCAGCACACCGGCGCCGACCGCCATTCCACCGGAGGCCAGCACCACCGACGGGAGGTTCGCGTCCATCCGGCCGGCGAGCACGAAGTACCCGGCCAGCCCGACGGCCGCGCCGAGCCCCCAGAGCACCCCCACCGGGTCGAGCCGCCCGGCCCCGGCGAGGTCGAGCACGAGGCCGAGCCCGGCCAGGGCGACGATCGACCCGGCGACGGTGAGCCGGCGGGGTCGTTGCCCGTGGGCCAGCCACATCCAGCCGACCACCACCACGACGGCCAGGTACTCCAGCATCAGCGCGACGCCGACCGGCAGGTAACGCACCGCGTTGAAGAAGCACACCTGGGCGAGGGCGACGCCGAGCAGCCCGAACGCGGTGATCGAGACGGCGTTGCGCCGGAGCAGCGACCAGCGACCGCGCAGCGCCAGCACCGCGGGCGCCAGCAGCACCAGGGCGGCGAGGCCGACCCGGACGACCACCGCCGCCTCGGCGGACCAGCCGGCGTCGATCAACGAGCGGGCGAACGTCCCGGAGGTCGCGAAGGTCAGCGCCGAGAGCACCGCCAGCAGGAGGCCGGCGCTGCCGCGCGGGGGTTGACGCATGGGTTTCTCCTTGGCAACAACACCATGTAATGGGCAAGATGCGCTTACGTCGATGACGGTAGCGTTACCAGGATAGGAGTCAAATTGCTTTTTGCCCATGACACCGAGCATTCATTGATCGCCTCCGCAGCCCTGGTGAACACCGACAGCAGAGCCGGCGACAGCCTGCCCGACACGACCGCGCTGGACAACTTCTTCGTCGCCCACGCGTACAGCGGACGACACGAGCACACCGACAGCGAACTCCGGGCGGTACGCGAGCTGCGCCCCCGGCTGCGCCGCCTCTGGCACGGCGACACCGACGAGATCGTGTCCATCATCAACGGACTGCTCCGGGAGAACGCCGCCCTGCCCCAGCTCATCACGCACGACGACGAGCCGTACCACCTGCACGCGGTACCCCGGGACGCGCCGCTGGCGACCCGGATGGCCGTGGAGGCCGCGATGGCGATGGCCGATCTCGTCCGCAGCGGCGAACTGGGCCGGCTACGAAGCTGCGACCACCCCGGGTGCGGCAACGTGTTGGTCGACCTGTCGCGGAACCGATCTCGCCGCTTCTGCGACGCCGGCTGCGGCAACCGGGCCGCCGTCACCGCCTACCGCGCGCGCAAGACCGCCAGCCGGCCCTGACCGGCCGTGGTACCGCGACCCAAGTTCTGACCGTTGCATTACGGAGTTCGGTACCCCCGGCCCCGACCGGGCATCCTGGACAGGCACGGTCGCACGGGCGGCGCGGCGAGGAGGGCTGGTGGGGTGGAAGAGTGGGATCTGGTGGTCCTCGGTGGCGGCACCGCGGGGCTCGTGGCGGCCAAGACCGCCGGCCGGTTCGGTGCCCGGGTGCTGCTGGTCGAATCCGCCCGCACCGGGGGTGACTGTCTCTGGACCGGCTGCGTGCCGAGCAAGTCGCTGATCGCGGCCGCGCACGCCGCGCACGCTGTCCGCACCGCCGACCGGTACGGGGTGCAGACCGGCCCGCCGAAGGTCGACGACGCCGCCGTGCTCGCCCACGTACGGTCGGCGATCACCCGGATCGAACCGGTGGACTCCCCCGCCGCGATCGGCGCGACGGGGGCGACGGTGGTGGCCGGCCGGGCGGAGTTCACCGGCCCGGCGACGCTGCGGATCACCGATGACGCGGGCACCCGACCGGCGCGGTTCCGCTGGGCGCTGATCGCCACCGGTGCCGCGCCGGCCCTGCCCACCGTGCCCGGCCTGGCCGAGGCCGACCCGCTGACCACCGACACGCTCTGGGACCTCACCGAGCTGCCGCGACGGCTGGCTATCCTCGGCGGCGGCCCGATCGGCTGCGAGCTGGGCCAGGCCCTCGCCCGGCTCGGCGTCGAGGTCACCGTCGTGGAGGTGGCCGACCGGCTGCTGGGCAAGGAGGAGCCGGAGGTCGGCGCGCTGATCGCCGAGCGGCTCCGGGCTGAGGGCGTGACCGTGGTGACCGGGACCGCCGTCGACCGGGTCGCCGCCGGCACGCTCCACCTCAGCAGCGGCGAGACGGTCGAGGTCGACCGGATCCTGGTCGCCACCGGACGCCGGCCGCGCAGCACCGACCTGGGCCTGGCCGCCGCCGGAGTGCGCTGCGCCGAGCCGGGGCACGTCGTGATCGACGGCCTGATGCGGACCAGCAACCGGCGGATCTACGCCGCCGGTGACGTCACCGGCACCCTCCCGTTCACCCACGTCGCCGGGGTGCAGGGCGGGTACGCCGCCACGAACGCGCTGCTCGGGCTGCGCCGCCGCATCGACTACGCCGCCGTACCGTGGGTGACCTTCACCGACCCGGAGGTGGCGCGCGTCGGGGCGACCCTCGCCCAGGCCCGCCAGCGGCACGGCACCCGCGCCCGCGCGGAGCGGCTCTCCCACGACCACGTCGACCGGGCGATCACCGACCGTCGTACCGACGGATTCACCCAGCTGGTGAGCGGGCCGGGCGGCCGGCTCCTCGGCGCCACCGTCGTCTCGCCCCGGGCCGGTGAGTCGATCGCCGAGCTCGCCGCCGCGATCCGGCGCGGCGCGAAGGTACGCGACGTCGCCAGCACCGTGCACCCCTACCCGACGTACGCGGACGGGCCGTGGAACGCCAGTCTCGCCCAGCTCCGCGCCGACCTGTCCGCGCCGCTGCCGGCCCGGGCGATGACCGCGCTCCGCACCCTGCGCCGTGCCCTGCACCCGATCCGGGGTGGAAACCGATGACCGACGAAGCACACCAGCCCACGGCGGCGTCCCGGCTCGTCCGGATCGTCGGCTCACCGTGGCCGAGGCTGGCCTTCCTGGTGGTGCTGCTGGCCGGTGCGGCGACCCTGCTGGCCACCCAGGGCACCCCGGACGTGGCGGTGCTGCGGGACCGCGTCGCCGCCACCGGGCCCTGGGCACCGCTGCTGTACATCGCCGGGTACGCGTTGGGCACCGTGCTGCTGGTCCCCGGGGTGCTGCTCACCGCGGCCGCCGGGGCGCTGTTCGGAGTGGTCGGCGGGTCAGTGGTGGTGCTGGTGGGGGCGACCACCGGGGCGGTGGCGTCGTTCCTGCTCGGTCGGCTGCTGGGCCGCCCGGCCGTGGAGCGGCTCGTCGGCGGCCGGCTGCACCGCCTGGACCGGTTCCTGGCGCGGCGCGGGCTGATCGCGGTGATCGGGCTGCGACTCGTGCCGCTGGTCCCGTTCGCGCTGCTCAACTACGGCTCCGGAGTGACCGCCGTGCGGCTACGCGACTACGCCCTCGGTTCGGCGATCGGCATGACGCCGGGAATCGTCGCCTACACCGCGGTCGGTGGGTCGCTGACCGACCCCACCTCGCCGCAGTTCCTCGCCGCCGTGGCCGGTCTGGCCGCACTGACCCTGGCCGGCGCGGCAGCGGCCCGCCGGGCCCGCCGCCGGGAGTCCCGCCCGGCGTCGACCGCCGAGGGCACCACCTGATGATCGACGCACGCCTGCGGCCGGTCCTGGCCCGAACCCTGGACCAGTGCGCCGCCGCCGTGGACCGGCCCTGGGTGACGCCCGGCCGGTTGACCGCCGCCGGCCTGACCCTGGGCCTGGCGGCGAGCGCCGCCGCGGCCGCCGGCTGGTGGTGGCCGGCGCTGGTCGCGTGGCTGGTGTCCCGGCTCGCCGACGGCCTCGACGGCCCCCTCGCCCGCCGCCGCGGCACCGCCACCCCGTTGGGCGGGTTCCTCGACATCGTCGCGGACTTCACCGTGTACGGGGCGTTCGTCGCCGGGGTCGCCGTCGGCGTTGCCGGACCCGCCACCCCGTTCCTGGTCCTGCTGGTGACCTACTACGTCAACGGGGCGACGCTGCTGGCGTACTCGTCGATCGCCGAACGGGTGGGCCGGGAACGCGGTGACGAGCGGTCGCTGCACTTCCTCGGTGGACTGGCCGAGGGCGCCGAGACCATCGCCGTCCACGCCCTCTTCTGCCTGCTGCCCGGCTTCGCCGGGCAGCTCGCCTGGGGGTGGGCCGCCGTGGTGGCCATCACCGCCGGGCAGCGCGTCGTGCACGCCGTCCGTACCCTGTCCGAACCCGCCGGGAGGCCCACCCGATGAACCGACGATGGCGCGCGGTGGCGACGCTGACCGCGGCCGGTCTACTCGCCGCCGGCTGCACCACCGGCACCGACGACGCCGACCCCGCCCCCCGCGACTTCGCCCAGGTGCTGCGGGAGGCCCGCGGGCAGACGGTCAACCTCTTCATGTACGGCGGCGACGACGGCGCCAACCGCTACCTCGACGAGGTCGTCGCCCCGGCCGCCCGCGAGCGCCTCGACGTCCGGATCAACCGGGTACCGATCACCGACACCGCCCTTGCGGTCAACAAGGTCCTCGGCGAGCAGCAGGCCGGCCGCGGCTCGGGCGGATCGGTGGATCTGGTGTGGATCAACGGGGAGAACTTCCGCACCGGTAAGCAGGCCGGGCTGTGGCAGTGCGGGCTGGTCGAGCTGCTGCCGAACATGCGCTACGTCGACTGGTCCGCGCCGACCGTCGCCAACGACTTCGGCACCCCGGTCGAGGGGTGTGAGGTGCCGTGGAGCCGCGCCCAGTTCGCGTTCAGCTACGACTCCGCCCGGGTCAGCGACCCGCCGACCAGTTTCGCCGGGCTACTGGACTGGATCCGCGCCCACCCGGGCCGGTTCACCTACCCGGCCCCGCCGGACTTCACCGGCTCGGTCTTCGTCCGGCACGCCCTCTACCACCAGGCCGGCGGGGTCGACCAGATCCCGGACGACTTCGACCAGGCCACCTACGACCGGCTCACCCCGCCACTGTGGCAGACCCTGCGCGCGCTGCGGCCCGCCCTGTGGCGCGCGGGTGAGACGTACCCGGCCAACGAAAAGGAGCTCAACGACCTGTACGCCAACGGGCAGGTCGACTTCACCATGACCTACGGGCCGGCACAGGTGACCAGCCTGGTCGAACGGGGACAGTTCCCGGCCACCACGCGTACCCTGCTCCTGGACGAGGGCACCATCGGCAACACCAACTACCTCGCCGTACCGGCCAACGCCGCCAACCGCTCCGCCGCCCTCGCCCTGGCCGACCTGATGCTCTCCCCCGAGTTGCAGTACGAGAAGGCCCGCCCCGACGGGTGGGGCCAGTATCCGGCCGTGGACCTCGACAAGCTCGACGTCGAGTGGCGGGACCGCTTCGCCGCCCTGCCCGCCTCGGCCCAGGTGCCAAGCTACGACCAGCTGTCGCGCAACAGTCAACCGGAGCTGCGCGCGGAGTGGCTGCCGCCGTTGGAGGAGGGCTGGCGGCGCGAGGTACTGCAACAGTGAACCACCGCCGCACCGGGCTCCTGCTGATCCTGCCGGCGCTGGCCACCGTGGTGCTGCTCTTCGGCGGTGGCCTCGGCTACGGGTTCGCGCAGAGCCTCGGCCTGGCCGGGTTCACCGACACACCGCCCGGCCTGGCCGCCTACCAGCGGGTGACCGACGGTCCGGCGTTCACCGACGGGCTGCTGCTGAGCCTCTGGATCTCCACCGTCGCCACCGGGCTCGCCGTCGCCATCGGTGTCGCCGCCGCCCTGGCCCTGCGCCGCACCGCCGTGGGCCGACGCACGGCCACCTTCCTGGCCCAGCTCGGGCTGCCGGTGCCGCACCTGATCGGCGCGGTCGCGATCGGGCTGCTGCTGGCCGACTCCGGCCTGCTGGCCCGCGCCGCCCGTACCGTCGGCGTCGCGCTGCCCGCCCTGGTCGCCGACCCGCACGCGGTCGCCGTGATCGCCGAGTACGTGTGGAAGGAGGCGCCGTTCGTGCTGATCGTCGTCCTCGCCGCGCTCGGCGGGCCGGTCGCCGAGCACGAACGGGTCGCCGCCACCCTCGGCGCCCGCCCCCGCCAGGTGCTGCGGCACGTGACCCTGCCCCTGCTCGCCCCGTCGATCCTGGCCGTGGCGGTGCTGATCTTCGCCTTCACCCTCGGCGCCTACGAGGTGCCCGCCCTGCTCGGCCGCGCCTACCCGCAGCCGCTACCGGTCCTGGCGTATCAGCGGTTCACCGCCGCCGAACTCTCCGGCCGGGCCGAGGGGGTCGCCATCGCCCTGCTGATCGCGGTCATCGCCGTTGCGGCGGCGCTCGCGTACACCGGGGCCAGCCGGCGGGCCGTCGGCCGGGTGACGGGAGCGCGGCGATGACCGAAACGCGGCGGACCCGTCGGCCGCTCGGCGCGGCGCTGACCCGCCCCACGGTGCTGATCCTCACCGGACTCTGGGTGGCGGGGCCGCTGCTGCCGCTGGCCGTGCAGGCCTTCACCGACCAGTGGTTCTACCCCGACCTGTGGCCGAACCGCTGGTCGCTGGCCGGCTGGGAGCAGGCCCTCGGCCCGCAGTCCCGCCTCGCCGAGGCCGTCGCCACCTCCATCGGCATCGGCGCCGCCGTCGCCGCCCTCGCCACCGTGCTCGGGGCCGCCGCCGGCCGCGCGCTGGCCTGGCACCGGCTGCCGGGGAGACGGCTGATCGAGCTGGTCCTGCTCGCCCCGGTACTGGTGCCCCCGTTCGCCGTCGCCATGGGCGCACAGATCGTCTACCTGCGCGCCGGGCTCGCCGACTCGCTCACCGGCGTGGTCCTGGCCCAGCTACCGGCGGCCACCGCGTACGCCACGCTGCTGATGTCCGGGGTGTGGGCCGGTGTCGACCCCGCTCTGGAACGGCAGGCCCGCACCCTCGGCGCCGGGGCGTGGCGGGCGTTCCACGAGGTCAGCCTCCCCCAACTGCGCGGCGGGCTGGTCGTCGCCGCCATGTTCGCCTTCCTCATCTCCTGGAGCGACTACTTGTTGACCCTGCTCATCGGTGGTGGCGTCGTCACCACCGTGCCGCTGCTGCTCTTCGCCACCGCCGCCGGCAGCGGCAATCAGGCCGCCACCGCCGCCATCGCGCTGGTCGCCGTCGCCCCGCCCCTGCTGCTCACCGCCCTCGCCGCCCGGCAACTCGCCGGCCGCGACACCGCCCTGCTCGGAGTCGGCCGATGACCACCGACATCACCATCGCCGACCTGGACCACACCTACCCCGGCGCGACCACGCCGACGCTGCACCGGGTCACGCTGGAGGTGCCGGCGGGCACCCGTACCGCCGTCCTCGGGCCCTCCGGCAGCGGCAAGTCCACCCTCCTGTCGATCGTCGCCGGGCTGAGCGCCCCCACCGGCGGCGAGGTCCGGCTCGCCGGCCGCAGCGTCCTGCGCCAGCCCCCGCACCAGCGCGACCTCGGCGTCGTCTTCCAACGCCCGCTGCTCTTCCCGCACCTCACCGTGGCCGAGAACGTCGCCTTCGGCCTGCGCATGCGCGGCACTGACCGCGCTGCCATCCGGCGGCGGGTAGCCGAGCTACTCGACGCCGTCGCGCTACCGGGCTACGGTGAGCGGCGCAGCGGCGAACTCTCCGGCGGCCAGCAGCAGCGCGTCGCCCTCGCCCGCGCCCTGGCTGCCCGCCCCGGTGTCCTGCTGCTCGACGAGCCGTTCAGCGCCCTCGACCCGCAGCTACGCGGCGACATGCGGGTGCTCCTCACCGAGCTGCACCGGCGGGAGGGCAGCACCACCCTCTTCGTCACCCACGACCGCGACGAGGCCACCGACGTGGCCGACACGGTCACCGTGCTCCTCGGCGGCCGGGTCGCGCAGCACGCCCCGCCCGCCGATCTGTTTCGCCGGCCCGCGACCCTGGCCGTCGCCCGATTCCTGGGCGGCGCCGGCAACGCCGTCCCCGGCACCGCTTCCGCCGGCCACTTCGACTGCCCCCTCGGCCGACTCCGCCTCGACACCGACCACCGAGGACCAGGCCTGCTCCTCATCCGCCCGGCCGCCATCGTGGTCGGCGACCATCGGGGAGACAACGTGGTGCCGGCGACCATCACCGCCGTCACCGACCGCGGCACCCACCTCGACATCCAGGCCACCAGCGGTGGAGTCACCCTGCAGCTCGCCACCGGACCGGCGGCACCGCTGCGCCCCGGCGACGACACCCCCC
The DNA here is from genome assembly GCF_056820975.1 of Salinispora sp. CH2A1_6. NCBI lineage: Bacteria > Bacillati > Actinomycetota > Actinomycetes > Micromonosporales > Micromonosporaceae > Salinispora > Salinispora sp. CH2A1_6. The sequence goes on from NZ_JBXEDG010000012.1 coordinate 77,929, forward strand.
TCTGGCTGCCCCCGGCCCACCTCAGCGTGGTAACTCCTTAGTCCACGCATGGCTGCCCGCGACGCCCACTCACTGGTGCGCTGACGAGCGCGCTCAACCATCCCCCAGATGTCCAGGACGTACACAGCGTGTTCCCACCACATCCGACAGATTCGACGGCACCTAGCCATATTTCGCACCAAAACCACCACGACTGAATTACCGCATTTACCCTATCTTCTCTCTATTGTCAGAACAGTTAATGATAAATATTAGGCCGACCCCACATCTTTCACGGACGCAACTTCCTGCTAATTTCGACCCCCAACGATCAGCAAGAAAAGAGGGGATAGATGGTGTCTAATATATCGACATGGGGCAGAAGATTCGGAGGTCTACTGGCCCTCACCTTAGCCGCCAGTAGCTTGGCCGGCGCACCCGCGTACGGCATAGCCGGTGGAACACCGTCCGAAGCTGAGGAATACCCGTTCTTAGCGCACCTGGACATCGGCGGGCAGCGAGCCTGCTCCGGCGCCCTCGTCGCCGCGTCGTGGATTGTGACCGCGGGCGGATGTTTCGCGGACAGCGGCAACTTCGGTCCACCCGCCCAGAACACAACAGCCACCGTCGGCCGTAGTGACCTAACCGAAGGCGCCAATGGCCGAGTGCGTACCGTAGTCGAACTTGTTCGGCACCCGCAACGCGACGTCATCCTCGCTCGGCTGGACACTCCGGTCCTCGACATCACCCCGGCTGCGATCTCCGAATCCGATCCGGTCGCCGGGACCACCCTGCGCGGTGCCGGCTACGGCCGTACGGCCACCGAGTGGGTGCCCCAACGGCTGAGCAGCGCCGATTTCTTTATAAATTCGATCACGGAGACGTCGATTGGAATTGTCGGAGCCAACGAGTCCGGCGCGGCCACTTGCAAAGGGGACGCCGGCGGCCCGCTCTTCGAAACCGACGGTGACACCGTTCGACTTGCCGCACTCAGCACCGCTTCCTGGCAGAACGGCTGTCTCGGTTCCACCGAGACTCGGCAGGGCGGTACGGCAGCCCGCCTAGACACGATCACCGGCTGGATCAGCCGCAACACAATCGATCCCCAGGTCTCCACGATCCGCCCACCCAACCGCAGCTTCGAGGCTGGTCTGGCCGAGTGGAGCCAGTATGCTGCCGGTGGGAACACGGCCTCGGCCGACCGGGCCTATGCAGGCGTCACCTCGGCGAAAATCGTGGACACCAGCACCGCGGCGGCAACCGGCCTCGAGAGCACTCGCATGCCGGCCGCCTCCGGCGTCGAGTACACCGCCACAGCCTGGGCCAACGTGACAAGCGGCACGCCATCCCTCTATCTGCGCTTTTTCGACGCCGCCGGCGACGTACTGCTCAGCGCTTCTACGAATTTCTCCGGCGTCGCCCACCAGTGGACCCGGATGGAAATCGTCGCCATCGCACCCGCCGGCACAGCCCGCGCCAGTGTCTTGACCTACATGAATCAAGCACAAACGGGAACTGCCTACTTCGACCAGGTCGATATCGTACGCGCGGCGGCCCTACCGGTGATCAACAGCGGTTTTGAGAACGGACTCACCGGGTGGAGCCAGTACGGCAGTGGTGGGAGCACCGCGTCGACCGACCGGTCCTATGAGGGAGTAGCATCGGCGAAAATCGTGGATACAAGTTCCTCGACCGGGACCGGGCTGGAGAGTACGCGTTTTCCCGCCGTTGTCGGCGTCGCCTACACGGCGACTGCCCGAATGTTCAGACCGACGAACACATCCGCGGCGCCCGTCCTGTACATGAGGTTCTACAACGATGCAGGTGACCTGGTGGGCAACGCTTCCACTTCGGCCCCGGACGCCAGTGGTCAGTGGACAAAGGCCCGCGCGACCAGCATCGCTCCGGCCGGTGCGACACAGGTGGCGCTGCTATTCTACAGCCTCCAATCGAGCATCGGTACCACCTACTTCGACCAGGTAGGCCTCCACCGGGCAGCCGACGTGAAGGTTCCCGACCACGGTTTCGAAAACGGAATGGCCGGCTGGAGCCAATATGGCGAAGGTGGCAACACGACCTCGACCGACTGGGCATACGAGGGAACCACCTCGGCGAAGATCATAGACAACAGCACCACGACTCCGACCGGACTCGAGAGTCCCCAGATGCCAGCCATCGAAGGCGTGTCGTACACCGCGACGGCATTCATGTATGTAGAATCGGCGACTCCGAGCATATATATTCGCTACTTCGATGCAGCTGGAGAACTCCTCGCCAGCTCCTCGGCCGATTTTTCGGGTGCTCCGAAGAAATGGACCCCGCTACAAGTAACCGCAGCGGCTCCAGCCGATACCGAGTCCATGTCGGTGCTCCTCTACTCGAAACTGAAGAACACCGGCAACACCTACGCCGACCAGGTTGTGATCCACTAGCTGGGACTTCGCGATGCGATTGACGCCCGCTGAACGTGTGCGCCTCCATCCCAACTGACTTGGGCGGCACGATCCCGCTGCTGGGTCGTGTCGCCCAACTCCGAGACGAGCGAGCGGCTAGTCACGATCAGGCGCGGCTACCCGTCCTGTCGCCAATTCAAGGCTCGATTCCAACCTTGTGAGCCGCACCTACCCGGCGCGTTGCGTTGCGATGAACTCGGCAACCGCCTTCCTCGTCATCGCCCGCCAAGGCGAAGAGCGCACCCTTGGCACCGAGGACGTGGCCCTAGCTCCCGCCTCCCCACTGACCGCAGCGCCGGGACCCACCCTCGCCGACTCGGCGATGAACAGGGCGCGCATCCCAGCCAGTCCGGGTCGCATGCCTGCCCGCTGCCCCGGCGAGCATGCTTCCCAGGTGGCGCGTTTGGACCAGGCGATGCCTGCGACGCAAGACGTTCGTGACGATGGAGGCTATCGCCCTAACGGCGTAGCGCGGCGGTGAAGGACCGCCAGGAGCCCGGGTCGATGGAGAGCGCCGGACCCATCGGATCCTTACTGTCCCGCACCCCCACCACACCCGGCACGTTCATTGCCACCTCAACACACTGGTCGTTGGAACCACTGCGACTGCTCTTGCGCCACCGCGCACCGGCTATTTCCATGACTCCACCAGTTCCTTGATCCGCTCGATGGACTCCTGCCGGGGCAGGGCCACGGCGAGAGTAGCTTCCCAGGTCCGCTGCAAGCGCGTGGAACGGCCGGCCGGTCGAACTCCTGACCCCCGGTCTGGCCGCCGAGGAATGCGAGTTTGCCTCCACCAGCCATGCTGGCGAGAATGAACGGGCCGTTGAGGCCTGGATACTCTTCCGCAGAACAGGGCACGACTTGGACCCGTACGTGCGGGTGCTCGACGGCTAAACGGGTGAGGTGGGACAACTGGTCGCACATGACCTTGCGACCACCTACCCTCCGCCGCAACACCGCCTCGTCCATCACCCCCACGAGCCGGGACGGATGCTCGGCATAGAGAACTGCCTGACCGTCCAGTCGGTCGGCAAGCCGGCGCTCCACCTCCTCTGGCTCAAGTAGCGGATCCGACTCGAAGACCGCCCGCGCATACGCCTCGGTCTGCAACAACCCTGGAACGTGCAGTGGATCGAACCAGCGTAGGGCCCACGACTCCGCCTGGATTCTGCGCCAACCACGGGACCATGCCTGGTTCTTATCGAGGACGACCAAGTCGGTCAGCATGCGGGTGTAGAGACCGCCGGTGTCAAGAAGCTTGTCGAACTGCTCGAGATACTTGCTGGTCGGTGGCGCCTGCCCCAACTCCACCGCACTGACCATCGACGGCGAATAGTTGATGGCCTTGGCCAACTCCTCCTGACTCCAGCCCCGCCGAACCCGCGCCCGCCGCAACTCGACGCCCGCTTCCACTCCCGAACGCGGCGTCGCGGCGGGTCGTCCGGTCCCCCGGCCGGGCGACCCCCACCGCCGGGGGCGGTGACACTCACAGTGGATTCAAGAAGGGCCGCGTCATGTCTCGATCTATCCGAAACTGGTTTCCGCGCGCATTCCGGTGGCCCCACAACCAACGCCCCATACCGCTCGCACCCCGACACCGCCGGATCTGGCGCGGGCCCCGCCCCCGGTGTTCCTGCGGCCTACGCTGGCGGAACTGCCCGGACCGACACGCGACCGTGCCAACCGAACCAACCACCGCCGCACCCCCACCGAACCGCCCCGCGTGGAACGCCCCCACCGTCGCCAACCCCCAGGTAGGCCGGGTCGGCTGGCTCACCCCCGCCCAAACCTGGCGCGCCAACGGCGGCAAGTGGTGACCCCTCCCGCCGCCCGACCGCATCTGCCGCTACGCCCACTCTGGATCTGCTGCACCTGCGCTGCACCCTGGCCCTGCGCCACCGCCCGACTCGCCCTGCGCCACGAGTACGCCAACGATCTCGTCGCACTCCGGATCTACCTCTGCAACCAACTCCACGACGCCGCAGCCGACCTGCACAAACTCCACCCCACAGAAGGGTCCGGACCCAAGAGCCCTCTTCGACCGCTTCCTCGCCTGGACGCCCCGAACCAACCCGCCAGCAATGGACTCAAATCAGGATGACGGGGGTGGTTAGCACCGCCACTCGGTGGGGCACGCCAGTGAGCCATTCCGGGCAACGAGGCCAGTGCGATAGGTGACGGTCCGGCCTGTCCGGATCGGCTCGGGACGTCGCGGCAGTGAAATGCCGCAGGACCTTGATCTGAGGGTGGCCCTACCAGAGATCGACTTCATCGAGCACCTGCGGCACCAGGATTTCCACAAACACCGCGGTGCCGTCGGTACGCGAGGAGGCCGTGCGGTACCTGGCCGACCCGCTCAGCCGTGAACGGGCACGACGGGGCGCCCGAGCGGGCACGCGGGAATCCGGGCGAGCGACCGAGCGTCGTTCTGCCGTGGCCAGGTGGTGCTGTGCCGCCCGCTGTCGAGCTGCCCTCATAGCTGGGGCGCAGGAATACCCGCGCCCGCCCAGCAGCCCGCCGCCCCTGGCCTACGCCGAAGGACCGCGCCGACCGTGTTTGCGTCGGCGGAGCCGGCGCGTCCAAGTTGGTCGACTCGTGGCGGCGCACCCACCTCGATCGACACCTCGGTCTGTTACGGCTGATAACACCTGCTCGCGGCAGCCCTGGGTCGAGCCTTGGCGTCGGTCCCGCCGGTGGGGCAGCTCGACAGCGAAACTAACGCTGGTGCGCTGGTGCCCAGCAGCATTGGTACCTCCACACCGACCACCAACAAGCCAACTGATCATCCAACGTCACGACCCGCTACGCGGAAAGGCTCAGTGAGTCAGCGGGGCACCGGAATGTCGGTGGGTGATGATGACATTGATGGAGGCGAGCTTTCCGTGATCATGACACCTCAGCGACCCCGGAGAGGTGGGCAGGACGGCTGTTCCCGGCTCGCGAAGCGCGATGGCAGCAACCGGTGGAGGTTTCATGGGAAAAGTAGTGTTGGATATGACGATGTCGGTAGATGGTTGCATCGCCGCTGCGGACGGCGGGCCCGCCGGGCTGCATGACTGGTTTTTCGCACCCTCGCCGGAGAGCCAGGCGATCGTCGAGGAGCTGCAGCGCGGCATGGGCGCGATGGTCATGGGGCGACGCACCTACGACCAGGGTGCCAGCCAGGACGGATTCGTGGACAACCCGTTCCCGGTCGAGCACTTCGTCGTGTCGCACAGCGCGCCCGAGCAGGTGGCCAAAGGGGACACCGCCTTCCACTTCATCCCGGACGTGGCCGAAGCCGTACGGCACGCGCAGGCCGCCGCGGGGGAGCGCGAGGTCATCATCGGTGGCGGCGCCCAGCTCGCCCAGCAGTGCCTGGCCGCGGAGCTCGTTGACGAGATACGGCTGGCGGTACGGCCCCTGGTGATCGACGGCGGGATCAAGCTGTTCGACGCTACCGCCCTGCGGTTGGAGAACATCGGTGTGATCGATACGCCCCAGGCGACCCACCTACGGTTCCGGATCCTGCACTGAGCTGGGTGTTCCCTGGGGCGCGGCCTCCGCGCCCCAGGGAACAGCAGACGGCGAGGATGACGCCCGACCCCGCCACCGCCCGCACCCCGGCCCGTGCCCCCTGACCCCCACCCTCGATGCCCCAGTTGATGGCTTGCCGGGACTCCGGGTGATCTCAGCCGCTAGCTTGAGGAGGTTAAGCGCATCTGACGAGGAAACCTGGAGCGCCGAATGCCACACCTGACCATTGTTGTCGACGTTCGCGCCAAGCCGGACCAGGTGGAGCCGCTCAAGGCCGAGCTCAGGCGGGTTGTCCCGCTCATCCGCCAGGAGAACGGGTGCATCGACTACTACCTCCATCAGGACAACAGCGACCCCACCCGTTTTCTCGTTTACGAGAACTGGGAGTCCCATGAGCTCTGGCAGGTGCACATGAACCGCTCACACGTGCAAGATCATGGGGAAGCCACCGCCGACAAGATCGCTGAATGCACGCGGTACGAGATGACCCAGATTGATTGAGTCCGGCGCCGTACGGCGCCGGCGGACCCCTGCTCCTCCGCAGCCCTAGCCGCCGAGGACTGCGGTGGCCTCCACCTCGACCAGCAGGTCGGGGCCGGCGAGGGCGCTGATGCCCAGGCCCGTCAACGGGGCAGCCAGGGTGACGCCCAGCTTCGCCGCCGCCCGCGCGATCCCCTCCCCCAGCAGCGCCATCTTGTCGGGCGTCCAGTCGACGACGTACACGGTCACCTTCGCCACGTCATCGAAGGAGCCGCCGACCTCGGCCAGGGCGGTGGCGACGTTGAGGTAGCACTGCTCGACCTGGGTGGCGAGGTCACCCACGCCGACCGTGTTCCCGTCAGGGTCCACGGATACCTGGCCGGCGAGGAAGACCAGCCGAGACCCGGTGGCGACCGCCACCTGGGAATAGAGGTCGACCTTCGGAAGCCCTTCGGGGTTCACCAGGGTGATGGTCATGCTGACTCCCTTTCCTGGAGCTGTCGGTTCAACCACCTAAACATAGCACAGCTATGTTATGTATCCTGGGGGTTGTGGCCAGGAGGAAAGACCCAGCGGTCCGTACCCAACTCATCGAGCGGGCCGCGCAGATGCTCCGCACCCGCGAGCCCATCACCCTCCGCTCGCTGGTGGCCGGCACGAGCGTGTCGACCATGGCCGTCTACACCCACTTCGGCGGGATGGACGGCATGTGGAAGGCCCTCCGGCAGGAGGGCTTCACCCGCCTCGCCACCCGCCTCGCCCAGGTAGCCCCCTCGGCGGACCCGGTCCGAGATCTGACCGCCCTCATCGCCGCCTATCTGGGTAATGCCCTGGACCACCCCGACCTGTACCGGGTCATGTTCGACGCCAACTTCGACCTGGAAGACGCCCAGGCAGCGGACGACACCCTGGAATACCTGGTCCAAGCCGCCGAGCGAGGCCGGCAGGCCGGGCGCTACCGCCCCGACACCAACCCACTGGAACTGGCCACCCAGAGCTGGGCCGTCGCCCACGGCCTGGTCTCCCTCGTCGCCACCGGCCCCCTACCCCGACCGACCCTCGCCCACGGCCCCCTCCTGCTGACCGCACTGTTCACCGCCACCGGAGACGACCCCGACCGGTGTGCCCGGTCGGTGGAGAGCGGCTGGCAGCCGCGCTTGGCCGGCGAATGACCGATCAGGCGCACGCCCGATGCGGGGGGTACGCCCGATGCGGGGGGGGGTACGCCGTCCGCAGCAGGCCAGGGACACGCGTGAGTATCACCAGCGAGGATCCACACTCCGGAGGGTTCTCGGCCTCACCACAGCGGTGGGCGGGGGTTGACGGCTCTGCGGACCTTCCCGCTGGCCTTCTCGAGAAGCGCGGCAAAGCCGGCCGCGGTGAGCGCGACCGGCTGGCGAGCGAGGGTTCTGTTTCCCGGATGGAGACCCAGCCCGTTCGACGAAGATGCCGGCGAGCAAGGGTGGGCGCGAGCGGGCGGTGACGGTGGGTTTTGGGGTGCGATCCCCGGTCCGGGCGCCCGACACCTCGTAACGCTGTCGGGCACCCGGGCGACGTCAGGTCTGCGTCAACACGCACCCAGCCGAGCGGCCATGGGCAAAAACCAGGGTTCGTTGTGGACGACTTGACAAACGATACCGATCGCGGTCATCGAGGCGTGGCGAAGACCTGTGTCCAGTACGGTCCGTTGCTACTCGCGACGCCGACCCCGATCTCGGTGAAGGAGCAGTTCAGGATATTCGCCCGGTGGCCGGGGCTGTTCATCCACGCGGTCATCACGGCTTCGGGGGACTGCTGGTTCCAGGCGACGTTTTCCCCGTAGGCGCGCCACTGGTAGCCGACAGCGTCGATCCGGTCGCCGGGGCTACTGCCGTTGCTGCCCGTGTGCGACATCTTCTGCTGGTCGGCCTGGTCCTGGCTGTGCCGCTGGGCGGCGGTCATCAGCTTCTCGTCGATACTCAGTGCCGCACAGCCAGCCTTCGCACGCTCGGCGTTGGCCAGCCGGACCACCTCGCTGGCCTCGGTGCTCACCCCGCCGTTGGAGGGTGGGGTGGTGGGTACCTGAGTCGGGCTGGGTGGGGTGGTGGGTACCTGAGTGGGGCTGGGTGGGGTGGTGGGCACCCGAGTCGGGCTGGGCGCGGTGGTGGGCACCCGAGTCGGACTGGGTGGGGTGGTGGGCACCCGAGTCGGGCTGGGCGCGGTGGTGGGCACCCGAGTCGGACTGGGCGCGGTGGTGGGCACCCGAGTCGGGCTGGGCGCGGTGGTGGTATGTGACGGCTTGGAGCGGTAGCTGCCCCTGTGGCGTTCCTGGTCGAAGCGGGACCTGGTGGAATGACGCGACGATGCGGCTGACTTCCGGCGCGCGTCTTCCGAGCGCGACTGTGCGGCGTTGCTCCACGCGGTGCTGGGACTGGTCGAGGACGACGTCACGCCCCCCTCATACGAGGTCGGATTCGTGGCCACAATGTCCTTGTGTGCCGAGGTGGGGACGGCGTCGCCACCGCCGGACAGTGCGGCGGCGCCGGCTCCGAGGCTCACGACCAGCGTGGCCGCCGCCGCGGCCCCGATGAGCACGGGCCGGCGGTTCCGGTGACCGGCCCGAGGGCCCTTGTTGGCGGATCTAGCGTCGGCCGGAGCGGCGCCAGCGACCGGCCGCATGCTGGTCATGTCGTCTGCGTACTTAGCGGTCGGCCTGGTGGCCGTCTTTTCAGGCCGCCAACCGCCGGTGACCTCGGGTCCTCCGGTGGCACCAGCCGCGTGACGCCCGCCTCCGGAGGGCTCGTCTCGCCAGCCCGTGGGCTGCCGGCGCCGGCCGCCCGCTGATTCCTGCTGCCAGCCATCGGTGTGCTGCCAGGTGGGGGCGGCTTGCCCACCCCGCGAGGGTTGGTCATGGTACGAGCTACCCGCGGCTGCCCAGCCTTGTGGGGTCTCGGACTCCGCCCGCCGGTGCGCGGTCTGTTGCCGCCGGTCCCACTCGTCGGCAGGGCGGTCCCATTCGTCGGCAGGCCGGTCCCAGCCGTCGGCCGCCGGTTTGGATCGCCGGCGATTATCATCCGGTTCCATCGATTCGCTCCAGCCGTACACGCCGGTAGCCTCCTCGGGTTAAAACTGCGGGGTCGAGGCGACGCTACGTGCCAGATATTTCCTGCGGCAACGTGTCTAAGAAATGACTAAGAAGGAGTTAAAGGAAGCGGTTCCTCGAGACGCGGATACTGATGTTGGTCACTGACGTTTACCGCGTCGTGGCAAGGTTCCGGCGACGGTGGCCTGCTCACTGCACCAGGCCCGGCCTGGGCAGCGGCCATGACACGTACGCTCCCGCACACGTCAACCGGCAGCGGGCGACGCTACGCCCGCCACTTGCCAAACGCGCCAACGACACCGACTCACAGTCGACTGAGACCAGACATCACGCACAGTCGGGCACCCGTCGCTCCCATTCCGGCCCGATCCAGTCACACAGTAATAACTAATCGCTACCTACCGGCACCGATATCCCGCCTTTCTGATCACGAACCGCACGCGCCACCCGGCCAACACCCGTTGGATGCGGCCCGCCATGGTCAGGCGGGCGGACAGGCCACGACGACGTATACGCCAGACCCTGGTGCGTCCCACTGCTCAGTGCCGCAGCACCCCACACCTGTCAGGGGTGCGTCATCCGGAGCAGGTCGAGCGCCTCGTCAAGCTGCTCCCCGGTGAGCTTGCCGGAATCCAGGTGCCCCCGGGAGACCACCACCTCCCGGATCGACACCTGCTTCGCGAGGGCCTCCTTCGCGATCGACGCGGCCTCGTCGTACCCGAGATGCCGGTTGAGCGGGGTGACGATGGACGGCGAGCCCTCCGCGTACGCCAAACAGACCTCGGCGTCCGCGACCAGACCGACCACGCACCGGTCCGCCAACAGCCGCCCCGACGCGGCCAGCAATTTGATCGACTCCAGCAGGTTGCGGGCCATCACCGGGAGCATGACGTTCAACTCGAAGTCTCCCTGGGAACCGGCGAAGGCGACCGCCGCGTCGTTGCCGATCACCTGCGCACAGACCTGACGGACCGCCTCACAGACCACCGGGTTCACCTTGCCGGGCATGATCGACGAACCGGGCTGGAGATCCGGGATACGCAACTCCCGCAGGCCGGCGCGGGGGCCGGAGCCCATCCAGCGGATGTCGTTGGCCATCTTGTAGAGACCAACCGCGATCGTCCGCAACTGCCCGGAGGTCTCCACCAGCGCGTCCCGTGCGCCCTGCGCCTCGAAGTGATTCCGCGCCTCGGTCAGCGGCAACCCCGTCGAGTCGCGCAACTGCTCGACCACCCGCGCCGCGAAGCCCAGCGGAGTGTTGATGCCGGTGCCGACCGCGGTCCCACCCAACGGCAGCTCAGCCAGGCGGGGCAGGGCCGACTCCAGCCGCTCGATGCCGTAACGGACCTGCGCGGCGTACCCGCCGAACTCCTGACCGAGCGTGACCGGCGTGGCGTCCATCAGGTGGGTACGCCCCGCCTTGACCACATCCCCGAACTCGGCGGCCTTGCTCTCCAACGCCTCCGCCAGATGCACCAGGGAGGGCAGCAGGTCCCGGGTCACGAACTCGGTGGCGGCCAGGTGGATCGAGGACGGAAAGACGTCGTTGCTCGACTGCGACGCGTTCACGTCGTCATTGGGATGCACGTCGGCGCCGAGCTCGCGGCTGGCCAGGGTGGCGATCACCTCGTTGGTGTTCATGTTCGACGACGTGCCAGAGCCGGTCTGGAAGACATCGACGGGGAACTGGTCGTCGTACCCGCCGTCGGCCACGTGTGCCGCGGCGGCCACGATCGCGGCGGACACATTCGCGTCGATCACCCCCAGCTCACCGTTGACCTCGGCCGCGGCTCCCTTGATCTGGGCCAGCGCCCGGATCTGGGCCGGCTCCATCCCCCGCCCAGAGATCGGAAAGTTCTGCACCGCGCGCTGGGTCTGCGCCCGCCACAGCGCCGCGGCCGGCACCTCCACGTCGCCCATCGAGTCGCGTTCGATCCGGTAGCCCGTCGCCTCAGGATTCGTCACCCCACCATCCTGCCGCGCCCGACCGCCCCGCGCGGATATTCACCCCGAGCCGCTCAACCAAGCTCGGTCAGCAGCCGCCGCACCTCGTGCCGCTCCGGCACGTCGACCTGGTCGAACAGGGCGAGCGCCTGGGTCCAGTACGCTCGCGCCGCCCTCACGTCCGTCGACCGCAGGCAGCGGGCCATGCCGTCCAGGGCCCGCGCCTGCTCGTACCGATGGTTGATTTTCTGGGCATCCTGCAGCACCCGGCGGAAGAGATCCAACGCGCTGGGCCGGTCCCCCTGCTCGGCGATCGCCCGAGCCAGCAGGTTGCGGGAGGCACACGCGCCAACCCGGTCGCCGGACTTGTTGATCGCGATCAGCGCCTCCCGGTGCAGCCGTGCGGCTTCTCCGGGCCGCCCAGCCTCCCGCGCCAACACACCAAACTCGTTGAGGACCTCGCCCTCGCCGTAGCTGCTACCGACCCGCCGCGTGATCCGCAGTGCCGTCCGGAGCAACCGCCGGGCCGGCGCGACGTCCCCCATCCGGTGCCGGATCATGCCGGTGTGCGCGAATGCCCGGCCCAGTGCCCACAGATCACCGAGCTCCCGGGCCAGCACCATGTGCAGCCGGGTCGTGCGCAGGGCTTCCTCGTACCGGCCCCAGTAGGCGAGCGCGCAGCCCCTGTTGTTCGTCAGCTCGGCAAGCCTAGCCCGCCCGGTACTGGCATCGGCGAACTTGACCGCCTCGTCAAGAAACTCCAAGCCACGCCGGTAGTCGCCATTGCTGGCGTAGGCGGCTCCAAGGTTCATCAGTCCGCTCATTATCTGTTGCCGCAGCCCGAGCCGGCGGCGCACCTGGAGACTTCGCGACATCAGGGTGATCGCCTCGGGGAACTGCGCCAGCCGATAGTGCGCCGAGGCCAGGTAGTTCAGGGTCAGCGCCACCGCAGCCTGATCGTCGAGGCGCTCCGCCGCACGGAGCCCCACGGTGTGCATCTCGATCAGCTCGCTGAGCTGGCCACCCTGGTAGGTCGCCCACCAGCAGGCACGGGCGAGCCGCCAACAGTGCTGGAGCAGGCCCTCCGCCTCAGCGATTCGGGGCAGCGCGGTCAACACCACGCGGTTGTTGTCGAACCAGGTTGTCCCCAGCGGTAGGCATGCCTCGACCAGGTCGGCCCGCGGCGGATCCGGCAGTACGAAGGCGACCTGGCTGGTTCCTTCGAGGACACGGGCGATCGCCGCCGCCACGTACAGATGATGATCGAGGAGCCGTTCCAGGGCGGCGGAGCGCTCGGCCGCTCGACCGGGTTCGGCCAACAGGCGGCGGGCGTACTTCTGGACCAGGTCGTGGAGGCGGAACCGGCCCGGTCTCGGCTCCTCGACCAGGTTGGCGTCGATCAACTCGTCGAGCAGGTCCCGGGTGTCGGGTAGGGCCGACTCAGCCAAGGCGGCGGCGACCATGTTGTCGAAGTTGCTGTCCGGATGCACGCCGAGCAGTCGAAAGAGCCGCCGCGAGGGCGGTGAGACCTGCGCGTACGACAGGGCGAAAGCCCCGCCGACCGAACGCGTCCCGGCTGCGAACTCGGCCAACGGGTCACGGGCTCCGGCCAGCCGCTCGACAAGGTCGACAATCCGCCAGCTCGGCCGGTGCGCCAGCCGGGCACCCGCCAGCCGGATCGCCAACGGCAGGAAGCCACAGCGACGAGTCACCTCCGCCGCCGCCTTCGGTTCGGCGGCCACCCGCTCCGGACCGGCCACCCGCCCCAGCAGCGTGACAGCCTCGTCCAGATCGAGAACGGGCAGCGACACCGGGTGGCCCGCATCCAACCCGACCAACCGCCATCGACTGGTCACCAGCGTGAGGCAGGACCGCCCGGTGGACAGCAGGGGTGCGACCTGATCGACGCTCGCCGCATTGTCCAGTAACACCAGCACCCGCCGGTCGGCGAGTTCGGTGCGCCACCGGGCGAGACGATCCTCCAGGTCCACCGGAATCTGCTCCGCCGGGATACCGAGCTGCCGCAGCAGGGTCGCCACCGCCGCCGCCGGGGTCAACGGGGTGCGTTCGCTGTGGCCGTGCAGGTCGAGGTAGAGCTGCGCGTCCGGGTAGCGGTCGGCGAGGCGGGTGGCGAGGTGCACCGCGAGGGTGGTCTTGCCGCTGCCCGCCATTCCGTCGATCAGTTGAACCTGGGTGTCTTCCTCCTGGAGCCGCTGGAACAGGTTCGCGACGATCTCCTGCCGGCCGGTGAAGTCACTGATCGCCCTCGGCAGCCCCCGAACCGGGGTCGTGCTGGGTCGCGGTCCAATGGCGACCAGGTCCCCGGCCAGCACCCGCTGGTGCAGCTCCTGCAGCTCCAGGCCGGGCTCGATGCCCAGCTCGTCGGCGTAGTGCCGGCGCCCGTCCCGGTAGACGGCGAGGGCATCGGCCTGGCGACCGATGGCGGAGAGGGCCAGCATCAGCTGGCCTCGCAGGCGATCCCGCAGCGGGTGTCGCGCGACCGCCTCGATCAGTTCGTCGATCAGGTCGACCGCGTTGCCGAGCCGCAGCTCGACGTCAACGCACTCCTCCAGCACCGTCACCCGTTGCTCGTCGAGCGTCCGGGCCCGGCCGCGTACGCTCCGCCCGGCGACGCCACCCAGCGCCGGCCCCCGCCAGAGCGCGAGCGCGGTACGGAAGCGCCGGCGGGCGTCAGCCAGGTCGTCAGCGGCGACCGCCGCCCGAGCGGCGACAAGCTCGTCGCCGAACACCTCGGCGTCGAGGTCACCAGGGGCGGTACGGATGCCGTAGCCACCCGGGTCGGTGACGATGAGGTCCGGGGGTAGCCCGAGGGTGACGAACCGGCGCCGCAGCCGGGACACACAGGTCTGCAGCTGGGCCCGGGCAGTAGCCGGTGGCTGTTCCTCCCAGACCGCGTCGACCAGTTCCGCCACCGGCACGATCCGACCAGCCTGCAGTAGCAGCATCGCGAGGATGGTCCGATCCCGACCCGCGGTAACGGTGGCCTCGCCACCGACCCGCAGCGGGCCCAGGATCCCAAACCGCATACTTCCACCCCTGCCGTACCTGCAACTTCCAGCAGGGTAGCTGTCAGCCTAAAACCCTTTTCGGATATGGCGATAGCGCGGTGAGAGTGGATCAAGAGAGCGGCGGCTGACAATCAGGGCCGCATAGTCGAAGACACATTCGACGGGGGCGGTGCGCCCGTCCGGCCGTAGCCGGGCGGGCGCACCGATGTCAGCGGCGGCCCACGGTGAGGACCGGCTTGGTCACCTCGGCGAAGAAGTCGTTGCCCTTGTCGTCGACCACGATGAAGGCCGGGAAGTCCTCCACCTCGATCCGCCAGACCGCCTCCATGCCGAGCTCGGCGTACTCGAGCACCTCGACGTGCTTGATGCAGTCCTGGGCGAGCCGGGCCGCCGGGCCGCCGATCGAGCCGAGGTAGAAGCCGCCATGCTCCTGGCAGGAGCGGGTGACCTGGGTGGAGCGGTTCCCCTTGGCCAGCATCACCATCGAGCCACCGGCGGCCTGGAACTTCTCCACGTACGCGTCCATCCGGCCCGCCGTGGTCGGGCCGAACGAGCCGGAGGCGTAGCCCTCGGGGGTCTTCGCCGGGCCGGCGTAGTAGACCGCGTGGTCCCGCAGGTAGGCCGGCATCGACTCGCCGGCGTCCAACCGCTCGGCGATCTTGGCGTGAGCGATGTCCCGGGCGACGACCAGCGGACCACTGAGCGACAGCCGGGTCTTGACCGGGTACTCGCTCAACTCGGCGCGGATCTCGGCCATCGGCCGGTTGAGGTCGACCCGGACCACCTCCGACGACTCCAGCTGGGACTCCGTCACGTCGGGCAGGTAGCGGGCCGGGTCCGTCTCCAGTCGCTCCAGCCACACCCCCGACGGGGTGATCTTCGCGACCGCCTGCCGGTCCGCCGAGCAGGACACGGCGATCGCCACCGGGCACGACGCGCCGTGCCGGGGCAGCCGGACCACCCGCACGTCGTGGCAGAAGTACCGGCCACCGAACTGCGCGCCGATGCCGAAGCCCCGCGTCAGCTCCAGCACCTCCGCCTCCAGCTCCAGGTCACGGAAGCCGTGCGCGGTCATCGACCCCGCGGTCGGCAGCCCGTCGAGGTACTTCGCGGAGGCCAGCTTCGCGGTCTTCAGCGCGTACTCGGCACTGGTGCCACCGATGACGACGGCCAGATGGTACGGCGGGCAGGCCGCCGTACCGATCAACCGCAGCTTCTCCTCCAGGAACTGCATCATCCGAGTCGGATTCAGCAACGCCTTGGTCTCCTGGTACAGGTACGACTTGTTGGCCGAACCGCCGCCCTTGGCCATGAAGAGGAACTTGTACGCGTCCGGCTGTCCGTCCGGATCCTCGGCGTAGAGCTCCACCTGCGCCGGCAGGTTGCTGCCGGTGTTGCGCTCCTCCCACATGGTCAGTGGGGCGAGCTGCGAGTAGCGCAGGTTCAGCCGGGTGTACGCCTGCCAGACCCCGCGGGAGATCGCTTCGGCGTCCGTCCCGTCGGTGAGCACGTGCCGGCCCCGCTTGCCCGACACGATCGCCGTGCCGGTGTCCTGGCACATCGGGAGCACCCCACCGGCGGCGATGTTGGCGTTGCGCAGCAGGTCCAGCGCGACGAAGCGGTCGTTGGGCGAGGCCGCCGGGTCATCGATGATCGACCGGAGCTGCGCCAGGTGCGCGGGGCGCAGAAAATGCGCGATGTCGTGCATCGCCTCGGCGGTCAACGCGGTGAGCGCGGCCGGCTCCACAGTCAGGAATCGGCGACCACCGGGGCCGTTGACGACGTCAACGCCCTCGTCGGTGATCAGGCGGTACTCCGTCTGGTCCGAACCGGTCGGCAGCAGGGGTGCGTACGAGAAGGAGGCGGCACTGCTCATGAGCGGAAAGCCTAGGGCAGAAGAGCCGTCCGGTCCCACCCACCGGGTAGGTCCTGGGACAGCGCTCTCACCCCGTCGGGCCCGTTGGCTGGAAGGAGACGTACCCGATCTGGCGGCCCTCGCCGATGACCATGCCGTTCGTCCCGGCCGCGAGCGCGTTCGCCGCGGTGCGGAGGTTCGCCAGCTCAGCGCCGGTACGCGGATCGAGCGCGACGAGCCGGGACGGATCCTGTTCGGCGAAGATCGCCGCGGACGGGGTGAGCGCCACCCGCGGCTCCCCCTCGGCGGGGCGAGTCCACCGGGTCTCGCCGCCGCCCAGTTCGCGGGCGGAGACCGAGCGCTTGTCCGCCGCGCGGACCAGGGCGTATCGATCGTCCACGGCGACGATCTTCGTGTCCGGGTCGGTGACCAGCAGCAGCCGGCCGTCGTAGGCGTCGAGGACCGCCTGCTTGCCGTCCGGCGACATCCCGATCAGCACGCTGCGGGCACCCAGCGGGTCCCGGCGCTGGGCGCAGCCGATGGCGTCGGCGGTGCCGAAGTTGACGCCCGCCCGGCGCCAGGTCTCCTGCCCGGACAACGGGTCCCATCCCGAAACGGCGTAGCGACAGTTGCCCTCCTCGGCGGTGGCGGTGAGCCGCAGCATCCGGCCACCGACCACGGACAGCCGCTCGTCCCGGCCGGGCTCGATGTCGACGAGCACTCCTCCGGTCGCCGTGTCCAACACGTGCACGCGACCGTCGACCGGAAACCCGAGCAGCCCGGGTACCGGCTCCGGGCCGGCGACCCCGTCGTCGATCCGGACGGCCTCGATTCGGCGGGTGTCGCGCAGCCCCGGGTTGTCGCCGAGTAGGCCACTGTGGACGCCCGGTAGGTAGGCCGTCCACAGCGGGGTGTCCCCACGCGGATCCCAGGCGTGCAACGTGCAGTCGGTCGGGGCCGGGCAACGCGCGTCAATGAGCAGGTTCCGCCAGGTCCAGACCGCGACCGCGGCGTCGTCGCGCCGCCGGGTGGCACCGGTGACCGGGTCGAGCACCTCGTAGCCTCGGGTGAGGAGCTTGCCCACCACGACGACGGCGTCCTGCCCCGCACCGGCGACCGCCGACCAGTCGGCCTTGCGCTTCCAGAGCGGGGTCCCGTCGCCGAGCCGTACCGCCTCCACCCGGGTGCGCTGCTCGACCACGACGGCCTCCCCGGCGATGGTGACGCTGCGCGGGGTGCCACCGACGCGTTGCTGCCAGACCACGCCCGGCCCGCCAATCGGGGCACTGCGGTTCACCCAGTCCCACACGCCGGGGAACGGGTTCCAGACACCGCTCACCGAGAGCACGACGACCGTCACGAGCCCGAGCAGCAACCAACCAGGCTTACCCAGGCCGCGCCCCTTCACCACCGGGACACGGTAGCCGCCCGCCCGGACCGCCGCATCCCGCCGCGCCCGCGTCCGGCGGGGCCAGCGTCCGCCAGAGCACCACCGTCGCGGTGAGCGACGCCACCCCGGCGAGCGCTATCACGGTGCCGGGGGCGACCACCTCGCTCAACGCCCCGCCGGCCGCGGCGGCCAATCCCTGCCCCGCCATCATGCCGGTGCCCAGCAGCCCGAACGCCTGCCCCCGGCGGGCTTCCGGCACCGCGTCGAGAAACCGCCGGGCCAGCCCGAGGTGGTAGGCGAAACCGGCGGTCGCGACCGTGAGCAGCACCACCGCCGGCCACTGGCTCGGCTCGGCCACGAAAGCCAGCAACGGCACGCCGAGCAGCAGCGCCAGCCACGGAGTCAACGCCTCCCGGCGGGCGGGCCCGACGAACCGTCCGACCAGCAGGTCACCGAGGAGCATCCCGAAGGCACCGGCCATCAGCAGCAGGCCGGCACTGGCCGCCGGTTCGAGCTCGGCCGCGTACGGCACGAGCACGCCATCGGCCCCGACCAGCAGCGAGCCGGGAATCCACTGTGCCAGGAGCAGGCCGCGAACCCGCCGGTCGGCGAGGAGCATCCGGTTGACCCGCCAGGTCTCCCCGACGGCGCTTCCGGTCCCCGTCGCCACCCGGGGCGCTCGGGACGTCAGCCCGACCCGGGCCAGCAGGGCGGCGAGGAGGCAGGTGGCCGCCGTGAGCCAGAGCGCCCCGTACGGGCCGACCAGCCCGAGCAGCAGGCCACCGAGGGCGAACCCGGCCACCTGGGTGCCCCCGGCCGCCACGGTGAGCACCGACCGCCCCAACACGTACGCGTCGCCGTGCAGTATCTCCGGCAGCAGCGCGCTGCGGGCGGCGCTGCTGACCGGGGCGAGGAGACCGACGACCGCGACCAGGCCGAGCATGGCCGGCGGGGAGAGCACGCCGAGCGCGAGCACCACGACCATGGCGAGCCGGAAGAGGTCGTAGCCGACGATGAGCCGCCGCGGCGGCCACCGGTCGGCGAGGGCGAGCAGGAACACCCCGCCCACCGCGTGCGGCAGGAACCCGGTCACGTACGCCAACGCGGCGAGCAGCCCGGAGCCGGTGCGCTCGTAGATCAGCACGGACAGGGCGAGCATCTTCACCGTCTCGCCGATCACGAACACGCTGTAGCCGCCGAAGAGCGCCCGGAACTCGGCGACGGCGAAGACGTCCCGGAAGGTGACGGGACGGGAGTCGGTAACGATCATTCGAGTAAGTGTGGGGAGTGACCCGGTGACGACCTATCCTTTCGTTCACCAGCGAAAGGAGCGGCATGCGGATCGAGGTGACCTCGGCAGACGTGGCGGTGAGCCGCTACGCCATCTCACCGCTCGGGGAGGCGATGTCGGCGCTGCGGCTCTGCGCCGGGCAGAACGAGGTCACCGGGCTGACCCCGTGGGTGACCCGGGCCCGCCCCGCCTTCGAGCAGCTGCGGCGACGCATGCCGGCGATCGACGCGCTGTTGGCGTTGCAACGCCAGGGCGCGTACAACGCGGACTTCTACCAACCACCACCGGACGGCACGGCGCGGGGCTTCACCGACGAACTCGCCATCGTCCGGTCGACTCCACTGGCGCAGGCCCGCGCCGAGTTGGCCCGCAACCTCGCCGGCCACCGAACCCCACCGACGAACGCCCGTCGGATCTACGAATCGCCGGACGTGGTGGACCAACTCGCCGACGGGCTCGAGGCGGCCTGGGTCACGCTGGTCGAGCCGGAGTGGCCGCGACTGCGGGCCGTCCTGGAGCGGGACCTGCTGCACCGGGCGGGGCGGCTGCTCGCGTACGGCTGGGGCGCGGCGGTCGCGGACCTGGACCCCCGGCTGCACTGGGTGCCCGGCCCGGGCGTCGGCTATCTCGACATCGACGACCCGGACCCGCGGACGTACCCGCTGAGCGGGCGCGGAATGCTCTTCGTGCCCACCGTCTTCGGCACCCTGATGTACTACGTCGAGCAGCCCGGGCCGTACGCGATCGTCTACCGGGCCGCCGGGGTCGCCGAACTACTCGGTCCCCCGGACCCGGCGCGGCCGGTGGACGCGCTGGACCGGCTGGTCGGTCGGGGCCGCGCCACGGTGCTGCGCGCCCTGACGGCCCCCGCGACGACCAGTCAGCTCGTCGCCCAACTCGGTCTGAGCCTGGGCGGCACCGGCGACCATCTGGCAGTGCTGCGCGAGGCGGGCCTGGTGACCCGCGCCCGCGTCGGCCGGACGGTCCGCTACCGCCGCACCTCGCTGGGGGACGCGCTCGCCGAGAACGGCTGACCGGACCTGGCGGCCTCCGCACCCGGCGGTGACGTTGTCCGCAGCGCGGAGCGGAGCAGGGGAAGAACCCGGTGCGGGATCTGCTCGGCCAGGGCGATGATCGTCGAGGTCCGTCGGATGCTCTCGTGCGACACGATCTGGTCGATCACCCGCTGCAGGTCGGCGTTGGAACGGGCCACGATTCGGCAGAGCAGGTCACCGGAGCCGGTGATGGTGTGCGCCTCGAGCACCTCCGGGATCGCCGCCAGGTGGGCGACGACCGGATCGCGTCCGTGTCGTTGGCTGATCTCCAGGGTGACGAAGCTGGTCACCCCGAACCCGACGGCGGCCGGGGACACGGCGGGGCCGAACCCGTCGATCACCCCGCGGGCCACCAACTTGTCCAACCGCGCCTGCACGGTGCCCCGGGCCACCCCGAGGCGACGAGAGCACTCCAGCACTCCAATCCGCGGCTCCTCGGCGAAGAGCTCGATCAGGCCAACGTCGAGGCTGTCCAGCTGGACAGAATGACCAGTGCTCATAGGTAAGGACCCTACTGCTTGTGCAACCTGACCAGGCTGATCAACAACAGTTGCCCAGTGCCGGGAGCACAGCGATATTCACGGGAAGAACACGGCACTAACGGAACACGGCTGCGGCCCACCAGGCCGGCCGGTACGCGAGGGAGGGCCACCATGACCCAGGCGATCGACCGACCCCAGTCGAACGACGAGGTCAACGCCGACCTGCTGGTCGGCGCCGTTGACCACGACATCAGCCGCGACCCGTTCCCGGTCCGGGGCCTGGACCACGTGCAGTTCCTGGTCGGTAACGCCAAACAGGCCGCGCACTACTACTCCACCGCGTTCGGCATGACCTGCGTGGCCTAC
Source organism: Salinispora sp. CH2A1_6 (assembly GCF_056820975.1). Classification (NCBI taxonomy): domain Bacteria; kingdom Bacillati; phylum Actinomycetota; class Actinomycetes; order Micromonosporales; family Micromonosporaceae; genus Salinispora; species Salinispora sp. CH2A1_6. The sequence goes on from NZ_JBXEDG010000012.1 coordinate 98,854, forward strand.
CGGGGGCCGGAGCAGGGCTACCGGGACCACGCCCAGTACGTGCTGACCAGCGGTTCGGCGCGGTTCGTCCTCACCGGCGCGGTCCGCCCGGACGCGCCCGGCGCGGACCAGGTCGCCCGGCACAGCGACGGGGTCTGCGACATCGCGCTGGAGGTCCCCGACGTGGACGCGGCCCATGCGCACGCCGTCGCCCAGGGCGCGACCAGCCTGGCTGAGCCGCACGAGGTCAGCGACGAACACGGCACGGTCCGGCTCGCCGCCATCGCCACGTACGGCGACACCCGCCACACCCTGCTGGACCGCTCCCGCTACCACGGTCCGTTCCTGCCCGGCTATGTCGCCCGCCGACCGATCGTCGACCGCCAGCCAATGATCGACGCCGGCGTCCAGCCGAAGCGCTTCTTCCAAGCGATCGACCACGTCGTCGGCAACGTCGAGCTGGGCCGCATGGACGAGTGGGTCGAGTTCTACCAGCGGGTCATGGGCTTCACCAACATGGCGGAGTTCGTCGGCGACGACATCGCCACCGACTACTCGGCGCTGATGAGCAAGGTGGTCGCCAACGGCACCCGGAAGGTGAAGTTCCCGCTCAACGAGCCGGCGGTCGCCCGAAAGAAGTCGCAGATCGACGAGTACCTGGACTTCTACCAGGGCCCCGGGGCCCAGCACATCGCGGTGGCCACCAACGACATCCTGGCCAGCGTGGACGCGATGCGTGCGGCGGGCGTGGACTTCCTGGAGACCCCGGACTCGTACTACGACGACCCGGAGTTGCGGGCCCGGATCGGCGAGGTCCGGGTGCCGATCGAGGAGTTGAAGGCCCGCCGGATCCTGGTCGACCGGGACGAGGACGGCTACCTGCTCCAGATCTTCACCAACCCGGTGCAGGACCGCCCGACCGTCTTCTTCGAGCTGATCGAGCGACACGGCTCGCTCGGCTTCGGCAAGGGCAACTTCAAGGCACTCTTCGAGGCCATCGAGCGGGAACAGGAAAAGCGCGGCAACCTGTGACAGACCGGTGGTTGGCGGCCCGTCCGGCGGCCACCACAGCTGGGCTGCCAACCACCGTCGTTAAGGTATCCAGGTGAGCGAGCAGAACGAGGTGGCGCGGTGAGCGTCGCACCTGGCTGGTATCTGGACCCCGCCGACCCGGAAACCCGGAGATACTGGGACGGCGAGGGTTGGCTCGGTGCACCCATCCCGGCCGAGGCCACACCCCCGGCGGGCCCGCCGCCGCCCGAGCCCGAGCCGGCCACCCGGCCCGCCGAGCCCGAGTCAGAGTCGGCTACCCGGCCCGGCGAGCCCGGACCAACCGCTGGCCAGCCGGGCGCCGTGCCGGGACAGCACGCCCCGCCCGGGAACGGCGCCCCGTCCCCGGGGTACGGCCCCCCACCGGGCGCGCCGTACCCGGGAACCGCCGGCGGGCCCCCACCAGGCGCGCCGTACCCGGGAACCGCCGGCGGGCCCCCACCAGGCGCGCCGTACCCGACGTGGCCGGGCCAGCAGCCCGAGCCTCGTCCGCACGGGCTGCCGCTGGCCGGGTTGGGAGCCCGACTGGTAGCCCGCCTCATCGACATCACCGTCGTCCTCGCGCTGAACGTGGTGGTGAACTTCTGGTTCGTGTGGCAGTACATCCAGCAGATGTCCCCGCCCATCACCGAGGCCTGGCGCCGGATCGTTGACCAGGACACCACCACCGAGCAGCTACCGGCGGCAGGTGACCAGGCCGGCAGCCTCCAGATCGCGATTCTGTTGATCGCCACGGCGCTCTGGATGGCCTACGAGGTACCGTCGATGGCCAGCCGCGGACAGACCTTCGGCAAACGGGTGATGGGCCTGCAGGTGCTACCGGTGAGCGCCGCCGCCCCGCTGGGCTTCGGGCGGGCGCTGCGCCGCTGGAACACGCTCGGCCTGCCCACCCTGCTCTGGTTCTGCTGCATTGGCTTCCTGTTGCAGCTCATCGACTCCCTCTCACCGCTGTTCGACCGCCCGCTCCGGCAGGCCCTGCACGACAAGCGGGCACAGACCGTGGTGGTTCAGCTACCCCGCACCCCCGTCCCGCACGACCGCCCCGCACCCCCGGGAGACACCTCATGACCGATACCGGAAAAAGCCGGCCGGCACCCCGGCTCACCCGCGCCGACCTCGACGTACTGCCCAGCTACGTGCCGGGGCGCAGCCCGGCCGACCTGGCCCGCGAACTGGGCCTACCCGAGGCGATCAAACTGGCCAGCAACGAGGTGCCGTACGGCCCGCTGCCCGGCGTGGTGGCGGCGGTCACCGAGGCCACCGCGGGCGCCCACCGATACCCGGACATGGGCGTGGTGGCGCTGCGCGCGGCCCTCGCCGAGCAGTACGGGGTGGACGCCGAGCGGATCGCCACCGGCTGCGGGTCGGTGGCGCTCGCCGATCACCTGGTCCGGGCCACCTGCATGCCCGGTGACGAGCTGATCTACTCCTGGCGCTCGTTCGAGGCGTACCCGATCATCGCGGCGACCAACGGGGCGACCAGCGTACGGGTCAGCAACGACGCCGGGCACGGGCACGACCTGACCGCGATGGCCGCCGCGATCACCGACCGCACCCGAATGGTCCTGGTCTGCAACCCGAACAACCCCACCGGCACCGCGGTACGCCGAGCCGAGCTGGAACGCTTCCTGGATCAGGTCCCGGACGACGTGCTGGTGGTCATCGACGAGGCCTACCGGGAGTTCGTCACCGACCCGGAGGTGCCGGACGGCCTCAGCTATCTGGACCGACCGAACGTGGCGGTGCTGCGGACCCTGTCGAAGGCCTGGGGCCTGGCCGGGCTCCGGATCGGCTTCCTGGTCGCCCAGCCGGAGGTGGCCGCGGCCATCCGAAAGGTGGTCACGCCCTTCTCCGCCAGCGTGGCCGCACAGGCCGGCGCGCTGGCGGCCCTCGCCCAGGCCGACGAGGTCCGGCGGCGCTGCGCCCTGGTCGTGGCCGAGCGGGGCCGGGTCACCGAGGCGGTCCGCAAGCTGGTCCCGGACGTACCGACCAGCCAGGCCAACTTCGTCTGGCTACCCCTGGGCGACCAGGCGGTGGAGTTCGGCCGGGCGTGCGAGTCGCGCGGCGTGATCGTACGCCCCTTCCCCGGCGACGGAGTCCGGGTCACCATCGGCACCCCGGCCGAGAACGACGTCTTCCTCGCCGCGGCGGAGGCCGCGCTCGGCTGAGCCACGGCGGTCCTGCTCGCCGCGAGCTGACGGTCTGCTCAGGTCGCGGCGAGCAGGACCGGACGTGAGGTGAGGAAGTAGCGCTGGTCGTCCGCCGCCGAGTCGACCGGGAGGCGAAGGCACTCCACCGCCAGGAGGCCACCGACCGCGTACACCGCGCCCGGGGCCCACGATGTGCTGTCGGTGCCGAGCAAAAGCGTGAACCGGGATCGCTGATCCCCACTGACCGAATCGTACGTGATCAGGCCATTGCCATCGGTGATCAGATGTACCCGGTCCGGCTCCACCGCGAGTACCCGAGCCCCGCCCACATCCTCGTGCCGCCACTGCTCGCTCCCGGTCCGCGCGTCGCGCGCCACCAGGGCGCCGTCCCGTACGCCCACGGCGATGTCACCGGCGAGCCGGGTGTCGGGCGCGTTCAGCACCGGTGCTGGCACCGGCTCTCCCGCGCCGAACAGCCAGCCCCGAGCCGCGTCGTCCCCCGGGCCGACAGCCGTACGGAGGCCGGCGCAGCCGGATCGGCCCGAGCGGCAGCCGAGCGGCGTCACGGTCAGCGCCTCCCCATCGCCGGGCGGGCTCCAGCGGGTAACGGCACCGGTGGCCGCGTCCCGGAAATCGACGGTCGCCGCGGAGCCGCAGGAGTCCACGCTCACCACTTCGCCCACCGTGGTGGTGCCGACGGCCTGCTGACACCCGGGCCGGACGTCGGACTGCCAGAGTTGCTGCCCGTCGGCCAGATTCCAGCCGGCCATCGAATCCCGGCCGACCGAGAGCACCACCGCGGTGTCGGCAGCCGAAGCGACGAAGAGCCCCGCCGGGTTCCACACGGCTTCCGCACCGGTTCGCCGGGCCGCCGTGTCCTCCTCCGGCACCGGCCCCTCCGCCCGCCAGGAGATCTGGCCGGTACGCCCGTCCAGCGCCACCACCTGACCGTCCGACCAGCGGGTCACCACGATGTGGCCACTCGCCACCACACCGGTCAGCTTGGCGGGCCAGCGGCGGTACGACCAGTACGGGGTACTTCGATGCGTGAACTCGACCGGCTCGTCGGCGTAGACCTGACGCTCGGCCGCGTACACCCGGATTCGGCCATCCACCACCAGCGGCGCCACCGGCAGCCGCGCGACAAGGCCGGGAGCCGGAGCCGCGGCGGTGGGGTATGCGCCGGCCGCCAGGCTGCTGACCTCGGCCGGGGCGAGCACCCGGAAAACCGTGGCCGCCACCGCCACCAGCACCACCACGACCGCCGCCACCACCACGAACAGCCGGCGGCCCGTCGGGAAAACCATGCGCACCTCCGCCCGGAACCCTACCCAGGGCACAGCGCCCGGCTGCGGCGTGGTTGCCGGACCGACATCCCGGCCAGCACACACGGCCCGGCAGCGACGAAGCCGGCCGTGGTCGCACCGCCGGCGCCACCGGGTCGGCACCCGGCCGTGGCCTACCGTAAAGCCGCAGTGTCGGCGCGGGCGGCAGCGGCGAGCTCGGCGAGATCACGGCACAGTGCACCGGCGACCGCCCGAGCAGCCAGCCCACCGAGGAGGAACGCGACGATCCGGCCGCGGACCCCGGCGGGGGTCGCCTCCTGGGTGACCGTGACCACCGTGGTGCGCTCGCCTCGGCACCGGGCCGGACGCAGGGTCCAGGTCACCCGATAGTCCACCTCCGTGCCGGGCGAGGCGAGCACCAGCCGGTGTGGCGGCTCGGCCTCGACCACGACGAACTCCTCGATCAGCGCCGACCCGTCCGGTTGGGAGCGGACCTCCCGCCAGGCGGCGCCGGGGCCAAACTCGCCGCGGGTCAGGACCACGCGACCGAGGGTGGCGTGGGTCTGCACGGTCAGGTCGGTGAGCAGGCGCCACACGTCGTTCGACTGCGCCTGGATGGACCGCATGACCGTCACCCGCGACATGCCACCTCCCGTGGCGTCGACAATACGTGCCGTCACCGTCGCGTGGGGTCCCACCGCGGTCTTTTGCCGGACAGCTGCCCTACACCGCCCAGCGCCGCTCAGCTACCGAGTTCGCCGACCCGGACCGCCCGGATGAACCTTGACCATCCCGGACCACCCACCGCGAGGGCCGGACCGGATCTGTCCTTCGAGTCACGTACGGCCACCACGCCGAGCGCCTCGACCAGGTTGTCGGCCACCTCCACACAGAGCCCCTGGTCATTGGAGCGGCTGCTGGACCGCCACACCGCACCTGGGAAATCGTTCATTCTTCACCCTCCTGTCGCCGTGCCGCCAACCGGTCACCGATCCGACCCGGGGAGCAGGCTCGTACCGCGTGGCGGCGGATCCGAACGATCAACGGGACAGCAGGGCGGCCCGGTCGGACGACCTGTGCGATCCGCCCGTACCGAGCGAGGAAACCTCCGTCGGTACGGGCGGGGATGGAAGGGTTTCGCCGGTCAGCGGGGGGCGACGATGGTGCCGGTGACCTCGCCGAGGCCCACGGTCGTGCCGCCCGGGCCCGGCGCGGTACCGGTGATGGTGATGGTGTCGCCGTCGGCCAGGAAAGTGCGCTCGCTGCCACCGACCCGGACCGGTTCCGCCCCACCCCAGGTCAGCTCGAGGAACGAGCCGACCTGACCGCGCTCGGCGCCGGAGACGGTGCCGGAGGCGTAGAGGTCGCCGGTGCGCAGCGCGGCTCCGTTGACGGTCAGGTGGGCCAGCTGCTGCGCCGGCGTCCAGTACATGGTGGCGAACGGCGGCTCACTCACCCGTTCGCCGTTCCACTCCACCGACAGCCGCAGATCCAGCCCGAGGTGGGGCTCGTCGCGCAGGTAGTCAGCGACCGGTGGATCCTGCTCCGGTGCTGACACGAACGCCGCACCAAGCGCCTCCAGCGGCGTCACCCAGGCCGCGACCGAGGTGGCGAAGGACTTACCGAGGAACGGTCCGAGGGGTTGGTACTCCCAGGCCTGGATGTCCCGGGCGGACCAGTCGTTGACCAGTACCACGCCGAATACGTGGTCGGCGAAGTCACCGACCGGGACGCGGCTACCCAGCGGACTGGGCACACCCACCACAAAACCGACCTCCGCCTCGATGTCGAGACGAACCGAGGGCCCGGTGACCGGGCCCTGCGGGGTAGCCCGCTGGCCGCACGGCCGGACGATCGGGGTGCCGGAGACCACGACGGTGCCGGCTCGGCCGTGGTAGCCGATCGGCAGGTGCTTCCAGTTGGGCAGCAGCGGCGGCTGGCCCGGCCGGAAGATCTGACCAACGTTACTGGCGTGCTGTTCGGAGGAGTAGAAGTCGACGTAGTCCGCCACGTCGAAGGGGAGCAGGAGCTCCACGCCCGACAGTGGCAGGAGCAGCGGCTCGACCGCCGCCCGGTGGGTGCTGTCGGTGAGCAGCTCGACAATCCGCTGCCGCACCAAGGTCCACTGCGGACGGCCAAGCGCCATGAAGTCGTTCAGCCGCGGGCGACTCAGCGCACCGGCGGCCAGCACCAGGCCGGCCTGCTCGGCACCGCCGAGGTCCAGCACACCGGTGCCGACGCGTACGCCCACCCGCGGCTCGCGGTCGGCGGTGCGGAACACCCCGTACGGCAGGTTGTGCAGCCCGTACGGCGAGCCCTCCAGGCCGGTCACCCAGGTCATGCGTCAGTACCCCCGTTCACCAGCCCCAGCTGGATCAGATCGGTCAGTGGTTCCAGAATGCTGCACGAGCCGTAGCCGACCCAGAGCGGACGCGCCGCGTCCAGCCGTTGCTCGATCGGCGCGAGCAACGGCTGCGGGTCGGTGGCGCGGAGCAACTCGGTGACCCGCTCCACCTCGGCACCCCCCGCCGCGACGAGCGCGGCGGCGAGCACGTTCGCGAAGCCGTGGTGGGTGAAGCCGGTCTCCCGGTCCAGGTGTCGCACCGCGTGGTGCAGCCCGGCGGTCAGCTTGAACGGCAGCCCCCGCTGCTGGCACCCGTGGATTACCGCGGCCAGCTCGGCGGGGGTGGGGAAGAGCTCGGCGGCGAGCCCACCGGTCCGGAACTTCGCGGCCACCGCCACCCCGGCGGCGCGCGCCTCGACGAGCCGGTCCAGCGCCTCCATCAAACCGAAGGTCAGCGGAATCTCGGCGTAGACGGTGCGGCCGGCGAGCTGCTCCGCCAACGGTAAGAGCGTGGCCAGGCCCGGCTGCGGGTCCGCGCCGCGGGCGGCGACGGCGACCTCGACCTGCTGGATCGTGACGCCGGGAGGCACTGCGGCGAGGGCGGCCGGGAGGCCGTCTGGTCCGGTGTCTCCGATCAGTCCGACCACGAGCTCCTCGGCCGGATCGACCAGGCCCTGCAGCTCCCGGTTAAGCACTGTGGAGGCAGGGACCAGGAGCGGGCCGACGAGTTCGGCATACCAGGACGAGCGGTGCTGCCGGTGCGCCGGCACGGCATCGGGCAGCGACGCGCTGCCGGGCGGAAAGACGGCGGCGTCGTCGACGAGGCCGGCGAGGAGTCGGGGCAGCTTCGTTGACACGAGACAACAATCTACGGGACGCTAAAGGAGCGGACAATAGCGTCCGATTTCCGGACACCCTGGATGATCTGCTCGGGGAGGGCGAGATGCCGTTCTACCGCCGCGTCGGCGAGGTGCCGCGCAAGCGCCACACCCAGTTCCGTCAGCCCGACGGCCGCCTCTACGCCGAGGAGCTGGTGGGCCAGGAAGGCTTCTCCGACGACTCCTCGCTGCTCTACCACCGGCACGCACCGACCGCGATCGTCGCCGCCGAGGTGTTCACCCCACTCCCGGTCACCTGCACGCCGAATCTCCCACTCAAGCCCCGCCACCTGCGCACCCACCAACTCGAGGCGGCCGGCGCCGACCCGGTGCTCGGCCGGCGCTACCTGCTCGGCAACGACGACGTCCGGATCGCGTACGTGCTGGCCGACCAGCCCTCCCCGCTGTTCCGCGACGCCACCGGTGACCACTGCCTCTACGTCGAATCCGGCACCCTGCGGGTCGAGTCACCCTTCGGCCCCCTCGACGCCGTCGCCGGCGACTACGTGATCATCCCGACCTCGACCATCCACCGGCTCGTTCCCACCGGCACCGAGCCCGTCCGGCTGCTGGCGGTCGAGGCGGCCGGCCACATCGGCCCGCCCAAGCGCTACCTGTCGGTACGCGGCCAGTTCCTGGAACACTCGCCGTACTGCGAGCGGGACGTCCGCGGACCGGACACACCGCTACTCGTTGCCGGCGAGGACGTCGAGGTCCTGGTCCGGCACCGACGCGGCTGGACCCGGCACGTCTACGCCAACCACCCGTTCGATGTGGTCGGCTGGGACGGGCACCTCTACCCGTGGGCGTTCTCCATCCACGACTTTGAGCCGATCACCGGCCGGATCCACCAGCCCCCACCGGTCCACCAGACGTTCCAGGGCCCGAACTTCGTGATCTGCTCGTTCGTCCCCCGCAAGGTGGACTACCACCCCGACGCGATCCCGGTGCCGTACCACCACCACAACGTCGACTCCGACGAGGTGCTCTTCTATACCGGGGGCAACTACGAGGCGCGGCGCGGCTCCGGCATCGGCCAGGGGTCGATCTCACTACACCCGTCGGGCTTCACCCACGGGCCGCAGCCCGGGGCCGCCGAACGGTCGATCGGCGTTGACTACTTCGACGAGCTCGCCGTCATGGTCGACACCTTCCGCCCGCTGGAGCTCTGCGACGCCGCCGCGGCCTGCGAGGACGACACGTACGCCTGGACCTGGGCGCGCCGCGGGTAGCCCTCAGCGCACCGAGCGGGCGAGCGCGGTGACGACGGCGAAGGCCGCCACCGCGATCGCCAGGACCAGCGGCCAGACCGTGCCGACGAGGGTGTAGAGCAGTAGCAGCACCGGGGCCGCAGCAGTCGCGTACCCGGCCAGCGCCAACGGCCGGTCGGAACGCAGCAGCTCCGGCAGGATCGTGCGGGCCACGCCGGGCAACTTCGCCGCGTACCGCCACACCATCAGCGCGCCGCCGAGGGCCGCCGCCGCCGCAACGGCCCGGGACAGCCCCGGGCTACCCACCGCGAAGCAGGCGATCACCACCGCGGCGACCATGGACCAACCGGCACCAAACACGACGAGCTGCCGAAGGCCGACCGAGATCGTCCGCACCGAGTTGATCCGACCAGGGCTGATCGCCGCTGCGTCGGCGAGGTGCTCCAGCGCCTCGCTCCACCGGCGCTGCTCCAGCCGCAGCACCCCGATGTCGTGCCGCGCCTCGGCGAGCTGCGGGTCGAGCCGCAGCGCTTCGGTGTACGCCCGCTCGGCCAGGTCATACAGCTGTAGGTTGGCTGCGACCAACCCGAGCACCAGATGCCCCGCCGGATCCTGCGGGGCCAACTCCACCCCCCGCCACGCCGCGTTCAGCGCGGGCTGACCATTACGCGAACCGGCCAGGATCGCCGCGCCGCTGCGCTGGGCGTACGCGTCCGCCGGCCCCAACGCGAGAATCCGGTCCGCGGTCTGAGCCGCCTCCCTGTGCTCGGCCAGGTCAGCCAGGGCCATCCCCCGAGCGACCAGGGCGGGGACCGAGTCCGGCGCGACCGCCAACGCGCGGTCGGCAGCGGCGAGCGCCTCGCCGGGCCGCCCCGCGGCGAGCTGCACCCGGGAGAGCTCGGTCGACACCGCCGCGTGGGCGGGGTCAAGGGCGAGGGCGAACCCAAGCTCGGTGATGGCCTCGTCGTAGCGGCCGAGCTCGGCGAGGAGCTGGGCGCGCTGCCGATATCCGTCGGCGGCGGAGCGGTCAGAGGTGGGTTCGCTGGACATCGCTGCGAGCCTAGGCGGCCGGGGCTGCGTAAACCAAGGCCACCGCGATGCCGGTCAGGCCCTCGTCCCGACCGGGGAAACCGAGCCCGTCGGTGGTGGCGGCGGAGACACTCACCGGGGCACCCACGGCCGCCGAGAGCACCTGCTGCGCCTCGGCCCGACGCGGCCCGATCTTGGGACGGTTCCCGATCACCTGCACCGACACGTTGCCGATCGTGTAGCCGGCCGCCCGCACCCGGCGGGCGCTCTCGGTGAGTAGGGCCACACCGGAGGCCCCGGACCACTCCGGCTGTCCCACCCCGAAGTTGGCGCCAAGATCGCCCAGGTCGGCGGCGGAGAGCAACGCGTTGCACGCGGCGTGGGCGGCGACATCCGCATCCGAATGCCCGGCCAGGCCGTCCTGCCCGGGCCAGTGCAGGCCAGCGACCCAACATGGCCGACCGGACTCGAAAGCATGCATGTCAACGCCGATGGCAACCCGCGGAACGATCACCATCCGAGGGTACGTGTCAGCGGTCAATCGCCAGCAGGTGCTCAGCCAACGCCAGGTCGAACGGGCGGGTGACCTTCAGGGCATATTCGGAGCCGGGTACGCAGACCACCGGCACCCCGAGCTTCTCGACCAGGCCGGCATCGTCGGTGAGTGGGTCGGAAGCGGCGGCGTGTGCGGTGGTCAGCACCGCCCGCCGGAACCCCTGCGGCGTCTGCACCGCCCGCAGCACGGAGCGATCGACCGTGCCGAGGACCTCTTCGCTGACGCCGACCTCCTTGATGGTGTCGACCACCGGCAGCACCGGGATCACCGCGTCGTGACCGGAGCGGACCGCCGCGGCGACCGACTCGACCAGCTCGGGCGGGGTGAGCGCTCGGGCCGCGTCGTGCACCAGCACGATCTCCGGACCGGCGGGGACCGCGGCGAGCGCGGCAGCGACCGAGGCCTGCCGTTGCGCACCGCCCGGCACCACGGTGACCGGCGCCACCGGGGCCAACAGTTCGCGGACCGCACCCACCTGCGCCGCCGGGGCGGCCACCACCACCGTGTGCACCGACGGGGCGGCGGCGAGCCGACGAACCGCGTGCACCAGGAGCGGCTCCCCGCCCAGCAGCCGAAGGGCCTTCGGCTGGCCGGGGCCCAGCCGTACGCCGGCACCGGCTGCAGGCACGAGGACCGCGACGTCACCGCGCGGATCAAGCTGCGCGGTCACGTCGCGGTCCTCGGTGATTTCCTCATGGCAGATCGGGTACGACGATCAGGTGCGGATCAGGCTTCGGTCAGCACCTTGTCGAGCAGCGTCTCCGCCTCGTCCTTGGTGCTCTTCTCGGCCAATGCGACCTCACCAACGAGAATGTCCCGGGCCTTGGCGAGCATGCGCTTCTCGCCTGCGGAGAGCCCCCGCTCCCGCTCCCGACGCCACAGGTCGCGAACGACCTCGGCCACCTTCAGCGGATTACCGGAGGCCAACTTCTCCAGATTCGCCTTGTAACGCCGTGACCAGTTGGTCGGCTCCTCGGTGTGCGGAGCCCGGAGAACATCAAAGACCTTGCCGAGGCCCTCTTCGCCGACCACCTCGCGCACACCCACGATCTCGGCATTCTCCGCGGGAACCCGGACCGTGAGGTCACCCTGCGCGACCCTGAGAACGAGGTACTGCTTCTCCTCGCCCTTGATGACCCGAGTCTCGATTGCCTCGATGAGTGCGGCCCCGTGGTGGGGGTAAACAACGGTCTCGCCGACACTGAAAACCATAGGTTCGAAACCCCTTTCGCTGTGTCTAGGGTAACACGCTCAGACACCGGTGTCTCACCGCTGCCCTGACTGTTGGCGCAGCTCAGGGGCCCTGTGAGAGGGATTTCTTCAGCTTGACAGGCGGCCAGACCGAAGCAATGAACACGCTCCGTAACGGCAATATGCCGTTACGGCTGGGTGGCGGAACCCGGGATCCAAGGCGATGCGCTCGACTCATGGTAGCCCGCACCACGGGCACCCGCCCATGCCTGGCGGGAGCGGTCCCGGTACGGCAGGCGGAACGAGAGCCGGCCACCGACTCCCCACCAATCCAAGCATTTGGATGGAACGGTCCGCCGGGAACTGAACCGGCCGGCCCCGTCCGGTTCGGTCGTGCCGGCGCCGCTGGCGCTCCTGGTGTCCATGGCGCCGCCCGCCGTGATCCTCCTCACTGGCTACGACCCGGACTGACCCGCCTCGCCAGCTGACCGTTCGAGGAGGCCCGCATACAGGGTCAGGCCCGGGCCGAAGGCCAACATCACCACCCGTCCCGGCGGCGCGACCGCGCGGTGCAGTCGGTCCAGGACCAACAGCACCGTCGGCGACGAACAGTTGCCGTGCTCGGCCAGCGTCTCCCGGGACGCCGCCAGGGCGGCCGACGGCAGGGCGAGTTCCCGCTCCACCACGTTGAGGATCCGGGGGCCGCCCGGATGCACCGCCCAGCCGTCCACCTCCGACCGGCGCGTGCCGTGTCGGGCGAGCAGGCCGTCCACCAATGCCCGTACCTGCGTGGAAAGCACCTGCGGCACCTTCGGCGACAACCCCATCCGAAACCCGACATCGGTGACGTCCCAGGTCATGTGATCGGCGGTGGAGGTGTCGGTCACCGAGGCGACCTCACGCACCCCGTACCCAGGGCCGCCGGGCACGACCACGGCGGCCACCGCGGCGTCGGAGAAGAGCGCGTGCGAGACGATCTGCTGGGTGTCCACCCGGGCGGTGGAGGGCTGAATGTGCAGGCTGGTCAGCTCGGCGCAGAGCAGCAGGGCGGGCCGCCCCCGGGCGGTCACGAAGTCGCTCGCCACGCCCAGCCCCGGCAACGCGGCGTAGCAACCCATGTGGCCGACGAAGACCCGCTGCGTGCCCGGCGCCATGCCGAGGTCCCGGGCAAGAAGAATGTCCAGCCCCGGGGTCGCGTAGCCGGTGCAGGAACACACCACGAAGAGCCCGATGTCGCCGGCGGCCAGACCGGCGGCGGTAAGCGCCCGTCCCACCGCCTCCTTGCCCAGTGGCAGCGCCTCCACCTGATAGCGCCGCATCCGCCGCTCCGTCGACCAGTCGGAGACATCCTCCAGCACCGGATTGACCGCGGCCTGTCGGCGATTCACCCCCGAGTTGGCGAAGATCCGTTGGGCCAGGGCCCGGGTGGTTCCGGAGAAGTGTCGGGCGAAGAAACCCTCCCACAGCTCACCCTGGTCGGCCGACGGCGGATGCGCCGTGCCGATCCCCGCGATCACCGGCACGGCCATGACGCCCACCCTTCGTTCTGATCTCCCAGCACGTTCACCAACGAGGGGCCGACCCGTCGCGGTCCGGGTCACCACCGAGCACGGCGATGCCGAGCCAGTCCGCGCAGACGTCGGAGGTGGCGGGGTGCAGCGAACCGCAACGCGCATCCCGGTAGAGCCGCTCCAACGGATGCCCCCGCCGAGTGGCCGCGGTGCCGGCCGCCTCCAGCACCGACGCCGCGACATCGGCCGCGGTGGTGCCCGCCAACAGCTTCGCCCGCCAGACCCAACGGTTCGTCTCGGCGTCACCCGGCGCCTCATCCACCCGCCGGGCCGCCTCCGCCACCACCAGGTCCGCCGCGGCCACCGCCGCGTCGGCGCGACCGAGCCGGGCCCGGACCGCCGGCAGACCGCCCAGGTCACGGGCGTTCAGGTGCGCGGCCGCGGCGTCGATCGCGGCCCGCGCGACCCCGACGTAGACCGCGGCGTAGCTCGCAACCAGCCAGTGCGGCATCAACTGCGCGACAACCAGAGCCAGTCCCTCGACCCCGCCGAGCAGCCGGTCTGCCGGCGCCGTCACCTCCAGGTGCAGGTCGTGCGAGGAGGTGGACCGCATGCCCAGCGAGTCCCAGGTCTCCTCCACGGTCAGCCCTTCCCCCGCCGGGACGAGAAACTGGGAAACCACCGAAGGATCAGCCGCACTGCGGGCGGCCACCAGATATCCGTCCGCGTGGCCGGCACCGGAGCAGAAAGTCTTGCTCCCCTTGATCCGCCAGCCGCCGGCAACCGGCTCGTAGACGGTGCTGAGCCGCGAGAGCCGGGCCCCCGCCCCACGCTCGCTCATCGCCACCGCATACCAGGAGCCATCCGCGGCGGCCCGCAGCAGCCGGTCCCGCGCCGCCAACGCCTCGTCCGGCAGGCCAAGCGTCTCGGCCAGTTCCTCGGTCACCGCGCCCAGCGCACCAGTGACGGAAGCGTGCATGTTGAACACCAGCGCGGTGGCGCCGTTTCCCCGGGCCAGTTCGGTCGCGACTGCCGCGTACTCCCCGAAGGTGGCCCCGAGGCCGCCAAGCTCCAGCGGCACCATCAGGCCGAACAGGCCCGCCTCGCGGAGGTCGTGGAAATCGGCGGCCGGGAAGGTGCCGTTCCGGTCGTGGTCGGCCGCCCGAGCGGCGAATCGCGGCGCCAACCGGCGGGCCACCTGCACAGCCTGCGTCATAGGGCCGTCCCCTCCTCGGATACATCCGTCCGCGTCTGATCGCGCTCGCGCCGACCCCAGCCCTGGTAGAGCACCGCCGTTGACCAGGTCGGCACGATGCGTGGGGGCACCCCGCCCACGCCTCTCGCCCGCCGGGCCAGCCAGCCGAGCACCCGGGTCAGCTGCGGTCTAATCCCGCGCAGCCGCAGGTCAACGCCGTACCGGGCACACTCGGCGGCCAGTGCGCGAGCGTCCACGAACAACCGTGGGTCGTGGATTCCCCGCGGGACCGTGGGCAGCCGCTCGCCGATGTGGACGGCGAGCAGGCGACTCAGCGCAGTGTCATTGAGCGTGTCGAGGACGAGCAACCCGCCGGGGCGGAGTAGCCGGCAGGCCTCGGCCACCACCGCTCGCCAGTCGGGAACGTGCTCCAACAGCTCGCCCGCCGCCACCACGTCGGCACAGCCGGAGGCGAGCGGCACGGCGGTCGCATCGGCCTGGACCACCGTCACGCCATGCCCGGCGGCTTGGCGCAGCGCCGAACCGGTGAGGTCGACCCCCACGTGTCGATAGCCCTTGCCGGCGAGGTGCGGGGCGAGCAGCCCGGCACCGCAGCCGAGGTCGACCAGGAGCGCGGTGGGACGCGACGCCGCAGGAACCAACGCCGCCCGGGACTCCGCCAGCCAGTGCAACATGGCGAAGGCGCCATCCGGCCGCCACCACTCTCCGGCCAGGTCGTCATACTGGCGCGGATCATTGCGCGGCAGGGTGCGGCCCGCGTCTGGCATGGACCGAGCGTGGCACGACTGCCCGGTAACGACCAGACTTCCCTCATGACCTCCTCAGTGCTACGGCGTGTCGCGCGGGTACTGACCCGGCCGGAGCGAGCCGGACTCACCGCCGGCGACGCCGGCTCGGGAGCGACCCGCACCCGGCCGGTAGTCGCCCTGCTCCGGGCGAGTCATCCCGAGCCAGCAGCCGCGGTCACCGCGGTGGCCGGCCTGCTCGCCTGGGGCGTCGGGGCCCCACCGGCAGGGGTGGTCGCCGTGGTGCTCACCGTGGCCGCGAGTCAACTCGCCGTCGGGTGGACCAATGACGCGCTCGACGCGAAGCGGGACACCGTGGTCGGGCGGCCCGACAAGCCGGTCGCCGCCGGTCTGGTAGGCCGTCGCGCGACCGCACTGGCCGCTGCCGTGGCCACGCTCGCCACCCCGGCGCTCGCGCTGACGACGAACCGGGCCGCCGCGGCCGTGGCCACGGTCGGGCTGGTCTCCGCGCTGCTCTACAACTGGCCGTTGAAGTCCTCGCCGCTGTCGGTCCTGCCCTACACGGTCTCCTTCGGGTCGTTGCCGGCGTTCGTCGTGCTGGCCCTGCCGGGCGCGGGAACGCCACCGATCTGGCTGGTCACCGCCGCGGCACTGCTCGGGGCGGGCGCGCACTTCGCGAACGTGCTGCCCGACCTTGACGACGACGCCCGCACCGGGGTCCGCGGGCTGCCCCACCGGCTCGGTGCGGGCGGCAGCCGGAGGGCCGCTGTCGGGCTCCTGCTGGCCGCGACCGCCACCCTGGTCCTCGGGCCGCCCGGACCACCGTCGCCAGTCGGGCTCGCCACGGTGACCGCCGCCGTCCTGGTACCACCGCTACTCTGGTGCCTGGAGCGCGTCACCAACCGCGCCAGGACCCGGTCGGTGGCCGCCTTCCGAGCGGTCTTGATAATCGCTCTCATCGATGTAGTCCTGCTCGTGACCAGCGGACCGTTGATCTGAGCACCCCCACAGCGGTGGCATCCCCGGGTCGGCGTGCGGAACTGGATCAGCCCCAACTACCCTGGAGCGCGGTCTGCACGGGCATGGCCGCCGTGTCCGGCGCACGACCGGGCCCGATCATGACGAGGAGGACCGACGTGACGCGCTCGATCAGGGGTTCCCGCCGGTCGGCCCTGCTACTGGCCGGGTTGGCGACGAGCGGGCTACTGCTCTCCGGATGCAGCGCCGGCCAGGTCGCCGAGACCGCCGGAACCGTACCGTCGGTTCAGGGCGTCAACGTCGCGAGCGAGAACGGCGACTTCGCCGTCCGGAGCCTGCTGATCGCCTACCCGGGGGTGGACGGCTACCAGGCCGGCGACGAGGCGAACCTGGACGTGGTCCTCTACAACGACTCGCCGGACCAGGTCACGGTGACCGTCACCACCGAGGGCGCTCAGGACGTCATCCTCAGCGACCCCCACGCCCCGCTCGGACAGGGCTCGTCCACGGCGCCGTCCGAGACCGGGTCTCCCGTCGGCGACCGGGCCCAGGTCACGGTGCCACCGCTGAGCTACGTGCAGCTCAACTCAGAGGCGTCAACGGTGCTGCGGCTGATCGGCCTGAACGGCCCGCTGCACGTCGGTGAGGCCATCTTCGTGACCTTCGACTTCGGTGGCACCACGATCCGGGCAGCAGCCCCGGTCTCGGTGCCGCTCAGCCCGGCCGCTCCCCCGGAGCCGATCATCGAGCGCCACACCGGCTTCGAGGAGTTGGAGGACGGGCACGGCGGTGCGGGTGGCGCCGGGCACTGATCACCGACGCGACGGTTAACGTCCTGGTGTGACCACCTCCCGATCCTCCCGCGCCGGCGCGACCGGCGGCCGCACCCGCGCCGCCCGCGAGCCCCGCCCCGCCTACGAGTGCGACGCCTGCGGCCACCAGCCACCGAAGTGGGTCGGCCGCTGCCCGGAGTGCGGCGAATGGGGTTCGGTCGTCGAGTGCACCGTGACCGGCCCGACCGTCTCCGGCCGGGTCGTCAGTTCCCGGATGCCGGCCGAGCCCGCGCGGCCGATCGCCACCATCAGCGCCGCACCCGCGCGCGCCCGCCCGACCGGCGTCAGTGAGCTCGACCGGGTGCTCGGCGGCGGCCTGGTTCCGGGCGCGGTGGTGTTGCTCGCCGGTGAGCCGGGGGTCGGCAAGTCGACCCTGCTACTCGACGTGGCGCAGCAGTGGGCCGCCGGCGGCGCCAACCCATCGCTCGTGGTCAGTGGCGAGGAATCGGTCAGCCAGGTCCGGTTACGCGCCGAACGGATGGGCACCCTGCACGAGCAGCTCTATCTGGCGGCGGAGAGTGACCTGGCCGCGGTGCTCGGGCACCTGGACGCGGTCAAGCCGGGGCTACTGGTGCTGGACTCGGTACAGACGATCTCGACCACCGGCACCGAAGGAGTGCCCGGTGGGGTGACCCAGGTCCGCGCGGTCACCGCGGCCCTGGTGGCGGTCGCCAAGGAGCGGGGCATCGCGACCCTGCTGGTGGGGCACGTCACCAAGGACGGCCAGGTGGCCGGCCCACGGGTGCTGGAGCACCTGGTTGACGTGGTGCTGCACTTCGAAGGGGACAAGCACTCGTCGCTGCGATTGGTGCGGGGGGTGAAGAACCGGTTCGGGGCGGCGGACGAGGTCGGCTGCTTCGAGATGCACGAGGGCGGCATCAGTAGCCTGGCGGATCCGTCCGGACTCTTTCTCACCCGCTACGCGGAGCCGGTTCCCGGCACCTGTGTCACGGTGGCGATGGAGGGGCGACGTGCTCTGGTCACCGAGGTACAGGCGCTGATCGGGGCGACGGTGGCCGGGTCGCCCCGACGGACGGTCTCCGGGCTGGACTCAGCCCGACTCGCGATGGTCCTAGCGGTGCTCCAACGGCGTACCGAGCGGTTGACCCTGCACGATCGGGAGGTCTTCGCAGCCACTGTCGGCGGCATCCGGGTCGTCGAGCCCGCCGCCGACCTGGCGGTCGCCCTGGCGGTCGCCTCCGGCGGGCTCAACCTCGCGATCACGCCGCACCTGGTGGCGATCGGGGAGGTCGGACTCACCGGTGAGGTACGGCGGGTGGGGGCGGTGCCGCGCCGGCTGGCCGAGGCGGCCCGGCTCGGCTTTCGGCTCGCACTCGTGCCACCGGGCTGCGGTCCGGAGAGCACCGGCGTCCGCGCCGACCAGCTACGAGTGATCGAAGTCAGTGATGTCCGAGCCGCGCTCCAGGCCGTCGCACGGGCATCCGCGGAGTAGCCTTCCGCTCCCATCAGTACGGGAAGTGTTCTGATAAACCGTCTATAAGACGGTGTAATCGGTTAATCCGGGCAGCACGACACATCACAGTAACCGCGGCAGCACCCAGGGCAGAGCAGTCCGTAGACTGTCCCCGTGCCGACCGACCGCGACACCACCAAGCCTGCCGGCGCGACACCGTACGCCCGCACCGGTGCCGCGGGTTCGCCCGCCCGTCCGATCAGCGTGCACGTGACCGGCGGCGCGGCCAGTGACCCGCTGCGCGCCAACCTGGCCCTGATGGCGCCCGGCACCGCCCTGCGGGACGGGCTGGAACGGATCCTCCGGGGACGCACCGGGGCCCTGATCGTCCTGGGCTACGACAAGGTCGTCGAGAGCCTCTGCACCGGCGGCTTCCCACTCGACGTGGAGTTCTCCGCCACCCGCGTCCGCGAGCTGTGCAAGATGGATGGTGCCGTGGTGCTCTCCAGCGACGGCAGCCGGATCGTCCGGGCGGCAGTGCATCTGATGCCCGATCCCGCGATCCCCACCGAGGAGTCCGGCACCCGGCACCGCACCGCCGAGCGAGTTGCCCGTCAGACCGGCTACCCGGTCATCTCGGTGAGCCAATCCATGCGGATCATCAGCCTCTACGTCAACGGCCAGCGGCATGTGCTGGACGATTCGGCCGCCATCCTCTCCCGGGCCAACCAGGCACTCGCCACGCTCGAGCGTTACAAGCTACGCCTGGACGAGGTCTCCGGCACCCTCTCCGCCCTGGAGATTGAGGACCTGGTCACCGTTCGGGACGCGGTCGCCGTCGTCCAACGGCTCGAGATGGTCCGTCGGATCGCCGACGAGATCGCCGGTTGCGTGGTGGAGTTGGGCACCGACGGCCGGCTCCTCGCGCTGCAACTCGACGAACTGATGGCCGGTGTGGACGCCGATCGCACCCTTGTCATCCGGGACTACCTGCCCACCGGCCGCAGGTCACGCACCCTCGACGAGGCCCTGGTCGAGCTGGACCTGCTGACCGCAACCGAACTGATCGACCTGGTCGCCGTCAGTAGAGCAATCGGCTACCCGGCCGCCGCCGACGCGCTCGACGCCGCGCTCAGTCCCCGTGGGTTCCGGCTACTGGCCAAGGTGCCGCGGCTGCCGGTAGCGATCGTTGACCGCCTGGTGGGGCACTTCGGCAGCCTTCAGCGACTACTCGGCGCGACCGTGGAGGACCTGCAGGCCGTCGAGGGCGTTGGAGACGCCCGGGCAAGGGGCGTCCGCGAAGGCCTTTCCCGGCTCGCCGAGGCGTCGATCCTGGAACGCTACGTCTGACCGCCGGTGGCACGTTCAGTGCTGAGTCGACGCACGGTCGGCTCGGTCGGCGTTACCGCCCGCCGGCCAGCTGAGGTGCGATGCGATCGACCGGGGTACGGCTCCGTCAGCCGGTGACCTTGAGCTCCACGGGCTCGCTCAACTTTGTGCCGACCCGGGCGAAAACCTGGTAGGTGCCGGGCGGCGCTTCGGGGCCGACGGCGACCCCACCCTTACAGCGGGTGTCGTCGTTGCCGTTCCAGATGACCCGATAGGACCGCTCGAGGTCCGGCGTGAACGACTGGACATCCGAGCCCTCGCCGATGCCACAGCTGTCGGAGGACCAGATCTTCGCCGCCCCATCCTTGAGGAACAGCTCCTGCAGATCCGCGCCGACATCCCGGCTACAGGTCCGGCCCGAGCTATTTTGGATCTTTAATTGCAGATCAACGGCACCGCCCTGGCCCACCGACGCCGGCTGGGGGACAGCGGTCACGCGGATCTCGTCATCACGGCAGGTGCCGTCGTCGGGCGCCGGGGGCGCCGGGGACGGGTCAACCACCTCAGCCCCCTCGGACGACTCGGAGTTGGGCGATTCCTCCCCGCCGGCATCGCCCGAATCCTCCGGCGGGGCCGGCTGCTCAGTGTCCTTCGGTGGGTCGGAGTCGGTTCCGGAGTCACCGGCGGGCTGCTCCTGGCCGCTGGCATTCTTGTTGGCGGGCTCTTCCGAGCTGCCTGACGAGGAGTAGAAGATGACAACCAGAAAAAGAAACACCGCTCCGAGCACAACGGCGCGACGCCGCCAGTAAACGGCGGGGGGCAGGGGGCCGACCGTCAGACGCATGATGTCCTACCCTAGCGGCGTCCCGTCCGGCAACCGACAGCGACGCGCCGGCCCAGCCCGAGCCGACGGAAGCATTTCTCCACTTACGACGACGCAGGTTGCCGAAGGTGCAGACAGAAAAACGGAAGGTGACCTCCGCCGGCACGGCCGGGCCACCTTCTCCAGCAGACCAGTGGCCGCAGCCGGGCCGGCGATCAGAGGTACACCTTGCGCTGGTACACCGCGTGGGCACCGGCAACCCGGTCCAAAAACAGCAGACCCGCACAGTGGTCGATCTCGTGTTGCAGGGCCCGCGCCTCAAACGCGTTGGTGACCAACCGAACCGTCGCACCGGTACCGGGCAGGGCCCCCTCGACCACCAGGTGACCGGCACGTTTGACGTCACCGGTCAGATCCGGCACGGACATGCACCCCTCCCGTCCAGCCTTCCATCGGCTGGCCTCCACCACGACCGCGTTGCACAGCACAAACGCACCATGCCCGATGCCGGCCTTCGGATGGCCGGTGACATCCACGGCGAAGACCCGGGCACCGACCCCAATCTGCGGGGCGGCCAGACCGACGCAGCCCGGAGCGACGCGCATCGTGGCGACCAGATCGGCGGCGAGGCGTACCGTCTGCTCCGCCGTCGGATCCACCTCACCGCCGGCCCGGCTGAGCACCGCGGCCGGGGCAGACACGACCGGTCGCACCTGGCCCGGGGGGCCCAGCACGTCCAGCGTCCAGTCGCCGAGGCCGGCGCGCTCCTCGCGGTTCACAACAGGTCCGGGTCGGCCGGCCGGAGGGTTACCTCCACCCCGAGGTCGGCGGCGGTTGCCGCCAACCGGGCCGTCACCTGCTCGACCACACCCGGTGGCAGCTCGACCTCAGCGAGGACGACGTAGAGCGCGCCAGCGAGTCGGGTACTCAGGTCCGTGACGTTGCCGCCCGCCTCCGCGAGCACCCGGGTCATGGCAGCGACGATGCCCATCCGATCGGCACCATGCACCGCCAACACGTACGGCGCGCCGTTCGACGTCTGCTCCCCGTCCGGCACCACCTCGCGTACCGTCGCCAGTAGCTGACCGTCGGCGGCGAGCGGCGCCAGCGCGGCCTCGGCCTCGGCGACGGCCGGGCCCACACAGATCAGCGTCATCGCGAAATGTCCCCGGAGCCGGGTCATGGTGCTGTCGGTGAGGTTCGCACCGAGACGGGCGAGTCCCTCGGCGACATCGGCCACGATGCCGGGCCGATCCCGGCCGATGACGGTAATGGCAAGCTCACTCATCCCCGGATTCTCCCCGACCAGCCCCAGAGCGCCACCGAGTACTGCCCGGGTGACCACTCGTCGGGACTGGTGGCGGGGCTGGCCGCCGCGGGAGCGTGCCTCCCGGGGCGTGACATGATCGACCGACGATGACTGAACCGACCTTCACCACCCAGGTCAGCCGGTGGTACACGCAGCATGCCCGGGACCTGCCGTGGCGGCACCCCGAGGTAGGCGCCTGGGCCATCCTCGTCAGTGAGGTGATGCTCCAGCAGACCCCGGTCGCCCGGGTGCTGCCCGCCTGGACGGACTGGATGGCCCGCTGGCCCACCCCGGCCGACCTGGCGGCAGAGCCGCCAGCGGAGGCGATCCGGATGTGGGGACGGCTCGGCTACCCGCGGCGGGCGGTCCGACTGCACGAGGCCGCGGTGGCGATGGTGGAGCGGCACGGTGGGCAGGTGCCGAACCGGCTGGAACAGCTGCTTGCCCTACCGGGAGTCGGCACATACACGGCGCGGGCCGTGGCCGCGTTCGCGTACGGGCAACGGCACCCCGTCGTGGACACCAACGTACGACGGGTGATCTGTCGGGCGGTCGCGGGTGAACCGGACGCCGGTCCCGCCACCCGCCCGGCCGACCTGGTCGCCGCCGAGCAGCTACTGCCGGCGGAACCGGCCGCCGCCGCGCTGGCCAGTGCCGCCTTCATGGAACTGGGGGCGGTGATCTGCACGGCCCGGTCGCCGCGTTGCGGGAGTTGCCCGGTCGCCTCGATCTGCGCCTGGCGGGCCTGCGGGGAGCCGGCGCCGGCCGGCCCCACCCGACGTCCGCAGCGGTACGCGGGGACCGACCGCCAGGTCCGTGGACTGCTGCTCGGCGTACTCCGCGAGGCAACCGCCCCGGTGCCCCGGCACCGCCTGGACCAGGTGTGGGACGACGAAGCACAGCGTTTTCGGGCGTTGGCCGGCCTGGTCAACGACGGCCTCGTGGAGCAGGTCAACGAGGCGTACTTCCGGCTGGCCGGGGACGGACCGCCGCTCCTGCGCACCTGAGCACGAGCAACGGCCCGATGGCGATCGCCATCGGGCCGTTGCTCACTCGGTTGGACCTGCCCGGCGCCTATCCCGCGTCGTCCGCCCCCGTCGCGGCGCCGCCGAGGTCGGCGGGGACCGCGTCCGGCAGCTCGGCCGGTTTGTCGGTGCCGCGGAAGGTGAGGCTGGCGGAATCGATGTTGGTCGGGTCGCCGTCGCAGTCAACGATGACGATCTGGCCGGGGTTGAGTTCGTTGAACAGGATCCGCTCGGAGAGGTTGTCCTCGATGTCACGCTGGATCGTGCGGCGTAGCGGCCGGGCACCGAGGACCGGGTCGAAGCCCTTCGTCGCCAGGTACTGCTTGGCGTTGTCGGTGAGTTCCAGCCCCATGTCCTTGTTACGCAGCTGGGTCTCGATCCGGCCGATCATGATATCGACGATCGAGAGGATCTCCTGGTGACGCAGCTGGTGGAAGACGATGGTGTCGTCGATCCGGTTGAGGAACTCCGGCCGGAAGTGCTGCTTGAGCTCGTCGTTGACCTTCTGCTTCATCCGGTCATAGTTCGAGTCGGAGTCATCAGAGGCCTGGAAACCCAACGAGACCGCCTTGGCCACATCACGGGTACCAAGGTTGGTCGTCAGGATGATGACCGTGTTCTTGAAGTCCACGATCCGGCCCTGACCATCGGTGAGCCGCCCGTCCTCAAGGATCTGCAGCAGCGTGTTGAACACGTCCGGGTGGGCCTTCTCGATCTCGTCGAAGAGGACCACGCTGAACGGCCGCCGACGAACCTTCTCAGTCAGCTGCCCACCCTCGTCGTAGCCGACGTAGCCAGGAGGCGCACCGACGAGCCGAGACACCGTGTACCGGTCATGAAACTCGGACATGTCCAACTGGATCAACGCGTCCTCACTACCGAAGAGGAACTCCGCGAGAGCCTTGGACAACTCGGTCTTACCAACCCCGGACGGGCCGGCGAAAATAAACGACCCAGACGGCCGCTTCGGGTCCTTCAGACCAGCCCGCGTACGACGGATCGCCTTCGACACCGCCTTGACCGCGTCCTCCTGGCCGATGACCCGCTTGTGCAGCTCATCTTCCATCCGCAGCAACCGAGAGGTCTCCTCCTCGGTCAACTTGTAGACCGGGATACCCGTCCAGTTACCGAGCACCTCAGCGATCTGCTCATCGTCAACCTCGGTGACCACATCCAGGTCACCGGCCTTCCACTCCTTCTCCCGCTGCGCCTTCTGACCCAACAACTGCTTCTCGGTATCCCGCAGCTGCGCGGCCCGCTCGAAGTCCTGCGCGTCGATCGCGGACTCCTTGTCCCGACGCACCTGCGCGATCCGCTCATCGAAGTCCCGCAGGTCTGGCGGCGCCGTCATCCGCCGGATCCGCATCCGCGCACCCGCCTCATCAATCAGATCGATCGCCTTGTCCGGCAGGAACCGATCCGAGATATACCGATCAGCCAGAGTCGCCGCCGCCACCAGAGCCGCATCCGTGATCGACACCCGGTGATGCGCCTCGTAACGGTCCCGCAGACCCTTCAAAATCTCAATCGTGTGCGGCAACGACGGCTCACCCACCTGGATCGGCTGGAACCGACGCTCCAACGCCGCGTCCTTCTCCAGATGCTTACGGTACTCATCCAACGTCGTCGCACCGATGGTCTGCAACTCACCCCGCGCCAGCATCGGCTTCAGAATGCTCGCCGCGTCGATCGCACCCTCCGCGGCACCCGCACCCACCAACGTGTGAATCTCATCAATGAACAAGATGATGTCACCCCGGGTACGGATCTCCTTGAGGACCTTCTTCAACCGCTCCTCGAAGTCACCCCGATACCGTGACCCAGCCACCAACGCACCCAGGTCAAGGGTGTACAGCTGCTTGTCCTTCAGCGTCTCAGGCACCTCACCCTTGACGATCCGCTGCGACAGGCCCTCCACCACAGCCGTCTTACCCACACCCGGCTCACCGATCAACACCGGATTGTTCTTCGTCCGCCGGGACAACACCTGCATGACCCGCTCGATCTCTTTCTCCCGACCGATAACCGGATCAAGCTTGCCCTCACGAGCCGCCTGCGTCAGATTGCGACCAAACTGATCCAACACCAAACTCGTCGACGGCGCAGCCTCACCCGGCGCCGTCCCCGCCGCCGCCGGCTCCTTACCCTGATAACCCGACAGCAACTGGATCACCTGCTGACGGACCCGGTTCAGGTCCGCCCCCAACTTCACCAGCACCTGCGCCGCCACACCCTCACCCTCACGGATCAAGCCCAGCAGAATGTGCTCAGTACCGATGTAGTTGTGCCCAAGCTGCAACGCCTCCCGCAGCGACAGCTCCAGCACCTTCTTAGCCCGCGGGGTAAACGGAATATGACCACTCGGCGCCTGCTGACCCTGCCCGATGATCTCCTCAACCTGCTGACGCACACCCTCCAGAGAGATCCCCAGACTCTCCAGCGCCTTCGCCGCCACACCCTCACCCTCGTGGATCAGGCCCAGCAGAATGTGCTCAGTACCAATGTAATTGTGGTTGAGCATCCGGGCCTCTTCCTGGGCCAGGACAACAACCCGACGCGCTCGGTCGGTGAACCGCTCGAACATGCCCTCGTGCTCCTCACATA
This sequence comes from Salinispora sp. CH2A1_6, assembly GCF_056820975.1. NCBI lineage: Bacteria > Bacillati > Actinomycetota > Actinomycetes > Micromonosporales > Micromonosporaceae > Salinispora > Salinispora sp. CH2A1_6. Next base: position 124,316 of record NZ_JBXEDG010000012.1, read on the forward strand.
CCGTGCGCCTCGATGATCTAGATCGTGGCGGTGGCCGCTGCGTGAACGCCCGGGATGGGCGTCCGTGCCTTTTAACTCTATCGCCGCGGGCCGACTCCGCTGGGGTCCTGTCTCCCCCGGCGGTGCCGGATACGCGCTGTTTTGCCCAACCGTCCGCGCTCAGCAGGTGTTCCGGTAGCAGCGCTGCTACGCGCAGAGCGAAATTCGACCGCCGCCGGATCGACCCCGCGACACCCCCGGAAACCGCCACCGGCCCAGAAACAGCCCACCCGCCCCCAGCCAAGGACGGCACCGCAGGCCCCACCGGCGGTAGCGGCACCCACCCCGGCCACCGCCGGGCCGAGACACCGCAACGCCGGCCCGGAGTCTGCACTCCGGGCCGGCGTCCGCCAGATGCCGACTCAGTGGCCGGCGCGAGCGTGGTACTCGTCCACGATCTCCTGCGGGATGCGACCCCGGTCGGAAATCTCCTTGCCGGCCTTCTTGGCCCAGGCCCGGATCGCCTTGTTCTGCTCACGATCGGCGGTGGCACCGCCCCGGCCCCGGGCAGCCCGGCCACCCACGACCACGCCACCCCGGCCCACCTTCGTGCCGTTGGCCACGTACGCGGCGAATACCTCCCGCAATTTCTCGGCGTTGACGCTCGACAGGTCGATCTCGTACTGAACGCCGTCGAGGGCGAACTTGACGGTCTCGTCAGCGTCCCCGCCATCCAGGTCATCGACCAGCTTATGAATGATCTGCTTGGCCACGTCCCACATTCCTTTCCAGCAGGGTGCAGCGGTTCTGCGAATCCCGCAAGAGCACAATAACCCGGATGCCGCTCCGCGCGTCAATAGGATCCGGTTACGAGTCGGGTAGCCCGACCGTCACTCCGGTCGGACCAGCGGGAAGAGGATGGTTTCCCGAATTCCCAGGCCGGTCAGCGCCATGAGGAGCCGGTCGATTCCCATTCCCATACCACCAGACGGTGGCATTCCGTACTCCAGGGCCCGGAGAAAGTCCTCGTCGAGCTGCATCGCCTCGTCGTCGCCCCGCGCCGCGAGCCGCGCCTGGGCCACCAGACGTTCCCGCTGAACCACCGGATCCACCAACTCGGAGTAGCCCGTGCCCAGCTCGAAGCCGAGTACGTAGAGGTCCCACTTCTCGGTCAGGCCGGGCTCACTGCGGTGCGCCCGGACCAACGGGCTGGTCTCCTCGGGATAGTCCCGCACGAAGGTGGGCGCCAGCAGACCCGGGACGACCAACTCCTCGAACAGTTCCTCGGCCAGCTTGCCCGGACCCCACTTCGGGTCGACCGCCAAGTCCACCTTGTCCGCGTACTCGACCAGGCGGGTCCGCTCCGTACGAACCGTGACCTCCTCTCCGAGTGCTTCGGAAAGAGATCCGAACAGCGTCACCGAACGCCACTCACCGCCGAGGTCAAACTCACGACCGTCCGCGTGGGTCACCACCGTCGAGCCGCCGACCGCGAGCGCCGCCCGCTGGATGAGATGACGGGTCAACTCACCGATCGTGTCGTAGTCGCCATACGCCTGGTAAGCCTCGAGCATCGCGAACTCCGGCGAGTGCGACGAGTCAACGCCCTCATTGCGGAAGTTACGGTTGATCTCGAAGACATGATCTACGCCACCAACGAGCGCACGCTTGAGAAATAGTTCCGGAGCGATTCGTAGATACAGATCGGTGCTGAGGGCATTGCTGTGGGTCACGAATGGGCGAGCGGCCGCCCCGCCGTGCAGCAGCTGGAGCATCGGGGTCTCCACCTCGAGGAAGCCCCGATCGTGCAGGGACTCCCGCAGGCTCCGGACCGCGGTCGCCCGGGTACGCACCATCTGCCGGGCCTGCGGACGAACGATGAGATCAACGTAGCGCTGCCGGACCCGGGCCTCCTCACTGAGCGGCTTGTGCGCCACCGGCAGCGGGCGCAGGGCCTTCGCGGTAACCGCCCACTCCTGCGCCAGCACCGACAGCTCACCGCGCCGGCTGGTGATCACCTCACCGGTCACCCCGACGAGGTCACCGAGGTCCACCAGCTGCTTCCAGTCCGCGAGCCGCTGCGCGCCGACCCGGTCCAGGGAGAGCATGGCCTGCAGCTCGGTGCCGTCGCCGTCCCGGAGCGTGGCGAAGCAGAGCTTGCCGGTGTTCCGCACAAAGATCACCCGGCCGGTGACCGACACCTGGTCCCCGGTGGCCGTGTCGGTGGGCAGGTCGGCGTAGCCCTGGCGGATCTCGGCGAGCGTGCTGGTCCGCGGATAACCGAGCGGATACGGTTCGATCCCCTCAGCGAGCATCCGGTCCCGCTTCTCCCGGCGGACCTTCATCTGCTCCGGAAGGTCGTCGGCGGGGTCAACTGGTACGGCGTTCTGCTCGATCACGGCGCGCTTCCTCAGGCAGGGAATTCGGGCGGGGTCAGCCCCTGAGCGTACTCAAGGGCTCTCGCGGGGGACATCGGATAGCCGGCCGCCATGACCGAACCCACGCCCGCACCAGCGTCCGGGGGGCGAAGACGACCAATAACGACCGCAATAGCCGGAGTCACCCAACGCTGACTACCGGTCGTACCGTACTCGGGAGGTCCTGGCTCACACGTTACGGTCGTAGACCATCCGGAGCCCGATCAGAGTGATCATCGGCTCATGATGGGTGATCGTCCGGCACTCCTGCATCACCAACGGGGCCAGCCCCCCGGTGGCGATCACCGCCTTGACCGCACCCAGCTCCTCCACCATCCGCTCCACGATCCGATCCACCTGCCCGGCGAAACCGAAGTAGAGGCCGGCCTGCAGACATTCGACCGTGTTCTTACCGATCACCGAACGCGGCCGGGCGGCCTCGACCTTACGCAGTTGGGCGGCGCGGGCCGCGAGCGCGTCGAAGGAAATCTCGATGCCGGGGGCGAACGCCCCGCCGAGGAACTCGCCCCGCCCACTGATCACGTCGAAGTTGGTGGTGGTGCCGAAGTCGACGACGATCGACGGACCGCCGTAGAGGTTGTACGTCGCGAGCGTGTTGACCACCCGGTCGGCGCCAACCTCCTTGGGATTGTCGATGGCGAGTTGCACCCCGGTCCGCACCCCGGGCTCAACGATCATGTGCGGCACGTGGGCGTAGTAGCGGTCCAGCATCGTGCGCACCGACCGGAGCGCGGCGGGCACCGTCGAGCAGGCCGCCACTCCACTGATCTCCACGTCGGCGCCGGAGAGCAGGCCCCGGAACATCAACCCCAACTCGTCCGCGGTCGACCGCGGATCGGTGTTGATCCGCCACGAGTGCACCAGCTTGTCGCCATCGAAGGTCGCCAGCACGGTGTTGGTGTTTCCGATGTCGATGCAAAGCAGCACACCGACAGCCTAGACAACCGCCAGCGCGGCCCGGACCCCACGCCGCGGCGGGCCCGGCTCACCCGCCGCGCGATCGTCGGTTCCCACCCCGCGGACCACCGGAACGACCGGCGGCCCGCTCTCCCTCACTCCGTCCGTAGGTCCAGCGCGATATCCAGAATCGACGACGAGTGGGTGAGCGCGCCAACCGACAGGAAGTCCACCCCGGTAGCCGCCACGTCCGCCGCCACGTCCAGCGTCAGCCCCCCGGTCGCCTCCAACTCGGCCCGCTCCCCGACCGCGCTCACCACCTCACGCAGCGACTCCACCCCCATGTTGTCGACCAGCAGGAAGTCGGCGCCCGCCTCCACCGCCTCCACCGCCTCGGCGAGGGTGTCCACCTCCACCTGCACGCCCACGCCCGGGAACGCCGCCCGGACCCGCCGGAACGCCGCGGCCACCCCACCGGCCGCCAGCTTGTGGTTGTCCTTGACCATGGCCACGTCGTGCAGGCCCATCCGCTTGTTGGTGCCGCCGCCGGCGCGGACCGCGTACTTCTCCAGCGCCCGCAGGCCCGGGGTCGTCTTCCGGGTGTCCAACACCAGCGCCTTCGTGCCGGCCAACGCGTCGGCCCAGGCCCGGGTGTGGGTGGCGACACCCGACATTCGGGAAAGCAGGTTCAGCGCGGTGCGCTCGGCGGTGAGCAGCAGCCGGGTCGGGCCGGTCACCGTGGCCAGCACGTCGCCGCGGGCCACCCGCTGCCCGTCGTGGGCGACGAGCGACACCGCCAGCGTACGGTCGGCTCCGGTCACCTCGCCCACCAGCTCGAACACCGCTGCGGCCACCGGCAACCCGGCGACCACCCCGTCGGCGCGGGCGGCCACGTCCGCCGTGTCAACCTGGCTGTCAGGGATCGTGGCGACACTGGTCACGTCGAGAAACTCCGGCCCCAGATCCTCCAGGAGCGCGTCGATGATCACCCGTCGTACGCGCTCCGGGTCCAGCCCCGCCGCCCGCAACAAGCCCTCGGTCTCTCCGGTCATGTTCCCTCCCCACGCTCAGTAACCCCGAACCCCCGCCACCCCTGCCTCAGCCGGCCCTGCGGATCGATGGCACCGACCAGGTGGCCACGCCACCGCTCGTCGGCCACCGGAAAGTCCTCCCGCCAGTGGCAACCCCGGGTCTCCCGCCGCGCGGTGGCGGCAGCCACCAGCACGGTCGCCACGGTCAGCAGGTTCGTCGCCTCCCAGTCCGCGGTGCGGGGAACTCCCTCGGCGTCACCGAGCGCTACCAGGGCAGCCGCCGTGTCGGCCAGGGTCGCCGCCGACCGCAACACGCCCGCGCCCCGCGTCATCGCCCGTTGCAGGGCGGGAACGCCGGCGACGGGGAGCACCCGACCCGTACCCCCCACCCAGGCACCGGTCGGCGCCGGGCGCAGCTGCTCCGGCAGACCGGTCGCCAGATCGACCGCGATCCGGCGAGAGAAGACCAGCCCCTCCAGCAACGAATTGCTGGCCAGCCGGTTCGCGCCGTGCACACCGGTGCAGGCGACCTCACCGCAGGCGTACAGGCCGGGGATGGAGGTACGGCCGTGCAGGTCGGTACGGACACCGCCGGAGGCGTAGTGCGCCGCCGGGGCCACCGGAATCAGGTCGGTCGCCGGATCCACGCCGATCGCCAGGCAGGACGCCACAATGGTGGGAAAGCGGCGGGCAAGGAACGCACCGCCGAGGTGCCGGGCGTCGAGAAAGACATGGTCCGCGCCGGTGGCCAGCAGCACCCGGTGGATGCCCTTCGCGACCACGTCCCGGGGGGCCAGCTCCGCCAGCTCGTGCTGCCCGACCATGAACCGCTTGCCGTCGGAGTCGACCAGCTGGGCTCCCTCGCCCCGCAGCGCCTCGGAGACCAGCGGCTGCTGGGCGTGCCGGGCCCCGTCCACCCGGGCGGACGGCGGGACGATCAGCGCGGTCGGATGGAACTGGACGAACTCCACATCGGTGACGGCGGCCCCGGCCCGCAGCGCGAGGGCCACCCCGTCGCCGGTGGAGACCGCGGGATTGGTCGTTACCCCGAAGACCTGCCCCATCCCCCCGGTCGCGAGCACTACCGCGCGCCCCAGGATCGCCCCGACGCCGTCCTCGCTGCCCTCACCCAACACATGCAGGGTCACCCCACAGGCGGGGCCGAGCCCGTCCGGACCGTCACCGGGGGCCCGGAGCAGGTCCAGCACCAGGGCGTGCTCGACGAGCCGGATCCACGGATCCCGACGTACGGCGGCGTGTAGTGCCCGCTGCACCTCGGCACCGGTGGCGTCGCCACCCGCGTGCACGATCCGGTCCGCTCGGTGCCCGCCCTCCCGGGTGAGCATGAGCGAGCCATCCGGGTTGCGGTCGAACTCCGCGCCGATCCGCATCAACTCCCGCAGCCGGGTGGGCCCCTCCTCGACGAGGACCCGGACCGCCGCCGGATCGCTGAGGCCCACCCCGGCGACCTCGGTGTCCGAGGCGTGGGCCGCGGGGGTGTCGTGCGGATCGAGCACCGCGGCGATGCCGCCCTGCGCCCAGCGCGTCGAGCCCTCCTCAATGTCAACCTTGGAGACCACCGTGACGTGCAGGCCCGCCTCCCGCAGGTGGAGCGCGGCGGTCAGCCCGGCGACACCGGAGCCGACGACGATCACGTCAGTCGTCTCCACCCACCCGGGCGCGGGGGCCGCCAGTAGCCGGGGCAGGGCCGGCCAGTCACCGGTCGGTAGGTCCATCCCCACAGTCAACCCGAACAACGCACGCAGGAGGCGGCGGGGGCGAGACGAGTGGTTTGGGCAACGCCGTACCCGACCGCGCCGGTCTGCGCTCCGACGAGGCCGAAGCAGAGCGCAGCGAGCTCCCCGTCACCGGTTCCGGACCGGCAACCGGGCCGGACCGGCCCCCTGCAGCGACCCGGTCACCTGGCGGTCGCTGAGCCACAGGTAACAGCGGACCCCCCGATCGCCGACCTCCCACCGGCCGACACTGGGTGGACGGACCACCACATCGACCCGCAGCCGTAGCGTCGGGTCGTCGGGCACCTCAGCGAAGCGCGCGATCTCGCTGCGGCAGCCGGCGTAGAGCGGCGCCCAGTCCGCGTCCGCGGTGGGGTACGGGCGCTCCGGTGCCCGCCACACCCCGACGAACTCCGCGTCGTGCCGGCTGCGGCAGTCCACGGGGCGCAGGGCACCCACCCCACCGCCCCGATCCGGGCCACTCTGCTGGCAACCGAGCCGCAACGGCGACCCGTCGGCGAGCGCGCCACGCAGATTGCCGGTGCGCAGGACCGCCTCGGCGCCCGCCTCAGCGGTGGTCACCTCGGTGAGGTCACAGCGGTACCAACGGGAACCAGCGGCCCAGCCCGCAGGGGACGGGACAGCCAACCAGAGCCGCAGCCGCCCGGCCCGCCAATCGGCCCCCACGTACGTGCTGCTGCGGATGTCACAGTCGGTGAACGCGCCCCGCAGGTCGGCCGAGTCGGCAGCCGGTGGGCCCGACTGCCCGGTCGAGAAGGTGCCCACGTGCACGGTCTCGACCCGGTGCGGGAGCGTGCACTCCACCGGCTGGTACGCCGCCAGGGCCACCTGGGCGGTGGCGTCGGCCACCTGGCAGACCCCCGACTCGGGGGTGAACGGACGGGCGGCGGGCAGCGCCCCCCAGTCGTCGGTCAGGTCACCGTCGGTCGGCCCGGCGCAGCCAGCCAGCAGCACCACAGCGACCGCGCTCGCGCCCTTCCCCACCCGATGTCCCACGTCGCCTCCCAGGGTCGACGCCCCGTCTACCGACGAGTCCACCCAGGGTAGCCAAGAATGCCCGGCCAGTAACAGAGCCTGGTGGCGTGGCTCCGGTGGGCGGACGCATCGCGGCTGGGTACGAGGCCGGTGCCGCGCCCGCCCGCCAGCGGCGACACGCGGGCACGCGGCCCGGTCAGGCCAGCGAGTCCGCCAACGGGTTGGGGACCGGCGCCCCCGCCGTCCCGGGCGCCGCCGTGGCCGCATCCGCGGTCAGATCAACAATCCGGTTACCCGAATCGACGTGCACGATCCGCGGCTGGTAGGTACGCGCCTGCGCGTCCTCCAGCTGTCCATAGGCGATCAGGATGACCAGATCACCCGGGTGGACCAGGTGGGCGGCGGCGCCGTTGATGCCGATCACGCCGCTGCCTCGCTGGCCCGGGATCACATAGGTCTCCAACCGGGCGCCGTTGGTGACATCCACGATCGCCACCTGCTCGCCCGGGAGCAGGTCGGCGGCGTCCAGCAGATCCTGGTCCACCGTGACCGAGCCGACGTAGTGCAGGTCGGCCTGGGTGACCGTGGCCCGGTGAATCTTCGACTTGAGCATGGTGCGCAGCATCAGACGCCTTTCGTGAGGGTGGGTCAGAAACGCGGGGCGAGCTCGACCGACACGTTGTCGATCAGACGGGTGGTGCCGACCCAGGCGGCCACGAGCAGCCGCGCCGGTCCGGTGCCGGGCCCCGGCTCCAGCTCCGGATCGGTGAGCACCAGGTAGTCCAGTTCGACGCCGGGTGGGCCGGAGTCGAGAGCAGCGTGCGCGGCGGCCAGCACCGCGCCCGCGTCCGCGCCCCCGGCGGCGGCGGCTACCCCCGCCTGCAGGGCCCCCGACAAGCTCAGCGCAGCCGCCCGCCCGTCGGGCGACAGGTAACGGTTTCGGCTGGACAGGGCCAACCCGTCCGGCTCCCGGACCGTCGGCACGCCAACGATCTCCACCGGCACCTCCAGGTCACGCACCATCCGGCGGACCAGGGTCAGCTGTTGATAGTCCTTCTCGCCGAAGAACGCCTGGTCCGGCCGGGTGAGCTGGAGCAACTTCAGCACCACGGTCAGCACCCCGTGGAAGAAGCCCGGGCGGCTCTGCCCCTCCAACTCCTCACCGAGCTGGCCCGGGTTGACCCAGACCCGGGGCTGGCCCTGCGGGTAGAGCTCCGGCGCGGCTGGCGCGAAGACCACCGCCGCACCGGCCCGGCGGCAGATCTCCAGGTCCTCCTCGAGAGGGCGGGGGTACCGGTCGAAGTCCTCGTCCGGCCCGAACTGGAGGGGGTTCACGAAGATCGTGACCACGACGTTGTCCGCCTGCTCCCGGGCCGCCCGCAGCAGGGTCTCGTGCCCGGAGTGCAGGGCACCCATGGTCATGACGACGCCCACGGTGCCGGTCAGCGCCTCCCGCGCCGCCGCCAGGTCGGCACGGGTGTGCACCAGCTTGGTCACGCCGCCACCTCCCGATCCCGCCCACCCAACACCTCCAGCACCGGCTGCGCCGCCGCGGGCTGCAGCCGGCCGGCCGCAATCACGCGGTCCGCCGTCCGTCGAGCCAACGCCAGATAGGGGCCCACCGATTCCGGCGCGGTCGCCCCGAGCTGGGTCAGGTGCCGCTCGATGGTGCCGGCGTCGCCCCGGGCGACCGGTCCGGTCAGCGCATCGTCTCCGAGCCGCAGCGCGTTGTCCAAGGCGGCCCGCAACAGCGGGGCGAGCACCCGATCCGGCTCGGTCACCCCGGCGTCCCGCAGCCGGTCGGCCGCCTCGTTGACGAGGGTGACCAGGTGATTGGAGCCGTGCACGAGGGCGGCGTGGTAGAGCGCACGGTCCGACTCGGCGACCCACTCCGGTACGCCGTTGAGGTCGGCGACGAGCCGGGTGGCAAACGGGCGCAGCTGCGCCGGGGCGGTCAACCCGTACGAAATGCCGGGCAGCCGGGTGAGATCGTCCGGCGTACCGGTGAAGGTCATCGCGGGGTGCAGGGCCAGCGGGCTGGCCCCGGCCCCCACGACCGGCGCCAGTACCGCCAGGCCGTGCGCGCCGGAGGTGTGCGCGACCACCTGTCCCGGACGCAGTGCCCCGGCTTCGGCGAGGCCGGTGAGGACCCCCGCGAGGGCGTCATCCGGCACCGCCACCAGCAGGAGATCGGTGGCAGCGCGGGCTACCGAGGTCGCCGGCCGCCGTGGCACGTCGGCCAGGAGCAGCGCCATCCGCGCACGTGAGGCGGCGGAGCCCCCCGCCGCGGCGACGACCCGGTGCCCGGCAGCGGCGAGAGCAGCGGCCAAGACGGCACCGACCCGGCCAACGCCGATCACGCCGATGGTCAGAGAACGGAGGGTGGGAGCGTCAACCGCCTGATCGACAGGACGCGGAGACAGCACAGCACTCATAACGATGATCCAGTCCTCGGAGGGGTACCGGTCGTTGGCAAGTATGCGTCGCGGTGCCGGAACCGGGACAGGGAGGTGTGAAAACGTTCACCACCGGTGGTCCGGGGAGACCTGTTCGCCACCGAAGGCGACGAGCGGGGCCACTGCACAAGCGGGGCGGCCGGACCGAAGGAGGAGCTGATGTCGATCTGCTGGCGGGACGCGATGGAGCGGGCGCTGTACGGGCCAACCGGCTTCTTCGTCTCCGGTGGTGGCCCGGCCGACCACTTCCGGACCAGCGTGCACGCCTCCCCGGCGTTCGCGGCGGCCCTGCACCGGCTGATCGCCACCGTTGACGCCGCCCTGGACCACCCAACCCCACTCGCAGTTGTCGATGTCGGGGCGGGGCGGGGCGAACTGCTGCGCACCCTGCACGCCAGCACCGCCGCGGCCACCGACCCATCCCTCGCCCGCCGGCTACGCCTCACCGCCGTCGAACGTGCGCCGCGCCCCGCGGAGCTCCCCGCGGAGATCAGCTGGACGCAGGAGATCCCCACGGGCATCACCGGCCTCCTGCTGGCCACCGAGTGGCTCGACAACGTCCCGCTGGACCTGGCCGTGGCCACCCCGATGGGCTGGCGGTATCTCCTGGTGGACCCCGGCACCGGCGAGGAGACGGTCGGCAGCCCGGTCAGCCCGGAGGACGCCGACTGGTTGGCCCGGTGGTGGGCGCCGCCGGCCGACAACCCCGGCACCCGCGCCGAGATCGGCCGGACCCGCGACGACGCCTGGGCAGACGCCGTCGGGCGACTCGACCGGGGGCTGGCGGTCACCGTGGACTACGGGCACCTCCGGCAGGCGCGACCGCTCGTCGGGACGCTGACCGGCTACCGGAACGGACGGCAGGTCCCACCCGTACCCGACGGATCGTGCGACGTCACCGCGCACCTCGCCGTCGACTCGGTCGCCGCCGCCGGTATGCAGGTCGCGCAGCTCCCGTACACCCTGGTGGCACAGCGGACGGCGCTGCGGGCGCTCGGCGCCGACGGCCGCCGCCCACCGCTGGCACGAGCCGGCACCGACCCCGCGGGATACCTCCGGGCCCTCTCCGCGGCGTCGGCGGTGGCCGAGCTGATCGACCCGGCGGGCCTCGGCGGGCACTGGTGGCTCCTCCAGCCGGCCGGCGTCACCCTCGACCCACTCGTGGCACCATGACAGGCATGACCACGGACGCCGATCTCCGCGAACTGACCGTCGGCACCGGCGCCGGTGGGGAACAACTCGGCACGGACATGGTGCTCAACATCGGTCCGCAGCACCCCTCGACGCACGGCGTACTCCGGCTGCGGCTGGTGCTCGACGGCGAGCGGGTGGTCAGCGCCGAACCGATCGTCGGCTACATGCACCGGGGCGCGGAGAAGCTGTTCGAGGTCCGCGACTACCGGCAGATCATCGTGCTGGCGAACCGGCACGACTGGCTCTCCGCGTTCGCCAACGAACTCGGCGTGGTGCTCGCCGTGGAGCGGTTGCTGGGGATGGAGGTGCCGGAGCGGGCCACCTGGCTCCGGATGGCGCTCGCCGAGCTGAACCGGGTCCTCAACCACCTGATGTTCCTCGGCTCGTACCCGCTGGAGATCGGGGCGATCACCCCGATGTTCTACGCCTTTCGGGAACGGGAGACGCTCCAGGCGGTGCTCGAGGAGGTCTCCGGCGGGCGGATCCACTACATGTTCAACCGGGTCGGTGGGCTCAAGGAGGAGGTGCCGGCCGGCTGGACCGGGCGGGCCCGGGCGGCCATCGGTGAGGTCCGGCAAAGCCTGCCCGACCTGGACAACCTGATCCGCCGCAACGAGATCTTCCTGGCCCGTACCGTCGGCGTGGGGGTGCTCTCGGCGGCCCAGGCCGCCGCGTTCGGCGCCTCCGGACCGGTCGCCCGCGCGTCCGGCCTCGACCTCGACCTACGCCGGGACGAGCCCTACCTGGCGTATGACCAGCTCGACGTGCCGGTGGTGACCCGCACCGCCGGTGACTGCCACTCCCGCTTCGAGGTGCTGCTCGACCAGGTGTACGTCTCGCTCGACCTCGCCGAGCAGTGCCTGGACCGAGTGGACCGGCTCACCGGCCCGATCAACACCCGGCTACCGAAGGTGCTCAAGGCGCCCGAGGGGCACACCTACGCCTGGACCGAGAACCCGCTCGGCATCAACGGGTACTACCTGGTGTCCCGGGGGGAGAAAACGCCGTGGCGGCTCAAGCTGCGCACCGCGTCGTACGCCAACGTGCAGGCGCTGGCCACCCTCCTGCCCGGTTGCCTGGTGCCGGACCTGGTCGCCATCCTCGGCTCGATGTTCTTCGTGGTCGGCGACATCGACAAGTGAGCGGGCCGGCCGCGCCGTTCGGCGTTGCCGCAACCGTCAACGCCACCGGTTGTCTCCGCGGCCGTACCGGCCCGGCTCCCGCTGGCGCGGAGGCTCTGACCGCCACCGGGGCTCAGGCTGAGACTCTGACTGGAGCCCCGACTGCCACCGGGGCTCAGGCTGGGGCTCTGACTGGGGCCCTGACTGCCACTGAGGCTCGGGCTGCCACTGAGGCTCGGGCTGACGTTGCCGGGGCGGCCCCCACTCGGCGGACGCCGGGGGCAGCGCCGATCTGTCCGCCGGTTCGGACCACCCGCCCCCGCCATCGGCGTGGCCGCGTCCCGGATCGTCCCGACGGACCGTGGCCCACCGCTGGTCCACCCGGTATTCGGCACCACCGCGATCCGCGTGCGCCTGCGCCCGCTGCTCACCCAGCCGCAGTTCGTGCCCCCGCTCGTCCTCCCGGACGGCGGCCCAGCGGTTTCCGGCCCGCAGCTGCGACCAGTACTCGCCCTCCGCGTCGCCGCCCGCCGCAAGCTCCCCGCCCTGCTGGTTGCCGCCGCCGCGGTCAGACCGCTCACCGCCCCAGCCCGGGCCATCTGGCTGGTTGGCCCAGCCCTGGTCGTCCCACTGCGCTTCGGCCCGGGCGACCTCCGGCGGCTCGCCCAACCCATGATCGTCGCGCACCCACCCGCCCCGGTCCGACCACGACCGGTCAACGGAGTCGTCGGCGCCCGGCCAGGAGCGGCGCTCCCGGTCCCCGGTCCCGGCCTCGGCCCCGGAGCGGCGCTCCCCCTCCTCGGACCACGACGGTCTGTCTGGGCCGGACGGCCATCGTCGGTCATAGTCGCCGACGGGGGCGCTGGAATGGCTCCGGCCGCCGTCAACCACGGTGTGCCGGGTGACATGCACCGTCTCGGTATGCCGCACCACGCCGCGCAGGGGGGCCGCGTGCCGGCCATCCGGCTCCGGCGACCAGGCACCACCGTCAGCGCCGCCATAGGTGCCGGCGGTGCCGCCATGGGTGCCGGCGGCGCCGGCGGTGCCGCCATGGGTGCCGGCGGCGCCGGCGGTGCTGCCATAGGTGCCGGCGGCCCGCTCGGCGCCGGGCTGACCGGCGAAGCGGTCGCTGGCCCCATGCTCTCCGGCCGATGGGCGGAACGCGGCGTACGCCCCCGCCGCCCCGGCCGCGGAGTGGCCGCCCGGGGCGGGCGCCCGGGGCGGGGATTCATCCGCGCTGCTCCGGTCGCGCTCGTGGTCACCCCGGTGATCGGCATCCGGAACGGCCGCCCGCCCGGCCGGCACGTCCACCGGAGCCCGCGCCCGCTGCGCACCTCCGGTCTCGGCCGGTGCGGCGACACCGGCGTCGAGGCGTCGGCCGAGCGCGACAACCGCCTCCTGGGTGCGCTGCGTCTGGTCGAGCGCCTGATTGCCCCGTTGGGCGGCAGCCACGATCTCGCCGTGCAGCTCATGGCGAAGCCGTTCGATCTCGCCCCGCAGCTCTCCGGCTGGGGCAGCACCGTCGGGACGCAACGCGATCGACAGGCCGATCAGCACGACCGCCAGGATGGCCAGTACGGCGGCGACCCGTAACAGCCCGTTGCTGTCGGCGATGAGCACGACCAGCGCCGCCACCGGGGCGCACGCCACCCCGACCCGGAACAGTGCCGTGGGCAACCGCGAGTTACGTGTGTCATCGGTCACGGCCGGGACGGGCATGGCTGTGCAGCCTACCGAGAGTTGCGCCGCGTGGGAACGCCAGCGCAACGCGCCCTGCTCCTACGGGGCTCAGCCGGCGGTGAGGGCTCCATCGGAGGAGAAGACCAGACCCACGCTGACCTCGCCGGTCCGCAGAGCGTTCTTCGTCTGCGGACCGCCGGCATCCAGCGAGCTGAACGACCCGGCCCGGAAGTCATAGACCTCGATCAGCCCGGCCTGGCACTTCGGCCGCTGCGGGCACTCCGGCGGACCGGCCAGAACCGTCTCCTGGCCAGAGCACTTCTCGGCCAGCTCGGAGAGAGTCCGCACACCGTGTTGGTCGGCGAACGCCCGCGTGACGGCGAAGGCGTTCTGGTTCTGGGCCGCGGCCGGCGCGCCGAGGGCCAGGTTGGCCTCCGCGCCGAGCGCCGTCAACGCGGCGACCGTCTCGTCCAGGTTCGGCGAGGAGACCGGCTCGGCGCCCTCGCCGTTCGCCTTGGTGTTGAGGAACTCGGCCAGGGTGGCCGCGTACTCGGGGAAGACCTGAATCTCGCCCTTCTCCAGGGCGGGCTCGTAGAGTTCCCGGCTGCCGATCTGCTGCACCTCGACCTGGTAGCCGGCGGCGACCAGCACGATCTTGTAGAGCTCGGCGAGGGTCTCGCTCTCGCTGAAGTTGGCGGCCCCGACCTTGATCGTGCCGCCGGGCCCCTTCGCGATGCCGGCGGTGAGGTCGTGGGCGGTGGCGAACTCCGCCGCCGCGACCGCGGGCGTCTTGCGGTCCTCGTTCACGGCCTTGTTGAGCTGGATCAGCTTCGGCGTGTCCAGCGCGGCGGAGACCTGATCCAGGGCGGCGACGAGCGGCGGAGCCGCGGCATCGGCGTTGACCACGGGGATGATGTTGTCGCTGTTCTGCAGCGACTTGTCGTCGGTCAGCACGACCAGCTCGTCACCGGCCACCGGGGCACAGCCCACCCCCGTCGCCGCTGTCTCGGGCGCGTCCGTGCCCGACGAACCGGCCTCGCCGCAGCCGGTCAAGAGCCCGGCCGTGGTCAGGGCGCCAACCGCGCCGATCGCCAACCGTGTGCGTGCGTGCATGCCTGCCCGCCTTCCGTGTCCCGGCACGGCTCCTGCGCCGGCCGCGTGTCCGACGGGCGATCGGTGCCCGCGCTTCCCACCCAACATTCTCCAGCCGGGTACGACAAACTCCGGTCGGACTTCGTCACCGGATCGTCACCCGCTGCGGGGGCGAGGGCCCGAGCCAGCCGATGCGCTCTGCGAGCCCGGTCAGGCGCCACTGACCGCGTCGGCCGCGCGCCGCCCCGCCCGCCGGCCGCGGCTGCGCAGCGGGCGCGGGGTGACCAGCCGCTCGACCCGTGCCAACACCAGCTCCACCAGCAGGGCGAGCCCCGCCACCAGCAGCCCACCGGCGAGGATCTGCCCGCCGCCGGCGGCGATGTCCAGGCCGAACCCGGCCCGGATGATCTGCCCCAGGCCGCCCCCGTTGACGAAGGACGCCAGCGCGGCGGTCGCCACGACCTGCACCGCCGCGGTGCGAAACCCCGCCGCCAGGTACGGCACGGCGAGCGGCAGCTCGACCCGACGCAGCAGCTGCCCGCCGGAGAAGCCCATCCCGCGGGCCGCGTCCCGGGCCTCCGGATCCACCGCACGCACCCCGGTGTACGCATTGGCCAGCAACGGTGGGATCGCGAAGACCGCGAGCGCCACCACCACCGGGGGCCGGCCAAAGCCCAGAAAGGTCAACGGCAGGATGGTGAGCAGGGCCAGCGTCGGCACGGCCAGCGTCAGGTTGGCCACCAGCACGACCAGCCCGCCGCCGCGCCCGGTGTGCCCGAGCCAGAGCCCGATCGGCCACGCGACCAGGCAGCCCAGCAGCACCGCCGCCGCGGAGATGGCGAGATGCTCGCCGGTTCGATCCAGGATGCCGCCCGGATTTGTCCAGTTCAGCGGGTCGTTGAGCCAGACCACCGCCGCCTCGATCGGCCCCGCCGCCGCGGTCATGCCGCGCTCCGGCGACGCAGCCACGGGGTGAGCAGCCGCCCGGCACCGGCCAGGGCGAGGTCGAACACCAGGGCGAGCAGGACGCAGAGCAACGTACCGGTCATGATCTGCGCCTTGTAGAAGTTGTTCTGGAAGCCGGCGAAGATCAACTGACCGAGCCCGCCCCGCCCCACGACCACCCCCACGGTGACCAGCGCCACCGTCGAGACCGTCGCCAGGCGCAGCCCGGTGAGGATGCCCGGTAGAGCCAGCGGCAAGTCGATCCGGAACAACCGCCCCCAGCGGCCATACCCCATACCCTCCGCCGCCTCCCGCACCTCGGGCGGCACCTGGGTGAGCCCGGCGAGCGCGTTACGGACAATCACCAACAGCGCGTAGAGCACCACCACGGTGAGCACGGTCACCGCCCCGATCCCCAGGTACGGCGCGAGGAAGGCGAACAACGCCAGCGACGGAATGGTGTAGAGCACACCGGTGACGGCCAGGATGGGCCCGGCCAGAGCGCGGAACCAGTACGCGGCCACGGCCAGCGGCACCGCGATCAGCACCGCGATGAGCACCGCCCGCACGGTAAGCGAGGTGTGCTCGCGCAGTGCGGTGAGGATCGTGTCAGAGTTGTCCCGCACGTACTGCCAGGAGAACCACGGGTTACCCGGGTCGGCCCGGTAGCTCAAGCGGAAGGACATGTGTGGACGCTACCCCGCGGGGATCCGCCGCCGACGAGGCGCGTGCGGCCTCGATCTCCCTTGACAAGATCGGCAAGCGCTACCCGGACGGCACCGAGGCGGTCCACGAGCTGACCCTGGAGGTCGCCGCCGGTGAGCTGGTGGTGCTGATCGGCCCTTCCGGCTGCGGCAAGTCCACCGTGCTCCGGATGGTGAACCGCCTGATCGAGCCGACCGGCGGCCGGATCCTGCTCGACGGGGAAGACGTCACGCGAGTGGACCCGGTCCGGTTGCGCCGCCGCATCGGCTACGTGATCCAGAACGTCGGCCTCTTCCCGCACCAGACCATCAGCGCGAACGTCGCCACCGTGCCGCAGCTGCTCGGCTGGCCCCGCGACCGCCGCCGGCAGCGAGTCACCGAGCTGTTGGAGCTGGTCGGTCTGGACCCGGCTCAGTTCGGGACCCGCTATCCGCACGAACTCTCCGGCGGTCAGCGGCAGCGGGTGGGGGTGGCCCGGGCGCTCGCCGCGGACCCGGTGGTCCTGCTGATGGACGAGCCCTTCTCCGCGGTCGACCCGATCGTCCGGACCCGGCTCCAGGAGGAGTTCCTGCGGTTGCAGGCCGAGGTTCGCAAGACGATCGTGCTGGTGACGCACGACCTCGACGAGGCGGTTCGGCTCGGCGACCGGATCGCGGTGCTCTCCGAGGGCGGCCGTCTGGAGCAGTTCGACACCCCGGCCGCCGTGCTTGGCACGCCGGCCACCCCGTTCGTCCGGGAATTCGTCGGTGCCGACCGGGGCATCCGACGCCTGGCCGTCACCCCGGTCACCCGGGAGACGGTCGAGCCGCTCTCCGCCACCCCGATCTCCGCCGGACTCCCCACGGTGCCGCTCGGAGCGTCGGCATACGACGCGCTGGGGGTTCTGTTGACCTCCGCGGCGGACCGGGTGGTGGTGACCGACCAGGAGCAGCCCGTGGGTGTGCTCACCCGATCCCGCCTGCTCGACCTGGGTCACCCCGACCACCAGAGCCGGCCGCCCGTTCCCAACGGGGCGGTCACCCCCGCAGATAGTCGATGAAGGCCGCCCGCAGCAGCGGCGCCGACTCCTCGTAGCCGTGGCCGGTCAGCTCCCGCCACAGCGCCACCGCCTCGTCGACGGTCGGCCCGACCGAGTTCGGCGCGCCATCCAGGGCGGCGGCCTCGTCGGCGTTCGGCAGGTGTCGCAGAACCGACCAGAAGAACCGCACGTCACGGCGCTCCCGCGCCACCGCGAACGCCTGGTTGCGCAGCTCCTCGGTGGAGAGTGCGTCCAACTCCTCGAACGACCGGTCGGCGGGGAAGGTCGAAGGTGTGTCGGTCATGCGGCCGAGCCTAACCGTCGGGCTCCCCGCCGATCTGCCAGACGCAGGTCAGCGGCGACCTGCTGGGCGGGTCAGCGGCGACCTGCCGGACGGGGGTCAGCGGCGGCTGGGGTCCCAGTGCCGTCCGGTCCCCCAGTCCGGGAGCTCCCACTGATCTGTCGGGCTCTCGGCCGGCTGGGGCGGCAGGGTCGCGGCCCAGTCCGGGAGCGGCTCGGGCCGCCGCACGTTCCAGTCGGCAGGCAGCTGCTCGTCGGCATCGGGGCGGTCGGCGACCGCCCCCCGATCGTCCCGCGACCCCCCATACGCCTCGACCAACCGGGTGACCACCAGCCCCACCCCGAGCACCACCGCCCCGACCGCCCAGCGACTCGCGGAGAGGCCGCTCGCCTGCAGGTCCGCGAGGACGAGCGTGACCAACGAGACGGCCAGCAGGGTACCGAGGAGGCCACCCCGGCGGCCAAAGGCACTGGTGCCGGCGAGCAGCGCCGTTCCCACCGCCAGGACGGTCCAGTCCAGCCCCGACCCCACCGCGACCGGGCCGACGGCGGGAGTCCCCAGTAGGGAGCCGGCCAGCACGGCCAAGACGCTGGAGCCGACCAGCGCCCCGCCGGCCACCACCGGGGCCAGCACGCCCTGCCGGCGGGCCGGATCGGTAACCGGACGGGACCGGCCGACCAACCGACGGATCGGCCGTAACGCGCCGAACAGCCCGCCGAGCACGGCGAGCGCGGCGAACCCGGCGAACAGATAGAGCGCGTCGCTCGTCGGGTCGTAGCTGCCCTGCGGCAGAACCGGGTCACTATGCCGCTCGATGTACCCGACCAGCGCCGCGCCGGCGGCGAGGCTGGCCGCCCAGGCGGGGACGTGCAGTACCGTCACCACGAACGCCAGCAGCAGCCCACCGAGCACCCCGACGGCGAGCGCCGGGCCGAGGGCGGCCACCGCGCCCCGGTCCCCCTGCTCCGCCAGGTGCAGCGCCGCCGCGACGGCCGCCGGCCCGATCGCCAGATTCACCGCCGCGGCACGCAGGCTCAGCCCGGCGGCGAGGGCCAGCATCCCAAGGACGGCACCGTCAACGAGCAGCGACCGCAGGCCGTCACCCCGCAGTGTGTCCGGGTTGTCCCGCCAGAGCAGGTACGCGACTCCGGCCGCGCCCACCAGGAGCAGGAACTCCCAGACGACGTGCACGCCGAGCCGGTCCCGACCAGACTCGACCTGGACGGGATCCGGGCCAGGGACGACGGGGTGGGCACCGGGGGAGGGCTCCGCACTGCCTCGCACCGACTCGTCGTACCCCATGCAGCCGCCCTCCACTGGCCGTCCGTCCCGGGCCCGATGCGCGAAACGGTCCGGGGGGCAGCCGTTACTCTCCGGTGGCAGGCACCGTACCCGCGCGGCAAGCGCGGCGGAAGCCCAGGCTCAGCGCTGGCCGAAGCGGCCTTCCCGGTCGCCGGGCTCGCGGTCCTGGTCATCCTCCTGCTCCGGAACCCGGCAGGAGCGCTCCAACCAGAGCGCGGCGGCCACCAGCGCCAGGGCGGCGAGCAGGCTGCTCCCCGCCACGTTCCGGTCGCTCGCCGCGACCTGGGTGTCCTCCACGAACAGCCACCCGGTCAGGCCCGCGTAGAAGCCGACGAAGATCGCCCCCGCCAGCGCCGACGCCTTTGCCAGCACCACGAGGCGGGCAACCAAGAGCGGGTTCACCGGCTCCTTCCCCGGCCGGCGCGCGATCCGGGCCCGGGTGTTCACCGCGGCGTACGCCTCCAGCACGGCGAGCCCGGCCAGGGTGACCACCGGCAGCCAGGGCAGGTCGCCGGGGAGGTAGTCGTAGTAGAAGAAGCTGATCAGCAGCCACGCCACCCCGGCGGCGGCGAGGCCGGCGACCACCAGTGTGGAGATCCGGGTGGGGCCCATCCGGCCGGGGCCCGTGCCGTCCGGAGGTGATGACCTCGACTGCGTCATGCCCGCCGGCTCCGCTGCCTCATGCCGTTGACTCTAACCCCACTTCGGGGCAGGGACGCAGCTGCAACGCGTCCGCACCGACCGGCGCCGAGTTCAGCAGGTCGGTTACCCAGCCGTGGCCCGGCAGCCGCCCGTACGGTTGCAGGTCGAGCCAGGGCCGCAGGACGAAGGCGCGCAGGTGGGCGCGGGGGTGCGGCAGCGTCAGCTCGGGATCGTCCCGGAGCACTGGCGTGCCGTCCTGGGTCCAGACCGCGATGACGTCGACGTCGAGGGTGCG
Source organism: Salinispora sp. CH2A1_6 (assembly GCF_056820975.1). Lineage (NCBI taxonomy): Bacteria > Bacillati > Actinomycetota > Actinomycetes > Micromonosporales > Micromonosporaceae > Salinispora > Salinispora sp. CH2A1_6. The sequence goes on from NZ_JBXEDG010000012.1 coordinate 144,144, forward strand.
GGGCCCGAAACGCCGGGCCGGATCGCGCTCCCGGCCGGCCGCACGCTCGGCCGTCTGGGCCCGCGCCAGCCAGTCCTCCGGCGCCGCTGCGGGATCTACGGCCAACACCACGGCGTTCAGGTACGCGGGCTGGTCGCGGTCGCCCCAGGGCGGAGTCTCGTAGACGCCGGAGACCAGAAGCACGGACTCACCCAGCGCGGTGACCGCCGACCGCAGGTGGTCGGCCCGGTCGCCGAGGTTGCTGCCGAGCGAGAGCAGGGCGCGGGTCACGAGACAGACCTGGTCATGGTGACGGCCACGTCGGTGAAGCTACCCGAGATCGGAGCCTGCGGCTTGTGCACCGTCACCGTGGCGCTACGGACCCGGGGGTCGGCCAGACAGACCGTGAGGAGCCGGTCGGCGAGGGTCTCGATCAGATTGACCGGCTCCCCGGCCACCACCGCCGTCAGCCGCTCGGCCAACTCGCCGTAGTGGACGGTGTCGGCCACCTCGTCCGAACGGGCGGCCGGGGCGAGGTCCAGCTCCAGCAGCGCGTCCACGACGAAATCCTGCCCGTGCGCCCGCTCGAAGTCGTACACCCCGTGCCGGCCGTGCACCCGCAAGCCCGTCAGCTCGATCCGGTCGGCCATCACTGCTCTCTCCCGGCTCGGGCACCGCCGGCGGCGGCCGGCCAAGACGATCTGGTGGCGGCTGGCCCGGACGACCTGGTGGCGGCCAGCCGGGGCGATCCGGTGGCCCGCCAGACGGCCAGCGCGTCCGCGGTGGCGCGGACGTCGTGCACCCGCACTCCCCAGGCGCCGGCCGCGACCGCGAGCACACTGGTGGCGACGGTGGCGACCTCCCGACCCTCGATCGGCCGCGGCGTGCCGTCAACGGCGAGCAGCGCGCCCAGGTGGGACTTGCGGCTGGCGGCGAAGAGCAGCGGGTAGCCGAGCGCCAGCAGCTCCGGCAGCCGGGCGCTCAGCTCCCAGTTGTGGGCGGCGGTCTTCGCGAAGCCGAGCCCCGGGTCGATGACGATGCGGTCGGCCGCCACCCCGGCGGCGAGGGCCGCCTCGACCCGCTGCGCCAGCTCGGCCTTGACGTCGGCGACGACGTCGCCGTAGCGGGCCAGCTCCCGCATCTCGCGGGAGTGCCCGCGCCAGTGCATGAGCACCCAGGGACAGCCGGCGTCCCGGACCACCCGGGCCATGTCCGGGTCGGCGAGCCCACCGGAGACATCGTTGACCACCTGCGCCCCGGCGGTGAGCGCCAGCTCGGCCACCCGCGCCCGGGTGGTGTCGATGCTGACCGGCACGCCGGCGGCGGCCAGCTCGCGGATCACCGGTCGCACCCGGGCCGCCTCGATGTCGGCGGCCACCCGCTCCGCCCCGGGTCGGGTGGACTCGCCACCCACGTCCACCAGGTGGGCACCGTCGCCGTGCAGCCGCACGCCGTGTGCGATGGCGGCATCGAGATCGGCGTAGCGTCCGCCGTCGGAGAAGGAGTCCGGCGTGACGTTCAGGATGCCCATCACCACCGGGGACGCGGCCTGCACCAGATCGGTCACAAGGAGACCGTACCGGTCCTCGTTGGCGCTCCCACGCCGCCCGGCCCCGGGGCGCTGACATGCGCGTCGGTGCAGGTGTGGGGTCGGACGACCGAGTCGGATCGGGGTCATTCTTCGTGGCTTGTCGCAGACAGTGGGTGGCCGTACGCTTTGGAATTGCCGAGCATCGAGATGGCGAAGCCTGGAGGGAGGGCCGAAGCGGGAAAATCCGCCCAGCACCCACCCGCTCGTGGTGGGTGACGACCGCGGCGGCCTAGCCGCAACGTGAGCACCGTTCCCGCCAGGCATGCCTACTGCACCGCCGCGGCGCCGCCGGCCGCGAAATGGGGAGGTTTCCAGTGATCGCCATCGAGCTGACGGAGGCGGCATCGTCCGCCGCCCACGCTCTCACCGCCCTGAGCTCGACACCGCTCGCCGAGCCGGCGCCCACCGGCATCAACACCGAAGGCGTCGTCGCCTTCTTCGCCAGCAAGATCGCCCCGATCCTGTTGGCCGTCCTGGGCGTCATCTTCATCGGTCGGGCGAGCCGGGGCGAGATCTCCAAGGTACTGACGAGCTCGGCCATCGCGATCGTCGGCCTGGCCTTCATCGCCGGGGCCGCCACCCTCTTCTTCGTCGGTGACTACCTGATCGACCTGATCTTCGAATAGGCGCGGGCACGAGCATGCGGCTGCGCACCGACGACGACATCTACCGGGCTCGCCTGGTCTACCTCGGGCCCCCCGGCTACACCCTCCCGGTCCACCTCCCGTACGCCCAGTACGGGCTCTTCATGCTGCTCGTTCCCCTCTACATGTTCGTCCACTGGTTGTTCACGCTGCAGGTCGAGCTCTTCCCGGCGTGGGAGATCGCCCTCGCGATCGTGACCACCTCGTTCGTCTTCCGGTACGTCGACCCGGACCGGCCCGCGCGGATGGTGATCCACACCGCGCTGACCGACTGGCGGCGCACCCGGGAGCCGGCCGCCGAGCAACGCGACCCCCGCCTGGTCGGCAGCCGGATCAGGATCCGAGAGGAACTGGCATGACCGGGCAGTGCAACGACACGGGTGAGGCGGTCGCATGAGTTCCCACTACGCGCCGGGATCCCCGGCCGGGCAGTCGGCCGCGACCCAAGGTGACGCAGCGCAGTCTGTTGACTACGCCACGGAGCTCGAGGAGGCCCACCACGACCCGGCCCGGGCCACCTCCCCGGGTCACGGCGGAGTCGGTGTCTTCCAGGCCCCTCGCCCACTGCAGCAGCGGACGCCCACGGAGCCGACGCCGACCGGCGGCACCGACATCGACTCCCCCTTCCTCGACCTGTTCGGCGCGACCCGCCCGGCCCGGTCCGCCCCGGGCCGGGTAGCGACGCGCGAACAGCAGCCGACCATCCCCCAACAGCTCGGCGCCGGAGATCCGCCCGCCGCATCAACCGCTCCCGCCACACCCACCGCTCCCGCCGCACCGGCCGAGGTGGAGCGGTCGCCCGCCGGGTCGGCCCGGCGCTCCACCCGGGTACCGCACCAGGTCGGCGAACGGCTCGCCCCGGCAGCGACCGGGGCAGCGCCCCCGCCGGCAGCGACCGGGGCGGCCGCCCCGCCGCCAACCGGCACCGCGCCGCGGCGCCACCCCGGCGAACGGTCCGAGCCGGACAGCCGAGACGCGCCCCCGTCCGACCGGCGCTCCACCGGCCGTGGGGACCGCACCACCAAACCGGCACGAGTCCGGCCACCGAAGATCAAATTCAGGGACCGGGACCCGTCGGTGGAGCTGGCCATCACCGAGATCGCCGGCCACCTGACCTTCACCCCCAACACGGTCACCGCCTGGTACTGGCTACCCGAGGTACGCTGGGCCTTCCGCCCCGACGCCGAGCGGGAGGCACTGCTCGCGGCGATCTCCGAGCAGTACGCCGGGCTGGCCGGATTCCGCCTGCACCTGCGGCGCACCACCCGCCCCTTCCCGGCCGACGAGTGGGCCCGCACCATCGACACCCACACCCGGGCACCGCTCCCCGACGTCCCGGGGACACCGAGCTGGGCAGATCACCTGGTTGCCGCGCAGCGGCACCTGCACTCGGTCAACCACGCCGAGGGACAGACGTACCTGGGGGTGACCTTCGCCCGGCGCTCGTTGGGCAACTCGCTGGTGGAGCGGGTACGACGCAGCTTCGGTCGCGGCGTCGCCGAAGGCGAACGACGCAAGCTCGGCCGCACCGTCGAGCAGTTCGACGAGGTGCTGGGTGCCTTCGGTATGCGCGGACGCCGGGTCACCACACCGGAGCTGGAGTGGCTCCTCTACCGCTCGGTGGCGCTCTGCATGGCCCCGCCCGGGCGGCTCTCCCCGGTCACCGACGGGCACTGGGAACGCGGCGACCTACTCGCCCTGACCGAACAGGTGGAGCGCTACCGCACCCCGTACGGGTCCACGGTCAAGCTGGTCAACCGGATGACCGGGGAGGAAGGGCACGTCGCCGTCCTCGCCGTGGGCCGGATGGAACCGCTGGAAATCCCCGAACGACACGAGCCCTGGCTGCACTTCCACGAGCGCCTGCCCTGGCCGATGGAGCTGTCCAGCCGGGTCGACATCCTCGGCTCCGGCGACTCCTTCCGGAACCTGGAGCACCGGCTGCGGATGATCCGCTCCCAGCAGCTCGACTACGCCGAGCACGGCATCGACGCCCCACCCGAGTTGGAGCGCCTCGCGGAGCGCGCCCTGGTCATCGGCGACGAGATGACCACCGGGCTGCCGGTCGAATCCGCCCGCGCGCACGGCTGGCACCGGCTCGCCGTCGGCGGGCGGACCCGAGAGGAGTGCCTGGAACGCGCCCGGCGGCTGATCCAGCTCTACTCCCGAGAGCTACGGGTCTCGCTCCAGCACCCGAAGAACCAGGACTGGCTGGCCCGCGAGTTCATCCCCGGAGAGCCGATCGCCAACACCGGCTACGTCCGCCGGATGCCGGTCAACCTCTTCGCCGCCGCGCTCCCGCAGGCCGCCTCCACCGTCGGCGATCGCCGGGGCGACCTGATCGGGCGGACCGCCGGCACCTGCCGCCGGCCGGTCTTCCTCGACCTACACTTCCCGATGGAGGTCCGGGAACGCTCGGGGCTCGGGGTCTTCGTGGCCGAGCCCGGCGGCGGCAAGTCCACCCTGCTCGGCGCCCTCGGCTACCTCGCCGCCCGCCGCGGCGTCCAGGTGACGCTGCTCGACCCCTCCGGCCCGCTCGCCCGGCTCTGCGCCATGCCGGAGCTGGCCCCGTACGCACGGGCGCTGAACCTGACCGGCTCCGAGCCCGGCACCCTCGCCCCGTACTCGCTGATTCCCACGCCGCTGCGGAGTGAGTTCAGCGCCGGTGACGCGGGCGATCGGGAGTTCGAGATCGCGGTCTCCAACGCCCGGGCCGAGCGCCGGATGTTGGTCCAGGACATCTGCATGATGCTGGTGCCGCCACAGGTCGCGCGGGAGGCCTCCACCGCCACGCTCTTCCGGCACGCCGTGCGCCAGGTGCCGGCGGAGGAGACAGCCACTCTGGACGATGTGGTCGCCACCCTGGGCAAGCTCGACGACGACGCCGGCCGGGAGCTGGCCAACCTCCTGCTGGACACCGCCGAGATGCCGCTGGCCATGCTCTTCTTCGGTCGCCCCCCGGAGGGGCTGCTCGGGCCGGACGCCACCCTCACGGTGATCACGATGGCCGGCCTCCGCCTCCCGGACCTCAAGATCGAGCGAGAGTACTGGTCGGCGGAGGAGGCGCTCGCCCTGCCCATGCTGCACACCGCGCACCGGCTCGCCGTCCGCCGCTGCTACGGCGGCTCGATGTCCTCGCGCAAGCTGGTCGGGCTGGATGAGGCGCACTTCATGGAGGGTTGGCGTTCGGGGCGGTCGTTCCTGGTCCGGCTGGCCCGGGACTCCCGCAAGTGGAACCTGGCCGCGTTGGTCGCCTCGCAGAACCCGAAGGACATCCTCGGCCTCGACGTACAGAACCTGGTCTCCACGGTCTTCGTCGGGCGGATCGCCGAGGACGAGGAGATCGCCTCCGAGGCGCTGCGCCTGCTGCGGGTCCCGGTCAACGACGGGTATGAGGCCACCCTCGCCTCCCTCTCCGCCGCCGACAGCTCCTCGGCCGCCCGCCTCGGCTACCGCGAGTTCGTCATGCGCGACGTGGACGGGCGGGTGCAGAAGGTCCGGGTCGACGTCTCGTACGTCGATGGGTTGCTCGAGCACCTCGACACCACACCGGCGGCGATCGCCGCCGCGGCTGGAGTGCTACCCGTCGTAGCGGATCTGGAGGCGTGAGATGGCCGGGGCCCGGGCTCGGACGGTGGCGCTTCTGCTCGCTCTCGGCGTCCTCGCCGGGGCCACGGTCAGCTGGCCGGGGATCGGCGCGGCGGCGGCACCGGCCCCGGAGCTGTCCACCCAGGCCCCAGCCGGACCCTGCACCACCGCGGAGTGGCAGGCCGACTTCCGCGCCTGTGTCGCCCGGCTCGCGGAGGTGGCCGAGGACGACGTCACCTGCCGCAACGCCCCGACGCCGACGGCGCCGGACTCCGGCCTCGCCGGCTGGTTCGCGGCCCGCCCGGAGTCGGCTACAGAAGACGGCCGCCAGGGGTTCTACAGCGACTACGGCTACGCGGGATACAGCTACTCCACCTACGACATCGACAGCGGCTGCGCCACCGCGGTGCTGCACCCGGACTACAAGTTCACCAACACGGTCGCCAACGGCGAATTCATGATCGCCACGGCGATCGTCGGCGCCTCGAACGCCCTGCGGGAGCGGGCCTGGGATCCGCGGTCGATGTGGGGCTGGGCCGATCCGCTGGTGGAGCAGGCGACCACGGCGGTCTACCAGAAGGTGTTCAGCGTCTTCGGGATCGTCACCCTCTGCGTGGTCGGGCTCTATCTGCTCTGGCGCTCCCGCCAGTCGGACATGAGCAACGCCATGACGACCGCGGGCTGGGCCCTGCTCGTGATGGTGGCGGTGACCGCGCTGGCGGCCTGGCCGGTGAAGTCCGCCAACGTCGCCGACGGCACCCTGGTCACCACACTGGGGGTGGTCCACGACGCGGTCGGACCAGCCACGAAGGAGATCCCACCAGATCAGTGCCCGGTCCCGAATCCGGCGGCCTGTGCCGACAACCGGCCGCCGGCGGTGCGGGCGAGCGACACGGCCACCGAGACGATGCTCTACCGCAACTGGCTGCGCGGGGTGCTGGGCTCGGCCGACAGCGAGACCGCGAAGAAGTACGGGCCGGCGCTCTACGACGCGAAGTCCTTCTCCTGGCAGGAGGTGGAGAAGCTCCGGGAGTTCCCTGCCACCCGGGAGGCCACCGTCCGGGCCAAGCAACAGCAGTGGGCGCGGGTCGCGCAGCAGATCAAGCAGGAGGATCCGGAGGCGTACGAGTACCTCCAGGGGCTCCGGGACATGGACCGGGTCGGCGCCGGCTTCATCGCGGTGCTCGCCGCGCTGCTCTTCGCGATGTTCGATCTCACCGCGTCGGTGCTGGTACTGCTGGGCTTCCTGCTCTTCCGCTGGGCGGTGATCGCCGCGCCGATCCTCGGCACCGTCGGCCTGCTCCGCCCGGCGAGCGCCGGGCTGCGCCGACTGGGTAACGCGGTGGTCGCGGCGGTCTTCAACATCGCCATCTTCGGCACCGGCGCCGCGATCTACCTCTTCGCCGTGGACCTCATCATGAGCACCCCGACCCTGCCCGGCTGGCTCCAGGTGGTGCTGGTCTGGCTCTGCGGCGTGGTCGGCTGGCTGCTGCTGCGCCCCTACCGACGGGTCACCCAGCTCGGTGGCAAGGGCGGGAGTGCGCCAGACGGCCCAGCCAGCTCCTGGCACCGCCGGTTCTTCCGGGACATGCGCGCCGCGTCCCGCCTCGACGCGGAGCCCCGCGGTGCCGGCGAGCCGAGCTCGGGTCGCCGCGGGGCGGTGGTGGCGGAGCAGCGCAGGCTGCGGCCGGAGGCCCGGCACGAGGAGCTGGCGCCCGCGACCGCGGCTCGGTCGGAGCACCGCGAGCGGCCGGACGGGGCGTCGGCGTCCGGGGAGCGCAGCTCCCCGGACCGCACCACCCCCGCCCCGCGGCGGCAGCGGGCGCCGGCGAGCTGGACCGAGCCGGAGGGCCCGCAGGAGAGCCCCTCCTTCGTCATCTACCGACCCGGTGCGACGAAGCCCGCGCCGGAACGGAGCACCCCCCGGATCCGCTCCGAGGCCCGGTGATCGCGGGTGCGGCGGGCAATCGAAGAGCTCCTCACCCGGGTGTTCCGGTCTCGGGCGGGGATCGCCCTGGCGCTCGCCGTGGTGGTGGTGGGCATCGTCGGCACCACCCGGCTGGTCGTCGGGGCGGGGGCGCCGGGGAGCGGCCTCAGCAACCGCCCGGAGCAGCCGATCACCACGGTGCACCCGACGGTCGGCGACGACGGCCTGATCGACACGCGCTCCCCCACTCCGGTGACCGCGCCCGGGGCGGCGACGCCCGAGCAGGTCGCCGACGAGTTCGTCACCGCCTGGCGAGGGCGCCCGGGGATGACCGCCGAGGCCTGGCACGCCGGGCTACGTCCCCTGGCCACCCCGGCGTTGGCCGAGCAGCTCGCCGACGTGGACCCGGTCGAGGTCCCGACCGGTGAGGTGGCGGGCACCGTGACGGTCAGGGCCCGGTCGGAGCGGGTGGTCGAGGCGCAGGTGCCCTTCGACACCGGCCGGCTCCGGCTGGAGCTGGTGGCGCCGGACGGCCGGTGGCGGGTGGACGCGGTGGACTGGGAGCAGACATGAGCGACGCAGTCGAGCCGAAGCGCGGTCGCCTACGCCTCGGCGTGCTGGCCTTCGCACTCACCGCGGCGCTGACCCTGCTCTGCTGCGCCGGCGGCGCGGCCGCCTTCTTCCTCACCGAACTCGGCGGCGACGACGAGCTCCGGCTCACCACCCAGGAGTGCACCGACGACTTCCGGGTCGAGGTCACCGGGGCGATGCCGCAGATGTCGCAGTACGGTGCGCTCCAGCTCCGCAACGCCGCCCGGATCATTCAGGTCGGGCAGGAGTTGGAGGTGCCGCCCCGCGGTTGGGTGATCGCCGTGGCGACCGCCATGCAGGAGTCCCGGCTGCGCAATCTCGCCAACCCCGCGGTCCGCGGGTCGGAGCAGCTCCCCAACGAGGGCGTCGGCTCGGACCACGACTCGGTGGGCCTGTTCCAGCAGCGGGCGGGCTGGGGCTCGGTCCAGGAGCGGATGACGCCGGAGTATGCGGCCCGCAAGTTCTACGAGAAGCTGGTGGAGGTCCCCGGTTGGCAGCAGCTGCCGCTGACCCGGGCCGCGCAGGCCGTGCAGGTCAGCGCCTTCCCGGACGCCTACGCGAAGCATGAGGCGCTGGCGTCGAAGATCGTCAACTCACTGGCCGGCGGCGCGGCCCGGACCGTGCCGGTCGATGGCGGGCACGCCTGCGACGCCGCGGAGAATGGCCGGATCGCCGCCTCCGGCTGGACCGCCCCGATCCCCGGTGACGTCGGCTCCGGCTTCCGTACCCAGGAGCGGCCGGCGCACCAGGGGGTGGACATCGCCGCCGGCAAGGGCACCCCGATCCAGGCCGCCGCCAGCGGGCGGGTCCTGGTCGCCCGCTGCGACCCGGACCGGGCCGGGAAGCTGAGCTGCGACGTGGACGGCTGGCCGGGCAAGGGCGGCTGCGGCTGGTTCGTCGACATCGCCCACGCCGGAAAGATCATTACCCGCTACTGTCACCTGGCGGAGAAACCCAAGGTCAGCGCGGGCGATTCGGTGCGCGCCGGGGAGGAGATCGGGGTGATCGGCAGCAGCGGCAACTCCTCCGGCCCGCACCTGCACTTCGAGGTGCACACCGATGGTGACCGGAGCAGCGACGGCGCGATCGACCCGGTGCGCTTCATGCGGGAGCAGGGCGCGCCGCTGCGGAGCGTGGAGTGAGGCACCGACGGCGATGACAGACCCCCTCCCCGACCCCTTCCTGGACCAGCCGGACTGGACGCCGCTGCCGCCCCGACCGATCGTGGTGCTGCCGGCCTCCGGCCGGGTCGAGCTGCGCGGGCGTCGGGTGCGGGTCGGCCAACCCGGGCTGGGCTGGCGCGGCGACCTCCGCGCGGACGACCGCGTGGTCCAGGGCGCCCGCACCTACGTGCCGGTCATCGCCGAGCACGAGTGGTACCGCGCCGAGGCCGATCAGGTCGAGGTCTTCGCCCCCCTCGTTCCGGTCGACCGGGTCTGGGTGGAGACGGTCGGGCAGCGGCCGGAGCTGCCGCCCGCGGAGGCCGATCGGCTGGTCTCCCTGGACGCGCCGACGCACCGGGCGCCGACGCCGGTCTTCGAGGCCGACGCCGTCGCAGGCCGGCGGGTCGTGCACGTGGAGGGCGCGGTCGAGCACCGGGACCTACGCGCGGTCACCGAGACCTACTCGAGCGCCGAGGGGGACATCTGCGTCCGGGTGACCCCCGAGGTGGAGTGGTATCGGTGGGCCTGGCGCGGGCAGACCCCGACCACGCTCGAGGTCCCCGTCCACCTGCTCTGGATCGAATAGGTCAGTCCATCCGCGCGCCGGCGCAGACCCGCCAGTCCTCGCCCAGCCGGGTGGTGAAGCGCCACGGCTGCCGCTCGCTGTAGCTGCCACCGTCAACATAGGCGGAGATCACCAGCTCCAGCTCGACGACCGCCTCGTCACCCTCGCGCCCAATCACGATATTTCCCCAGCTGACGGAGATCGGCACCGCGAACCGCACCTCCCGCGCGACCAGGTCCTCGCGCAACGCCCCCAGCTCGGCGACGGACGCTCCCTCGGCGCAGACGAACAGATCGGCGAGCGTGTCATTCCGATCCACGAGGAACGCGCGAAGGTAGTTGTCCACGACTACCTCCGGTGCGCTGCGGTCGGGGGTGGTGGCCCGGTCGTAGAGGACGTAGCCGCCGACGATCCCGCCCAGCACGAGCGCCGTCAGCACGGCGGCGGTCACGGTGAGGACGGTGCGAAGTCGTTGCCGCCGCGGTGGGACCGGCGTCCCCGCTCCTGGTGCGGGCGCCGCGGGTGGGGCCGCCAGCTGCTCCGAGGGAGGCCGCTGCGCCGGTAGGCGGGACACCTGGGAACCGGCGGGGGGCTGCACTGATTCCACCCCCTGAGGCTAACGGCTACCGGCCGCTGGCCCAATGCCCAGATTAGGCAGATCGTGACGGCTTCCTCCCCGCCGGTGACATCGGCAACAACACCGAAGCAGCACCGCGGCGCCTCCGTCGGAACCAGCTCGTCCTGCGCTACGGTCTTCGCGCGGGGTAGGTCGCCGACCTCGCGAAAAGGGGGTGGACGCGGTGGGTCCGAGGAGGCGGGCGAGCCGGGCCGCCGCCCTACACCGGCAGGCTGCCGCCACCGCGCTCGCCGCCGCCGACGTTCTCGACGACATCCGCCCCGCTCCCGCCGACCACGCCCGCCAGTACGAGCTCGCCGACCGGCTGCGGAGCGCCGCCGGTCACCTCGCCCCCGGCTGGGCGGGAGCCGCGCTGGAGACCCTGCCGGCGGAGACCCTCGCCGGGGAGGGGCCACCGCGCTTCGTCCGGGTCGGCACCGCTGCCCCGCTCGACGAGGCACGCTTCCCCGCGCTGGTCCCGCTGATCGGCGCCGGGAACCTGACGATCGACGCCGACACCGGGGATCCGCGGGTGGCGGGCCTGGTCCGGGCCGTCCTGTTCCGACTGCTGGCGGCCACGCCGGCCGGGGCGCTGCTGGTACGCGCCGTTGACGGTACGGGTACCACGCTGACCCCGTTCGCGGCGCTCGCCGACGCCGGCCTCCTGCCGCCTCCGGTTACGGACGTCGCCGGCCTGCGGGCGGTGCTGGCGGAGGCGGAGCGGTGGGTGGCCCCGGCCGGAGACGACCGACGCCGGCACGACCGAGTCCTGCTCCTGGTCGTCGCCGCGCTGCCCGAGTCCACCGGTCACACCGACCTGGCCCGCCTGGAAGCGCTCGCCGAGCAGGGCAGCGCGAGTGGCCTGCACCTGCTGGTGGCGGGGTGGCCGGCGGGCCGCGCTCCGCTGCCACGCGCCGCCTCGCTGACGGTCCGCAGTGCCTACGCGCTGCTCACCGGCCCTCCCGGCACGCTCTTCGGAGCGCCGGAAGCAGACCCGCCAGGCGGGTTGAACTCGCCGGTCTTCCTCGAACCGGACCCCCCGGCAGGCCTCGTTGACCAGGTCTGCCGTCGCCTCGCCGAGCAGGTGGAGGAGGGCTCCCGGCTGACCCTGGCCGAGCTGCTTCCGGAGCCGAGCGAGCCGGTGTGGACGACGAGTTCCCGGGCTGGGATGGCGACGACGGTGGGGGACGCCGGGGGGCGACCGGTCTCCCTGGGCTTCTCCGAGCTGACGCCGCACTGGTTGGTGAGCGGCCGCTCCGACACCAGCCGATCGACGTTTCTCGCCACCACCCTGCTCGGTCTGACTGCCCGCTACGGTCCCGAGGAGCTCGTCCTCTACCTGGCCGACCTCGGTGCCGGGGAGTCCTTCACCGAGTTCCTCCAGACCGAACGCGACCGCTCCTGGATTCCACAGGTCCGGGCCGCCGCCATCACCGCCGACCGGGAGTACGTGCTGGATCTCTTCGACCTCCTGGCCACCGAGGTCCGCCGCCGCGAGGAGGCCGGTACGCGAGCCGGCGGGCAGCGGTACCAGGAGTTGCGGCAGCACCGGGAGCTGCCCCGGATCGTCGCCGTGGTGGACGGCCTACCGCGGCTACTCACCGGCCGGGACCGGATCGCCACCAAGGCCCGGGCCCTGCTCGAGGCCGTGGCGCGCACCGGCCGGTCGTACGGCGTGCATCTGCTCCTGGCCGGGGAGGGAGACCTGGGCCTTCGGGCGCGCGGTGACCGGGATCCACTGCTCGGGCAGTTCCCGGTGCGGGTGGCGCTTCCCGGCGGGGGCGCGGTGTTGGCCTCGACCAACGACTCGGCGGCTGGGCTGGCGGTGGGGAGTGCGGCGGTCAACACCGCGGGCGGCCTCGGGGGGCCGCGCGGCGCCATCCGGGGACACGAACGGGTGGTCCGCTTCCCCGATCCGCTGGATCACTGTGAGGTGGTGGAGGGCCTGCGGCACCGGCTCTGGGAGGCCCGCCCGGAGCGAAGCGCCCCACCAGTCGTCTTCGCCGGTTATGCCCAGCCACAGCTCCGCAACGATCCCCGCTACCGGGCGGCGGTGGCCGGTGGGGCAACCGGGCCGGTGGCGTTGCTGGGCCGGGCGGTGGATGTGACCCGGTCCACGGTGACGGTGTCGCTCGACGCCGCCCCGGGGCGCAATCTGGCGGTACTCGGTGACAGCGTGGCGGCGGCTGGCCTGCTGGTCACCGCGGCCCGCAGCGTCGCCGCCCACCACCAGCCGGGTTCCGCGCGGTTCGTGGTGGTGCCTTCCGCGGACGAAGCGGAGCCGCTCGCCGCGGCCCTCGCCGCCGAGTTGGCCACCCAGCACTCGGTCGAGGTGGTGGATCAGGCTGACCTCCCGGCCGCCCTCGACTCGGCCGAGCCGGCCTACCTGGTCGTCTTCGACCTGGGCGGGCCGGGCTCCGGGCCGGTTCCGCCGGAGCGACTCGCCACCCTGCTCCGGGAGGGGCCACCGGCCGGTCGTCACCTGCTTGGCCGGTGGGGCACCGTACCCTCATTCGCGTCCCTACTCGAGCCAGGAGACGAGTTGACCAAGCTCGCCACAGTCGCCGTCGTGGACGTGCCGGGGGCCCAGCTCGGGGCGCTCTTCGGCCGCCCGGTGGAGTGGCGTCCTCGACCGGACCGCGCGCTGCTCTGGGACGGCCACAGCGAGCAGGGCGTCGTCCTGGTTCCGTTCGCCACGAAGCCGGTCCTGACGTGAGCCGGATACCCATCCAGGATCGGGGCCCGGATCGGCAGCAACCGCCGACCGCCCCGCCGCCGCCGATCCACGTACCGCAGCCGGTCCATCCGCCGGCGGCGACCCACCAGCCGCTTCCCGACCACGAGCCGGAGCCAAGCCACACCGAGGAGCCGACCCACCGGCCGGAGCCCACCCACGACGAAAGGGCCCAGGACGAGGCGGCGGCACCCGAGCCGGTCGAGGTGGCGTGGGCCGAATACCTCGCGGCGACCCGGCAGCTCGACGAGGTACGCCGAAGTGCGGCCACCGCCGCGGGCGAGCAGGCCCGCGCGGTCGCGGCCGCCCGGGAGGAGTTGGCGACAGTCCGGGCCCAGCTGGCCGGGCAGGAGGCGCGGCTGCGCGAGTCCGGCGTACCGCCGATCTCGCTGGCACCGACGCCACCGGAGCTCTCAGCGGCGAGTCGCTCGATGGCGAGTGGGCCGGCGACGGTGCTGGCCGCGCTGCGGGAGGCGGCCGGCCGGGTGGAGTCGGCGAACGCCGCACTGGCCGCCCGCGGGCTGGTCAACCTGGCCGGCTGGCCCGTCATCGCCCGTAACCTGCTCTGCTACGCCCCGCTGGCTCTGCTGATGCCGTTGGTCCAGCTGATCCTGCTCGCCGTCACCGGCCCCAGCACGGTGAGCGCCGCCGCGCTGGTCGTCGGGCTGGCGACGCCGGCGGCGGCGTTCGCGGTGGGCTGGTGGTGCGTGGGGCGCCTCGCCGGACCGGACGCGGCCGGGCAACCGGACCGTACTCCCCGGCTCGGGGCGTTGGTCTGCCTGGTCCCGGCGGTTCTGGCCAGCGCGGTGCTCCTGCTCGCTCTGCTGGGCTGAGCCCGGCGGAACCGTAGCGGTGTCCCGGGGTGGCGGTTGACCGCCGGGCGGGCGGGGTCAGCGCGAGTTGATCAGGGCCATCGCCTCGGCGCGGGTCCTCGCATCCGCTTGCAGGCTGCCGCGTACGGCGGAGGTGATCGTGCGGGCCCCCGACTTCTGGATGCCGCGCATCGCCATGCACATGTGTTCGCACTCCAGGACGACGATCACGCCACGCGGCTGGAGCTGCGCCATCAGCAGGTCGGCGACCTGCGCGGTGAGTCGCTCCTGCACCTGGGGACGACGTGCGAAGACCTCTACCAGCCGGGCCAGCTTGGAGAGACCGGTGATCCGGCCGTCCGTGCCGGGAACGTACCCGATGTGGGCGCTGCCCCGAAACGGCAGCAGGTGATGCTCGCAGAGGCTCATCACATCGATGTCCCGGACCAGCACCAGCTCGTCGTGGCTGGCCTCGAAGGTGGTGCTGAGCACCTGCGCCGGGTCGACCCGGAGCCCGGCGAACAACTCGGCGTAGGCCCGGGCGACCCGGGCCGGGGTCTGCTGCAGCCCGTCGCGGTCCGGGTCTTCGCCGACCGCGATCAGGATCTCGCGGACCGCCTTCTCCAGCCGGACCAGGTCGACACTCTCCTCGACCGGACGGCCGGCGAGCCGGCCACTGACCAGCCGAGCGGCGACATGGTCCAGGTCGCCGTCGGGCTCGGTGGCGGAGGTGGCCAACCCCTGCGGGAGGTTGGCCACCTCGTCGTCGCTGTTCAGTGCGGACCGTCCGAGTTGTTCGAGGCGGCGCCGCTGATGGAGGCGGTGTCGGCCGCGCCCTGCGCCTTGAGCGCCTCGTTCTCGGCGGGCGTCAGAACCGGCGGCTCGGTGGAGGGCTGACGTTTGCCGAACCCGTTGTACGGAGCCATCGGCGGGCGCTTCGCCACCCGGTCGCAGATGCGAGCCATGTCGGCCGTGGAGAGCGTCTCCTTCTCCATCAGCTCCAGCACGATGTTGTCCAGGACGTCGCGGTACTCGACCAGGATCTCCCAGGCCTCGTCGTGTGCCAGTTCGATCAGGGCCCGCATCTCGGCGTCGATCTCGGCGGCGACGGCGTCGGAGTAGCCCCGCTCGTTGCCCATGTTGCGGCCCAGGAACGGCTCGTCACCGCTGCTGCCGTACTTGAGCGCACCGAGCTTGGAGCTCATCCCGTACTGGGTGATCATCGCGCGGGCCAGCTGGGTGGCCTTCTCGATGTCGTTGCCGGCGCCGGTGGTCGGCTCGTGGAACACCAGTTCCTCGGCCGCCCGGCCACCCAGCGCGTAGGCCAGGGTGTCGACCATCTCGGCCCGGGTCTGGGTGTACTTGTCCTCGGTCGGCAGGACCAGGGTGTGCCCCAGGGACCGGCCCCGGGACAGGATGGTGACCTTGTGCACCGGAGCGGCGTGCGGCAGCGCCCAGGCGACCAGCGCGTGCCCGCCCTCGTGGTATGCCGTGATCTTCTTTTCGTTGTCACTCATCACCCGGGTGCGACGCTGGGGGCCGGCGATCACGCGATCGATCGACTCTTCCAGCGACTCGTCGGTGATCGCCCGCTTGTCCCGGCGGGCGGTGAGCAGCGCAGCCTCGTTGATCACGTTGGCCAGGTCGGCGCCGCTGAAGCCGGGGGTGCGCCGCGCCACCGCATCAAGATCAACATCGGGGGTGAACGGCTTGCCCTTGGCGTGCACCCGCAGGATCGCCTTGCGGCCCTCCATGTCCGGCGCGTCCACCGGGATCTGCCGGTCGAAGCGGCCCGGCCGCAGCAGCGCCGGGTCGAGGATGTCCGGCCGGTTGGTGGCGGCGATCAGGATGACGCCGCCCTTGGTGTCGAAGCCGTCCATCTCGACGAGGAGCTGATTGAGGGTCTGCTCCCGCTCGTCGTGACCGCCGCCCATGCCGGCACCACGGTGCCGACCGACCGCGTCGATCTCGTCCACGAAGACGATCGCCGGGGCGTTCGTCTTGGCCTGCTCGAAGAGGTCCCGGACCCGGCTGGCGCCGACACCGACGAACATCTCGACGAAGTCCGAGCCGGAGATGGAGTAGAAGGGCACCCCGGCCTCCCCGGCGACCGCGCGGGCCAGCAGGGTCTTACCGGTGCCGGGCGGGCCGAAGAGCAGCACACCCTTCGGGATCTTGGCGCCGAGTGCCTGGTACTTCGCCGGGTTCTGCAGGAAATCCTTGATCTCGTGCAGCTCCTCGACGGCCTCCTCGGAGCCCGCCACATCGGCGAAGGTCGTCTTCGGCGTGTCCTTGGTGATCATCTTGGCCTTGGACTTGCCGAAGTTAAGCACCCGGGAGCCGCCGCCCTGCATCTGCGACATGAAGAACACCAGCAGGGCCACCAGCAGCAGGATGGGAAGCAGGCTGATCAGCAGGGTCATCCAGATGCTGTCGCGGGAGACATCCGTGTCAGCGGTGCCGGTGATGCGGTTGTTCGCCTCGGCGTCTCGGACGTCGTTCCAGATCTGGTCGCCGACCTCGTACGGGAACTGCGCCTCGATCCGGTCGGTGGTGGTATCACCGAACTTGGCCGGCTCGGCCAGCTTCAGCTGGAGCGTCTGCTCCTTGTCGGCGAAGACGGCCTCCTCAATGCCACCCTTGTCGAGCTGCTCCAGCGCAACGGAGGTTTCCACCCGGTGGTATTCGGGCTCATTGAAGGCCACGGCATAGAGCAAATAGGCGCCGAGGATGACCAGCAAGATCCAGACCACCGGTCGGCGGAAGAAACGCGTACGTTCCATACTGTTGTCGAGCGCCGAGACGCTCGCATCCTCCTGATCGACGTCCGGACCGTCTGAATAGTGTCGCCGCCAGCGCGGCGGCTGAGCCGCCGCGCGGGCCGATCTGACCCCCGGGGCACCACATCGCGCCACGGTCACTCGACGGTACACCGTTCGTGCCGGAAGCGAGCATGCCAGCCCCAGCACTTACGCGTAGGGCGAACCGGGGTTCCCGCCAGCGGGACGCAAGCTCCGTACCCGGCTCCTCCACCGCCCGGTCCCGCGGTGGGGGAGGTCGGGCGGGGAGATTTCCTCCACGCCACCGATCTCCAGCCTAGTCCGTGCGGCTGAGAGTCCGCTGAACGTCAAAGCGAGCTCCCCTACCGGGCGTAGACCTCGGGTCGGAGTACGCCGACGAAGGGCAACTCCCGGTAGCGCTCGCCGAAGTCGAGCCCGTAGCCGACGACGAACTCGGTCGGGATGTCGAAGCCGACGTACTTGACCGCGACCGGCACCTTCACCGCCTCCGGCTTGCGGAACAGCGCGACCACCTCGACGCTCGCCGCCGAGCGGGACTCCAGATAGCGCAGGAGCCAGGAGAGGGTCAGCCCGGAGTCGACGATGTCCTCCACCACGACCACATGCCGGCCGGCGATGTCCCGGTCCAGGTCCTTGAGGATCCGCACCACGCCGGAGGAGGTGGTGCCCTGCCCGTACGAGGAGATCGCCATGAACTCCAGCTCGGCCGGGGGGCCCTGCCGGCCCAACTCCCGGGCGAAGTCGGCCATGAACATCACCGCGCCCTTGAGGACGCAGACGAGCAGCAGCCCGTCCTCAACGTCGGCGTAGTCCGCCGATATCTGCTTGGCCAACTCCGCCGTCTTTTCGCGGATCTGCGCCTCCGAAATGATCACGTGGTCGATATCGGCGTCGTACCAGGAGCCGTCAGCCATGGCTCCTAGCCTGCCGTACGCACGACGGTCTCCGTCGGCGGGGCCGCTCCTTTTATACGACCCAGGCCGGGTTTCTCCGCAAAGACCGGCAAACAGGACCGACCCCGCTCCGCTGACCAGGGAAACTCCCTCCGGGTCACACCTGCGCGTCCGGGTTGACCGCGGCGAGCCGACCCGCCTGGCGGAGCACCCGTAGCCCGCCCGGCAGGTGCGCCGCCCCCTGCCCACGCCAGCCGGTGATCAAAGCCTCCAACGCGCCCACATGCCGGTGCGACAGGGCGGCGGGGCGCGCCCCCAGCTCCCGGGCCCAGGCGTGCAACACCCGCCCCCGGACCGCCGGCGCCAGCTCCGCGAGCCCGCCCACGCAGAGCCCGCCGTCGGGGTGCCGTACCCCGTCCAGCGCGGCGCTGGCCTGCTCGTCCAGCGCCGCCGTGTCAACGGCGACCAGCCGGGCGGTACGGGCCAGGTTGTCCAGCACCGCCGGGCCGAGTGCCCGCACCAGCACCGGCAGCACCTCGGCCCGGACCCGAGCGCGGGCGTACGCCGGATCGGCGTTGTGCGGGTCCTCCCAGGGGTCGAGCCCCAGCGCCGCACAGGCCGCCCGGGTCTGCTCCCGCCCCACCTCCAGCAACGGGCGCAGCAGCAGCACCGGGCCGAGCCGCCGCTGCGCCGGCATCCCGGACAGGCCGCGCGGGCCGGCGCCGCGCGCCATCGCCAGCAGCACCGTCTCCGCCTGATCGTCACGGGTGTGCCCGATGAGTAGCGCCGCCGCCCCAGTCGCGCCGGCCACCTCGGTCAACGCCCGGTAGCGGGCCGCCCGGGCGGCGGCCTCCGGGCCGCCGGGCCGCCCAGACACGTCCACCCGGACCACCTCGACCGGGGCAAGGCCGGTCGCCCGGGCCCAGTCGGCCACCGCCGCCGCCCGCTGCGCGGAACCCTCCTGCAGGCCATGGTCAACGGTGACCAGACCGGCGGATCGCCCGAGTCGGGGTGCCACGAAGGCGGTCGCGGCGGCGAGAGCGAGCGAGTCGGCTCCCCCGGAACAGGCCACCAGGACCGGACCCGGACCGGGGAGCTCGATCAGCGCATGCCGGACCGCGCGGCGGATCGCGGCGACCGGTGGGGCGAGTGCGGCCACGGGCGGTCGGTCAGTCGCCGGCCGGGAGCGGGCCGGCCGGCCCGTGCACCCGGGCCACCCAGGCGTCCGGGTCGCTGAGCTCGGCGAGGCGGGGCAGGGTCAGCGGTGAGGCGAAGACCCGGTTGAAGCCCGCCATGCCGACCCGCTCGACGACACCGTGGACGAACCTCCGCCCCTCGGCGTACTGACGCAGCTTGACCTCCACCCCGAGCAGCCGACGGAGCGCCTTCTCCACTGGGTTGCCCGACTCCCGACGGCGGTTGAACGACGCCCGGATCCGCTCCACGCTCGGGATCACCTGCGGCCCCACGCCATCCATCACGAACTCGGCGTGCCCCTCGAGCAACGTCATCAGCGCGGTCAGCCGATCCAGCACCGCCTTCTGGGCCGGAGTCTGGACGATGTCCAGGACGCTGCCGCGACCGGCCGGCTCCCGCACCGCGTCGGCGAGGAGAGCGACGCCGCGCCGCAGCCGCTCGACCAGCGGATCGGCGCCGGCGCTGGAGGCGTCGACGAAGGCCTGCACCTCACCGAGAAAGTGGGCCCGCAGCCACGGCACCGCGGTGAACTGGGTGCGGTGGGTGACCTCGTGCAGACAGACCCAGAGCCGAAAGTCGCGGGGCTCGGCGGCCAGCTTCCGCTCCACCTCGACGATGTTCGGCGCGATCAGCAGTAGCTGGCCCGGTTCGCCGGAGAAGACCTCGTACTGGCCGAGGACCCGGCCGGAGAGGTACGCCAGCACCGTGCCGGCCTGCACGCCGGTGATTCGGGAACCGATCGCCTCGGTCAGCACACCAGGCTGCTTGTCTCCCGCGAGGCGACCGACCAGGGGGCCGATGACCTCGCGCAGCCCGGCGATGTTGGTCGCCGCCCAGTCTCGACGGTCCACCACCTGCACCGGCGGATGCGACACCTGCGATCGGAGCCCGGTGAAGTCGCCGACGTGCGCGGCCGCCTCGTCGGTCAGCCGTCGCAGGTCGCCGACGACCTCCGTGGCCTCGGCGTAGGAGACGCGCGGGCCCGTCTTGCCGAGCGTCCCCGCGGTCGCCGCGGCCAGATCCCAGTCCACGAACTGCGCCATGGGCCCACCGTACCCGTGCGCTCGTACGCCGACCGGGGCCACGACGGTCGCGCTCCGGTCCCTTAACCACCGCGCCGGAGCGCACCGAGGTCAACGGCAGCCGCAGGAGGCGAGGGCCGCGGCGATCCGGTCCAGCTCCAACCGGGTCGCCTTCATCCCGTCGGGAGGTGCCCGGTCGGTGAGCACCGCGAAGGTGAGCAGGCGCCCGTCCGCGGTCGTTACCAAGCCGGCGATCGCGTGGACTCCGGTCAGCGTGCCGGTCTTGGCACGGACCATCCCAGCCCCGGCCTGCGCCGCGACATCGGTGTAGCGGTCGGCGAGGGTGCCTGACCAGGCCGCGACCGGCAGGCCGCCGAAGAGCGTCGCCAGCTCCGGACGGCTGCCGTCGGCGGCGAGCCGGATCAGTTCGGTGAGCAGCGACGGGCTGATCCGATTACTGCGGGACAGGCCACTGCCGTCGGTAAGGGTGAGCGCGTCGATCGGCAGCCCCAGCTCCCCCGCGACCGCCTCCATCGACTCCCCCGCACCGGAGAAGGACGCCGGCTGCTCCCGCGCCAGGGCCACCTGCCGGGCCAGGGCCTCGGCCACCACGTTGTCGCTTTCGGCGATCATGATGTCGACCAGTCGCACCATCGGCAGCGACTGCACCACGCCCAGCTCGCTACCGGGCGCACCCGCCGTCGCATCCGCGCCGGCCTCGGGCGCCGGGCCCAGCTCGACCGCCTCCACCGGTACGCCCAGCAACCGGGCGAACGCCTCGGCGGCGTGCAGGTCCGGCTCCGGCACCCGTTCGGCGGCGTGAACACCGTTGTCGTGGTCCCGTTTCGCCTGCTCCAGGTCACTGCGGGCACCGTCGGTCATCAACGCGGTAATCGCCGAGCCGTACCCACCCGTAGGAATGTCGTCGTCCCAGCCGGATGCGTGCACCGGCCCGGTGTACAGCGACGAGTCGACCACGACCCGCGTCGGGGCGACGCCGCCAAGCGCGGCCTTCACCTGCGCGGCCAGCTCGTCAAGGCGCGCCGCGCCCGGGTAGAAACCGGCGTCGTCCACGGCGAGCGTCGGGTCGCCGCCGCCAATGAGCACGACCTCGCCGGGGGCCGTCCCGGCGACCGCCCGGGTGGGGATCCGGTGCCCCGGGCCACGCGCGGCGAGCACGGTCGCGGCGGTGACCAGCTTGGTCACGGAGGCGGGTACGGTGCCGTCCCCAGCGCCCTGGTCATACAGAATCGTCCCGGTCGCGACGTCGGTGACCGAGACGTTGGCCCGGTCGCCCAACGCGGCGGAGCCGACCAGCGGGTCGAGCACGGCGCGCACCTCGGCGGCGGCAGGTTCGGGCGCGTTCTGGTCGGCCCCGGCCAGCACCGCCGGCGGCGGCCCCGCGGCGGGCTGCTCCCCGGCATCGCCGGCACGCCACTCGGCCGCCGGGCCCGGCCACACCACGGTCACCCCGACCGCGGCCAGCGCGAGGAGCACCACCGCGGCCAGCACGGCCGGCAGTAACCAGCGCCGCGGCCGACCGGACGAGGCCGAGCCGGACGGTACGGGGACGCGGCTGCCGCCGTCGACGGACGCCGCCGACGGCGGCAGCCCGGCCGGGCCAGGTCGATCCGACGGCGTTCCCGGTTCCGGACCGGCGGGGCGGTGGTCGGGGTGGGCCTGGGGCACCGGCACCCGCCCAATCGCGCTGTCGCCAGCAGATCTACCGGTCTCCCGTCCAGTTCCCCCCTCCGGACGGTAGTGTGAATCTTCCCTCCCCACGACCCCCTCCTCGCCCCACGGAACCTGCTTGGGTGACACTACTTCGGTCCGAAGACTATGCGGCTACCGGACCGGCGGGCGGGGATTCCACCCTGTCCGGCGACGAATGCCGCCGGTCAATGCCAGCGTGGGCAGACGAGGAGCGTGCAGATGGATTTCGACGTCACGGTTGAGATCCCGAAGGGTCACCGCAACAAGTACGAGGTTGACCACGTGACCGGTCGGATCCGGCTGGACCGCACCCTCTTCACCTCCACGCAGTACCCAGCCGACTACGGCTTCATCGAGGGCACCCTGGGCGAGGACGGCGACCCGCTGGACGCCCTGGTGCTGGTCCCGGAGCCGACCTTTCCGGGCTGCCTGATCCGGTGCCGCACCATCGGCATGTTCCGGATGACCGATGAGAAGGGTGGCGACGACAAGGTCCTCTGCGTCCCGTACGAGGACCCGCGTCAGGAGCACCTCCGCGACATCCACCACCTGGGCGAGTTCGACCGCCTGGAGATCCAGCACTTCTTCGAGGTGTACAAGGATCTCGAGCCCGGCAAGTCTGTCGAGGGCGCTACCTGGGTGGGCCGGCAGGAGGCGGAGGAGGAGATCGTCGCGTCCATCCGGCGCGGCCGGGAGGCCGAGGAGCACGGCGGCTCCGCGCACTGACCCTCCACCACCGGCGGGCCCGGGGGCGCTCAACCGAGCAGCCCCCGGGCCCGTTCGTATGGTCAGCCGACGACCGAGAGCACCCGCCGCCGACGTGGCCGATGTTGCCGGGATATACCTGTGGGGCCGCGGGAACCGGTAATCTCCGACTGTTATGGCTGGGTTGGTCGAACGCGAATGGTCGAGGACGTGACCGGGGTACGGCGTGGTAGCAGGTCCGCCACCCGCCGGGGCGCCCGGCGGACGTGGCTCTCGCTGACGTCGGTCGCCGTCGCCGTCGCCGTGCCGGTCGCCGTCGTCCCGCACACCGGACAGGTCAACACCGCCCTCCCCGGCCACATTGGGCAGATCGCCGCGGGCGGCCCCGGCCACTCGGCTGGCCGGATCCTGGCCGAGCAGACCGAACACTCCGCCGACCAGGTTCGCGACGACCAGTGGCAGCTGGACATGTTGCGCGCCAGCACGGCGTGGCGCACCTCGACCGGGGCCGGGGTGGTGGTGGCGGTCATCGACTCCGGTGTGGATGCCAGCCATCCGGACCTGGCTGGGCGGGTGCTACCCGGTCTCGACCTGGTCGAGTCGGCGAGCACCGCCGACCCGGATCCGGTGGGGCACGGGACGGCCGTGGCCGGGCTGATCGCGGGCCGCCATGACGACGACCGTGGGGTGGTGGGCCTCGCCCCCGATGCCCGAATCCTGCCGGTACGGGTCCTGGACGCGGAGAACCGCTACGACGACGCGTTGATCGTGGCGAACGGCGTACGGTGGGCCGTTGACAACGGCGCCCGGGTGATCAACCTGTCGCTCGGTGGCAGCAGCGCCAGCCCGGCCCTGGCCGCCGCGCTGGACTACGCGTTCGCCCGGGACGTGGTGGTCGTCGCCTGCACCGGCAACGAGACCGCATCGAACTCCAGCACGGTCTGGTACCCGGCCCGGGAGCCGGGGGTGGTCGCGGTCTCCGGGCTGGACCGGGAGAGTGACCAGCTCTGGTCCGGCGCGATCACCGGCCGGGAGACGGTGCTCTCCGCGCCCGCGAGCGGTCTGGTGGGCGCGCGGCCGCCGGACGGGTACTGGCGGGTTCAGGGCACCAGCTTCGGCACGCCACTGGTCTCGGCCACCGCCGCGCTGATCCGGGCCCGGTTTCCAGAGATGCCCGCCGGCGATGTGATCAATCGAATGCTGCGTACCGCTCGGGACATCGGTCCCACCGGGCGGGACGACAGCTTCGGGTACGGGCTGGTTGACCCGGTCGCGGCGCTGACCGACGAGGTGGAGCCGATCGGGCTCAACCCGCTGGACGACCAGTCCTCGCCGGGGGTGGTCGGCTTCGGTCCGGCGCCGAGCGCGGCCAGCACGGATACCGGCCCGGCTGGGCTCGAGTTCATCCCGGCTGCCTCGTGGGAGCCGTAGCCGGCCCCCCGCACCGGAATGACCGGTCGCGATCCGGGTAGACGCAGGTATGCGCGCGCCCGGCCTCGGTACCGCCGCCCGGCCGTCGTGGCGCGACCGCCGCCTGCACCCCGACGACGGGTTGGGCTTGCGGCTGACCCTCGCCGTTGTCTCCGCGTTCCTGGTGCTGGTGCCGTTTCTACTCGCGCTGCTGGTGCTGGCGTCCTGGTCGCCGCTGCGCCGGCTGGACCGGGCGGTGACCGAGACGCTCGTCGGCTACGGGCTGCGGCATCCGGGGTGGGCCGAGGCGCTGAACATGTGGACCGAGGTCTTCGCACCGATGCCGCTACGGTTGGGCGCGCTGGTGGTGGTGGGCTGGCTGGCCCGGCGTCAGGCTCGGCAACTGGCGCTCTGGGTGACCGTCACCATGACGGTCGGCGGGCTGCTGAGCCCGTTACTCAAGCTGCTCGTCGGGCGTCCCCGGCCGGAGTTCCCGAAGCCCCTGGCCCAGGCGGTCGGGCTCGCGTTTCCGTCCGGGCACGCGCTGAACGCGACGCTCGCCGCGGGCGTGCTGCTGGTGGTCTTCCGACCTAGGCCGGGCCGCTCCGTCAAGCGGTGCGCGGTCTGGGCCGCCGCGCTCCTCCTCGCCCTGGTGACCGGATTCAGCCGGGTGGCGTTGGGCGTGCACTGGAGCAGTGACGTGGTTGCCGGATGGTTGCTGGGTACCGCGGTGGTGGCCGCGACCGCCGCGGTGTTCACGGTCTGGCGGGCCACCCCACCGCACCGTCGTTGAGGCGCTCAGGTGCACTCACCGGTGCTGACGCCGCGCACACTCTCGACTCCGGCCAGGGCGACCGAGCGGGCCTCGGCCGCGGTCACCGCGAAGCCGGTGTTCGGGTCGTCGGCCGCCGCCGCGAAGATCACCCCGAGCACCAGGCCGTTCGTGGAGACCAACGGGCCGCCGGAGTTCCCGCTCTGCACCAGGGCCCGGATCGTGTAGACCTCCCGGGTCACGTTCCCGCTGGAGTAGATGTCCGGGCCGGTGATCTCGTCAACCTCCCGGACCCGGGCCGACTGCGCGTTGTACGGGCCGTCGAGCGGGAAGCCGAGCACGATCGCATCCGCGCCGCTGCCCTCGTTGCCGGCGGCGAACCGCATCGACGGGCCGGGCAGGCCCGGGACGTGCAGGACTGCCAGGTCCCGGTCCGGGTCATACACCACCACCTGAGCGTCGTACCGTTCGCCGTTGAGCTCGACGACGGTGGAGCGGGTTCCGGCCACCACGTGCGCGTTGGTCATCACTCGGTCGTCGGCATAGACGAAGCCGGAGCCCTCCAGGCGGCGGGAGCAACTCGGGGCGGAGCCGAGCACCTTGACCACGGAGCTCCTGCTGTTGGCCACCACCTGCGATCCGATGAGTGCGGGGTCGGGCGGGGCGACCTGCCGGGCGCGGGTGGGCGCCAGGGCACCGAAGACATCCGGGAAGCCGTTGGTGTCGACGGTCTCCCGCAACGCGGCGGAGAGCTCCTGCGCCTGGTCGGGCAGGACCCGGTCCACCACGGTGAGCAACGCGCTGTTGCGGACCGCGGAGGCCAGCCAGGGTAGCGATGACGAGCCCAGTGGGACCGCGACCAGCCAGGCGACCAGGAGCACGGCGAAGAGCGAGACGAAGGCGCCGCCGATATCGTCCGCCTGCCGCCCGACGTCACTGCTGATCGTGCGTCGCAGATGCGTACCGAGCCAGCCGGCGAGGGCCTGCCCCACCACCGCCAGCCCGAAGATCGCCACCAGTGAGACCAACACCCGGGTGCCGCTGTCCAGGAACTGCTGGGCGAGCCGGGGGCCGAGTTGTAGGCCGGCCAGCGCTCCGAGAAAGAACCCGGAGAGCGACAGCACGCCGGTGACGAAACCCTGACGGTATCCGCTGATCGCGAACACGAGCATGAGCATGAGCAGTACGAGATCCACGGCGGACACGGGTCAAGCCTACGGGCCCGAACCCACGGGACGGCTGCTGCCGCTACGCAAAGTCACGGGAGTCAGCGCAGTTGCCCTCGTCTGCCTCATCAGTCCCGGCGGAGGGCGCTGGATCGGCGCCCACCGGGGGAAGGTCCAGCACCGGCCCCGGGCGCCACGGGCGGGCCCAGCCCCCCATCTCGAGCAAGGCGGAGAGCACCCCCGCGGTGAACCCCCACACCAGCATGCCGCGGGCGGAGAAGGCTGGACCGATCCAACCACTCGGGTGGCGTACGCGTAGCCGATTCTCCGGGTCGACCAGTTCGGTGATCGGCAGCCGGGCCACGTGTGCCACCTCGGCTGGTTCCCGGGGGTGCACCGGGTGGGGGGCGTGCCACCAGCCGAGCACCGGGGTCACCACGAAGTCGCTGACCGGAATCCACAGCTTCGGCAGTTCGGCGAGGACGGTGACGGTTCCCGGGTCGAGGTCAACCTCCTCGTTCGCCTCGCGGAGCGCGGTCGCGGAGGCGTCCGCGTCCTCCGGGTCGGCGGCGCCACCGGGAAAGGCCGGCTGCCCCGCGTGGTTGCGCAGCGTAGCGGCTCGCTGCAGGATCAGCACGTCCGGGCCTGTGCCGGGCACCTGGCCGAGCAGCACCAGCACGGCGCTTTCCCGCCCACCGCTTTCCGGGGTGGCCAGCCGGGTGAAGTCCTCCGTCCGGGCGCTGCCCAGCCGGGTCAGCAACGGATCGAGCCAGGACGGCGGCTGCCGACTCATCCCGGCACCGCCGCACTCGGGTAGCGGGCGAGGTCCGGGCGGCTCATTCCGCCACCGCCACGCCCAGGTGCGCCTGGACCAGCTCGGCGAGGCGGGCGTCGTCGAGTGCCCCGGAGACATCGACGTGCCGGATCCGGCTGTTCGCGTCGACGAGGACGGTCATCGGGATGGCCTTACGTCCCAACGCCCGTTGCAGCGCCTCGCCCTGGTCGATCAGGCTGGGGAAGCGGACTCCGAAGTCCTCGCCGATCGACTGGGCGCCGCTGCGGGTGTCCCGCATGTTCACCCCGACGACCGTCAGCTGCCCTTCGGCCCGCTCGCTGAGCCGCTGGAACGCCGGCAGCTCGGCCCGGCAGGGGGCACACCACGAGGCCCACAGGTTGATCACGGCTGGGCCCTGGATCTGGTGCAGATCGATCGGAGCACCACCGGTGAAGCAGGGCAGCGTCAGCTCCGGCAGGGGCGTGCCGCCGGGGGCCGGAGCGGCGGGTGGGGCGCTGGGCTGGTCGCTGGTCAGGCCGGAGCAGTCCGCGAACGGGGAGGGCCGGCTCTGCGCCACCTCATCCCTGGTGCTGGCGGCCTGCTCCGGCCCGGCGTCGGTGCAGCCGGCCACCGCCAGCAACGCCGGGACGAGTAGGGCTACCAGCCGCTTCCTCACGGCGCCTCCACCGCCTGGTCCGGGGCCGGCACCAGCTCCGGATCAACGCCGGCGGCCGCGGCGAGTTCCCGGGCCCGGGGGCCCTTGAGCAGCCGCGCGGCCACCGCCGGATCGGTCGGCCCGGTCCCGTAGGACGGGCAGAGCCTGGTCAGGGTGCAGGCGCCGCACGCCGGCTTTCGGGCCGCGCAGACTCGGCGCCCGTGGAAGATGATCCGGTGCGACAGCATCGTCCAGTCGCGCTTCGGATAGAGCGCGCCGATCGCGTGCTCTATCTTGACCGGGTCGGTCTCGGTGGTCAGCCCCCACCGCCGTACGAGTCGGTTGAAGTGCGTGTCGACGGTGATTCCCGGCACGTCGAACGCGTTGCCGAGGATGACGTTCGCCGTCTTGCGGCCGATTCCGGGCAGGGACACCAGGTCGGTCAGCTTCCCGGGAACCTGGCCGTCGTGTCGTTCGACCAGCCCCTGACCCAGCCGGATCAGGGAGTCTGCCTTGTTGCGGTAGAAACCGGTGGAGCGGATCAGCTCCTCCAGCTCGGTCCGGTCGGCGCCGGCGTAGTCGGCCGCCTGCGGGTAGCGGGCGAACAACTTCGGGGTGACCTCGTTGACCCGCTTGTCCGTGCACTGGGCGGAGAGGATCGTCGCGACGGCCAGCTCCAACGGATTGGAGTGGTCGAGTTCGCAGTGCGCGTCCGGGTGGGTGTCGGCCAGTACCCGCCCGATCCGCCGGGCGCGGCGCGTCCGAGCGAGGTCGGTCTCCCTGAGACTGATGGTCACGCCGGCCAGCCTACGTCGCCGGCCACCGGTCACCGCTTCGTGCCCGTGTGGTGGGCTCGACCGTCACGGCAGGCTGATCTTCCCCAGGTCATCGAAGACCGCTCCGGTATCCGGGAAGTCCGCGGCACTGAGCTCGCGCACCAGCCCCAGGCCCCGGCCGTCCGGGTCCACCGTCGGCAGCCCCGACCCGTCCATCCGCGTCGAGGCGAACGACCCACCGTCCCAGGTGCCGTCTGGCTGTAACGACACCTTGAGCACGCCGCCCCAGCCGAGCCGGCCGCTGCGGTTGAGCGTGTTCCCACCGCCGGCGAAGTTGCCCAGGCTGTACGCGATCAGCCGGCCCTCGTAGAACTCCATGCCGCGGAGGACGTGTGGGCCGTGCCCGACGATCAGATCCGCGCCAGCGTCGATCATGGCCTTGGCGAACCGGACCGGGTCGCCCCGGTTCTCTCCCAGGTACTGCTCGGTGCCCGGTTTGACCTGGGTCTTGTCGGCTCCCTCCGCACCCATGTGCACCTGCACCACCACCAGATCCGCCTGCTCAGCGGCCTTGGTGACGACCTGTTCCGCCGCCGGGATATCGGTCAGCGGGTTCGACCACGCGTACGACGAGAAGCCCACCACCGCCACCTGGACGCCGCGCACGTCAACGACGGTGATCTGGTCCGGCGCGCCCGTGTGCGCCAGTTCGTACTGCTCAAGCGCCTGTCGGGTGTTCTCGAGGCCCTTCGAGCCGAAGTCGTTTCCGTGGTTGTTGGCCAGGTTGAGCAGGCCGAATCCGCCGTCGCGCAGGTGCGCCGCGTACTCCGGTGGGGCCCGGAACTGGTAACAGTTGGTGGAGTCCGCGCCGCACTTACCGGTCCCGGTGTCGACCGTGAGCGGCTCCTCCAGGTTGCCCATCACCAGGTCGGCGGCGAGCTCCGGGCGCACCTCGTCGAAGAAGCCCTCCCCGCCGTTGGGAGGCAGCCGGTCCGGGGCGTTGCCCAGAATGATGTCACCGGTGGCGGTGAGGGTGACCGTCGCCGCCACGGTGGGGGAGGCGGAGGGGGAGGCGGAGGTGCCGGGCTGCCACGCCCCGCCGGACCCGCCCGGATCGGAGCCGGCCGTACTGCAGCCGGCGACGACCAGCACGGCGAGCAGCGCGCCGGCCGACCGGAGTCGACGCAGACGGTCCGCGAACGTGAACTTCCTGAGGTGGGCGCGCATCGCCGCGACCTTACCGGGCCCGTGCCCCGCCGACGAGCCTGATCTGGCGAGATCACTCAACCGGACGGCCGCTGCGACCACGGCACCACCGGGCGGGTGCCCCCAGCCAGGACCGCCCGGTGCACCGCCCGGGCCAGCGGTGCGCCCCAGGTGGAGCGGGGACCACCGTACGGCGCCTCGGGCCCCTCGGTCGGGCAGCAGACAACGACCGCGTCCGTCGGGGTGCCGGTGCCGGGCACTCCCAGCTCGGCGATGGCCTGCGCCTTCGCCTCGGTGGCGGTCGCCACGGCGTTGATCAGCGCGGCGGGACCCAGCCGGGCCGGCACGTACACCACGGTGTTGACGGTACCGACCGGATGACCGCCCGCGCCGGGCCCGGCCACGGCCGGGACGCGCTCGGGCCCGGCCTCGGGTGGGGCAGCGGCCCAGATCGGCACGCCGAGCCCGACGGTCGCCCAGACCCGTACTCCGGTGTCGGTTCGGGCCACCACCTCCGCGACGTCCACCCCGGTCAGCAGCCCCACTCCGGGGCCGTCGAGGCCGAACCCCGCGGCCAGTTCGGCCAGGTGGGAGACGGGGTCGTCCCGGTCATACGACATCGGGACGGTCGCGTTGATCACCCAGCTCCGTACGCCCAGCCCGCCGCCGAGCGCCGCTGAACTCGTGCTGAGTAACGGCCGCTCGGCTCGCCAGACCAGCACCGGAAGATCCCGCCCGTCCTCGCGACGGGTACACAGTGACGGTTCGTTCAGCACGGGGCGACCCTACGGCCCGTTCCTGCGCCCGGCACACCTCACCTGGTGCGGCGGGGTACCGTAACGTTGACGACGGCCGGCAGGTTACGCCCAACGATCACGTTTCCCGGGGTGCACCTCGGAATATCCGCGCACGTGCGCCTAGACTGACCGAGCGCGAGGGAGAAGCGGACGGCGGACCCGCCGACGGACGGCACGCGCAGGCGGAGGTGCGCGATGGACGAGGTACTGGCCCGGAGTGGGATCTTCCAGGGGGTCGACCCGGAGGCTGCCGAGGCGTTGGCCAAGGAGATGGAGACGATCGAGGTCCGCAAGGGCGATGTCGTCTTCAACGAGGGCGAGCCCGGTGACAGCCTGTACATCCTCCTCTCCGGCAAGATCAAGGTCGGACGTCGGGCGGCCGACGGGCGACAGAACCTGATCGCGGTCATGGGCCCGTCGGACATGGTCGGCGAGCTGTCGCTCTTTGACCCGGGGCCCCGGACGGCGACGGCGACGGCGGTGACCGACACCCGCCTGGTGCGGCTCCGTAAGCAGGCGCTGCGCCCCTGGTTGAACAACCGGCCCGAGATCGCTGAGCAGTTGCTGCGGGTGCTCGCCCGTCGGCTGCGCCGCACCAACGACTCACTGGCCGACCTGATCTTCACTGACGTGCCCGGTCGGGTCGCGAAGAACCTGCTCCAGTTGGCGGGGCGCTTCGGCACCCGGGACGGCGGGGTGCTGCGGGTGACCCATGACCTGACCCAGGAGGAGATCGCCCAGCTCGTCGGCGCCTCCCGGGAGACGGTCAACAAGGCCCTCGCGGACTTCGCCTCGCGGGGCTGGCTGCGCCTGGACGGCAAGAGCATCATCATCCTGGACCCGGAGCGCCTGGCTCGTCGCGCCCGCGTCTGATCGCCCCGCCCACCCCGTGGATCTGGAATCCACGGGGGACGGTGCTACCGCGGTAACGGCGGCCGGTGAACCGGCCGCCGTTTTTACTCGTCCAAAAAAAATCAGTCTTGACTGTTTGTTTTGGGAACGGCACGCTGAGGCCGTGTCCGGAACATCGACGCGCGTCCCCCAACAGGAACGCAGCCGCGCCACCCAGGCCCGACTGCTTGAGGCCACCGTGGCATGCCTGGTCGAGCATGGTTGGTCCGGCACCACGACGACCGTCATAGCGACCCGGGCCGGGGTGTCCCGGGGCGCCCAACTGCACCACTACCCCACCAAGGCGGCCCTGGTCACCGCCGCGGTCGCGCATCTCGCCGAGCGGCGCGCGGAGGAGCTGCGCGTCGAGGCGAAGGCCCTGCCCGCCGGCCCACAGCGGTTGGACCGGGTGGTGGACCTGCTCGCCGCGGCCTTCACCGGACCGCTCTTCATCGCCGCCCTGGAGCTGTGGGTCGCCGCCCGCACCGACCGCGAACTACGGGCGGCGCTGGTGCCGCTGGAGGCCCGACTCGGCCGGGAGATGCACCGACTGACCGTCGCCCTGCTCGAGGTGGACGAGCGCCAACCCGGCGTGCGGGAGGCGGTGCAGGCCACCCTCGACCTGCTCCGCGGCCTCGGCGTGGCGAACCTGCTCAATGACGACTCCGCCCGGCGCACCACATTGCTCACCGCCTGGAAACGCCAACTCACCGAGCTCCTCGCCCCCTGACCCGTCCGCACCACCGCCGACTCCCCCGGAGGCACCATGGTCAACCTGACGGACCTGCTGACCGATCTCGCCGCCGAGTCAGCCGACCTGGACGCGCTCGTGGCGCCGCTGTCGACCGCCGAGTGGGCCCGCGCCACGCCCGCACCCGGTTGGACGATCGGCCACCAGATCGCGCACCTGGCCTGGACCGATCACGCCGCGCAGCTCGCCGCGACGGACGCCGACGCGTTCTACGCCCTCGTCACCACCGCAGCCGACCCGACCCGGCTGGTGGACCTGGGCGCGGAGGAGTTCCTCGCCCCACCGGCCGAGCTGCTGCCCCGCTGGCGCTCCGGCCGGGCGGCGCTCGCCAGCGCCCTCGCGGCCACCCCGGCCGGCGAGAAGCTCCCCTGGTACGGCACCAGAATGTCCCCCGCGTCGATGGCCACCGCACGGATCATGGAAACCTGGGCACACGGCGCGGACGTGGCCGACGCGCTCGGGACCACCCGGCCGGCCACGGCACGGCTGCGGCACATCGCGCACCTCGGCTTCCGGACGCTGCCGCACTCCTTCGCCGCACACGGTCGCCCGCTGCCGACCGCACCGGTCCGCATCGAACTGACCGCGCCACCGACCAGCGCCGACACCGCCGGCGCGACCTGGGCCTACGGTCCCGCGGACGCCGCCGACCGGGTCACCGGACCGGCGCTGGACTTCTGCCTGCTGGTGACCCAACGCCGGCACCGCGCCGATCTCGCCCTCACCGCGACCGGTCCGGTCGCCGAGGCCTGGCTGGACGTGGCCCAGGCCTTCGCCGGCCCACCCGGCGCAGGCCGGACGCCAGAAGCGCAGGCGACGGCGTGAGCACCGGCACCGCCGTCAGCACGCGCACCCCGCTGCGGGTCGGCAACGCCTCCGGCTTCTACGGCGACCGCTTCTCCGCCTGGCAGGAGATGCTCGCCGGGGGCGACCTGGACGTGCTCACCGGGGACTACCTCGCCGAGCTGACCATGCTCATTCTGGGTAAAGACCGGATGCGGGACCCCGACCTCGGCTACGCGCGGACCTTCCTGCGGCAACTCGAGGGGACCCTCGGCACCGCGCGGGAACGCGGCGTCCGGATCGTCACCAACGCCGGCGGGCTGAACCCCGCCGGGCTGGCCACCGCCGTCCGCTCCCTCGCCCACCGGCTCGGGCTCGACCTCAGGGTCGGGCACGTCGAGGGCGACTCCCTCTCCCGGCCGAACGCGCTGACCGCGAACGCGTACCTCGGGGCGTTCGGGATCGCCGCCGCACTCGACGCCGGCGCCGACGTGGTGATCACCGGACGGGTCACCGACGCCTCCCTGGTGGTCGGGCCGGCGATCGCCCGGTTCGGCTGGGACCACGACGACCTGGACGCCCTCGCCGGCGCGACCGTCGCCGGACATCTCCTCGAATGCGGCGCACAGGTGACCGGCGGCAACTTCAGCTTCTTCACCGAGCTGCCAGACGGTGGGCACCGGCCCGGCTTCCCCCTCGCCGAGTTGCACGCCGACGGCTCGGCGGTGCTCACGAAGCACCCGGGCACCGGGGGCGCGGTCACCATCGAGACGGTCACCGCCCAGCTCCTGTACGAGGTGGGCGCGCCGGC
The DNA here is from genome assembly GCF_056820975.1 of Salinispora sp. CH2A1_6. NCBI lineage: Bacteria > Bacillati > Actinomycetota > Actinomycetes > Micromonosporales > Micromonosporaceae > Salinispora > Salinispora sp. CH2A1_6. The sequence goes on from NZ_JBXEDG010000012.1 coordinate 177,478, forward strand.
CTACCTCGGGCCGGACGTCGTCACCCACCTGGACTCGGTGCGCCTCACCAAGGACGGGCCGGACCGGGTTCGGGTATCCGGGGTTCGGGGGACGCCACCACCGGAGACGCTGAAGGTCGGCGTCAACAACCTCGGCGGCTTCCGTAACTCGATGACCTTCGTACTCTGCGGGCTGGACATCCCGGCGAAGGCGGCCCTGGTCCGCGGGCAACTCGAGGAGACGGTCGGCAAGGAGGGGCTGGAGTTCGTCCTCGCCCGCACCGATCACCCCGACACCGCGGACACCGAGGCGGCGAGCGCCCTGCTCCACGTCCACCTCCGGGACGGGGACAAGGCGCGGGCCGGCCGGGCCTTCTCGTCCGCGGCGGTGGAGCTGGCCCTGGCCTCGTACCCGGGATGCACCCTGACCACGCTGCCCGGCGACGCGACACCGTACGGGGTCTTCACCGCCGAAACGGTCGCGCAGGACGACGTCGAGCACGTGGCTGTCCTGCCCGATGGCACCCGCGTACCGATTCCCCCGCCGCCGCGGACGCAGCCGACCCCGCCCTCGCCCGGGACGCCGGTGCCGAGCGAGGGTCCCGCCGCGTACCCAACCCGACGCCGGCCCCTCGGGGAGCTGGTGGGGGCGCGGTCCGGGGACAAGGGGGGCGACGCCAACCTGGGGGTCTGGGCGCGAACCGACGCGAGCTGGGAGTGGCTGCGGGGGTGGCTGACCGTGGAGCGCCTCGCCGAGTTGCTGCCGGAGACCGCCCCGCTGACCGTCGAGCGGTACGAGTTGCCGAACCTGCGGGCGGTCAACTTCATGATCCGAGGACTGCTCGGGTCGGGGGTGGCGGCCACGACCCGCTTCGATCCGCAGGCGAAGGCGCTGGGGGAGCTGCTCCGCTCCCGCATGGTTCAGGTTCCGGCCGAGTTGATCCCGGAGGAGGCACCATGACGATCCTCGACACCCCGGAACGTCGGCAGCTCCGCGAGCTGACCCGGGCGTTCATGGACAAAGAGGTGCTACCACACTTCGATGACTGGGAGCGGGCCGGCGAGGTCCCCCGAGAGCTACACGCCACCGCCGCCAAGATCGGTCTGCTCGGCATCGGCTTCCCCGAGGAGGTCGGTGGCAGCGGCGGCGACCTGCTCGACTCGGTCGTCGTCACCGAGGAGATCATCCGGTCCGGCGGCTCCTCCGGGCTGGTGGCAGCGCTCTTCACGCACGGCATCGCCCTGCCGCACCTGGTGGCCGCGAGCGACTACGCCGGGGCGGGAACCGCGTCGGACGACGGCACCGACCTGATCGCGCGCTTCGTTCGACCGACCCTCGCCGGGTCGATGATCGGCGCGCTGGCGGTCACCGAGCCGGGGGGCGGCTCGGACGTGGCCGGGCTGCGCACGACGGCCCGCCGAGACGGTGACCACTACCTGGTGAACGGGGCCAAGGCGTACATCACCAGCGGGCACCGGGCCGACTTCGTAACCACCGCGGTACGCACCGGCGGGCCGGGCGCGGAGGGCGTCTCCCTACTGGTGATCGAGAAGGGCACGCCGGGCTTCACCGTCGGCCGCCGGATGGAGAAGCTCGGCTGGCACTGCTCGGACACCGCCGAGCTCTCCTTCGCCGATGTCCGGGTGCCGGTGACGAATCTGGTCGGCGCGGAGAACACCGGCTTCCTCGCCATCATGCAGAACTTCGCCGCCGAGCGGGTCTCCCTGGCCACGCAGGCGTACGCGACGGCGCAGCGCTGCGTGGAGCTGACCCTGGACTGGTGCCGGGACCGGGAGACCTTCGGCCGCCCGCTGGCGAGCCGGCAACTCGTCCGGCACCGGCTGGCCGAGATGCACACCCGCGCCGAGTCAGCCCGCGCCCACGTGCTCGACGTGGCGGCCCGGGTCGCGGCCGGGGAGATGGTGATGACCGAGGTGGCGATGGCCAAGAACACCGCCGTCGCCGCCTGCGCGGAGGTGGTCGACGCGGCGTTGCAGCTGCACGGCGGCTTCGGCTACCTGCGCGACTCCGAGGTGGAACGGCACTACCGCGATCAGCGCATCCTCAGCATCGGCGGCGGTGCCACCGAGATCATGAACGAGATCATCGCGAAGGGCATGGGGCTGTGACCACACTCGACAGCGTGATCGATCCGGCTGCGGCGACCTTCCGGGAGAACCGGGAGGCGCTGCTGGCCCGGTTGACCGAACTGGACTCCGCGCTGGACCAGGCGCGCGACGGTGGCGGCGAGAAGTACCGCGCCCGGCAGCACAAGCGCGGCAAACTGCTGGCCCGGGAGCGCATCGAGCTGCTACTCGATCGGGACTGCCCGTTCCTGGAGCTGTCACCGGTCGCCGCGTACGGCACGGACTTCCCGGTGGGCGCCAGTGTGGTCACCGGCATCGGCCCGGTCGAGGGCGTCGAGTGCATGATCATTGCCAGTGATCCGACGGTACGCGGCGGCGCGGTCAATCCGTGGTCGCTGGCGAAGAGCCGACGGGCCGGGGAGATCGCCCTGGCCAACCGACTACCAATGATCAACCTGGTCGAGTCGGCCGGGGCGGACCTCCCCACCCAGGCGGAGATCTTCATCCCGGGCGGGCGGGTGTTCCGCGACCTGACCCGGCTCTCGGCGGAGCGGATCCCCACGGTCAGCGTGGTCTTCGGCAACGCCACGGCCGGCGGCGCCTACGTGCCGGGAATGTCCGATCACGTGATCATGATCCGGGACCGGTCGCAGGTCTACCTGGCCGGTCCACCGCTGGTGAAGATGGCCACCGGCGAGGACGCCGACGACGAGTCGCTGGGCGGTGCGGCCATGCACGCCACCACCTCCGGGCTGGCCGACTACCTGGCCGAGGACGAGCGCGACGGCATCCGCCTGGCCCGGCAGTGCGTACGTCGGCTCAACTGGCGCAAAGCGGGGCCTGCACCCCGGACGGCCACGCCCCAGCCACCCCGGTACGACCCGGAGGAGCTGCTCGGCATCGCCAGCGCCGACCTGAAGGTGCCGTTCGACCCACGCGAGATCATCGCCCGGGTGCTGGACGGCAGCGAGTTCGACGAGTTCAAGCCGACCTACGGCACCGCGCTGGTCACCGGCTGGGGCGAGCTGCACGGCTACCCGGTCGGGGTGCTCGCCAACGCCCGCGGGGTGCTGTTCAACGCAGAGGCGCAGAAGGCGGCCCAGTTCATCCAGCTCGCCAACGCCGCCGACACCCCGTTGATCTTCCTCCAGAACACCACCGGCTACATGGTCGGCACCGAGTACGAACAGCGCGGCATCATCAAACACGGCGCCCTCATGATCAACGCGGTGTCGAACTCGACGGTGCCGCACCTGACGGTGAATCTCGGTGCCTCCTACGGCGCCGGCAACTACGGCATGTGCGGCCGGGCGTACGAGCCGAGGTTCCTGTTCACCTGGCCAAACGCGAAGTCGGCGGTGATGGGCCCGGCCCAGCTCGCCGGGGTGCTCTCCATCGTCGCCCGGCAGGCCGCCGCCGCGAGGGGCCGGGATTACGACGAGGATTCCGACGCCGCCATGCGGACGATGGTCGAGCAGCAGATCGAGTCTCAGTCCGGGGCGCTCTTCCTCTCCGGTCGGCTCTACGACGACGGCGTCATCGACCCGCGGGATACCCGTACCGTCCTCGGGCTCTGCCTGTCGGCGATCCACACCGCACCGGTGCGGGGCGCCGAAGGCTTCGGCGTCTTCCGAATGTGACAGCCACACCGCACAGTCAGGCCGGGTCCGTAGTCGCGAACGAAGGAGACGCAGCGCGGATGATCAGCAGACTTCTGGTCGCCAACCGGGGCGAGATCGCCCGCCGGATCTTCACCACCTGCCGGGCACTCGGGATCGAAACGGTCGCCGTGCACTCCGACGCGGACGCCGACGCGCCCTTCGTCGCCGAGGCCGACCACGCCGTCCGGCTGCCCGGGAACACGCCCGCCGAGACGTACCTGCGAATCGACCTCGTCCTGGCCGCGGCCCGGCGGGCCGGCGCCGACGCGGTCCATCCGGGTTACGGCTTCCTCGCCGAGAACGCCGAGTTCGCCACGGCGGTCACCGACGCCGGGCTGGCCTGGGTCGGGCCACCGGCCAAGGCGATCGCCGCGATGGGGGACAAACTGGCGGCGAAGACGCTGCTCGCCGAGGCCGGCGTCCCCATGCTGCCCAGCTGGACCGACGCCGACCAGGTCAACGGCTTCCCGGTGCTGGTGAAGGCCGCCGCCGGAGGTGGTGGGCGGGGCATGCGGGTGGTCCACGCCGCCGACGGTCTCGCCGACGCCATCGCCAGCGCCCGCCGCGAGGCGGCCTCCGCGTTCGGCGACGGCACCGTCTTCATCGAGCGGTACGTCGAACGTGGCCGGCACGTCGAGGTACAGATCCTGGGCGACCAGTACGGGACGGTGGTGGCCCTGGGGGCGCGGGACTGCTCGATCCAACGCCGACATCAGAAGATCGTCGAGGAGGCGCCGGGCGTGCTCGCGCCCGAGGTACGCCAGCGGCTCCACGCGGCGGCGGTGGCCGCCGGCCGGGCGGTCGACTACCTCGGTGCGGGTACCGTCGAGTTCCTGCTCGCCTCGGACGGGGAGATCTACTTCCTGGAGATGAACACCCGCCTGCAGGTGGAGCATCCGGTGACCGAGCTGACGACCGGCCTGGACCTGGTCCGCCTGCAGCTCCTCGTCGCCGAGGGCAACCCGCTGCCGATCGACACGACCCCACCGGCCACCGGGCACGCGATCGAGGTACGCCTCTGCGCTGAGGAACCCGCCCACGGGTACCGGCCAGCGACGGGCACCCTGCACCGGTTCACGGTCCCCGGGGTGTCGGCCGAGTTCGGGCCGGTGACCGGGACCGGACTGCGGCTGGACTCCGGCGTCACGGACGGCTCGGTGGTGGGCGTCCACTACGACTCGATGCTCGCGAAGGTGATGGCCTGGGCACCCACCCGGGGCGAGGCCGCCCGCGCGCTGGCCGGCGCGCTGGCCCGGGCCGAGCTGCACGGGGTCGCCACCAATCGGGATCAGCTGGTCCGCATCCTGCGCAGCCCGGAGTTCACCGCCGTCGACCTCGACACCGGCTTCCTGGACCGACATCCCGAGGTGCTCGCGCCGCTGGTCTCCGCCGGGGAACTGCCCGTGGTCGCGGTGGCGGCGGCGCTCGCCTCGGCCGCCGACCGCCGGGCCGCCGCCCCGGTGTTGGCCGGGCTCCCCTCCGGTTGGCGGAACGTGCCCGCCTTCGCGCAGGTCACCCGCTACACCAGCGCCGACGGCGACGAGGTCGAGGTGCGCTACCGCCTGGACCGCCACGGCGCGCTCGTCGAGTGGACGGTGGACGGCGGCGCCGCTGCGGACGCAGCGCCGGCCCTCGCCCTGGTCGAGGCGCAGCCGGACCGGGTGGTACTGGAGGTCGCCGGGGTACGCCGGACCTACCGCGTACACCGGGTGGGCGCGGAGGTCTTCGTGGACGGCCCGGACGGGGCGGTGAGCCTGACCGAGCTGCCCCGCTTCCCGCTACCCGGCGCGGAGCTGGCGGCCGGGTCGCTGCTCGCGCCGCTGCCCGGGACGGTGACCCGGGTGCAGGTCGAGCTCGGCCAGCGGGTCGCCGCCGGTGACCTGCTGCTGACCCTGGAAGCGATGAAGCTGGAACACCCCGTGCTCGCCCCCACGGACGGCGTCGTCGCCGAGCTACCGGTGTCCACCGGCGGCCAGGTCGAGACCGGCGCCGTACTGGCCGTGGTCAACCCCGACGAGGAGGCACAGTCATGAACTTCGACCCCACCCCCGAGCAGGAGCAGCTCCGCGACGCCGTACGGGCGCTGGGCAAGCAGTACGGCCACCGGTACTTCGTCGAGAAGGCCAAGGCCGGCGAACGCACCACCGAACTGTGGAACGAAGCCGGCGGGTTGGGCTACCTCGGCGTGAACATCCCGACCGAGTACGGCGGTGGGGGCGGCGGCATCACCGAACTCGCCATCGTCTGCGAGGAGTTGGCCGCCTCCGGTTGCCCGCTGCTGCTGCTGGTGGTCTCTCCCGCCATCGTCGCGACGATCATCACGCGGCACGGCACCGAGGAACAGCGCAAACGCCACCTTCCCGGCATCGCCGACGGCTCCCAGCGGATCGCCTTCGCGATCACCGAGCCGGAGGCCGGGTCGAACTTCCACCGGCTCGGCACCGTGGCCCGCCGGGACGGCGACGACTGGTTGATCTCCGGCCGCAAGTGCTACATCTCCGGCGTCGACCAGGCGGGGCACATACTGGTGGTGGCGCGGTCCGAGGACGCCACGACCGGCAAACTGAAGCCGGCGCTGTTCCTCGTACCGACGGATGCGGCGGGCTTGACCTACTCCAAGCTGGACATGGAGATCCTCTCCCCGGAGGACCAGTTCCTGCTCTACCTCGACGACGTTCGGGTGCCGGCGGAGGCATTGGTCGGCGAGTCCCTGGACGCCGGCCTGCCGGCGCTCTTCGCCGGGCTGAACCCGGAGCGGATCACGATCGGCGCGATGAGTGTCGGCTCCGGCCGGTACGCGCTCGAACGCGCGTCGGAGTACACGGCGACCCGGAAAGTGTGGGGTGGGCGGTCGATCGGCTCCCACCAGGGGGTGTCGCATCCCCTGGCGCACGCGGCGGTGCAGGTGGAGTTGGCCCGGCTGATGGTCCAGAAGGCGGCGGTGCTCTACGACGCCGGGCGGGACCTGGAGGCGGGGGTCGCCGGCAACATGGCCAAGTACGCCTCGGGGGACGCGGCGGCGCTGGCCGTGGACACGGCGATCCAGGCCCACGGCGGGGCCGGCATGACCACCGAGTACGGGGTGGCGACGTTGCTCGGGGCTTCCCGGGCCGGGCGGATCGCCCCGGTCACCCGGGAGATGATCCTGAACTTCGTGGCCCAGCACGTCCTCGGCCAGGAGAAGTCCTACTGACCTGGGAGCGCACTCCGGCGACCGGGTCCGTCCCGCGACCGTAGGCGATGCGGGAAGCGGGCCGCCAGGACACCTGGCGGCCCGCTCCACCGATCAGTAGAACTCCACGCCGTACTCGTCCAGCACCTCTCCGATCGGCTGGTAGTAGGACCAGCTGTCGGTCGGGAACAGACACAGCAGGATGCCACCGGAGGTCATGCCGAGTGTGGTGTTGCCGGCGAAGAGCGGGCCACCACTGTGATGACCGAAAGCCACCGTCACCGAGGCCTACACCTGGGCGAACAGCTGGCAGTGGGTCTGGCGTGGTGGCTGCTCGCCACCGAGGGGTGCGCTTCTGGACCGGGGTGCCGCCACTCAGCTCCCGGACGCGACCGACAGCCGTGCCAACACACCGGCCGGATCGTGCACAATGCGGTGCCCGTCGCAGATGACCCGGCGGGTACCCGCGTCAACCGGGTCCGTGTCGGCCCAGCTCACCGGCGCGACGCCGATCTCCACCACCAACCCCGACGGACGTCGCAGGCGGACCTCCCGGAGCGGGCCCCACTCGGCCGATCGGCGCACCTCGCCGCCGAGCAGCCCCGTCCACACTCCCGCCACGGAATAGCGGACCTGGTCCGTCAGGACCACAATGTCGACATCGGAGTCCATCCGCGCGGCCCCGCGCGCCCACGAGCCGACCACCACCACCCCGCGTACGTCTTCGCACTCAGCCGCCCACCCGACGACCACGTCGAGAACCGAACGAACCTCCCGAAAGCGCGCTGGAGTCACCACGGGATCGACTCTGACACACCAACCGATCGAAGGTCGGTGCAGCGCACCGGCAGGTGCACCCGTCCGCTCCGGCCCGTCGCCCACTACGCCCCCTCCGCTGGCCGGTGGCCGTGATTGATCGGAGTTCGGTGTCGGGCACGGCACGGAAGTTCTCCGCCGCACCGGCAGACCCGCCGCCAACGCCGCCAACACCAGACTGGGCGATGCCGGCGCAAGGGCGGGTGCGTGGCGACCCTCTCATCCGGCAGGCGGTACGAGATCGGGTGCGCCCCAGCCGTCGGGAACGGACAGTCCGGCCATTCGCCGTGCCAAGACGGCGGCACCGACCTGTGCTGCCTGGGTGCCGAAGGCGGAGCGCAGCACCGGGGGCGGGGTGCGCCAGGCGAGGGCGTCGCGCATCGCCTCGCGCACCGGGTCGAGCAGGAACGCGCCCGCCTCGGCCAGCCCACCTCCCAATACGACCCGGGCCGGGTCGAGCGCCAGGGTGAGGGTGGCCAGGGCGATCCCCAACGCCCGGGTCGCGTCGTCCCAGACGGCGCGGGCATCCGGATCGGTGGCCACCGCGTCGGCGATGGCCTGGCTGTCCCACCCCGACCCGCCGACGCGCCGGGCATAGCGACGGGCCATCCCACCGGCCGAGGCGTACACCTCCAGGCACCCCCGCTGCCCGCAACTGCACGGCTCCCCGCCCGGGTAGACCGGCATGTGGCCGACCTCTCCGGACGCCCGGGTTGCGCCGGCCAGCGGGACGCCGTCCACCACCACCGCCGCGGCGATGCCGGTACCCAGCGGCAGCAGCAGGAAGTTGTCCAACCCGACGGCCACGCCCGCCGTGGCCTCCGCGACGCCGGCTGCCCGGGCGTCGTGTCCGATCGCCACGGGCAGTCCGAGGTCGCCGCTGATGAGGTCGCGCAGTGGCACGTCACGGAGGCGGAGGTTGGCCGCGTACCGCACCACTCCGTCCCGCTCGTCCACGAGGCCGGGCGTCACCACGCCGATCGCGGCGGGCTCACTGCCGAGGGAGAGGGCGTGCTCGCGCAGTTGGTGGCACAGGGACCGAATCGCCAGGACGGGGTCGTCGTCCGCCTGCGACGGCGCGGTCAGTGAGCTCAGGAAGCGGCCGTCCTCGCCGACCACGGCCGCCTTGATGGTCGTCCCGCCGACATCGACGGCGAGGACGCAGTGGCCCTCGGGCTGGGTCACGCCGCTCACCCGAGCACCACGGCGAGGTCCGGGTCGAAGTCACGGTCCAGGGGAAACATGGGCCGCTCCACGTTCTGGTACGGCAGCCGCGCGAGGTCCTGGTCGACACCGCCCGGGGTCAGGGCGAGCAGCCAGTCACCGGACGCCGCGAAGAGTTCCGGCTCCAGGTAACCGATCTTCACCACGACCACGTCCACCTCGTCGACCCGGACCCCCAGCCGGGCGTACGACGCCAACAGCCGGTACTGCATCCGGCGGGACGTGACGAAGACGCTGAGCCCGCCGACCCGTACGCTGACGCAGCGCCCGCCGTCGGGGTCGTCGGCGACCGCCTCCAGGGTCCCGTCGAGTTCCAGCGGGCCCGGCGGTCGGGAGTCGATCAGTCCGCCGACCGTAACCCGGACCGGAGAGCCGACCGGTTGGTCGGCGACCAGCGCCACCGCCTGTGGGTCGACCAGTGAGGCGAACACGGCCCGCCGGGAGCCGTCGCGCAACTCGGGGCGGGCCAGCATCCGGTCGAGAGCGAAGGTGACATCGTCGGCACCGCCGGCGCCCGGGTTGTCCCCGGAGTCACTGATGAAGAACGGCCGTTTCGCCCGATCGGCGACGGCGGCCAGGGCGGTGTCGAGGCACTCGTCCATCGCGCCGGTGGGGGCGACGAAGGTGAACTCGTCGCGGTCCGCCCAGAAGTGCCCGCCCAGCTCGCGGGCGGCCGCGGCGGCGACGGTGGCGTCGGTGCCGGTGACGACGACCGCGCCCTGGCAGCGTGGCTGGTCGGCCCAGGCGAACCCGACCCAGATCGCCGCGTCGATCACGCCTTCTCGGGCCTCGATCTCGGGGATCCGCGCGTAGAGTCCCCGGGCGGGTTCCTCCCGGGTGCTGGTCATCTCGCCAGGTAGCAGGATCGGCACATGGACCAGTGCCTTGTGCGGACGCTGCTGGCGGCGCAGCGCCGCGACGAGGTTGCGCGCGGCCCGCTCCCGGGTCTCCCACACGTCGACGTGCGGGGCGGTGCGGTAGCAGGTGAGCAGGTCACAGGCGTCGAACAGCACCGAGGAGACGTTGCCGTGCAGGTCCATCGCCGCCGAGAGGTACGGCTCGGGCCCGATCACCGACCGGATGGCGGTGACCAGGTCACCCTCCGCATCGGAGCGGCCAGTCACGCTCATCGCACCGTGGATGTCCAGCAGCATGCCGTCCACCGGCCCGGCCGCGGCGAGCTTCGCCATGATCTCCGCGGCCCATTCCTCGTACGCTGCGGCGTCCACCACACCGCCGGGCAGGGCCCGGGCGTGCACGAGTGGGACCCACTCGACGTCGGCGGCCCACGGCTGCGGGGGCGAGAGCCAGCCGTACCGCGACAGCAGCGCCGCCTCCCGGGTCACCTCGAAGTCGTCGGCGGTGCTCAGGTGCGGGGAGAATGTACTGGACTCGATGTGGATGCCGCCGATGGCGACACGAAGGGGACGAGGCACGGGTCTTGGCTCCTCAGCTGGGTCGTACGTCGGCGGTCGTGCGCAGCAGGTGCCCGAGGCCGATGAGGGCCGCATCCGAACCGGCGACGCTGGCCTCGATGGTCAGGGACTGGGTCATGGACGGTAGGCACCGTTCGTAGAGCATTCCGCGGGTCGCCGCCACGTAGACGTCGAGGCTGGACAGCACGCCGCCGATGACGATGGCGTCGGGGTTGAGGAAGTTGACCAGACCGGAGAGCGCCACGCCCAACAGTCCACCGGCGTGACGCACCATGGTCACGACGGTCGGGTCGGCGTCGCCGACCGCCGTGATGATCTCGGGGACGGTGGTCGCCGGGGAGCCCTGCTCGGCCAACTGGCGGGCCAGAGCGGCACCGCTGGCGACGGTCTCCAGGCAGCCCTGGCTGCCGCAGGAGCAGTGCCGCTCGCCGCTGTCGGCTACCCGTACGTGGGTGACGTCGCCGCTGAGTCCACGCCCGCCACGGTGGATCTGTCCGCCGCTGACCAGGCAGGCACCAATGCCGGTGCCGGCCTTGACGTAGATCATGTCGCCGATTTCCCGCCGCCGGGTGACGTACTCACCCATCGCCGCCGCCTTGGCGTCGTTCTCGACAATCACCGGCACCTGGAAGCGGTCGGTGAGGTGGGCGCCGGCGTCAACGCCGCTCCAGCCGGGCATCCGGGCCGGGCCTACCAACCGCCCTCCCGGAAACCCCACCGGGCCCGGGAGGGCCACGCCGACTCCGAGCAGCGCATGACCAGGAGCGGTCGCCGCCAGGAGGCGGGTGAAGGTGGCTCCGACGACGGCGAAGACCTCCTCCGGCCCGACGGCGATGTCGATCGCCACCTCCTCGGTGCTGCGCAGTTCGCCGCCGGGCGTGCACAGGCCCACCCTGGCGTGCCTGCCGCCGAGTTCCGCGACGGCCAGGACTCCCTTGCTCTCTCGCAGGCGCAGGATCCGGGGGGGTCGACCACCGGTGGAGCGGCCCATGCCCTCCTCGGCGACGATGCCCTCCTCCAACAGCCGGCGCACCACGGCGGTGACGGTTGACGGAGCGACCTGCAAGGCCTCGACGAGGTCGGCGCGGGACGTGGCTGCACCTCTGGAGAGCAGGTCGAGGGTCTGGTCGCGCAGCGTGCCGGAGGTCGGGGACTCCAAAGTTGCCTCTCCCTTGGTCGGGTGGTTCTCGAGTGCCCGCCCCGGTCGTGTCGCAGCTCAAAGTCGGGGTGGACTCCGGCCGCCCAGGCGAGGAGTAACCGTCAATGTCTCGGGGCGACTTTGATCGTACACTGGCCAAACCCAGTGAATGAAGTGGGTAATTTTCGTTGACGTACCACTTCCACCTGGATACATTCTTCGCGTTGATCGCCGAGGCAGCGCCCGGCGGGGGTACCCGGCAAGGCGCCGACACCCGGTGACGTAGGGGCACGTGCACATCACACGAGGAGACTCATGACGAGCAGATTTCCCGGCCGCGCCCTGCGTGGCGCGGTGGCGGCAGCCGCCACGATCGCCCTCGGGGCAGGTCTGGTCGGCTGCGGTGACAACAGTGGATCGTCCAATGACGGCGGTAGTCAGGGCAAGGACACCGTGACCGTCGCCTTCCGTACCCCCAACTGGATTCTGCCGATCTCAGCGCCCGGCTTCACCCAGGGGGAGAACGCCATCTTCGGCCAGGCGCTCTATCGCCCCCTCTACCAGTACCGGCTGGACGGCACCGCGCAGTACAACATCGACCCACAGCGCTCGATGGCCGAGCCGCCGCAGGTGAGCGACGACGGCCGGACGCTGACGATCACGTTGAAGGACAACTCCTGGTCCGATGGCACACCCATCACCACCGGGGACATCCAGTTCTGGTATAACCTGGTCACGGCGAACAAGGACAAGTGGGCGTCCTACCGGGCTGGCGGCTTCCCCGACAACGTCGAGAAGTGGTCGATCAAGGACGACAAGACCTTCTCGATCACCACCACCGAGGTCTACAACACCGCGTGGTTCGTCGACAACCAGCTCAACCGCATCACGCCCCTGCCCCAGCACGCCTGGAACAAGGACTCCGCGACCGCCGATGTAAGCGACCTCGCCAGCAGCCCGGAGGGCGCCCAGAAGGTCTTCGACTTCCTCACCGCCGCCGCGAAGGACCCCAAGACGTACGACTCCAACGAGCTGTGGCAGGTCACCAGCGGCGCGTGGAAGCTGGAGAAGTACGTGCCCAACGGAGAGGTCACCCTCGCCGCCCAACCGAACTACTCCGGTACGGACAAGCCGAAGCTGTCCAAGGTCGTGCTGCGACCGTTCACCAGCGACGACGCCGAATTCAACGTGCTCCGCGCCGGCGACATCGACTACGGGTACGTGCCGGCGGCCAACATGTCCCAGACGAGCTACCTCGAGTCCAAGGGATACACGGTCTCACCGTGGTACGGCTGGTCGATCACCTACCTCCAGCTCAACTACAACAACCCGAAGTCCGGCGTGCTGTTCAAGCAGCCCTACCTTCGGCAGTCGCTGCAGATGCTCATCGACCAGCCGACGATCAGCAAGGTCATCTGGTCGGATACCGCCGCGCCGACCTGCGGCCCGGTGCCGGCCAAGCCCGGCACCAACACCGACACCGCCGGGTGCGTGTACTCCTTCGATCCGGCGAAGGCCAAGGAACTGCTGGAGAGCCACGGCTGGAAGGTAGCCCCGGACGGGCAGACCACCTGCCAGTCGCCGGGAACCGGCCCGAACCAGTGCGGTGCGGGAGTCGCCGCCGGCACCCCGCTCGAGTTCACGGTGACCAGCCAGACCGGATTCGCCGCCACGACCAAGATGTTCGCCGAGATCAAGTCACAGATGGCCAAGCTCGGTATCCAGCTGACGATCAAGGAGGTACCCGACTCGGTCGCGGTAACGCCAGCCTGCACGCCGACCGAGGCGAGCTGCTCCTGGGACATGTCCTTCTTCGGCTCGCAGGGCAGCTGGTACTACCCGGCCTTCGCCAGCGGCGAGCGGCTCTTCGCCACCGACGCCCCGGTCAACCTGGGCAGCTACAGCAACCCTGAGGCGGACAAGCTCATCGAGGCCACCCAGTTCGCCGGCGACGAGAGCGCACTCACGGCGTACAACGACTTCCTGGCCAAGGACCTGCCCGTGCTGTGGATGCCGAACCCGGTGTACCAGGTCTCGGCGTACCGCTCCGGCCTGCAGGGGGTCGAGCCGCAGGACCCGATGAACCTCATGTACTTCCAGGACTGGTCCTGGAAATAGCCCACTGACCGTCCCGGCCCCGGCGACGCACCCTGCGTCGTCGGGGCCCTGACCAGGGAGAGGAAGCCGCACAGTGGCCCGGTACCTCATCGCACGTCTGGGACAGGCTCTCATCGTCATCGTGCTCGTCACGGTGATCGCGTTCCTCATCTTGCACCTGCTGCCCGGAGGCGCCGCACGAGCCACCCTCGGCAAGGAGGCGACGCTGGAGCAGTTGGCGGCGTTCAACCACGAGATGGGCTACGACCGGCCGTTGATCCAGCAGTACGGCATGTACGTACAACGCCTACTGCAGGGCGATCTTGGCTACTCCTACCAGCTCAACCAGTCTGTCCTCGAGGCGATCGAACAGCGGCTACCCAAGACGATGGTGCTGTCGCTGCTGTCGACCCTGCTCGCCGTCGTGTTGGCGATCCCGCTCGGCGTGCTCCAGGCGATCCGCCGCAACCGCTGGCCCGACTACGCCATCACCGCACTGTCGCTGCTGGCGTATGCCACGCCCATCTTCTTTCTGGGCCTCATGATGATCATCGTCTTCTCGCAGGTCTGGCCGATCCTGCCCCCGGAGGCGCCGCAGGGGTTCACGGTGGCCGAGTTGCTCGCCGATCCGGCCGGGCTGGTCCTGCCCACGGCCACCCTCGCCATCGTCACCATCGCGGTCTACGCACGGTACGTACGGTCATCGATGATCGACAACCTGAACGAGAACTACGTGCGCACCGCCCGCAGCAAGGGGCTCTCCGAGCGACGGGTCGTGCTGCGCCACACCCTGCGCAACGGGCTGTTCCCGGTCATCACGCTGCTCGGGATGTACCTGCCCGCGCTCTTCAGCGGGGCGCTGGTCGTCGAGTCGCTGTTCAACTTCCCCGGAATGGGCCACTTGTTCTGGCAGGCGGCGCTGAAACGTGACTTCCCGATCCTGCTCGGGGTCACCGTCATCATCTCGATCGCCACAGTCGTCGGCGCGCTGGTCGCCGACCTGCTCTACGCCGCCGTCGACCCCCGAGTCCGACTCCGTGGGAGCGCCACATGAGCACGCATTCCGAAGCGGTCGGCCCGGCCGAGCCAAACGACACGCCACCACGTGGCCTCTGGCGGCAGGGGCTGACCGTCTTCTGCGAGAACCGGCTTGCCCTGGTCGGACTGGGCCTGTTCGTCCTGCTGGCCGGGGTGTGCTTCCTCGGACCGCTGGTCTACCAGACCGACCAGGTGCACACGGACCTCACCGCCGTCTACCGGGCCCCGGGAGAGCAGGGACATCTGCTCGGCACCGACGGGGTCGGCTACGACCAGCTGGGACGGCTGATGCTCGGCGGCCAGACCTCCATCATCGTCGGACTGGCCGCCGGGGTCCTCGCCACCATCGTCGGCACGCTCCTGGGCGCCATCGCCGGCTTCTTCGGCGGTTGGGTGGACGCCGCGGTGATGCGCCTTGTCGACGCGATGATGTCGATCCCCGCGTTGTTCCTGTTCATGCTGCTCGCCGCCATCGTCACACCGAGCGCGCCGATGCTCATCCTCATCATCGGTGCCTTCGCCTGGCTGGGCCCGGCCCGGCTCGTGCGGGGCGAGGCACTGACGCTGCGCTCCCGTGAGTACGTCCAGGCGATGCGCGGGATGGGCGGCACGGGCGGCCGGGCGGTCCGCCGACACATCATCCCCAACGCCATCGGCACGGTTATCGTCAACGCCACCTTCCAGGTCGCCGACGCCATCCTCTACGTCGCCTACCTGTCCTTCCTCGGCCTCGGCATCCCCCCACCGGCAGCGAACTGGGGTGGCATGCTCTCCGACGGCCTCGCGGACACCTACAGCGGCCACTGGTGGCTGTTGTACCCGCCCGGAATCGCCATCATCCTCATCGTCCTCGCCTTCAACTTCATCGGTGACGGACTCAGGGACGCCTTCGAGGTTCGCCTCCGGCGACGCTAGCAGGAGCAGAGAATGAGCGAATCGATCGGTCTAACCGCCCGGCACTCCGCGCCGGCTGTGCATGCGGCAGCCGGCCGGCCCCTGCTGGAACTACGGGACCTCGACACCGACATCGCGCTGCGCCGTGGCACGGTACACGCCCTCGACGGCATCAGTCTCGACGTCGCGCCCGGGCAGACCCTCGGCGTGGTGGGCGAGTCCGGCAGCGGCAAGACGATGACCGCACTGTCGATCATGGGACTACTTCCGCCCGGCGGTCGCGTCACCGGTGGGCAGATTCTGTTCGAGGGACGGGATCTGCGATCGTTGCCAACCGATGAGGTACGCCGGATCCGAGGTGTCCGGATGGGCATGGTCTTCCAGGACCCGCTCACCTCGCTCAACCCCACCATTCGCATCGGTGCCCAGGTGGCCGAACCGCTGCGCGTACACAAGCGGGTCGGCAGGGCGGAGGCCAGGGACCGGGCCATCGAGATCCTGCGCCGGGTCGGGATGCCGCGGCCGGAACGGATCGTCGACAACTATCCGCACGAGTTGTCCGGCGGTATGCGGCAACGGGTCGCCATCGCCATGGCCCTGGTCTGCTCGCCAAGCCTGCTGATCGCCGACGAACCGACCACCGCACTCGACGTCACCACCCAGCGGCAGATCCTCGAACTCATCGACGACCTCCGGGAAGAGTTCGGGATGGCCGTCATCCTGGTCACCCACGACCTCGGAGTGATCGCCGGTCGGGCGGACCGGGTAGCCGTCATGTACGCCGGACGGGTGGTGGAGACCGCGGCTACCGAGCACCTGTTCCACGCACCCCGACACCGCTACACCGAGGCCCTGATGCGGGCGCTTCCCGAGTCGGCCATCCGGGACAGCGGCGGACACGACCGACTGATCAGTATCCCGGGGCTGCCACCGGACCTGTCCGGTCCCCTGACCGGATGCCGGTTCGCGGCACGGTGTTCGTATGTCAGCGACGAATGCCGGACCACCGACCCGTCCCTGATCCCGGGCACGCATCAGCACGCGTGTCTGCACCCGGTACCCACGCCCGCCGTGGCATCCACCGACCCGGCACGGGTCGAACCGGCGGCGGAGCCGGCACGGGTCGACCCGGCGGCGGAGCCGGTCACCGCAGCGCCGGCCGAGGTCACGGAGTTGCCTGTCCTGTCGGTGCGGAACCTGATCAAGAACTACCCGGTGCACGGCCGTGGGCTGCTGCGCCGGGCAGCCGGGCAGGTAAGCGCGGTGGCCGACGTCTCCTTCGAGGTCAGGCCCGGGGAGACCTTCGGGCTCGTCGGTGAGTCCGGCTGCGGCAAGTCCACCGTGGGACGGCTCTCCGTCGGCCTGGAACGGCCCTCCGCCGGGCAGATCGTGTTGGACGGTACGGATCTCACCGACCTCACCGGTCGGGAACGACGCCGGATGCACCGACAGGTCCAACTCATGTTCCAGGACAGCTACGCCGCGATGAACCCCCGGATGCGGGTTGACGCCATCCTCGCCGAACCGCTCGAGATCCAGAGGGTGGGTGACAGTTCGGCCCGACAGGCACGGATCGCCACTCTCCTCGACCAGGTGGGGTTGTCCCGGCGCGCGCTGGAACGCTACCCCCACGAGTTCTCCGGCGGTCAGCTGCAGCGGATCGGGCTGGCCCGGTCGCTGGCGTTGCACCCCCGGCTGATCGTCGGCGACGAGCCGGTGAGCGCGCTGGACGTGTCGATCCAGGCACAGGTGCTCAACCTGATGCGGGACCTGCAGCGCGAACTCGATCTGGCGTACATCTTCATCAGCCATGATCTGTCCGTGGTCGACTACATGGCTGACCGGATCGGTGTGATGTACCTCGGCAAGCTCGTGGAGATCGGGCCTGCCCGGGAAGTGGTGCGGGCTGCCCGGCACCCGTACACGCAGGCACTTGTCGACGCGGTCCCGTCCATCACGCCGGATCGGGTCGCCACTCGCGACGGCACGACCATCCGGGGCGAGCTTCCCAGCGCCCTCGACCCACCCACCGGGTGTCGGTTCCGTACGCGCTGCCCGCGCGCGGCGGACATCTGCACGACCGAGCCCCCGCTGGTCGGCGGCCTGCACCAGGTGGCCTGCCACCTGCCGCTACGCCCGGAGCCGACCGGCACACCCACCCAGGACCAGGCCGTCAGATGACCACAGTGGAGATCTGTGTCAGTGACGTACCGTCCGCACTGGTGGCCGAGGCGGCCGGGGCCGACCGGCTGGAGCTCTGCGCCGACCTCGGCCAGGGCGGCACCACGCCGAGCCTGGGGACGGTGGAGGTCGCCCTGCGTACGCTGCGTACGGCCGATTTGCGCGTCATGATCAGGCCCCGGGGCGGTGACTTCCGAGTGAGCGAGATCGAGCAGCAGGTCATGCGCGCCGACATCGCGGCCCTCCGCGCCCTGCCCAACCCACACGGGATCGCGGTCGGCGTGGTGGTCGGCGCGCTCACCCCCGACAACAACCTCGACCTGGCCGTGCTGCGGGACTTGATCGAGGCGGCGGGGCCGTTGCCGGTAACCGTCCACAAGGCCTTCGACGAGGTTGACGACCAGCTCGCGGCGATCGACGAGATCATCGACCTCGGGGCGGACGCCGTGCTCACCTCGGGCGCGGCGACCACCGCGCTGACCGGCGCCGCCCGCATCGCCGCCCTGCGGCAGCGGGCCGGCGATCGGCTTCGGATGATCGCCGCCGGCGGTATCCGCTCGCACAACGTCCGGCAGGTGCTCGCCGAAACCGGCGTACGGGAGGTCCACCTGCGTGCGCCCGTCCGGCGCGATGGACGCGAGGCTACCGACGGCGATGAGGTGAGCCGTCTCCTCACCGCGGCGCGGGATGAATGGAGGCGCTGATCGCCCGGTCCAGCTCATAGCTGTCGCTGGCCGGGGCGCGGTTCGGATTCCCTCCGCCGTTACGGATTCACGAAGGGGCCCGTTCCCACCGGGTCACGGCAGGAACGGGCCCCCGAGCCAACGCGATCAGGCCGCTATCCGGCGCAGCCGGGCACGTTGACGCAGTTGTTTGGCCGATTCTTGATGACGACGGTACCGGTCGCCGGGTTCAGGTTCACCGTACCCGCCACGTTGAGAATACCCCCGCCGTTACCGGTGGCGATATTCTTGACAATCTTCGTGTTGAACAAGTTGACGGTGGCCATCCCACCTACTCCGATGTTGAATATCCCACCCCCCGACACGCTCTGGTTGGCCGTGATCAGGGTGTTTCGGACAACTACTGTGGAGTCGAAGGAAAGGGCCGAGTTGACGATCCCGCCACCGTTCGCGCCCGGCGCGACGTTACCCGCGATCTTGCTGTCTTCGACGGTGGCCACCGCTGCCTCGGTGAGCGCCTGGATACTGAGGCCGCCGCCCTGAAGGGCGGCGGTGTTGTCTGCGGCGGTGACCCGCCGCATGGTCAGCATTCCCCCTTCGGCGAAGACCCCACCACCGTTACTGCCGGTGTTGTTGGTGATGGTGGAGTCGGTGAGGGTGACGTTCGCGTTGAAGCTACCGACTCCTCCGCCGGCGTCACCGGTGCGGTTGCCGCTGATGGTGCTGCCGGTCACGAGGGTCGTGCTACCCGGTGAACCGCCGATACCTCCGCCGGAGCCGAGAGCGTTATTGACCGTGTTCGCGGTGACGGACGACTTTTTGACGGTGAGCAGACCATCATTGTCGATTCCGCCACCCACGCTTTCCGCGATGTTACGACCGATCGTGGAGTGCGTGGTGGTGGTGATGCCGTCGTTGGCGATGCCACCACCCCTGCTGCTGGCGATATTGCGGGTGACGGCACTGTTCTTGACGGTCAACGCTCCGCCGGTGTTGACGAGCACTCCCCCACCGTCACCGTCGGCCTGCCCGCCGGTGATCTTCAGGTGGTTGAGGGTGAGGTCACCGCCGACATCGACGGCGATGATACGAAACTCCTCCACGGCGGCGGCACGGGTGATGGTGGTGTGTTTGCCGCCGTTCAGGGTGATGGGGGTGGTGATCGCGGGCAGGCCGGCACCGTCGATGTTGGCGGTGAGGGTGTAGGTGCACTTCTCGGCGAGGTCGAGCACGGCTCCGCCGCGAGCGTTGGCGAGGGTGATCGCGGCGATCAGCTTGTCCGCATCACAGGGCACGGGGATGCCCTTGGGCTTCTCCCCCTTCCGCCCCTTGTCGGACTTGCCCTTGTCGGGCTCGCCCCCACCGCGGTGGTCATCGGCGGAGGGTTGCTCGTTGACGGAGGCCAGGGGACGTCCGGCCGCGTCGGCGGCCGGGGCGGCGACACCGACCGTGGTGAGAGCCAGTCCGGTCGCCCCGGCCAGCCCCACAGTCCATCGCCACCGCGTTCTCGCCCGCACCCGGTCGGTGCAGACCGGCTCGGGTCCGGATATGTGGTCCTGATGGTTCATCGCAATCCTGGTGTCCTTCCCCCGTGAACGGCGAGGAACTCCGGCGCCCCGGGGCAGACCGGGGTGGCGTTCCTCGGCTACCAGAAGGCGGTAGCAACCACCACGAGTGAAACGGACTCAAGCCCCAAACAGGCACATAATGCGAGTGATGCCTACTAAAGGGATGCGAGTCGCCAGGGAAGCGGGGATGCCGCCGGGGCGGAGGGGCACGGCAGCCGCGCACGGTCATGCTCATCACCGCCGCCCAGGGTCGGGGGCAGGGCGAGCGCCAACCACCGACAGCCTCGACGAGTTCCGGCCCACCCCGGGTTGCCCGAGATCCGCGCCCACCCACCTGGCGGTAGGGATCGACCCCCTCCACGCCCGACGCAGTCACCCCCTACCCGGCGCAGCCTGGCACGTTGAAGCAGTTGTTTGGTCGATTCTTGATCACGATCGTGCCGGTGGCTGGGTTCAGATTCACCACACCGACCGGCACATTGAAGATGCCCCCGCCAGTTTGAACGGCGATGTTATTGATGATCTTCGTGTTGGCAAGGGTGACCACGCCATTGAGGCCCTGGCTCGCGAGGTTGAATATTCCGCCACCAATTGCTGCCTGGTTATCCGTGATGTGGGTGTCCCGGACGTGCACCGTGGAGGGTTGGTTGAGGGCGGCGTTGACGATACCTCCACCGTTCTGGACGTTGGCGACGTTATGCGCGATCTTACTGTCCGCAATGGTGCCCACGGTTGCCACGTTGAGGCCTTGGAAGACTAGGCCACCGCCCTGATTGGTGGAGGTGTTGTGGGTGACCGTAACGTGGCGCAGGGTCACGCTGCCCCCCTGAGCGAAGGTCGCACCGCCATTGCTGGCGCGGTTGCCGGTGATGGCGGAGTCGGTCACGGTGACCTTCGCACTCAAGCCGCCGGCTCCGCCGCCGGCGCCAACGGCGCTGTTACCGCTGATGGTGCTCCGGGTCACGAATGTGGCACTGCCGGGGAAGCTGCCGACTCCGCCGCCGATTCCGTTGAAGACGTTTGCCGCATTCGCGGTGACGTTGGATTTCTCGATGGTGAGTAGACCCGCATTACCGACACCTCCGGCCGAGGTCGCCGCGCTGTTGCGACTGACTGCGGAATGGTTGATCATGGTGGTGCCGTTGTTGGCGATGCCACCACTGCTGCCAGTGCCGTCGCTGCCAGCGGTGTTTCGGGTGACGGTGCTGTGGTTGGTGGTCAACGCTGCGCCAGTGTTGACGAAGATGCCGCCACCGTCGCCGGCGGTTTGTCCACCGGTGATGTCGAGGTGATTGAGGGTGAGATCGCCGCCGACGTTGACAGTGAGGATCCTAAACTCCTCCACGGCGGCGGCACGGGTGATGGTGGTGTGTTTGCCGCCGTTCAGGGTGATGGGGGTGGTGATCGCGGGCAGGCCGGCACCGTCGAAGTTGGTGGTGAGGGTGTAGGTGCACTTCTCGGCGAGGTCGAGCACGGCACCACCACGGGCGTTGGCGAGGGTGATCGCGGCGATCAGCTTGTCCGCGTCGCACGGGACCGGGACGGGCTTCGGCTTCATCTCGTTCTTACCCTTACCCGGGTCGGATCCTCCCCCGCGGCGATGGTCCTGCGTGGAGGAGGGCTCGTCGGCGGAGGTGAGCGAAGGTCCGGCAGTGCCGGCGACCGAAGCGGTGACACTGGTGGCGATGAGTGTCAGGCCGGCTAGCCCGGCAGCCCACCACCACCGCCGTGATCTCGGTCGGAGATCGACGAGGTGAACCGGTTCGCGCCTGCGGGAGTGGTCGCGGTCTTGATGGTTCATCCTGCTCTCGGTGTCCTTCCCCCGTGAACGGCGAGGAACCGCAGCCCAGGTGGATAGACGGTTGGGGTTTCCCCGCCTACCGGGCAGCGGTGGCAACCATCCGAGCTAAACCGATCCGAGCCCTAGACTCGGACATAACGCCTCATATGCCCCATAAGTTATCTCCAGTAGCTACGTCACGGCTGCTGGCCTACTCACCCGAGCAGCACGGCCAGCTCCGGAGCGAACGCTGAGCCCGCCGACCCGTACGCTGACAGATCGCCCGCATCGCCGCTCTGCGGCAGCGGCACGGCGGCCGCCGGCGATGAGGTGAGCCGCCTCCTCACCACCACGCGTCCACGGTGAGCGGCCGCCGGTCAGGCAGCCGCAATGGAGTACCGAGCCGACTCTCAGATCTTTGGAATTCCCAGGTCAGCAAAGAGCTGCCGAGTCGCCGGGTCAACCGAGTAGAGCACCGTTCCACGAATAGAACGCGTCAGGAGAACACCATAGGCGTTTCGGATCGCCCGCAGGAGTTCCGCATCGTCCCCAATTAGCCGGGCTTTGCTGCGCACGTGCTTCCGGTGCAACAGCCACCGGCTGCCACTCCAGGTCAGGTCGGGGCCCAGGATCACTCCGCCCCATTCGTATTCCAGCCCCTGCACGGTGTGCACACAACCGACCTGGCCAAACCCGCCTGGTTCAGTGGCCCAGAAGCGCCGTTTCGGTACGCCTGGTGTTTTGTGGTTGTCACCGGCGTTCCACGGACGGGCCCAGCCCGCCTCCGGTTTGACATCCGGAACCGTCCCGGAATCGTCGGTCCACTCCCAGCACATCCCGGCGCAGATCCGGGCACTGAAGCCGGCGGCGACCTTGCTCTGCAGGAACGTCTCCATGGCGGCGGCGGTCTCGGCGTAGTAGAGCTCGAAAGGTTCTGGATCAGTGTCGACATCGGGGTTCCATCGCACCGGTTGGTCCGACAGGAACCGCTGGGACCAGGTGTCGTACGTCGCGCTACCGACGGCGCGCAACGGGCGGTCCAAACTGATCGGCACAACCTCCGCGCCGAGGTGTTGAATCTCCTTGACCAGCGCCTCTGGGGTCCAGACCTCCTCCCCGAACAGGCGCTGATCGCCGTCGACAAAGAAGACCGGGACCTTCGCCCGGGTGACGATCACCGAAACAGTGGATTCGCCGGGGCGCATCACGAAGGAACCCTTCATCGGCCGCTCGGTGAGCCGGTGCGCCTCGTCGCACAGAATCAGGTCCAACTCATCGGTCGCCACTCGGTCGGCGACGTTGTTCAAGGTGGCGAAGGTGGCCCGCAAGCCCGTGGCGGCACGCCGGAAGGTCTCCCGTGAGGCGACGCCCCCTGACACGTACCGTGCCGCATAGCCGTCCCCATGGGCGTCAGCCAGGAGGGTGAGCGCGACGAGCGACTTACCGGTGCCGGCCCGTCCGGTCACGACGAACACCTTCTTCGCACCGAACGACGAACACGTGCGAAGCGCGTCCATCACGTCCGTCACGGCACGCAGCTGGTTTTCCACCAGGCTGAACCGGGGTGTGCCCGTTGACGATGGCTCCGACTTCGTCGGTGAGCAGGGAGTTCGAGCGGCGGCGTTCGAGCAGCGCCTGGGCCGACTTTTCCCCCGGCACCGGGCTGAAGTTCGCCCGCAGAAAGCTCCGCAGGTCGGAGGGCTGCCGGGCCGTGAAGGTTTCGATCCCGGGACACGGCGCGACCTGACTGATCCATTGGGAGTCCGGATCCTTGAGGTTGTGTAGATAGGCCGCGCCGACAAGGTTGACATACCGATCGTCGAACATGCTGTGGTATCGCTGAAGTGTGCAGAGGTTCTTCCGCACCTGGACGGCGGGGTGCGCCTTGTGCTTGCCGTAGAAGGGCGCGTAGACCCGCCTGAGGGTGCACCGTCTGCAGTATCGATCGACTCCGCCGGGTCCACACGACGGACACTCGGGGTCCGGGGCGTTGGGCCGCTCGATAGCACTCCACTGCTTCAGCTCGATCACGGCATAGCTCAAGCCGCCGGACGGATGCGTTCCGGCGAGCACCACATCGATGGGAGCCATGTCACCCACCCGGTACTCCACGAACATCCAGACCTGCCCCAGGTCAAGGTCAACCAGCGTGGCCGCCACTTCGTAGAGGCTCTCCCGCCACGACTCGACCTCGCTCTGCGAGGGCCCCTTTCCCTTGCTGTGCGCCGCCCGGTAGCATTCTTCGATTTTCCGAACCGACCGGTCCATGTCCCGCACCAGCTCCGCCGCGGGCCAATACGCCTCCAGCGGTGTCGACGAACCCTTGGCCGCCATTCCTGACTACGCTCCCCCCCCCCCCCCCGATGACCGGCATCCCGACGCGACCAGGTGCCGCTGACCGGCGCAGCCGGGAACAATGACCGATACATATACCTGTTGGTGGGCGAGTATCCCACTCCCCGGCAGGGCCGACAAGCGACCCTGCTCACGGGGCCGTGCCAATCGAGTGACCTGTGCCTGACCGGGCGGACCAGGGTTGGAGCCCGCCCCGGTTGACGTGGTACTCATGGCAGATGACTTTGGAGGAGCTGCAAGAACAGCTGCGGCGCTTCGCCCAGGAACGTGACTGGGAACAGTTTCACGACCCAAAGAACCTGTCCATGGCACTGGCCGGAGAGGCGGGGGAACTACTCGAGATCTTCCAGTGGCTCTCCCCGGAACAGTCCACTGCGGTCATGGCTGACCCGGCCCGGGCCGAGGCGGTACGGCACGAACTGGCCGACGTGTTCGCCTACCTGCTCCGACTGACAGACGTACTCCAGGTCGACCTCGCCGCGGCCCTGCGCGAGAAGACCGAGCTCAATTCCCTTCGCTACCCTGCTGATCGAGCACGCGGCCGGAGCGACAAGTACCACAGTTATGGCCCGCCGGGGGCGAACACAGCGCAAAGCGCCTGAGGCTCCCGGTCCGGCCTCAGGCCAGCAAAGATGTGATCACCCGGTCCAGCTCATGCAGGTCGTCGAGGACAACATCGGCGTGGGCCAGCTCCGCCGGGGCGTGGGTGGTGGCCAGCGCCACCACCGCGGACCCGGCCGCTTTTCCGGCGGCGACGCCGGCGGGGGAATCCTCCACCACGACGCAGGACGAGGCGGCGACGCCGAGTTGCCGGGCGGCCAGCAGATACCCCTCGGGATCGGGCTTGCCGCGGCGCACGTCCTCCGCCGACACAAAGATCGATGGAGTTCGCAGACCGGCACCGCGCATCCGGGCGGTCATGAGGGGACGGGACCCGGACGTCACGACGGCCCACCTGTCGTCGGTGATCGTGGTCAGCGCGGCGGCGGCCCCCGGGATCGGGCACACCAGCTCGGCGTAGGAGAGCTCAAGGTCGGCCAGCTCCCGCAGGACCGACGCGACCGCCTCGGGCGGAAAGAACTCCGGCACCACATCCTCGTCGCGCCGGCCGTGGCAGACCCGCAGGACGGCGTCCACCTCGACGCCGTAGCGAGCGGCGACCGCACGCCAACTGGTGGTGACCGCCTCGGTCGAGTCCACGAGGGTGCCGTCGATGTCGAAGAGGACCGGCCGATCCATGTTCACCTGGCCTCCACGGTCGTCATCGGCAATCTCCGGGCAAGGTCACCACGCGACGCTCAGCGCACGAGCGTCGGGGCGGCGAGCGCGTCCAGCCCGCGCCCGGCCACACAGCGGTACGTCCGCTCCGCCTCCCCCGGGGGCAGCACCTCCAGTTTCCACCCCTCGGTGTGGGTGAGGCCGGCGGCGAGCTTGAAGGTGGTCTCGTTGCACACCCGACGAACCTTCGGGTCGACGCTGATGTCGGCGTAGCCGGGCCCGGGTTCTGCCCGGGGCAGCTCGCCCTCGGCGTAGCTCTCCCAGGTGTGCTCACCCGAGCAGGGCACCTGCTCCGCGGGAGTCCGCGACCCGCTGCCCCAGATCGGACCGAAACACTCCAGTTCGTCTCCACACCGGGCCCCGGACGGTAGCTCCGCGGCCCGGGCGCAGGCGGGCCGGAGGGTGTGCTCCGCGGTCCGGCCCGCGCTCGAGGTCGATGGCGACGCGCCCAGGCCGCCGGCGAGCCCGACCCCGGCCGCGAGGAGGGCGGCCGCCCCCGCGCCGCCGAGGAACCAGCGCCGCCGACGTCGGGCCGCGTCGGGAAGGGTCGGGTGCGCGTCCTCAACCGGCGCTCGGGGCGCGGGGCGAGTCGGCCGGCCGCCTGAGGCCACTGCGGAATGCCCGCTCGGGTCCGTCCCGGGGTGCCCGCCGGCGGCCGGCCCCGCAGGGGCGCTGGCGGCGGTTCCCCCAGTCGGCAGCGCGGCCAGCAGGTCCCGCAGCTCGATGGCGGAGGGTCGGGCCGTCGGGTCGTTCGACATGCCGGCCCGAAGGATGTTGACCAGTTCCTCCGGCACTCCGGGTAGGCTGGGTACCGGCTGATGGAACATCTCCAACACCGTCACCAGGCTGGGGTTTCGCTCGGACCGCCAACGCGGTGGACGACCGTGCATCACCGCGTAGAGGGTGGCGCAGAGGGCGTAGACATCCACTGCCGGTGATGGCGGGCTGTGGTTGAACATCTCCGGCGGCGCGTACGCCGGGGTGAGCACCTCAAGGGCGACTGTTGCGTCCCGCAGCTCGGCGACGACGGCCAGCCCGAAGTCGGCCAGCACCGCCGGGTTGAAGTGGGAGTGGAGGAGGTTGGCCGGCTTGATGTCCCGGTGCAGCACGCCGGCCGCGTGGGAGTGGGCGATCGCGTCGGCGATCTTGACTCCGAGGTCGCAGGCCTCCACGGGGCCGAGCGGCGAGGTACGCATCCGTTCGGCGAACGACCCGTCGCAGAGCTCCATGATCAAGTACGGGTGCTGGTCCACGGTGACCCCGACATCGAAGAGGTCAACCACGTGCGGGTGCGATGACATCCGACCGGCTGCCCGCGCCTCCCGGAGGAACCGGGCCTGATCCCGTTCGCTGTCCAGAGTGCGGTTCTCTACCTTGACCGCCACCTCGCGCCCTACCGAGATCTGGGTGGCCTTGTAGATCGTCGCGTAACCACCCCGGGCAAAAACCCGCAGATCGGTCAGCCCGGGCACGATGGGCGTTGGTAGCGCGCCAGGCGAGGTCTCCTCGGTCACAGCTTGAAAATACCGAACCAGGCGGGCTGTTCAGCGAACCGCGTCAGCGGTGGACGCCGGACCAACCGGGTCGGCCGATGACGAGACGGCACCGCCCGGCGCCGCGGCACCCGAGCCGCGGCGATCCCACCACAGGCCCACAGCGGTCGCCAACGCGCCCAGCGCCTCCCAGGCGGCCACCCCGAAGAACCGGTCCGGAGCGACGTCCGCCAGCACCAGGACGCTGAACACGGTGAACGTGAGGAGGCGGAACCCGACCGTGAACCGGAAGAAAGCCCGCCACTCGGTCGCCGAGGCGAGCAGATAGTAGACCCCCATGTTGAACGAGGCCATTGAGGACGCCGTCAGGAAGGTAATGGTGTGGTCACCCGACGTTCGGGACTCCAGCACCTCGAAGCCGAGCAGCCGCAGCAGCACCTCCGGCCAGATCAGCCCGACCGCGCCCAGAAGCAACGCGAGCAGGCCAAAGACCGTGACTGTCCAGCCGGCGGCGGAACGCGGCAGCTTCATCTGACCCCTTCCCGTCCGGCGCGCCCCCATCCCGATAGCGCGCTCGGCCTCCACGCTATCGACCACCGCCCCCGTACCGCATCACCGGAAGTACCGAAATCTGCCACCGACGACGCCACCGACGACGGCCGGACCAGTCGGCCGCCGATGGCGGCACCGACCGCCAGCTCAGTCGGCCGCGGGTAACCGGGCCAGAAGGACGTTCGCAGCCCGACGCTCGCTCCGCTGCTCGGTGGCGTACGCCAGGCGTACCGCCTCCTGGGCGCTGTCCCGCGCCGCCACCGACTCGCCGGTGGCGGCGAGTGCCTTCGCCAGGACCGCGGCGGCGACCACCTGGCTGCGCACATCCTCCGCCGGGACGGACTGGGCCCGCCGCGCCCAGTCCAGCGCCTGCTCGGCCTGCCCGTGGGCGAGCAGGGCGGAGGCGTACTGGGCCAGCGTCAGGCGACGGGAGAACAGCAACGCCGGGGTGGTCTGCGCGGCGGTCGCCACCGGGGCGAGCAGGCCGACCGCGGCGGCGGGATCACCGGCCGCCAGCCGGGCGGTGGCCAGCAGTACCCGCGGCGCCACCTGCGCCGGCGCCCATGGGTTGTACGGTTCGACGGCGGCCAGCACCGCCTGCGCCTCCCGCTCGGCCAGGTCGTAGTCGCCCGAGTCCAACGCCACGAACCCCCGCAGCGTGCCCGCCATGCCGGTCAACAGCGGATGCGAGGTACGGCGGGCGTACCCCATCGCGTCGGTGAGCAGATCCGCGGCGTGCTCCGGCTCGCCCAGGCCGCGGGCGATGACGCCGCGCACCACCAGCGCGAAGCCCCGCCCCCACTCGTCGGAGGCGGCGTCGAAGTCCCGGTACGCCCGGCGGGCCGCCCGGTCGGCCTCAGCCAGATCACCCAGCTCGGCGGTGGCGAACGCCTCCACCGCCCGCAGGGTGCCGACCGCCCACTGTTCGCCGACCCGCTCGCCGAACGGCAGGAACGCCCGGGCGAGCCGGCCGGCCTCATGCAGCCGGCCGGCGAGTAGCCGGGCGAAGGCGGTGGTGCCCCGCAGCCAGGCCCGCCCGTACGGATCCTTCAGCTCGGCGAACAACCGCGCGGCCCGGCCGAGCACCGCGTCGGTGCCGGCGAAGTCGCCCCGGGTGGTGGTGACCCAGGCCAGGTTCTGCAACGACCATGCCTGCCCACGGCGATCCTGCACCGCGAGACTGGTCTGGTACGACGCGGCGAGCCGGCTGCTCGCCTGCCCCAGCCGGCCGGCGACGAAGTCGGCCATCCCGAGCCGCCGCATCGCCGCCGCACGCAGCGTCGGCAGCTCGTGGGCCGAGGCGACCTGCAACGCCTCCTCCCAGGAGCTCATCGCCCGGTCCGGGTCGCCCATCGTCTGATGCGCCTGCCCGGCCAGGAGCAGCGCACTGACCCGGGTGGCGGCCTCATCCCCGGCGTTGGCGGCGATCTTCTCCGCGTTCGCGAGAGCGTCGGCCGCCTTGCCGATCTGGAGTAGCGCCCGCGCGTGCACCACCCGGTCGGCCGCCGGGACCCCGTCGGCGGCCAGCTCGCTGGCGCGTTCGGCGTACTCCACCGCCAGCAGCGGCTCCCCGGCGTGCATCGATCGGCGGGCGGCGTGGCCCAACGCGGCGACCCCGACCGGGACCACGGCCCGCGCCGGTGCGTCCGGACGCAGACCCACCGCGTCGGCGAGTGCGGTCGCCCGCTCCACGTGCCCGGCCACGAAGTCGTCCCGGGCGGCCTCGGTGAACCCACCGGAGGCAGGGGTACCGGTCGGCGGATCGACCGCCGCCCAGCGGGCGAGCGCCGCATGCCGTTCGGCCAGTTCGGCCTTGCTGACCCCGGCGTAGGCCGCCTCCCGCATCAGCGGGGTGGCGAACGTGTGGCCGGACCACGCGCGGTGCAACATCCGGCGTTGTAACAACTCCTCGACCGCACGTTCCAGCTCCACGGCGGCCACCGCGGCCGGTCGGCCGTCCCAACCGCTGCGCTGCTCTCGCAGCGCCTCCAGCGCCCCCGCCGGTACGGTGTCGCCGACCACCGCCGCGTCCCGCAGCACCGAACGGGCGTCCGGCGGCAGCGCGTCGATTCGCGCGGCGAGCACGGCCGCGAGGTCACGGGAGAGGAGTTGGCTGCCGAGTGAACCCGGCGCGAGCTGCCAGTCCTCGGCGGCGCCGACGGTCAGCGCGCCCCGCTCCATCAGCAGAGTGACCAGCTCGGCCAGGTAGAACGGGTTACCCTGCGCGGTGGCGAGCAGGCGATCGGCGTCAACCTGTGGTAGCCGGCCCCCGCTGAGGTAGCTGGTGAGCAGCCGCGCGGCATCCGCACCGCGCAGCGGCGGCAGCGCATGAACCTCGGCGTCGGCCACCCGGGTCAGCGCACCGGCCGTGCGGACCAGCTCCGGCCGGCCCAGCAGCAGCACCAGCACCGGGCCGACGAGCCGGGACAGGGTCTCACCGAGCGCGTGAGTGCTCTCGGTGGTCGCGTCGTGCAGATCGTCGACCACGACCACCAGCGGCGCCTCCGCGGCGAGAGCACTGAGCAGGTCGGCGACGGCGTTCGGCACCGCGTCGCCGTCGGCGGACTGACTCGCCGAACGCCACTCGCCCTGGTCGGTGGGCCCGCTGGGCAGCTCCGCGTAGCCGAGCAGGGCAAGCAACTGCTCGGTGGCGACCGGGGCGGGATCGCCACCGGCACGGCCGAGGCGCTGGCCGAGTCGACGCAGTCGCTCCTCGACCGCCGGTCGGGTGAGCGCGGTGGCCGAGTCTGTGGGCAGGCCGACCGCGGCACGGACCAGGTCCGCCAGGGGAGCGAGGCGGCGCCGTTCACCGAACGCCACGCAGCGCACGGAGAGCACCCGCGCGCCGGTGTACGCCGCGAACCGACCGGCGCCCACGTCGTAGCCGGCGGCGAGACGCTCCACCTCGGCGGCGAAGCGGGACTTACCGATACCGGCCTCGGCGGTCATCAGCAGTACCCGGGGCTCACCGCGGTCAACCACCTCGGCGAGCCGGCCCGCCACCCGCCCGATCTCGGTCTCCCGGCCGACGAAGGACGCCTCGTCCCCCAACCCGGACCGGGTGCCCGTGGCGTCCAGCAGGCCAAGCAGCTCGTACGCCGCGACCGGCTCGCGCTTGCCCTTCAGCCGCAGCGGGCGCAGCGCCCGCCAGGAGGCGATGTGCCGGGTGGCGGCGGCGGTCCGGTCCCCGGCGTAGACCGCGCCGACCGCCGCCGCGTCGGCGAGCCGGGCGGCGGTGTTGACCGTGTCTCCGATGACCGTGTACTCGAGGGCCGCCTGGATCCCGGCGATCACGTCCCCCGTGTTGAGGCCGACCCGCAGGCCCAGTGGCCCGCCGCCACCGCGTTCGTCGTCGAGGACCCGGCGCACCGCCCGCTGCATGGACAGCGCCGCCCGAACGGCCCGCTCGGCGTCGTCCTCGTGCGCCACCGGCGCACCGAAGACCGCCATGATGCCGTCCCCGGT
Organism: Salinispora sp. CH2A1_6; assembly: GCF_056820975.1. Classification (NCBI taxonomy): domain Bacteria; kingdom Bacillati; phylum Actinomycetota; class Actinomycetes; order Micromonosporales; family Micromonosporaceae; genus Salinispora; species Salinispora sp. CH2A1_6. The sequence continues at coordinate 208,376 of NZ_JBXEDG010000012.1, forward strand.
CAGCTTGTCGACGTGCCCGCCGAAGGTCTTGACCGCGCCGGCCAGCGCCGCGAGCACCCGGTCGGTGACGGCGCCGACCCGCTCCGGGTCGAGATCCTCCGACCAGGAGGTGAAGTCGGACAGATCACCGAAGAGCACGGTGACCACGCGGCGTTCGGTGGCGGGGAGCGTCGCCGCAGCAGGCAGCGCGGCACCGCAGTTGTGGCAGAACCGGGCACCGGGTACCGCGACGGTTCCGCACACCGGGCAGGTCACTTCTGCTCCAACTCCGCATCGGTGGCGCCGAATTCCCGGCCCAGGTACGCCAGTTGCGCCCGGACCGACCATTGGGCGGCCCACCACAGCGACCGGTCGACATCGGCGTAGACGACCGCCACCACCTCGGCGGCGGTGCGGGCACCGGCGTCGAGCGCGGCCCGGACCTGGTCGAGTCGGGCCCGCCGGTGGGCCAGGTAGAACTCCGCCGCAGCGCCGCAGTCCGCCAGCGCCGGGCCGTGACCGGGCAGGGCCGGGATTCCGGCGTACGTCGAGAGCAGCTCCAGACTGTCCAGGTAGTCCCCGAGGTGCCCGTCCGGGTGGGCGACCACGGCGGTGCCCTGGCCGAGAATGGTGTCACCGGTGAGGACCACCCGCTCGTCGCCGTGCGTCGCGAGGAAGCAGACCGAGTCGGCGGTGTGTCCGGGGGTTCCCAGCAGGCGGATCTCCAGTGGGTCGCCGCCAAGGTCGCCGGCGTCCCCGGTCAGCGGCGCACCGCCGATGGTGTGTGCCGGATCCGCGGCGCGTACGGGTGCGCCGCCGAGCAGATCGTGCAGGCGCGCCGAACCTGCGGTGTGGTCGGGGTGCCCGTGGGTGATCAGCACCTGCCCGATCGGCCCCTGGGCGGCGATCGCGGCCAGGTGCGCCTCGTCGGCCGGTCCGGGATCGATCACCACCGCGGGTTCACCGGGGGCGGCGCGTAGCACCCAGGTATTGGTCCCAGTCAACGTCATCGGCCCGGGGTTCGGAGCCCGCAGCAGCGTGACCCACCCCGGCAGCGCGCCCGCGAGAGCTGTCGCCGGCGCCGTGAAGTGCCCGCTCATGGCTGAGATCGTACGACCACCGGCAGCGGCCTCCGCGATCTTGCACCGCCAACCTCCGCTTCGTACCCGTTCAGGGGTTTTGACCGGCAGGAGGTGCAAGATCGCGGCAGGGACTAGGCCGCGACCTCGACGATGACCTCAACCTCGACGGGCGCGTCCAGGGGGAGCTCCGCCACCCCGACCGCGCTCCTCGCGTGCCGACCGGCCTCGCCGAAGACCGTGCCGAAGAAGTCGGAGGCGCCGTTGATGACGCCCGGCTGGCCGGTGAAGCCCGGGGCGCTCGCCACGAAGCCGGTCACCTTGACGATCCTGACGACCTGCTCCAGCCCGACCAACGAGTTGACCGCCGCGAGCGCGTTCAGCGCGCACCGCTGGGCCAGCTCCTTGGCCTGGTCGGCGGAGACGTCAGCGCCGACCTTGCCGGTGGCGAGCAGCTTGCCCTCGGCCATCGGTAGCTGGCCGGAGACGTAGACGTGCGGCCCGGACTGCACCGCCGGCAGGTAGCTGGCGACCGGGGGCACCACTTCGGGCAACTCGTGCCCCAACTCGACGAGCTTCGCGCGCGGCCCGGTCATGCCTTGGCCCGCTTCAGGTAGGCGACAAGCTGCTCCGGGTTTGGCCCGGGAACCACGGACACCAGTTCCCAGCCATCCTCGCCCCAGTTGTCGAGGATCTGCTTGGTCGCATGGACCAGCAGCGGGACCGTGGCGTACTCCCACTTCTGCATCGCTGGAAGGCTCTCTTTCCTGGAGTGCGGTTCTTTCCAGGGCACAGCCTACGGTCCGGCGGCTGGCTGGGGCGCGGGACGTTGCTCGGCCACCACCTCGCCGCACTGGCCAGCGTGGTCAAAGGGCCGTGGGCAGCGGGACCGGTCCAGCAGGGGCAGGTCGCAGAAGACCCGGTGCCGGTTGTTCTGGTCGTCCGCGGTGGAGACGGTGGTCTCGCCGGCGTCCACCGCACCGAGGAAGCTCAACGAGGTGGCGATCGTGCCCGCCAGCGCGACGGCGGCGGCATGGTCTGCGACCCGGACCGGAAGGTGCACCACGTAGCCCGGCTCCTCCTCGTCCCGGAGCGGCAGAGCAGGCTGGTCCGGAACACCGCCGGGGGCGGGCAGCCGGATCACGGCCGGGAGTTGGGTCCGGGGGGTGTTCTCCACGTCGTGCATGCCCTGCCTCCGGCGATTGGTACCTGATCGTGCCCACGCCGCTCGGCCCGGCCCACGGCCCGATCCCGGCATCATCGGAACGTAGGCTGCTGGTCGATGGCCGCCAACAGGGCGCGCGGCATTCCGGCTGTCAAGTCACATATGTGACACCTGCGCCGACGGACTACGGACAACGTCCGGGGGTTGACGGGCTCCGGACAGAACCAGCGTCATGTCAATGGCCGGGCCAACCGCTACCCTTCCGGTCGTAGCCGGCGGTATACCGCCACCCGTCGCCTCGCCGAGCCGACGCAGTCCCATCCCCCGGGGGAGCGATGTCCCAGCCAGCCAGCGGTGATCCCACCAGTCAGCCCGACGGCCCGACCGCGGCCGGCACCCCCTCCACGCATCCACCGCACCCCACGGCGGCGTTCCCTGCACCGGGCACCCCCTCCACGCCCCCACCACACCCCACGGCGGCGTTCCCTGCACCGGGCACCCCCTCCACGCCCCCACCACACCCCACGGCGGCCTTCCCCGCACCGGGCACCCCCTCCACGCCCCCACCACACCCCACGGCGGCCTTCCCCGCACCGGGCACCGCCCAGCCCCCGAACCAGCAGCCGCCGGCGCCCCGCCGCCGACGCGGAGTGCTGATCGCGTCGATCGCGCTTGCGGTGACGCTGCTGCTCTGCCTCGGTGGCGGGATCGCCGCCTTCCTGGCGGTGGGCACGGTGGAGGACGGCGTGGGCAACGAGGAGCCCCAGGCCGTCGTGGAGGAGTTCCTCACCGCCGTCTACCAGGACCGGGACGCGGCCCAGGCGTCGAGCCTGGTCTGCTCGGCCGCCCAGGACCAGGACCGGATCTCCGCGAAGGTCGCCGAGGTGGAGAAGTACGCGGCCGACTACAAGAGGCCGCACTTCCGGTGGAGCCCCCTGACGGTTGACGACGAGACCGAGGACCGGGCCATCATCACCACCACCGTCACCATGACCACCGCCGACGAGAAGGTCGCCGATCTTCCCCTGCGTCTCACCGTGGTCAAGACGACGGGTTGGCGGGTCTGCGAGGTGGCGGGAGGGTGACCCCTGGTTAGGCTCGACGGGTGGGAGCAGCACAGCGACCGGCAGAGCCGGCCGGCACCGAGTGGCCGGCCCGCCTCCACGTGGTGACCGGCAAGGGCGGCACCGGCAAGACCAGCGTCGCCGCCGCCCTCGCCCTCGCCCTCGCCACCGGGGGCCGGCGCACCCTGCTGGTTGAGGTCGAGGGCCGGCAGGGCATCGCTCAGCTCTTCGGCACCGATCCGTTCCCCTACGCCGAACGGCACCTGACCGCCGCCGCGGACGGCGGCGAGGTGCGGGCCCTCGCCGTGGACGCGGAGGAGGCCCTGCTCGAGTATCTGGACATGTTCTACAAGCTCGGCGGCGCCGGGCGGGCTTTGCGCAAGCTGGGCGCCATCGACTTCGCCACCACCATCGCCCCGGGGCTACGCGATGTGCTGCTGACCGGCAAGGTGAAGGAGGCCACCACCCGTACTCGGGGCCAGCGGCGGGTGTACGACGCGGTGGTGTTGGACGCGCCACCGACCGGACGGATCGCGCGGTTCCTCAACGTCACCGCCGAGACCGCACGGTTGGCCCGGATGGGGCCGATCAAAACCCAGAGCGAGGGGGTCGCCGCACTGCTGCGCTCCCCGATGACCGCCGTGCACGTGGTGACGCTGCTCGAGGAGATGCCGGTCCAGGAGACCGCGGACGCCATCGCCGACTTCGCCGCGCTGGGTTTCCCGGTCGGACGGATCATCGTCAACGCCACCCGACCACCGGCACCGGTCGGGCCCGCGGTCACCGCGGCGGAGCTCACCGCCGGGCTGCTCGCCGCCGGGCTGCCCGCCGATGCGGCGACCGTCTCCGGCTTGGCGACCGAGGCGCGCGACCAGTCGGTCCGCCGCGACCTGGAGGATTCGCTCCGGACCGACCTGGCCGAGTTGGGCCTGCCACTGGTCGAGCTGCCGCTGCTGCCCGACGGGGTGGACCGGGCGGGTCTGGATCTGCTGGCCGCGGCGCTCGTCCGGGCGGCTTGACGCACTCCTCCCGTTGGCTCGGGAGCGTTGGTGAACCCGGCCCGATACGCTCGATTGGTGCCTTCCGACGACGCGGCTCCGCCGCTGGACGTTGACCGGATCCTCGCCGACCCCGGCGTACGGATCGTGGTCTGCTGCGGCGCGGGTGGGGTGGGCAAGACGACCACCGCCGCCGCGCTCGCGCTGCGGGCCGCGGAGGAGCACGGCCGCCGCACCGTGGTACTCACCATCGACCCGGCGCACCGGCTGGCCCAGTCGCTGGGGCTGACCGAGCTGAACAACACTCCGCGCCAGGTCAAGGGGATCGACGTCGAGGCCAGCGGCGGTGAGCTGCACGCCATGATGCTCGACATGAAGCGCACCTTCGACGACGTGGTGCTCCAGCACACCGACCCGGCGAGGGCCGCGGAGATCTTCGCGAACCCGTTCTATGCGGCCATGAGCTCCACCTTCGCCGGCACTCAGGAGTACATGGCGATGGAGAAGCTCGGGCAGCTGCACGCCCGGGGCGAGTGGGACCTGATCGTGGTGGACACTCCGCCCTCCCGCTCGGCGCTGGACTTCCTCGACGCGCCGGCCCGCCTCGCCCGTTTCCTGGACGGCCGGATGTTGCGGCTGCTGCTTGCCCCGGCCCGGACGGGCGGACGGAGCATGTTCAGCTTCGTCACCGCGGGGTTCGGCATGTTCTCGAAGGTTGTCCAGAAGGTACTGGGCGCCCAGTTACTGAGTGATCTCTCTGGCTTCGTCGCAGCCCTCGACTCGATGTTCGGCGGTTTCCGCCAACGAGCGGAACAGACCTACCGCATCCTGCAAGCCCAGGAGACGGCGTTCCTCCTGGTCGCCGCGCCGGAGCCGGACGCGATCCGGGAGGCCGCGTACTTCGCGAGCCGGCTGCGGGCCGACCGGATGCCGCTCGCCGGGCTGGTGCTCAACCGGGTGCACCGCCCGGCGGCACCGGAACTCGGCCCCGACGAGAGCTTGGCCGCCGCTGATCGGCTGGCCGGGCTGGGCGGCCACGACGGCACTGTGGACGCGCTCCGGGCCCACGCCGCGCTGGCCCACCAGGCGGTACGCGAACAGCGCGTGGCTGCCCGGTTCACCGCGACGTTCCCGACCGTGCCGGTGGCGTCGATAACCGCGCAGCCCGCCGATGTCCACGACATCGACGGGCTGCGGACGATCGGTTCGCTGGCCAGTCCAGAATGATCCTGTGGTCGACGGCGGCGGGCCCGGAGGTCCCGTAGCCGACCCACGGCCGCCCGGAGTGACGTCGTCAGCCAGCCGCGGCGGCCAGGACCTTGTCCCGGTCGGCCTTCTCCTTGGCGTTCTTCTTCATCGCGGCCTCGAACATCTTGCGCCAGCTGGCGACCTGCGGGTGGCGACGCAGCAGCGCCCGTCGCTCACGTTCGGTCATGCCGCCCCACACACCGAACTCGATCCGGTTGTCCAGCGCGTCGGCCAGGCACTCGTACCGGACTGGGCAGCTTCGGCAGATCCGCTTCGCCACGTTCTGTTCGGCGCCCTGTACGAACAACGCGTCCGGGTCCCCGTTCTGACATGCCGCCAGCGACGGCCAGTCAGTGATCATGCCCATCTGTACACGTCCCCCCTTGCAGTACTACCGACCCCATCGCGGACCAGCCGGCTGTTTCCCCCGATCGCCCCACCGACCTCCCCCAAGGCGGCACGGACGACCTGTGGCGCTGTCGCCGCTCCCATCATGCTCTGTAGTTGCACGATTACGCAACGTTGTCGGCAAAATCGATTATTCCGGACACTCCCGGCTTACCGGGCCTGCTGCCGCCCGCATACCCCACCGAGGTCCATGAAAACGCTGGACGCCCATCCCGCGCCAAGAGGAGACTCGGCGACGCCTGGTCCGCAACCACCTACCGGGGGTCGTGCGTTTAGCACAACGAGGACGGCGTGCGCAGGAAATGGGGAAAAGCCGCCCCGCGCCGCTCGTCGCCGGTTCGCTACCCTGTCGAGGTGACCTGGATGCGGAAACGTGATCATAATGTGCTGACCAATGCCGCATCGTTACTCGTCTGTGGCTTACTCGCCGGAGTGGTGGTCGCCGCGGCGGCCTTCCCCGCAGTGGCGCTGTCCGGGTTGGCCGCGAAGGCCGGCGCCGAGACCTTCGATGCCCTCCCCGAGCTGTTCGTGGACGCGGCCGGCCCCCAGATGAGCCGCCTACTCGCCGCTGACGGCAAGACACCGTTGGCCACGATGTACGACGAGAACCGCCGCGACATCACCAAGATCGACGACATCGCGCCAGCCATGCAGAAGGCGATCCTCGCCGCCGAGGACCACGACTTCTACGAGCACAACGGCGTTGACCTCAACGGCGTCGTCCGAGCCTTCGTAAACAACAGTCAGGAGGGCGCCGACCAGCAGGGCGCCTCCACGCTGACCATGCAGTACGTCCGACTCGCCATCGCGTACTCGGCAACGCACCCGGCCGACGTCGTCGCGGCCACCGAGGACACCAGCGCCCGCAAGATCCGCGAGATGAACCTCGCCCTGCAGGTGGAGAAGCAGTTCTCCAAGGACGAGATCATGCTGCGCTACCTCAACATCGCCGCCTTCGGCAACGGCGCGTACGGCATCTACGCCGCCAGTCAGGTCTACTTCGCCAAGCCCCCGAGCGAGCTCACCATCGCCGAGGCGGCGCTCCTCGCCGGCCTCGTCAAAGCTCCCAGTTCGTTGGACCCGACCACCACCAGCGGCTACCCGAGCGCGGTGGCCCGGCGCGACTACATCCTCGACCACATGGTGAAGATCAAAGCCATCACCGCGGAAGAGGCCGAGACGGCCAAGGCCAGCAAGCCGAAGATCGTCGGCAAGCGGGCGCCGAACGGCTGCGTCGACACCAACACGCAGGAGTGGGGATTCTTCTGCGACTACTTCTACCGCTGGTGGATGGATCAGGAGGCGTTCGGCTCCACCACCTACGACCGGGAACGGCGACTCAAGAGCGGCGGCTTCACCGTCATCACCACGATGGAGCCCCAGGTCCAGCAGGCCGCCGACGAGGCGGTCCGAAAGAGCCTCCCCGCCACCAGTAAGGCCGCGCGGATGCTCGCCGTGGTCGAGCCCGGCACCGGCCGGGTCCGCGCTCTCTCCACCAACCGCAACTACCAGCTCGACGACCCGGACAACCCGGAGAACAAGCCACACAGCAACCCGGCGAAGCGCGAAACCGGGGCGCTCGGCAACTATCCGAACACCGTCAACCCGCTCCTCACCGGCGGTGACGGCATCACCGGCTACCAGGCCGGCTCGACCTTCAAGATCTTCACCGTGGTCGCCGCGCTGGAGAAGGGCATCCCGCTCAGCCACACCATCAACGCCGAGCAACGGTTCCGGTCCGACTACATCATCCGGAAGAACAGCCCCGCCGCCTGCGAGGGCACCCACTTCTACTGCCCGGAGAACGCAAACCCCAGCATGGCTGGCGTGCACAACATGTGGAGCGCATTCGGAAGGTCGGTTAACACCTACTTCGTCCCCCTCCAGCAGCAGGTGGGAGCGGAGAAGGTGGTCGAGGTCGCCAAGAAGCTCGGCATCACCTTCCGCAGCCAGGAGGACCTCGACCTGGAGGAGAGGGGCGCCCACCAGTGGGGTGCCTTCACCCTCGGCGTCTCCCAGACCACGCCGCTGGAGCTGGCCAACGCGTACGCCACCCTCGGCGCCGAAGGGCTCTACTGCGAACCGACCCCGGTGCAGGAGATCCGCGACGCGGCAGGTAACAAGCTCGACATCGCCAACCCCCGCTGCGAACAGCGGATCAGCACCGAGGTGGCCCGCGCCGCCGTGGACGCCGCCCGCTGCCCCGTCGGCGACAAGTCGTCCACGACGAAGTGCGCCGGCGCGACCGCCAGCAAAGTGCGAAGCACCGTTAACGCCCCGGTCGCCGGCAAGTCCGGCACCACCGACAAGGACAAGACCGCCTCCCTGGTCGCGATGACCAAGCAGTACGCGGTCGCCGGGATCATGGCCGACCCGGACTGGCCGCAGACCAACCAGGAGATGGACCACGAAGGGGCCACCGGCATCAACCCGCCGGTCTACGAGACGCTGCGCGACGCGATGAAGGGAAAGCCCAGGATCGACTTCACCCCGCCGGAGAAGAAACTCCAGTTGGGGGACCAGCGGACTATCCCGACCGTCAAGTGCGTCAGCGTGGAGAAGGCGAAGTCCCGCATCACCGGCGCCGGATTCACGGCGGTCGTCTCGACGAACCGGGTCGAGTCGAACTGCCCGGCCGGCACCGCCGCCGGGACCAGCCCAACCGGCCGTACCGCCAAGGGCAGCGTCGTCTCCATCAAGGTCAGCTCCGGTCCGGCCCCGGAGCCGACCGAGCCGGCCGAACCGACCGGGCAGCCCGGCGGCAGACCGACGGAACGCCCCGCCAACTAGCGGCTCACTGAGGCGTCGAAGGGGCGGCCACCCTGATCGGGGTGACCGCCCCTTCGCGTACCCGGCGCCAGGTCAGCTGGCGAGCTGCCGGCGTACCTCGGCGGCGACCCGCCCCCCGGCGGCCTGGCCGGACACCGCGGCCTGGGCGGCCTTCATCGCCGGGCCCATCTGCCCCATGCCGGTGAAACCACCCGTGGTCAGGGCGGTCCTGACCACCTCCGCCAGTTCGTCGTCGGAAAGCTGACTCGGCAGGTAGCGCTCCAGCACCACGCCCTCAGCGGTCTCCTTCGCGGCCTGCTCGTCACGGCCGGCCTCGGCGAAGGCGGCAGCCGCCTCCCGGCGCTTCTTCGCCTCCTTGGCCAGGAGGGCGAGCACCTCGTCGTCATCGAGTTCCCGCTTGGCCTGACCGGCTACCTCGGCCGCGCCGACGGCGGCCAGCGCCATCCGGAGCGTGGAGGTGGTCATTTCGTCACGCGCCTTCAGCGCGGCCCGCATGTCCGTGGTCAGGCGGTCCTTCAAGGTACCCATGGACGGTCAAACTACTCTGTCAGCCATGGGAAAGCGCACACTATTCCGCTTCGCCGCCGGCACCGCCGTCGTGGGTGCGGCCACCCTGGCGTACGCATCGCTGATCGAGCGCAACATGTTCACCCTGCGGCGGTACGAGGTGCCGGTGTTGCCGGCCGGCGCGGAGCCGCTGCGCATCCTGCACCTGTCCGACCTGCACATGATGCCCAACCAGCGACGCAAGCAGGAGTGGGTGGCGTCGTTGGCCGGGCTGGATCCGGACCTGGTCCTGGTGACCGGCGACAACATGGCCAACCCCGACGCGGTGCCCGGGGTCCTGTGCGCGCTACAGCCGCTCCTCGACCGCCCGGGCGCCTTCGTCTTCGGCTCCAACGACTACACCGGCCCGGTCTGGAAGAACCCGTTCACCTACTTCCTGCCCGACCGCGAGTACACCGAGGGCGTGACCCTGCCCTACGACGAACTGCGGGACATCTTCACCGGTGCCGGCTGGGCCGACCTGAGCAACGCCCGTACCACGCTCAAGGCCGGCGGGCGGTTGGTGGAGCTGGTCGGGGTGGACGACCCACACATCGAGCGGGACGACTACGCGTCCGTTGCCGGCCCGGTCTCGCCCTCGGCCGACCTCTCGATCGCCCTCAGCCACTCCCCGGAGCCGGCCGTGCTGGACCAGATGGCCGCCGACGGGTTCAGCCTGCTACTCGCCGGACACACCCATGGCGGTCAGGTCTGCGTACCGGGGGTCGGAGCCCTGGTGACGAACTGCGGGCTGCACCGCTCGATGGCCAAGGGCCTGCACCGCTGGCCCGGCTCGGACTCCTGGCTGCACGTCTCGGCTGGCCTCGGCACCCATCCGACCGCGCCGGTCCGCTTCGCCTGCCCGCCCGAGGCGAGCATCCTGACCCTGATCCCCCACTGAGCCGGCGACGCCACGGGGATACCGAATTTGACCCGCGGATCGGGTGGGCTAGTATTTGTCGGCACGCCTCGGGGTGTGGCGCAGCTTGGTAGCGCGCTTCGTTCGGGACGAAGAGGTCGTCGGTTCGAATCCGGCCACCCCGACCAGGTAAGAGGGCACATCCATCGATTGGATGTGCCCTCTTAGTGCATACTGGCGCTGGTCCGGCCGATCCGGGGGTTCCTTCGAGACGAAGCAGTCCCGCACTCCCGCCTGCTGGCGATCTTCAGCCGGCATCGACCTTCGTGGCGGTCCCTCTCGACCACCTCAGGGTGGCTGGCACGATCGGTGTCATGCCAAACGGGAAGCCGGGCGATCACCCGGTCACAGACGTTACGGTTCACCGTATCGAGGTCTTTGGCCCAGCCTGCGACGAGTTGATCCGGGAGATCTGCGAGCGGGGCGGTGGGGCGGCTCTTGAACGACTGTACCTGTCGGCGCTTGACCCCCGTTTCGGAAGTTGTCCCGACCTCTCGGCGCTAGAGACCGGTCTACGCGAGATACGTGATCGACTGTCGGCGGCATAAAGGCCCGCCTTGTATGCCGCTGGGCCGCGTCTGGGCCGTCACCGGGCCGTCGAACGCCGACCGATGATGGCCAACAACGAGCGGCAGCACGCAGGCCAGGTGTCATGTCGCGGTGGCTGACCTGGTGGGCTATGGACGAGTCGACCTGTACGCCGGATCCCGATGAGGCCATACGATGCCGGACATGCGCGAGGAAGAGGAAGTGGTTCTTCGTCTTGACCGACCGACAGCTGCGGCCATCGCCGACCTGCTCTACAACATCGGCGAGCACCAGGCTGCCGGCATGCCTATCGCTGAGTTGTCGGCAGACGACAGCGAACGGGTCGGTCGGGTGCTCCATGACCTCTGGCGAGCCTTGGGCATTCCGCTTCCATACGGCGGCGTTCGTGCCGAGGAGCCTCGTCGCCGGTTCTGATGTCGTTCCGGCATCGGGGGCTGCTGACAGCAGTGGTGGCAGCAACATGGCCGGAAGAGGGCAACCTCCGGCAGTCAGCTACCCGAAGCCGCGGCTTTGGACGGACGCTGCTGGACGAAGCGCCCAAACTCACACAATGAAGGGTCGGGCGGCTGGGGCGGTGTGGCCGCCTGTGTGCATGTCAGGTGGCCGGGGCAGATACTGGCGGGGTGGTGGAGAAGCAGGCGACGGAGTTGACCCGGTGGACCATCCACGGCGAGCGGGTCGTGGACGACACCCGGCGGGCGCGGCTGAGTATCGCCGAGGTCGAGTTGCCGGATGGAGCTCGCTTCGAGCAGTACGTGATCCGGGCTCCCCGGTCGGCCATGGTCGCCGTGCTCGATGATCGGGAGCGCCTGTTATTGATGCGGCGACACCGGTTCGTGTTCGACCGGTGGGTGTGGGAGCTGCCCGGCGGCTATCTTGACGACGACGAGCGCCCTGCGCGGTGCGCGGTGCGGGAGGTCGAGGAGGAGACCGGCTGGCGCCCCCAGGCGGTCGAGCCGTTGTTGTCCTTCCAGCCCTGGGTCGGGACCGCCGACGCCGAGAACCTGCTGTTCCTGGCCCGGCAGGCTGAGCACATCGGTGCGCCGGTGGACGTGAATGAGGCGGAGCAGATCGCGTGGATTCCGCTCGACGAGGCGTACGAGTTGGTGTCCCGGGGGGAGATCGTCGGTGCCGGCACGGTGATCGCGGTGCTGGAGCTGGTCGCGCGTAGGGCCCGGGGGGAACTGTGATGGTCAGCGTCGCGGGCCGAGGGTGGCGTTGATGCGGCCGGTGAAGTGCCGGACGGCGGGTAGTCGCCGGTGCGGGGTGAGTTGGGTTTGCAGGTCGCGGAGGTAGCGGACGGCTCTGGCGGAGCGGAGTTGGGTGGTCAGGGTCAGGGCCTGTGCGCCGATGGCGCAGGCCCGTTCGGGTTGCCCCTGGTGGGCGTGGATGTTGGCGAGTAGGGCGAGGTTGAAGGCTTTGCCGCGTACGAAGTGATCGTTCATGCGTAGGGATCGGGCGGCGAAGCGTTCGGCGTGGGTGTTGCGGCCGAGGGCGTGGAAGCAGTGGCCGAACTTGGCGGACAGGTATGCCTCGTCGAAGTAGCTGAGCCATTGCGGGTCGGCGCTGCGGTCGGCTCGGTCGAGGGCTTGTTCTGCGTGGTGCAGGGCGGTGGCGCAGGCTCGTTCGTCGTTGGCTTTGGCCAGGGCGTGGGCTTGCATGACGTGGGCTTCGGCGGTCAGGACGGGAAGTCCGGCGCGGTGGGCGGTCTGGCCGGCGGCGCGGGCGAGGTCGAGGCCGGCGGTGGTGTGACCGAGGTAGGTGGCCTGGTGGCTCATCGCGGCGAGGATCTCCGCGCCGAGGCCGTCGTCTGCGGCGGCGTGGGCGAAGTCCAGGGCGAGGGTGAGGTAGCGCTGGGCGATGCCGTGTTGGGCGGTGTCGTACGCCTGCCAGCCGGCGAGTTGGGCCAGTTCGGCGGCGGCGCTGAGTAGCCGTTGGCCAGTGGGGTGGTCGAAGCGGCCGTCGGTGAGCAGCGGGGTCACCTCCTGGTGGAGGTAGCGGGCGACAGTGTCGCGGGCGTGCCCGCCGCCGTACTGGTTGTCCAGCTGGCGGTATGTGCCGGTCATGGCGCGGATGGTGTCGATCTCCGGTTGACCGACCGCGTTGCGGCCGGGCTGGGTGACCGGAGCCGGGTCGGGGGCGGTGAACCAGCGCAGCGCGGGCAGGGTGTAGCCGGCGGAGTGGAAGGCCACCTGCCGGAGTACGTCTCGACGGTTCACGTCACCTCGTCAAAGCTCTGCGGCACTGCGCACGTCGTCTTGCCAGGTCCGGTTGGCCGGCGGCTCGCCGAGCCGACCGGGAGTGAGCCCACCGGGGGTGAGCCGGCCGGGGGTGAGCCGGCCGGGGGTGAGCCGGCCGGGGGTGGCCGGAGATGTGGCCTGTCGGGGCGCCAGGCCCATCGTGATTCGCGCCTGGTTGGGTATCCGGCAGCCGTCGGCGATCCGCTCCAGGACGTCGATGGAGGTGACCTTGCGGCCGGCCATGATGCGGCTGACGTAGCCCTGTTCCAGCCCGACGGCGGCCCCGATCTGGCTCTGACTCGCCCCGGTGAGGCTGGCGATCAGACGGAACAGCGCGCCGATGTCGCGGGCGGCCAAGGCGGCCAGCACCGCGCCGTGCGACCACGCATCCTCCGGTATTCGCAGTGGATCGAGCAGCATGGCAGCTCCCCGCGTCGCGTTCCGACTACTCAAGGTGTTCCGGCCGACAGCCTAGGGCGACCATTCACGCTGGTCGAGCCGTCCCATGTCACCGTGACATGACCGCTGGCCATGGGGCGGTCCGTCGCCGGGCGGGATGGTCGGCGCATGTTCTTCGATGTCGACAATCCGCCCATCGAGCCGCCCACAGAGTGCCGGCGCCGCCTACTGTGGCGACTGGCCCGCGCCCTCTGGGAGGCCCACCGGCCAGACAGCTCCGGCTTCTGCGTGGTCGCCGGCTGCTGGCATGAGAACCACCGCAATCCCTGCCGGCTGGCCCAACTCGCCCAGGAGGGGATGCGAACCGCCTGCGGTGAAACAACCCCCGCCTCGCCGCCCTGGATCGCCGTCACCCGCCAGCGACTCACGGCCGGGGACATCGACGCCGTGGACAGCCTCGCCGAACTCCTCTGGCGCCACCGCCGCAGTGCGGGGCGGTGACCGATGGGAATCATCTACACCTCGACGGCCTTTCGAGAGTACGCCAAGGCGCAGGTGGCCTATGCGGATATCCTGCTGATCAAGCACGCCGAATTGGGTCTGAGCCTGTGCCGCTGCGGCCGACTCCACCCCTGCGACGACCGCCAGCACTGGCTACGCATGCGCGCCCACTTCGGGCAGTTCCTCATTGACGAGCAGTACAGCAGCGAAGTACAGCAACCCAGCCCACCGAACCCGACCCGAAGCGACCCCAACAGGCCAGACGACCGTGCATGACACCCGATCCGGCCGGCCCGCCGAGAGTTCGGGACGAAGAGGTCGTCGGTTCGAATCCGGCCACCCCGACCGAGTCAGGGGGCACATCCAATTGATGGATGCGCCCCCTACTGCATACTGACGCTGGTCCGACCGATCCGGGAGTTCCTGCGAGACGAAGCAGCCCCCCGTCCTCCCGTCTGCTGGCGGCCTTCAGCCGGCATCGACCTTCGTGGCGGTCCCTCTCGACCACCTCAGGGTGGCTGGCACGATCGGGGTCATGCCTTACGGGAAGCCGGGCGATCATCCGGTCACAGACATCACGGTTCACCGCATCGAGGTCTTCGGTACGGCCTGCGACGAGTTGATCCGAGATCTCTGCGAGCGGGGCGGCGGGGCGGCTGACGGCTACAGTGACCGCACGGCTGCTCCGACTGCCGATGCGGTCGAAGGTGCCGGTGACCTGCCAGGAACAACTCGTCGTCGAGCGCTACTCCCACCAGGGCCGTTGGAGCGCTGGCAACTGTCGTCCGGGCACTCGGCGTAAACACAGCGGACCGGCGATGATGCGGTATCGGGTCACCGGAAGGCCGCGACCGCCTGTCGGGTCTCCTCCGCGATCAGATCCATGTTGATCGCCGCTGCCGCGACGGCACCGCCAGCCGCGGCAGCACCCACCTGAGCGGCCAGATCGGAGACGTTACCCGCGACCCACACGCCGGCGGCCTCGGTGCGCCCGAACGGGTCCGCCGGAACGTACTCACCCACCCCGCTGGGATGGTCGACCGACTGCAGCCCGAGCCCCGCCAGAAACCCGGCCCGCGCCACCAGCCGTGGTGCGACCGACAGGGCGTCACGGCGCACCACCGTGCCGTCATCCAGACGCACCCCGACCAGCCGATCGTCGGCGACCTCCACCGCCGCCACAGCGCCGGTCACCACCCGAATGCCCCGGGCGGCGAGTTGCTCGGCCTGCTCCGCGTCCGGACCAGCGCTCTGATGCGTGAAGTACGTGACGTCACCGCTCAACTGCCGGAAGAGCAGCGCCTGGTGCACCGACATCGGCCCGGTGGCCAGTACGCCGATGGCCTGGTCCCGAACCTCCCAACCATGGCAGTACGGACAGTGGAGTACATCACGGCCCCACCGTTCCCGCAGTCCGGGAATCTCCGGCAGCTGATCGACCAACCCGGTCGTCACCAGCAACCGGCGAGCCAGCACGGACTTGCCGTCGACCAGGGTGACCGTGAACCCGTCACCCTCGCGTGCCGCGTCGGCAACCTCGCCGTTGACCACGTGGCCCCCGTACCCACGCACCTCGGCCCGACCGCGCGCCAGTAACTCGGTCGGCGACACCCCCTCACGCGCCAGCAACCCATGCACGCCCAGAGCGTTCGGGGCGTTACGTGGGGCACCCGAATCGATCACCGCCACCGAACGGCGGGACCGCGCAAGCATCAGTGCCCCGTTCAGGCCAGCGGCGCCGCCGCCGACGACCACCACGTCGTAGCTGTTCTCCAGCTGATCGGTCATTCTGACCACCTCCCAGGGGCAACCATGCGCGGGCAACGACCACCTAGCAAACTGAGTTGCTGTTACGGCAAATGGATCGCGCGCACCGACCGACGTTCCGACATCGCCCACGCCGCTTCGTAGCCCTGCCCGCGTGCACCGCGCGACCCGACAGACCAGCAGAGCCTGGTCCGTGTCCGACCGACCACCGTGGCACGTGTTCCCGAAACGGCGGTCCGGATTCGCCGACCAGGCGGGGTTGGATACGGGCCGCGGCAACGCGCTCCTCGAGCCCTCCCATGCCTTACCCATCCACGACATCTGCCCCGGAGCAGATGAAGTTCATTAATCATGCGTCATTTGACATAAGTAACTTTGCTGAAATAGCGAAGGATCTTGACCCCCTCGCCCTGCATTCGCAGGGTTGTCCGGAAGGGGGACAGAATGATCGATCAACTGGAGAACAGCTACGACGTGGTGGTCGTCGGCGGCGGCGTCGCCGGCCTCAGCGGGGCGCTGACGCTCGCACGGGTCCGCCGTTCGGTGGTGGTGATCGACTCCGGCATCCCTCGCAGCGACCCGGTCCAGCGGATGCACGGGATGTTGGCCCTGGATGGGATGTCGCCGACCGAGTTACTGGCGCGCGGCCGGGCCGAGGTGCGTGGGTACGGGGGCCACGTGGTTGACGGCGAGGTCACAGCTGCGACACGTGACGGTGAGCGTTTCAACGTGACGCTGGCCGACGGCCGGTCGGTGCGGGCCCGTCGGTTGCTGGTGGCCAGCGGGGTGATCGACCTGCTGCCGGACATCCCAGGACTGCGGGAACGGTGGGGCCGCGACGTGTTCCACTGCCCGTACCACCACGGCTGGGAGGTTCGGGACCAGGCCATCGGCGTGCTCGGCACCGGCCCGATGGCGGCGCACCTGGCGCTGATGTTTCGACGACTGAGCAAGGACGTCACGTACTTCACCCACCTGTCGGATGGCCCGGATTCGGAGCAGGCCGAGCAGCTCGCCGCCTGCGGTGTGCGGCTGGTGGCCGGCGCCGTGGTGGCGCTGGAGGTCGCCGACGACCGACTCGTCGGGGTGCGGTTGACCGATGGCACCGTGGTCGGTCTGGACGCCCTGGCGATCGCGCCGCGGGTGGTCCCACGGGCCGAGCTACTCGCGGGGTTCGGACTGCGACCAGTCGACCATCCGATCATCACCGGCGAGCAGATCCCGGCCGATCCGACGGGACGCACCGAGGTCCCGGGGGTGTGGGCCGCCGGCAACCTCATCGACCTGGCCCACCCCGTGGGCGCCGCGGCCAGCGGCGCCCACGCGGGGGCGGGGATCAACGCCGACCTCATCGCGGAGGAGATCCAGCAGTCGGTCGCAGCCGCCCGGGTGGGGTCGCAGCTGCGGTCTCGGGCTCGATCAGCGGTGGAATCCGACTCAGCCGACAGCGCACCTCCTGCTTCCCCGCTCGTGTGGCGCTGATCACGGCGGGTATACCGACCGAGGAGTTGCACCGAGAACGTTCGTTCTCTAAAGTTCTTTCCAGCGCGAGAGAACGAAGGTTCTCCAATCTTGGGAGGTCGTCATGCCGTACATCACCGTGGGAACCGAGAACAGCACCAACATCGACCTGTACTACGAGGACCACGGTCAGGGACAGCCGGTGGTCCTCATCCACGGCTACCCCCTGGACGGGCACTCCTGGGAGAAGCAGTCCGCGGCCCTACTCAAGGCCGGCTACCGGGTGATCACCTACGACCGGCGGGGCTTCGGCCAGTCCAGCCAACCCACCATCGGCTACGACTACGACACCTTCGCCGCCGACCTGAACACCGTCCTGGAAACCCTCGACCTCACGAATGTGGTCCTGGTCGGCTTCTCCATGGGCAGCGGCGAGGTCGCCCGCTACCTCGGCCGCTACGGCTCCGCCCGGGTTGCCAAGGCCGCCTTCCTGGCCTCACTGCAACCATTCCTGCTACAGACCGACGACAACCCCACCGGCGTGCCCCAGGACGTCTTCGACGGCATCTCCGCCGCCGTCACCGCCGACCGCTACGCCTACTTCACCGACTTCTACCGCAACTTCTTCAACACCGACGACACCCTCGGCACCCGCCTGTCCGAAGAAGCCCTGCGCAACAGCTGGAACATCGCCACCGGCGCGTCCTGGTACGCCTCCGCCGCCGCCGTACCCACCTGGATCACCGACTTCCGCGCCGACGTCCCCAAGATCGACGTACCCGCCCTGATCCTGCACGGCACCGCCGACAACATCCTGCCCATCGATGCCACCGCCCGCGAGTTCCACAAGCAGCTACCCGACGCCGACTACGTCGAAATCACCAACGCACCCCACGGCCTGCTCTGGACCCACGCCGACGACGTCAACCAGGCCCTGCTGACCTTCCTCGCCAAGTAACCCCGCCGGGGAAAACACGCCCCAGCCCCGGCGAGGACCGGCGTCGGCACCACACCCGGAGCCAGACGCCCAGGGCAGGCGTCGGCACCACACCCGGAGCCGACGCCTGCCCTCTTGGGGAGCTGCCCTGACAACCCCACGCTTCAGTCCCACCCCTGCCCAGGGTGGGGAGCTCGTCACACCAACCCATCTCCGGTCCCCCGGACCGCTGTCATACAAGGAACAGTCGCATGAACCCCGACACCAACCCCACCCCCGCCGCCGAAACCGGCTCCGGTCGCTCTCGCCGTCGTCCCGTGTGGGCCGCGCTGCTGGCCGGTGTGGCCGTGCTCAGTATCGCCGCCGGCGGCACCGCCATCGCCACCAACAACGCCAGCGAGGCCCAGGCCGACCCCGCCGCCGCCGGAAAACGATCAGACCGTAACGAGGGCTTCGTCACCACCCGCGACGGCGTCGACATCTTCTACAAGGACTGGGGCCCCCGCGACGGACGACCCGTCATCTTCAGCCACGGCTGGCCCCTGAACTCCGACAGCTGGGAATCCCAGATGATGCACCTGGCCGACAACGGCTACCGCGTCATCGCCCACGACCGCCGAGGCCACGGCCGCTCCTCCCAAACCTGGGAGGGCAACGACATGAACCACTACGCCGACGACCTCGCCACCGTCATCAAAAAGCTCAAGCTCAACAACGCCACCCTCGTCGGATTCTCCACCGGCGGCGGAGAAGTCGCCCGCTACGTCGGCCGACACGGCACCGACCGCATCGCCCAGGTCGCCCTCATCGGCGCCGTCACCCCACTGATGCTCCAAACCCCCGACAACCCCAACGGCGTACCCATCGACGTCTTCGACGGCCTCCGCGAAGGCTCCCTCACCGACCGCTCCCAGCTCTACCGCGACCTCGCCAACGGACCCTTCTTCGGCGCCAACCGCCCCGACGCCCAGGTATCGCAGGGCATGAAGGACACCTTCTGGCTCCAGAGCATGCAGGCCGGCCACAAAGCCGCCTACGACTCGATCAAAGCCTTCTCCGAAACCGACCTCACCGAAGACCTCACACGCATCGACGTACCCACCCTCATCATCCACGGCGGCGACGACCAGGTCGTACCGATCGAAAACTCCGCCAAGGAAGCCCACGAAATCGTCACCAACTCCACCCTCAAGATCTACCCCGACGGCCCCCACGGCATCACCGACACCCACAAACAGCAGCTCAACAACGACCTACTCACCTTCGTCAACAGCCTCTAACCACCCAGAAAAAGTGGGCCGGCCGCACACCCAACGTGCGGTCGGCCCGCCCCGCACCACTCACCGCCCACGCCCAGTACCGGACGGGCCCGCGCCAACCGCCACGACGGCCCCCCGCGCCGCCAAACAACGAGAAGGACTCACTGATGTCCATCACGGCCACCAACCAGGTCACATACGCCATCGACGGCCACGTTGGCCCCATCCTGCAGCAGACCCTCGTTGACCTACTCGACCTCACCCTCCTCGCCAAGCAGGCGCACTGGAATCTGACCGGACCCCGCTTCCTGCCCCTACACCAGCAACTCGACACCCTCGCCGACGCGACCCGCGAACACGCCGACACCATCGCCGAGCGAGCCGCGACCATCGGCACCGCACCTGACGGACGCAGCAACACGATCGCCGCCACCAGCCGACTACCCCAACTCGACAGCGGCGCCCTACGAGACGACATCGTGATCAAGAGGATCACCGAAATCCTCTCCACCACTGCCGCCGGGCTCCACCAGGCGATCGAGGCCACCGCCGACGACCCCATCACCCAGGACCTACTCATCACCACCGGCCACACCATCGAACAACAGGCCTGGCTCTTCCGCTCACAACAGTGAGCTGTCACCACGTCCGGTAGGTAGGAGTTCGTTTCTGAGCTTGGCGGCACCGAAGAAACCACTGGTCGGGCACCTGATATGTGGTGCCCGACCAACGTGCGTGGAAGCGACGAACCACCCTCAGCCACTCAACGCACGTCGATCTCCCACAACGAGTAGCCCCACATGGTGCCACGTTGGTCGAACACGAGCCGGACGTATCGAGCATCCGCCGACCTCACGTTGATCCTGACGGTGCCGCCGGTTCCGTTACTGGTGGAATAGACGGTCGTCCAGTGCGCTCCGTCAGGTGAAAGCTCGACCCGGTACCTGGTCGCGTAGGCCTCCTCCCAGATCAGCCGGACCTCGGTGACAGCCCAGACCGAATCAAGGTCGATTCCCAACCACTGCGGATCGTCATTCCACTCGCTGGACCAACGGGTCGTCCGGTCACCGTCGACCACGTTCTCGACCGCCAACGTGGACGTCTCCGTGCTGGAGGCGGCCGCCACCCGACCGAGGGCCAGGTTACGCTTCGTGGTGTTCGGCCGACCCGTAACCGGGGTCGACGTCGAGGTCGGTCGACCGGCGGCAGCGGGTGACGTCTGCTCGGCGCCCGTTCGTGTTGGCCCGGTCACCGGAGACATCGACGCAGCGGGCGCGGGCGTCCGGCTCGGGTGTTCGGACGCGGTCGGGGACGCGCTCGGGAGCGCGCTCGGACTCGCCGTGGGCTGCGGCGTCGCGCCTCCGGCGACGGGCGCCGGCTCCGATGACGTCGTCACCTCCGCAGCCCTCGGCACGTTGCCGGCACCCGCGTCCACCGCACCCCGCAGGGCGAGAACAGCACCGCCGGTGGCCGCGACAGTCGCCGCGACCAGGACCGCTCCCGCCATCCTGCGACGACGGCGGGGGCCCCGCGCGGCAGCGCGAGCCGGTGACGATGTGGACGCAAGCATGGGCAGCGGCACGGCTTCCTCGGCCGGCGCCGTCCGGGCCGGCAACGCACCGGAGGCACCCGAGGTTGCGCTCCCACCACCCGTCGAGGCCTCAGGTTCCACGGTGTCCGGGTCCGGGTCCGGGACCGGGGTGGTGGGAGCCGCCATCGCCACCGGCGTTGGCGTTGGCGTTGGCGTCGACACAGGCGGTGCTGGCGTGCTGTCGGGCACCGGACCCGCAGGGGTCGGATCTGGTCCAGCAACGACGGCCTGCTCGGCCGGGACCGGGGAGGTGAACCGGAAGCCGCTTGTCGTGGGCCCCACCACCCGACGAGGTCGAGCCAGCCTCCCCCCAGGTTGGTCGCCGGCTGCCGGACGCCCGTCGACTCGCTGCCGCCGCGCGGCCAAGGGCGCATCCAGGTAGTTCGCCAGTAGCTGCAGACTCAGCGGATCAACCGCATCAATCTCGACCAGGATCAGCTGGTCACAGTGGATCCACTCCGGCCGTTGTGTGGCTATGGTCAGGGCCACGTGCCACTCACTCGCCAGTCGGCCGGACACGCGAAACGGCGTACGAGCGCCGGGACCACGGGCCAACAGTGCGACGCGATCAGGTGTGTCCGTCTCGCCCGCCGCCGTGGTTCCGTCACGCGCTTCCGCCACAGACGACCTTGTTCGCAGGTCCAGCCTCCGCCGGTTTCCGCACGCCGGCTGCCATGTCACCTCCGTAACCGGTACCGCCTGCTCTTTCAGCATGTCGTCCAGATCGTGGTCGGCCAGCGGATACGGGCTTTCCAGACGGGAAGGTGGCAACTCGTCGTGATCTACCTGACGCGGGCGGATGGTGGACCATCCGCCACCGTGCGGACTGCCGGTGATCACGATCGCCGGGACCTGGTCGGCGACGCGCTGGCAGAACTCCATCGGCAGGTCGGTATTCGCCACGAGCAGGATCGGTCGGCCGGCCCGCTGACTATGGGCCGTGATCAGTTCACCGAGCTCACCAGGTCCGAGCACACCCTCCTCGGTGCACACCTGACCGTCGTCATCGATCTCGACCAAGACGCTGAACAGTCGTTCGTCGGCTTGCCACCACACCGGCGGCTCGGTCCGCGCCGGCACGAGTGCGATGTCGGGCGCTTCGGTCGAAGGTGTGTACTCGCGCGCTAGGGACTCGGCCTCCCGGGGATACAGGTCGACCCGTCCTCGTACCGGAGCCGGCAGCCGGACCAGCAGCTCCCGCAGCGCCCGCCGGGCCTCGCCGTCCAACGGTGCGCCCGGCACCCCAACGACGATCGCCATCCGCCCGGACTGCCAGGGCCGCTCACGCACCGCTGGGGCCGACTCTCCCGACAGCGGTGGACGAAGCCACACACCGCTCTGCACGACCTCGACCACCCACTCTGAGGTGAGTTGGTAGGCGTCCGGTTCGACCCGGGCCAGCCCGACCAGAAAGTCGACCGGCCCGGCCGGACTCGGCTGACCGGATGGTGCGAAGGCGAGCCGCGTTATCGGCGGTGCCCACCTACCGACGCCCTCCGTATTGACTACAACCGGCACCAAACGATTGCCGTGGTGCAGTGTTGGTACCCCCGTGGCCATCGTTACGGTGCACGCCCATCGCCGGGCGAGCATCTCGCACACCTGCGCGCTGACCGTCGCTCCCGGGCCATGGGGCACCACGTTCAGGCGTCCACGCAGGGCACTCGGCAGCGCGTCCGCCACTGCCATGACCGCATCTGGGTCAGGTGCCGCAACGCCCGGCCGTCCCACCAGCAACACCGGACGGTCCGCGTCCACCGGTATGGCGTACGCGGGGTCGTCCCGACCCGGAGCAGGCTGGTCGGGCGCGTCGGGGTACACCCACAGGCCCGCCGGGATCGGCGTTTGGCGCAGGCCGGCCACCGATCCGCCGTCGGCCGGGGAGTCAACGGCAGGTTGCCAGCGGGGCGCGGGAAACCGCCGGCCCACAGCCGGATCGGGCTGGCCGTCGCCGTCGGACGACGACGATTCTGCCCCGAACCGCCGCCAGCCCTCGTCCGCGAACAGCGTGCCGCCGGAAATCGGCTCGAGGCGTCCGGCCGGCGCGAGAACCTCGAATCCCGCGTGCTCGGCCAGAACCGCCGCCGGCACCTGCCCCGAGGTGTCCGGGCTACCACCTCCCGGCACCGCCAGCCGTACCACCGCCCGTGCGGACACGACGGCCAACAGCGCATCAGCAACGTCTCGCCAGTCGACCGACCCGCTCGGCCGTCCCAGCACCGCGACCTCACCTGGCGGCACCGGCAGTGATCGGGCCATCACCGCGAAAGCCGACGGTTCGCCGACCACCACGGCGCGTTCGGAGTACCACGTCAGCGCGGACGTCCCCGAGGTCGCCGGTTTCATTGTGTTGTCGCTACCGTCCACCGCTCACGAACTCCCAACGAGTCACATCGTCCCGGCCACGCCATCACCCAACCCTGAGCGGCACCGCGCGCCCGCTCGCCTGGGCCTGCCACCCGCCCTGGCCGCCATCCAGCTAGGCCGGGTCCGTCCAGGTGCGGCGGCGAAAGTCACATCCGGAGTAGGCCTCGTAGTCCGCAAGCGGGCAGGTGATCACCGGCTTTGTGGCGCCGGTGGCGTGGGCCGTCGCGATCACCCGGGTGTCCCAGTCCGGCGCGAACCGGGTGTGGCTGTCCACCTGGAGGAACCAGTCCTCATCCAGGTACTGCCGCAGCACCTGGGCGCGTGCCCAGCACGCGCACGGCTGTCGCGCGCATCGACGTCCAGCAGCTCCACCCGCGGGCCGGCGGCGATCGCCGAGACGTCCTCGTCTCCGCGGTGCTGCCAGCACACCACGACGCGCACCTCGTCCGGTTGCCCCGCCTTGGCCAGACAGTCCAACACCGTCGGTACCAGCTCGGGGTCGCGGTAGGAGGCCACCGACACGAACACCGTCATCGGATTCCCGCCGCGGATGCGATCCGCTCCGCGCACCGCGCGGTCATTCCCTCGCCTGCCGCAGGAAGTCGGCACCGAGGCGAGCCCCCGTGGGGCTACCCGGGTTCACCAGAACGTCGGTACCGTCGGCCAGGGTGGTGGACAGCTCGGCCAGCCCGACTCGCCGCCAGTCTGGCGCGATGATTCGACGCTGGTGCGACGCACTCGTCGCGAGCATCGCGCACAGCCCGCCGTCATCGTCGCGCACCACCAACGGTCGACCGTCGCCATTGAGCGCGAGTTCCACCAGGGAGGTGCGCAGCACCGCGGCCAAGTGTTCGGGGTCGACCTCGCCGAGCAGTGTGAGGCGGATGAGGGCGTCGAGCGGATCAGTCGGCGAGGCCTCGTAGCGCGGCTCGTAGTCCGGATTGGGGCGGAACTCGCCGACGGTGCCGTTCGGCAGCATCGGCCACGTTCCCACCACCACCTCGAAGGGCGGCGCGTCGTCGGGGTCCTCTGGCTCCCACTCCGGGTCGGTGAGCAGAAACACCTCCTCCGCTGCCGAGGTACCGCCGGACGCAGTGGTCATGACTGTGTCCCGTCCCCGGCCGGCACGAATGCGGCCGATTGGAACAGCATCGCCAACGCCCGATGCTCGTGTGCCGCGTCCGGTGCCGGCAGCAGTGCCCCGGCCGCCCGTACGTGCGCCAGCAGGTCCGGCTCCGGCGCCAGTCCGTGCGTACGGAGGTAGTAGGTGACCGATTCCGTCCACAGCCAACGTCCGTCGGTGCGGTAGCTCATCGGTACCACCGCTCCGCGCTCCGGCGCGACCACGTCGGACAGCGTCCCGGTGGTCCCCAGCACCGGAGCGCCCGCCTCCAGGTAGGCGGTGACCTGCTCACGATCCGCGCCGTCCAGCCGTTCGTGGCCGGACTCGAACCGGGCGCCGTCCGCGTCGACCACGTCGAAGACCCGGGCGATCCGCGGGGGCGGCGACTCGTCTGCCATCCACAGCAGCGCCCCGGAGCTGCGGGCCGCGCGTGCGTACGACGGGAGATCCGCACCGGATCGATATACCTCGACCTGCGGCATGTCCAGGTCCGCGGCCAGCGCGCGGATCATCGCGGCCGCGATCGCCGCCGGCGGCCCGGATGCCTCCAGCACGTAGACCCGGATCGGTGGTATCGCGGACGAGGCCCACTGGGGCGCCGTACGCCAGGAGCGCCACAGCGCCACCGCCCCTGTCTGCTCCCGCGCGGCTCGGATCGCCAGGTGGTCGATCTGGTCGGCGAGGTCCCGGCCGACCAGATCGAGCAGCGGCGGTACGGCGGTACCGAAGGTCTGCGGGTCCGGCAGTGCGGGTGCGAAGGTGTGCGTAGGTTCCGTGGGGTCGTCGGGCCGGGGCGCGAGTACCGTGCCGGTGTCGGCCAGCCGCAGCCGGAGCTCGACCAGCATCGCGTCCGGTATCCGGCCACCGAGGCGCAGCAGCGCGGCGTGAAGCTCGGCTTGATCGCTCATCACCGTTTTCCTTCTGAGTGGCGCTGTGATCGTCTCAATGGAGTCGGCAACCGTGCCCGGTCGGCTGGCAGGCTTGCCCCTACGGCCCCTCACCCGATCCCGTTCTTACCTCGACGGAGGCGCGGATGGTGAAGGGCGAGACCGGTCCGTGTGCGTCGTACCGGCCGGGATTCAGCGGGCGGCGGCAGGGCTCGGCATCGCGGGGCGGAACAACGCAGCCAGGACCCGGTGTTCGGCCACCTCGTCCACCTCGGGGGGCCGGAAGTCGGCGCGCCGGATGTGATCCACCAGGTCAGCCGCCGGAGCCAGGCCGTACGTGCGGAGATAGTAGGTGACGGTGTCGGTCCACACCCACACACCGTCGGTTCGATAGGACATCGGCACGACGGCACCACGATCGGGTTCCACCACGTCACTCTCCCGTCGGGTCGTCGTCAGAACCGCCCAACCGGAATCCAGGAAGGCGGCGACCCGCTCCTGCTCGGCGCCATCAAGACGAGGATGGCCCGGGGCGAACCACGGCCCGGCCGCCGGGTCGACGCCGTCGAAGACCGGGGCGACAGCGATCGGGTACGCCTCGGCGGCTGTCCACAACAACGCGGCGGACCCCCGCGCCTGCATCTGGTACGCGGGCAGTTCGTCACCCGACGCGTACACCTCGACAGGCGTTGGCGCGGCACCCACCGTACTGAGTTCCTGCTGCGCCATGGCGGTAACCACGGGCAGGTAGTCCGCGGGCACGTCGGCGGCCAGGACGAAGACCCGCGCTGCTGTTCTGCCGGTACCACTGGACGCACCGAAACGCCAGGCCCGCCACAGCGCGGTCACACCGGGTACCTCGCTCAGGGCCTCAGTCGCTGCCCGGTCCAGCTCGTCGGTCAGCACGCCGACGATCTCGGGTGGGGCATCCGTCAGATCCAGCAGCGGCGGCGGCGCTCCCGCGGCGAAGGCAGAATCCTCCCCCAGAGCCGGCTGGAACGTGAAGGACGTCCGTTCCTGTCGGTCCTGGCTTGGGCCTGACAGCGCGCCGACGCGATCCGGGTCCATGGCCGCGATCAGGGCAAGCTCCTCCTCGGTGAGGACCAGCCCCGCGGCTGCGGCAACTGCGGCAACCGTCCGGGTGACGTCGACCATCCGGCCCTCGGCCAACGCATACCGCGCCTCGGAGATCGTGTGGTCGGGCGCATGGCCGGCCACGCGCAGGAGAAGCCGATGTAGCTCCGGCCCTGGACCGACCGTACGAAACTCAGGCACCGCGCCATTCGACCACGGCCGCGTACCGCTGATCGACGGTCGAGTACCGGGTTTGCCCTCGTGTCACCGGCTGGTGGTACGCAGGCGCACCGACGGTCGCGGCCTTCACCACCGAGGTCGACCGAAGGGCAGCCGAGGGGCCAGCGGTGACGGATGGTGGACCTGCCCGGTCTGGCCGTCGGGGAAACCTAACGGGTGTCCTTGCGCTTGCCATGCGGGTCGGATACCCGATAGCCGTGCCACTCGTCGTCGTCGTAGTACTCCCACTGGCTGGTCTCGGGGTTCCAGTAGAACTGGCGGCCCTGGTTGTCTGCATAGACAGGGGGACCGTGGTCGGAGACGTAGACCGGGTCCGTGTTCGCAGGTGGTGGAGCGGGGTCTGCTGCGGGTGCGGCCTGTGGCGGAATGTCGTAGGTGATGGGTGCGGTGCTGTAGGTAACCCTCGGCGGTTGGGGCCCGGAAGCGCTGCTGGGCCCTGCGTGGCTGGCTCCTGCCGGCTCATAGTCCATGGCGTCGGAATCAGGCGGGATGTACATCTGCCGGCCGAGGTCGTCGTCGTAGTACGTGGAGTTGTCGTCGTAGTACATGGAGTTGGTGACGTCGTAGACGGGGTCGGTGGCTACGGGCGCGGGATAGGCGTCCGGCGCTTCCTCATCGATGGGGCTGGGCTGGGGAATATTGACGTCGTTGACCGGGCCGTAGCGCTTGTCCAAGTGCTGCTGCAGACTCTTGCGTGGCATGTGTAGGTAGTCAGCGATGCTCTGCATGCTGTACTGCTGCCGGGCGGCGGCGAGGGCCTCATTGAGCGCGGATGGGATGTCGCGAGCCTTCAGAGTCGATTTACTCTGCGACTTCTCGATGTGCTTCCAGCCCTGGTAGAAACCGGTGCCGCGCATGACGTCACGGAGGGAGGAACGGCCGATGTCGTCGATGTCGGGGCGCTTCTTGAACTTGCCGGCGCCCTTGCTGGTCGTGGAGGACACTGTTGAGTCGTGGCGGCCGCTGCGGGACGCAACCCGTCGCGTGACACTGTCGCGGCCGTCGCGGCGCTCATGGCCGTCCTTGTCCCGGACCATCCGGTAGACAGTGCTCCGGCCGGCCCCGGACGCCTCGGCGATTTCGGCCTGCGACACACCACGAGCCTCGTGGAACTTGAACCGTGCGGCAACCCGCTCAGGATCACGGTCCCGCCACACCGCTGCCAGTTCCGCGCGCTCGACCTCGTTGAGCACACGCTGGGCTGCGCGGGAACTGTGCGACTTTTCTCTACCGGTGCCGAGAGTGCGGTTCCGCGTGCCCGCGGTGAAGTCGAGGGCACGCTTCCCGCTCACAATCTTGTTCATTTCTTGGTCGAACGCACTCTCGGAGTCCGAGGCGGTGACGTAGCCCCGGTTGGGGGCGTCCTCCACGGGGATGACCTTCTCGGGTCCGTTGTTGTCGACGGCGTCATGGGGTGGCGCTTGACGGGACAGCGCGGACACACTCATCATTCGTTGGGCCTCACCACTGATGACACTCTCCAGATAGTTCTTCACCACGCCCCGCGGATCGCGGATGGTGTGCGGGAGGTAGGAGACCAGCGAACGAATCGACTCGAGATAGTAGTTGCCGTAGTTGTCATCAAAGTCGACGGGGAATTTATTTGCCCGATGATGCTGGAGAGCAGCCCAGCATCCCAGGCAGGGCCGATACTTACCCATGATCAGATAAGTACCCCTGATGTCCTTCGCCCGCAGACCGGCGCTGTGCACGGCCAGCAGGAGCTTCTGCTCGGCGTGGATCGAATCAGTACCACTGTCCGCGTGCTGCAGCACGATGACGGCACCCACGCTAGCGTCGTCGGTGAGCAGAGATTTCAACCGCAGTCGATTCTCGTCGCCATCCGGAGCAGCGTCCACGAGTTGGATATCCCGGTTGGCGCGCATCGCCCTGGCCGTGTCGTTATCGCGGTCACCTCGGAACGCCTCATCGATCTTTTCCTCGCTGCGCCGCAGCCGCCCGACATACTCGTCGGCGTCCTGCGACGTCAGGTGCTTCCGCCGACTGCTGTCGCTCTGTGAGATGCGCAGCACCTGATACAGGTGCGAGCCATCATCCTCTTCTGTCGAAAATGACACCATGTTGATCAGAGAGGCGGTGGCGTTGAAGTTGGTGGCAAATACCAACCGGCCATTGATCAACATACCCTGCACCTCGAGGTCCTTGGGCAGACTCTCTCGGTGCTTGCTCTGCTCACGCAGCTGCCGGAACACGTCATGCAGCTTGAAGCTGAGATGGGAGAGCGTCTGAGCCGCCCTCTTGGCACTCTTGTCCCGAGCGAACCGCAGCCGGAATTGGTCCCCTGCCCGCCCGTACTGGCCGCCCCCGTAGGACAGGGTAAATTTTTTGGCGGCCTGATCGATATCTTCGATCAGGCTCTTTTTGGATTGCTTCTTGTCCGAGGATGTGGCTGGCTTCTTGCTCGACGATCCGAAGGGAATGGCATCGGCAATGTTCGGAGGTTCGGCACTGGTGTGGCGGGTGGGATATTCGTAGTGGTGGTGAACCCTGGTAATGGGAGGGTGGCCGGCGGTGCGACGCCAGGCGCCAGGGCGGGTGCGGTCGAGTTGCGGGTGACCAGTGGAGGTGTAGGTGGTGGCAGCGGCAAAGATGCGGCCGGTGGGGGTGACCCAGGCGGTGTCAGGGGATGCGCTGACAGCGGTGATGTCGGCTTGACCGGAAAGACGGAGGTCGTAGTCGCGCTGCCCGGTCTCGCAGGCGACGAGAACGACATCTTTGCCGTGGGACCGGGTGTCAGCGGTGATGAGGGCCGCGAGGTGTTCGGGCGTGACGAGTTTGTTGCCGACGACGATGCCGTCGGGGGTGCCCTCGGCAAAGACCAGATATTCGTCGGTTTGGGGTGGGTAATTGAGGGCGACACGCATCTTGTCGGCCTGGTCGGGATCGAGCAGGGCGAGTCCGGCGGGAACGTAGGTGACCGGCGGTGGTGCGGTGTGGGTGCCCGAATCGGTGGTGGCGGCCCGCTCGGTGGCACCCGGGGCCTCAGGGTCCGTGGGCCGCTCTCCGGTGGGCTCCTCGGGAATGGGCCGGTCAGGCAGCGTCGCCTTCACCACCTCGGCCTCGTCCGTAAGGACGTGGTGTCGGCCTGCCACCCCTGGTGTTGCCGGGTCACGCTCGGTCTGGCCCGGTCCCGGCGGGACCAGCGGCGGCCGGTCCACCTCGGTATCCGACCGGTCAGCCTCGGCGCGGCTTGGCGTGGGGTCGACATCGGCCCGGCGATCCGGGGTGGCCTGCGGTGTGTTAACCGGGGATGCGACAGGCTGATGCGCCACGGTGACAGCGTCGGGGTCAGCCGACGGTTCGATGATGCTGGGCCGTGAGTCGTCGACTGCCTTGATTCTGTCGCTGGCGGAATGGAAGGCACCCGCCGTGACGGACTCGGTCCGGTCCGGGATCGTACTGACGTCGCCAGGCCGGTGTGACGCACCCACGGTGCCAACGATTGTGCTTGGTGTGGTCGTCGGGGTGGCGCGGCCGTTCGGTTCGTTGTGACTGGTTGTCGGCGAAACCCGCGCGTCAGTGGTGGTACTGGCCGGGGGAGGAGTGGCGGTGGCTTGGTAATGATCGTGATGCCGGTGAATGGTGACCAGGGGGGCGTCGTCAGGGCCGATGGTCTGGACGTGATCCGGTGTGTGGATGCGGATACGGGAGCTCAGTGCGGAGGCGAGTAGGCCGATGTATGCCTCGCCGACATCGCGGTGCCAATGTTGCTCCCAGTGTTGTAGAGCCTCGGCGAGCTCGGCGAACTCGTCGGGGTCAGCTGGTCTGGCCGGGTCGAGCAGGTGCACCGTCAGCTGGTCGCGCTGTACCTGCTCAGGCAGGTCGTGCAGGGGGATGTCGTGGTGAGTGCTGAGGAAGTCGAACATCTGCTGCGCCGACAGGGATCCGTCCGCAAGGTCACGTGCTGGGGTGCCGTCAGCGGCAGGCTTGAGGGGCACCTCCTGTTCCGCGATGGTTCGGGCACTGGCGTGGTCGGTGCCGTTGGCGGTCAGGCCGGCGGTGCGGTGATGCACGTACAGGTCCCGTAGGTGGGCCACGGGGAGCAGACTGGGGTCACGCAGGCTGGTGATCCCCGCCGCGTGGAGCCGATTGAGGACCGTGGCCTGATCCAGGGAGTCGACGGTGGCGTGGAGTGTCTGATTGCGGTTTCCCCGATATGCCTGCAGGGCCACGGTCGGCACGTTCGCCGGCCCCAGCGTGATCAGGTGTCGTTCGACGAGTTGACGTAGACGCTCGGCCGCCTGCCCCAACTCGGTGGACTGCGGTACGAGTTCCCGTGCGTCCCGCCTCTCGGGGCTGCTCTGCTCGGTGAGCTGGGTACGGACCAACTCCGGGTCGGCCAGCCAGGCACGTAGGGCTGGGGTGTCGAGTTCTGCCGAAGCCAACCTCTCCCCCACCAGACCGGGATCACTTCCGATAACCGCATACAACTGACATCGACCATCACCAGGAGTAGGCAACAACGACGGTCCCACCACCGATGGAGTGGCAGCCACCGGATCAGCGGCAGTCTCCGCACCATCCGGCCCGCCATCAGCGGCTGCGGAGACGGTGGCCTCCGCTACGTCGCTGACGGCCGGCGCGGGTGCGGAGGCGCCGGGCTCGATCGCCGGTGTGTCACCCGCCGCAGGGGACAGCTGCGCCCCCTCGGTAGGCGGTGGACTGGGTGAAGCATCGGTCGGGTCCTCAACATCGTTCTGTGACGCTGATGAATCAGCAGCGGTGAGATCAGTGGTCTCCTGCGTCGTGGTGGCGGGCTGAGTCTCCTCGATCCTGCTGGCATCCTCAGTGGTGTGCACAGAGTCGGTGTGGGGTGCGGCGGGACGCAGCGTGTCGAGTTGGCGTTCATGGGCCTGATAGGCATCCCACCACTTGGATTCAGCATCGTTGGCCTCTTGTTCGGCAGCTTTTAGGAGGTCAGCGTCTGTGGCCTTTTGAGCCCTCAACCCGTCCCTGCGATTGACTGCCTTGGTCCACTTCTCACTACTCTCGGCCAAACTCTTGGCTGTTTCGTTGAGTTCCGGCGGTAGCACGATGTCAGTGTGTTCACGTGCTGCCGCGTCGTTCATCCGCAGGATCATGGCGTCGTCGATTCGAAGAATGACGCCCGCACGCTTTCGTGACGTGGGTGGGTTGAGGCGGTGCTGGTGTGTACGACGGGCGGACGGTTGGAGCCGATTTCGTGGGCGGTGCACGTGCACAGGGACGGCGACCAGGGAGAATTCCAACGAATAGGAAAGACCCCAGACGAGAGTGTCATCCTCTGGGGTGGACGACGGTTGGGCGGTCGTCTTGTATTTTTCTGGCGTCGCACTGGCGTCGTATCGTTGACTGTCAGCCGTCGCGTAGTGACGCCTCTCCACTGGCATACCCCCCCTCCCGTCCTCGCCAACGGCGAGCAGGCCGCGTGTTTTTGCCAGATAGGTGCTCCCGGACTTGTGCGTCACCTTCTGGGAGCGCTCACCCTTCAAGGAATTCTTGATAGCGACATCCGTGTTGGCGCCAGCGAACCTCGGTCGCCCTACCACCCGGGCATCCAGGAAGAGTTTCCGTTTTGTCTGGCGGGGCAGCGGGATCAGGAATAGGCCAGCCAGCATGGCTGGCAGCCCAGCCCTCAGGTTGGTGGTGTTGATCGCGGCGCGCAGCGTGGCCTGTGTGGTGGCGTCGACGGTCACACCGGATTTGGCCAAGGCCAACTCGGCCGCATCGTGCAGCTCCGCCACATCCAGAAACACGTGCTCGACCGCGTATTGCGAGGGCTCTGGCAGGCTCTTGACCCCCGCAGCGTTACGCCATTCACTGCGAGCGGAGTCGGTGAGCTCGTTGCTCGGCAGTATGCCCTTGTCACCGGCGGCTCCGACCTGGCCGTTGATCCGCGAACTGTACGGCGACACGCGAAGTGTCAGTGGACGGACCTCTCTGAGGACCGCGCCCGCTTTGGGTAGCTCGCGACCGGTCACAGTAATGCTGAGGGCGATGTCGGTGCCGAATGTGGCGACTGGCCCCTCCACGGCCAGAGACTGAGAATATTTCAGAGTGTCAGCGTCGGAGTACTCTTTTTCGCGGGCACCCCAATTCGCGGAGATAGCCGCTCCCGCCCCACCCAGCACTCTGACTGGATCAGAGTTCTGCTGCGCTTCCGGGCTTCGACCTTCAACGTGTATCCCCCGACCCCTCAGCATGAGGGATACCGATGCCTTCGTGTGGCTGCGAGTAGTGCCGCCGGTGAGGGTCATTTTCGTTTTGTCACTGACAGTCAACTTGTCGACATGCACGATTTCCTTGAATTCAGGCTCACGCACCATCGACGCGGTAACCGTCATCTGATAGGTGTGTCCCCGGCCTCGCCCGTCCAGGCGAAGCAGCAGGCTCCGGCCACCGTTGAGGGCGCTGGCGATGTGACTGTCGGCGTGGCTCAGGAAGGTCTGCAACATCCGTACGTTGTCGTGCGGTGCGTCCAGCGAGGACTCCGGCAGCAGCGCCTGTGCCACCCGCGTACCGCGGGTTCCGCCGATCGCGTTCGTAATCGCACGCCGCACGGCACCAATATGACCGCTCAGGTCCAGGGTGCGATCTAGGCCGCCGATTCCGAATGACGGTTTGCCGGGAATACCCAGCATCGCGGGCAACGTGATGGTGCGGTTAGTCCGAACCGAGGGCTGGGCACGGTACATAGCGTTGTCTCGACGGTCGCGCTCGTGCGGATCGGCCTGCACGGCGTTGTCCGGCAGATACCGCGTTTGTCGCTCGGCCTCGGCCAGCTGGCCAGAATGCGCTTTGTCGTCGTCCTCGAGTTCCCGCGCCTGGCTCTCGGTCATCCACATCAGGAGTGAGTTGCGCAAGGTAAAGCTCTGCCCTGCCCGCTGGATCGGACTGTCGGGCAGCACTTCCAGCACATCCAGGTTGCCTCGACGTCGGGTTTCCGCGACGACCTCCACGTCCACGTCAAGTTGCACCAACACCCGACGTTCTGGTCTGCCGCCTACCTCGAGTTTCGATGAACCTGAGATGTTGTGCTCGTACTTTCGGCCCCGGGCGAATTGCAGGAAGGTTCCCGACATGACAAAGAAACCGCTTGCGGTGACGCGGTCTGTATTCGGATCGCCGGCTGGTCCGCGCACCACGCCCACCGGCGTAATCGACAAGCTTCCGCCCCACGAGCGAGCCTGCTTGGCGCCGCTGCTGGAGCCACCCGCGAGAATATCCTTGACGGTGTGGAACTCGGTCGACGGCTGCACCCGCGGGTTGCGTGGCCTCAGTCGAATCTTGACCTCGGCGTAAGCATCCGCCCGCCGGCGGCCGTACGTGAGCTGGGACAGCGACAGCGGTGTGCTGAACAGCTCGCCACCACCCGTCAACTGGTCTGGCGCCAACGACCGGGAGATGAGGGTGGAAATCGACCCGTCTGCGAAGCCCCAGATGGGGTCATTCGTAGCCCGCGTCAGGGTCTCCTTGACCCCCTCGAGCAGATGAGCCGTTCCGAGGAACGTCTCGACGAGGCTGCCGTCCAGCTTGTACGGGTACCCACCAGATATCTCCCTCAGTGCCGGTGGATTTGTCATCCACTCCCTGTCGACCGGTTCCGGCGCTGGCGCGGACGGCGGCGGTCTCAGTGTGACCCGGTGCTCGGGCACCAGCAGGCGCAGCTCCAACTGGTGCTCCTTGGGCGGCAGGGCACCGGAAACGACGGTCGGGACGTGGAGACCGGGCCTACCGGGCGTCAGGAGTAGTCTGCTCGGGTTGGGCCGCACGTTGGATTCGAAGGTCGTCGTCACGGTCAGGGTGGCCGCGAATTCGCGCATCGGCGCCTCCGCGAGCCCGCCATCCTCTTCAAGATCCGGTGCGCGCGCAATCTCAGCCTCGTGACGATGCTTGACGCCGACATCATGGCCACTGCTCGCGGTGTACCCGACACGCGGGCCGGCAATACCGACCGGGAAGGCCGGGCCGAGCACCGCGATGAGCCGGGCACCAACTCCTACGGAAGAAGCCCAACTCCTATCCTTACTGGCAACGGCTTCGTCCTTCGCTCCACGACTCTCGGTAGCTCCTGACACCTTTTGGCTCAGAATTTCGCCGTCGGATAGGCTGGAGAGCTCACCTTTGATCGTCACGACCGTGGTGTAGTCGTGCAGCATGCCATTCATCGTTAACGGGATTTCCAGCCCGGGTCCGACGATCCGGTCCAACATAAATCGTAGTTGACGATTCGAAAGCTGGACCTCAATATCTTCCCGACGCGACAAGATCGCCTGGATCGGCCCGGTCAGCCCCTGCGCCAACTCCGGATCGCCGAACTGCCGAACAAATGCTTCCTTCTTTAATGCTGGAATTAGACGCTGCGTGATCGGCAGACTCTTGTCCCCGATATTTCCGAATAGCTCCAGGCTTCCACGGGCTCCAGGCACGTTCCGTAATGCCCGGATCACACTTCTCCTCAGCTGATCACCACCATCAAGATCATCGATGTAGGCCCCTCCGAAGGAGCGTCCCTGCTCAATAGGCGCTGGCGCGAAGTGCGTACGACGTTCACCCGTGCGCCCCTGCCACTCGGTCGGTTCGCTATCCAGCGAAGTACCCCGCACCCGGTCCTTGGTCGTCCACTGCACCGTCGCGACGGCCCCGGCCAACCTCTGAGCTGGCCTTCCGATCAGGCGCACTTCCAGGTCATAGACAGTTCGGTAGCGAACGGCGGAGCCTTTGACCCTCACCTTCTGGCGCCCGACTCTCGTAGCCGCCACCTTCTGCTCGCTCGGCTCGGTGCGCGACACCGTCACCCTCGGCCCGACGACGTACATCAGTGGCCCCGCCACACCACCGCCACCACCGGTCAACATTGCCGCCCACGGCCGGTCGGCGATTGTGCTGTCGGTATTCTCGCTGGCCAGCTTGAAGCCATCTTCATACTTGACACCGTCCGCAGTCCCGAGATACCGCACTTGCCTGGCCACAAGCCGTGCCTGCAGGGCGCTGCCACGCCCCGGGAAAACACGGCGCCAGAGATTACGCTCGGCAGGCGTTCGTAGCAGCGGCTCCGAGGTGGCCCAGCCTTCCTCGGCCCTGTCGGCGCCAGCTGTTGTCGCGTCAGCGACAGGAAGCTTGTCTCTGGCCAAGAACTGCTTGAGTACGCTCCGGCCCGGCGCCCCTACGCTAACAATGTCCCCCAGCCCTTCCTCTTGGAGAATTTTCGCGACCTGCTCGAAGTGCGTGCCGCGATCTGGATCGGAGTGAACGACAACGCTCTCCACACCAAACCTCTTGGGCAGGGCGGTGGGCACCCTCACCGGAAGGGGTTCCGGGCCCGGCTCTGGAACAGCCAGTTTGGTCGGCACCCGCAACGGGACGATGCCCCTCGCCGTGACCTTTCCCGGGCCGCTTGAAAACGCGCGCTTCTCGGATGGTCGGGCATCGATTGGCTGCCCGTCGGGCCCTCGCAGAGAGGCGTAGATCACAGCCGGGACAGTGACCTTGATTTGATCCTCCACCTCCACGGTGGTAATCGCTTTGAAGCGCGTTTTACTGGTCCTGGAAATCGTCGATTTTGGCGCGGTCGGGATGGACACTCCCCCAGCAACCAAAGCACTGGGAATAAACGACGCGAAGAACTTTGGATCTACATGCGAATAATGATCAAGCTTGACTGAGTGCGAGTGCGATCCGTCGGGTTTACTTTCTGCCTTCGAACCCTCCTTGGCCTTTCCCTCAGGCTTGAGGCCATCCCAATCGAACCGAGCTGTGACGGTTAACTCGGCAGCTTCCCCGCCAAGACGGACAGGGTATGAATACCCCTCACCAAGAAATCTGCCAAAATCATCTCGTATGTCGCGGTTCACTTCCTCCAACACCGATTGCGACATTCCTGGCGCCAACAACTCTAGCTCACGAATAAGGTTTGTGTCATCATCGATGATGACGGATCGGAACTGCACAGCCGGACCCAAGGCTTCGCTCCGACGTAAATAATCAGGCAGAGCACTACGCAACTTATCCGCCGACAGAACCGTTGGAGAACTGCCGTCCCCGCTGTCAGTTTTCTGTTCGGCCTCGGCCTTGAAATCAGCCTCCGCCTTCGACTCGGACTCGGACTCGGGCTGTGCCTCCACCTTTGACTCGGGCCCGGGCTGCACTTCCGCCCTTGGCTCGGGCTCGGGCTCGGGCTGTACTTCCGCCTTTGACTCGGGCTCGGACTCCGCCTCCGCCTTCACCTGGGACCTGGGCTCAGGCCCAGGCTCTACCTCCGCCTTCGACTCGGACTCGGACTCGGGCTGTGCCTCCACCTTTGACTCGGGCCCGGGCTGCACTTCCGCCCTTGGCTCGGGCTCGGGCTCGGGCTGTACTTCCGCCTTTGACTCGGGCTCGGACTCCGCCTCCGCCTTCACCTGGGACCTGGGCTCAGGCCCAGGCTCTACCTCCGCCTTCGACTCGGACTCGGACTCGGGCTGTGCCTCCACCTTTGACTCGGGCCCGGGCTGCACTTCCGCCCTTGGCTCGGGCTCGGGCTCGGGCTGTACTTCCGCCTTTGACTCGGGCTCGGACTCCGCCTCCGCCTTCACCTGGGACCTGGGCTCAGGCCCAGGCTCTACCTCCGCCTTCGACTCGGACTCGGACTCGGGCTGTGCCTCCACCTTTGACTCGGGCCCGGGCTGCACTTCCGCCCTTGGCTCGGGCTCGGGCTCGGGCTGTACTTCCGCCTTTGACTCGGGCTCGGACTCCGCCTCCGCCTTCACCTGGGACCTGGGCTCAGGCCCAGGCTCTACCTCCGCCTTCGACTCGGACTCGGACTCGGGCTGTGCCTCCACCTTTGACTCGGGCCCGGGCTGCACTTCCGCCCTTGGCTCGGGCTCGGGCTCGGGCTGTACTTCCGCCTTTGACTCGGGCTCGGACTCCGCCTCCGCCTTCACCTGGGACCTGGGCTCAGGCCCAGGCTCTACCTCCGCCTTCGACTCGGACTCGGACTCGGGCTGTGCCTCCACCTTTGACTCGGGCCCGGGCTGTGCCTCCACCTTTGACTCGGGCCCGGGCTGTACCTCCACCTTTGACTCGGGCCCGGGCTGTACCTCCACCTTTGACTCGGGCTCGGGCTGTACCTCCGCCCTCGGCTCGGGCTCGGGCTGTACCTCCACCCTCGGCTCGGGCCCGGGCTCTGCCTTTGCCTTCGCCTGGGACCTGGGCTCAGGCCCGGGCTCGAGCTCCGCCTTCGACTCGGACTCGGACTCGGGCTGTGCCTCCACCTTTGACTCGGGCCCGGGCTGTACCTCCGCCCTCGGCTCGGGCCCGGGCTGTACCTCCGCCCTCGGCTCGGGCCCGGGCTGTACCTCCACCCTCGGCTCGGGCCCGGGCTGTACCTCCACCCTCGGCTCGGGCCCGGGCTCCGCCTTCGCCCTCGGCTCCGGCTCGGGCTGCACCTCCGCCCTTGGCTCGGGCCCGGGCTCTGCCTTCGCCTTCGCCTTCGCCTTCGCCTGGGACCTGGGCTCAGGCCCGGGCTCGAGCTCCGCCTTCGACTCGGGCCCGGGCTCCGCCTTCGCCTTTGATTCGGGCCCGGGCTCCGCGTTGGCATCACTCTTTACCCTGGCATCATCAGCCTCTGCTCTGAATCTGCCGTGGAGATCTTCTCCTGCCTTCGGCTCAGGCTTGGAGTCAACCTTGAGATCGACTTCGAGACCACCCTCTATTTTAAACTGAACTTGGAGGTCAGCCTGGGAGTTGGGGCTAACGAGCGAGACAGCTTGTGCTGTGGCCGCTCCGGCTGGCCGAGCTGAGTGTTGCGTTGTGGCTTGTGGGGTGGGTGTGGGCTGGGGGGCGGTGCCTTCGCTTCGGGTATCGCGCTTTCGCGGAGTCCCGTCGGGGTTGATCAAACTACTCGTTTGGTCCGTGCCCGCGTTGTCCGTTGCGCTGGCACGCGCCGACTCACCACTCGGCTGCCGGCCATCCTGCACGATTAAGTGAGGCTCGGATGCGAAATTTTCCACGGGTGACGGCACAGTATCGACCACGACGTGGGCCAGACCCTCCGTAGCCACCATCGGGGCTCGGGAGGACTCCGCAACGTCTCGGCTATCCACCACAGCGGCTACCTGATCAGCAGGATCATCAGCACTCGTATAGCCCGCCTTGTCGCCCGATGTCCTCGAGTCAGGCTGGGGCACTCGCCGCTCTTCCCGCTCACGAGAAACCGCGCTCAGGGTGAACGGACCGGGAGGGTCGAGGTCCTGCTCGGTTTCTTCAGGAATTGTGGGAAGGCTCGGAGGCTGCGCGGCGCGGGTGATGGTCGATGTGGGGGCTGACTTGGGGCCGAGGCGTATGCCTTCGGGGGTGGGTTGGGTGCTACGCCGGACAGTAACGATGCCGTCGTTGGACTGGTTGGATTGGCCAGTGTTCGAACCGGCCGCAGTGCCTGCACCGGGGTCGGTGGTGGGTTCTGGGTCGGCGTTGATGCCGAACAGGGGTGGTGTGCCGGTGGCGACGTCGTTGACGGCGTCCCAACCCTCGTCGTCCAGAGAATGAGGAGTGTAGAGCCGCCAAGATTCGCTATCGGTGGTGCGCAGTCCTCCTTCGACTCCGGTCACTCCAACATAAATGACCGTTTTGGGGGCCAGGACGTCACCATCATGGGCGTGGGCAAGCTGATGTGCGAAACCACCGGTGAGAGCACCGGTCTCGCAAGAGACCAGGACGATGGGTGCGCCGGGCCGGCCAATGACTTGGGCGAGGCCGTCCGGGTCCAGCGCGACGGTGGTGGTGGAGCCGTCCGGGTTGCGGACCGGAGCGTGCACGACGTCACCGACGCCGTGCACGATGACCGCGGTCGCGGGGTCTCCCTTGAAATCCTGTGCGGCGGCATATGTGTCCGGCGGCAGGAGGGTTCGGGTGCTGACCCTGTTCCAGTCACTGTCGTCAAGCAACGCGATGCCAGGCCGGTCACCCGTCAACGGCCGGATGACCAGCGGCTTGCCAGACGCACGCAGCACTCCGTCCGCACCCCTGACGACCGTGGCGAGGGGCACGACCGACGAACTGTCGTGCCGGTGACCATCCGACGAGGCCGCCGGCGCAGTGGTGTCTGCCTGCGCCGCGACACTCGTGATGGCAGGAACATCGACAACGGTCAGAATCTGTGCGACAGGGGCGACATTCGCTTTCGGATTTGGTTCGGTGCCGAGGCGTATGCCGGCGGTGGCGGGTTGGGTGTTCCGCAGGACGCTGACGATGTCGTCAATAGAACGGCCGCCTTGAAACAGTTGATCCATGTCGGGAGCGATGACGGGTTGGAAACCGTTGTCGAGCAGCAGTTTGGGAAGGATAACGTGGACGTTGAGGCGACGATTACCGTCCTCGAAGGGGTGGGTGATATGCAGCTTACGGATCGTGCGGGCGATGGCGGCAAGGGTCGCGTCGGAGGTCGTCGCGTTCTGTCGTTCGTGACGGTATTGGTCAAAAATGGTGTTTACTAGGGCGGGCGCGTCGGTGCGGGAGTAGTTGGTGGTGATAGTACGGGGCATGGTGGTGGCGCTGATGCCACCGCGCCCCATGATGGTGCTGGTGAAAGTGACCGGCTTGGGGCCGCCACGTTGCCGAAGAGCTTCGTGGAAGTCTTTGATGAGAGGGCGTTCGCCGATGCGTTCGGCGAGGACGTCGGAGCTGATATCCGGGTTACGAACAGGGAATGATGTGGGTTTAATAACTCCTTGTCGCGTGGTGCCGCCAGTCCAGTCGAACTGCTTATTGAGATGTCGAGTGACTGTTTCGTGTATTTGTTTGTAGGTATCAGCGTTAAGGGTATTGCTATTGATGCCAGGATTATTAAGGAACTGTTCGTAGGCTTCGGTCATACCTCTCTGAAA
Source organism: Salinispora sp. CH2A1_6 (assembly GCF_056820975.1). Classification (NCBI taxonomy): domain Bacteria; kingdom Bacillati; phylum Actinomycetota; class Actinomycetes; order Micromonosporales; family Micromonosporaceae; genus Salinispora; species Salinispora sp. CH2A1_6. The sequence goes on from NZ_JBXEDG010000012.1 coordinate 248,829, forward strand.
GCCCGGCGATTGATCGTTATCGTAGTAGGAGCCGGGATCATTCGGGTACGCGGCCTGCGCTGCGGCATGGTGCCTTGGATCGAGATAGAGCCGCCACCACTGATCACGAGAAACAACATCGGCAAGTAGGGCAGACACTGACCCGGGAACCACCGCCTGACTGCCCGTGCCGCCCAGTGCAAGACCATCGTAACTTTCGGTCGTGGACTGACCCTGAACCGACTCTTTGACTGACACCGGTGCGGATGGTGATGTCGGTGCCGGAGCCTCCAGGTTGGAAGTCGAAGCGGCAACCGGTTCAGTTCGCAGCACAGCATCGGGAGCACGCTGCAGGGTGGGGATCGTGGGTCCGGCTTGCGGAGTGACCGGCGAGGGCTTCGTGTCATCGGCTGTCGGCCCGATCGAAGCGGCTGTGGTCCTCGGGCCGTTTTCGGCGCCAGGATCGTTTGACGAACCCGATGGTTTGTCGACGACATCGGTATGTCCGCGGCTGGTAGCTAGTGCGACCTCAACGGTCGGTGACAGAGCTACTACCGGATCGTGCTGACCACTGGCCCTCCGTGGACCATCGGCCTGGAAACGTGAATCGCGGTCCCCCGCACTCTCGGTACGTGTCGTGGTGTCGCGCGTGGAGTCGCCACGAAGTGGGCTATCACTCGACAGTGGTGACTGCACAGTCCCGCTGCCGAGAGAGGGCTGGGTAGCGGTAGTCGTCATGGGTACCTGGTGCGAATTGGTCGTCACCAGGTTTTGCTGCGCGTCTAGGAGCTGGCCCGCGATTCCACTCTCCGACGCCAACGACTGCTCGACAGCAGGGCCAGGCACAGTCGAACCCTGCTCGATCGTGGCCGGTGCGGGAGCGACCGGATGGGTGATTTGTGGGGCCGGAGACGCGGATGAGAGCGGCGTATTGTTTCCCTGGGCATTCGGTAGTGTCCCGCTAGATGTTTGTGGACTGGGCAACTGTGGGGTAGGCGACTGGCCCGTTGGCGCTTGAACCACCGAGGAGTCGGCGCCGGGGCCTCCGGTGCGAGGCACCTCGACGGCTGGAACCGCCGTCACTGGCGTCCCAACCGTGGGCGCCTGTCCAGCCGGGTCTGCCGCAGGCGAAGCAGCAGCCTCCGCCGCCTGGGTTGACGTGGGTGCCGTCGTCTCGAAGACGGCCGGGGCCGGGGCTGTTGGGTCGGTGGGGGCAGATGCCGCGGGGCTCGTGGACTCGAAGCCGGGAAGGCCGCCGGCATTCACGGGCACGATAGCGTCGGCACCAGCAGGCGCCGCGATAGGTGCGACGTCCTCCGCCGGCGATGTGGCTGGAGGGGGCGCGGCGGGAGTCGCGGCAGGGTGCGCGGCGACCGAGCCGGCTGAGCCTGTGGTTTGTGGGGGCACCTGACCGCTTGCGGGTCCGAGCTGGTTTACGCCTGCGAATCCGGGTCGGAGCGCGCCAGCCGATGCCGAGGCAGTGCCAGGATCAGGCGCGACTGAACGGTTGGGAGCTGGAGCGTTGACGGTGCTGAGATCGGGTCGATTGGCGAATGCCGGAGCGGTGGCTGGGGTCAGGGCGCCATCGCGTTCGGCGTTCGAAGGTTGGGCGGTGTGACTACCGTTTGTGACGGGGCTGCCGGGAACCGGGGAACTGCCGACGGAGGGTGGTGCGCCCGTCGCGGCGTTCGAAGGGCCGGTGGCTTCGTTGTAGGGAGGGGGGTCTCCCTGCGTCTCGCTGTGCGGTGGGGGGCCACCGGCAACCTGGTCGTACGACGGAGGGCTGTCGCCAATGTCGTGGTACGCGGGTGGTGGAGGGCCCTCGACTGAAGTCGGGGGCGTCTTGGCCTTGTCGGAGCCCGTCTTAGGGTCGGGCGATGGCCGGTCCGGGAGGTTTTGGGGGTCGGCGCCGAACTGCTTGCCGAAGTCGTGTGCGTATTGGTGTGCGAGGCCGCCGATGATCGACGAGGTCATCGTGGCGAATGGGTTGAAGCCGCCCCCGACCATCATGCTGAACAGGCCCTCGAAGAGGGTTTCCGCAAGTGCGGACAACGTCTCGCGGGTATAGGTGTTCTTGTTGATCTTCGGGTAGAGCTTTCCACCGATCGCGTGCATGCCGGAGACGCCCATGCCGATGAAGAATCCGCCCGCGAAAGCAAGGGCAAGGTCCTGGTAGTCGAAACCCTTACGGTTGCCCTCGGCCATTTGCGTGAGCTGGGCAGCCATGCCCTGCCAGAGTTCCTCGAGCCCTTCCTCGACGCCTTCCCAGACCAGCCTCAGCAGCTGGTTCTGCAGCCGCATACGAAGAAAATCGATCAGGGTCTTTACAGTCTCCTGCCCAATTTTTATCAGTGCAGGCACGGCCGCCGCGCCGAAACCAGAGGCGATGGCGAAGGCGATCTCCACCACCTGGGTGAACGCGGCGATGACGATGTTGTATTGAGTAGATTCCGAATCCAGGGCAAACTCGTAAGCCGCGTTCCCGAGGGCCCACGAGATGTTCCCGGCGGTCGGGACGTTGTTCGCGATGCCGCCCCGGAACTGGTTGAACGCGTCCGCGGCGGGTCCGTCCAGATACGCGGAGAGCCCGTTGCCCAGGTTGGACGTCGCCGCGGTCCCGTTCAGCAGGTTGTTGGTGAAGGCGTAGAGCTCATCCCCCATGGCACGTAGTGCCGTGGGATCAGCCTCGGGGAATTCACCGCCGGTGGTGTAGAGAATGGCGTCATAGGCCCACTGCCACTCAGGGTCATTCGGAATATGAAAGTCAGGCATGACCAGCAGCCCGCGCTAACGATTCAACGATCCAGCGAGTGCCCACTGTCCGGGTAGCTGAGAACCAACGGCTGGTAGTCGGGCTCCGTCGGATCGGCATCCGGGTTCTCCACAACGACAAAGAAACGCCCGCCCCCCGAATCCAGCACCTGTCCGTCTCCGTCAGTAATCAAGGCGTCATCCACCGGCATGATCGAGTCGTAAAGGTTGACATCAACCCGCACACTGCCGTCCGGAAAGGGACGAAACGCCACTAGCCGGGAGTCCTCCGGCAACGGCTCACCATCAACCAGGACCGACAGGCTGTCCGGCACCACCAGGTACGGCGAACTCGCCAGGGACACCGACGTATCCGGATTCGTGGCGCGAACAAAGACCGGTTGCAGCGGCGGTTCCGCGATCCCCTCCCCCGGATCTGGCACCCCCTCCTCCGGACGCGTCGCTCGAACAACCGACGGAAACAGCGGCTTCGCGAACCCCTCCCCCGAACCCGGCACCCCCTCCTCCGGACGCGTCGCTCGAACAACCGACGGAAACAGCGGCTTCGCGAACCCCTCCCCCGAACCCGGCACCCCCTCCTCCGGACGCGTGGCACGAACAGCAACCGACGGAAACAGCGGCCCCGCGAACCCCTCCCCCGAACCTTCCACCCCCTCCTCCGCATACGTCAGGGAAAGGTGTGAATCGAAATCTTGCCTCATCGAATGGCTGACTTCCTGTGCCTCGTCATCAACCACAGCGTAGAGCCGCCCGTTTTCCCGCAACCCCTCCCCGGCGAACACCAAACGACCCTTTACCCCGCCAATCACACCCTCGATGTTGTCCATGCCACCCAGAAACGCCTGGGAGAACTGGACGCCCATCTCGTCGTTGCCCCAACTGTTGGCGTATCGACTGCGCATCGCGTCGAGATCGTTTAGGTAATTCTGATACAACGCGGCGTGCTCGGCGTACCCGTCGCCGACCAGCACGACGCCTTCGGGGTCGACCCAGAGCCGGCCCGCGGGACTGTTCATTGGCTCTGCCGTCCCATGCCGAGGATCTCTCGAACGCTGGTCGTCATTCGCGGCTCGGGCGGTAGAAAGGCATCCGTGCCGGCGGTGCCACGCACCAGTGAGCGGGCGTCAACGCCGTCGGGCAGCATCGGCGCGAGCACCGCCTCAGCCTGCAGCATGACGCTCTCCTTGGCCTCAGCGTAGGTAGCCATGATCACTTCGGTGAGGTCAGCTGGGGTCAGCCGTTTGTACGCCGACGTCAGGAACCGGATATCAGTAACGACGCCGCTCTGGCCGACGGTGACGCTGACCTCACGTCGGGGTGAGGTAGCGGTGGCCGTGAGCTCACGCATCCTGTGCTGTAGTTCGGTAAGACTGTTGCGCTGCCGTTGGTACTCCTCGAAGAGGCCCTCGATCCGCTCGCTGATGTTCATCCTCGGCGCCTCCCTCCACATCACCACTCAGTACAGATCGTGGATCACCGCCAGTGGAAGACCGCACGTGCCACTTGGTACAGACGTGCATCAGGTCTTCCCGATATACCCTGGATGGTCGCCCTCACATCCGGATCTGTGCGAAGCCGTGCAAGCATTCGAAGACATTCGGACATGCGTGTTGCCCGGGCGTGTCCTACGGCGGGTTCGGCCGCTAAGACTCATCCGTGCCAACGACTCGACGTGAGGAGTACGGCTGTGACGATGCCGAGAGTCAGTACGACCGAAGAGGGCATGCGACGTGCTGCCCAAGAATTCTCTGACAAGGCTACCGAGTTCACTGGTTCGCTGCAGGCCGTTAATGGACAGATGGCCATCCTGCAGGGATCCTGGACCGGGCAGGCCTCAGCCGGGTTCAACCAGGCGATGGACAGCTGGGAGGCCGCGTTTCAGCGGGTCATCAACGAACTGATCAAGATGCTCGACGTGATGGGCACAACCACCACGGGCTACCTCCAGGCAGAGGACACCGCGAGCAGCACGGCCAGCTCGTTCGGCGCGGCGCTGCCAGGCGTGTGAGGTTTTTGCCGCTGGTGGCGTCGAGCCCATAGCCCCCAGGTCGTCCACGAACCGCCGCCTGGAGGTCGTAGCTACTCGCCCGCGTGGCGGTCATTTCTTAGGAAGGTCCACAATGTCCAACTATACATTTGACTTCCGGCAGGCTGATGCCGTGCTGCACGACATGAACCAGATCAACGTGCGGATTCGGTCGGCGCTGGAGCAGATGGAGCAGACCGTAGAGGCCAGCCTCGCCCAGTGGACTGGTGCCGCCCAGGCTCAATACCACGTGTCCAAGGCGGTCTGGAACCAGTCGGCCGGTCAGATGACCGCGTACCTGGAGCAGGCCCGCCGTACGCTGCTGCAGATCTCGGACAACTACGGCACGACCGAGCAACGTCATGCGCAGATCTGGAATGACGTCCGCGGAGGCTGACCTCGTCCGCCGGCTGCCGCGTCTCTGTGCCGCGGTAGCCGGCTCCTGGTCAACCAGCAGCCCAGTGCGCTCGTCTGCCTCACGCGCCGCGCCTAACCCACTCGGAGCGCGGGCGCGGCACCACGACACGACCGAACGGAATGGATCCGATGGGCATCGACTGGAGCTACCCGAACACACAGGCGGTTGACGCGACCGGCGTACTGGACGAATACGATGAGGAGAACAGCCACCCCCCTGGCTGGACCAGATCGGTAATAGAAAAAATCAAAACCGACATCAACACCTACACGCCGGTGGGTCGGTTCGGGGGAAGAAACGGTTTCGACCGCGACGACTACACCGACGAGGAGTTGGCTGCCTGGGACTGGTACCAGGCAGAAGTGGTCGACAACTGGGACGAGGTGGCCGAGGAGCACAATTCCACTGTCACGGACACCGACAACGTCAATCCAGATGAGTACGACCCGGATCATCAGTACGTCGAGCAGCCTCCACCGGGATTCACACCACCGGAGACCGGTGAGTGGGCTGGTGGCGACAACCCGAACCAACAACTCAGCGTAAGCACCGAAGCGCTGGAATTCTTCGCGGACCAGATTGACCAGATCGCCGGGGACGGCACCGGAATCCTGTTCGACGCACGCACACTGCTCGGCGAGGTGCAGATGCGCCCCGGCGGATTCGCCAAGGCCGAGCTGATGCGGCAACTGATCGATGGCAGCAGCTCGGAGAGTCCGGGTCTACGCGGCGACACCATGAATCTGATGCTCTCTGTGCACCAGGCATTGTACGAGGTCAAAACGGGCCTACGCCTGATGGTGCGGGGATACGACACCAGCGAGGAGTTCAACGACATGACCGCCGACGAACTCGGGGAGGCGATGGGTGGCGCCTGGAGCAAGATCGGTGTCGTCGGCGACCACGGCCAGGACAGCGGTACCACCTCCGGCAGTTGATCGACGGGAGTAGGCCCGGTTCCGGTCGTCACGGCGTTCGTAGCACGTTCGGTAGAGAGGTCAGGGCATGCCGGAAGAGAAAGACGAGTGGTCGCATGTCGCGGAGGAGGAGGCGACGTTCGTCCCGCCCACCATCAACACGAGTGACCTCTACGACTACCGCACGTGGGCTCAGGAGGAGCGAGGGTGGCGCAAGCTACTCGCCGCGGTCAACGGTGGGGCGGCTATCGCCACAGCTGATGGTGAAGCGTTGGCCGCGCGCCTGGTCAGTCCTCAGTCGGTGATGGATGCCGGCGTAGCCTTCCAGCATGCCTACGACACCCTGAACTGGCTGGAACAGTTCGTGCGAGACCAGTCTCAGGCCATCGCCGGGGAGGACCGGGCGTGGCAGGGCGAGGCGGCCGATGCCTTCCTGGCAAAGATGACCTATTTTGCCGACTACATCGGCGCGCAGGCGGAGCGGATCGTCGGCGGCGACGGCACCGGTGGTGTCAACTCCGTCCCTAACCAGCTCTACAAGAGCGCGAACTACTTCGCCTGGGCACAGAGCACCATGAAGTACCTCGACCGATCCTGGGCGACAATCGCTGCGCAGAACGGTGTCGGCAGCAATGACCACGACATGGTGGCCATCAGCGGCACCAAGTTTGAGCAGCCGATGACCGAGCAGATGCTCCAGGTTGTTGACACGCTTGCGACCCAGTACGACTTCACCTACAGCTCGGTCATCCCGCCCGATGGCGACGGAGAACTGGAGCTCAACACGCAGGACGTGCCGCCCCCGCCGGAGATGCCGCCCCCGCCGGAGATGCCGCCCCCGCCGGAGATGCCGCCCCCGCCGGAGATGCCGCCCCCGCCGGAGATGCCGCCCCCGCCGGAGATGCCGCCCCCGCCGGAGATGCCGCCCCCGCCGGAGGTGCCGCCGCCGGGCGAAATCCCGCCACCCGAGCTGACCCCGCCGGGCGAGATCCCGCCGCCCGGTGTGACGCCGCCAGGCGAAATCCCGCCACCCGAGCTGACGCCACCAGGGGACGGCCCCTCCCTCTTCAACGGCGGTCCAGGCCTGGAGGACCCGACTCTTGGTGGCCTGCCCGGCCTGGACAGCCCGAGCGGTGGGGGCGCCGGTGACCAGGTGGTGCCACCCATCGTCCCGCCTCTTCCCGGGCCAGGTAACGGCAGTGGAGGGCCCAGGGACACCGGCTCATCGAATCCGCAGGCGCCGAGCGTGCCGGGCATCGACGCTGGCGAGGGTCTCGGCGTGCCACCCCCGCCGGGGACATTCACCCCGGCCCCCGTCCCGGGCCCCGGCAGTGGCAGTGGCAGTGGCAGTGGCACGCCCAGCATCCCGCCACCGCCCAGCGCCGGTGATCTGGTCGACGGCGACCAAGACGATTGGACCGGTGGGGGTGCCGGAGATGCACCCCTGCCAAACCCACCAGGTGACACGACGATGCCCGGCGCCGACAGCGACGCCCCGCTACCGACCGCGCCACCACTCGTCGCCGACAGCGACGTCCCCCTTCCGACCGCGCCACCACTCGTCGCCGACAGCGACGTCCCCCTTCCGACCGCGCCACCACTCGGCGCCGGCGGGACGGGCGACGCCCCCACCGCGCCGATGATGCCGGGCACGCCGATGATGCCGGGAGCGGGTGGGGTTCCAGGGGCCGGCGGTGCCGGTGGACCGGAGAAGCCCGACGCCAACGGACTGATCCAAGGCCCACCCGACGACTGGCAACCACCCGCCTTCACCGGCGTGGACCTACCAGGCTCACCCGACGGCACCTCACCAGGTGGCGCCGGCCTGAACGACACAACACCAGGCACCGACCCAGACGACACGACACCGCCCGCAACCCACGACACCACCACACCCACCGTGCCCGGCACACCGATGATGCCCGGCATGCCAGGACCAGGCGGCACACCAGGCTCCCCCGGCGGCCCCGGCGGACCGGAGAAGCCCGACGCCAACGGACTGATCGAAGGCGGTACGGACGCGTGGGAGCCCTCCGGCGTCGGCGATATCGGCGCGCTGGGAGCTCCGCACGGCACGGCAGCGGGTGGCGCGGGGCTCCACATCCCGCAGCAGAACGGAGGCTCTACCAACCCACTGTGGGACGTGGCGCCCGCCGGCGGAACGGCCACCAACACGCCGATTCTGCCGGGCATGCCCGGCAGCGTGGCCTCCCCCGGTGACACCAACACCCCTGATCATCCGGGTGCATCCACGCTGATCGCGGCAGACGACACCAACTGGCAACCATCCACACCCGACGGTACGGGGCCGGATGCGCCGGACGGCGCGTCCGGCGGTGGCGTCGGCCTGACCCCAGCCGCTCCCCCGATCACCGAGGTGACCGTGCCGCCGGTGAGCCAGGGTTCCCCCGAGCCACCGATACCGGTCCCCGGCGTGCTGCCGAGCCCGGGGCGAGCCCCGGCCGGCGATGCCTCGAGGTATCCGGGGACCTCGCGGGCCACGCCGGTCGACGCGGCGCTGACGCCCCCGGAGGAAGGGCCAGAGTCCCCGGAACCCGTCGCGCCGCCAACGGCCGTGAACCTGCCGATGGGCTTCCCCGCAGCCGGTGTGCCGTTCCCCGAGGCCCCGGCCGCGGACGCCCTGGACGGGCCGAGGTCGCAGAAGGACATCTCGCTGGTGGCCGGCGTTCCGGACTCGCCCCACCAGCACCGCAGGGCTGCGGCGCCCCCGGCGGACACCGAACCCGACGGCGGTTCAGCTACCGCTGACGGAAGTACCGCCCCCACCGCGGCGACTGCCGATGATGCTCCCCCGGGTCTCGTACCCGAGGTCACCGCGGATCCGGAACCGCGCACGCCGGTGGCGTTGGTCGGTGCGTCCGTCGGCACCGGGACCGCGGTGGCCCGGGTCGGCGGCCTCGCCCGTCGGGCCGAGGCCGCCGAGCCGGATGTCGGGGCGTCGGGGACGGTGGCTGGCCCCCGGCCGTATCCCGGTGTACACCCCGCACACCGCTCCGCGCCGACCGATGAACGGATACCGATCGACCGACCCGACGCCGCCGAGCTTCTGCGCGACGAGCACGACAGTTGGGGCCAGGACACGCCCGATGCACAGCTGCCACCCGGCGACGACTACGTACCCGTGATCCGGCCGGACAGCGGCGACGCGGACACGTCCGAGTGGGACGACCTCGACGACTCCGCGTGGCTGACCGAGGGGTACGCCGACGAGCAGGACGAAAGACTGACAGATGCCTGACATCGTGCCCGAAGAGGGCTCCTCCCGCCCGGTGTGGCGGCGTGCCGCCGCCACACCGACTGCTGCGGCCACGCCAACCGCCGGGTCGGACAGGCCGCTGCGGTGCGGCGGTCCGGAGCTCGACGTCCACGAGCGGTTCTACCTGATGCGGGAGAAACGGCGGTCGCAGCTGGCGGAGCAGGCGCGACTGCGGGAGGAGGAGGCCGAGGAGCGCGGCGCCGCCGCCAAGGAGCGGGTCCCGGACGACGAGGACGAGGACCGGGCGGCCGAACGGTTCCGCAACGACCGGTACGCGGTCAAGCTCCTGCACCAGGACAACTCGGCGTGGGTCGGCGGTACGGACCCGGGGGCACTCGGGTGAGCACCGTCACCATCAAACGCCCGCCGCGGGCCACCGGCCCCGAGGCACCGGACGGCCAGATCGAGCTCCAGGAGCCGCCACTGATGGCCGAGGAGGCGCCGCTCGACTTCCGGTCATTCGCGATGATCGTTCCGATGGGCCTCGGCATGGGCGCCATGATGGCGATGTTCGGCCTCTTCAACAGGTCGCCCATCATGTATGTGATGGGCGGTGCGATGGCCTCCGGCATGCTGCTCATGGGCATCATGCAGATCGGCAGGGCCGCCTCCGACCGCAAGCGCAAGATGCGCGGCGAGCGCCGCGACTTCCTGCGCTACATCGCCCAGTTACGCAGGCAGGCACGTACCGCGGCGGACCAGCAGCGACAGTTCGTGCTGTGGAACAACCCGCAGCCGGGCTGGCTGTGGTCGATCGCGATGAGCAGCCGCCTGTGGGAGCGGCGGCCCAGCCACGACGACTTCGGGCGGGTCCGGATCGGGCTCGGACGGCAGAACGCGATGCTGCAGCTCGCACCGCCGTCGACCAAGCCGATCGAGGACCTGGAACCACTGGCCTCCATCTCACTACGGCGCTTCTCCGAGGCGTACCGCAGTGTGTCCGGCATTCCGATCTCGGTCGGTCTTCGTAGCTTCACCAGCGTCGAGTTCGAGGGCGCCGCCGACCCGGCCATCGATGTGGCCCGAGCCATCGTCGCCCAGCTGGTGACCTTCCACGCCCCGGACGAACTACGGATCGCGGTGCTCGCCACCGAGGTACATCGTGGCGCCTGGGACTGGGCCAAGTGGCTGCCGCACAACGCGCACCCGACCGCTGTCGACGATGTGGGCCCGGTGCGTCTGTTCGCCGACACCCACGCCGACCTGATGGACCTGCTCGGTCCGGAGATCAGCGACCGGGGCGACCACGATCGCGAAGCCCGGCCGTCCTCCACCGAGCCGTTCGTGGTGGTCATCGCGCACCTGGTCGACCTGCCCGACAGCTCCCGGCTGCTCGGCGCCGGCATTCGCAACGTGGTGCTGCTCGACCTCACCGGCGACATGCCCGGCGGTCCCAAGGTCCTGCGCCTGACCATCGAGAACGACGTCATCACCTACCCGGCTGGGGAGACGGTCGGTTCCGCGACCCGCGACGGCCTCGACGCGACCCAGTGCGAGGCGCTGGCCCGGATCATCGCGCCGAAACGGACCAGCGGCACGTTCGACATCGTCGAGGAGCCCCTCGAGACGAGCTTCGAGCTGACCGCGCTGCTGGGCATCCGCGACGTCCACACCTTCGACGTGTCGACGCTGTGGCGTTCGCGGCAGCCGCAACGCAACCGCCTCACGGTGCCCATCGGCGTCACCGAGGAGGGTGAGGTCATCGAACTCGACCTCAAGGAGTCGGCCCAGGGTGGGATGGGCCCACACGGCCTACTGATCGGCGCCACCGGCTCGGGCAAGAGCGAGTTGCTGCGTACGCTCGTCTGCGCGCTCGCCGCGACGCACAGCTCGGAGATCCTCAACCTGGTGCTCGTCGACTTCAAGGGTGGGGCGACGTTCCTCGGCATGGACCGGCTGCCGCACACCTCCGCGGTGATCACCAACCTCGCCGACGAACTGCCGTTGGTCGACCGGATGCAGGACGCGTTGAACGGTGAGATGACCCGACGCCAGGAGATGCTGCGTGCCAGCGGGTACGCGTCGCTGTTCGACTACGAGAAGGCCAGGGCGGGTGGTGCCCCGTTGGTGCCGTTCCCGGTGCTGCTGATCGTCGTGGACGAGTTCAGCGAGCTGCTGTCGAGCAAGAGCGAGTTCATGGATCTGTTCGTGTCCATCGGTCGCCTGGGCCGCAGCCTCGGCGTGCATCTTCTGCTCGCTTCCCAGCGGCTGGACGAGGGACGGATCAATCGGGTCGAGGGACATCTGTCGTACCGGATCGCGCTGCGCACCTTCTCGTCGATGGAGTCACGTTCGGTCATCGGTGTCGGCAGGGCGTACGAGCTGCCGCCGGAGCCGGGTAACGGCTACCTCAAGTTGGACACCACGAACCTGGTGCGGTTCAAGTCGGCGTACGTGTCCGGTCCGTACACCGGACCGAGCACGGCTGCCGAGGTGGAGGAGGGCGGGGAGGAGCCCGTGCTCGACGTCGTCCCGTTCACCGCTGGCCAGGTCGCCGGCCGGCACGATCCTGGTCGGCTCCGCCCCGCCGACGCGATCATCGAGGCCGAGGACCAGGACGAGCGGGAGTCGCCCACTGGTCCAAGTCTGCTCGAGGTCCTGTTGGATCGCCTGGCCGGGTCCGGCCCACCGGCCCGTCAGGTGTGGCTGCCGCCGCTGTCCACCCCGCCCAGCTTGGACGCTCTGCTGCCGAGCGTGGTGCCGGATCCGGTGCGCGGTATGACCGTCGGCGACGTCACCGCCCAGGGTCGGCTCCGGGTTCCGGTGGGCATCGTGGACCGGCCCCAGGATCAATTGCGTGAACTGCTGGTCGCGGACCTGGGTGGCGCCGACGGTCACGTGGGTATCGCCGGTGCTCCGCAGAGCGGCAAGTCAACACTGCTCCGCAGTCTGATCCTGGGGCTGGCCCTCACCAACACCCCCGGCGAGGTGCAGTTCTACGGCCTCGACTTCGGCGGCGGCGGGTTGTCCTCGATCGCTGGGCTCCCGCACGTCGGATCGATCGCGACCCGGATGGAGCGCGACCGGGTGGTCCGCACGATCCAGGAGATCGGGCAGGTCATGGAGCGGCGCGAGGCCGAGTTCGCCGCCCGCGGCCTGGATTCGATGCGGGCGTATCTGGCGGCACGGGCGCGCGGCGACATCGACGACCCGTTCGGTCACGTGTTCCTGGTCATCGATGGCTGGTACACGATGAAGCAGGATTTCACCGATCTGGACACCAGGTTCCAGGAACTCGTCTCGCGGGGGTTGTCCTTCGGCATCCACGTGATCGTCACCGCGACCCGCTGGTCAGAGATGCGGACCTGGCTGCGTGACCTGCTCGGCACCCGGCTGGAGCTGCGCCTCGGCGACGCGATGGAATCCGAGGTCGGGTCCCGTAAAGCCGCGACCGTGCCGAACCAGCCCGGCCGTGGCCTCACCTCGGAGGGCCTGCACTTCCTCGGCGCGTTGCCCCGGGTGGATGGCAGCTCGGACGTCACCGACCTGGCCGAGGCGACCAAGGGTGTCACCGAGGAGATCCGCACGTTCTGGTCCGGGTCGCCGGCACCCAGTGTCCGGATGTTGCCCACCCAGCTACCGGTGGAGCAGTTGCCCGAGCCCGAGCCCGAATTCAGGGTCTGCCTCGGTCAGGACGAGCAGCGCCTCGCCCCGGTCTGGCACGACTTCATGACGACGCCGCACCTGCTGGTCTTCGGCGACAACGAGACGGGCAAGTCGAACGTGCTGCGGCTGGTGCTGCGCGCGATTCAGCGGCGCTTCGGGCCGGATCAGGCGAAGGTGGTGCTCGGCGACTCACGGCGAGACCTGGACACCGCGATCACCCCCGACTACCAGGTCGGCTTCGGCTTCACCGGCGACAAGTTACACGAACTGGCCGGCCAGGCGTCGGTATCGATGAACCGCCGGGTTCCCGGATCGGACATCTCGTCCGAACGGATGCGTCGGCGCGACTGGTGGGAGGGCCCGGAGCTGTTCGTGGTCGTGGACGACTACGACCTGATGACGAGGGGGACCGGCGTCGGCTCCTCGTTGGACCCGCTGTTGCCGCTGCTCGCCCAGGGCCCGTACATCGGGCTCCATCTCATCGTCGCCCGCAGCACCTCGGGCGCGATGCGGGCGATGATGGACCCGGTCATCCGGCGGCTGTGGGAGCTGGGCACACCAGCGACGCTGCTGTCGTACCCGAAGGAAGAGGGAAAGTTCCTCGGCGAGGCCACGCCACGCCGGTTGCCCGCGGGGCGAGCGCAGCTCGTCACTCGTCGCGGTGTGACGTTGCTGCAGACCGGACACGTGGCATGAGGTCCTGCCTCGGGAAAGGGGACCGTGGGTGAGCACCGTACTGGATGGACGACTCTGCCGAGTCACAGTGGCCGGCCCGGATCGCCGGGTCGACCTGGCGGTGCCGGTGACGACTCCGGTGGCGACGCTGCTGCCGGTGTTGTTGGGGCACACCTCGGAGGGACACCGCCTCGAGGGGGACACACCCGAGGCCGCGTGGGTCCTGCAGCGTCTCGGCCAGGAGCCCTTCGAGCTGTCCGGCACTCCGGAGAGTCTCGACTGGCTGGAAGGCGAGGAGCTGTATCTGCGCCGGGCGGAGGACCCGCTGCCCGAGCTGGACTTCGACGACGTCGCGGAGGGCATCGCGACCGTCGTCAACCGACGTGTGGACCGGTGGCAGCCGGAGTACCGGCGGGTGCTGTTCCTCCTCCTGTCGGTCGTCGCGATGGGTGCAATCGCCGTACTCCTGGCCGATTGGCGTCCGGTGCCACACCAGGTGGTGGCCGCCGGGACGGTTGGCGTGGCCTTCCTCGCCGCCGCGCTCCTCTTCGCGCACCGGCACAGCGACGGCGCCATCTCGCTCCTCTTCGGTGTTGGTGCGGCGGCGTTCGCGGCGCTGGCCGCGTCCAGCGCGGTCGACGGGGATCCGCAGGGGATAGCGATCCACGGGTCGTCGGTGCTGGCAGCGGCGGTCGGCGCGGTCGGCGTCTCCGGGGTGCTGGTCGCGGCCCAACGCACGGTCAGTCCGTACCTGCCGGTCACTCCGATGCTGGTGGTCGGCGTGGCCGGTCTGATGGCGCTCGGGATGCTGCTGCTTCAGTCCGGGTCCGGGATGTCGGTGCAGCCGACGGCGGCCGCGGCCGCCGCTGTGGTGTTCGCCGCGGTCGTGGTCGCGCCACGGGTGACGGTGAAGTTCGCCCGGCTGCGAGGCCCACAGCTACCGAAGACCGGCGCCGACATGTCGTACGACATCGAGCCGGTGCCGTCCGAGACCGTCGGCGAGCGGACCGACGACGCCGACACCTACCTGAGCGTGCTGATGCTGGCATCGGCGCTGGTGCTGCCGTTTCTGTTTCATCTCACCCTCCAGACACCGGGCTGGGCGGGCTGGACCTATGTCTTCGTGATCGCCAGTGCAATCTTTCTGCGCGCGCGTACCTTTCTCGGTCTGTGGCAACGGGTTCCGCTCACTGCCGCCGGTACCGTCGGCTACCTCATGGTCATCATGCACCTCTCCCAGACGCTGTCCGTCGGCTGGCGGTGGGCTCTGCTGGGCAGTCTGGTGCTGGTGGTGATCCCACTGGTGCTGGCGGCCCTGCGCCCCTGGCCCCGCCGAATGTTGCCGTTCTGGGAGTACACGGCGACGTTCTTCGACGTGGTGACCGGGGTGGCCGTCCTACCGGTTCTCGCTCAGATCCTCGGGCTGTACGCGTGGGCCCGCGGGCTCTTCGGGTAGGCCGGGATGCAGACCCAACGCGACCACGTCCACGCCCACACCTTCATGATGGGCCGGCTGAGCTCCGCCCTGGTGTTGGGTGACCCGGCCGGGGCCGAGATTCCCGGCCGCCGCGCGCAGACCGGCCTGCTGATCGGGATCATCCTGGCGCTGTTGGTGTCCGGCGGCTTCGCCGTGTACGGGTGGATAGTCCCCGGAGGAAGCACCGCCTATCGGCAGCCCGGTGCGATCCTGGTGGAGAAGGAGACCGGCGACCGCTACGTCTACCTGAACGGGCTGCTGCACCCCACCCCGGACCTGACCTCGGCAATGTTGATCCAGGGCCCCTCCGCCGAGGTCACGTTGATTTCGAAGAACTCCCTCCGGGATGTGGCACGCGGTGCCCCGCTCGGGTTGGCCGGCGCGCCCCGGCAGCTACCGTCGACCGACGGATTCGTGCGGGGGCCGTGGCTCGCCTGCCTGCCCGGCTCTGTCGCCCCCGGTCGATCCGAATCCGGGCTGGGCATCAACCTCGATCCCGAGGTAGCCGCCGACCCGTTGCCGGCGGACCGGTTCGTCGTCGTACGTGACCAGCGTGACGTGGCCTATCTGCTCGCCAACGGGGTGAAGTACCGAGTCGACGACGAGGCGGTGCTGGTGGTGTTGGGTGCCGTCACCGTCAGCCCGGCCCCGGCCCCGCAGCTGTGGCTGGATTGGCTGGACGACGGCCCCGCCCTGGCGCCCGCCCGGATCGAGGGCGCCGGTGCTCCCGGTCCGCAGGTGGGTGGGCGTGCCCACCCCGTCGGGACGCTCTTTTGGCAACGGGTGGAGTCCGGCTCCGAGCAGTTCTTCGTGCTGCGCCGAGATGGGCTCGCACCGATGAGCCGGACGGAGTTCCTGCTGGCCGACGCCGAGGACGAGGACGCTGCGGTCGAGCTGAGCACGGCGGCGATCGTCGACGCTCGGCGCTCCGCCGACCGCTCGCTGCTGGACCGGTTGCCCGACCTCACGCCGCTGCGGCTGCTGGACACCGCCGGACGTGCCCTGTGTGCGCGGCAACGCCCGGTCTCGGCCGAGGAGTACGCCAGCGAGGTGGTGCTGGTACCGCGGTCGGCAGCCGCCGTGAGCGCGGACGGCAAGCCGCTCGTGCGGACCCGTCCCGGGGCGGGGATGCACGTGGTAGCCGCCCCCATGTCGGCGCAGTCCGCCACCGCACGCACCTTCGTCATCTCCGACGGCGGCATCGCCTACCGTCTCGCGGACCAGGCCACGAGGTCCGCGTTGAAGCTGGGCGCGGTCGCACCAATCCCGTTTCCGAAGGACCTGTTGGCGGCGATGCCGCAGGGACCCGTGCTGAGTCGTGAGGCTGTCACAAGCCTGCCGAGGGGGTAGATCGCCACAATGGCATCCGTGATCCGAGACCTGCTGTCCGGCAGGAGGGACGGCCCTGGTGACATCGTGCAG
The DNA here is from genome assembly GCF_056820975.1 of Salinispora sp. CH2A1_6. Taxonomy (NCBI): domain Bacteria; kingdom Bacillati; phylum Actinomycetota; class Actinomycetes; order Micromonosporales; family Micromonosporaceae; genus Salinispora; species Salinispora sp. CH2A1_6. The sequence continues at coordinate 265,398 of NZ_JBXEDG010000012.1, forward strand.
CACACCGTGGGTAACGCGTTGGTCCTGCACGCCGCGGAGACGATCAGCGCCGACGCACAGTCGCTGGCCCTGTCGGTCGTCAAGGACGCCGACAACGACGTGGTCGTCCTCGATCTCAGCGACGGCGTACCGATCAGCTCCTGGGAGTCCATGGCCGGCGTACTACCGCGTCGTCGACGCGGTATCCGGCTCATGGCGTGCGGTCCGCACGCGAACTCAGCGGCGATGGCCGGGCAGTGGCTGTCGGAGCGGTTACATCGCACGGTCATCGCCCCCGACGGTGACCTGGTCCGCGGCGCGTCCGGTGGCTTGTTCGTGCACTCGATACCGGGCAGCGGCTGGGTCCGGTTCCGGCCCGGCAGGCCACCGACCTGGGATGCCAAGCGCTACCCGACTCCGATGTGGGATCGGGCCGTCACCGACAACCGGGCGTCCAGCTCGACCGGGGAGATCGAGCCACTGCCCGGTGGGGTGTGGATCCGCGACGTGCGCGAGCCGGACGTCGTCGCGGAGCACCGCCGACGGCTCACAGCCGACGTGCCGTGCCACCCCGAGACGATGACCGTGTTGCTGGGCTGCCCTGGCACGGCCCCCCTCTGCCTCGATGACGTGGTCCGCTTCTGGCGGAACCTGGACGAGGACAGCCGAGCCCGTACCCGTTTCGTCCAGTACGGTGACCTGCGCCTACCGAAGGGTGAGACCTTCGGTCAGGCCCTCGCCGACCTGCTCGGAACCACGATTGTCTGCTACACCGGGGTTCCGGTCGGGGCACCGCGACGATTCGAGGTCCGTACCGTACGTTCCGACGGCGCGCTCGGTTGGCCGCCGTTCGCGCTGGAGCTGCGATACGCGCCTCGCGCGCACCCCAACTCGAAGGCACACCGGCCCGTCGTGCTGAGTCACCGCCCGCCCCTGGCTGAGGCCGAGGAGGTCGCGCCACGGGTCTACTGGTACGCCCCGGACGCGGTGATCGAGGTGATCCAGTCCGGGCTGTGGGTCCGCAGCGGCGAGGAGCCGGTGAACGCGGAACGGGTCCGCGGTATGCCACTCGACCCCGAGGGCAGCGTGCTCGTCTATGACGACACCATCGGCGAGTCGGCTGAGCGAATGTGGGCGCTCGCCGAGGATCTCGCGGCCCGGATCGACCCGAGTGTGGCTGCGGACAGCTCACTCTTCTCGGCATCCGCACTGGTCCCGGGCGTGTCCGCGGCAGGGCTCGCCCAGGCGTCCCTCGGGGAGGAGGATTCGCCGCGTCCGACGGTTACCGGGCAGCTGTCCACGTCACCGCCGCCGGCCACGGAGGATCTGCCCGCCCCCACCGTGGACACGATCGTGATCAGGCCCGTGGTCGAGTCGGTCGCGGAGGCCGTTGCCCCGGTGGCCACCGCAACGGCCGCGGCCTTGGTGCGTCCAGACGTCACGCTGCAGACGCACCCGGCCAGGGAACCGGCACCACCGCCGGCCGAGACGCCCGCACCGCAACCGGCCGACAGACCAACACCACAGCCAGCCGAGGCACCCGCACCGCAACCGGCCGACAGACCAACACCACAGCCAGCCGAGGCACCCGCACCACCGCGGGCTGCGAAACCGGCACCACAACCGGCTGATGAACCGGCGCCGCGGCAGGCTGAGGCACCCGCACCACGGCCAGCCGGGAGCCCGACACCGCCACCGGGCATGGGCGGAGCGACGCCGGTCGCGGAGTCCTTCGTCAAGCCGGTCGCGGAGTCCTTCGTCAAGACCGTGCAGGACCCGATCGCCACCATCGAACCGGTCGAGACCACCACCGTTGCCGAGCCGACGCGGCGGCACGCGGTCGCCGGTGACGAAGCGCCGCTCCAAGAGCAGCGACGGACCCCGCCGCCAACAGCGTCCGTACCGGTGACCGACACGAACGCGCCGGAGGTGCGAGTGCAGCCGGTGCCCCCGGCGTCGGCGTCGGCGCTGCTGCCGAGCCGCCCACTCGACGAGGAGCGGGCCTGGCTGCGGCGCACGCTGAGCCGGGAGTTCGACAGCATGGCCAGTTCGGTCGCCCGGATCATCTCCGAACACCCTGGACTGCAGGCGTCCGGCGCGGTCGGTCGAGATGACGTCCTCGCCGACTCGGTCGCGGTCCGTCTCTACCTGTCACGGCGGGGCACGGGAGTCGACGTCGGGTTGCGATCTGGCAGCAACGGCCCGCACGTGCCGTTCGCCCGGTGCGCGGTCTCGGGCCTGTCCCGGCTACCGTCGTACCGCGGCGCCACGATCTACCGCACCTCGCCCACCGAGCAGGAATGGCAGCACTACCGCACCCGTAGACTGGTCACGAACTGGGCGTTCGTCAGCACGCTGACCGGACCGTGCGAGAGTCAGGACGGCGACACCGACGTCCTGGTGTGGTCGATGACCGCGCGCCGAACGGCGCTGCTGGAATCCGACGGAGCCGAGCGGGTCGAAGGCCGGGCGCTCTTCCTTCCCGGCACCCACTTCAAGATCTTGGAACTACAGGAACCGTCGGGCGGCGGCCGTGGCGCGATCCTCATGCGGGAGATCGGCGCGAAGGAAATCGACGGGGACGGCCGGGTGGATCCCGACCGGGCGCCCCTCGACGACCTGGCCATCGTGTCGCTACGTCGTAGCCTCGAACGCTGGTCGACCGCGGAACCCACCCGACGGGTCGGTGCGGGCTCGACGAGTCGGTTCGGCCTCCTACCGGGTCTGGACCGCCGCGCGGTCGGCGCGAAGGTGAGCGAGCGGTGAGCCGGCAGGTCCTGGTGGTGGGCGGCGGCAAGCCCGGCGCCCACCCGACGATCGGGGCGGCGCTGGCGCGTGCGGAGGCCGGCGCGACCATCGCCGTTCACCCCGGCCGATACGCGGAGAAGCTCGTCGTCGGCACCCACGTCATGATCAGCGCCGCCGGAGACGGACCGGTCGAGGTGCATGTCGAGGAGGGCAGTGTCCTCGTCGTGCACGGCGGGGGCGTCCAGTTGCACGGCATCAACCTGTCCAGCGGGGATTCGACGCTCGCCGCGGTCGACGTGTACTCCGGCGAGGTCGCGCTCGACCGCTGCCGGATCACCGGTGGGTCCTGGACAACCCTGCTGGCCCGGTTGCAGGGCTCGTTGGCCCTGCGCGGATGCGAGGTACGCAGTTCGGCTGGTGCCGGTGTGGTGGTCACCTCGCCGCGGCCGAGCACGGTCGAGGACACGCTGATCGCCGACGTGGCGACCTCAGGTGTCGTGGTCGCCGATCAGGGCATGCTGACACTGCGCAGGTGTGTGATCGAGGGCGCCGGCGCCAACGGCATCTGTGTCAACGGTTCGGCCCGGCTGACCGTCGAGCAGGGCGAGGTCCTTCGGGCCGGCAAGCCGGCAGTGGTGGTGGAGCAACAGGGTTGGGCACGGATGCGGCAGCTCACCGTCCGGGACAGCGGTAACGTCGACCTCTTCCTGCGCGGCGACATCGACGTGGTGGTGAGCGACTCCCGGTTTGGTGGCGCCGCGCTGCAGGCCGCGCACGTCGCCGATGGTGCCGCGCCCCGGTTCGAGCGATGCACCTTCGAAGCGGTCGGGCAGACCGCCACGCACGTGACCGGCAAGGCCCGACCCACGTTCGTCGACTGCGCCATCGTGGGCGCGCCGGTGGGCCTCACCGTGAACGGCGCGAGCGCTCCCCGCTTCGAGGGTCTCACGGTGCGGGACACCACGGAGTCCCTCGCGGTTGTCGGTGGCTCCGGTTCGGCAGTCGTCCAGCGGCTACGGGCCTCGATCGACACCGGTTCGGGGGTGGTGGTCACGGACGGCGCGACCCTGGACGGCACCGACCTCGCGATCGACGTGGGCCCGGCGGTCGCTCTCGAACTGCGCGGCGCCGCCCGCGCCACGGTTCGGGAGGTCCGGATCACCGGCGCGGTGGCCCTCAGCGGCGGCTCCAGCCTGGAACTGCAGTCCGCCTTGCTCCGCGGAGCCGGGGTCATGGCCGGCGACGGCGACCTCCGCCTCCAGGACACCGAAATCCAGGACGCGACGGGCGACGGTGTGGAGGTCGGCACCGACGGTGTGGTCACCGCGATGCAGATCCGGGTGCGTCGGGCACGCCGCAACGGCATCGCACTGGCCCGCGGCGCCCGCGGCGTGTTCACCGACTGCGAGGTACTCGACAGCGGCGCGAACGGCTTCGACGTGGACACGCCGGATCCGGTGACGATCGCCCGGTGCACCGTGCGGGACAGCGGTGGCGTCGACGTGCGGGCGGCCATCGATGCGCAGCTCGCCGTCGAGGAGCTGAGCACCGATCTTCCGCAGCGGACCACGTCCGGATCCGCGATCCCGGCCGGCCCCGCCGCAACCGATACCGCGACTGTCGAGGACGAGCCGGAGCAGCCTTCGGCCGAGTCGGCTGACGAGTTGAGCGGCCCGTTGCGTGAGCTCAACGGGCTGATCGGCCTACGCGGTGTCAAGCAGGAGGTCACCGCGCTGATCAATTTGATCAAGATGTCACAGATCCGGCAGGAGATGGGGCTACCGATGCCCCCGATGAGCCGGCATCTGGTCTTCGCAGGTCCACCCGGCACCGGTAAGACCACGGTTGCCCGCCTCTACGGCGCGGTCCTCGCCGAGCTGGGCATCCTGTCCGAGGGACATATGGTTGAGGCGGCCCGCGCTGATCTCGTCGGGCAGTACATCGGCTCCACCGCGATCAAGACCACCGAGCTGGTGACCAAGGCGCTGGGTGGGGTGCTGTTCATCGATGAGGCGTACACGCTGTCGGCCGGTTCCGGTGGGTCGGGTCCCGACTTCGGTCAGGAGGCGATCGACGCGCTGATGAAGATGATGGAGGACCACCGCGACGAGTTGGTGGTGATCGTGGCCGGCTACTCGGAGCTGATGGAGAAGTTCCTCGAATCGAACCCGGGTCTGGCGTCCCGGTTCACCAAGTCGATCGAGTTCCCGAACTACACCGTTGAGGAGCTCGTCACCATCACCTCCAACCTGTGCGGCAAGCACTACTACGAGCTGACGGACGACGCGGTGGACGGGTTGACCACCTACTTCACCCGGGTTCCGAAGACCGCGACGTTCGGCAACGGCCGAGTGGCCCGCAAGCTCTTCGAAGCGATGATCAACAATCAGGCGTCCCGCCTGGCCACCACGCCGCCGGCGAAGGACAGCGAGCTCAACCGGCTCACCGCGGAGGACCTGGCTCCCGAGTTCGCGCTGCTGGAGGAGCTGCCGGTGGAGCAGACCGAGCAGCCCGACCCCAGCCTGAACCCAGCCGGGGCAATCAATGCCACGCGTAGCTGGCGCCGGGTCTGTGAACTGGTCGGGGCGACATCCGTGCGCGACGCCATCGGCGCGAGCCTGCTCCAGGTGTGCGAGTTGCGCAGCCGGCGGCGTGCGTATGGCAGACACGCGAACGTCATCCTCAGCGGCCCGGCCGGCAGCGGCCGCGGTGAGTTCGCCCGGCACTACGCCGCCGGTCTGTCCGAGCTGGGTCTGGTGCCGGTCGGCCACCTGATCCGCGTCACCACCGGCAAGGAGTTGGCGCCACGATGGCCCGGGCAGGCCCGGAGCCTGGTCCAGGCGGCACTGCGGGACGCCGAAGGCGGCGTGCTGATGATCGACTATTCCGATGACGCCCTTGGTTCCGGCCCCGACATCATGGAGCAATTGGTGGACCTGACTCGCCCGAAACTAGGTGATCCGGTGATCCTCCTTCTCGGTGCGGCACCGGAGCTACGGGAACTACGGGCCGCCGTCCCGGTGCTCGCCGAGGCTTTCGGACAGGAATGGACCATGCCCGACTACTCGGTCCCGGAACTGGCCCACATCATCGTCCGGCACCTGGTCCGCCGTGGTCACGAGGTGCCCGACGACGTACGGGAAGCCCTTGTCGACCTGGCCGCCGGGCTACCCGAGGGCACCGTCCGCGCGGCGCACCTGCTCTCGATGCGGCTGACCGGGATGGCCGCGTCGCGGACCCTGACCCTCGCCGACCTGAACGGCCTCGCCGCCCGCACCACCGCAGGCAGGGTGAGCGCACAGCAGCACGACGGCCTGGCCGCCGTCGGTTGAACGGAGGAGAGATCTCATGCAGCCGGATGTCCACCAGTTCCTGGACCATGCCCGGGCGTTCGAGCAGCAGATGCGCGACGCCCAGACCGACCTCGAAAAGGCGGTCGTGACCGGGCGCTCCCAGGACAGGACGGTGACGGTGTTGGCCGGCGGGCTCGGCAAGGTCTTTGCCGTCCGCGTCAACCCGAGCGTCTTCGACCATCGTGACGTGCAGGCCCTGCAGAACGCGATCACGGAGGCGATAGGGGCGGCGGCCGACAAGGCCAGCAAGCTCGCTGGGCAGAGGATGGGGCCGATCGAGGTCACCCTGCACTGAGGACAGCGACGGACCGGCGACTCAAGGACACCGCTTCGCGGGGCCGATCCACCCCGAACTCGGCGAGCCGGCGGCGGATCCGGCGCAGATCCCACCGGGCGCCGAGCGCCGAATACAGCGATACCGCCTCGCCGCACACCCGGATCGCCTCGTGCGGGCGACGATCGGCGGCGAGCAGCACCGCCGCGTCCTCGAGTGCCGCCGCCAGTTCCGGCGCCCGACCCACCCTGCGATAGCGTGCCGCCGCAGCCAGGGCGGGTTGCGGATCGCCCGTGATCAGCGCCCGGCAGCGCTGGGCGGCGGCAGCTGCCCGAGCGGGCCGGACCTCCTTGTCCGCCTCACCCGCGCAGATCTCCACCGCCCATTCGACGACGTCGGTGCGACGCTGGTCGAGCGCGAGCCGCACCACGCCCGGAAGCCACTGGTGACGCAGCATCATCGGCGCGTACGCCGGTGCCAGCAGGGGGCGAGGATGTCGAGTGCCTCGTCGGCCCGGCCCTGCTGCTCGGCGACCAACGAGCGGGCGACCAGGAGGAAGTCGCTGCTCGCCCGCTCGGCATCGGTGGCGGGCAGCGCGTGCACCGCCGCCAGGTGCTCGGCGACCAGGCCAGCGTCGTCGTGGTGTGCGGCGATCAGCGCGGCGACACCGTGCAGCAACATGGTGCCGGCACCCGGTTCGCGGGCTCCCAGGAACGTGATGCCGGGATTGTCATCGGCGACCGCCCGGATCGCGCTGAGCGTTGTCAGGGCGTCGTCCCAGCGGCCAAGCCAGTAGTGCTGCACCGCCGTGGCCATCGGTAGGCCGTGTGGAAGCCGGTGTCGGATGGCGACGAGCGCCGCCTCACGCAGGGTCCGTTCGGCCTCGTCGAGCCGGTCGAGGTTCTGCAGGGTGAACGTCCGGTTGTCGAGCAGGTCAAGGTACATGCCCACGCACGCCCGACGGCCCCGAACGGTGTCCAACGCTCGGTCGACGTACTCCAGCGCACGTTCGTGGTCCCGCCGGATCGAGTTGGTCAGCCACACGGTCTGCAACGCGAACGCGGCCTCGCACGGCTGTCCCGCCGCGACCGCCTCGCTGTGGGTGCACCCGGCCGCTCGATCGGCACCGTCGAGATCGTCGAGGCTGCCCCGCCGGACGTCGGCCAGCAGCACATGGTGGCTCGTCCGCCAGAGCTCGGGCGTTTCGGGATCGCGAAGCGATGCCTCGAGCAGGCTGGTCGCGGCCACGGCGTCGCCACGACGAAAGATCATGGTGGCGAGCAGGTGACGCATCTCCGCACGATCGGCCGGGTCCCGGGCCACGCCGACGGCCTCGCACGCCTCGGCCATCGACCACCGCTGGTGCCGGAAGTCCAGTCTGACCAGGGCGATGAGCAGCACCGTGCGCTGTGTCGTGCGGGGTACATCCGTGTCGAGTACCCGCCGCAGCAGCTGGCCGGCGACCTGCGGCGCCCGCTTCGTCACCTCGGCGTGCCGCTCGACGAGCCAGGACACCATCCACTCGTCGACCGGGGGCTCCCCGGTGGCGAGTTGCTCGGCCACCCGGGTCACCGAGCCGCCGCCACGGTGCAGCACCTCGGCCGTGTGCCGGTGCAACGCCGCTCGCGCCGGCGCCGGGATGCCCTCGTAGAGCATTCGCCGCACGAGTGGGTGACGAAAGGCGAGCACGCTACCCGCTTCCACGACGATGTGGGCAGCGAGTGCCTCCTCCAGGTGTGCCACCAGTTCGACTGGTGACTGTCCGGTGACCGCGACGATGTCGTCGCCGCTGAACTCCGGGCCAAGTAACGCCGCCGTTCGTAGGACCTCCTGGGTGGCGGGTGAGAGAAGGTCCACGATGGCCCGGATCACGACCAGCAGTGAGCGGGGAGCCTCCACTGGGACGGAGGTGTCGATGTCGGCACACCCGTCGCTGATCCGCACGGCCCCACGACGGAGCAAGGCGGTGATCACCTCACGGGCACCGAGCGGGTTTCCGCCCAGCCGCGGCACGACCGCCGCCAGGTACGGCCCCACCGGAGCCCCGACCAACTGGGCCACCAACTGCTCGATCGCCGCTGGCGGCAGCGCACGCAGACGTAGTACGTGGCCCTCCCGGGCCTGGACGCTCCGGCGTAGCTGGGCTGCTGCCTGGCCGTACGGCCCGAGTCGGGTCGCCGCGACAAGCAGCAGCGGCATACGTCGCGTGATGGCGATCAGCCGGTCCCAGAGCAGGCAGCTGACCTCGTCCACCCACTGAAAGTTGTCGACGACGAGCACAAGGGGCCCGGTCTCGCAGCTCGCCCGCACGTGTGCGAGCAGGCGTTCCGCGGCGGCCGCCGGGTTCGGAGGCCGATGCCACTCCGAGGTCGTCCGCACGCCCAACGCCCGCCAGATCACCTGTAGCGGGGCGTCCTGGTCCGGTTCGTCGGCGGCGCCCCACGCGATCTGGCAGCCCAGGCCGTGCGCGTCGGCGATGGCCGCGGTGAGTAGTTCCGTCTTGCCGATGCCCGGCTCACCCTCGATCCACAGCGCGGTTCCGTGGCCCGCTGCGACCGCCCGAACCAGGGCGCGCAGCATCGTCAGTTCGTCGTCGCGCCCCGCCAGCACCGGCGCCTGACCGTCGCACGCCGCACTGCTGATCTCGGATGGCAGGATCGGTGGTGTGGGGCGGGTGGCGGGGATGGCGGGGGCGGCGGGCTCGGCCAGTAGCCGCCGGTGCAACTCGGTCAGAGCCGGGCCGGGCCCGACACCGAGCTCGGCGAGAAGGGTGTGCCGAGCGGCCCGGAACACCTCGATCGCCGCGGTACGGCGGCCGATCCGGTGCAGGGCGCGCATCAGCAGCTCGTACAGGGGCTCGTGCAGCGGGTGCTCGTGCACCAGGCCGGACAGTGTGGCCAGCAGGTCGTCGTCGCCGAGTTGCAGGCCCAGTCGTACCCGCTGTTCGGTCGCGGTGAGGCGACGCTCGGCCAGCCGGGTACGTTCCGTCTCGATCCGGGGACCGGAGACTCCGGCGTACGCCTCCCCATGCCACAACGCCAGTGCCTCGTCCCACCGGGTGGCCGCAGCCCGTGGGTCGGCCTCCCGCAGTTCCTGAGCCTGTTGGCAGAAGGCCAGAAAGCGTTCGCTGTCCAGGTCCTCGGGGGACAGCCGCAGGGCGTAGCCCGACGGGCCGGAGGTGAGTAGGTGGTGACTCGATCGGGGTGGGCCCGGCGTCGCCAGACTGCGCCGAAGCCCGGAGACGTAGGTGTAGACACTGCCGGCCGCGGTAGCCGGCGGCGAGGTGCCCCAGATTCCCTCGATCAGCTCGTCCCGGCCGACGGGACGGCCGGCAGCGGCTGCCAGCACCGCAAAGAGTGCCCGCTGCCGGGCCGGTCCGAGGGGCAGCTCGTGTTCGCCGAGCCAGGCCCGCACGGAGCCCAGGACCGAGACCCGAAGCCGCTGATCCGGTGTCGTTGCCACGTGCGCTCCGAATCCACGAGGTGCGACGGACCGCAGCACCGGGACGACAGCCCCGGGTTGCGACGCTGCCGGCCGGCGGCGGGACACCCGACAGTGCTCGGGTGGCCCACCGCCGTGTCGGCTCAGGAGACGGTGAGCGGTGCCGTGCCGGCCGCCCACAACGCCTCGGCGGCGAGTCGCCGACAGTCGGCGAGGGTGTGGGCGGCGAGCGCCTCCCGCACCTCGGGCACTGCCCGTGGGGCCATGGAAAGGCTGGTCACGCCAAGGCCGACGAGCACCGGCGCGATCCTCGGGTCGGCCGCGGCCTCGCCGCAGACACCGACCGGTTTGCCGGCGGCCGCGCCGGCGGCGGCACAGCCGGAGATGAGTTCGAGCAACGCGGGCTGTGCCGGGTCGAGCAGGTCGGCCAGGTCGCCACACTGCCGGTCGGCGGCGAAGGTGTACTGGCTCAGGTCGTTGGTGCCGATGCTGAGGAAGTCCACCACCGACAGCAACGAGCGGGCCCGCAGGGCTGCCGCCGGCACCTCGACCATCGCTCCCGCTGTGGGAAGGCCGGCGTCCCGGCAGGCGGCGGCGAACCAGGCGGCCTCCGCGACCGTCGCCACCATCGGTGCCATCACCCACACCTCGGCTGCCGTGTCCCGGGCCGCCTGTGCGATCGCCCCGAGCTGGAGCTGGAGCACATCCGCCCGCCGCCGGGCCAACCGCAGGCCGCGTACGCCCAGCGCCGGGTTCGGTTCCACCCCGGCCGTGAGGAAGGGCAGGGGCTTGTCAGCGCCGGCGTCGAGGGTCCGCACGATGACTCTGCGCCCGGCAAGCGCGGTGAAGACCTCGGCGTAGGCGGCGACCTGCTCGTCGTGTCCAGGCGGATCGGTGCGATGCAGGTAGAGCAGTTCGGTCCGGAACAGACCGACGCCTTCCAGCTCACCGTCCACATCCTCAGCCGAGCCGATGTTGCCGTACAGGGCCACGGGGTGGCCGTCGGCGGTGTGGCCGGGCCCCCGGGTCGTGGCGAGTCGTCGCCGACGCCGCTGCTCGGAGACCCGGGTGGCGATGACGGTGTCGTGATTCACGCCCACCGCGACCTGCCCGGTCGAGCCGTCGACGGTGACCTCGACCCCGTCGGCAACAGCCATCGCACCGGGGCACCGGACCACAGCCGGTAGGCCAGCGGCTCGGGCCAGAATCGCGGTGTGGCTGGTCGGCCCACCGTCCTCGGTGACCAGCGCCAGCACCTGCTCCGGATCCAGACCGGCGGTGTCCGCCGGCGCGAGGTCACGGGCGATCAGCACAAACGGGTGGCCCGGATCGGGGATACCGGGTGGCGGCAGCCCCAGGCAGGCGGCGACGACCCGGTCCCGAATATCGTCCAGATCGGTGACGCGCTCGGCGAGATAGCCCCCTACGGCCAGGAACGCCTCCCGGTGCACGGCCAGCGCCCGGTCGACGGCGACCGGTGCGCTGGCCCCGGCCCGCACCTGCGCGACCACAGCGGCCGACAGCTCCGGATCCTGCGCCATCATCGCCTGTGCCCGCAGAACATCGGCCGCCGCCCGGGCTGCCACACCCTCGGCCCGGCGGGTCAGGTCCGCGGCCACGGTATTCAGCGCGGCCACCGCCCGCTCGACCTCGGCGTCCGGATCAACCACTACGGCCGGCTCGGGCGGCGGTGGTGGTGGGCTCATCCGGTACGCCGGGCCGGCGGCGCTCCCCGGGCTGACGCCGATGCCACGCAGCAGCTCAGCCATGGTCCGGTGACTCGTCATCGGAGTCGAGGTCACGGGCGAGCAGCGTGGCGAGCGCGTCGAGGGCGGCGTCGGCCGTGGGACCGTCAGCTTCGAGGGTGACCTCGGCGCCGTGCTTGGCGCCCAGGGCCAGCACGGACAGCAGGCTACGGGCAGGAACGGGAGGCTTGTCGCTGGTCCGAATGGTCACCGGAACGGACTGAGCCGCCGCGGCAGCGACGAACAGGGCGGCGGGCCGGGCGTGCAGGCCACTGGTAGCACCGACCGTAACGGAACGGGTGGGCATTGCGGGCTCCCTTCTGGGGACGACAGGCGCGCGGGGTCAGGGCTCGATCGTCACCTTGATCGCCTCACCCGTGGCGACCAGTTCGAAGGCGTCGATGGCGCCGTCCAGCGGCAACCGGTGGGTGATGAGGTCGGCGACCGGCACCTCACCGGAGGCGATGAGGCGCAGTGCCTCGGCGTTGTGGGCGGGGCTCGACCCGTTCGCGCCGACCAGCGTCAGCTCCCGGTAGTGCACCAGGTTGGCGTCCAGGCCGATGACTGGCCGGTCCTTCGGCAGCCCACCGAAGAGGCTGATCCGGCCCTGCCGGGCGGCCATCTGGACGGCCTGTTCCTGGGCCGCGCCGGAGGCGGCGGCGGTGATGATGACGTCGGCGCCGCGCCCGTTGGTGAACTTGAGCACGGCGTCGACCGGGTCGGTGTCGGCCGCGCAGATCGTCGCGTCCGGCGCGACCAGCGCAGCGGCCTGGCTGAGCCGGTCCTGGTTGAGGTCGACCAGGACCACACTCCTGGCGCCCCGGGCCCGGGCCAGCCGTACGTGCAGACAGCCGATCGGGCCGGAGCCGATCACCACCACGTCGTCCCCAGCGCCGACCTGAGCGAGATTCTGCCCGTTGAGGACGCACGCCAACGGTTCGGCAACCGACGCTTCGGCGTAGCTGACCCCGTCCGGGATACGGTTGAGCCCGTCGACGGCGAGCACTTTGCTCGGCACCACGAGATACTCGGCGAACCCACCGTCGTAGTGGTAGCCCATCGACTCCTGGTTGGGGCAGACCGTCCGGCGACCCTGCTGGCACTCGCCGCACTGCCCGCAGGGAATGGCGGCGATGACCTGGACCCGGTCGCCGGGCGACCAGCCGTCCACCCCGGCGCCGACCTCCACCACCTCGCCGGCGATCTCGTGCCCCATCACGCGGGGCGGCACGATGTGATGGTGGCCGAACCGGGAGATCTTCACATCGGTCCCGCAGGTGGAACAGTTACGGACGCGAAGCTTCACCTCTCCCCGCCCGGCAGTGGGCTCGGGGGCGTCCTCGATCCGGACGTCACCGGGAGCGTGGAAGCGTACGACCTTCATGGCGCGAGTTCCTCTCGAGTGTGCTGGTCAGTTGGGGACGGAGGACAACAGCAGCCGCCGCACGTCATCGGGGTCGGCTGCCTCGTGGAGCGCACGGGCCCGCTCGGGGTCCAGGAGCAGCTCGGCGAGGTCGGCGAGGAGTTCGAGGTGCCCGTCTCCTTGGGCGGCGATCGCCACGCAGGTGGTGACCTGGTTGCCGCCCCAGTCGACGCCGGCGGGGAACCGGACGACGGCGAGGGCGTCGCGGCGGATGGCCGCCTTGCCGGCGGTCGTGCCGTGCGGGATCGCCACCCCCGCGCCCACGTAGGTGGAGATCGACTGCTCCCGGTCCAGCATCGCCGTCACGTACGCCGGGTCAACGGCGCCGATCTCGACGAGCACGCCGCCGCAGCGACGGATCGCGTCGTCGCGGTTGGCGACGTGTTCGTCGAGCCGGACGGCCTCTGGCGCCAGCAGGCGGTCATCCATCGAGGTCGCCGCCGGTCTGCACGGCTTTGACGACTCGGGTCACCGCCGGATCGCCGATGAAGACCTGGATCGGCACGATGATCGTGTCCGGGGCGCTGATCCGGGCACGCTCGGCGAGGCCCTGGTGGCAGATCACGACGTCGGCGTCGGCGGGAATGGCATCGACCGGTGTGTGCGCGACGGCCACCGAGTGTTTGCCGAGTTGGCGGCGTAGCTGGCCGGCGAGCATCGCGCTGCTGCCCATGCCGGCGTCGCAGGCGATGACAACCTTGCGAACGGCGGCGCCGTTGATGGTGGTCATGGTGGTCAGGACTCCTTTGCGGTCACTTGTGGCGCGGGGTCGTCGCCGGATCCGCGGGAGGCCGGCGCCAGGTTCTTGTTGTCGGCCGAGCGACGCCGCGCGGCGGCCAGTTCCGCCCGCTCGCGGTCGGCCTGCTCCTCCGGGGCGACGGCCGTGTCGTCGGCCTCGTCTCCTGCCTTCCGCCCGAATCCGAGCAGCAGGGCCGCGACGACAAAGGTCACCGCAGCGGCGACCACAATGCCGAGCACGACGCCGAACCAGCCGCCCTTCGGGTTGACCGCGAAGTAGGCGAAAACGCTGCCGGGTGAGGGAGTGGCGACCAGACCCGCTCCGGTGATCATGAAGGTGGAGACACCGGCGGCACCGCCCGCGATCATCGCCAGGATCAGGCGGGGCTTCATCAGCACGTACGGGAAGTACACCTCGTGGATGCCGCCGAAGAACTGGATGATCATCGCCGCCGGGGTGGTCGGACGCAGTGAGCGGGGCCCGAAGAAGAAAAACGCCAGCAGCAGACCGAGCCCGGGTCCTGGGTTCGTCTCGACCATGAACAGGATCGACTTGCCGGCCTCGGCCGCCTCGGTCACCCCGAGTGGGCTGAGCACGCCGTGGTTGATGGCGTTGTTGAGGAACAGCACCTTCGCCGGCTCGACGATGACCGACACCAGACCAAGCATGTGGTGGGAGACCAGCCAGTCCACGCCGCTGCCCGCGATGTCGGTCAGGCGGCCGACGATCGGGCCGATCCCCCACACGCCGAGTAGGGCCATGCCCGCGCCGACGATGCCGGCGGTGAAGTTGTCGACCAACATCTCGAATCCGGGCCGGATCCGGTCCTGGATCAGCCCGTCTACGCGCTTGACCAGGTACGCGGCCGCCGGACCGATGATCATCGCGCCGAGGAACATCGGCACGTCGGCACCGACGACGATACCGACGGTGGCGACCGCACCGACGACGGCGCCGCGCTGACCGTGCACGAGACGGCCGCCCGTGTAGCCGATGAGGACCGGCAGTAGCAGGGTGATCATCGGGCCGACCAGGGCGGCGAAGTCCTCGTTCGGGAGCCAACCGGTCGGGATGAACAACGCGGTGATCAGGCCCCAGGCGATGAAGGCGCCGATGTTGGGCATCACCATGCCGGCGAGGAAGCCACCGACCCGCTGGATGGCGGCCTTGACGCCGGCGCCCTGGACTGCAGGTGTGTAGTTGCTTGTTGTCATGAGGGGCTACTCCTTCGACACCGGGGCGGGGGTGGAGCCGGGGAGGGTCAGTTGGGGGAAAGTAGTGGCTGGACGTCGGTCAATCGGCGGTGCAGGCGAACTCGTTCACGACGAATGTCAGCGGGGCCGGGCATCTGACTGCCGGGCAGACTCACGGCGGCGGCACCCCAGGCGACGGCCTCGGCCAGCGCGTTCCGCCGGTGGTGTGACTGCCCACCCGACTCGGGATCCTCGACCTGGCCGGACCGGGCAGCGGGGATGGAGACCTCGCCGCCGGCGGCCAGGAAGCCGGCCAGGAGGGCGTCGCCGGCACCGACCGAACTGCGTGGGCGTGCCACGGTCGCCGCGCCGGCGATGACCCCGTTGGCGTCGACCAGGACGGCTCCGTCCGCCCCGAGACTGGCCAGCACTGCGCCCGCTCCCCAGGAACGGAGCTCCTGCGCGGCGTCGACCACGTCCGCGAAGGAGGCCAGCGGACGACCGACCACGTGGGCGAGTTCCTCCCGGTTGGGCTTGACCAGGCTGGCGCCCGCCTTCGCGGCAGCCTGGAGGGCGGGCCCGCTGGTGTCCACCACCAGCGGGTCACCGGCGGCAACGACCCGCTCACAGAGGCTGCGGAACTCCTGGGTGGGCAGGCCCGGCGGGACGCTTCCACAGATCACCACGCAGCCGCCGGCACCGGCCTCGGTGAGTACCTGGTCGGTGATCGCGGAGAACTCCGTGGCACTGAGTTCCGGCCCCGGCTCGTTGATCTTCGTGACCGTGCCGTCCGGCTCGGCGAGGGTGATGTTCGACCGCGTACTCCCGGATATCGGCAGCGCGCGCACGTCGACCCGCTCACTGCGCAGGAGGCGGATGAGCTGACCGCCCTCGTCCCCGCCGCAGGTGACCAGGGCCCGCGACGGTACGCCGTTGGCCAGCAGAGCGCGGGACACGTTCACGCCCTTGCCACCCGGCTCGGTACTCCCCGACGTGGCCCGGATGACGTCACCACGAACGAGTTCCTCGATCTCGATGGTGCGGTCGAGACTCGGGTTGAGGGTGAGAGTAAGAATCATGCCTGCACCACCCGCACCCCGGCACTCTCCAGCTCGACCGCGAGACCGTCCTCGACTCCGGCGTCGGTGACGATCAGGTCCAGGTCGGTGAGAGACCCGAACCGCGCGAAGTGGTCGGTGCCGAGCTTCGTGTGGTCGGCGAGGAGCACGGCGCGGCGCGCTGCCGCGATCATCGCCCGCTTCACCGATGCCTCGGCCGGGTCGGGCGTGGTCAGGCCCCGCCTGACCGAGCATCCGTTGGTGCCGAGAAACGCCACGTCGACGTACAGGTCGGCGAGCGCGCGCAGGGCCCAGTCCTCCACCGTGGCCAGGGTGCGCGCACGTAGTCGTCCGCCCAGGAGGAGCACGTGCAGATTCGGCCGGGAACCGAGAAGGGTGGCGATGACCGGGGAGTTGACCACAACCGTCAGCTCTCGATCGGTGGGCAGCGCCTCGGCGAGGCGGGCGGTCGTGCTGCCCGCGTCGAGGATGATCGAGCCCTCCGACGGCACCTCGGCCAGCGCCATCGCGGCGATCCGTTCCTTCTCGTGGATCAGGACCGAGTCCCGGGTGGCCAGGGCCGGCTCGAATCCCAGCCGTTCCGCGGGGATCGCTCCGCCGTGCACCCGGCGCAGCACGCCGGCACGCTCCAGCACGGTGAGGTCACGGCGGATCGTCTCCGTCGTCACCTGGAGAGTGCCGGCAAGCGTCGCCACGTCGACGCGGCCGTTGGACCGGGCCAACCGGACGATCTCCTGCTGTCGCTCCTCGGCGTACATGTTGTTTCAACCCCGTTTCAAAGTTGAGATGGCTTTTTTTACGCCTGTTTCTGTGGGGTGTCAAGACGTTGCGCCTGTTCACGGGCGCGCCACAGTGCCAGAAAAGGCGGGAATTAACATGTCATGACCCAACATGAACAGGCACGCCACGCCCAGCGCGACACCGCGCTGGCGGACCTGCCTGGATAGGAGATCTCCCGCCCCGGCACGGTCCCGCCCCGGGAGGCGTACCGGATGACCGGGGTCAGATCAGGCCGGTGCGCAGCGCATACGCGACAGCGTGCGCACGGTTGCGCAGTTTGAGCCGGTGGGTGACCCCGTAGATGACGTTCTTCACGGTTCGCTCGGAGTAGCAGAGTTCCTCGGCGATCTCGTGGGTGTCGAATCCGTTGGCCATCAGCCGCAACACGTCGACCTCACGTGAGGTGAGCCCGGCGGCGTTGAGTCCGTTCGGCGTCAGCACCTCACGGTGCAACCGCTCGACGTGCTTGAGCAACTCACCCACCAGGCTCGGGGGCAGGACACCGCCCCCGTTCGCCGCGGCCAGCACGCCGTGCGCCAACCGGTCAGCGGTCACGGCAACCCGCGGCAGAACCGCGACGACCCGGCACTCCACCGCGATGAGCAGCTCAGCTTCGGTGATCTCACTGACCACGAGTACGACCGGGACAGCGAGTTCCGCCGCGCTACGACGTAGCAGGGCCACCACGTCGGCCGTCAACTGATCGCAGGAAACCACGAAAACCGTGGCCTCCGCCTGATCCGCCGGGTCCACCACTGTGAACTCCGACCGGGACTGGAGATAGCTGAGCAGCCCCTCGTAGCTGAGCGGATCCGAGGCCCGCAGCACCACCCGAACCTGTTCCACGACGTCCTCCGCATCGTTGTGTTTGTGGCGGCGCCAGTGTGCGGAGCAGATCTTCAGAGTTCCTCCATGCCACCTTCACGCCTCGACCGCGGTCGTGGAGGTTCGTGGCGCGCCCAGCCGATCACTAGCGCTCCGGGGCGTTCGACGCGGCGGCGCCGGGAGGCGGACCCGGTCGTCGGGCACACCGCACCGCCTCGATATACTTGCGGAGTTCGATTTCTGCCTGTTCCAGGCGACCAGGGGAGAGCTGGTCCGCGAAGATCGCGTTCACGACGTCGCTGGCCAGGTCGTCGGGCAGATCGTCCGTCCACCAGGTGGGCCGACCCTGCCACACGCGCAACACGTGCAGCCGGCTCTGGACGGCCGAAAGGGTGCGCTGCAGGTCCGCTATTGCGGCATCAGCCCGCACCGCGTCGATGACCAGCCGCCCCTCCATGGCGAGCGTCAGGAACAGTTCGCCCGCGAAGGGATCCGAGACAGCATCACCGTCGGCCAGCACGGAACGAGTGCATCAGCCCGCTCACCTCACGTGGAAGGACAACAGGGCTATCGTGCCCTGGCTGGCGGGACTTCTTGCCCGGAGCCGCTGTCCCCCTCACGTGCCGCACAGGTGACGGGCAGGTTTCGGTCACCTGTTGCCCGGGAGAGCATCAGCGAAGGACCAATCAGCGCCCGGATCAGCACTGTCCACCGTGGGCTATCATCGGGATGCCCCTCCGGAAAGCGATAGGCTGTGCTCGCGGTGCGACACCCGGTGCGTCGATACAGGCAACGGAGGGGAGCGGTCTGTTGTCGACGACGATCACCAATCCCACTCCCCCACCGCTGGCCATGCCGACCGAACACGCCGGCATGAACATTCGCCTACTGGGGCCGCTACAGGCCTGGCAGGACGACACCGAACTCGTGCTCGGCTCCGGCAACCGGACCGCCGTCCTCAGCTTCCTCGCACTGCACGCGAACCACGCCGTGACCCGGGAACAGCTGATCGCCGCACTGTGGGGTGACGACCCGCCGGCCAGCGCGACCGGCAACCTCTACACGTACATCTCCTCGTTACGCAAGATCCTGGATCCGTGTCGACACCGGTGGTCAACCGGTCAGGTGCTCGCCTCCGGCGGCGGCACCTATCGCCTGCGGGTACGGAAGCAGGACGTCGACGCCTTCCGGTTCGAGGCACTGCGCGAGGAGAGCAAACGGCACCGGGCCCTCGGCGACAGCAGTACGGAACTGGCCTCGCTCACCGCCGCACTGCGGATGTGGCAGGGGACAGCGCTCGCCGGCGTACCCGGCCCCTTCGCCGAGGCCCAGCGGCAACGCCTGGCGGAGCTCCGGTTGACCACCGCGGAACGGCACGCCACGCTGCTCGTCGAAACCGGCCGTCATGACGAGGCCATCTCGACGCTCCACGCGTTGATCGAGGCTCATCCAACTCGCGAGAACCTCGCTCCCCTGCTGACCGCGGCTCTCCACGCCGCGGGCCGGGCGGATGTGCCACGTCGTCCGCGCCCTCCCATACCGACGGAGCCCGCTGGTCACGTACCGGCGTCACCACCACGAACCGGCACCAGGTCGCCGGTACGAGCCGGCCCTGGATCACTGGCCGGCCGCGAGACAGAAATCCGCCGGCTACGTCGAGCCGTCGTCGAAACGACCCGTGGCCAAGGGCGCAGCATCCGCGTCGAGGGCTTCACGGGTATGGGCAAGTCGGCACTACTCGCCGTGGCACTGCCGAGGACGGCACCGTCCACCTGCCGAATCGGTTGGGCCGTCGGCAGGGAGTTGTCCCAGCGCGTACCGCTGGGGCTCCTGCTGGAGTGCATGGAGTCGGCGTTGGCGGGTGAGCCCAGCAGCGAGCTGGTCCGGCAGATCTCGCTGGCCACGAGCGCGCCCATGGGCAACTCGGCCACCGCGCCGGTTGCCCGGGTGGTCAGCCTGGTACGACAGGTCGCCCAGCAAGCTCCACTGGTCCTCGTGGTGGACAACCTGCATTGGGCTGATCCACACACCATGGCGGCCTGGAGGGCCCTACACGAGTTGACGACGCAACTGCCGCTCCTGCTCATCGCCACCAGTTGGCCCGACACCGCCAAGCTCGGCACCGCCGCCGACGAGGTCCACGAGCTGGCCCCCCTGAACCGGGCGGCCAGCAGCCACCTGGTACGTACGGCTGCTCCGGAACCGCCGGAATCCCCGGAGCTGGACCATCTCGTGGCGGCTGCCGCGGGTAACCCGTGCTACCTGTGGCACCTGGCCACAGCGGGTTCCGACCCCACCGGCCGGCTTCCCGCAAGCCTCATCCGGGTGGTCCACGCCCACCTCGCCCCATTCACCCAGCCGACCCGAGAGGTACTACGCGCGGCGGCCTTCCTCGCTGCTGGACCTGCCGCGGACGTCGGCCCCGGCTGTTCGCTCAGCGAATTGTCCGTGGTGACCGAACGGCCCACCGCCGAGTTGGTCGAGCTGCTGACGCCGGCCGCACGGGCCGGCGTCGTCGCCACCACCGGTGACGGGCTGACATTCCGTCATCCGGTCGTCACCCGGGTGCTGCACGAGGGCACGGCCAGCGCGCTACGAGTCCTGCTGCACCGCTCCTTCGCCGAGCGGATAGCGGGCGCCGGCGGGCCACCCGAGCGGGTCGTCACCCAGTTACTCGCTGACGCGGTGCCGTTGGACATCACGCTGACCCGCTGGCTCACTACTCACGTCGAGCAGCTCACCACCCGCGCGCCCCGGATCACGGTGACCATCCTGCAACGTGCCCACGCCCAGTGCACAATGCCGCCCGCCGACCGCATGACCCTCACCATCTGGCTGGCCCGGCTGCTCCTGCGGTTGGGCCGCAACTGCGCCGCCGAGGCCGGGTGGGTCGCCTCCCACACCAATGACCCCGACGTGGAAGGTGAGATGCGGTGGATGGTCGCCCTGACCTATGAGAAGCGCGGCGAGCACCAGACCGCCACGGACATCGCCCGAGCGGTGCTGCACGAGCGCCGGGTCCCGGTTCCGTGGCTCGACCGGTTTCGCCTCATGCAGGCTCGGCTGCGCCGACACCTGGCCGACCGGCACCCCGAGATCGGCGCGGGTTCGTAAATACCCCCCATCCCGAGCTTGTTGCCGCCGATCTCGACAGGCTGGCCGATCGGCACACGATGCGGGACGTCGAGATCGTCTGGGAAAGGCGTTCCCCGGCTGTCGACGGCTCTACGCCAGGGACAACGTGGGTAGCCGGCCCGAATTTCGGTCGCCGCGGTGGCAGCGACGCTGTCTCGCGGCCGTTCCGGCTGGTTCGTGGGGCGTGCTCGCTGGTGGACCCTCCGGGAGGGTAGGCGACGTCAGTCGCCGATCTCGCTGACCTGGGCGAACGGTGCGTCGTCCCGCCACACCACGTGAATGATGAAGTGGTGGTGCGGCTCCAGGAAATAGACCGCCAGGTTGTCTGGGGTGTTCTGCACGGTCTTCGTCGAGAAACCGATGCTGGGGGTAGCGGTGACAGTGTGCACCCGTCCACCACTGGCGCGGATCACCGCCTGACCGCCCTCCACCCGGAACGAGCGCAGGTATGTCGCCACGCCCGCGTCGTCTGTGGTGACGGTCCAGCCGTCCCGGGTGATGGACTCTCGCGGCGCGACGGTGCTGGGGCTTGGCGTGTCGACAGCGGACGGTGTCTCCACGGACGGCGCCACGGAGGGTGGCGCCACGGACGGAGTGGGCGACGACGGGACCGGCCGCGGCGACGCCGTGACGGTCACCGGAGGGTTGTCGTTGTGCCCCTCGCGGGACAGCTCACGAACCGAGGCGAGCGTCGCCTCGCCGGTCGGCGCGGTGCGCAGCACGGGAAGCAGGGCGACCGAGGTCAGTGCGATGCTGGCGGCAGTAGCCGCGAGCCATCCGAGCGTCGGCGCCCACCTGCGGAGTGTGCGCACGGTGATCCCTTCTCCCATTTGCGCCTATGGTAACGAGATGGCGCTGATTCTGTTGGTCGAGGACGACAGCATCATTACGGCGGCGCTGTCCCGCGCGCTGACCGACGCGGGGCATGCCGTGCGGGCCGTCGGTCAGTCGGCCGAGGCGTTGCGCGTCCTGACCGGGGAGCCGCCGGATCTGGTGCTCCTCGACCTCGGGCTGCCTGACATCGACGGTACGGATACGCTTCGCATGATCCGGTCCATCTCCGAGGTACCGGTCGTCGTCATCACCGCCCGCCGGTCGGAGACCGACATCATCCACCTGCTCAACTCGGGCGCGGACGACTACGTCACCAAGCCGTTCTCCGGTGAACACATCCTGGCCCGCATCTCGGCGGTGCTGCGGCGGTACCGCAGCGGCACCGACCAGCAGGGGCCCGGCACGATCACCGTCGGGCCACTGGTCATCGGACGTAAGGAGCGGCGGGCCACGATGGACGGTAAACCCCTCAAGCTGACCCGGCGTGAGTACGACGTACTCACGTACCTGGCTGAGCGGGCCGGGCAGGTGGTGAGTCGGCGGGAGCTGATGACCGAGGTCTGGCAACAGGCCCGAATCGGTGAGGAACAGACGATCGACGTCCACATCTCCTGGCTGCGGCGCAAGCTCGGCGAGACGGCTGCCAGGCCACGGCTGCTGCACACCATCCGCGGCGTTGGCGTCATGATGGTCGATCAGCACTGACAGTCGGACCTGGACGAGGCGGAGTTTACGATGAGGTGGGCGCTCAATCGGCTGGCGCTGGCCATCACGTCGATGGTGGCGCTGGCCTTCCTCGTGCCGCTCGCGGTGGTGACCCGCCAGCTCGCGCACGACCGGGCCATCGGTGATGCCCGCCAGCAGGCTGCCGCCATGGTGGCGGCGCTCGCCGTGGACGAGGATCCGCACCTGCTGACGCGCGCGGTGATGAGCACCACCGCCGGCGGCGAGGGACGGCTCGCCGTGCACCTGCCCGACGTCACCCCGGTCGGGGTGGCGCACGCCACTGCCACCGACGTGGCACTCGCCGCCGGATACCGGCGTCCGGTCACCGCGGACACGAGCGGCGGGCTGGCCTACCTGCTGCCGACTGTGATCAGCGACGGGCAGACCGCGGTGATCGAGGTACACGTGCCCCGCGAGGATATGGAGCGTGGGGTGTGGCGTTCCTGGCTGGCCCTCGCCGGCCTCGCCGTCATCCTCGTCGGTGGCTCCACACTCGTCGCCGATCGACTGGGTAGCCGGATCGTGCGATCCACCCGCCGGCTCGCCGGTGCCGCCCGGCAACTCGGCACCGGCGATCTGACCGCCCGGGTCGCCCCCGACGGCCCGGCGGAGCTGCACGACGCCGCACAGGCGTTCAACGGGCTTGCCCAGGACATGCGGCGGCTGATCGACGCCGAGCGGGAGATGGCCGCCGACCTGTCGCACCGCCTGCGTACGCCGCTGACGGCGCTGCGCCTCGACGTTGAGGCGATGCCACCCGGGACCGTCGGGGAGCGGATGCGGCAAGCCTGCGACCTCCTCGACGAGGAGTTGGAGGCCATCATCACGGGAGCCCGGAGCAGCGTGGGCGAGCGCGACACCGAGTGCACCGACCTCGTCGAGGTGCTGGCCGACCGGCTGGCGTTCTGGGCCGTCCTGGCCGAAGACCAGCAGCGGCCCTGGACGGTGGTCGGCGGCGATCGGCAGGTGCCGCTGCCGGTGCCACGCGGTGATCTGATCCTGGCGGTGGACGCCCTGCTCGGCAACGTGTTCGCGCACACCCCGGAGGGGTCGGCGTTCCAGGTCACCGTCTCACCGGACGCGCTCGTCGTCGATGATGCCGGTCCCGGCATCGCCGACCCCGCCGCAGCCGTCCGACGCGGCACGAGCGGAGCCGGATCGACCGGGCTTGGCCTGGACATCGTGCAGCGGATAGCCGTCACCGCTGGCGGGCGGCTGCACATCGGAACCGGGTCGTTGGGTGGCGCCCGGGTGGCACTGCTCCTGGCGACGGGCACAGCATCCGGCCCGCCGTCCGGGCCGGACGAACGCCGTTGGCACGCCGACCGCAGCTGAGCCGACGCGGTGCACGTACCGCTCCTGGGTAGCAGCGGATCGTGCTTTAAGAAGTGTTTTCGCAGTCTTTAAGGCTTTGTTATTGCACTCATGCCTAGCGTCCTCAGCCGTAACTCGAGGTATGCCGGAGGGTCCGGCAACACCAAAAGGACGGTTTGACGAACGATGAAGATTCGCACGCTCATCGCCTACCCTTTGACAGCCGTCGCGGCCGCGGCCAGCTCGACACTGGTATTCGCGTCGCCCGCCTCGGCACACGGGTACGTGGCCTCGCCGCCGAGCCGGCAGGCCCTGTGCGCGCAACGCGCCGTCTCGGACTGCGGCCCGATCACGTACGAGCCGCAGAGCGTGGAGGGGCCGAAGGGCCTCAAACGCTGTGACGGCGGGCTTTCCCAGTTCGCCGTGCTGAACGACAACAACCGCGGCTGGCCGGCCCGGAAGGTGGACGACACCGTCACCTTCAGCTGGACCCTGACGGCTCGGCATCGCACCAGCACGTGGGAGTACTTCATCGGCGACACCCGGATCGCCCAGTTCGACGGCGGCAACCGGCAGCCCGAGGCGGTCGTCACCCACCAGGTCGATCTAAGCGACTTCGCCGGGCCGCAGACGGTACTGGCGATCTGGAACATCGGCGACACACCGATGGCCTTCTACAACTGCATCGACCTCGACGTGAAGGGCGGTGGCACCACCCCGCCGACCCAGTCGCCGACTCCCGAACCCACCAGCACGCCGACGCAGAAGCCGACTGGCCAGCCCAGTTCGACCGCCCTGCCCACCATTCCGGGGACGCCAGGCCAGACCGGTGGGCCGACCACCGCAGCCTGGGCAGCGGGTACCGCCTACCGCGTCGGTGACGAGGTCACCTTCGGCGGAGAGCGCTACCGTTGCCGGCAGGCGCACACCGCGATTCGTAGCTGGGAGCCGTCGCTGTTCACGCTCGCCCTGTGGCTGCCGGTATGAGGCGCGCAACCAGGACCGTCGCAGCCCTGTTGACAGCCGCCGGAGCAGCACTGTGGATGGCCGGCTGTGGCACCTCGTCCAGCAGGTCGGAGCCCCCTGCGCCGACCTCCGAAGCCGTCCAGATCAGCACCCCCCACAACGCCGCCGACGTGATGTACCTACAGATGATGATCGCCCACCATGGGCAGGGCCTGGAACTCGTCGGGCTGGCGGGGACGCGGGCGCAACAGGCGGAGATCAAGACACTGGCCGCTGCCGTCCAGGCCACCCAGGAAGACGAGGTCACCCTGATGAGATCGTGGCTCGACACCTGGTCGAGGCCGGCAGCGGTCGATCATGACCCGGCCGCGCATGCTGAGCACGGCGGTTTGCCGGCTACCGGGCCCGAGCAGATCGCCGCGCTGAGGAACGCACCGGAGGCCGACTTCGACCGGAGTTTCATCAACCTCTTCGTCGCTCACCAGCACAACGCGGTGGAGATGTCCCAGTGGGCGGAGGAAGAGGGAGAAAACCCGGAAGTCAGGGATTTTGCCCGTCGGGTCCGGGAGTCCCGTGCCGACCAGATCGCACAGCTGCTGGCGTACCTCAACACCTGACGGACGCCCAGGTCGGGGTACTGGCGGATCCCCGGCCTGGGCGCGGCGTACCTGTCCACGAGCTGACGGGTCACCTCGGGGGCCAGCAGTGCCCGGCGGCGTCCGGCCGACTACCGGGAGGCCACCAGCCGGACCGCCTCGGTCAGGCTGGTCGTACGGGGGTCCGATGACGACCCCCACGCCGAGCGCACGACGGGACCTAACCGGTCGAATGACTCGCACCAGGTAGGTCCCATCGTGCTGGGTCAACGCCAGCCTGATCGTGCCGTTCGCTCACCGCCCGAGGTCACGCCACACCCGCCGCGCCCGCGCGAGGCTGATCCGACGGGACGGAGTCGACAGACGAGGTAGCTCGGGTTCGTGCTGCCGAACCGGCCTTGGCTCCCATGATCGTGATGGCGATCGCCACCGCGACCCCGGCCGCCCCGATCCACGAGACGGACTCAAGCGTCAGACCAGCGACGGCCAGTCCGCCCAGCCCTGCCCCGGCAGCCATGGCCAGCTGCATCATTGACTGGTTGAGTCCAAGCAGGATGCCAGATGCTTCCGGCTCGATGGTGGCGAGGTGAAACTGCTGTGTGGGCCCGGTGCTCCATGCTGCCACCGACCAGATCACGAGAACTGCCAGGACGAGAATCATCGATCCACTCACGAACGACAGCGCCACGAGCGCGGCCAGGTGCAGACCCATGCCGCCAAGCAGGGTCGGCAGCACGCCCCGACGGTCGGTGAGGAAGCCGCCGGCCTTCGAGCCGACCAGGCTGGCGATGCCGAACGCGAGCAGCGCGCCGCTGATGAGCGTGGCGGGCACACCGGAGACCTCGATCAGGTACGGCGAGAGGTAGGTGTAGGCCACCGAGTAGCCACCGAGCCAGAAAAAGGTGATCGACAGGCCACGCACGATGGCAGGGTTCTTGAGGAGTGCCAGCTGACGGCTGACCGGCACCGGCCTGTCGCCTCCGACCGGGGGCAGCGCGTACCGGAGCGTGCCAGCGGCGAGAAGGGTCGCGACCGCGATACCGAGAAAGACGGTCTGCCAGCTGAACCACTCGGCGACCAGCCGCCCCGCGGGCACTCCGAGGATGAGGGAGGCGGTGAAGCCGGTCACCACGGTGGCGATCGCGCGGCCGGCCCGCTCCGCCGGGGCGATCTTCATTGCCAGCGTGAGTGCGGTCACCACCGCGACGCCGGCGGCGAGTGCCATGAACACGCGCGCGACCACGAACGGCCAGAAGCCCTCCACCAGGAAGGAGGCCACATTACTGACAACGAACAGGCCCAGTGCTCCGATCAGGAGCGTACGACGATCCATCCTGGCGACAGCGACGAGCGCGATCGGCGTACCGACAGCGTAGGTGAGCGAGAACAGGGTGATGAGCTGGCCGGCAGTCGACACGGTTACGCCGAGATCAGCAGCGACCACATCGAGAAGGCCGGCAATCACATACTCCGAGGTGCCGACGAGGAAGCTCGTGAGTGCCAACAGGTAGACCTGCAAGGTCACTCTGGATGATGCGGTGGTCACGGACTGCTCCTTCGTTTCGACACTTTGCGAAATTTCTGATTGTCTGGATACAGGCATGCGCACGACAGGCACTCGGTCCGCGGTCGCGATGACCGGGACCGGACCGCCCGCCTGATCAGAGTTCGCGGTTCATCGCTGCGACGAACCGAGCGATCGCCGCCTCATTGCGACGGTAGTAGGTGTATTTACCGATACGTTCCGCAATGAGAAGATCAGCCTGTAGCAGCATCGCCAGGTACTGCGATGCGGTTGACTGGGTCATCCCCAGCTTGTCCGCGACCTGCTTGACGCAGACACCCGTCGCGACCATGTCGATGTCGTCCTGCTGGGTGAAGTGCCGGGAGGGCTGCTTCATCCACTGCAGGATGTGCAGTCGAGGCTCGCTGGCCAGCGTCTTGAACACGTCGACAGTCGCCATGCCACCATCATAACGAGAATTCGCGAAGTGTCCAATCATCGCCGCTCGACCGCGCTGGCACACCTCGGCAAGCCCGGGTAGCGCCCGGCGAGCAGGCACAGATGGACGACCCACTCATGCCGGCTCGGTCGGGGTTCGCTCCCGTCCGCGCGGTGCCGCACCGGACGAGGGCGACGCGACGGAGGCTTCCGGGGGGTGTGGCAACGACGGTCGAGCAGGCCGAGTCACTTCCAGACTGCGGCGATGGTGTCCGCGAGCGCGGCGGGTTGAGACAGGAAGGGCGAGTGGGAGGAATCGAGCGGGACCACGGTGGTTGGGGTGGCTGAGATTTCGTCGATCTCGCGAACGAAGCGATGCTGCAGTGGTGGCCGGACCATACGGTCGTTACTACACGTGACATAGGTATGGGGGAGGGCACCGAATCGTTCGGGGGTCACGGTGATGCTTTCGGCTGCGATACCCACCGGCGCGTCCGAATTGAGCAAGTCGAGCACCGCGTTGACAGTGCCGAACGGGACGTCGTCGTAGAGCGCCTCGCGGATAGCTTGGCGGCCGGATGCGTCGCCGGTGTCCAACCGCGAGGCGCCGACAGCGAATGGGTCCGCCCGCAGCATCGCGGTGCCCAACTCGCCCTCGTTCTCATCGCTGGTCACGTAGGCGCCAGCAGGCAGGCCGGCGACCGGCACCAGGGCGGCGACGTAGACCACGTGGGAGACGAGCTCCGGCTCCAACTCTGCGGCCAGGGTCGCGACGACCCCGCCCATGCTGTGTGCCACGACCACGCTCGGATCGCCACCCCCGATCAGACGCAGGCGTTCGACCAGGGCTTTGGCCGCGGTGGTTGCCGTGACCGAGGCGACAGCGGACGGCTCAGTAGCGAAGGCGGCAGCATCGAACGGGCGGCTCCACCGGGCGTTGGGCGACGGACCCTCGAGCCCTTGCCCCGTCATGTCGACAGCGATCGAGGGGATCTGGCGCGCGGCCAGCTGTTCGGTGACCAGGTTCCAACACCAGGTGCCGTGCCAGAATCCAGGAACAAGGACGACGTTTCGCATAGTTGTGGATCTTAATTCGGACGGGCGAGGTAGCAGCCTCGACTGTGACAGAGAATTCCGTACGTTCCGTCACAGAGCCAACCAGGACAAGCCCGGTTCAAGTTCGGCTCAACCGGGTAGAGCAGCCGCCAGCCAACGTCGAGGGAGGCGACCATGGCGCGTCCGATACCGGAGTTGGACACGGAGGACCTGCGACAGATGGCCGTACGAGGTGGCATCGAGGGTGCGGTCGACATGGACCGGGAGGAACTGCTGGATTCACTGATCGCCCGCCCCGGCGAGGGGGCCTGGCAGGAGGACCCCAAGCCGGCGGCGGTCAACCCCAACACCTACCGCTACCAGAATCCCGACGAACAGTGAGCTCCGCGCGGAACCCACGATCGACTGGATGCGGCAGCTGAGTTGGGTGCCGGTGGGCGGTCAGCTGTGTTCGTTGATGTAGCGGATCAGGCCGGCGACATCGTCGGGGACCAGGCGACCGATCGCTCCGCTCGAGTAGACGGCCGTCAGCACGGTGCCGTCGGGCGCGAGGACAAACCCGGTCGACTGCAGGTGGTGCGGTTCGTCATTGACATAGGCGCCCGTCGCCTCGGCCACCGTGGCGATGTCGGCGCTGTGTCCGACGGGGAAGCCGAGCCGACGACTCGCCACGAGTTGGCGGGAGGTTTCCTCGTCGTCGGAGGAGAGCGCGACGACCCGTACGCCGAGTTCGGTGAGGGTGTCGCTGGCCCGCTGGAACGCCGCGAGCTGTGCGTTGCAGTACGGGCACCATGATCCACGGTAGATCAGCACGACACCGAACTGACCGGCGAGGTCGTCGGGCAGGTTGAGCGTGCCGCCACCGACCGCGGGGACCTGAAGGTTCGGAAAGCGTTGTCCGTTATTGAGACGAGCCACGTCGTTCTCCTTATCGCGCCGGCGCCCCGGGCGCCCTGTTACTGGACTGACTGGTCCAGATTAGGAGGCAAAAACTGGACCAGCAAGTCCAGTTTTTGCTAGGCTTGCGCCATGACCACCGCGCAGCGCACCCCCAAGCTGACCGCCCGGGGAGCGGCGACCAGGACCCGCATCGTGGCGGCCGCAGCCAACCTCGTACGCGAGCACGGGGCGGCGGGCACGAGCCTCGACGATGTGATGGCGGCGAGCAGGACCAGTAAGTCGCAGCTGTACCACTACTTCGCGAACAAGGAAGATCTACTCCGAGCGGTCGCATGGCAGCAGACCGATCGAATCGTGGAGGCGCAGCGCCCCGAGCTGGACCAGCTGGACTCCCTGGCCGGCCTGCGCCGCTGGCGCGACAAGTTCGTCGTGGCGCGCGACGAGGCCCAAAATGTGGGTGGCTGCCCGCTCGGGTCCCTGGCCGGCGAACTCGCCGACGGCGATCCGGAGAATCGCGTCGTGCTGCAGAAGTGCTTCACCGCGTGGGCATCCCCACTGCTCATGGGGCTGACCACGATGCGTGACCAGGGACAGCTGAGGCCGGATGCCGATCCGGACGCACTGGCCGAAGCCATCATGGCTGCACTACAGGGCGGGCTGCTGTTGAGCAACACCTACCGGTCCAGCCGTCCACTCGCCCGCGCGCTGGACATGGCGATCGACCACGTGGCCAGCTTCGCCACCGTCCGGGGAGCCGCGGCGGGGTAAGTTCCGCCCGGTCCGCGGCGTGCCGGCGACAGGCATCGCCACCGGCACGCCGCGGACCATCGCCAACCAGAACGAGGGCGGTTACGGAGTCTCGCCCTGCACCCCGCGCGGCACCACCATCGACTGGATCTGTGGCAGCTGGGTCCAGTCACTGGTGATGACGCTGGCGTTGGCGCCGGCCAGGAGCAGCAGCCGGTCGCGGGCCTCCGTTTCGGTGGGGTTGGTGCTGCTGATGGCGGGCGCCACCGAGTGCGCACTGGTCATCACCAGCACGTAGTTGTTCTCCGCGAACCAGGTGGTGTCACGGTTGAACCACCCGGAGGCCCCACTGTCGAAAACGACGAACCAGGGGCGGATGTCGGCGTCGTACTGGTCCCGGGGGTCGCCGCTGGCGGCGCCCCTGGCGGCGGGGAAGATCTGCGCATTCTCGATCTCTCCTGCTGCCGCGAGATCACGGAGGTGCCCAGCGTACTGCTCGTTGGTCGGCCACCAGTCGAATGGATTGTTGTTCTCCACGGTGCCGGGGATGACGTGAAGGAACACCCGTCCCGCGAGTTGCTCCCGGGTGGGCCAGTTTCCCAGCCGGGCCGCCTCGTCGAGGGAGTCATACCAGCCGCCGTCGGGCTTGGCCAGCAGGTCGGCGGGGCGGAAGACACGATCGCCGAGGCGGCTCCGGACCAGGCTGTCAACCTGGTCGACACCCATGCCGAAGGCGGTGGCGAGGCCCATCTTCGGCTCGATCTTGAGCATTAGGGGACCGCTGTCCGGGTGGGCTTCGAGCCAGACCCGGATGTTGTCCAGACAGTCGCTGAGGTGCTTGTTCCGGCTACCGGCGTAGAGGTCGACGAGGGTCGACCCGGTGGTGCAGTTGTTGTTGTTACTCAGTGGCTCGTCGTGGCTGACCTTCCACTTCCTGGTGAAGATGTTCGGCCAGATGTCGATCTCGATCAGGCTGGTGCCGGTATCCAGCGCCTCGGCCAGATAGTCGAAGGCCCCCTGCTCATAGGTGTTGTGGAGTCCGACAGTGGTCGCAGATCCGAAGGGCATGTCGTTGGAAGGGGCGGCCACGGCTGGTTGGACCGGCACCGTCAGGCTCACGATCATGATGGCGGCGACGGCCGACGCGCGACGTCCTAACATTCATCCTCCTCGATGCTCAAGGTACGCCGAGGCTAGCAGTAGATAGATGGACATAGGTTTAATAGCAGGTTTGACCCACGTGCCATCTGGTCGAGTACCGAGAGCGCGACAAGGTCCGATGCTGTCGACCGGCTTCCGGTCGAGGCACCGGGGACGCGAGCCGCGGGTGCTGTTCTGCGACGAGCCGACCGGTGCACTGGACTTGCTCACCGGCGAGCAGGTGCTCAGCCACCTGGTACGGGTTGCCCGCCAGCAGCGCACCACCGTGCTGCTGGTCACCCACGACACGCAGGAGGCCGGGTACGCAGACCGCGAGGTCGCGCTCCGCGACGGTCAGGTGGACCCGAGCGGTTTCGGCGTCGAGGTAGCGGTCCGATGAGACCGATGACGCTGCTGCGGTTGGCGCTCTCCGGCACCCGTACCGAGGCGGCGCGGGTGCTACTGACCGGCTTCTCCGCCGGCCTGGCCACCCTGGGGGTCCTGGCCGCACTGACCGTGGCCGCGATCCCCACAGTCGCGAACGGTGGCAACAATCTGTCCCCGCAGTACCGCAACGCGCTGCTGGCCGAGGCGGGTCGTCCCGCTACAGCGGGGGTTCGGTTCCCTGCCGCCCGAGGTGTTCCTGCTGCTGGTTCTGCTCGCGACGCTCGCCGCGACAGTCGGGACGGTGCTGGGCACCGGCTGGATTTCGTACCGCATCGGGCGGCTGCTGCACCGTTTCGCCCGCCGACCCGCCGGCCTGATAGCCGCCCGGCGGCTGATGGCCGACCCGTGGAACGGCAGCCGGACCCTGGCCGCGCTGCTGGGTTGCCTCGTGCTGGCCGGTGGCGCGGCGGTCATCCGCGAGTCGTTCGCCGCCGAGTTCGCGCTGCGGGCCGAGATGCACCGGCGTTCCGCGGCGGCGCAGGGCGTTGACTACTCACCTTCGGACAACAGCTTCTACTTCCAGTCGTTCGACCTGGTCAACCTGGCGATCACGGTCGGGCTGCTGATCGCTACCGGCGGCCTGGTCGTGGCCCTCACCGAGTCGGTCACCTCGCGCCGACGGGCGTACGCGGCACTGGTGGCCACCGGCGTCGGGCGTGGCACCCTGACCCGAGCCGTGCTCTGGCAGTCAATGGCGCCGGCGGCGCTGGGCGTGCTGCTCGCGCTCGCGGTGGGCACCGGGTTGGCGTACGGCCTCTTCGGCACAACAGTGACCGCTTACGACTTCAGCGTCTGCCCGGCGGGTGACTGCGAGCCACCGCGGATCGTCCAGAATGTGCCGTTCCCCCTGGTCGATGTGGCCCTGTTCGGCGTCGGCGGCCTCGTGGCGCTGCTGGCGGCCGTCGGCGTCGGCCTACTCTTCCTGCGGGCCAGCACCGCACTGGAGGAGCTGCGCGTCTGAGTGCGGCGAGGGCGGCGAGCAGCGGCTAACCCCTTTCCGCGCGGGCGGCGACGTGGGCCTCGATGCCCTTGATCAGCTGCCGCAGACCGAACGTCAGGTTGGGCTCGACCTCCCGGGCGGTCCCGTCGGCGGGGCCGCCCGGGAGGTCGAAGGTGCCGGCCACCTGCAGGGCGCTGAGGGTGGGGAAGCGGTCCGGGCGGGCCACCGCGGCCAGCGCCTCCCCGAAGGAGATCAGGTCGTCTTCGCCGGCCGCCCGGGCCAGGTCGGTGGAGATCCGGGCCAGGCCCTGGGTGGCACCGGTGAGGAAGAGGGCGAGCGACATCATCTCCTCGTACGTCAGGCCGATGTCTTTGATGACGGCCAGCAGCGCCTCGAGCCAGGCCAGCTGGTGGGGGCCGATCGGTTGGCTGACCTGGGCCCGCAGCATCCACGGGTGGGCCTGGTAGCGGTTCCACAGGGCCATTGCCCAGGTCTCGACCCGCACCTGCCAGCCGCCGGGCACCGCGTCGAGGTCGGGCGGCGCGCCGGAGGCCTCGTCGAACATGGCCTCCACCAGGTGCTTCTTGCTCGGCACGTAGCGGTAGAGGGACATCGGGGTCACCTCGAGCCGCTTGGCGACCTGCTGCATGGAGACGGCGTCGATTCCGTCGGCGTCGGCGATCGCGATGGCGGCCACGACGACCTGGGTGGTGCTCAGCCCGGGCCTCGGCCCGGGGCTGCTGCGCGGGCGGTCGCCCTCGCGCCAGAGGAACTCGAAGGTGCGTGACCCACCACCCGCCGGAGTCTGCTCGGAACCCATCGTGCCGCCCTTCCGTTGACACCCCACGCTAACCGTGTATAGCGTATAGCCATCCATATAGGCCATATACCTTCTGGCTAAACCGTCTGGCTCATATGCAGCCTGGGTCATATGCAGTCTAGGCCATATACCGCGCCCGTCGGAAGTCGGTCCGGCCCTGTGCCGGCACTGGCACCGCCACCGTCGGAAAGCAGCGACAGGAGAGGTGTGAGGGAAATGGACCACGAATACGCGATTCAGGTTCGGGGCCTCCGAAAGGACTACGGGAGGGTCGAGGCGCTCAGGGGGGTGGATCTGGACGTCCGCCGGGGCACCCTGCTGGCCCTGCTCGGCCCCAACGGCTCCGGTAAGACCACCGTGGTGAAGACGCTGAGCACGCTCACCCGGCCCTCACGCGGGTCCGTCGTCGTCAACGGCTACGACGTGACGCGGCGACGCAACGGAGTGCGGAGCTCAATCGGGATGGTCAGCCAGTTCGTCGCACTCGACCGGCTGCACAGCGGCCGGGAAAACCTGGTGCTGCTGGGCCGACTCCAGAAGCTCAGCAAGACCAACGCCACCCGCCGGGCGGCGCAGCTACTGGAACGATTCGACTTGACCGAGGCCGCCGACCGGCCGGTCAAGACCTACTCCGGGGGTATGAAGCGCCGGCTGGACCTGGCCGCCAGCCTGATCGTCACCCCACCCGTGCTGTTGCTGGACGAGCCCACGACCGGCCTCGACCCGCGCAGCCGGGCGGTGCTGTGGGCGGCGATCAGGCAGCTACTCGGCGAGGGCATCACCATCCTGCTCACCACGCAGTACCTGGAGGAGGCCGACCGACTGGCCGACCAGATCGCCGTCCTCAACGACGGCCGGATCATCGCCCGGGGCACCGCCGACCAGCTCAAACAAGGCATGGGCCGGGAACGGGTGGCAGTCGTGCTGAGCGGCCCCGAGGACTTCCGCCGGGCCGGCGACCTGCTCGTCGGGCCGGGCCTCACCCGCGACCCGGAGACTCGAACGATCAGTTTGGCGATCGACGGGCCGTCGCGGGTCAGGCACCTACTCGACCTTCTCGCCGAGCACGGCCTGGCGATCGACTCGCTGTCGCTGACCAAGCCCACCCTGGACGACGTCTTCTTCGCCCTCACCCAGCGGGCGAGCGACCCTCCGGACGCCGACTCGATGCCCGCCCGCCGCGAGCCCAACGACGAGCTGGGAGCCCTCCGATGACCAGCCAGACCCAGACCGGCGAGGGCGTCGCCCGGTCGGACACCCGAACGAAGCTGTACTGGGCGATCAACGACAACCTCGTCCTGATCGGCCGCCATCTGCAGCACCTGACCCGTAGCCCCGACCAGCTCTTCACCGCACTCATGTTGCCGGCGACCCTGCTGCTGCTGTTTCGTTTCATGTTCGGTGGGGCGATCGACGTCGGAACCACCGCCTACGTCAACTACCTCGTCCCCGGCATTCTGGTCATCGGCGTCACGATGGTCGCTGTTTCCACCAGTGCGGCCGTCCAATCCGACATGCAGGAGGGCGTGGTCGACCGGTACCGCACGATCGCCATGGCGGATTCCGCGGTAATCATCGGTCACGTCGTCGCCGCCGTCGTCCGCGCGGCGATCTCGCTGGTCGCCATGGTTGGCCTCGGACTCGCCGTGGGATTCCGCCCGGCCGGCTCCGCTCTCGACTGGGTGCTGGTCGCCGGGACGCTCCTCCTCTTCGCCTTCTCACTGGCCTGGGTCGCCGCCGTGCTCGGCCTGGTCGCCAGGTCGGCGGACGGCGCCAGCGGGCTCGGCCTGATCCTCATGTTCAGCCCCTACGCCAGCAGCGCCTTCGTCCAGCCGGAGACGCTCCCCGACGGTCTGCGCGGCTTCGTCGAGCACCAACCGGTGACCCTGGTTGTCGACACCGTTCGCGCGCTCCTGCTCGGGCTGCCGGTCGGCAACACCGGCTGGTACGCGGTGCTCTGGTGGGTCGCGATCCTCGGCGTGGCGGCTCCGGTGGCCACCCGGCTCTACCACCGCCGGTACGCGTGAGGGCCGAAACCCGTACCCGACGGCCCTTCGCACGTCCGTGGGCGGCCATCACTCAAACGGGTCGGAGTTCGGCCGACATCCTGCCTAAAATTGCCGAAGTAAAACGCCGAATCAACGGCTACAGCTAGGTTTGGCGAGCAGGCAAAGCAAGACTTACCTAACCTAGGTAAGGCTTACTTACTCCGCTCAGGTGCGGCAAACAACGAAACATGATTATTCTTTACCGGGTGAGGTTTACTGCTACAGTGTTGGCGTTGGAAAAGCCCGCAGACCTCACCGGCTCCACGTTTACGTCTCGCCGCTGCGGCAATACGGACTGACACCTTGTTACGCCGCGCTGGCTCGTTCCGGCCTGCCGGCCCGCACGGCCTTGGAGGCATCAATGAAGACTCTGCTGCAGTCACCCCCAGTCCGCGAATGCGCCGCCACGGCGTGCAGTTTCAACGACGGCGGCTGCCACGCTCCCGCGATCACCGTGGCCTCGGCGGGTGACGCCGCGTCCTGCGCGACGTTCGTGGAGTCCACCGTCTCCGGCGGGGTCGCCGAGGTGACCGGTGCGGTGGGCGCCTGCGCCCGCTCCGAGTGCACCTTCAACACCAACCTGGCCTGCACCGCCGAGTCCATCACCGTCGGCCCCGGCGCCACCGCCAGCGACTGCCTCACCTACCGTCCCGCCTGACCACCCGGCGCACCGGTCCACCCACAGCCCTCGGCGTAGCAGCCGGGGGCTTTGGTGTGTGCTCGGTCAGCCCGCCGCAACCCTCGACGGCTCCCCCGGCGCCGACTGGCTCACGGTGAACTGCCTCACCTGCGACATCGGCAGCCGAGCAGCGCGCTTGGCAAGGTTAGCCTTACCTATTAGAGTCGAGTCCCGAGGCCGAGCTCACTTCACTTCCATGGCCGAGGGGACTACATGGCGTTCCATCCAGGCGACTGGCCAGCGAGTCTGACCGGTTCGGCGCTCGCCCCTGGGGCGATGTCGGAAACGGCGCTCGCGGGCACCCGCATCCTGCCGACCGACCACCATGCGGTGATCTCGCGCTCCGCTCTCTCCACCGCCACGTCCCTGCGGCTGCGTCTCGGCGACACCGCGATTGACCTGATCCAGTCGCACGCCGTGCTGCCCGACGGCACGGTGATCCTGGCGGTTGATGCGATGAGCCCGACCGGCGGTCTGCTGGTGGCGGCCCGTGGGCGACGCGGAGAGGTGCAACTCGACGTCACCCAGCTCGTCCCGGTCGCCGTTCGCTCCCGAGTCCGGGCCAGAGTGCGGGTAACGGGTACCGCGCACCGATTCGACCCGGCGAACCTGGAGTCCTGCGACGCCGACACGGTGATGTCCCTGCTCGACCTGCCCCCCGTCGCGCTCTGGACGGTCGAACCGGTCGAGGTCACGGTCACCAGCGGCGAAGACGAAGCCCTGGTGGGTGCCAGCGCTTACCGAGCGACCTGCCCGGATCCGCTCGCCACTGTCGAAGCCACCCACCTGCAGCACCTGACCCGGCACCACCGGGACGCGGTGGAGCAGCTCACAACCCTGGTCAACCCGGAATTGACGGCGAGGGCGACCCGAGTCGTGCCGGTTGCGATTGACGCTGACGGCGTGGTGCTCCGCGCCGAGGCACCCGACAGCCATCTGGATGTCCGGCTGCCGTTCGCCCGCCGGGTCACCTCCAGCGCCGACCTCACCGCGGGGCTGCGGGACCTGCTGGCCAAGGCCACACCGCACCGGTCCGGCGGCTCGCCCGACGGCACGGCGGCCGCACCTGCCGTTCCGGCAGCCACCTGCGGCCTGCCAGCGGCGGAGTGCGGAATTCCCTCGGTCTGATCGTCCGCTCAGCCTGGCCCGCCTGATCCCCCACTCAGCGGCTGGCGGGTGACGAGGCTGCCGATCACCGGATCCGGGAACGCCGGCCGCAGGCGGCACCTCGCTCCACCAGCGCGGCCATGCGCTCGCGGAGCTCGTCTGGGTGGCGCAACGCCGGGGTGAACCCGAGCCGGACGTCGCGGTGGCCGCTCGCCCGCTCCAGCCGGAGCACCAGTCCGTGCCGGTCCAGGCGAAGCGGAACGACCCGCCGTACGCCGTACCGGTGCCGTGGTGCGATCAGACGGCAGAGCGATTCGACCGTACGTGGGTGGTGGCGGTCGAGGTGGCAGAGGAGTTCCGCCTCCTCGGCGGCGAGCGGGTCCGGTTCGGCGGCGGCGAAGTCATCCGGGTCCACTGTCGTGGTGGCTCCGTCAACGCTGAGCTCGACGGCGGCGAGGTCGAACTCGACAGTCAGGTCCTCGCTCTCGCCGGTGTCGCCGAGGGCGACCGGGGTGAGCCAACCGCTGAAGGTGCCACGACCACGGACGCGCTCCCGGACCGGCGTCGGCGCCACGTCGGTGATCTCGGCGACCGCCGCGACCTCGCGTTGGCGGGCGATGTCGGTGGCTAACCGACTGTTGACCGGGAGGTCCATCCGGATCCGGCCGCGCGGACCGAGCGTGTGTCGGTTGATCAGGTCGGCTCGGTGCCCGGGCGTCCGCAGCTCCAGCGAGGTGGCCGCAGCGACGATCGTCCGCAGCCGCTGCGCGGAAGCCTCGGGGTGGGTGTTGCTCAACCTGGCACCTCCTATTAGGTTAGGCTTACCTTACTAGAGAGGTGCAGAATGAACCATCCCCGCCCCAAGGTCAAGCGCTCCCGCGCCCTCGGCATCCCCCTGACCCCGAAGTGCGTGCGCTACTTCGAGCGCCGCCCCTTCCCGCCCGGCCAGCACGGCCGAGCTCGAAAGAGCACCAGCGACTACAAGATCCGGCTTCTGGAAAAGCAGCGGTTGAAGGCGCAGTACCACGTCAATGAAGGACAGCTACGGCGGGCATTCACCCGGGCCGCCCAGCTGGAGAGCAAGACCGGCGAGGCCCTCATCGCCGACCTGGAGACCAGACTGGACGCACTGGTCCTGCGGTCCGGACTGGCGCGGACGATCTACCAGGCCCGACAGGCGGTCACCCACCGACACATCACGGTGAACGGACGCCGGGTCGACCGACCTTCGGCCCGGTTGCGCCCCGGTGACGTCATCGCCGTCGCGGCTGGCAGCCGCACCAAGGCACCCTTCGTCGTCGCGGCGGCAGGGGCACACGCTACGGAAAAGTCCGCGCCCTACCTGGCGGCAAACCTCGCCGACCTGACCGTACGACTGGTCCGGCTGCCGCTACGGTCCGAGGTGCCGGTGACCTGCCAGGAACAACTCGTCGTCGAGTACTACTCACGCTGAGCCTCGGTGCCGGCGCATCGCCGCGGAGGCCAACCGCTACCGACCGGAATGACTAAGGACAGGTCACCGCTTCCGTCTCTATCGTCTCATTGTGCCCGATGAAGCTGCTCCACATGCTCGTGAAGTTGCCACAGTCGGTCGTCCATGACGACTTACCTGCCCGGAGATCGCCCAAGTGAACGAGCTCGTCGGTCGGCTCGCCGCCATCGCCCTCGACGCCGGTGCTGTACACCCACGTTCCGGTCAGCGCACCGGGCGAGTAGATGGACGTTTCCAGCTTGAACGGCCCCGACCCGACGATGCGCGAGCACAGCTTGACTTCTTGCACGGTGCTGCATTTCTGGGTCGAACCGGTGCTGGGCCTGGCCGGTGATGACGATGCCGACACGGTTCGTGTCGGTGCACTGGAGGGGGCGGGAGCATTGGTCGCGGCCCCCCCTGCCGGCGACCGGGAGGGGGATGCGGATGCGGATTCAGACGGGGACGGGGACGAAGAGGGGGATGGTGCGAGTGCGGCGGTAGTCGGTGCGGGTTCGGTGCTGGGGGGCCTCTCGGCCGCAACGTCGGTAGGCGCTGGCTCCACCGGTGCGTCCTGTAGCGCACTGAAACCGACCGCGGACAGGGTAACCGCCAGGGACACCACCACAATCAGGTGCTGACGCCGCAGTCGGACCGGGAGTAATTGACTCGCACGCTCACGCCACTCGACGTGACGCTGGACCCGCACCGCGTCGGCCGGCCGTTTGTCGCCGTCACTATCCGGTGCCGGCGAGGGTGTGTTGGCAGCGAGCCCCTCCGCAGGAGAGTCGCCGGACTTGGGCGAGTCAGTCATGGGCTCCGATCCCGGGTGTCGAGGTGATGGTCGGCAGGCGACGCGAGATCGATTGTGGGCCGAAGGTGAGATTCGGTCAATTCGCGCTTGTTCGATGCTTTAGGGGTTAACAGGTCATTGCCGAGCCGCTATCGTGACTGATCCCTGGAGGCCCTGGACCCAGCGGAGCGGGGAGTTACGGGTGAGCGCGATGACGACGGCGAGTGTGCGCCTGCTGACCGGCCTACTTGGCGTAGCCGCCGCGGCCGTGCTGGCGTTGGGCGTGTGGCCGACCGCGGTCGGCCCGTCCGGCCTGGACCTGGACCCCGGCCTGTCGCGGGCATTTGGGCCGCAGCCGGTGCCGTCGGTAGAGGTGCGGCCGGGAGATGGGTTCGCCGAACGGCAGCAGTCTTCCGGGTACGCGTACCCTCAACTGTTCACCTGGACGCAAACGTCCGACGGCACCCGGGACGCGGCGACCGGGCTACCACCGGTGGAGCTGTTCACTCCGTCGATGGGCCTCTCCATCCTGGCGCCGAGTTGGGCCGAACGGATCGGCCTGGCCGGGCCGCGACTCGCCACCCAGGGGCTGATCTTGTGGGTGCTCTGGTTGCTGTGGCGCATAGTGAGCACGGTGCCGCAGGTCTTCACCACCGCCAACACCCGCCGCGTCGTCCACATCGGGCTTATCGTGGCGATTGGTGGCAGCGGCGTTCAGCTACTCAGCTTCGCAGCTCACCAGGCAATCGTCGCCCGCTCCGCAGCCGCCGGAATCCTGGAGGTTGTCTTCTCGTTCTCCCTCACGCCACTGATAACCGGCACGATCGTCCTCCTACTTGCCGCCGCCCTCCGGCAGGGAGTGCGGCTACGAGCGGACCTCGACGCGTTGGAGTCGAGGTCCGGATAAGCGGCGCGCTGGTTGCCGAGCACGGCGTGCCGGGAGGCGGAGAGCACGCCCCCGAGGGTGATGACCCCCTCCGCCCAGCTGCGCATGCTCTACCTCCCGAATCAGCGATCGCACGCCGGCCGCGCACGTAAGGTAGGTCGGACGGAGCTTGGTTACCGCCGGGGGTCGTGATGGCTTCCTCAGACGTAATGCCATCGGCCAACAGCCCAGCGAGAATCACCGTTGTCGGGTTGGCGATGCTCAACATCGTCGCGGTACTCAGCCTGGACGGCCCGCCGACCGAGGCCGAGTATGGACTGGGCGCAGCTTTCTTCTACCTTTTCGCGGCCGCCTTCTTCCTCATTCCGGTCTCGCTTGTCGCCGCCGAACTCACCACCGGATGGCCCGAGAAGGGCGGCGTGTTCAGGTGGGCCGGAGAGGCGTTCGGGGCCCGCTGGGGGTTCCTGGCCATATTCCTGCTTATCGCGCAGGTGACGATCTGGTTCCCGCTCGTCCTGACCTTCGCCGCGATCTCTCTGGCCTACACCGGTCCACAGGCCACAGTCGACGAGAAGCTCTCCGGCAACCAGCTCTACGTGCTGCTCTCCGTGCTTGCGGTCTACTGGCTCGCGACCGCCATCGCCGCCCGCGGGGTAGCCGCCTTCACCCGACTCGCGAAGTGGGGTGGGATTGTCGGAACGATCATCCCCGCTGCCGCCCTCGTCACCCTCGGCGCCGCCTACCTGGTCTCCGGTGGCACCTCTCAGATCCAACTGGACTGGGGTGCCGCGATTCCCGACCTGAGCAGTATAAACAACCTGGCGCTCGCCGCGAGCATTTTTCTCTTCTATTCTGGCATGGAGATGAACGCGGTCCACGTCCAGGATGTGAAAAACCCCGATCGGGGCTACCCGGTAGCTATTCTGATCGCGGCGGTGGGAACAGCGTCGATTCTCATTCTGGGAACCCTCACGATCGCTCTCGTCGTACCAAAAAGTGAGACCGGCAGCACCGAATCCCTGCTCATCACCTTTATCGACGTCTTCCACCGGTTTGGCTTGTCCTGGGCCACGCCGATTCTGGCGTTCGCACTCGCGATCGGCGTCCTGGCCGGCATTGTCACCTGGGTGGCCGGGCCATCCACCGCCCTACAGGCAGTGGCGAAAGCCGGCTACCTTCCCCCCTCCTACCAGGCCACCAACAAAAACGGGATGCCCATCCGGATCATGCTGCTTCAGGCAGCGGCGGTCAGTGCCGTGGCGGTGGTGTTCGTCTTCATGCCATCGGTGGAGGCGGCCTTCCAGATCCTCAGCCAGCTCGCCGGGCTCCTCTACCTGGTCGTCTACCTGATCATGTTCGCCTCGGCGATCTATCTTCGCTATCGCCAACCCGACCAACCACGGCCATACCGGGTGCCCGGCGGGCTGGCCGGCATGTGGATCATCGGCGGAGCCGGCTTCGTCGCCTCGACACTCGCCCTCGCCTCCAGCCTCGTACCGCCGAGCCAGATCGGCGTCGGCAGCCCCGCCCTCTACCTCGGCTTGCTGATCGGGCTGGCCACCCTGATCATCACCACCCCACTGCTGCTGTACGCGCGTCGAAAGCCGCACTGGCGCGACCCGGCCAGCGAAGTCGCACCGTTTACCGATGAGCCCCGCGACGACCGCTCCGGCGGAACTCCCACCCGGAGACAGGGCCCCACCGACACAGAAGCCGCAGCGGCCGACGCTGACGAGTGACCATGTCACGCGGCAGGTTCATGAGCACTCGCACCCGCACCCGCACCCGCACCCGCACCGACGAAACACGCGTGCCCTGAAAACAAATGTGAAACGGCGCCTCATTCACGTTCAATGAACGCGATCAACACCCGGGGAAGTCACGATCTCCAGGCGCTCCGCACTCAGGGCCGCCCGGTGCTAGTCACCACCGCGATGCTTACCGGACGGGTGTCCCATCCGCGCCGAGATCGGCCCCACTACCTCCCAATATCGACATTGTCAAGCATCGAACGTGCTGATAAATTACATTAACTAATCGTTTCACGCCGAATAATCTTCATGGGTCAAGGCTCGTGAGGCTAACGGCTGCTGCCCCTTAGGGGAGGTTCAATGAAATCCACCCTGCCTTCGTTCCGTCGGGTTGGTGCCGTCGCCGCCGCCGGCACACTGGTCGCCAGCGGACTCCTGGGAGCACCCACCCAGGCCGCACCCGCCGGATCCGCCTCCCCCGAAGCCGCCACCAACCTCGCCGAACGCCTCGGCGACCGCACCGCCGGCGTCTACGCCGACCACAACGGCACCATGATCATCACTGTCACCGACGAAACCACCGCCCACCAGGTCCGCGCCGAAGGCGCCACCCCCAAACTCGTCACCCGCAGCGCCGCACAACTCCGAGCCGCCACCGCCGAACTCGAACGGTCAGCGAAGATCCCCGGCACCGCCTGGTGGACCGACCCCACCACCAACCAGGTCGTCCTCTCCATCGACCGCACCATCACCGGCGACAAACTCACCCAAGTGAAAGAAGCAGCCGCCCGCACCAACGGCACCGTCCGCATCGAAACCCGCGCCGGAATCCTCAGCACCGACGTCATCGGCGGCGAAGGTATCTGGAACTACCGGTATCGCTGCAGCCTGGGCTTCAATGTGAAGACCGCTCCC
Source organism: Salinispora sp. CH2A1_6 (assembly GCF_056820975.1). Lineage (NCBI taxonomy): Bacteria > Bacillati > Actinomycetota > Actinomycetes > Micromonosporales > Micromonosporaceae > Salinispora > Salinispora sp. CH2A1_6. Next base: position 308,190 of record NZ_JBXEDG010000012.1, read on the forward strand.
GACAGCTACTACTTCCTCACCGCCGGGCACTGCATCACCGGGACCGAGAGCTGGTACGGGAACTCCAGCAGGACAAACCTGATCGGGCCGGCGCTCCACAAGAGCTTCCCCGGCGACGACTACGGCATCGTCTACTCCCAAAACGGGAAGCAGGATTACGGCCACGTCAAGGTCGGCAACAGTTGGCGGGACATCACCGCCAGCGGTGATGCCTATGTCGGTCAGGATGTCACCCGCACCGGCTCCACCACCGGCACGCAGAGTGGCGCGGTGGTCGCCGTCAACGCCACGGCCAACTACGCGGTGGGGCCGGTGTACGGGCTGGTCGTCACCAACATCTGCTCCGCCGGCGGTGACAGCGGCGGTCCGATCTTCGCCGGCAACACCGCACTCGCCATCCACTCCGGCAGCCAGGGCGGGGGCTGCCCCAATGACAACGCCCGCGGCTTCCACCAACCGGTCGGGGAAGCCCTGGCCGCGTACGGCGTCTACGCCTACTGATCTGCAGCGGGACGGCGGGTCGCCAGCACTGCCGGCCGGCCCGCCGTCAGCCCTCGACCCGGATGCCGGCCGCCTGGGCGAGGCCGTACGAGAGGCTGATCAGATCCTCGTGGTCCACCACCGCGCCACGCCAGCTGGAGAAGTCGCCGACACCGGCCAGGGTGCAGCCCCGAAACCGGGTGCCCTCCATCGACGCGTGATGGAACACCGCCCCGGTCAGGTCGCAGCTCCGAAACGTCGCACCCCGCAGGTCCGCGTTGGTGAAGTCGGCGCCCTGAAGGTTGCAGTCCTCGAACCGCACCGCGTCGAAGGTCGTCATCCGCCACGCCGACAGGTCCACGCGGCACCCCACCAGGGTGACATCCCGCAGTACGCCGTCCGCCACCGTCACGCCGGTCATCCTGCACTGCTCCAGCCGCACCCGGGCCAGCTCTCCGCCCTCGGCGCGCAGATTCGCCCAGCTGGAATCCGTCACCAGGCAGTCGGTCAACACCACCTGATCCAGCCGGCACTCGGAGAGGTCCGCCCCACGGAACCGGCACTGCCGGAAGGTCACCGTGGCGGCGTCCTGGCCGGCCAACCGCACCCGGTAGAGCGCCTGGCGTTCCAGCGTCGACTCCGGCTCCAGCGCCGTCGCCTCGCAGAGGCTGACCTCGGGCGGGGGGACCGGGCTACGGGGTTCTCGCTGCTTCCGCGAGCCGGTGGCACGTCGCGGCGCAGAGGATCGGGCAGGCACACCCACACCCTAGGACCTGGCGGTGACCGTACGGCCGACGTGTCGCGCACCGACCTGGGGCGCTGGCGCGACTAAACTCGGCGCTCGAACAAACGTGCCAACCCGGGGGTGCAGGTGTCGAACAATCCCGTAAACCTGAACTGGGTCTTCCGGCCCGATCGCGCCGACCAGGACCGGATCGCCGAGCATGCCGGTAAGCCGATTCACGCCGTGCAGCGGCGCGCCGACGATGGGAGCCGGGTGGAGGTTGTCCTCGTCGACGGCGCCCGGGTGCAGGCGTACCGACATGAGGTCGTGCTCGGCTGACCGACGACCGGGGCTCGCGGCCCGGCACCGCGGGCCTCACCCCGGGGCCGTTCCGGCCGACCGCCGGAACGGCCCCCAGGCGACGAAGCGTTCGAATAGTTCGCGGGGGTGTGGTGCGTCGTGGGGGTTGAGGTGGTAGAGGTCGTGCATGGCTTCGTAGCAGAGTCCGGCGAGGTAGATCGACAGGCTCGGCTGTCGGGTGTCGTATTCGGCGGTGAGGAGGAGGCGGGCTTCGGCGCAGGGCCAGGGGTGGCCGCAGGCGCGGCAGGTCCAGGTGGGTCGTAGGGGTGTGTGGGGTGGTTGGTTTCTGGTGCGGTGGCGTGGGTGTTGGGGGTGGGGGCCGAGTCGTGGTGGGGGGAGGTGGTGGGGGTTCACCAGCGGCCTCCGTTGGCGCGCCATTGTTGGGCGGGGGTGAGTCGGCCGACGCGGCCGGGTTGGGGCTCGGCGAGGGTGGGTTGAGTCATCCACGCCGGCAGGTTGACCGGCAGATTCGCTGGCCGGGTTGGTGGCCGATTCGCTGGCCGGGTTGGTGATGGTGCTGCGGGGCGGTACGGGGCGTTCGATCGGTGCGCCCCGGTCGACGGCCTGTTCCTCCGGTGCCGGCTGAACCAACGGATCTTCACGACTACCTCCTGGTGTCCTTGGACAGGGCCCCACCCGCTCTTGCCGGACGCGGGCGGGGCCCTGGGCAGGACCCATCCCCGCTACGCTCGGCGAAGAACAGGTCCGCATGAGTGACAGTCTCGATAGGACCGGCCTGGTTTCGATACCTGCTCACGCTGATCGAGCAGATCTTGGGCCTGATTGGGCAGCGTTGGGCAGTCGTGAGGAGACACGCGGAAAACCGAGCAGAAAGTGGGCAGCGATGGGCAGTGTCATGGACTACGTGCTGATGGAGCTTCGCTTACTTCGCCAAACCCTGGCCCTCAGCCAGGAGGACTTCGGCCGCAGCATTGGCTACTCGGCGTCGCACGTGAGCGCCGTCGAGACCGGCGGGCGTCCACTCACGCCGGACTACGCGATCGCGGTCGACCGGACCCACGACCCCGCGTTCCGAGAGGGCCAGGACGGCCGATTCAGCCGGATGCTCCGGCAACTCGCCAAGGCCGACCCGGACTGGTTACGCGAGTGGATCGAGTTCGAGCAGGAGGCGACCCTACTCCGCTGGTACGAGCCGGCCTTCGTGCCCGGGCTGCTTCAGACCGAGGCGTATGCCCGCGCCATGTTCACCACGGACATTCTCCAACCTGCCGAGGTTGAGCAACGAGTCCAATCCCGGCTCGCACGCCAAGCCATCCTCACTCGTGACTCCGGTGCGCCCCTGGTGGCCGTGCTCGACGTGATGGTGCTCCGTCGGCCGGTGGTCGGCCAGCCGGGGGTGCTGGCCGAGCAGGTCGCCCACCTGGTGAAGATGGCGGAGCTACCGCACGTGCAGATCCTCGTGGTGCCGGAGGAAGCCGGGATCTATCCTGGACTGCAGGGCGGTTTCATCCTGGCCACCCTGGGCGACGGCTCGATGGTGACCCACCTCGATCACCAGGTGCGCGCGCAGGTGGTGAACGGGGCCGATGACCTTGCTAGCCTCCAGCGAACGTGGGAGGCGGTCCGGGGTGAGGCTCTCCCTCGTAGGCAGTCCCTCGACCTGATCAAGGAAGCGGCGCAGACATGGACATGACTGGTGCCCGATGGCACAAATCAACGCGGTCCGGCACCAACGGCGGGTCGTGTGTCGAGGTGGCCGACAACCTGCCCAGCGTCGTGCTCGTGCGCGACACCAAGGACCGGGACGGCGGCACCCTCCAGTTCCACCCGACGGTGTGGCAAACCTTCGTCGACTTCGCCAAGCGACACTGACCAGCGCCACGGAAGGCCCGGCTCCCCCTACGGAGACCGGGCCTTTCCGGGTCTACTGCCGTTAACGACGGGTCCCAACCCGGTCGGTGATCCGCGCCTCGCGCATGGCACAGCCCTTACTGAATTCCAGCGAAGAACTGCTTGACCTCAATCTAAGTTGAGGTCAAGCCACTACTGCGGCCCAGGCGTCCCGAACTCCCACACGCAAGGCGAACTAGCACCCAGGCGGACATCGTAATGCCCACCCCGATCATAAGTACGAACCGAAAGCTTGTAGCCATCGTCGGTTCGGACGAAGTAGCGGTGCTGGTTGCTAGAATTCTCGTCTATAAATGCCGCGTAGCCCTTGCGCTCCCAGAACTCGGAAAGGATCGACAAAACATCAGTCTCCGACCACGTGCCGGAGACGGGCGGAATAACCTGAGCGCTTCGCTCCGAGAACACCGGCCCGGTGGAAAGATCACACGGGACACCATCCAAGTTCGGACGTCTATCGATCGTAGCGTCGGAAGGCAACTGGGCGATCGCCTCCTGCAGAATCTCCTCAACTCGTTCAGCCGCTTGCGCAAGCGTCTCGGTAGGTTGCATAGCGCTATCCTTTCCCAAACAGCCAGCCGTCGTAAATGCGATCAAGATAGCTGCGGTCAGCACGGCACCTACTCGCCGATAAGCCATGTCGGTTCACCTTTTATTCAGCTTGACCGGTGACAATCTCTGCGATATTTGTGCGCGCAGGATTGCTTTCTTCCCAGTAGGCGGAGTGGGCGCCGGCCATGTCAAGGAAGCTACCCGGGTCACTGCGGAAGACCCGCGCCCCGAAGTCGGCCTCACTGGGATCCTTGCCATGCGTGAAACCCCAGTCCGGCACCAGACCAATAACGTCGTGCTTCGCCGTGGTGGCCCAGACCTGATCGGGGCGCACTCCAGTCAATTCGGAAGCGTGATCAACACCAACACCAGGCGAACCGACGAACACCACAGCATCAGCATCGAAGTCAGAGTCCCGAGCAGCGTGACCGATAACCGTAGAGCCATAACTATGACCAAGCACCGTGTTGCGCGACGGACCCTCCCCATCGTGAGTAGCCCGCAGCCCACTCTGGAACCTGTCCAGGACCGGACCACCGCCCTCGGCATAGGATTCCCCACCAGCATCAGAAATCAAGTCCGGCGCGTCGTAGCCATACCAGTAGACCACCGAGGTCTTCTCACCACCTGCCGCCCAAGCGGCGTCCTGGGCCATGGCGTCCATACGCTTCAGCCCGCCACCGGCACTGGAAAGTTGCTCGCCAGTGCCCGGCACGTAGGTGAGCACATTATCGGCAGTATCCGGGTTGCCGACCGAGACGATCGCCCGACCGTCCCCGTCGCTGGAGAACCCGATCAGGTAGGCGTCCGGCCGATTCGGATCGTTCAACCGGGAGGTAATCGCGTCGATGCCCCGCAGCTTGCCGGGCAACTCAGCACGCTCGGACGCGAGTCTCCTCAACTCGTCTTCCAGCACAGCCCTCGGATCCTCGGCTTCCGGATAGACATCTAAAACTCGACCCTGTTGAAGAGCTTTCCACAGAAATTCTTCTCTGGCCTCAATCTCACTTAACTGCTGCTGGAGCAGACCGCGTTCGCGCTCCACCACCGTACGGTTGGCCACATCCCGATCAGAGATCGGAATGCCGTCCAGCTGCCCGACCAGATCCGGGAACTCCCGCAACACCTGCTCCTGCTGCAGCGGAGTCAACGACTCCCACCACGCATGAACCTCAGCCGGACTCCGCCCCGCCTGCGCCTCCAACACCCCACGAGAAACCCCATCAAGCCGACCCGTCCCGAAACCCACCCGTGGCGACGGCACATTAACCGCGATGGCATTAGCAGTCGCCTCATCCTGCGCCCGCGCAGACTCCACCACCGTCGGCAAACACTGAAGCACCGACTCGGTAGCCCGACTGGAACGATCCAAGCCACCAGCCATATCCCCAAACGGCGGCGGCGCCGTCACCCCAGTCACCATGTCCACCTGATAACCAGCCACCCGCGCCAAAGCGACAATTTCCTCCGCCTGCCGCCGCAACCCCACCATCGCGTACGCATGCTGCTCCAACGCATCCGCGACCCGCTTCGCCGGGTTGTACGCGTTACTCACCTCAGCCCGCAACGTCTCACCCTTGCCCACCGCAGCCGCCGAAGCCCGACCGTCCGGCCACACATGAACAAGATCGCGGCTTCCCCGGATCAGCTGCTCAGCGGCATCGTCGATCCCCTGCGCAAGCCGACCCCACACCTGCGCCGACTCATGCCACGGATCCGGTCGAAAATCGAGCACATCCCGCAACGTCAGACCACTCACCGCGGTAGCACCCCCGAGCGCCGCAACCCATCAGCGTTCACCTCATCCGCGGCCCGATACTCCCGCGCCGAAGCGCTCACATCCGCACCGAAACCCTCCAACTCCTCCACCAGCCGGCGCAGCTCCGCCAGCCACATCTTCTCCGCACCCTGCGCCGCGACCACCGCAGCCGAACCCGACGGCGACGACGGCACCAACCCCGCACCAGCCACCCGCACCGACTCCCGCAACATCGCCGCCGTCGCCTCCACCTGCGCCCCCACACTCTCCAGGGCGTCCACATCAACCGCGAATCCCGGATGCATCAGCACCTCCCCCTCGTGCGACCCCGCACAGTATCGAAGGTTCGCCCGCTTGGATGTAACAGCAGCCGTCGCGATGAATCATCCAGAGTGACCATGAGTGCACGGGTTCGGCTCCGGCTCAGGGCTTGCGCTTCTCCATCCGGGTCCATCCGGTCCAGCCACGTTCGGCGAGCAACTCGGCCAGCCGGGCGACGATGGGGTGGGCCGCAAAGGAGTACGAGTCCAGCAACCGGACGAATACCTGGTCGGGAATGATCTCGTCCTGCTGGTCCAGCACCCCGTTCGCCGCCGCCTCCTCGTACTGGTCGCTCAGCAGGTCCGCGATCTCGCACAGTAGATCGTCGTTGTCCGGCTCCACCGTGAGTTGGCTGAGGAGCTGGTAGAGCCGGCGGACCTTCGGGTCGGCGAGTTGGGCCACCTTGTCGGCGATGATCGCCGTGATCGTCTCCGGGAAGCGCGCCGCCATCAGGATCCACGCGTCGCGCTCCGCCTCGACGAGCACCGGCGGCGCGCCGATGCCCCGGAGGCGTTCCAGGTAGTCGGCCACCTCCTCGGGGACCGCCAGCGACTCGACGGAGCCCAGCTGCGCGACCCGCCGCCGGTGCTCCTGGAGGGTGCGGATCCGCGCCCGCAGCTCCCGGTCGACCTCGATCGTCGCGGCGGCGAACGTCTCGGGATCGGCGTCGAGCAGCTCCCGGACCCGGGCCAGTGGGACGCCGGCCTCGGCGAGGGTCCGGATCCGGATCAGGCGCAACACCGCGGCGGCGCCGTAGCTCCGGTAGCCGGAGGCGTCGCGTTCCGGCTCCGGCAGGAGCCCGACCTGGTGGTAGTGCCGCACCGCACGGATGGAAACCCCGGCGTAGGAGGCCAGCCGCCCGATCGTCAGCATGGCCGCCTCCCCGCCGGGCCCCAACGTCACCTGACCTTGCGATGGTAGACGGCCCTGGCTACGACGTACGCGACGGCGAGCAGGCCGACGCACCAGGCGAGGGCGATCCACAGGTCGGCGCCGACCTGCTGCTGCGCCAACAGTCTGCGGACCGTGTCGATGATGGAGGTGACCGGCTGGTTCTCGGCGAAGGCGCGTACCGGGCCGGGCATGCTCTCGGTGGGCACGAACGCCGAGCTGATGAACGGCAGGAAGACCAGCGGATAGGAGAAGGCGCTCGCCCCCTCCAGGGACGTCGCGGTCAGCCCCGGTATGACGGCGAGCCAGGTCAGGGCCAGGGTGAACAGCAGCATGATCCCCGCGACCGCCAACCAGGCCAGCACGCCCGCCCCGGAGCGGAAGCCCATCGCGAGGGCGACCAGCACCACCACCACGAGCGAGATCAGGTTGGCGACCAGCGAGGTCAGCACATGCGCCCACAGGACGGCCGAGCGGGCGATCGGCATGGACTGGAACCGTTCGAAGATGCCGCCCTTCATGTCCAGGAAGAGCCGGTATGCGGTGTAGGAGATGCCCGAGGCCACGGTGATGAGCAGGATGCCGGGGAGCAGGTAGTTCACATAGCTATCCGACCCGGCCTCGACCGCACCGCCGAAGACGTAGACGAAGAGCAGCATGAGGGCGATCGGCGTGATCGCCGTCGTGATGATGGTGTCCGGGCTGCGGCCGATGTGGCGCAGGGAGCGCTGGGTCAGGGCGGTGGTGTCGCTGAGGAAGGTGCCGGTCATCGGGGGTCCTTAGCTGCTCGTACCGGTGCGGTGGACACGGTCGGCACGGCGGTGTCCCCGCCGCCGACGATGGCCAGGAAGATGTCCTCCAGGGACGGCTGCTTCTCGACGTACTCCACGGTCGCGGGCGGGAACAGCCGCCGGAGTTCGGCGAGCGTGCCGTTGGCGATGACCCGCCCCTCGTGCAGGACCGCGATCCGGTCCGCGAGCTGCTCGGCCTCGTCCAGATACTGGGTGGTGAGCAGCACCGTCGTACCCTGGCCGGCGAGTTCCCGGACGGCCTGCCACACCTCCAGCCGCGCCTGCGGGTCCAGCCCGGTCGTCGGCTCGTCGAGGAAGATCACCGGTGGTTTCCCGACCAGACTCATCGCGAGGTCGAGGCGACGACGCATCCCACCCGAGTACGTCGCCACCCGGCGGTTCGCCGCGTCGGTGAGGGCGAAGCGGGCCAGCAGGTCATCCGCGACCCGGCCCGGCTCCCGCTGCCGCCGCAACCGGGCGACCAGCACCAGATTCTCCCGCCCGCTGAGAACCTCGTCGACCGCGGCGAACTGCCCGGTCAGGCTGATCGACGCACGCACCTTTCCCGCCTGCGCGGCAACGTCGAAGCCGTTCACGGTGGCCGCACCGGCATCCGGGCGCAGCAGCGTGGACAGAATCCGTACCACCGTGGTCTTGCCCGCCCCGTTGGAGCCGAGCAGCGCGAAGACACTGCCCGGCGCGACGTCGAAGTCGACGCCGCGTAGCACCTGCAGCTCCTGGAAGGACTTGTGTAGGCCGCGTACCTGGATCGCCGGCTTCCGGATCCGCCCCGGTGCCTGCTGGAGATCTATCGACATGACGCCAGCGTGCAAGGTTGACGCTGCGTCAAGGTCAAGCCCACACCGCAGACCGCGACCAGGACGCAGCCGCAGCGGCTACGGCCGCGACCCGCCCACATCCAGGCGGACCGCGCCGAGGTGGTGCCAGAAGACCCCGGGATGCTCCCGGCCAGCGCACTCCCCGGCGCTCACATCCGCGCCCCGCTCCGGATCAGAAGTCGTCGTCGAAGGTAACGCTCCCGCTGACGCCCATCTGGTACGCCGACACCCGCCGCTCGAAGAAGTTCGACAACTCCTGTACGTCCTGCAACTCCATGAAGGCGAACGGGTTCTGGCTGCCGTACATCGGGGTGATCCCCAGCGTGACCAGCCGCCGGTCCGCGACGTGCTGGAGGTATTCCCGCATGTCGGTCAGGGAGAGCCCGGACACCCCCTGCTCGAGCAGGTCCGCGGCGAACTGGACCTCGCAGTCGACCGCCTCCGCCATCATCTCCCTGACCTGCTGCTCCAGGTCGGCGTCGAAGAGGTCCGGCTCCTCGGCGCGGGCGGTCTCCACCACGTCGAAGGCGAAGGCCATGTGCATGGACTCGTCGCGGAACACCCAGTTGGTGCCGGACGCGAGGCCGTTGAGCAGACCCCGGGAGCGGAGGAAGTAGACGTAGGCGAAGGCGCCGTAGAAGAACAGGCCCTCGATGCAGGCGGCGAAGCAGATCAGGTTGAGCAGAAACGCCCGCCGGTCCACCCGGGTCCGCAGCTCCCGCAGCTCGAAGATCGAGTCGATCCACCGGAAGCAGAACTCGGCCTTGCGCGCGATCGAGGGGATGTTCTCCACCGCCGCGAACGCCGCGAACCGCTCCTTCTCCTCTGGCACATAGGTGTCCAGCAGGTTCAGATAAAACTGGACGTGCACCGCCTCCTCGAAGAGCTGCCGGGACAGGTAGAGCCGGCCCTCCGGGGAGTTGACGTGCTGGTAGAGGTTGAGCACCAGGTTGTTGGCGACGATCGTGTCGCCGGTGGCGAAGAACGCGACCAGCCGGGACACCAGGTGCCGCTCGGCCGGGGAGAGCTTCGCCAGGTCGGCGAGGTCGGAGTGCAGGTCCACCTCCTCCACCGTCCAGGTGTTCTTGATCGCCTCCTTGAACCGGTCGAAAAAGTGCGGGTACCGCATCGGGCGCAGGGTCAGGTCCATGCCAGGGTCAAGCAGCAGCTGCCGCTCGCCAACGGCTTCGGCGGTACGGGCCTCGGCGGTCGCGGTACGGGTCTCGGCGTCGGTGGTCATTGGCATGCCTCGCAGCTTTCGGGGTTTTCCAGGGAGCAGGCCAGCGCCTCGGCGTCGGCCCCGGCGGAGCTCGACGGGGTCGGGGTGACGGCGACGGTGGCCTGCTGGATCCGCGTCGCGGGACGGGACCGCAGGTAGTAGGTGGTCTTCAGCCCGGACTTCCAGGCGTACAGGTACATCGAGGAGAGCTTGCCGATCGTCGGCGCGGCCAGGAACAGGTTCAGCGACTGCGACTGGTCGATGTACGGGGCGCGGGCCGCCGCCAGGTCGATCAGCGCCCGCTGCGGAAGCTCCCACGCCGTCCGGAACAGTTCCCGCACCTCGGCGGGGAGCTCGGCGATGCCCTGCACCGACCCCTCCGCCCGCTTGATCTCGTCCCGGATCGGGGCCGTCCACAACCCGCGCGCCTTCAGCTCACCGACCAGGTACGTGTTGACCTGCAGGAACTCACCGGACATGGTTTCGCGCTTGAACAGGTTGGACACCTGCGGCTCGATGCACTCGTAACAGCCGGCGATCGAGGCGATCGTCGCGGTCGGGGCGATCGCCACCAACAGCGAGTTCCGCAGACCGTGCTCCGCGACCCGAGCCTTCAGCTCGACCCACCGCTTCGGCTGCGCCGGCTCGACCCCCCACAGCTCCGGGTGCAGCTCGCCCCGGGCGGCGCGGGTCTCGGCGTACGCGGGATGCGGGCCGAACCGCTCGGCGAGCCCGGCGGAGGCCTCCAGGGCGGTCAGGAAGATCTCCTCCTGCACCCGGGTGGACAGCTCCCGCGCCTCGGCCGAGTCGAACGGCAGCCGCAGCGTGAAGAAGGCGTCCTGCAGCCCCATCAGCCCGAGCCCGACCGGCCGCCAACGCGGGTTGGAGGCCGCCGCCTGCTCGGCCGGGTAGTAGTTGATGTCGATCACGCGGTCGAGGAAGACCATCGCGGTACGAACGGTCTCCCGCAGCTTCGCCCAGTCCACCCCGTCGGTGCTGACGTGGGCGCCCAGGTTGACCGAGCCCAGGTTGCAGACCGCGGTCTCGGCGTCGTTGTTGACCTCAAGGATCTCGGTGCAGAGATTCGACAGGTGAATCGTGTTGCCGGGCTCCCCGGTCTGGTTGGACAGCGCATTCGCGCGGTCCTTGAAGGTCATCCACCCGTTGCCGGTCTGCGCCAGGGTGCGCATCATCCGCCCGTACAGGTCCCGGGCCTTGACCGTACGGACCGCCTTCTTCTCCGCTACCCGGTAGGCGGCGTCGAACTCCGCGCCGTACAGGTCGGGCAACTCCGGGGCGTCGGACGGGTCGACCAGCGACCAGTCGCCGTCCGCCTCGACCCGGCGCATGAACTCGTCCGGCAGCCAGTTGGCCAGGTTCAGGTTGTGCGTACGCCGGGCGTCCTCGCCGGTGTTGTCCCGCAGCTCCAGGAACTCCTCGATATCGGGGTGCCAGGGCTCCAGGTAGACGCAGGCCGCGCCCTTGCGCCGGCCGCCCTGGTTGACCGCGGCGACACCGGCGTCGAGGGTCTTCAGGAACGGCACGATGCCGTTCGACCGGCCGTTCGTCCCCCGGATCAGCGCGCCCCGGCCGCGCACCCGCGACCAGGCGATGCCGATGCCGCCGGAGAACTTCGACAGCTTCGCGACCTGGTGGTACCGCTGGTAGATGGAGTCCAGCTCGTCGCGGGGCGAGTCGACCAGGAAACACGACGACATCTGGGTGTGCCGGGTGCCGGAGTTGAACAACGTCGGTGAGCTGGGCAGGTACGCCAGCGACGACATCAGCCGGTAGAACCCGATCGCCTCGGCCGGCGTCCGCGACAGCCCGCAGGCCACCCGCAGCAGCCAGTACTGCGGGGTCTCCACCACCAGCCGCGACTGCGGGTGCCGCAGCAGGTAGCGGTCCGCGACCGTGCGCAGCCCGAAGTACTCGAACCGCAGGTCACCGGCGGGGTCCACCGCATCGTCCAGCTTGCGGGCGTTGCGGGACACGAAGGCGGCGGTGTCGTCGCTGATCAGCCCGAGGTCGTGGGCGTACCGGATGGACTGGCTGAAGCTCGCGACCTGCTGCCCCCGGACCTCCTTGTCCACATAGGCGGCCAGCAGTCGTGCCGCCAGTTTCGAATACTGCGGCTCCTCGCCGATCAGCTCCGCCGCCGTCTGGATCGACAGTCGGTCCAGCTCGGCCGTGGTCGCCCCGTCGTACAGGCCGCTGATCGTCTTGGTCGCCACCCGCAGCGGGTCCACCTCGTTCAGGTCGCCGACCCACCGCTCCACCGCGCGGACGATCTTGTTGACGTCCACCGGCTCGGTGTCGCCGTTGCGCTTGCGGACCTCCATCACCTGCCGCCGCTGCTGCTGCGCCGCACCGGCCGGACCGTCCGTGGCGCGTTCCCGCGTCGTCGTCATCTCCCCCTCCTCCACCTGCCGACACAGTCGACGAACGCGCAGGGGACACCACGATCATTCGCCCGGTGGCTGACCACACCGGGCGGCTGCGGGTGTCGGCCGTCCCGCGCGGCCGCCAACCGCCGCACGCGACGCGTGCGGCGCGCTGGCAGGTCTTCGGACTCGCGGGCACGCCCGGGGGACCCGGTCGCCTACCGGCCGTCGCTTCCCAGGCTTCGATCAGCCCAGTGCGTGATGACGGCTTTCGTTCCCACTCACCGCTGCGGGGCAGTCCCGGACTTCCACCGGGTTCCCTCTTGCCTCGGCCGCTCCCGGTGGGAGCGCCGAACCAGCTGCGGGAGACACCATATATGCCTCCCCCATCCGGCATGCAACACCAGATGTCGTGTCGGCGTGTCAGCGGCTGAGAAACTGCCCCAGGGCGCGCACCCAGGCGTCCCGGTCTTCCAGGTGGACGTCGTGCCCGGCGCCGGCAACAACCACCTGCTCGACATCCGGACGCAGGGACACCATGCGCCGCACCTCGGCGGCGGGAATGATCCCGTGCTCGCCAAACACCAGCAGGGTGGGGGCCTGCACCCGCTGCCACTCGTCCCAGCAGGCCCGGTCGGCGACGGCCGCGATGGCATCCCGCATCACCGCCGCCTCGAATCGCGGCCAGAGCCCGTCCGGGCGCCGGTCCAGGTCCCGCAGCCAGGCCTGGGCCACCGGGGTGTCGCCCAGAAACTCGGCGGCCTGGCGACCATCGGCGAACGGCACCGGCCACGAGGCGAAGAAGGCGCCCAGCTCGGCCGGGTAGTCCCCCCGCTCCTCGCGGCCCCCGACCCCGCCCTCCAGCAGCACCAGCCGACGCACCAGCTCGGGATACACGGCGGCGAAGAGCAGCGCGGTGTGCCCACCCATCGACTGACCCACGACCGTCACCGGTGCACCGTCAGCGAGCTCCGCGACGACGGCAAGCACATCCTCGACGTACGCCCGGCGGGAGAGGTCCTGCGGCCGCCGGGTCGAGTGGCCGTGCCCGCGCTGATCCACCACGACCACGCGGTGCTCCGGTAGCAGCGCCTCCGCCGTCGGCACCAACTCCGCCGCGCTGCCCGCCAGCCCGTGCAACAGCACGACCACCTCGTCGCCGGAGCCGCCAACGAGGCAGGACAGCGCCACTCCGTCCCGATGGACCGTCACCCGCTGCACCGTACGAACTCCCTCACCCTGGCGACCCGGAAAGCGCCGTTACCCTACTCAGGCCTGCCGTTGGTTCTCAATGGACTTCAGCAGGGCGTGATGCGTCCGCTCGTCGGCAGCCACGACCAGACCGCCCAGACCGGAGTGGGGTGGCCGTCCGTCGAGTCCGGAGACCACGCAACCCGCCGCCGCACAGAGGGCGATCCCGGCGGCGAAGTGCACACTGTCCCGCAGCTGGTGGCCGTCGGTGACGTAGCCGGCACGACGGCCGGCGGCGACCCAGGTCACGGCCAGGGTGGTGGAGAGCACCCGGGGGCGAAACCGTGCGGTGAAGCCGGCATCGGTGAGGATCCGAGCGGCGTGGAAGGCCTCCCCGTTGGGAAACGGCGGATCCAGGTTGAGGTCCACCAGCGCGGAGTCGGCCGAGGGAACGAGCCGCTCGTCCGTACCGCCCCGACGGACGTGGGCGGCGGTGCCGTCGGTCCAGAACACCTCGTCGTTGAAGGGGTCAGCCGCGGCGGCCACCACTGGCTGCGTACCGGCCTGCAGCGCCACATTGACCGCGACCAGCATGCTGCGCACCGCGTAGTTCAAGGTCCCGCACAACGGGTCAACCAGCCACCGACGTCCGCTGCCACCGGTGCCGGTGCGCCCGCTCTCCTCCCCCACCAGGAGGTCATCCGGACGCGCCGCGCGGAGGATGTCCAGGATCGTCTTTTCCGCTGCGAGGTCGGCTGTGGTGGCGAAATCTCCGGCCCCCTTCGAAAACCGGGTCAGCGTAGCTCCATAGTGGGCGCGGACGACCGTAGCTCCCGCCGACGCCGCCTCGATCGCCAACGCCTGATCTGTGATCGACATACCCGACACCATAGATACACGTTGAGCCGCGACACAGCCTTCCGGCCCAGCCATGGATCCGGCCGGCGGGAGCCGAAGGTTTCAGACTGTCTGGTGGGCGAGAACCGACTGGAGGGCCTTGATCAGGCCCGTCGTCCTGGGGTCCGGGGCCATGGTGACGCGCAGCCCGTTCGTGACGTACCCGAAGGCGATCCCACTGGCCGGGTCGGCGTAGCCGAGTGAGCCGCCGTGCCCGGGGAAGCCGAAGGCGGTCGGTGACCACCAGGGCTGCTCCGGCAGGGGCAGGCCGAAGCCGAGCGCCGGCCGGGTCGGCACCCGCAGCACCTGGTCAACGCCGTTGGCCTGTTCGCGGGTGGCGGCAGCGAGAGTGGCCGGGTCGAGAATCCGGACGCCGTCAACCTCGCCGATCAGGCCCGCGTAGAAGCGGGCCAGGGACGAGGCGGTGCAGATGCCGTTCACCGCGGGGATCTCCGCCGCCCAGGTACGCGGGTCGGCGAGGTCGAGCGGCGGGTCGGTCACCGTCATCGACCGGACCGCCAGCGAGGTCGGATCGGTGTACGCGGCCAGCGCCTCCCGTAGCGCGGCCGGCATCGCCTCGGGGGTGGCGGGCGGGGCGACCGGCCGCTCGGTAATCCGGGCGACCCGGTGTGCCTCGGCGGCGGGCAGGCCGATCCAGAAGTCCAGGCCGAGTGGGGTGGCGATCTCGTCGGCGAAGTAGGTGCCGAGGCTGCGGCCGGAGACACGGCGTACCACCTCGCCAACCAGCCAGCCGTAGGTGAGCCCGTGATAGCCGTGCGCCGTTCCCGGCGGCCAGGCCGGTGCCTGGGCGGCCAACGCGGCGACGACCGGCTCTCCGGTGAGCGCCGCCGTCAGCGGGACCGGACGGTCGAGCACCGGCAGCCCCGCCTGGTGGGACAGGAGCCAGCGGACCGGGATACCGCCCTTGCCGGCCGCCGCGAACTCCGGCCAGTAGGCGGCCACGGGGGCGGCCAGGTCGAGGTCCCCGCGCTGGGCAAGCAGGTGCGCGCAGGCGGCGGGTGCGCTCTTGGTGGCCGAGTAGACAAGTTGGAGGGTGTCTTCCCGCCACGCGCGGTCGGTGGTGGAATCGGCGACCCCGTCCCAGAGTCGGACCACCTCCCGGCCGTGCCGGTAGACGCTGAGGGCGGCGCCGATCTCGGAGCCTGCTTCGAAGTTCGCCTGGAATGCCGCTCGGACCGGCTCGTATCCCGGCGCGACGGTGCCGTGTGCCACGGGCATGCTTCCCTCCGGAGTTCCGGCTCCGGGTGCCGACCACCCGAAGCCACGTCGTCAAGATAACCTTACTGGAAGCGTCAGGCAATCCTGACGGGCCTATGCTGGCTGAATGACGGAGGAGATGGTTCCGGGGCATGCTGAGCTCGTCGGATTCCGACTGCCGGACGGGGCGCTGAAGACGGATACCACGGCGCCGGCCGACGCCGTCGGCTACCGGGCCGGATGTAGCTGCGGCTGGGTCGGCAGCCGGGACTACCCGGCCGCTGACGAGGGGCGCTGGATGGCCACCTCTGAGTGGGGCGGGCACATCCGGCCACTCCTGGCCGCCACTCCACCCGGCTGGCTGCTCAACCGCTCCGACACCTTGCGGGACGACGTCGCCGACCTGACTACCACCTGGCCACTACAGGCGCTCGGCATCCTCGCCCAGGTGGAGCGCTGGCAACGGCCCCTCATCGAACAGGCCGTGGCCCAGGCGCGGGCGACCGGACTCTCCTGGGCCGAGATCGGCAACGCGCTCGGCATCAGCCGCCAGTCCGCACACGAGCGCTTCCGCAACATCGCCCCGCCGAGGCCACCCAGTTAGCCGATAACTCGGCTACTACTGACGCACTCCAGGAAGTCGCGGACGTAGTCGACCACGGGGTGTTGAGGTCAGGCCGATGCCGTTGGAGTCAGTCCCAGCCTCGAAGCTGCTGCGCCCCACCGACGGAAACCGCCGAGCGACCATCCCGCGCTCGCACGGTGCGGCTACGCGGACGCCGAGCAGATGGCGGCGATCGGTCGCGCCACATCCACGCCCCGGTGCTACACCCTGGTATTTCGCCACAAAATGACGTGGCAATGGGGCGGGAAGAAACTCTTTTCTAATCTGAACGACGCAGGCCAATACTGCGGTGACCCAAGGAGCGAAGGTCACCGCAGTAGGCACTACCAGGTGAAGGAAATACCTTCAGTGGGCCTTCTACGCCCAGCCAGGGACAGGATCCTCGCAATGCTCCTCGGAGGCATCCAGAACCTTACAGACCTTCACCAATACCGGAGTCTCCTCCGCCAAGTTTCCAGAAACCCACGGGCTGCAGTAGGGGGATGCATGGCCGTGGGTCGTAGCAACCCGATCAGTCTCCCAGGTTCCGGTGGGATTGATGTCCATCCGAACCTCAACCCGCCAGCCGTCGGGGTAATAGTCGCACGCCTGGATCGAATCCCCCGGAATCTCGTCGACCGGGTCGGCATTGAATTTACCGATGCCGATCAGGTTGGCGCCTTCCCAGTACTCCGTCCACACGTCAAGTGACTGGACGCTGGCGTCATCCTGATTTTGCTGGGCAGTGACTTCGGCTTGGGCAACGCCCGGGAAACCCAGGGCGACAGCGAAAGCCGCAATGGCCGCCAGCATCATACGACCCGGCGATCTGGTCACACTCACGTGAACTTCCCCCAATCGGGGGCGACTCCAGCCCACTCGACCCCCGTCGTAGTTAGTGTCGACATAGTTTCACACGATCAGCCCGCACCTCAAGGGGGGCGACATTCATCTCCGTTTTGGAACGCGCCCCGAAGCAGCGCCAGCCTTCCCTATGGCGACAACCAGCACCCAGCCGAGGCTAACGCAACCAGAATCTTCGCCACCTACAGCATAACTGGCGCGACACCGGCGGTGACACCATTATCCCTTTCATTGATTAATACGGGTAAAGGGTAACTTTTCGGGGCGCCCCTACGGTGTGCAGTTCCTCGCCGCCACTGACTTTGGGGGGACGGCCAGCCTTTCCCTGAGATTCGGACCGGCCACGCCCATCTTGTGGAACGGGTGGATGCCGCACCGAGGGTGCGCTCTCGATGGCCAAGCCCGCCGCTGCCCAGGTGCCGGCGATGCCGACGATGCGCGAGGGTGCGGCCTGCACCGCGATCGGCGACGTCATGCACCAGCCACCGGTCTCGCCGCGGACGAGCGCCGCGCCTGTCGGGCTGCGACGAAGGCCCCGGGGGGTGAGGTGGTCTACGGGGTCATCGACGCGGCTGGCCGACGGGGGTAGCCGCCGCGCGGACCAAAGAAGCCGACGCGACGAGAGTACATTTCGATAAACACACGTATGATTATCTCGGCCAACGCAGCTACCTCGTGGCGCACACCGCCGACGGACCAGCCGGGACGGTACCGAGCACGACCGCTGTGCTGCAGCGGGCCGTGGTGTCGAAGCGCGGAGCGGCCGGCGAGTTAGCGGCACCGGGGCGCGGACTCAGCAAGGGCAGCCCGCCAGCAGTCGACCTCGGCGAGCCAGGAGCGCGGCGGCGGCCGATCGGGGGTGCCCGGCGGGCCAGTGGAGGTAGGTCACTCCGCCGGCCCGCCGGGCAGCAACCGGATCAACAGTTGCGCAGCTCGGGAGACTGGTTGAGCAGCTGACCGCGGACGGAGACGAAGCGGCGGTAGGTTTCCGAGTCCACTGCGGAGTGTCGGAACGCCGCGACCCGGTGACAGTTCTGGAAGGCCAGCTTGACGCCGAAGTGACGCTCGAGGCTGGACCGGATGGCATCACTGGCCAGCGCGCGCAGGAGCTGACCCCGCTCCTCCTCGGTCGGCGGCGGGACGACGTTGTCGGCGAACTCGGCGTCGGAGGACGCCAACTCCGCCGCCACCCGGCTGACGGTCTGCCAGGCGTACGGCAGGGAGTCGCGGACGCAGGAGACGAAGGCGTCGTCGTCAACGGGGCCCGACTCGGCGGAGCGCAACAGGTCCGGTGGCACGGTGAGAGACATGATCCTCCTCAGCTGACAATGATCATGGTTTTCATTACCGTTACGTACTGAGCACACCACGCAACGTCCACCGCGTCAATGACGCCACCGGGTGTGGCGCGGTCGGAATCGGCCGATTCGCGCTTCGTGGCGTGCCCACCGCAGCCCGTTTGACAGCGCTGCTCACACCGACTCAGACTGTCGCGACAACTCCACCAACGCGTGTGTGCGGGGGAAGTCCGGTCACAATC
This sequence comes from Salinispora sp. CH2A1_6, assembly GCF_056820975.1. Lineage (NCBI taxonomy): Bacteria > Bacillati > Actinomycetota > Actinomycetes > Micromonosporales > Micromonosporaceae > Salinispora > Salinispora sp. CH2A1_6. Next base: position 326,693 of record NZ_JBXEDG010000012.1, read on the forward strand.
CGGCGCTGGCCCGCAACGGTAGGCCGTCGGGATACGTCCCGACGGCGAGCCCGAATACCCGCCACGCTCGCGCACCTCTACCCACCCGTCGTGGCCCACGGGTCGGAGGCCCCGACCCGACGCTGACCAACAGCGGCCGGCCCGGGTTCTGACGACCGCAGGGCGGAAAGGCACTCCTGATGGTCGTGTCCCACCTCCGAAACACCGTCCGCACCCGCGTCGCCGGCCTGCTGGCCGCCGCCGTCGCCGGGATCGCCCTGGCCGCTGTCGAGCCCGCCCCCCAGGCCGCACGCGCCGACGCCTGTGCCGGCACCACGGGCGTCACCGTCGTGATCGACTTCACCGCGTTCGGTGGCGACGTCGAGGTCGCCTGCGCCCCCGGCGACCCGGACACCGGGCTGGCCGCCATCCAGGACGCCGGCTTCGCCGTCGAGGGCACCCTCCGATGGGGACCCGCCTTCGTCTGCCGGCTCGGCGGCCTGCCCACCCCGGATGTCGAGCCCTGCATCGACACCCCGCAGGCCAGCGGATACTGGTCGTACTGGCACGCGCCCCGGGGCGGTGACTGGGAATACAGCGACAAGGGCGTGCTCAACTACGACCCGGCCCCGGGCAGCGTCGAGGGCTGGTCCTACGGCGCCAGCGAGCCGCCGAGCATCCCCGCCCCCTGAGCCACCGCGCCCGGCGGTGTGACCAGTGGCGCATCCGGGCGCTCGTCTCGGCCCTGGCGTCGTCGCACGCACTGGCATCGTCGCGCGCCCGGGCGATACGGTGACGGGCGCCCGGTGCACACCGGGGCACAACTGCATAAGTCCCGCGCGGGGGAAAGCCGGTGCGACGCCGGCGCTGACCCGCAGCCGTGAGCGAGAGAACCCTTTCGCGAGCCGGAATGCCCCGCCCGGGACGAGCGGCTTCCACTGTCGAGGTCTACAGGGTGAAGTCCGGTCCGCCGAGGTCCGTCCACCCCGCTCACCGCAGCACGCGGAGCGGGGTCTTCGTTCCCCGGGGTGCTTGCCGGAGCTCACCGACTCCGCTACGAAAGGCACCCCCTCATGGCCCTGTCCCGACGCCTCGCCACCGGTCTCGGCGCGGCCGCGGCAACCACCCTCGCCGCGGTAGCCGCCGCCCCGCTGACCGTGGTGGCGGCTCCCGACCCGGACCACGCCGCCGCGGCGCGCGCAGCCGCGTCCTGGCTGGCCGACGAGTTCACCGACGGCGTCCTGCCCGGCCCGTTCGCCCCGGAGGACTGGGGGCTGACCATCGACGGCCTCCTCGCGCTCTCCGCCACCGGGGTGGATCCGTCGACCCGGCAGGCGGCGACCGCCCAGATCGCGGCGAACGTACGCACCTACAACAGCTACGACCACTGGGGCATTGAGGGCTTCACCGACGGCGGGGCGACCGCGAAGCTGCTCTACGCCGCCTCCGCCGCCAACGCCGACCCCACCGACTTCGGCGGCTACGACCTACGGACCGAGACCCTGTCGCTGCTCGCCGGAGCGGACACCGACCACCAGCGGGGACGGATCACCAGCCGGACCACCCCGCAGACCGGCGCAGACCCCAGCAACACCTTCGACCAGTCCTTCGCCGTGCTGGGCCTGACCCGCAGCGGCGGCGTCCCGCAGGACGCGGTGGACTTCCTCATCCGACAGCAGTGCGCGGCGGGCGGCTTCCGCCTCTACCCGGACATCGCCGGCGAGCCCTCGCCGTCCTGCGACGAAGAGCCCGACGCCACCCTTGATGTCGACTCGACCGCGATGGCCGTGCAGGCGCTGCTCAGCGCCGCCGAGGCCGGTGCCACCGGCGCGGGCGACGCGGCCGACGCGGGCGCGGACTGGCTGGTATCCCAGCAGCACGCCGACGGATCGTTCGACGACTCCGGACCGACCCCCGGGAAGAACTCCAACAGCACCGGCCTGGCCGGGCAGGCGCTCGCGGCGGCCGGCCGGGACCCGGCAGCCGCCGAGGCGGCGGTGGCGCTGGCCGCGCTCCAACTGACCGCGGCGAACGGCGGGGCGGCTGCCGCGGAGGCGGGTGCCATCGCCTACAACGCCGACGGGCTCGCCGACGCCGTCGCCGACGGCCTCGCCGACGCCGACCGGGACCGGTGGCGTCGGGCCACCGCCCAGGCGCTGCTCGGGCTCGCCCAGGTGCCGCTGGGTCGGATCGGCCTCGACCCACCGCCGACCGGGCAGCCCACCCCGACCGGCACCGCCTCGCCGACCGCGTCACCCACCGCCTCGCCGACCGCCACCGGATCGCCGACACCGACCGGCACCGCCAGCCCGACGCCGAGCGCCACCGGGACCGTCCCGTCGGAGTCACCCTCTGCCACGACCGCGCTGCCGACCAGCAGCGCTCCGGTGACGCCGACGCCGACCACCTCCAGTCTGGGTGGGCTGCCCACCACCGGTGCCGCGATCACCAGCTACGTGCTGCTCGCGGTGTTGCTGCTCGGTGGGGGCGTGGGGCTGCTCATTCTCGGCCGTCGGCGGGCGAATTGAGCCGCCGGACACTCCGCGGCGCGGTGGCCGTCGCCCTGGTCGCCGCCGGCTCGGTGATCGGACCGGGGAGCCCGGCGGCGGCCGCCGGGTCCGCCGGCTACTGCCCGGACGCCTCGGGGGTCACCGTCGTGGTCGACTTCAACGAACTCGGGGGCGGGACCGTGGTCCGCTGCGCCCCGGGCAGCCAGGCCACCGGGCTGGCCGCGCTGAAAAGTGCCGGCTTCCAGATCACCGGCACGCTGCGCTGGGGCGAGGGATTCATCTGCCGGATCGAGGGCAAACCGTCGGCGGACGCGGAGAAGTGTGTCGACACGCCGCCGGCCAGCGCCTACTGGTCGTACTGGCACGCCCCGAACGGGGGCAGCTGGACCTACAGCAACATGGGGGTGCTGAACCGTACGCCCCCGGCGGGAAGCTTCGAGGGCTGGTCGTTCTCCCTCAACCGCGACCCCAACGACGCCCCCCGCCCGGGGATCGCCCCGCGCCGCCCCGCACCGCTGCCGCCACCGCCCACCTCTGCACCGGCACCGCCGGCGAGCGACGTACCGGTGACACCGCCACCGGCGGGCGGGGATGGCGCGCCACCACCCGCCGACAACGGTCAACCGGGTGTCGGCAACCCGGACCAGCCCGGTGCGGCGGACGGCGACCAGCCCGGTGCCGCCGGCGGGCCGACCCAGACCGCTGGCCCGTCGACTTCGGCCACCGCCACGCCGACGGCCAGCGCGGCGGGCCTTCCGTCCCCGGAGACTGCCACCACCTCAGCCCAGCCAGGATCCGCCGACGAGCCCGTGCTGACCGACGCCGTCGCCTCCCGCGAGGAGGGGGGCGTGCCGCTGGGCACGCTGACCGGGGTACTGCTGCTGGCCATACTGACCGCCGGGGGCCTGGTCGCCGCCCGGCGACGGCGGGCCGCCGACCCAGATGACTGACGCCGCGGTGGACCGCTCCACGACCGCCGATCGGTGGTCGGCCCGCTGGTCCGCCTGGCGGCTGCCCCGCGGGCTGCACCCGGGCGCCTGGTGGCTGTGGGCGCTGGGGCTGGCCACCGCGGCCAGCCACACCACCAACCCGCTGGGGCTCACCCTGCTGGTCGCGGTCGCCGCGCTGGTGGTCGTGGCGCGACGCGGGCACGCCCCCTGGGCGCTGGCGTTCCGGATGTACGTCTGGCTCGGCGTGGTGATCGTCACGATGCGGGTGGTGTTCCGGATCGTCCTCGGTGGCGGGCAGGGCGAGTACGTCCTGGTCCGGTTGCCGGAGATCCCGCTGCCGGAGTGGGCGGCGGGTATCCGCCTCCTCGGGCCGGTCGCCGCCGAGCAGATCCTCGGTGGGTTCTACGACGGGCTGCGGTTGGCGACGATGCTGATCTGCCTGGGGGCGGCGAACGCTCTGGCCAACCCGAAGCGGCTCCTCAAGGCCGTACCGGGAGCGTTGTACGCGGTGGGCACGGCGGTGGTGGTCGCCCTGTCGGTCGCCCCTCAGCTGGTGGAGAGTGTGCTGCGGGTCCGGCGGGCCCGCCGGCTGCGGGGTGCGTCCGGGCGGGGGATGCGGGCGTTTCGGGGAGTCGCGCTGCCGGTATTGGCTGACGCGTTGGACCGGTCGCTGGCCCTCGCCGCGGCGATGGATTCACGCGGCTACGGCCGAACCGCGGCGGTCCCCGCCGGGCAGCGGGCGGTCACCGGCACGCTGGTCCTCGGCGGCCTGCTCGGCGTCTGCGCCGGCACCTACGGGCTGCTCGACACCGTCGGACCCGGCTATCTGGGGCTGCCGCTGCTCCTCGTTGGGCTGGTCGCCGCCGTGGGCGGCATGCTGCTGGCCGGCCGCCGCGTCCGCCGCAGCCGCTACCGGCCGGACCGTTGGCGGCCGGCCGAGCTGCTCGTCGCCGGTTGCGGGATCGCCACGGCCGGCCTGACCATGCTGGCCGGCACTGTCGACCCGGAGCTGCTCTACCCGCCGGTCAGCCCGCCCACCTGGCCCGAGCTGACCCCACTGCTGCTGCTCGCCGTCGCCGTCGCGGCCGTACCGGCCTGGCTCGCGCCGCCACCGACACCTGTCCCGAGAGATCAGACATGATCACATTTGACCAGGTGACCGTCCGCTACACCGAGGACGGGCCACCGCCGCTGCGGGACGTGACGCTGACCGTCGAGGAGGGCGAGCTGTGCCTGGTCGCCGGGCGCACCGGGGCCGGCAAGTCGACCCTGCTGCGGGCGATCAACGGGTTGGTGCCGCACTTCACCGGCGGCACCCTGCACGGCTCGGTCACCGTGGACGGCCGGGACACCCGCCGGCACCCGCCCCGCGACCTCGCCGATGTGGTCGGCGTGGTCGGCCAGGACCCGCTCTCCGGGTTCGTCACCGACACCGTCGAGGAGGAGCTGGCGTACGGCATGGAGCAGCTCTCCCTGCCGCCGGCGGTGATGCGCAAGCGGGTGGAGGAGACGCTGGACCTGCTCGGCATCGCCGAGCTGCGCGACCGGCCACTCCGGACCCTCTCCGGTGGACAACAGCAACGGGTCGCCATCGGCGCCGTCCTCACCAGCCACCCCCGGGTCCTGGTGCTCGACGAGCCCACCTCCGCGCTGGACCCCACGGCCGCCGAGGACGTCCTCGCCGCGGTCACCCGGCTGGTCCACGATCTCGGGGTCACCGTGGTGCTGGCCGAGCACCGGCTCGAGCGGGTCATGCAGTACGCCGACCGCCTGCTCTACCTACCCGGTGACGGGCGGGTGGTCAACGGACCACCGGCGACGGTGCTGGCGGGTGTGGAGCTCGCTCCACCCCTGGTCGAGCTGGGTCGCCTGGCCGGCTGGGACCCACTGCCGCTGTCGGTACGCGATGCCCGCCGCCGCGCCGCCGGGCTGCGTGGGCGGCTCGCCGAGGGAGCGCCCCCCGCACCGGCTCCCGCCCCGGAGCCGACGACGGCGCTGAGTGCGCGGAAGGTCGTCGTGCGGTATCCGGGCACCGTCGCCGTGGCCGGCGTCGATCTCGATCTCCAGGTTGGCCAGGTCGTCGCCCTGATGGGCCGCAACGGTTCCGGCAAGTCCAGTCTGCTCTGGGCCGTGCAGGGTAGCGGCCCTCGGCAGGGCGGCGCGGTGACCGTCACCGGCGCGGCGGGGGCCGTCGACCCCAAGAGCCTGCCGGCACACCAGGCCCGCCGGCAGGTCGGGCTGGTTCCGCAGACCCCGGGCGACCTGCTCTACCTGGAGACGGTCGACGGCGAGTGCCGCCAGGCCGACCAGGAGACCGCGGCGGCGGCCGGCACCTGCCGCGCCCTGCTGGACCAGCTCACCCCCGGTCTGCCCGGTAACCGGCACCCGCGGGACCTCTCCGAGGGGCAGCGGCTGGCGCTCGCGCTCGCGGTGCAGCTCACCGCCGCCCCGCCGGTGGTGCTGCTGGACGAGCCGACCCGCGGCCTGGACTACCTCGCCAAGCGGCAGTTCGTCGCGCTGGTGCGGGGGCTGGCCGCCGCCGGGCGTGCCGTGGTGGTGGCGACGCACGACGTGGAGCTGGTCGCGGCGCTGGCGGACCGGGTGATCGTGATGGCCGACGGTGAGATCGTGGCCGACGGCAGCACCACGGAGGTCATGCTCGCCTCGCCCGCCTTCGCCCCGCAGGTCGCCAAGGTGCTGGCCCCGGCAGCGTGGCTGACGGTGGATCAGGTCGCCGCCGCGCTGGTGGCGGAGCGGGAGCCGGCGTGAGTGTCCTGCGGGTCGCTCCGCGCACCGCCGTGGTGCTGGTGCTCGCGTCGGTCGCCGCACTGGCCACCTTCACCTGGCCACTCTTCGTCCCGGTGCAACCGGAGAACACCGCCCGCGCCGGCGAGGCGCCGCTGGTCTTCGTCGTCATGTTGCCGGTGCTGGTGGCGTTGGTGCTGGCGGAACTCACCTCCGGTGGGATCGACAGCAAGGCCCTGGCGATGCTCGGGGTGCTCGCCGCGGTCAACGCCGCGCTGCGCCCGCTCGGTGCCGGTACCGCCGGGATCGAGACCGTGTTCTTCCTGCTGGTCCTCGCCGGCCGGGTTTTCGGACCGGGGTTCGGCTTCCTGCTCGGCTCCACGTCGCTGTTCGCCTCCGCGTTGCTCACCGCCGGGGTCGGCCCCTGGCTGCCGTTCCAGATGCTCGCCGCCTCCTGGGTGGGGCTCGGCGCCGGCCTGCTTCCCCACCGGCCCCGCGGTCGCGCCGAGGTCGCTCTGCTGGCCGGGTACGGCGCGCTCGCGGCCTACGGCTACGGGCTGCTGATGAACCTCTGGTTCTGGCCGTTCAGCGCCGGCGCGGAGACCCAACTCTCCTACGTGGCCGGCGCGCCGGTCCTGGAGAACCTGCACCGCTTCGTCATCTTCACCGCGGTGACCTCCACCTTCGGCTGGGACACCGGACGGGCGATCACCACCGCCGTGCTGATCGCCCTCGCCGGCCCGGCGGTGCTCGCCGCGCTGCGCCGCGCCGCCCGCAAGGCCGCCTTCGGTGTTCCGGTGACCTTCGCCGCCCCCGAGCCGGGACCGCCGGCGTCGCTACCGACCTCGCTCCTGCCTGCGCAGGCGGGGAAGCCCGCCACGGGCCAGCCCGCGGGCCACGACGATCGCCAGCACGGGTGGGACCAGCACCACCGCCAGCAGGGCGGGCCAGGGTACGTACCAGCGCAGCTCGACGTGCCAGCCGAGGTAGGCCGCCGCCGTCGGGATGCCGGAGATCAGGCCGAGCAGGGTTCCGGCACCGACGATGAACCCGGCCTGGGCCGCGGCGATGCGTCGGCGGGTACGCCCGGTGGCGCCGACCGCCGCCATGGTGGCTAGGTCGGGGCGGAGTTCGGTCGCCGCCAGCCCGACCGCCACGGTGCTGGCGACCAGGGTGACCAGGACGCTCACCCCGGCCAGCAGGTAGAACATGGTGGTGCTGCGGCGGGTGTCCGAGCCGAGCTCGACGGCCGCGACGGTGGCCGGCGAGTGCGACCTACCGGCAGCGAGCTGCGCCTGCAGCAGCACCGCGTTCGCCCGGTCCAGCTCCGCATCGGTGGGTGTGCGGCTCGGGTCGATGACCACCTGCCGGGGCTCGGTGTCCAGCCCGAGGCGCTGCGCGGTCGCGGGTGAGACCACCAGGCCGGGAAGCTTGGCGAAGTACTCCTGCCGGGCGGCCACGACGACCGGCAGCGAGGTGGGCGCCGCCGAGCTGGGCTCCGTCCCGCCGGGCAGCAGGGTGGCGTGACCGCTCTCCGCCAGGGCGTCGTTGAAGACCACCGCGTCTCCCTGATCCAGGGCAGCCACCTCGGCGGTGGTGGCGGCCCGGCCGGTCACCAGCCGTACGACCTCCGCCCCGCCGACGGCGATGTCGCGCTGCTCATGGGCGCGAAGGACGGTGGGATCGGTGGTGCTGTCGGCCAGGTCCCGGAACACGGTGGGATAGAAGTTACTGACTGTCCGCAGTGGCACGACGGCGCGGGCCGGCAGGGGCGCGGCCAGCCGCGCCAACCCGGCTGACCCCAGCAGGTCGGCGAGCTCCGCTGGCACCAGGACCTGACCGGTCCGCGCCTCCACCCGGGAGGGGGTGGCGACTCCACGGGCCCCGCCGGCCAGCGCGAGCACGACGCTACCGGCGACGGTGGCGAGCACCGCGGCCATCGCCGCGGCGGTGCGGAGCCGATGCCGTACGGCGTGGCGCAGCGCCAACCGGACCGGCATGGGCAACACCCGTGCCAGGGGCGCGCTCACCCGTACCAGCGCGGGTGAGCACATGACAACGCCGAGCAGCAGGGCGACACCGCCGGCGGCGAGCACGGCCGGTTGACCCTCCGGGTTGGCGGAGCCCAGCAACGCGACGGTGGCGACAGCGATCAGCCCCACGCCGGCCACCAGCGCGACCTGGTCCAGCCGGGACTGGTCCCGCTGGCCGCCCAGGGCACCGCGCAGGGGTCGCCCCCGGAGGGCGCGCGCCGGCAGCACCGCCGCCAGGACCGCCAACAGCAGGGTGACCACCGCGGCCCCCGCCACCCGCCCAGCGGGGATCGACACCTCGGTCAACGGGTGGTCGGCGATGCGCTCGATGAGCGGGCCGGCCAGGGCGAAGGTCGCCAGCCCCAGGAGCGCCCCGGCGGTCGCGGAGATGGCACCGAGCAGCATTCCACCGGCGACGACCACCTTGCGGACCTGCGCAGCGGTGGCACCGGCGGCGGCCACCAACGCCAACTCCCGACGTTGCCGGGCGGCGCCGACGGTGAATGCCGCACCGACCAGGAGCACGACCTGGGTGCCGGCGAAGCTGACCACGAGCACCGTCGCCGCCGCCTCGATCCGACTTTCCGCGGCGCTGGGGGCACTCCGTTCCTGATACGAGCTGCGCTCCGGCGGCGACCACCCGCTGCTGGGCGGCAACTGCACCATCAGCTTGCCGCCCGCCGCGGAGAGCGGGGCGTCATGGGGCACGAGCAGCCCGGCGGCGCGCAACGACCGGCTCCAGTCGATCAGCCCGACCACGGTGAGCTCCCGCTGCGGCATCCCGGCGGTCAGCCGGCTGCCCAACTCCAGGCCCAGCTCCTCGGCCATCGACCGGGTCAGCGCCACCTCGGCCGACCCGGCGGGGGCCCGGCCGGACCGGAGCACATACCGACCCTGGTTCAGCGGGTGCTCCGGGTCGGTCGCCTCGTAAACCGACACGCGCAGGTCGTCCGGGCCGCGGACCACCGTGCGGGCCTGCGTCAGCCCGAGGATGCGGCTGCCCGACGGCAGGGTGGCCACGATCGGGCTGTCGGAGTCAACGATCAGATCGGCCTGGCCAAACGTGAAGGTGGCGTTCTGCGCCGAGGTGCCGCTGAGGTTGCTCCAACTCGCCAGCAGGACGGTGCCGGCGTACGCGGGGACGAAGAGCATCAGCAATATCAGCGCGCTCCGGGCCCGATGGCGCAGCGCGGAGCGGCGGGTGATGCGCAGCGCGACCCGCCACGAACCGACCCGGCCGGCGGCGCTCACGACGGCTCCGCCAGCAGCCGCCGGGCGTCGTCACGCTCCGGGGTGGCGTCCACCAGCCGCCCGTCTCGAAGAAAGACCGTACGGTCGGCCCAACCGGCGTACCGCGCCTCGTGTGTGACCAGCACACCCGCCGCCCCGGCATCGATTCGCGCCCGCAGGACCTGCAACACCGCGAGACTGGTCCGCGAGTCGAGGGCACCGGTCGGCTCGTCCGCCAGCACCAACCGGCGCTCGCCGACCAGTGCGCGGGCGATCGCCACCCGCTGCTGCTGCCCACCCGAGAGCTGATCGGGAAACCGGTCGGCGACCTCGGGCAGGCCCACTTCGTCCAGCGCGGTGACAGCTGCCGCGCGCGCCGCCCGCGCACTGCTGCCGCCGAGCTCCAGTGGCAGGGCGACGTTCTCTGCCGCGGTCAGGTCGGTCACCAGGTTGAAGTCCTGGAACACGTAGCCGATGCGGTCTCGGCGTAGGTGGGCCACCGCCGTCGAGTCGAGCCCGCCGAGCCCAACCCCCGCCACCTCCACCGACCCGGAGGTGGGCACCTCCAGACCACCGGCGATGGAGAGCAGGGTGGACTTCCCCGAACCGGACGGCCCCATCACCGCGACCAGTTCACCGGCCCGAACGGTCAGGCTGACCCCGGCCAACGCCCAGACCGAGCCCTCGCCGGCCCGGTAGACCCGTTCCACCTCGGACAGCCGCAACACCACGCCGCTCACCGCCGGACCCGCCCCGACTCAGCAGCATCCGCTGGGATCGACGCCGGCGCGGAGGCGGGCACGGCTCGGGCGTATCGCCGCCGCAGCACCGCCGCCTCCACATGATCCAGCCACCGGAGCTCGCCTTCCAGGGCGAAAATCAAGTGGTCGAGGAAGAGCGACCAGGTGAGATCAACATCCTCGTTGGCCTGTCGGCGTAGGTCGGTGTAGTCCCGCATCTGTCGCATCGACTCGGTGCGCTGCTGCTGCACCACGACCGTGATGTCCACGCTCGGATCCTGCGCGGCCATCGCCAACTTGATCGCCAACTCGTTGCGGGGGCGCTCCGTCTCGGTGACCGGGGTGAGGTACCAGTCGGCGAGAGCCGCCCGCCCCGCGTCGGTGAGCGCGTACAGCTCTCGCCCCTCGGCGTCCGTGCCCTCGGTGGCGACGAGGCCGTCCCGGACCAGGCGGTCCAGGGTGGTGTAGATCTGACCGACGTTCACCGCCCAACTGCCACCGGTACGCGTGTCCAGCTCTGTTCGGAGCTGGTACCCGTATTTCGGACCGTCCACGAAGAGGGCCAGCAGCCCCCACCGCACCGCGTTTCGCTGCATGAGCGGGAACTTACCAGGTAACTACTTACCAAGTAACTCCCTCCTGGAGTCGGATGCGGCTCGGCTAACTGGTTACCGAAAGGTTCTTGGGGTTCGGAAAAGTGCCTTCTTCCCTGCACACGCCCGGTTTCATATGGTGTTCTAGTAACTGAAAGAGAGCGAAAGGAGGCGGTCATCATGGCCGTAACCCTGGTCAACCCGAGCGGACTTCCCGTGGTCGACGTGTACCGGCAGGTGTCGGTGGCGACCGGTTCCAAGCTGGTTCACGTCGCTGGGCAGGTCGCCTGGGACGCGGACGGAAATACGATCGGCGAAGGCGACCTGGCCGCCCAGGTCGAGCAGTGCTACCTCAACGTCGGCACCGCACTGGCTGGCGTCGGGGCGTCCTTCGCCGACGTGGTGAAGCTGACCGTGCATGTCGTCGACTGGACCCCGGAGCGGATGCCGGAGCTGCTCGAGGGCATCCGGCGGGCGTCGGCCAAGTTGGGCACCACGCCCATCGCTCCGGCCTCACTGTTCGGGGCCGCGGCGTTGGATATTCCCGAACACCTGGTCGAGGTTGAGGCGACCGCCGTCCTCGACTGATCACCCCTGCGAGGTGTCGAAGCGACGCCGCGACGACTCGATGTGGCTGAAGTAGCGCTGAGTCCAGCCACACATGCCGTCGACGACGCTACGTAGCGCCTCACCCGCCCCGGTAAGGGTGTACTCGACCCGGGGCGGGATAGTGGGATACACGGTGCGCTCGACCAGGCCGTTGCGTTCCAGCATCCGCAGGTTCTGGGTGAGCATCTTGTGGCTGATGCCGCCAACCTCGTCGCGTAGTTCACCGAAACGCATGGTGCGTTGTCCGAGGAACTCGATGATCAGAAATGCCCACTTGTTGGCCACGTCGGAGAAGATCTCTCGTGCCAGCGAGTCCGCACGCGCCAGATCGGCGTCTGGCAGCAGTCCGCTCGCCTCGCTTCTGTCACCCATCCGCTCACTCTCTATCAGATCCTCAGTAACTACAAGAGAGCAGCGACGAGACGGGGACAAGGACCGTCAACGCAGCACCCCGCCGCACGGACGACGGCACACCCACGACGCGGACGCCGCGACTGCAGTAGCGCCGGTCGGCGGCGATCAGCACGTACCCGTGAAACGCCTCGTCAGTTGACGGCGGCGAGATGGACGGCCCGAAGCTCCCGCCAGCAGGCAGAGCTCCCCGCGGTTTGGTCGTATGACGCTCGTCACTGCGGGTTTATCAAAGAAAACCTGGCGCCGAGAACGTTCGTTCTCTAACGTACTACCCAACGCAAGTGAGAACGAACGTTCTCACCCTTGGTTTGGGAGGCCCGTCATGCCGTACATCACCGTGGGAACCGAGAACAGCACCAACATCGACCTGTACTACGAGGACCACGGTCAGGGACAGCCGGTGGTCCTCATCCACGGCTACCCCCTGGACGGGCACTCCTGGGAGAAGCAGTCCGCGGCCCTACTCAAGGCCGGCTACCGGGTGATCACCTACGACCGGCGGGGCTTCGGCCAGTCCAGCCAACCCACCATCGGCTACGACTACGACACCTTCGCCGCCGACCTGAACACCGTCCTGGAAACCCTCGACCTCACGAATGTGGTCCTGGTCGGCTTCTCCATGGGCAGCGGCGAGGTCGCCCGCTACCTCGGCCGCTACGGCTCCGCCCGGGTTGCCAAGGCCGCCTTCCTGGCCTCACTGCAACCATTCCTGCTACAGACCGACGACAACCCCACCGGCGTGCCCCAGGACGTCTTCGACGGCATCTCCGCCGCCGTCACCGCCGACCGCTACGCCTACTTCACCGACTTCTACCGCAACTTCTTCAACACCGACGACACCCTCGGCACCCGCCTGTCCGAAGAAGCCCTGCGCAACAGCTGGAACATCGCCACCGGCGCGTCCTGGTACGCCTCCGCCGCCGCCGTACCCACCTGGATCACCGACTTCCGCGCCGACGTCCCCAAGATCGACGTACCCGCCCTGATCCTGCACGGCACCGCCGACAACATCCTGCCCATCGATGCCACCGCCCGCGAGTTCCACAAGCAGCTACCCGACGCCGACTACGTCGAAATCACCAACGCACCCCACGGCCTGCTCTGGACCCACGCCGACGACGTCAACCAGGCCCTCCTGACCTTCCTCGCCAAGTAACCCCGCCGAGCGAAGCGCACCCGATCGGCGCTGACTCCACTCTCGAGCTCCACCCCGACAACGCTGAAAAGAGATCCCCCGATGTCCACGACCACCGCCCCCACCGTGCAGCCCACACCCACTCCCGGCACTGTCGGCGTCATCCTGCGGCAGACCCTCATCGACCTTCTCGATCTCGCCCTTCAGGCCAAACAAGCCCACTGGAACGTCACCGGGCCTCGATTCCTGCCCCTACACCAGCAACTCGACGCCCTCGCCACCACCACACGTGAACACGCCGACACCATCGCCGAACGCGCCGCCGCCATCGGCGCACCACCCGACGGACGCGCCACCACCATCGCCGCCACCAGCCGGCTACCTCAGTTGGATGCCGGCGTGCTACCGGACGCCACCGTCATCGACAAGATCGACGACCTCCTCACCACCACCGCCACCGGAATCCGCCAGGCAATCGAGGTCACCGCCGACGACCCCATCACCCAGGACCTGCTCATCACCGCCGGCCACACCATCGAACACCAAGCCTGGCTCCTACGCTCCCAGCGATAACACGTCGACCGCTCCGATGGTCACGGCCGGTCGTTGAGTCGGGCAGCCTGTCGCGTGAGGTGGTCACGCTCGGCGAGGCTCGGCGCCGAGCGGGCAGCCTCGGCATAGAGCCGGGCCGCGGTTACCGGGTCGCCCGCCCGCTCGTGCAGGTACGCCGCGGCGGCGGTGTGCCGGGGCAGGGCGGGGTCAAGCCCCGCCAGGGCGGCCAGGCCGGCCTTCGGGCCGTCGGCCTCCCCGAGCGCGACCGCCCGATTGAGCCGGGCCACCGGGCTGTCGGTGAGGCGCACCAGCTCGTCGTACCACTCGACGATCTGCCTCCAGTCGGTCTCGTCGACCGTCCGGGCGTCGGCGTGCAGGGCGGCGATGGCGGCCTGGGCCTGGAACTCTCCCAGCCGGTCGCGGGCGAGGGCGTTCTGGAGCACCTCGACCCCCTCGGCGATCAGGTGGTGGTCCCACCGGCCGCGGTCCTGCTCGGCGAGGGGCACGATCCGGCCGTCCGAGCTGGTGCGCGCCGGACGCCGCGCGTGGTGCAGCAGCATCAGCGCCAGCAGGCCCGCGACCTCCTCGTGGTCAATCTGGACGGCTAGTTGACGAGTGAGCCGGATCGCCTCGGCGGCCAGGTCGACATCCCCGGAGTAGCCCTCATTGAAAACCAGGTAGAGCACGCGCAACACCGTGGCGACATCACCAGGCTGGTTGAGGCGGACACCCGAGACCACCCGCTTGGCCCGGCTGATCCGCTGGGACATGGTCGCCTCCGGCACGAGGTAGGCCCGCGCGATCTGACGTGTGGTCAGGCCGCCGACCGCGCGCAGCGTGAGCGCGACGGACGAGGCCGGTGTCAGAGCGGGGTGCGCGCAGAGGAAGTACAGCTGCAGCGTGTCGTCCACCACCTCGGCCGGCCCGGGAACCGGCTCGCCCTCGACGCGTACCTCGCGCCGCCGCCGGGAGGTGTCGGCGCGGGCGGCATCGAGGAACTTGCGCCAGGCCACCGTGATCAACCAACCCCGGAGCTCCTGCGGCGGGCTCTCCGGCCCCCCACGCACCGCCTCGACCAGGGCGTCCTGCACGGCATCCTCGGCCGCCGCGAAATCCGCCCCGCGCCGGACGAGGACACCGATCACCGCTGGTACGAGGTCCCGCAGCAGCTCCCCGTTCACTCCGGCACAGCCGCCGGAACGCCGTAGAACGGTCGGACCTCCAGCCATTCGTGGATTGGCCTACCGCCCGGCCCGGGCGCCGCCGACAGCTTCCCCGCCAGCTCCACCGCACGGTCCCACGAATCGACGTCGATGACGTACCACCCGGCGATCAGGTCCTTGGTCTCGACGAACGGCCCGTCGGTCACCGGTGGCCGCCCCTCGCCGTCGTACCGCACGAAGGCGCCGTCCGGCGACAGTGCCTGGGCGTCGACGAGTTCGCCCGTCTCCTCCAGCCGCGCTCCGAAGTCGTGCATGAACCGCATGTGCGCGTCGACCTCATCCGGCGCCCACTGGTCCATCGGCGCCCGGTCCACAGCGGGCTTCGGACCACCCCGGTAGTGCTTGAGCAGCAGATACTTGGCCACCAGCTTCTCCTGACGAGGCGATATCTCCGGCGGTAGCTCCACGCGGGAGCGGGCAGACTCCACGCCCCCGCGCGGACACTACTGCGAACTCAGCGATCAGGTCGCCTGCCGCCCCGGGACCGGCAGCGTCTTCTTGCCGGCCCGCCGACGGAGGGGTCAGGCCGCCGCGCATCGCGTACCGGGGGCGGGCAGCGTCAGGTCCACGAGGTAGCGGTCCACCACGGCCTTCGTGCAGTCGGTGCGCTTGTAGGTGCCGTGGCCCCAACCCTCGTACGTCACCAGACGGCCGTGCCGGCCAAGGTGCTGGGCGACGTTGGTGGCCCAGTTGTAGCCGGTACGGGGGTCGTGCAGGGCGTTGAGCAACAACAGCGGAGTGCGGGTCCGCACCTGCGGTACGTGCGGGGGGTTCCGGACCGGCGACGACCAGCCGAGGCAGGTCTGCACCGCCAGCAGCCCGCCACCGTACCGGATGTCCGGCCCAGCGGCCGCGGCCACCCGGACCAGGCCGGCGTACTCGGTGTAGTCGCGGACCGGGACGGGCCGGTCGGCGCAGAAGGCGGCAGCGGAGAGGGAAAGATCCAGCTCGGGGGGCGGGGTGCCGCCCTCCATGTCACGCACGGCGACCGCCAGGTCCGACCAGTCCGGGCCGGCAAGCAGCCCGAGCGCCACGGCGGTGACGTCGAAGGCGGTACGCGGGGCGTACTCACCCCGATCCGCGCGGGCCAGCACCTCGGCCCAGACCGCCCGCACGTCCCGACCGCGCAGGACGCACTCGGTGGACCGGTCACACCAGGAGACGAACTCGTCGAACGAGTCCTGCAGGGTGGCGGCCTGCGTCCGCACGAAGGGGCGCACGCCGAGGCTGTGGTCGAACACGCCCTCCAGCACGACGGCTCGCACCCGGTGCGGGTACCGCTCGGCGTACTGCTGGCCGAGCAGGGTGCCGTAGGAACTGCCGTGGAAGGAGATCTGTCGCTCGCCCAGCGCTCGCCGCAACGCCTCCAGATCGCGCACCGTGCTGAGCGTGTCGGCGTGGTCAAAGACCGGAGTGGTCGGCCGGCACCGCTCCCAGAACGCCTGGTTGTAGGCCACCATGGCATCGAAGTCGGCCTGGCTGCCCAGCGGGACCGGCGGCTTGGGCAGGCTCGGATCCGCGGTGCAGTCCGGCTCGGCGCTGCGCTTCACCGTACGCGGGTCGAAGCTGACCACGTCGAACCGGTCGAGCAACTCGTCGCTGAACCGATTCCCCTCGAGAATACGTTGCACTCCGGAGTCTCCCGGGCCGCCCGGCCCGAACACCAGCGTGCCCACCCGTTGCGGCGACTCCCGCGCGGGCCGACGCGCCACGGAAAGCTCGAACGTCGGGCCGTGCGGTCGGGCCCAGTCCACCGGCAGCCGGAGCAGGGCGCACTCCACCTCGTCGTCGAGGGCGACCAGGGCCGAGTCGTCGCGGCATTCGCCCCAGGCGAGGGTGGGCGGCGCGGGGGCAGGGTCGGCGCGGGCCAGTGCGGGTGATCCGGCGAGAACGGCCAGGGCGACGACCCCGATGGTCAGCGTACGCACGGGCATGAATCCTCCAGACGGTTGACCGTCCACCCACCCTCCGCCCGCACCCAGCTCCGAAGCATCGGGTGAATACCCGGATGGCACCCGGATCTCGGTCGCCGAACGTCGGAAACCCGATAGCGACAAAGCCCACGGCAAATGTCACGCACAGTCACTTGTGGATGAGGGGTGCATCAAATATCCTCCTACCCAACCAGATCGAGCTGGTTGACTGGACTGCTTTCCCATTAACAGGAAGTTCGTCATGACAGATGCCATCGTGCAACAAGCGCAGGTCCCAAATACTGGACGAATCATCGATTATTGGCGCGGCGGAGCACACCACCTTCCGGCGGACGCGGAGGCGGCCAAGGCATTCTGCGCTCTGTACCCAGGATTTCCACAGGTCTACCAAACGTTGCAGGAGTTCATCGGGCGCGCCGTCCAGGCGATCGCGGAACAGGGAGTCAATCAGTTCCTGCTTCTCGGTGCCGGCATTCCGACACAGGGCAACGTGCATGAGATCCTTCCTGAGGCTCGCGTTCTCTACACCGACATCGACGCCATCAACATCGCTTTGGGCAACGAGATTCTCGCCACCACGCCGGGGGTGGGATACGCCTACTGCGATGCGACAGATCTCGGCACCCTCGATCAGGAAACGATGGAGCGGGTCCTCGACCCCACCGCACCTATCGGCATAGTGATGACCGGGATAACCGTGTCACTCGACGATGACGCCGCCCAGAAGGCACTTTCCCACATCTTTGACTGGGCATCCCGGGGCAGCTACCTGGCAGTGGATTTCGACGGCGAGGCCCTGGCCACCTTCCCGGTCATCAAGGAGAGAATTCTCGACCAGGCCGACAAGCCACTACACCTACGCGGTCCACACCAGATCCATCCGCTGCTCGGGCGCTGGCGGGTGACCGGCGACGGAGTCGGGCCGGTTGACACCTGGCGCAATCCGGGACCACAGCCAGACAAGGTCTTCATGTACGGCTGTGTGGCCCACAAACCGTGAGGCGGTGGCTCCCGAACATCGTCCCCTCCGGCACGTCGGCACCCCCGCCCCAGGCCGTTACGGCTCCAGGGTGAGCGTCCGCGCCGCCTCAGCCTCAATCGTGGCTCGCTCCCAACGCATCGGCAGGGTCTCCCCGGTACGCCACAGCTCCAACTGGTCGTCGTAGTTGCGGTGGAAGGCATGCCCGGAGTTGCCGGTCAGCTGGATCCACCGGGAGGCGTCCAGGTCGGCCAGGTCAACGATCATCCGCATGGACGGGACGGCTTTGACCTCGTACCCGTCGGCGGCGTCCCAGCCGGTGGCGTTGACGATCGCGCTGCCGCCGGAGACGCCGACCGGGTCCGCGTTGAAGAGCCACTCGATGATCCCCACGCCCGAGGTGCCGAAGGACTGGTTCCGCACGGTCAACGTGTGCATCCGGCCCCAGCGCCAGTCGGCTGGCTCGTCGCCCTGCTCGCGGGAGAGTTCGCTCGCCGCCGCTTCGGCGGCCGCGCGCAGCAGGTCGTCGCGACCCTCGACGGCCTCCGACTCCGGCCGGTCCCACCACGGCGAGTCGGGCTGGCTGAGCAGGCCCCGCACCACCTCGTACGACTGGTCGCTACCGTCAAGCCGATAGTCCGCGGGCAGTTCGTCGAAGGTCTCCAGGAGCAGGTGCCGCCAGACGGCGTTGTAGTACGCCGCCGCGGCGGAACGGCGCCCGTCCTCGGTGCCGGGCTCCCCCTCGGCCGGCTGTTGGTAGTCCCACTCCGTCCACAGCTCGGTGGCGGACCGGACCAGATCCGAGGCATCGCCGGCAACAGCCGCCCGGACCGCCGGGACGAGCGTCGGCGCGAAGCCGTTGCGGTTGTCGAACTGCATGGACTGCACATCAGCGACGGTGATCTCTCCGGCGTCCCGGGCCGAGCTGATCAACTCGTGGATGCGCTGGCTGCGGTAGCCGTGGTGCCAGTCGGTGGTGAGCAGGTGCGGGTACGAGGGGCCGATGACGGCCTCGTTGGCGGTGGCCAGGTAGCCGGCGGGTGGGTTGAGGACACTCGGTAACTCCGCGAAGGGAAGGAAACCCTGCCAGTCGTACGCCGAGTCCCACCCGGGCGCCATCCACCGCCCGTCCCCCGTGCCCCGTACCGGAATCTGGCCGGGGGCCTGATAGCCGATGTTGCCGTCGGTGTCGGCGTAGACCAGGTTCTGCGCGGGCACCTCGAACAGCGCCGCCGCGGCGCGGAAGTCGGTCCAGTTCGTGGCGGTGTTCAGCTTGAAGATGGCGTCGGCGGTCCGGCCCGGCGCGAGCGCGGTCCAGCTCAACGCGATGGCGTAGCCGTCGCGTTGCTCGCCGTCGGTGGGCGCTGACTCGTCGGGGCGCAGCTGCGGGGTGGCGGCGACCGATGCCGGCGAACCCGCCGGATCGACCGGCGGGGTAAGACCGATCTCACGTAGTTCGGCCGACGCGTCGGAGAGCAGAGGACCATGCCCGGAGGCCCGGACGGTGATGGACACGTCCGCGCCGCCGGCGACCCTGATTGTCTCGGCGCGGGTCGCCAACGGCTGCCACTCTCCGTCGACCTGCACCCGGTCACCGTCCACCCGCTCCAGGTAGAGGTCGGTGACGTCGGGGTTCAGGTTGGTGAAGCCCCAGGCGATGTGGGCGTTGTGCCCGATGACCACACCCGGTATGCCGGAGAAGCTGAAACCGGAGACGTTGATGTCGCACGCGCAGTGCAGGCCGTTCTGGTACCAGATGCCGGGCATGCTGGGACCGAGGTGCGGGTCGTTGGCGAGGATCGGCTTTCCGGTGTTGGTCAGGTCGCCGGCGATAACCCACGAGTTGGAGCCGATGCCCCGACCGGTGCCCACCATGGTCGGCAGCCGGGAGAGCCCGCCGGCCAGCGCGGTGACCAGCTCCGTGGCAGCCGCACCAGCGATGGGATCGGTCGGTTCCGCGACAGCGGCTGGTGGGGCAGCGGCTGGTGGGGCTGGGTCTGCGGGGAGCACGCCCCCACCCGTTCCGGCAGTCTCGGTCCCGACGGGTGCGAAGCGGTCCCCCGGGTCCGGGGAGGCCGGAGTGGCTTCCTGGTCGAAGACGCCGTCCACGATGCCACCCTCGACGACGATCGGCTGGTGCCGGTCGAAGGGGTAGCCCGGATACAGCTCCTCGACCTGCTGGCGGGTCAGGCCTGCGGCGAGGAGCGCCGCGCGGGCGAGCTCGTCTCTCATGTTGCCGCGTAGGTCCCACGCCATCGCCTTGAGCCAGGCGAGGCTGTCCACCGGGTGCCACGCCTCGATCTCATAGCCCGAGTTCTGCAGGCCGAGTACGGCGTACTCCAGACTCGCCCGACCCCTGTCGTGCTCGTCGAGCCAGGCGTTCACCCCGTCGGCGTACACCTGCAGGTAGCGCTTGGTTTCCGCCCCGAGGAGGCCCCACTCCTGCTCGGCGACCCGACGCCACCCCATCGTCCGGAGGTAGACGTCGGTCTCCACCTGGCTCTCGCCGAAGAGCTCGGCGAGTCGACCCGCGGTGAGATGGCGGCGGAAGTCCATCTCCCAGAACCGATCCTGCGCGTGGAGATAGCCCTGGGCCCGAAACAGGTCCTCGGCGGTCTCCGCGTACACCTGCGGAATGCCGTGCTCGTCGCGGTGCACGGTGACCGGTGCGGTCAGCCCGGGCAGCCGAAGCGCACCGTCGTGTTGCGGGAACGCTCGCCGTACCGTCCACACGGCGGTGAGGGTGAGCACGAGGGCCAATGCGGTGAGGACCGCCACGGCCCAGAGCGCGATCTTACGTATCCGGGGCGAAAGAATACGTGCAGGATTCACACCGAAATCCTAAAGGTTCAGTCGGCTATTGGGTGATCTTGAAGCTTGGGTATCGTATGCCCGGCAGCGGTGGCCATTGACGCGAACGAGTGGTGGAAGAGGCTGATGATTCCGACGATCGCCCTTCTCCCCAGCGCGCTACTCGGACCCGCCGTCTGGCAGCCGGTGCGGGAACAACTCCGCGCCGCCGGTGGGGACGTCATCGTCGCCGGGGCGCCGGGAGCGAGCGGGACCTCCGTGGACGAAGTCCTGCGGTGGTACCTGGACAGCCTGCCCACCGACCACGACTACGTGCTGGTGCCGCAGAGCAACGCCGGCCTGTACGTCCCGGCTATCACCGCGCAGCGCCCGGTGACCGGGCTTGTCTTCGTGGACGCGATCCTCCCGCCCCAGCAGGGCACCATTCCGGTGGCACCGCAGCGCCTCCGGGAAATGCTGCAGACCCTTGCCGAGCCGGACGGCGAGCTGCCGGTCTGGACCAGTTGGTGGCCACCGGAGGAGGTAGCCGCCCTCTTCCCGTCCGATCAGGTCAGGGCGGAGGTGTCCGCGCAGCAACAGCGCTTTCCGCTCAGCTACTTCGCACAGCGGGTGACCGTCGTCCCCGGCTGGTCCGACCGTCCCGCCGGCTATCTCGCCTTCGGCGACGCGTACCACACCGAACGGGTCACGGCGAAGAGTTGGGGCTGGCGCTCGGCCCGGCTCGACGGCGGACACCTGCACATGCTGAACGCGCCGGACGAGGTCACCGCCGCGCTCGCCCGGCTGCTCTGATCAGCCCCGGCGTCCACCGGGTCACGGCGCGCTCCTGGTGGCGGCAGCGGTCTGGCGGGGTAGCGACACGGGAGTGTCGTAGCCGGCGGCTTGCAGGGTGAACAACTCGGCGTACCGACCGCCGGCCGCGAGCAGGTCGTCGTGGGTGCCGGCTTCGACGAGCCGGCCGTGGTGCAGGACGTAGATGCGATCCGCGTGGCGGACGTTGGCCAGCCGGTGGGTGATGAGGATGGTGATCCCGTGGCCCTGCCGGTCGCGGATGGCCTGGAACAGGGCGTCCTCCGCGCGCGGGTCGAGCGCCGAGGAGGGCTCGTCCATGATGAGCAGGTCGGCGTCCCGCAGGAAGCCCCGGGCGGCCGTGATGCGTTGCCACTGCCCACCGGAGAGGTCCTGACCGCCGGCGAAGGTCCGGTCGAGCAGGGTCTCGTAGCCGTGCGGCAGTTCCTTGATCATGTTGTGGGCGACGGCACGGTTGGCGGCGGCCTCGATCCGATCGGACTGCGGGGTGGTGGTGAGGTCACCGATGGCGATGTTCGTGGCGGCGGTGAACGGCCACTTGTGGTATTCCTGCGTCACCACCGCGATCCGGGCGCGTAACGCGTCGGTGTCCCAGTCGTCGGTGGGCCGGCCGTTGTAGCGGATGGTCCCGTCGGTGGGCGTCCGCAGGGTGGCGATCATAGTGGCGAGGGTGGACTTGCCGGAGCCGTTCTCCCCCACGAACGCCACCGTCTGCCCCGCCGCGATACTCAGGCTGACCTGGTCAACGGCGGCGGCCTCCCGGTCGGGGTAACGCAGGCTGACCGCGTCCACCGCGACCGCGCGCAACCGCTGCGGCACCACGCGGTTGGCGGCGCCGGTACGCCGCTCGGGCAGGTGGTCGGCGGCGCCGGTGGTTGGCTCGGGCAGGTAGTCGGCGGCGCGGGCCATGAAGCCGGTGTAGTCGCGGAAGTGCTGGCCCTCGGTGTAGGCGCGGTCCATCTGGAAGGTGACCACCGCCAGGGATCGCTGTGCGGACTGCACGGCGATGACGCCGGTGGCCGCGGCGGCGAGGGGGATGTGCCCCTCGACCAGCAGGAAGCCGAGCAGCACGTAGACCACGGCGGTGGCGATCCCACCGATCATCGCGCCGACGGTGGTGGTCGTGGTGACCCGACGGGCCAGCGCGAGCTGGATCCCGGTCTCGACCCCCATCACCCGGTCGTACTGGTCGAGCAGGAAGGACCGCAGCCCGTAGGTGCGCAGCTCGGGGGCGGAGTCGCGTTCGGCCATCAACCGGTGCAGCAGCCACAACCGACGCCGCCGCACCGACCCCGCCGCGTACGTCTGGTAGCGCAGGTGCCCGGCGCGCAGCGACGCCCACCCGTTCGGCACCGTGGCCACCAGCAGGGCGACCAGCAGCAGCGGGTGGATCACCACGACGGCGACCGCGACGGCGAGCACGCCGGTGAGGCCGGCGAGCAGGTTTGTCGACGCCTGCACCAGGCCGGTGGTGGAGTCCGCGCCACGAGAGGCTCGCTCCATATCGTCGGCGAAGGCGTCCGCGTCAAACGCCTCCAGCCGGACGGCGGTGGTCACCTCGAACAGACCCCGTTCCACCTCCCGATCGACCTTCGGGCTCAGGCCGTTCTGGGCGTACCCCATCGCGGCGGCCATACTGGCGCGCAGCGCGGTCACCGCCGCGAGGGCGACCAGCGCGGGCAGCGCGGCGAGCACCTTGTCGGCGGTCGGACCCCCGGCGAACAACTCCACCAGGACCCGCTGCGCGGCGAGGAGCCCGAAGGCGGCCAGCACTCCGGCGCCCACCGTGGTGCCCGCCACGACCGCGGTGCGGAGGCGGTCGGCCCGCCAGCTGACAGCCAGCGCCGCGCCCACCAGGCGGGGCAGCTCGGAGAAGACGGCGAAGAGGCCGGCCTGCGCCCGCGCGCGCACGCCGGTCTCCCACCACATCTGACGCAGCTCCGGTAAGGCCGAGTCCCGCACCCCCTCGGCGTCGGGGGGCGAGTCTCGCTGGGTCGGCTTCGGCTGATCGGACGGGCGGTCGGGCAGGCTGGCTGTTGGCATGCGGGAAAACGTAGGTCCGGTTGGGGGGACACGCCCGCAGCACCGCGCGCCGACAATGTCGGTAGCCGCGACACCGATTCCGACATCACCCGAACGCGTCGGCGACACCGGGCGGAAGTGTCACCGCCGGCAGCTACGGTGTTCGCTCATCGTGACCGCGACCCGGGGGTGGCAGCGATGCGCGACACCGACGACACCAGGACCGCCCGTCACGCCCTCGGCCGTCGCCTCGCCGAGCTGCGCCGGGCTGCCGGGCAGACCCAGCACGGCCTCGCTCGGCTCGTCCAGTACGGACGCAGCTCCGTGGCGAACACCGAGACCGGTCGCCAGCACCCGGAACGGCCCTTCTGGGCCCGCTGCGACGAGGCGCTGCGCACCGGTGGGGTGCTCACCGCCGAATACGACCGCATCACGCACCGGGAGCACCGCCATCGCGCGGTCCCGGTGCACGGTGGCGGTACCGCCCCGCCAACCGCCGCCGTAGCCCCGGGTCGTCGTACCAACGGCCCCCCAGCCAGGTGGTGGGAGGCCGTGGACGACACCGAAGGCTGCTCACCGGCCGATCTGGTGGACCGGCTCTGTCTCCTGCGCCACGATGTGGACCGCGCGATCGTCGCGCTGACCTGGCTTGGCTACCACCCCACCGCGACGATCAACCACTCCGGGTCGCCCGCGGAGATGAACGAGGACTGGTCCGCGACATCGTCGTAGGGGAAGCCGTAGGAGAGACCGTCGATGGACTGCTCGTGCCAGAACTTCGCGTAGTAGTTCGCCGGTGCCTGCTGGTAGAAGCGGTTCGGGTCCGCCCACTGCGACCGGGGCAGGTGGGCGACGTGCCGGTTCAGCGCGGCACAACCGTCCGGATTACTCGCCAGCGGTCCGGAGCACCCGAAGATCTGGGCGGTGGTGGCGTGGATCCCGACCGACGACGCGTACCCGCTCAGGTAGTCGGCGTATTGACCGCCCGAGCGGAACTGGGGTGTGTTGCCGGGGGACGGCACGCGATACGGCGCCTCGATCGTGGCGAGATGCTGGAACTCGGCCGGCATCGCGGCCGAGAACCGCTGGAACGTCGTGTCGCGGCCCTCGGTGAAGATCGCCTCGGTCTCTCCGACAGCTCGGTCGTATCCGCCACCGGCGCGGAGCCGCATCGCCAGTGGAAGCCCGAACGAGTCCACTCGGGTGGTGTTGCCGTGGAAGCGGTCTGCGGCCACGGTGAACTCGACGAAGTCCCGGTACTGGCTGGTCGGTGAGCCGAGGTGGAAGTACATCCGGCCGGCCGAGTTCGCCGGCATGTCGATGTACGGCTGTTCGGCGATGGAGCGAGTCTGGCCGCCAAAGCTCCAGTACACCTGGCTGTCGGGGCAACGGCCGTTGGTCCGGTTCAGGATCTTGACCGTGAGGACGTTCTGGGCGGGTGGGATCGTGCTGGTGTCACCCCAGAAGTCCTCGCTCGGTGGTGGTGGTTCCGATCCCGTTGTCCGCACGACGAACTCCCAGAGCGAGTAGCCGTACGGGGTGTTGCGGGCGGTGCCGTACATCCGCACGTACCGTCCCGTGCCGGAGACCTCGAGCGTCTGCACGCCACCGGCGCCGGTCGTGGTGGCGTAGCGGGTGGTCCACGGTCCAGCTGGACTGTCTGCGGTCTGGAGCGCGAAGGCCCGCGCGGAGGCCGCCTCCCACCTCAGGACGACCTGGCAGATGGTCCGGACCTCGCCGAGGTCGACCCGGAGCCACTGCGGGTCGGCGAAGGCGCTCGACCAGCGGGTGACGGCGTTGCCGTCCACGGCCGCCGCGGCTGGGGTGGTGGCGGTTTCGACCGAGGAGGCCGTCGCCGCCCGACCGAGCGCGGCATTCCCCGTGCAGGTGGGGGTGCTGGTGCCGTAGACCTCGAACTCCCACAGGGAGTAGCCCCACGCGGTGCCCCGGTCGGTGCCGTAGAGCCGGATGTGGCGTCCGGCGCCGTTGACCGTGAGGTTCTGGGTGCCGCCGGTCCCGGCGGCCGTCTGGTAGATCGTCTGCCAGGGGCCGGCGGGGTTCGCCGAAACCTGGATCTGGAAGGCGCTCCCGTAGGCGGCCTCCCAGCGCAGGGTTACCTGACTGATCGTGGCGGTGCCGCCCAGGTCAACCTGGAGCCACTGCGGATCACTGAACTCGCTCGACCAGCGGGTGTCCGGGTCGCCGTCGGTGGCGGCGGTGGCCGGGGTGTCCGCTAGTTCGGCTGAGGAGGCGGTGGTCGGTTTTCCCTGGGAGAGCAGGACGGCTGCGGCTTGGGCCCGCTGGGCGGGAAGCGTCAGGACGGTGGCGAGCAGGATGAGCGGGACCGCGAACGCCAGCGCACGGCGGTAACGCGGACGGTGGGAGGTCAGGCGAGCTGTCGGCATGATGGGCTCCCGGACGGGTGGTGGTGACTGAGAGCGCTCTCAGCGTCATCGACAGTCTCCACTTCGTCAAGCGGCCTGAGCTGTGCGATCACCAGATGGTCCGTCTCCGAGCCAGCGAGCACCTGCTGCCGTACGTCGGTGAAGCCGGCCTCGCGCAGCAACCCGACGAGTTCGTCGTATCCGTATGCCCGGCCCCCCTGGGTGTGGAAGAGGTTCAGGCTGAACATCCGGACGAACGCCGTACCCAGCCCGGCGGTCGGCTGCTCCGGCGCCGTGGCGAGGGGTTCGAGCAGGGCCACCCGGCCGCCGGGGCGGAGTGCGGCGGCGACCCGACGCAGCAGGGTCAGCGTCTCGGTCGCCTGGTAGCCGTGCACGACATTGAAGAGCAACACGAGATCGTGACCAGTACCGAAGTCGACCTCGAAGAGGTCACCCGCCCGAAGCGTGCACCGGTCGGTCAGGCCGGCCGCGGCGACGGTCTCCGCCCCCTGGGTCAGGGCACCAGCAAGGTCCACCACGGTGGCCCGCAGGTGCGGATGTGCGGTGAGGAAGGCCACCGGATAGCTCGCATGCCCGCCACCGACGTCAAGCAGGCTACGCGCGTCGGCCGGCACCGGCAGCAGCTCGACGATCTCCGCGCTGAGCCCGTCGGCGAGTCGACGCAGCATGGTCTGAAAGTCCGCCAGGACCTCCGGTCGCTGCTCCAGCCAGGCGTAGAAGTCACCGGCCGGGGTGCCGGAGCAGATCGACCACTCCAGGTCGTGCCACCAGCCGGTGAGCAGCGCCGACCAGAAGGCGAGCACCGGCGCGAAGCTGTCCGGGGCGGCCCGCAGGAGCCAGCGGGTCGTGTTGGCGCTGTTGGCGTACCCACCTTCGGCGTGGATCAGGTAGCCGAAGCTGGTCAACGCGTCGAGCAGGAGCCGCAGACCGAGCGGATCGGTTCCGGTACGGACGGCGAGCCGCTCCACCGGGAGCGGTCCGTCGGCCAGTTCCTCGAAGACTCCCAGCCGAAGCGCGGCGCCGGCGCTACGGAAGGAGACCGCGTCGAGCAGGTCGAGAAACGCGGCGGGGGCGGCGTCGGAGGCGTGGAACTGCTGCGCCTCCTCCGGGCTCAACGGCACCGGCATGGCAGGGCTCCTTCAGGTGGCGGGTTGGCGGTCGGCGGAGACGGTCCCGGGACCCGGGCTGTCGTCGGGGAGAACGTCGGGACCCGGGGTGTCGTCGGGGAGCGCGTCGGGGAGATCGTCAGCCCCGCGCAGCACCGGTCGAGTCCAGGCGAACGCGGCGAGGAGCACCATCGCCACCCCGGTGACCGCGAAGAGCAGCGCGATACCGCGACCCTCCCCGGTGCCGATCACCCGGCCGACCGAGTCGGCGAGCGCCCCCTCCGGGCGCAGCAGCGGCGCGAAGAGACCATCGGCGATCGGCCCCGCCAACACGTACGCCAGCGGCACACTGGCGTCACCGATCACCCGGGCGGTGGCGAGCACCCGGCCCAGCACGGAGGGCTCGGTCTTGGTCTGGATCAGAGTCATGGTGGAGCTGTTCACGATCGGCAGGGTGAAGAGGAAGAGTGGGGCGACCACCCCGATCAGCCAGGCGGACGGGGCCGCCGCGTGCAGCGCGAGCGCCACTCCCCCGAGCGCGAGTCCACCGCAGACAGCGGTGACCCGGCGGGCCGGCCCGCCCCACACCCCCATCACCAGGCTGCCGGCGAAGAGACCGGCGCCTCCCGCGGACATCAGCAGGCCGAGGGTGTCCGCCGTGGCGAACGAGAGGATCAGTGGCTGTACCAGGACCCCGGCGATGCCGAAGAGAAAGTTGAAGGCGCCGAAGACCACCATGAGCGCAAGCAGACTGGGCCGTTGCCGCAGATACCGCCAGCCGGCAGCGGCTCCCCGCAGTACCGCCTCGGCAGGACCGGGTCCGGCCGCGCGGGTCACCTCGGCGGGCAGCCGGACCAACAGCAGGGTCGAGGCCGCTACCACGAAGGTACCGAGGTCGATCGCCATCACCCCGCCGATCCCGACGGTCACCACCAGCACCCCGGCGATCAGTGGCGCGGCGATCTGTACCGCCCGGGAGACCTGCATCAGCCCGTTGAACCGGCCCAACTGTCGCTTGCCGACCAACGCCGGGGTCATCGCCTGGTAAGCGACCTGGTGCACGGTGGACGCGGTCGCGGTCACCGCGGTCCCCAGGTAGATGTGCCAGACCTGGAGGGCGTCCGCGACGACCAGCGCGGCGAGCGCCGCCGTCCCGGCCGCTGCCACGGTGTCGGCGACCAGCATCAGGCCGCGACGGTCCCGCCGGTCGGCCAGTGCCCCGGCGAACGGCGCGAACAGTACCGCCGGCAGGGTGGCGGCAAGGAAGATCAGCGAGAACTGGGTGACCGAACCGGTGCGCTGATAGACCCATACCCCGAGGACGAACGCGGTCAGGCTTGACCCGACCAGGGAGACGAGCTGGCCGAGCCAGATCGCGGCCCACCGGGCAGTGGGCACCGTACGCTCAGCCATGGCCCCTCCCGGGCGGTGGGTCGAGAAAACCGGCGGCCACGAACGCCGACAGGTAGGTGTGCAACAGCCCCTCGTCGGCCGGTGGGCAGGTGATCCCGGCCGCCGCGAGCGTCTCCTCGGTGCCGGTGCAGTCGAAGTCGGGCTGCGTCCGCACCGGAGTGTCCGCATCGAAGAGCGGGGCGAGCCGGGCCAGCGCGGCGTCCGGACGCTCCAGCAGCGCCGCCCGCCAGCGCGGGTACGGCACCGAGGTCACCGGGTAGCCGAAGCTGACCAACGCGTCGGCCAGAGCGGCGTACGACATGGTCCGGTTGTTGTAGTAGTGGTGGTCCGTGGTCGCGCCCGCCCGGGTCAGGTGCCCGATGCCGGCCCCGACGTAGTTGACCGGCGCGAGGTCGGCGGGATCGTCGATCTCCGGCACGGCGCCGAGCTGCACGCAGG
Source organism: Salinispora sp. CH2A1_6 (assembly GCF_056820975.1). NCBI lineage: Bacteria > Bacillati > Actinomycetota > Actinomycetes > Micromonosporales > Micromonosporaceae > Salinispora > Salinispora sp. CH2A1_6. The sequence goes on from NZ_JBXEDG010000012.1 coordinate 355,324, forward strand.
TCTTCAGCAGCCGGCTGAAGTAGTCGTCGGTGTTGCCGAGGCCGCTGTCGGCGTCCCCGGTGATCCGGGCGGGCCGGTGCACGCTGACCGGCAACCCCTGCTCCCGGGCGGCCCGGACCAACGCGTCGGCCACCCACTTACTCGCGTTGTAGCCGTCGGGGAACCCGTCACGGTCGGCCGGGATGTCGCCCTCGCGCACCAGCGTGCCGCGGTGCGACGGGGTGACGAAGACCCCGAGGGTGGAGACGAGGTGGACCGCGCTGGGGCGGCCGGCGCTGGCCAGCCGGAGCACCTCCACCGTGCCACCGACGTTTGCCGGGCGCAGCGTCGAGTACGGCGCGACGAAGTTGACCACGCCGCCGTTGTGCACGATCGCGTCCAGTCCCTCGCCCAGCTCGGCGAAGTCCGCCCCGCTCAGGCCGAGTCGGGGTGCCCCGAGGTCGCCGGGGACGCCGATCAGGCGGGCGGCGTACTCCGGCCGCCAGAGACCGTACCGACGCAGGTTGCCGCGGACCCGGTCGAGCGCGGCGGTCGCTGTGTCCGCCCGGACCAGACAGTGCACGGTGGCGGAGCTGTGGGCGAGCCAGTCGGCGAGCAGGTACGCCCCGAGGAAACCGGTCGCCCCGGTGCAGAGCACCGCCCGTGCCGGCGCAGTCGACATCCCGGACGGTACGGCCAGGTCGGCGGGGAGCCGGGCCTCGGCACGGAGCAGGTCGACGTCGCCGTCCGGGGTGGGACCGGCGCCGTCGAGAACGGCGGCGAGGCCGGCGAGGTCGGCGGTGGAGAAGAGCGCCCGTAGTGGCAGCTCCGCCCCGAGTGCGGCCCGGATCCGGGTCGCCAGACCCGCCGCGAGTAGGGAGTGTCCACCGAGGTCGAAGAAGTTGTCGTGCCTACCCACCGAGCCGGTGTTGAGCAGCTCGGCCCAGATGCCGGCGAGCGTCTGCTCGGTGGGGGTGGTCGGTGGCTCGTGCCCAGCCCGGCCGATCTCCTCCGGTCGGGGCAGGGCGGCCAGGTCGAGCTTGCCGTGCCGGTTGGTGGGCAGGTCGGGCACCCGGATGATGGCGGTGGGGACGAGGTACTCCGGCAGCCGACGGCGCAGCGCGGTCCGCGCCTGGGGGCCAACCGGGGTCGCGTCGTCGGCGACCAGGTAGGCGACGAGCCGGGGGCCGGCCGGGGCGTGGTCGACGACCACGGCGGCACGGCGCACCCCGGGTAGGGCGGCGCAGGCCGCCTCGACCTCGCCGAGCTCGATCCGATGGCCCCGGATCTTGACCTGCTGGTCGCTCCGGCCGAGGAATTCGAGGCTGCCGTCGGCACGGTGCCGGGCGAGGTCGCCGGTGCGGTAGAGCCGCGACCCGGCGGGGCCGTACGGGTTCGGGACGAAGCGGTCCGCGGTTTCCCCGGGATTGTCGAGGTATCCGCGGGCGGGCGCCGTGCCGCCGATCCAGACCTCACCGGCGAGGCCGATCGGCACCGGCCGCAGGTCGGGATCGAGGACGTGCACCTGGACGTTGGGCACCGGGCGGCCGATCGGCAGCCGGGTCAGGCCGGGCAGTTCGGCGCCGTCCACGGTGGCGTAGGTGGTGGCGCAGACGGTCGCCTCGGTCGGGCCGTAGTGGTTGTGCAGCGTGACCCGGCCAGCGGTGAGTCCCGCCCAACGACGAACTGTCCCCAGGTCCACGGGTTCCCCACCGACCATCATGGCCCGCAACGCGCCGACATCGAGCGCACCGGGCCGCGCGGCGAGGTCGGCGACCCAGCGGGCCCAGAGCGGTGCGGCGGTGTCGACCAGGGTGAGGCCGTGGGTCCGGCACAGCGCGACCAGGCCCGCTCCGGTGATCGCGGCCGGCTGCCGGTGCACCACGATCATGGCCCCGCCGACCAGGGCCGGGAAGAGGTCACCGACGGCGGCGTCGAAGCTCAGTGGGGGCAGCATGAGCAGCCGGTCACCAGGACCGATGCGGTGCAGGTCGACGAAGGCCAGGGCCAGGTTGACGGCCGTGCGGTGGCTGACCATCACCCCCTTCGGCGTGCCGGTGGAGCCGGAGGTGTGAATGACGTAGGCGAGCTGGTCCGGGTGGACCGGCCGGGGGGCAGCAGGGGGCGGCTTCCCGGTCGGGCCCGCGTCGGCCGGTTGACCATCAGGACCAACCGCGAGCACGGTACCGGCGTACGGCGGGTCGTCGTGCGGGTCCGGCCCGGCGGCCAGGGTGACGGCGAGCTCGACGTCGGCCAGGCAGACCGGGGCGCCGGCGGCGGTGAGCAGGGCCCGCAGCCGGGCCGGGGGGTGGCTGGGGTCGACCGGAAGATAGCCGGCGCCGGCCTTGAGGATCGCCAGGATGCCGGTGACGGCGGCGCGGCCGGCGGCCAACGCGAGCCCCACCGGCTGGTCGGGGCGGACCCCACAGCGGCGCAGGTGCGCGGCGAGCCGGTCGGCGTCGGCGTCCAGCCGGCCGTAGGTCAGGGCCGGTCGGTCCGGCTCACCCGGGCTGATGTCCAGCAGGGCGGGTGCGTCCGGGTCGGCCGCCGCCCGTGCGCGGACCAGCTCGTGCAGCCCCAACCCACCCGGGTACGCCCGGTCGGTGTTGTTCCAGGAGGTCAGGTCGCGGCGCTCGGCGGGGCCGACCACCTCCAGCGCGGAGAGGCGCAGTTGCGGCCGGGTGGCCAACGCCCACAGCACGGACCGGAACCGGTCGACGAACCGGGCGATGGTCACCTGGTCGAAGAGGTCGGTGTTGTAGTCGACCAGGGCGTTGAGGCCGGCCGGGGACTCGTACACCGCCACGGTGAGCTCCAGCCGGGCGGTCTCCCGCAGCACCGGCACCGGGCGCACGGCGAGACCCGCCCGCGGACCGGCGGCGCTGGCCTGGTTCAGGACCAGCATCACCTGGAAGAGTGGGTTGCGGCTCGGGTCGCGGGGCAACCGCACGGTCTCGACGATCCGCTCGAAGGGCAACTCGGCGTGCGCCAGGGCCTCCACACAGGTACGCCGGACCCGGGCCAGCGCCTCGGCCAGCGTCGGGTCTCCGGACAGGTCGGTACGCAGCGGCAGGCTGTTGACGAGCAGGCCCACCATCTCCTGCTGCTGCGGGGTCGCGCGCAACGTCACCGGGGCGGCGACGCAGACGTCGTCCGTGCCGGCGAGGCGGGCCAGCAGCACCTGGAGACCGGCGAGCAGAATCATGAAGCGGGTGCAGCCGGTCCGCTGCGCCACGCCGTCGAGCGCCGCGATCAAGTCGTCGGTGAAGGCGAAGCCGTGGGTGCTGCCGGCGAAGGTCAGGGCGGCGGGTCGCGGCCGGTCGGTTGGTAGGTCGAGCACGCCGGAGCAGCCCGCCAGCCGGTCGGTCCAGAACTCCCGCGCCCGGTCGGCGGCGGCGCTGGCCAACCAGTCCCGCTGCCAGAGCACATGGTCGGGGAAGTGTGTGGCCGGCGGAGCGGTCGAGGCGACCGCCCCGGTGAGTCGGCGGTGGTGACCGTCGAGCAGTCCGGTGAGCACGATGTCGAGGGACCGGTCGTCGGCGATGATGTGGTGCAGGGCAACCACCACCAGGTGCTCGGCACCGTCCAGCCGCCCCACCCGGACCCGCAGCAGGGGTGCCTGGCCCAGGTCGAACGGCGTTTCACTCTCCCGACTGACGACGGCAGCCACGGCGGCCTCACGGGCGGCGGGCGCCACCGCGGTCAGCTCCTCCACGACGAGCTGGCACCGAGCTGCCGGGTCGGTGGCGGGCAGGACGACCTGCTCCACCTTTCCGTCCCGCTGCACGAACCTGGTCCGGAGGGCATCGTGCGCGGCGACGACCTCGTCGAGCGCGGACTGCAGCGCGACGGGGTCCAACCGGCCGGTGACCCGTACGGCCTGGCTGAGCACGTACGCGGCGCTTCCGGGCTGGAGTTGGTCAAGGAACCACATGCCCTCCTGCATCGGGGAGAGCGGCACCCGGGCAGCCGGGTCCCGCGGTGGAATCCCGGCCGCCTGCGTCCGGCGGGCCAGTCCCCGGCGGGCCATCAGTTCCCGGATCAGCTGTTCACGGTCGGGCCCGGAGGCGCTCATTCCGAGCCACCCAGCAGGGCCTTCAGCTCCTCGTCGGAGAGGTCGGCCACCTCCACCCGAAGGGCGGCGACGGCGTCGACCTGGCCGGCTACCTCCTCCCCGCGGCGCAGCGCGCGGGCCATCGCGTCGATCGTCGGCGCCTCGAAGAGAATCCGGATCGGCACCTCCGTCTCCAGTGCGGCGCCGATCCGACTCAACGCCTGCGCACCGAGGAGGGAGTGCCCGCCGAGGCGGAAGAAGTCGTCGTGCACACCGATCCGCTCGACCTGCAGTACCTCCTGCCAGATCCCGGCGAGTAACTGCTCGAGGGGGTCGCGGGGGGCGACCCGCTCCACCCGCGGGTCGGTCCAGGTGGGGATGGGCAGGGCGTTCCGGTCGACCTTGCCGTTGTCGTTGAGCGGCAACGCGGTCATCGGCACCAGGGCCGCGGGAAGCATGTACTCCGGCAGCCGGCCGGCCAGGTCGGAACGGACCTGGTCGGCGAGGGAGTTCGGGTCAGCGCCGGGCGCCGGCACGGCGTACGCCACCAGGCGGGTGTCGCCGTCGCGCCCGGCCCAGGTGTGGACGACCGCGTCCGTGACCAGATCGTGCTCCCGGAGCAGGGACTCGATCTCACCCAGCTCGATCCGGAACCCGCGCACCTTGACCTGATGGTCGGTGCGGCCAAGGAACTCCAGCCGCCCGTCGGCGCGCTGCCGGGCCAGGTCACCGGTGGCGTAGAGCCGGGCGCCGGGGTGGTCGGCGAACGGGTCGGGCACGAACCGATCGGCGGTCAGGCCGGGTCGGCCGTGGTATCCGCGCACCACACCGGAACCGCCGATGTGGATTTCTCCCACCACGCCCACCGGCACCGGCTGGTACGCCTCGTCGAGCAGGTAGATCCGGGTGTTGGCGATCGGTGCACCGAGGTCCACCGCGGCCGGAGTCGGTGCCACGGGGGCCGCCGCGGACCAGACGGTGGTTTCGGTGGGCCCATAGCAGTTCCACAGGGTCCCGCCGTCGGCCTGCAGGGCATCGGCGAGGTCCCGGGGAAGGGCCTCACCGCCGCAGAGGCGCAGCCGCAGCGCCGGCGGCACCCCGCCGGAGGCCAGCAGCAGTCGCCAGGTCGCCGGGGTCGCCTGCATGGCGGTGATCCCGGCTTCGGTGAGCCGACGGCGCAGGGCCGGCCCGTCGCCGACCTCGTCGGCGCCCACGACCAGCAGCGGGACGTCCAGCAGCAGCGGCACCAGCAGTTCCAGCACCGAAATGTCGAACGACAGGGTGGTGACCGCGGCGAACCGGTCCTCGGGCGTCAGCTCCAGGTCGTCGTGGAAGGAGGCAACGAGGTTGGTCACGCTGCGGTGCGGGACCGCCACCCCTTTCGGCCGACCGGTCGAACCCGAGGTGTAGATCAGGTATGCCAGTCCGTCCGGATGCGCTGGGACCGCCGGCAGTGGCTCAGCTGGTCCGGGGACATCGGTGGCGTCGTCGAGCAGCACCGTTACCGAGTCCGCCAGCACCGGGCCGAGCCGCGCGACGACCGCCCGGTGGGTCAGCACGACCCGGGTGCCGGAGTCGGCGAGCAGGTGGCGCAGCCGCTCCGGGGGCAGGGTGGGGTCGAGCGGCAGGTAGCCGGCCCCGGCCCGCCACACGCCGAGCACCGCGGCGACCAGGTCGACCCCCCGATCCAGGCAGATGCCGACCGGGGTGTCCGGGGCGACGCCGGCGGCGAGCAGTCGCCGGGCGATCTGTCCGGCCCGCCGGTGCAGCCCCGCCCGGTCCAGGTATCCGTCCGGACCGGTGACCGCGGGCGGAGCGCCGGACTCGGCGGGGTCGGTGGGAAGCAGGTCCAGGAGGGTGTCAACCGGCAACGCGCCCCGGTCGGTCTGATTCCACTCGACCACGGCACGCCACCGCTCCACTCCGCTGAGCAGCGGAAGTCGCGTCAGGGGCCGATCCGGCTCGGCGACCGCCGCGTCCAGCAGGGTGCACAGGTGCCGGGCCAGCCGGTCGACCGTGCCGACCTCGAACAGATCGGTGTCGTACTCGAAGGCCAACCGCAGGGCGCCCTCGGCGGTCAGCTCACCGGCGAGGGTGAGGTCGAACTTGGCGGTGCCGCTGTCGACCGGCAGGGAGGTGGTCGTGCAGCCGGCGAGCCGAAAGGCGTTCTGCGGTGCGTTCTGCAGGATCAGCTGGGCCTGGAATATCGGTGCGTGGGCGAGGCTGCGTTCCGGCTGCAGCTCCTCAACCACCTTCTCGAACGGCACCTCGGCGTTGCCGAGACCGACGAGGGTCACCTCCCGTACCCGGTCGACGAGTTGCCGTAGCGAGGGGGAGCCAGCGGAGGACACCCGCAGGGCAAGCGTGTTGACGAAGAAGCCGACCAGCCGCTCCAGGTCGGGGTGCTCCCGACCGGCAACCGGAGCGCCGATCACGATGTCGTCCTGCCCGCTGTGTCGGGACAACACCGCCTGGAACACGGCGAGCAGGGTCATGAACAGGGTGACCCCGGCGCCCTGGTTGAACTCCTCGACCCGCCGAACGGCCGCTGCCGGAACGGTGACGTAGTGGCAGGCGCCCCGATACGAGCGATTGGCCGGGCGGGGTCGATCGGTGGGGAGGCTGAGCAGGGCCGGCGCCCCCCGCAGGTGCGAAACCCAGTGGTCGAGCTGTCGGCGCAGCGCCTCACCGGCGAGCCGCTCCCGCTGCCAGACGGTGAAGTCGGCGTACTGGGTGGGCAGGTCGGGCAGGTGGACCGGGGCACCCGCCAACGCCGCCGCGTACGCGGTCTCCAACTCCTGGAAGAGCACCCCGATCGACCAGGCATCGAAGACGATGTGGTGCACGCAGAACGCCACGTGGTGCCGATCCGGGTCGGTCCGGATCACCGTCACCCGCAATAGCGGGCCTCCGGACAGGTCAAATGGTTTCCCGGAGTGCGCTCGGACGAGCGTGGTGGCCTCGGCCTCACGCTGCTCCGCCGGCAGCCCGGTCAGGTCTGTCTCGGTGAGATCCACCTCGCCGGTCGGCCGCACCACCTGCACTGGTTCGCCGCCGGAGTCGCTGAACGTGGTACGCAGCGCCGGATGCCGGTTGACGAGCGTGGTCAGTGCGGTACGCAGCGCCGCGACGTCCAGTGGCCCGTGCACCCGGAAGGCGACCGGGATGTTGTAGACCGGGATGCCCCCGGTGAAGCGGTCCAGGAACCACAGCCGCTGTTGGCCGAAGGAGACCGGGTAGCTGCGGGGTGCCTGGGCCCGTTCGGCGAGGAGGCGGGCCAGCAGGGCACGCTTGCCACCGCTGCCGGGTGCGGTGGAGTCGGTGGTCGTCATCGAACCCCCTGGTTCGTGTTCGGGTGCAGGATGCCGATGTCGGTGCTGGGTTCGGGCAGTGGCAGGCCGTGCCGTTGGGCGGCTGCCTGGACCTGCCCGCGCAGCGACGCGGGGCCGCCGCGCCCGAAGTACCGCAGATAGCTGGCGAGGGTCACCGGGTCGTCGGCGAGGAACGGCAGATCACTGGCAACCATGTACCGGACCACCAGCATCGGAACCGGGCTGCGCAGTGGCCGGAAGTCCAGGTTCCACAGGCCGCCCTTGGCCGGCGGACCGTCGTGGAACTCACCGAGCATCAACCCCTGGTCGGTGTAGCTCGGCTTGAGCCGCAGCTGGGTCCGATCCACGACCTGCCGGGCAACGTCGCCGGGCAGGTCCGGAAGGGTGAGCAAGATCGTCTTGAACTGGGCGGACGGCCCGGTGAGCGGGTCCAGGTGGTGGAACCAGTCCTGGTAGCCGGCCAGCACCTCGTCCAACTCGGCCTCGTTGACGGTCTCCCCGCGCTGCACGGCCAGGTAGAAGATGCCCCGGTCCAGGGAGCCCTGGGCGTACGGACAGACCGGGCCCTTACGGCCCAGCTCCGGATGGGGTGCACAGAGGTACTGCCGGGCCCAGGCGACCACGGCCCGCACCTGGTCCACCGCCCCGGCCAACAGCGGATGCAGTGGGTCGGCATCCAGATCGGCCTCGGTGAGCAGAATCTGTTCGGGGTTGCCCGGAGCCGTCAGCACCGCCCTCACCGCCGGGCCGCGCGGCGACGACGGCCGACGCCTCGGGCGGCGGCGGTGGCGGCAAGACCGGTGGCCAGGACGAGCCCGGCACCGGCCCGGCGCAGAATACGGTCCTGACGGTTGGCGCGGGCCAGCGCGTCGGCGTACGGGATGGTGGTGTGCGCGACCATCGCGTACAACGGCACCCAGCGTTGCGGCAACAGCCGGGCGAGCACTCGGTCGGCGGCAGCGGAGGCGCTGTAGCCGAACCGGTGCACCCGATCCCGCAGGTCCTCGAAGTTGGTGGTGGACAGGTCCGCGAGCACATCGGTGTGCGGCTTTCGGGCCGCCTCGTAGGCGGCCAGCGCGGTGGCCCGGTTGGGGTGGGCGGTAAGACATTCGTCGAGGACCACGCAGTCCTCGAAAGCCGAGTTCATGCCCTGGCCGTAGAACGGGTAGACAGCATGCGCGGCATCACCGATCAGCACCACCCGGTCGGCATACCGCCAGGGGGCGGTCCGGACGGTGACCAGGTGCCCGACCGGGTGCTCGGCGATCTCCCGGACCAGGTCGGGCATCAGCTCCTCGGCGTCGGGAAATCGCTGGCGGAAGAAGTCCCGGATCGCCGCTGGGGTGTCGAGGGCGGCGAAGCTCACCGGGCCCTCGTACGCCATGAAGAGCGTGCAGGTCAGCGAGGCATCCCGGTTGGGGTGAGCGACCATCATCGCCTCGTGACCGGGCCAGACGTGCAGCGCCTCCAAGCGGACCCGGGGCTGGCCGTCGACACCGACCGGGATGGTCAGCTCCTTGTATCCCCAGGGCAGGAACTCCTGGGCGTGGTTGGCACGCAGCCCGTGCTGCAGCTGCTGCCGGACGGTGGAGAAAGCCCCGTCGGCACCGACGATCAGGTCCGCGGTGACTGTTCTCGGCTCGCCGCCGGTGATGGGCGTGACCTGTACGGTGCCGACCTCCCGGTCCAGGCTCGCCACAACGTGGTCGAAGTGGAACCGCACCCCCGGTTCGGCTTCGGCGGCGGTCACCACCAGGGAAATCAGCTCCTCGCGGAGTACCGAGTGGAGGATCTCGTGCGCGCGCACCCCGTAGGGCTGGGCCCGCACCCCGCCATCCGGCGAGTGCACCACCCGATCGCGCATCGGCACACTGTGCTTGAGAACGTCAGCGAGAAGCCCCACCCCGTCCAGCGCCCGCATCCCCCGGGCGGAGAGCCCGAGGTTGATCGACCGGCCCTCCGGTCGGGCCAGCGCGGAACGGGGGTCCGGGCGTCGCTCGAAGACGTCCACCTCGTGGCCTTGCCGGGCGAGGTACAGCGCGGCGAGTGAACCGGCCAGGCCGGCCCCGACGACGACCACACGTTCTCTGCGCCTGTTCATGCGCCCTCCTCGGCGATCAGACTGTCCAGGAGCTCGTCAACCTCGCGGTCGGAGAGATCGTCGAGCGAGGCGAGCAGGTACTTGGGACTGGTGTCGGCACTACCGATCCGGTGCGGTCTGCCGGGGGAGCCCGCAGCGGTGATCTCGACCGCGAGTTCGGCGACTGTGGGGGCGGCGAAGAGGCTCCGCAGCGCCAACTCGACACCGAAGGTGGTGCGGATGCGGGCGATCAGCCGAGTCGCGGTGAGGGAGTGTCCACCCAGGGCGAAGAAGTTGTCGTGCACACCGACCTCGGTACGGCCGAGCACGTCCTGCCAGAGCGTGCCGAGCCGCGCCTCGACCGGGGTACGGGGGGCGGTCGGGCCGCTCGCGGTGGTCTCCCGCCAGGTCGGCTCGGCCAGCGCCCGCCGATCCAGTTTGCCGCTCGCGGTACGGGGCAGCGCGTCGAGCAGGACCAGCGTGGCTGGCACCATGTGTGCCGGCAGCCGCCGGGCCAGACCGGCGCGGATCGCCGGCCAGATCGACGCCGGGTCAACGGCGGCGGCTTCGGCGACCGCGTACGCGGCGAGCCGGACGTCGGCGTCCCCGCCCCAGGTGGTCACCACGGCGTCCCGGATGCCGGGCTGGTCGCGCAGCGCTGACTCGATCTCGCCGAGTTCGATCCGGAATCCCCGCACCTTGACCTGCTGGTCGGCGCGGCCGTGGTAGACAAGGCGCCCGTTCGGGAGCCGACGGGCCAGGTCGCCGGTGGCGTAGAGCCGCCCGCCGGGGTGCGGGCTGAACGGGTCGGGGCGAAACCGGGCCGCGGTACGGCCCGGGTCGCCGTGGTATCCCCGCGCCACTCCCGTACCGCCGATGTGGAGCTCTCCGACCACACCGTCCGGTACTGGCTGGCCGGCGGTGTCGAGCAGCAGAATCCGGGTGTTGGCGAGGGGACGCCCCAGGTCGACCGGGCCGGTTTCGCCCACCAACCCCGCCGAGGAGTAGACGGTGGTCTCCGACGGCCCGTACCCGTTGAGGACGCGGGCACCGTCGGCACGCAGCGCGTCGGCCAGGTCGCGGGCCAGCGCCTCGCCGCCGCTGATCCGCAACCGCACCCCGGCTGGTACGCCGGCTGCGGTGACCAGCATCCGCCAGGTCGCCGGGGTGGCCTGCAGGACGGTGACACCCCGCTGCCCACAGGCGGCCCGTAGCGCGCTGGGATCTCGGGCGGTCGCCGCGTCAAGGATCTCGACGCGCGCCCCGGCCAACAGCGGCAGCACCAGCTCGACCAGGGAGATGTCGAAGGCCGGGGTGGTGATCGCCGCGACTCGGTCGGCAGCGGTGAGCCCGAACACCTGATGGCAGCCGACCAGATGGTTGATCACCGCACGGTGCGTGACCACGACGCCCTTGGGTGCGCCGGTGGAGCCGGAGGTGTAGAGCAGGTAGGCGAGGCCGTCCAGGTGGCCGACGACCGGCGGCGGGTCCGTCGGCAGATCCGGGTCGAGCTGGTCAACCCGGAGCACCACCGGGGTGGTGCCGGCAGCGGCGGTGGCATCGCTGATGAGGGGCGTCCCGGCGGGATCGGTGAGCAGCACCGGCGGGGTCGCGTCGGCCAGCATGGTGGCCAGCCGGCCGACGGGCAGTGCCGGGTCGAGCGGCAGGTACCCACCGCCGGCCCGCCAGACGGCGAGGAGCGCGACCACCAGGTCGGTGCCCCGGCCGAGGCAGAGCCCGACCGGGACATCCGGACCGACACCGTGGGCGCGGAGCAGATGGGCGAGGCGATTGACGCGAGTGGCGAGGTCCCGGTGGCGCAGGGCACCATCCGGGCCGGTGACCGCGACCGCGCCCGGGTCGGCCGGTGGGAACCGGTCGAGTAGTTCACCGACGCTGGCCACGTCCGGCAGGGGCAGTGCGGTGTCGTTGCCGGCCCGCAGGATCTGCGCCCGTTCGGCCGAGTCGAGCAGGGGTAGCTCACGGACGGGGGTGCTGGGCCGGTCAAGGGCGGCGGCGAGCAGAGTGAGATACCGCTGCGCGATACGGCGGATCCGGTTCGCCTCGTAGCGATCGGTGCGGTAGGTGAGGCGACCACGCAGCCCTTCGGGGCGGTCCTCCACGGTGAGGGTCAGGTCGAACTTGACGGTGCCGTTCTCCCAGAGCCGAGGGGCGATCCGCAGCCCCGCCACCGTGGCCTCCGGCGGCGGCTCGTCGAGGGCGAACATCACCTGCACCAGCGGGCTGTGGGCGAGGCTGCGGGCCGGGGCGAGTCGGTCCACGACCCGGTCGAAGGGCACGTCCTGCCGCGTCTGTGCGGCGATGCCCGAGGCTCGGGCCTGGGCGAGGAGATCGGTGAAGTCGGACCGGTCGGCGAAGCGGGCCCGCAGGGCGATGGTGTTGGCGAAGAAGCCCACCACATCCCGGGTCTCTGGCCGGGTGCGTCCGGCCACCGGGACCGCTACCAGCAGATCGTCGGCCCCGGTGAGCCGATGCAGGAGGGTCTGGAAGCCGGCCAGGAGCCGGGTGAACAGGGTGCCGTCCCGGCTCGCCCGCAGCCGGGTGGTCAATTCGTCGGGGATCTCGAAGACCACCTCGCCGCCGGTGTCGGACTGCTCACCCGGACCGGGCGATGAGCCCGGTGACGTCGGCGTTGTCGACCAGGCCGGTGCGGTGGTCCGGTCGGCGGGGAGGTCGAGCAGGGTCGGGGCCCCGGCCAACTCCGCGTGCCAGAAGTTGATGTCGGCCGCGAAGGCGCCACGGTCGGCCTGCTCCCGCTGCCAGACCGCGAAGTCCCCGTACCGCACCTGCGGAGCGGGCAGGTCGGGCTGGGCACCCGCGACTGCCGCCGCGTACCCGGCGGCCAGCTCGCGGAAGAGGATGTCGAACGACCAACCATCGGCGAGACTGTGGTGCACCACGACGGTGAGAACATGCTTCTCGTGGCTCCGCCGAATGAGCCCGAACCGGGCCAACGGGCCGGTCGCCAGGTCGAAGGGCTCCCGGGCTGCCGCGTCCACCAGCTCCCGGACCGCGGCGTCTACCAGCTCCCGGCCGGAGTCGTCGGAGACGGCGTCAACCAACTCCCGACCAGCGTCGCCGGGGCCGCCGTCCACCAACTCCCGACCGGCGTCGACGACCGACAGCCGGACCGGTGTGGCAGGCCCGACCAGCTGGGCGGGTTCTCCGTCGACCGCGGTGAAGTGAGTCCGGAGGGTTTCGTGCCGGTCAACCAGCCAGCTCAGGGTCGACTCCAACGCGGCCACGTCGAGCGGACCGGTCAGCTCGACCACCCAGGCGATGTGGTATGTCGCCGTCCCCGGCGTCAGCTGATCGAGCATCCACAACCGACGCTGCCCGAGCGAGGCCGGCAGGAGGTGGGACTCGGTGCTCGTTCCCGCGCCGGGCCGCGTTGCCGTCGGTCCATCCGCCAGTCGGCGTACCCCGGTGTTGGCCGGCTGCGCTCCGGCGTACGCGCCGAGGATGCCGGCCAGCCGGGCGAGGGTTGGGTGCTCGTGGACGACGCGTACCGGCAGGTGCACCCCGAACCGGTCGGCGACGACGAAGGTCAGCCGGGTGGCGAGCAGGGAGTTTCCGCCCAGCGCGAAGAAGTCGTCGTCTGGGGCGGAGGGGCTGGCGCCGAGGAGATCGGCCCAGAGGGCCGCCAGGCGTACCTGGACCGGATCGGTCACTTCGGTGCCGAGCCCCGCCGCGGGCGGCTCGGCTCGGGGCAGCGCCCGCCGGTCGATTTTGCCGCTGCGGGTCAGGGGCAGCGTGGGAAGGACCAGGTAGGCCCCCGGTCGAAGGTGGACCGGGAGCCGGTCGGCCGCGTACTCGGCCAGCTCCTGGGAGGTCGGGGCCGACGTGCCGGGACGGGGCGTCAGATACGCCAGCAACCGGCGCCGTTCCCCCTCCCCGTCCGCAAGGACAGCGGCGTCCCCCACGGCGGGGTGCGCCCGCAGCGCCGCCGCGACCTCGCCCGGCTCGACCCGGAACCCGCGGATCTTCACCTGTTCGTCGATTCGGCCGAGAAAGTCGAGGGTGCCGTCCGGCCGCCAGCGGACCCGGTCCCCGGTGCGGTACATCCGGGACCCGGGGCGGGGGTCGAACGGGTCGGGAAGGAAGGCCGCCGCCGTGGTCCCCGGGCGACCGAGGTATCCCCGGGCGACCCCGGCACCGCCGGTGTACAACTCACCGGGAACCCCGACGGGCACCTGCCGTCCCGCCGGATCGAGAACGTACACGGTGCTCCCGGGCACCGGCCGGCCGATCGGCACCGGGTCCGGCACGGCCTCCGGGTCGGTCATCGGGTGCACGCAGGTGAAGGTGGTGTTCTCTGTTGGCCCGTACCCGTTGATCAGGACTGCCCCATCGCGCGCTCGCAGTGCCCGGCGGACCGCCTCCGGAGCGAGCACGTCCCCGCCCGCGAGGAGCTGCCCGACCCCGGCGAGGCAGTCCGGGTCAAACTCCACCAGTTGGTGAAAGAGACCGGCGGTCAGCCACAGGACTGTGATCCGTTCCCGGCGCAGCAGCCGTGCCAGCTCGGTGAGCTCCAGCGCACCGGGTGGGGCCAACACGAGCCGGGCCCCGCTGGAGAGCGCGCCCCAGATCTCCAGGGTCGCCGCGTCGAAGGCGACCGGGGCGAGTTGAAGGACTGTCTCGGTGGGCCCCAGGCGCAGGTAGCCAGGCTGGTGGACCAGGCGAACCACGGCGGAGTGGGCAACGGCGACCCCCTTCGGCGTGCCGGTGGAGCCGGAGGTGAAGTTGACGTAGGCGAGGCCAGCGGGGTGAGGTCGGCGCGGCGCGACGTCGCTCGACGCGGCCGGGCTGGTCGACGCGGCCACGCTGGGCTGGTCCGGGCGGAACAGCCGCCTGGCACCCGGCACCTCGGCGGTGGCCAGCACCGGTGGGTCCCCGGCAACGGCGAGCAAGCGCCGGATCCGCGCCGGCGGGTCGATCGGGTCAAGCGGCAGATACGCACCGCCGGCCTTGAGTATGGCGAGCAGGGTGACGACGAGCTCCACCGAGCGGGGGAGGAGCACCGCCACCGGCTCGTCCGGCCGGATACCCGCAGCGACGAGCCGGTGGGCCAGGGTATTGGACCGCTCGGTCAGCTCACGGTAGGTAAGCATCTCCCCGTCACCACCGACCACCGCGACCGCGTCCGGCTGCCGCCGTGCCACGGCGTCCACGAGGTCCGGCACGGTGTCGCCGACTGTGGTGGTGGGCGTCGGGTCCGGGTCGTTAGGGGCATCGGGGGGCCCTGCCCACACTGTGCACTCCTTCGCGTCGCAACACCGAAAGACAGCTACAGAACAGTGGAACGGAGAACTGCAAATTCCACCGACCCCGCGTCGAGCGGCACTCACGGGCCGGAGATGAAAAGAAACTACGAGCAATATTCAAGACCTGTCAACCAACCGACAAGCCTGACCTGAGCCGCTTAACGGTTAGCCGACAGCCGGCGGGCGATCCAGCTATTTTCGGGACAATGTGAACCATCTCCCGACGCGTCACACGGGAGTAGCCGACGGCGAAGAAAGTGACCCGCGGGCCGAAAAAATAGCCGCGGGCGCTCCGGGTATCCGGAGCGCCCACGGCGGTAGGCGGGGTACGGCGTGGGTCAGCCTCGGGCTTCCAGCCACTCCCGTAGCCCACGCGGGCGCAGGTCGGTCCAGACCTTGTCGATGTGCGCCAGGCAGCTGGCACGATCGCCGCTGAAGCCCACCGTGCGCCATCCGGCCGGAAGTTCCGACCCGTCCGGCCAGATCGAGTACTGCTCTTCGTCGTTCATCACGACGTGGTAAGGGCGCGGATCCTCGGATTCTTCCATCGACACTCTCCACGGGAGACAGCCACAGGTTAGCCGGAAACTATACCGCCCTATTCGGGTGGCCCGGGTTGACCGATCGTCGCCAATTCAGTCGTCCGATCGCCCATGGAAATCAGGCCGAGAATGCGAACGCCATCGGTTAAGCGGCAAGACCCGGAAAACGTAACCATGTGCCCACTTCAGGTAATTCGAGCAATTTAGCAGTCAGTTGCTTTTTGTCAGACCACGTGGGTGGCGCGCACGGAAGTGTCACCGCCGCCAGCTACCCGTGCTCGCTCACCGTGACCGCACCCTGGGTGGCAGCGCTGCACGGCACCGACGGCACCCGGACCGGCCCTGCTGGACCCGGCGGCAGCGACGTTGGTGGCACGGGCTCACCCACCACCCACCGCTAACCAACTATTGGCGCACCTTTCGCACCACTGCTCTGGTGAGTTCCCCGGAGCTGGACAGCATGTAGGGATGGCAAAGATGAGAAACAGGTTTCCGCACCCGCGCCGCGGCGCGGCCACGGTGGCGACAGCCCTGCTTGGCGCAGCCCTGCTTGGACTCACCACCACCCCCACGCCGGTTTCGGCGGACGAGGCCACCCTGCCCATCGGCGACTCCGACCTGGCCGAGAGCCGCAGCACCGAGACCCTCGCCCAGGGGGTAACGCTGACCCGGATAGTCCGAGGCACCGAACCGGCACCGATCGACCAGATCGGCGACACCCCCCGTGGCCCGTGGGTGGTCAATGTCCTGACCATCGACCCCAGGCAGAGCCGGGGGCACCTCGCCGCGACCTACGGATCCGACCTGGCCGGAGTCGAAAAGACCACCGACCTCGTCCGCGGGTCCGACGCGCTGGCCGGAGTCAACGCCTCCTTCTTCACCTTCACCGCCAGCGCCGAGTATCCCGGCGACCCCGTTGGCCTCGGGGTGTACGGCGGGCAGTTGCTCAGCGAGCCCACCGGCGACGCCGCGGAGGTGGCTCTGGTCCTCGACGCCAAGCACCACGAGGTGCTCATGGGCCAACTGCAGTGGACCGGTGACGTCCGCAACGCCCAGACCAAGGTCAGCCTTCCGCTGGAGTACCTCAACCACCCACCGGTTGTCCCCGACGCCTGCACCGAGCTTCCAGACCCGACCCAGTGTGCCGACTCCGGCGACACGGTGCGATTCACGCCGGAGTTCGCCGCCAGCACGCCGTCCGGGCCGGGCGTCGAGGTCGTCCTCGACAGTAAGGGCTGTGTGGACCGGACCACGACCACCCGCGGCACGACTCTCACCCCGGACCAGACCTCCCTCCAGGCGACCGGGCGGGAAACGACGGATCTGCTCGCCGTGGCGCAGGGCTGCGTGAAGTACTCCAGTTCCCTGCGGGACGAGGCCGGCAAGAAGGTTCCGCTGCGCCCCGGGACGTTCGCCGTGAATGGCCGCTACCGGCTGATTAAGGACGGGCAGGTCGTCGCACCCACCGACTCGGACGGCTTTTTCGCGCGCCACCCGCGTACCATCGCCGGAACCACCCTCGACGGCAACATCATGCTCGTGACCATCGATGGTCGACAGACCACCAGCGTGGGCACCACCATGACCGAGACCGCCACGGTCGCCGCCGCGCTCGGTATGCACAACGCGGTCAACCTGGATGGCGGTGGATCAACCACCATGTCTGTCGATGGCGCTTTGGTCAATCAGCCGAGCGGTAGCGACGAGCGCCCCGTCGGCGATGCCCTCATCTACATCGACCGCAAGTTCCGCGACGGCTGACGGCCAGGTAGTCCGGCTGACTGCAGCAGCAGTAACTTCGAGTCAGCCGGACTCCGCCGCTCCAGCCCGTACCAGTGGCGGGGTCAGAGTGAACCAGCGGTGCGGGCGGAGAGCCGCACCAGTAACGCGCACCCCAGCACCGAACTGACCGCCTGCGCGAGCAGCCACGGCCAGCCGAGCACCTCCGGCGCCGGCAGCAGCACCAGACCGACCGAGACCGGCAGCGTCAGCACGGCCAGCACATCGACCCCGTTGACCAGCCAGAGCAGCACCCCGGCCGGAAACGCCCCGAGCGGCGTGTCGACCAGGATGGTGCCGAGCGAGGCGGCACTCGCCTTCGCCCGCTGGTAGGCGCCCGCCGCCACAGCCGGCCCCGCCAGCAGACCGAGCACCCACCACGGCCCGGCGAGCGCCCCGAGGCCCTGCAACACGGCCAGGGTGATCGCGAGCCAACCACCAGCGATGACGGCGGGCACCACGAGTCGCGCGGCGGCCACTCGACGGCCTGTGAGACCGAGCAGGCGCAATATCGCCGGGTTCGCGGCGTCACTGTGCGTGGACTCCCCGGTAAAGCCGGCGGCGCCCAGCGCGCCGATCAGGACCACGCCGAGCAGCAGCCAGACCGGACCCTCGGCGAGGTAGACGGGGACGGCCACCGCGCCAACCGGCCACCAGAGCCGCGGCGCCTTCCGGCGCAAAATGATCAGATCCTGGGCGATGAGCGGAGAGAGCCAGCGGGTCGGCAGCAGCCGCGTCGTCCGGACCCGGGTCCGGCTGCGCCAGAACCGGCGGGCACTCATCTCGGCGAGGTAGGAGGGTTCGACCGCGTACGCGACATCGGCGTACGCGCCCGCATTGATCGACGCCTCGGCGATCGGCGCGGCCGGCCAACTCTCCACCGTCCGCAACGTCAACCCGACCAGGAACAGCCCCGTGACCAAGGCGGTGACACCGGCGGCGAGCACCGCCACGGGTGGTATCGGCAGGGTGGGCAGGCCCGGCCCGCCGACCGCGCTCAGCCCGGCGGCCAGGACGAGGCTGCCCGCGCCGACCGCGACACCGCCGCCGTCCGCGAGGCGGGCCGCGGCGGGCCGGGGCTGGCCGGCGATGGCGAGCAACGCCACGAAGACCGCGGCAGCCGCGCCGGTGGTGCCGCCGGCCCACAGCGCCAGGAGCTCGGCCGGGCGGGCGACGATCCGCCCGGTCACCGCGATCCCGATGGCAGCGCCGACGACGAGCGCGGCGACGGTGGTGAGGGCGAGCGCCGGCGTGAGCAGGGTACGCCGGGGTATCGGCGCGAGCAGCAGCCAGGTGGCATCGCTGCGGCTGACCGAGAGCGGGCCGAGCTGGCGCAGCACGACGAAGAAGGCGGCGAGGACCGCCACCGCTCCGACAAACGGGGTCACCGCCGGCTCGCCGGATGCCTCCGGCGGCCAGACCACCCGCGCCACCGGCTGCCCGACCAGCGCGGCGGCCATCAGCACCGTGAGGGCCACGACGTAGACAGCACCGATGTCGACGCGACCCTCGGCGGCGATCCTGCGGCGGCGTACCCAGCGGCGGGCATGAACCGTGGCCGGGGCCGCCGGCCGGACCGGGGCCGCGGTCGGGGTCGGGGTCGGGGTCGGGGTCACTCCGCCTCCGGCCGGATGAGCACGACCGCGCTGGCGCCGACGCCGACCCGAAACCCGTCGTCGTGGCTGGCCATGACGAGCGTGCCGCCGGCCGCCACGTACGCGCGCAGGTGTGCGGCGACCGCACCCTTGATCCGGGTGTCGAGGCGTTGCTCGGGCTCGTCCAGGACGAGGAGCCGGCTGGGCCGCACAAGGGTCGCGGCGAGCAGGAAGCGCTGCCGCTGCCCCGAGGAGAGGGTGTTGGGCAGGCTGTCGGAGAGCCCGGCCAGGCCGAGGGTGACGCAGAGCTCGGCGATGTGTCCATCATCGGGGTCCCCGCCGTTGACCACCCGAACCAGGTCGAGGTGTTCCCGCACGGTGAGGCCCTGGTACCAGCTCGGCGACTCCACTGTAGTGGCGACCTGCCGCCAGAAGTCCGCACCGCGACCCGGCACCGCCGTGAAGACGGAGATGTCACCGTCGCTTGGCTCCTGCAGGCCGGTGACGCACCGCAGCAAAGTGGACTTTCCGACCCCGTTCTCGCCGACCAGTGCGACGGCGCTGCCCTCGGGGACCTGGAGATCGATCCGATCCAGCACCAGCGTCGAGCCGTACCGGACCGTCACCTGCCGAACGTCAACCACCACGGTCATCGGCGCGTTCCCACCGTCATACCTCTGCCCCCCCCGTCGCGCGAGCTCGCGCACTTTGCCGGACATCATGACAGAAGTCCGGTGACCGGAACAGATCAGAGTTGATGACGGCCGGACCCGCACAACACGTGCCTGAAACAGGTTTTCATCAACTCTTCTCGATCTCGAAGCGACATGGTTACATCGGTACGTGCCGTTGGTTGGAGCGCTCCCAGAGGCACACCGAGACAAGGAGGTAAGGCATGAGACGCCTGTTCCAGGCGCTGACCGTACTGGCGGTCGCTGCCACCGCCGCGCTGGTCGCCGCAGCGCCGGCACAAGCCGCGACGATCTGCGAGCAGTACGGCACCACCACAATCCAGGACAAGTACATCGTCCAGAACAACCGTTGGGGCAGCGCCGCCGAGCAGTGCATCGACACCACCAACGGTGGCTTCCAGATCACCTCACAGCAGGGATCCACCTCCACCTCCGGGCCGCCGCTCTCCTACCCGTCGATGGTGCTCGGCTGTCACTACCAGAACTGCTCACCCGGGACCAACCTGCCGGCGCAGCTCAGCCAGGTCAGCAGCGTCCCGTCCACGATCAGTTACGGGTACGCGGGCGGCACCTACAACGCCACCTACGACATCTGGATGGACCCGACTCCGAAGACTGACGGGGTGAGCCAGATGGAGATCATGATCTGGTTCCACCGCCAGGGCTCGATCCAACCGATCGGCGGTCCGGTCGGCAACACCACGGTGGGGGGTCGTAGCTGGGAGGTCTGGCAGGGTAACAACGGCGGCAACGACGTCGTCTCCTACCTCGCACCGGCGACCATCAACAGCTGGTCGTTCAACGTCAAGGACTTCATCGACGATGTCGTCGCGCGGACCCAGGTCACCAACGACTGGTACCTGACCAGCCTGCAGGCGGGCTTCGAACCGTGGAACGGCGGCGTCGGGCTGGCCGTCAACAACTTCTCCGCTGATGTGAACATCGGAACGAGCCCCCCGCCCCCACCCCCGCCGGGGGACGGCGGCACGATCGTCGGCCAGGCCAGCGGACGGTGCCTGGACATCCTGGACCTCGGCACCGCCGACAGCACCCCGATCCAGCTCTGGGACTGCACCGCAAACTGGAACCAGCTCTGGAGCCGTACCGGCAACACGTTCGTCAACCCACAGACCGGTAAGTGCCTGGATGTCTCCGGCGGCTCCACCGCCAACGGCGCCCGGGTGCAGCTCTACACCTGCAACGGCACCGGAGCCCAGAGCTGGCAGGTCAACGGCGACGGCACCATCACCAACCCGCAGTCGGGCAAGTGCCTTGACGCGGTGGAGCAGGGCACCGGCAACGGCACCCGGCTCCAGATCTGGGACTGCTTCGGCGGTGGCGGCACCCAGCCCAACCAGGTCTGGACGGTCGGCGGCGGCAACACGCCCCCACCCCCGGGCGACGACCAGACCCCGTTGGCGATCAACGGCCAGCTGTACGTCTGTGGCGTGACCCTGTGCAACCAGTACAACCAGCCGATCCAGCTGCGTGGCATGAGCACCCATGGCCTGCAGTGGTTCAACAACTGCTACAACGACGCCTCGCTGAACGTGTTGGCCGACGAGTGGCGCGCTGACCTGTTCCGGATCGCCATGTACGTGCAGGAGGGGGGCTACGAGACCAACCCGCCGTGGTTCACCAACCGGGTCAACGAACTGGTGGACGAGGCCGAGGAGCGCGGCCTCTACGCGATGATCGATTTCCACACGCTGACGCCGGGCGACCCGATGTACAACCTCTCCCGGGCGAAGACCTTCTTCGCCGCCGTCGCTTCTCGCAACGCCGACAAGAAGAACGTCATCTACGAGATCGCCAACGAGCCCAACGGGGTCGGCTGGGGCACCATCAAGAGCTACGCCGAGCAGGTCATCCCGGTGATCCGGGCCAATGACCCGGACGCCGTGATCATCGTCGGCACCCGTGGCTGGTCCTCGCTCGGCGTCTCCGAGGGTTCCAACGCCGACGAGATCATCAACAATCCGGTCAACGCCAGCAACATCATGTACGCGTTCCACTTCTACGCCGCGTCGCACAAGGACTTCTACCGCGCCGAGGTACAGCGTGCCGCGGCGACACTCCCGCTGTTCGTCACCGAGTTCGGCACCGTCGACTACACCGGCGATGGCGGGGTCGACGTGGGCAGCACCAACGCCTGGATCAACCTGCTCGACCAGCTGAAGATCGGCTACGCGAACTGGACCTACTCCGACGCCAACGAGGGCAGTGGAGCATTCACTCCCGGAACCTGCAACAGCGGCAACTTCTCCGGGACATCCAACCTGACCGCCTCCGGCAATCTCCTTCGCGGCCGGATCAGCACTCCCGACAACTTCCCGACGAGCTGACCTCGGCCTGACTCCGACTGGCTCGTGGCCGGCGGCGGGAGGCTTTCCTCAACCTCACCCGCTGCCGGCCACGGCCACCGCCGCAGGCGCGCCGGCGCCCGCAGGCGTACGGGCGCAACCTACCGCTGCCACGGCGGCTGGTTACCCGCGCACGGTGCGGCTGACTACCCGCGCATGGTCCGGCTGGCTACCCGCGCTTGGTCCGGTCCGGGCTGACTCTCCCTGAGCCGGGGTGGGGCGCGGCCAGCGTGGGCGTCAGCGCGGCGGCTACTTCTTCGGGGAACTCCTCGTGGACGAAGAGTTTGCCCCGCCGAACTTCGTGCAGGCGAACCTCACCCCGGAAACCGGACATCATCATGCGGGTCCAGGCCACCGGGAAGTAGGGGTCGTCGGCGCCCCAGACCAGCTGGACGGGGACGTTGATGCGGGAATGCAGGCCAGCGAGAGCGTCGAAAGCCGAGAAGTCGAAGTTTCGGGGAAACTGGCCGAAGGCCCAACGCAGATCAGCGTTTTCCTTGAGGGGCCGCAGGAAAAATTCCGCGAAGTCTCCGTCCAGCAGGTGTCGGTCATGAAAGGCATCACCGAGAACGAAGCGGTTTCGCCGCAGTAGTCTGATGTTCAACGCCGTCGTGAGCAAACGCTCGAATCCGGGTAGGTGGCGGGTGGCGAACAGCAGCGAGAGGCGCCAGTGGGCCCCCTGCGGCTGCTCGGTGTCGATCATGCCCCAGGAGCGGACGCGAGGATCCCCCGCCAGGGCGCATCGGGCGATGAGCCCACCGCTGTCATGGCCGACAACCCCCACATCGTCCAGGGCAAGGGTGTCTACGACGCGCCGGACTGCCGCCGAGTGCGTGGCGACATCGATGCGAGCGGTTCGGTCGAAGCGACTGTCCCCTGCCCCGACGAGATCAATGATGTGACATCGAAAGTGCGGAACGAAAAACGGCAACAGGCTCCGGAACGTTGCCCCACTAACTGGCCATCCATGCACGAAGAGCACGTCTGGCCCTTCGCCAATACTGCGAACCGCAACCTGGCCTTGACCCACGTCAATGAGGCGATCCGGCCGAGCGCGGAAGAGGTTGCCGGCCTGCACGACGGTAAAATCAGACATCGAATCACTCCTGTCGACATCACGCGGCTTGGCGAAGCCACCGGAGGAGAGCACGTACCGCTACTCTCGCCGGCAGTACGCTCGCCATTACTCGACAGTGACAGCCCAATAACGCCCTGTCGATTACCTGCAAGGTAGCGAACCCTTTTCAGCGGGAGAGGCCGTCGCGCGGGAACAGCGTCGTCGCTCCTCACCCCACCTCACCCCACCTCACCTCGCCTCGCCTCAACCACCTCGCCGCCGACGCCCATCACGAATCCGCTCGAGCGGCGGCCGCGCCACCCCACACCACGACCGCGCCACACCACGGCCGGCCGACCGGCGTCACCGACACCACGACCGACCGGCGTCATGACCGACCGACACCATCGCCGCGCCACACTGTCGAGCTGCCCCGCCCATGCGACCACGCCACTACAACAGGCGCAGGCACAGGTACAGGCACCATCAGCACCACAGGCAGGCGCAGGCACAGGCACCATCAGCAGGCACAGGCACAGGCAACCACCGGCAACACGGCACCACCAGCCCGTATGTTTCCACGCCCCATCCATGAGGACAGCTCGACAGCACGCCGAACGCCACCTTGCCTGCGACGCCGGGGGAAGGCGGCGGCCAACTCCTCCACCATCACCTCACCCACGGAGCCGATGCAGCCGGACACCCGAAGCACCGCGTAAGGGACTGCCCAACCAACACGGATCGCGGCGACGTCGTAGGGAACCACTCGCTCGCCAGCCGTCCGCACCGGCGGCGACGAGCCGGAACCACAGGGCCAGTCTTCAGCCGGCGGCCGAGTGGTCCAGCCGACAGCCGAGTGGTTCAGCCAGCGGCCGAGCGCCGGTCTCTCAGTTCTCGTGCGGTCTCCTCGTCGGCGGGATAGAACGACTCGATCGACAGCTCGGAGAGGGTTACGTCCAACGGCGTACCAAAGGTCGCCACCGTGGTGAAGAGGTTGAGCACTCGGCCGCCTCGTCGTAGCCGCACCGGCACCACGATGCCGTTGGCCTCACCCGCATAGGTTTCGCCGCCGGGGTAGCCACGCAGCTCCTCCTCAAGGTCAGCCAAATCGGGGTCGCCACTGAACTCCACCTGCCGGCTCAGCCGATGCAGTAGGTGCCACCGCCACTCACCCAGGTTCACGATGTGTGGGGCCAGCCCCTCCGGATGCAGACTCGCCCGAAGGACGTTCGCCGGTGGTACGAGCAACTCGGGTGCCACCAGCTCGGTGAGCACCGACAGGCTCTCGTTGGCCGCTACCAGGTTCCAGCCCCGGTCAACGACGACGGCGGGATATGGTTCGTGCCCGTCGAGCACCTGCCGGATGGCGGAGCGGATGACACTCATGGGCGGAGCGTCCAGCGAGTTCTCCGAATAGACCGGCGCAAATCCGGCAGCCAACAGTAACCGGTTCCGCTCCCGCAACGCCAGGTCCAGCCGGTCCGCCAGCTGCAACACCATCTCCCGGCTCGGTGCGGAACGGCCGGTCTCCAGGAAGCTGAGGTGCCGGGTGGAGATGTCGGCCCGGATAGAGAGCTCCAGCTGGCTGAGTCGGCGCCGACGACGCCAGTCCCGCAGCATCACCCCAACGGCCGGTCTCGTGACGGTCATCCAAGCATCGTCCGTCGCCGACTTCTCACTGTCCATTACCTGCGAGGTAGGGCCCGCACGGGCCAACCCGGGCCCGACTACCAGGTGACCAGGAGTTCGGCCGGGCCATGCGTGCGGAACGTCGGCCGCCACCGGACCGGCGCCCCGGGTACGGCGAGTGCCAGGCTGGGCAGCCGCCGGGCCAGTACGGTGATCGCCTCCTCAGCCTCGACCCGGGCCAGGGCCGCACCGAGGCAGAAGTGGGGGCCGTTGCCGAAGGCGAGCCGCGCGGAGTGTTCGTCCGTCCCCCGGGTGGCGGCGGCGATGCTCAGCAGCACGGTGTCACCGGCCGGAATCGTGGCGCCCCCGATGGTCATCTCCTCGGTGGGGAAGCGACGGATGGCGGCGGGTGCGGGCGGTTCGAGGCGCAGCGTCTCCTCGATCTCCTCGGAAGCCCGCACCCCACGGAGGCTGCCATGGTCAAGTAGGCGCAGCACGGTCGAGGCGATCAGGTTGGCGGTGTTCTCGTACCCGGCGAACAGAATCAGGAAGGCCAGTGAGGTCAGTTCGTCCCGGGTTAACCGGTCCCCCTCCTGCTCGGTGGCGACCAAGGCGCTAAGCAGGTCGTCGCCGGGTCGCTGTTGCTTCGCCTCGATCAGGTTGACGACGTAGCCGTGCAGTTCGACGACCGCCTGCCGGATGGCGTCCCGGTCCGGTGGGTAGCTGGTGAGCATCGTGTCGGTCCAGGCCCGCAGGTCGGTGCGCCCAGCTTCCGGTACGCCCAGCAGGTCGGCGATGACCTGGACAGACAGCGGCGTGCAGTAGCCGGTAACCAGGTCGACGGGGCTGCCCGTGGCGACCACCGTGTCCGCGAGTTCTTCGGCGACTCGTTGGATCCGGGGACGCAGTGCGGCGACCCGCTGTGGGCTGAAGGCCGGGCCGACCAGGCGGCGCAGTCGGGTGTGATCGGGTGCGTCCAGGTTGAGCAGGTTCGCGTCGAGGGCTGGCGGCAGCGCGAATCCGGACCAGCCGCCCCGGCTGTGCTTTCGGTTGAGGGCCAGGCGGGGGTCGGCCAGCGCCCGGGAGACCAGTTCCGGGCTGGTGACCAGCCAAGCCAATGAGGTATCCGGCAGCAGCACCTGATGCACGTCGCCGGTCTCTCGAAGCTGGTCGTACTCCTGCCCCAGTCGCGCGCCGGAACGGGGAATCGGGGCCGGTTCTGCCCGCATCGGTTGGTCTTGGGACATCATGCCAGAGTAGCGGCGATCCACGGACAGTCCGAAGTGGCATGAAGCCGGTCGGCGAGTCGACGCGGGGTGGGGTGGAAGCTCGGCGAGTCGAACTGGTCAGCTCAGCTCGCCGAGCCCACTCCGCCGGCAGACCTCAGCGGTCAGGTGCCGATCGGTCGATCACGGTACGAGAAACATGCGCCGGGCGATGCCGGGATCCCGCAACGGCTTCACCGCCAACCGTACGAGGATCAGAGCGTTGTCGTCGCCGGCGATCCGGTTGGCGCTGAGCTCACCGCAGGAGCGGCACTGGTGAATGATCATCCATTCGCCGTCGGGCCGCACCGACATGCTCAACGCTTCCATCCGACCACGGCAGCTCGCCGCTCGGTCGCCGGGTATTCGCCGGTCCACGTGCAGACTGGCCAGGCAGTTCGGGCAGTGATTGCGGTGCGTGGTGCCGGGCGCGTCGGACGACACGTCCAGCCGGCAGCCCACGCATCGGAAGTCGTTCGCCCGATGCCCACCCTGACGGTGGAGAACATCCTTGTGTCGCTGTGGCCGCCGGTTGGCTCGTGCCCGCTCGTGGGCGCTTCTGCTCCGCCTTGGCATCGTCGATACCTCCAGTCGATTCAGAGGTCGCCGAAGGTTTCGAGCGGGAACGGGGGCTGCGCCAGTGGGCGCACGGCGATACGCATCAGGATGAGCTGGTTGTCGTCGGCGCAGATGGGGCTGGAGGTCAGCTCATCGCAGCGTACGCAGCGGTGGATGAGCATCCAGTCGCCAGTGCGGAGCACGGCGATGGCGATCGGCGACATCCTGCTCTGACAGTCACTGGGACCGCCCTCGACGTGATCGTGAACGTGCTGGGAGTGCAGACAGGACGGGCAGTGATTGCGCCGGATGCCGTCTCCGGCGGCGGCGGACACGGTGAGGCCGCACCGGATGCAGGAGAACGTGTCGATCTTCAGGATGTTCTGCGACGTACGCGAGAGAGTCTTCTTGGTGTTGGACACCCGGGGTGCTCCTTGCTGAGATGTCGTTAGGGACAGCAAGAGCAGGCCGAGCAAGCCTCGCACCGACCCGTCGTGGCATACGCGGGCCGAGCATGGGTGGCTGAGTCAGGCACCGGAAGAGTCCGGTCACGTACCGCTCGGAAGGAGCGGCATCGGGAGCTGCGGACTACTGGACGGTGCAGCGAGGCGCGCTCGGCGCGGGCTGGATCATAAACTCTCTCTTCCAGGGCGGCGGCCCAGAGCAGGGGAAACGGAACTTTCGTCAGGGTAGGCAGCCCACACCGCCGCTGTCACCCGGATTAACGAGCACCCAGCGCATCCCCACGAGCTGGGCCCGCGGGAGACCGGCTCACAGATCACACCTGGCATACGGCGACACCGAGGCTGCCAGGGCGTCCACCTCCTCGTCCGGGGCGTCGTCAGTCGTCACGACGGCGTGCAGCGCAGCGGCGGGAGCGACCAGGGCGAGGGCGGTACGGGAGAGGTTGGCCGCCCGGCGGACCCGCCGTCATCGGGCCGCTCACCCAGCTGATGCCCCTGAACTACACGTTCGTCCTGCCCGCGATCCTCTGCCTGGTCGCCGCGCTCGCGGCCCCCGTCCTTCACCCCCGGGAGGGAGAGCCCCGGCTCGACATCGAGGTTCCGCAGCCGGCCACCGCCCGATCAACAGCGCATGGGCCCGGGGCGCAGCGGAGCTGAGGCTGTTTAGATAAGCCTCTAGGTTGACAGTCTTCAAATCAGGGAGCAGACTGGAGCTTGCTTCGAGAAGCATCTAGACAGCCAAGCCGGCGTCGTACCACCACGCCGACAAGCAGATGATCGAACCCACCAGGAGGAAACCATGTCCCGGGTACAGCTCGCGCTCCGCGTCTCCGACCTCGAAGGCTCGATCGCCTTCTACTCGAAGCTGTTCGACACCGAGCCGGCCAAGCGCCGCCCCGGCTACGCCAACTTCGCCGTGGCGAACCCGCCGCTGAAGCTCGTACTCCTGGAAGGCGAGCCGGACCAGGCCACCGCGCTGGACCACCTGGGGGTCGAGGTGCCCAGCACCGCCGAGGTAGCCGCCGCGACCAGGCGACTCGCCGACTCCGGTCTCACCACTCTGGAGGAGCAGGACACCGAGTGTTGCTACGCGCTCCAGGACAAGGTCTGGGTACACGGCCCCGGCAAGGAGCCGTGGGAGGTCTACACCGTCAAGGCCGACTCGGACCAACTCCAGAAGGCGACCGAGAACGATTGCTGCACCCCGACCGGAGCGAAGGCGACCGAGGGCGCGTGTTGCGCCCCGACCGCGGCGAAGGAAACGGCGGGCAGCGGCACCCGGTCGAGCTGCTGCTGACGCCGATGCGCATCGAGGCAGTCACCGCCGGCGCCTCGCTCAACGACCGCGCCGGCGGTCCTGCCTCGCTCAATGCCGCCGGTCCTGCCGAGGTGGTGGGGGCCGGTAACTCAGTGCGTCGACTGCCGCATGATCCAGGTGGGCAGGGGCTCCTCGAAGGTGCTCGCCACCTCCCAGCCGGCACGCCGGTACATCTCGACGTTGTCGGGGTTGCTGGTTTCCAGGACCGCCGGAAGACCCGCCGCGGCGGCGTGTCGCAGCCCCGTCGCCATGACCGCGTGGCCCCATCGACGACCCATACTTTCGGGATGGGTGCCCAGGACACTGAGGTACCAGAAAGGTTCCGCCGGCAGCGCCGCGTCCATCGCCTTATGGAAGGCATCGAAGCGGCTCAGCGCGTCGGCGGGGAGGTGAGTGGCGAGAACGCCGTCCAGCTCCTCGTCCCCCGCCCCAGGCGCCTGCCAGATCGCGACCGACGCTCCGCGCTCGATCGTCCAGATCGTTTGCCGATGCACCTGCTTGTCGAAGAGGTACCCGAAGAAGACCGTGGCGTACTCAGGATAGGTCGCCTGGTCGGGGAAATAACATCGCAGAAGGGGGTCCTTCTCGAAGGCGGCGACAAGTGAGCCGACGACGCGCTCACGGTCTCCCGGGCTGGCAACGTTGATCTCAGGTGCTGTCACGGGATGCAAAGCTACCGCAGCTCAAGGCGCCTACCCGGCGCATGTAAGCAGGCTCGCATCTCGTTTGGGGGTCTTTATTCGCATATCCACCCCTTAAGCGCCCTATGACGGATTTTACTCGGGTTGGTTGCCACCTACTGGGTAGCCCGAGGAGCGCCACCCCCCGGACCGCACTGGGCGGCTCCTCGTCCGTGAACGGGGAAGGACACCGGAGCGCGATGAACCATCAGCACCACCAACACCAACCGAGCGGGCCACGTCAACGCCGCCCAAAGCCACGATGGTGGGCGCTCGGACTGGCCGGGATGACTGGCTTGGCCCTCACCACCGTCGGGGTTGCCGCCGCCCCCGCGGACGCCGCCCGGCCTTTCCCGACCAGCGCCGAGGACCGCCCCGGCAAGACCGCGGACCGCCCCGGGACGCCGGAGACGCCCGCGACCGGCGGGCACCGCGGCACATCCGACGAAAAGAGCAAGGGCAAGAAGGAGCCCAAGGGCATTCCCATCCCCTGCGACACCGACAAGCTGATCGCCGCG
This sequence comes from Salinispora sp. CH2A1_6, assembly GCF_056820975.1. NCBI lineage: Bacteria > Bacillati > Actinomycetota > Actinomycetes > Micromonosporales > Micromonosporaceae > Salinispora > Salinispora sp. CH2A1_6. The sequence continues at coordinate 384,514 of NZ_JBXEDG010000012.1, forward strand.
ATCACCCTCGCCAACGCCCGCGGCGGCGCCACCCTCGACCTCGCCAACACGTGCACCTACCTACTCACCGCCCTCATCGACGATGCCGGCCTCCCCGCCATCACCACCCCCATCACCCTCAACGGCGGCACACACACCACCATCGAACGCGCCGCCGCCGTCGAACAATTCAGAATCCTCACCGTCGACACCGGCGGCGACCTCACCCTCAACCACCTCACCATCACCGGCGGACACACCGACAGCGACGGCGGCGCAATCCTCGTCAACACCGGCGGGGCGCTCACCACCAACCACAGCACCATCACCCGCAACATCTCCGGGGACAGCGGTGGCGGCATCCGCAACAACGGCGTGGCCACCCTCAACCACTCCACCGTCAGCCGCAACACTGCCGTGTTCGGCGGCGGGATCTTCAACTCCGGCCTGCTCAAGTTGATCAAATCTCAGGTCGAGTCGAACAACGGAAGTGAGGCGGGCGGCATCTTCAGCCTTGGCAACATGAGCGCCACGCACAGCGTCATCGCTCACAACCAGGCCAGCGACGCCGGCGGCGGGCTGCTGCTGGGTTCGGGAACGCACACCCTGACGCACACCCGAATCGTGAACAACACCGCACCCCAGGGCGGCGGTTTCCTGCTCAACTCCCCCGGCCAGGTCACCCTCGAGAAGGTGCTCCTCGCGGACAACACCGCGACGAGCCAGTCTGGGGGCGGGGCGGTGGTCTCCAATGGCGCATTCCTCGTCGTCCGGCACAGCACCATCAAGAACAACACCGCCGCCACCGCCAACGGGGGCGGGATCACCAACTCCGGAGAGACCGTCCTCCAGCAGACGGAGGTCATCGGTAACCAGGCGGGCAACCAGGGCGGCGGCATCAACAACGAAGCCACCGGCATCCTCGATCTCATCGCGACAAAGATCATCAAGAATGTCGCCGTCGTCGACGGCGGGGGCATCTACAACGACAACGGCACGGTGACCCTGAACACCGCCACCGGCACGATCGTGATCAAGAACCGACCCAACAACTGCGTCAACGTCCCCGGCTGCGCCGGCTAGCAACCAAACGAATCGGCCCACAGCGGCCCCGCTCCCGCCGCACTCCGGCAGGGGCGGGGCCCGGTCCGTTCAACGCGGGTGGCGAGCCAGGGTGCCGGCGCCCATCGCGCCGGGATGCCCTCAGCGCGCCGGGATGCCCTCAGCGCCCCGGGGAGACCGCGCGCTACTCGGGAAGGTCCTGGGGCAGGGTGTTGTACCGGTCCAGAGTGGCCTTGCTGGTCGAGTTGTCCTGGAACACCAGCTCCCATGGGCCAGTGTTGATATCCATGGCTTTACCGAAGCCGACCCACTTACCGGTCATACGTCTGCCGGTCGGTTCGACGAGTAGCTGAATCGCTCCGTGATAGCGGGCGCCTCGGTAGTAGCCCTCCTCGGCCGTCTGCTCGGTCCACGTCCCGGTGATGACGCTGCCATCCACGGTGAGATCCAGCGCCAGCGACGACGAGGCGGAGCTCGGGAGGCTACGTACGGTCAGCCGGTCACTGTGCTGCAACAGCACCACGTAGTGCCGCCCGGCGTAAGACTCACCGCGGCCGCTCGAGTAGAACTGATAGCGACTGAGCCACACGCCCACGTAAGTGCCGTGCGGGGTGCCGGGGCGGGCCGCTGGCTCCGGCGTAGCCAGATCCGACATCGACGATGTCAGATCGTGGCCCCCCTCGCGATCAGCCTTGACCTGAGCGCCCGGCAACGCGGCGAAACCAAGCAACTCGATAGGGAGGCCGGTAACCACCTCCAGCGCACGGAGGTAGACGGGCCTGGGAGCAGCGATCGCGCCGGACTCCCACCGCTGGACCAGCCGCTTGTTGGCGTCATTCGGTTCTCCGGCCCGGTGGCCGGCTGCCTGCAGCGCGCGGGCGAAGTCGTCCTGGCTCATCCGCATCCCGGCACGGACAGCCCGAAGCGCGGTGTTGGGGGTAGTCATGGTCATCACCATAGCTATCTGTCGCCTGAATGTCGCCGCCAAAGTGGGTGGTTTGCCATGTGCTGTGCCGCCGTGCTCGGCGACACAGCAGCGACATCATGACGGGAGCCAACCGCTGTAGCAGTACCGAGGGAGGGCAATCCTCATGCGAAACATCCGTAATGCCTGGCGGCGACTCATCGACCAGTCCGCACCCATACGGACTTGCGCCAAGCACCGCTTCGGCCGTCAGCCCGCGCGTGTGGATACGACCGGACCGGCGACTCGGTACGCGGCACGGGCAGGTGCTTACCACCCACTCCGCAACCAATCAACGGTGATCTTTGATACCCGGCCGTTGATGACCCCGCTGGCCCGGCAGCGGGCCGACTCCCGGTGACGGCCACCGATGCCCGATCGCGCCCATGGTCAGCTGTCGGCAGCCCAGTTGCGCAACCGGATGCTCCTGTCCGCTCGGCGAATCATCACCGAACACTGGCCACGCGTGGACCGGTGCCCGGTCTGCGGCTGCGGGTGGCCGTGCCCACCCACCGAAACCGCCTACGACTACCTCGCCTCGATGGGGCAGGGCTGCTGGGCGCCCCCAAAGGGTGTGCGGGGCTTGCGGTGACACCAACCCCCGCAGATCCGTCCTGGTGGCTGGACCGGACTGCTCCGCTGTGACCTGATCCGAGCACCACCAAGCGTTCGGGTTGGCCCTGTCCGCACGGATCGGTCGGGAGGTCCGGCCGTTGGCCTGATTGGCACCGCATCCATGTCCCTTTTAAGCGTTTTTCTCGTGTTCATGTCAATGTGGGGCCAGTGTCGGGGTTAGCTGAAGGTGGTCGCTATCGCCTCCCCGGTAGCCGGGGAACGGCCACCACAGGTGGTGCGTTGCTCGCCATTCACGGAGAAAGGAGACCAGGACTGTGAGGGCCCCACCGCACCACGACCACGAACCAGACACGCCCCGGGCACGCCGAGCCAGAAACCGGTGGTGGGCCGTCGGGTTGGCCGGCATGACCGGTTTGACCCTCAGCACCGGCGGCGCGGTCGCCACCCCAGCCGCCAGCGCGATCAAACACGACGTCGCTGCCGCCGGTGACGCTCCCTCCGTTGACGAGCGCCGCGGTACCCGCGACGACGGCAGGGGCACGCACTACGGCAAGGGCACCGGGATGAAAGGGAAGCAGCCCAAGGGCACCCCGGTGCCCTGCGACTCCGACGCCCTCATCGCCGCGATCACCCTCGCCAACGCCCGCGGCGGCGCCACCCTCGACCTCGCCAAGGACTGCACCTACCTGCTCACCACCAACCTCGACGGCGCCGGCCTGCCCGCCATCACCACCCCCATCACCCTCAACGGCGACAAACACACCACCCTCGAACGCGCCGCCGCCGCCGACCAGTTCCGCATTCTCACCATCGGCGTCGGCGGCGACCTCACCCTCAACAACCTGAAGGTCACCGGCGGACAGACCATCGGCGACGGCGGCGCGATCCTCGTCAACACCGGCGGCAGACTCACTGCCAACAACAGCGCTATCACCCGCAACATCGCCGACGGTAACGGCGGGGGCATCGCCAACAACGGCATTACCCACATAAACCACTCGTCCGTTGATAACAATCGCTCCGCCGTTTTCGGTGGCGGGGTCCTCAGCTTTGGCGTACTCGAGATCCGCAAGACTCACGTACGCGCCAACACCGCTTTCATCGGAGCTGGGGTCTTCGGCGCGGTGGAAGTCCAGATCGACAGCAGTACCATCAACGCCAATCACGCCTCATTCGGCACCGGCGGCCTTGTCATGTTTATCGGAATCGGCACCGTGACGGACACCGACATCACGAACAACACCGCGATGGAGGTCGGCGGCATCCTCGTCAACCTCAACACACAACTCACTCTCAAATCGGTCACCGTTTCCGAAAATGTCGCCACCACAAGCCTCGTGGGCGGCCTCGGAATGAACCCGGGCTCCTCCGTTGTGGTCGAGAACAGCAACATCAAAAACAACACGGCCGCCACCGACGCTGGCGGCATCTACAACACCGGCTCCCTGGTGTTGCGGCGAACAAAGGTCGCCGGAAACCAGGCAGGCGACGAAGGCGGCGGCATATTCAACACGTTCGGGGGCGCCGCCAGTCTCTTCGACACGAAAGTGGTCAAGAATATCGCCACCACCGACGGCGGGGGCATCGTCAACGTGGTCAATGGAACGGTCGAGTTGAATACCGCCACCGGCACCATCGTGATCAAGAATCGGCCGAACAACTGCTCTGGCGACGTACCTGGTTGCGCCGGCTAGCAATCCGTGCGGTTCGCGGGGAGGCTGCCCGACGGGCGGCGGCCTCCCTGTGCGTGGCGGGCCAGGGCGGGGAAAACTCCGGCCCAGCACCTGACCGGACGGGTAGTCGTCGATACCGGGAGGCCATACAGCAAGATCCCCACCGACGTTTCCGCTGGTGGGGACCGCAATAGCCCGGCGAAAGGCTATGTGGCCAGGGGCGGGGTCGAACCGCCGACCTTCCGATTTTCAGTCGGACGCTCGTACCAACTGAGCTACCTGGCCGTGCCTCGGGTCATGATACCTGCCCGCCGAGCTCGCCGACGTGCCGGGTCATCTGCCCGATATGTCGAAGGCCGCGCGTGCTGGCGCGGCCTTCGACGTTTGCGGTCCTGACGGGACTTGAACCCGCGACCTCCGCCTTGACAGGGCGGCGAGCACTCCAACTGCTCCACAGGACCTAGCTCATCCGACCGAGGTCGGACCGTGCCCCCAACGGGATTCGAACCCGTGCTACCGCCTTGAAAGGGCGGCGTCCTGGGCCGCTAGACGATGAGGGCGGCCCCGCCATCATTGCACACTCACAACTTCTGACGGTCTTGCTCCCATCCGGCCCCGCCGGAGGCTTCAAAAGCATACGTGATGGCGCGTCGCTCAGCCAAACCGACCCCGGGGCGTTCCCCGCGGAGACGGAACCCGCAGGTGAATCCGGTACTCCGACCGTCTTGGTCCCGCCGCCGGCCCACCCCGCGCGCGGCCCACCCCGCGGGCGGGCCGCCTAGCCTGCGGCCGACTGGTCCAACGAGTCGCGTACGGCTGCCGCGAGCGAGAGCGCCTCGGCGAGGTCGACCGGGCGCACCACCCCGGTGGGAAGGCTGTCGGCCCGCCACCCCGGTCCGGCCGCGAAGACCAGCAGCGGCCGATGGGGGCCCGTGAGCAGGGCGGTGAGCTGTGCGGGATCCGCGGTGCTCCGAGTCTGCGACCACAGCACGACCGCAGCTGGCCCGGTCCGGTTGACCGCCTCCAGTAGCGCCCGCACCGGCACTCGGGCCCCGAGCAGCCGGTGGGCGATCCCGGCTTCGGCCAGCGCCGCGCCAAGGGCCTCCAGCGGCAGACTGTGCTGCTCCTCGTCGGCGCAGGAGAGCAGGAGGCGAGGGGGCCCATCGGGCGCATGCGCGCGGACCACCGCGGCGAACGCCTCCGACACGCAGCGGGACACCAGGTGTTCGACCTCGATCAGCGCCGCTGTGGCGACGTGCCGTTCACCGATCCCGGCGAGTACTGGTCGCAGCAGGGTGTCCCAGGTGGTGACCACGCCGTCGGTGCGGATGGCCCGGTCGATCACCTCGTTGATGGCGTTCGAGTCAAGTCGCATGGCGGACCGGGCCAGGCCCCGAGCGGCCGGGCCGGACCGACCCACCGGAATTGTCGCGCCGCCGCCGTCGCGGGCGCCCCGCTTCCGGGCCCGGAGACCGGGCCCGGGGGGCCCGGTGTCGGGAGCCTGAACGGCCCAGCGGGCGGCCTCGGCCGGGACGACGCCGTTGGCGGTGAGCCGCCGCATGGTCTCGAGGCGGGCGAGGTCGGCCGGGGTGTAGCGGCGGTGGTGCCCGGGAACGTGCTCGCTGGGCCCGAGCCCGTAGCGCTGATGCCAGGTGCGCAGGGTCGTCACCGCGACGCCCAGCCGGCGGGCGACGGCGCCAGCGCTCAGTGCCTCATCCGCCACCTGGCCGCTCCGGAGCGTCCTCGGCCGCCAGCGTGGGCTGACGCAGGTCTGGCTGACGCAGGGTGGGCTCGCCCGGGTGAAGTAACCGGTTGAGCACCCCAGCCAACCACGGGGCGTACGCGTGCGGGTCGACGTCGAGCTCCGCTGCCAGCTCGGCCGGGGGCACCCAACGCAGCTCGGCGACCTCCTCCGGGTCCGGGCGCAGCGGAGCGCGGTCGGGCAGATCGCCCCGGAGGACGTGGTCGTACTCGAACTCGACCCTGCCGGTGGTCGGATCCTCGGCCCGGTAGACGTAGATGCCGACCTCGGTCAGCTCGACCGGGGCGACGCCCAACTCCTCGCCGAGCCGGCGGTTGGCGGCGATCATCAACGACTCGCCGGGCAACGGGTGGCCGCAGCAGGCGTTGGCCCAGCGCAGCGGAAAGCGGGTCTTCACCGCGGCCCGACGCTGGAGCAGGACCCGGCCGACGGGGTCAACGAGCAGCACCGAGAAGGCGCGGTGCAACCGCCCCGGCGGTTGGTGCGCGGCGCGCACCGTGGTCTGGCCTGTCACCACACCGGCCTCGTCCACCAGCTCGACCAGGTGGGCTTCCCGGCCGGTCACGAAGGGTCTCCTGTCACCCGCGCGGCGGCGAGCTTGCCGGAGATCAGCACCATCGGCACCCCAACTCCGGGCTGGGTGCCCGAACCGACGAAGACCACGTTCGCGAGTCCGCGGTGCAGGGTGGGCGGGCGGAACGGCCCGGTCTGGAAGAGGCTGTGCGCGGAGGCGAACGGCGTGCCGGCGGCCATGCCCTGCTCCGCCCACTCGGCGGGGGTGACCGTCCGCAGCACCTCGATGCCGTCTCCGAAGCCCACGTAGCCCCGCTCCTCCAGCGTTCGCACCAGCCGGTCGGCGTAGCGGTCGGCCAGACCGCCCCGCCAGTCGAACGGAGCCCGGTCGAGGTTCGGCACCGGCGCCAGCACGTAGTAGGCGTGCCGGTCGGCGGGGGCCACCGACGGGTCGGTCCGACTCGGGTTGGTGACCAGCAGCGACGGGTCGCTCATCAGTTCGCCCCGACGGATGACCTCGTCAAAGGTCCCTCGCCACGCCCGCCCGAAGTGGATATTGTGGTGAGCGATCTTCGCATAGCCCTGCGTCGACCCGACATGCAGGACCACGCAGGAGGGGGAGTAGGTCAAGCGGCGGTGCCGGGTCTGGAGCAGTTCCCGGTGTGCCACCGGCAGGTCCGGGTTGAGCACCACCACGTCGGCGGGGACGAACTCCCCGCTGGCGGTGCGGACACCGGTCGCCCGGTCGGCAGCGGTCTCCACCTGGGTCACGGTGGTGTCGTACCGGAGTTGCACCCCGTGTTTCTCGGCGGCGCCGGCCATGGCCTGTGCGACGGCGTGGATCCCGCCGCGCGGAAAGTGCACCCCGGCGACGGAGTCGAGGTACGCGATAACCGCGTAGATGGCGAGCGCGTCGTGCGGCGCGAGCCCGGCATACATCGCCTGGAAGGAGAAGACGCGCTGGGTGCGCGGATCCCGGAAGAACTGGTTGATCTTCGTTTGGAGCCGCCGGAAGGCACCGCCGGCGAGTAGCTTCAACAGGTTCCCGGTGAGCAGGTCGGTGGGGGCATCCAGGTTGCGTTCGATGAAGTCAGCCCGCTCGAGGCGCCACAGCTCACGGGCGTAGTCGACGAAGCGGAGGTAGCCGTCGGCCTCCCGCGGGCCGCAGACCTTCGCGATCTCGGCGGCCATCCGGGGCGTGTCGGTGATCACGTCCAGGGTGGAGCCGTCCGGATAGTACGCCCGGTAGGCGGGGTCGAGTGGGCTCAGTTCGAGCCAGTCGTCGAGCTCCTCACCGACGGCGTGCAGTGCCTCGGCGATCAGATCCGGCATGGTCAGCACCGTGGGACCGGTGTCAAAGTCGTACCCGTTGACGCTGAGTCGACCGGCCCGACCACCCGGCACCGGCTCGCGTTCCAGCACCGTCACCTGGCGACCGCTGCCGGCCAGGTGCAGCGCGCAAGCCAGCCCGCCGAGCCCGGCACCGACGATCACCACCCGGTCCGTCCGCCCGCGTACCGTGCGCACCTGACCACCTCCTCGGGAAGACGCGCCCATCATGCTCGCCGCTGGGTGGCGACGGTCGCGAGACCGGCGAGCGCGGTCCGCGCGGTGTCATCGATCGCTGGAGCAGCGAGGGCGTCGAGCGCCTCGGCAACCCGGTCGGAGATCATCTGCTCGACCTGGGCGACGGCGCCGGTCTCCGCGACCACCTCCGCCAGTCGGGTGACCTCCCGGTCGTCCGCGCCCACGCCGATCTGGTCGAGGGCCCGGCGCTGTGTGTGGTCGGCCCGGCTGCGGGCCAGCATGAGCAGTGCGGTCGGCTTGCCGGTACGCAGATCGTCGCCGGCGGGCTTACCGGTGGTGGCCGGGTCGCCGTAGGCGCCGAGCAGGTCGTCGCAGAGTTGGAACGCCTCGCCGACGGCCTGGCCGTAGCGGGTGTACGCCGCGATCAGTGGGGAGCCGGCGCCGATGCCGGCCAGGTGGGCACCGAAGAGCAGCGGCCACCGCACCGTGTAGCTGGCGGTCTTGTAGCGGGCGACCTGCAGGGCCCGCTCCACCGACCAGCTCGTCGGGTCGCTCTCGCCGAGGACGTCGAGGTATTGCCCGGCGACGGTCTCCACCCGCATCTGGTCGTAGCAGCGCCGGACCTCCAGCAGCCGGGGCGGCGGCAGGACGGCCTGCGCGAGGAGCCGGTCGGCCCAGACCAGGCAGAGGTCACCGACGAGGATGGCGACGTTCTCGCCGAACTTGCCGGAGTCGCCGCACCGCCCGGCCGCGGCGTGCTGGGCGGCGACCGCGACGTGTGCGGTGGGCCGGCCACGGCGGGTGGCGGAGGAGTCCATCACGTCGTCATGGGTGAGGGCGAAGGCGTGCAGCAGCTCCAGCGCGGCGAGCGCCGGCAGCACGGGGGGCAGCGGCTCGGCCCCGCCGACCACGCCCCGCCACCCCCAGTAGGCGAAGGTCGGGCGGAGCCGCTTCCCGCCGGCCAACACGCTGTCGCGGGCGATGGTGGCGAACTCGCCGACACTCGGGTCGATCGCGGCCAGTGCGTCGATCTCGGTGTCGAGGAAGTCGACGAGGGTGTCGTCAACCGCGGCGACGACCTCTTCGGTGTAGGCGGCCAAGCGGGCGCGCACCGGGTCGGTTTCGCCACCACGGCGGGCCGGGATGGCCCGGGGGGCTTTACCCACAACTGCGTCGTTGGCCATGCGCGGGAGCATACCCTAGGGTTACGAGTTGCGTCGATTCATGCGTCGAATTGAGGGAGGGCCGGTGGATACGGATCTCACCGCCGCCTACGACCGATGCCGTGAGTTACACCGTCACCACGGCCGCACCTACTATCTCGCCACCCGACTGCTTCCCGCCTGGAAACGGCGACATGTACATGCTTTATACGGTTTCACCCGCTATGCGGATGAGATTGTTGACCGAACCGAGGAGTTGCCCGCGGCGCAGCGGGCCGCTCAGCTGGACGACTGGGCCGCGCGGTTCCTCGCCGGCCTGCACGGTGAGTCGGTCACCGACCCGCTGCTCCCCGCCGTGCTGCACACCATCGCCGTCTTCAACCTTGACCGAGACGACTTCGCGTTGTTTCTGCGCAGCATGGCGATGGACCTGACCGTCAGCTCCTACCCCACCTACGCCGACCTGCTCCACTATATGGAGGGCTCCGCCGCCGTCATCGGCACGATGATGCTGCCGATCCTCGGCAGCGCCGACCCGGTCGCCGCCCGTGAGCCCGCCCGCCAGCTCGGCTTCGCCTTCCAGCTGACGAACTTCATCCGGGACGTCGCCGAAGACCTCGACCGTGGCCGGACGTACCTGCCGGACGCGGACCTGACCCGCTTCAGCGTCACCCGCGACGACCTCCTGGCCGCCCGCGCCACCGGCCGGACCAGCGAACCGATTCGGGAACTGATCCGCTACGAGGTGGCCCGGGCCCAGGCGCACTACGCTGCCGCCGCGCCCGGTGTCACCCTGCTCGCCCCCGCCTCGCAGGCCTGTATCCGCACCGCGTACACGCTCTACGGGGGCATCCTCGACAAGGTCGCGGCGCAGGACTTCGATGTCTTCGCCCAACGGGCCCGGGTGCCGCAGCACCACCGGCTGGCGGAGACCGCCCGTGCCCTGCTCACCCGAACCGGCACTCCCGTCCGGGTGCCCGGCCCACCCTTGATGACACTCACCCGGCCCCTTCCCTAGGCTGACAGGATGGAACCGGAGTTGGTGGACGTGGTCGTCGTCGGGCTCGGGGTCGGCGGCGAGGAGGTGGCCGGCCGGCTCGCCGAGGCCGGGCTCAGCGTCGTCGGGATCGAGCGGGACCTGGTCGGTGGCGAGTGCCCGTACTGGGGATGCGTGCCGAGCAAAATGATGATCCGGGCGGCGAACACCCTCGCCGAGGCACACCGGGTGCACGAATTCGCCGGGTCGGCGCGGGTGTCACCCGACTGGGCACCCGTGGCGGAACGGATCCGCGCGGAGGCCACCGACACCTGGGACGACCGGGTCGCGGTGGAACGGTTCGGCAACCAGGGTGGGCGCTTCATCCGGGGCAGCGGACGGCTCGACGGACCGGGTCGGGTCCGCGTCAACGACCAGGTCTTCCAGGCCCGACACGGAATCGTGCTGAGCACCGGCACCCGCCCTGCCGCGCCCCCCATCACCGGGCTGGCCGAGACTCCGTACTGGACGAACCACCAGGCGATCGAGGTAGCTCGGCTACCGGAATCGCTACTGGTACTCGGCGGCGGCGCGATCGGGCTGGAGCTGACACAGGTCTTCGCACGATTCGGCGTCCGGGTCACCGTGGTCGAGGCGCTGGACCGGGTGCTGGCGACCGAGGAGCCGGAGTCGTCCGAGGTGGTCGCCACCGCGCTCCGCGCCGACGGCGTCGATATCCACACCGGAGTGCTGGCGGACCGGGTCGACCACGACGGGCAGCAGTTCACCCTGCGGGCGAACGACGTGCGGTACACCGCTGATCGGCTGCTGGTGGTGACCGGCCGCCGGGCGCACCTGGACGAACTGGGCCTGGACACTGTCGGCATCCGCGCCGACCAGCGCTTCCTGCCGGTTGACGACCGACTGCGCGTCACCGAGGGAATCTGGGCGGTCGGCGACGTGACCGGTGCCGGCGCCTTCACCCACGTCGCGACCTACCAGGCGGGCATTGTCGTCGCCGACCTGCTCGACCGCGTCCGTCGATCCGATGGTGTCGAAGGCCTCGAGCGGGGTCGATCCGACGCGGGAGCGGGGGCAGACCCGAACGGCACGGCCGTCCCCCGAGCCGACTACCGGGCGCTGCCCCGGGTCACCTTCACCGACCCGGAGGTCGGGGCGGTCGGGCTCACCGAGTCGCAGGCCCGCCAGCGGGGGATCAACGTCCAGGTCGGCTCCGTGTCGCTGGGCTCCTCGGCCCGCGGTTGGATCCACCGTGCCGATGGTCTGATCAAACTCGTCGCGGACGCCGACCGGGGAGTGCTGGTCGGTGGAACGTCGGTCGGGCCAGCCGGCGGCGAGGTGCTCTCCGGGCTGGCGGTCGCCGTGCACGCGGCGGTGCCGCTGACCGAACTCCGCAGCATGATCTACGCGTACCCGACCTTCTACCGGGCCATCTCCGACGCCCTGCGGGACCTGGGCTGATCCGCCCGGTCGAGGAACGGTGACAAAAATGGCCGGTGCGACACCGACTGACCCGGACGGGCCGGCCGGCTCGGAAGGACCGACCGACCCGGACGGGCCAACCGACCCGGACGGGCCAACGGGTCGGCTCGTCACCTGGCTCGCGGAGACCTCGATCGACGCCATCCCCGCCGATGTCACCACCCGGGCCCGGCACCTGATCCTGGACGGCATCGGCTGCCTCCTGGTCGGTGCCCGGCTGCCCTGGTCCCAGATCGCCGTACGGAGCCTGACCGTCGAACCCGGCTCCAGCCTGGTCGCCGGGTGGGACCGCACCACCGACGCGTCCACGGCGGCGCTGCTGAACAGCAGTTTCATCCAGGGCTTCGAGCTCGACGACGTGTCGTACCGGACCCCCTGGCACGCGAACGCGGTGTTGCTGCCGGTGCTGCTGGCCGTGGCTGGCCGGCGGGCGACGGTCACCGGGGCCGACCTCCTCCGGGCCGAGGTGTTGGGCTTCGAGGCCGGCGTCCGGGTCGGTCGCGCGCTGGGCGGACCGGAGCTACTTACCCGAGGCTGGCACTCCGGCGCGGTCTTCGGCGGGCTGGGGGCGGCAGCAGCCGGCGGGGTGCTGTACGACCTGACCCCCGCCCGGTTCGAAGACGCGCTGGGCATCGCCGCGACCCAGGCGGGCGGGTTGATGGCCGCGCAGTACGAGTCGATGGTCAAACGCATGCAGCACGGCTTCGCGGCCCGCAACGGCCTGGTCGCGGCGACCCTGGCGGCCGACGACTACATCGGGATCAAGCGGGTCTTCGAACGCGGCTACGGCGGGTACCTCGCGGCCTTCACCGCGCGGCACGACACCGATCCGTCGGCGATCGGCGATGCGCTGGGCGAACACTGGTATCTGCCAGAACAGACGATCAAGCCGTACGCGGCGATGGCGTACACCCACCCGGCGATCGACGCGGCGCTGGCGCTGCGGGCGACGGACGGTGTCGACCCCACCGCCATCGAACGAATCGAGATCGAGGTCGCCGAGTCCGTCTTCGACCACGCGGTCTTCCCGCTCCACCGGCCGATCGAGAGCGTCGCGGCGCAGATGTCCGTCTGCTACACGACGGCGGCGGCGCTCCTCGACGGCGCGGTCTCGGTGGAGCAGTTCCGACCGGACCGGCTGGACCAGGACGACGTGTGGCGGCTGATCGACCGGACGACCGTTACCCGGGTGTCCGGACCGGCCGCTGCCGGGCGGGTATGCCTGACCACCGATACTGGTCAGACCCACGAGCAACGCACCGAGACGCCGCTCGGCTCGGTGCGGCGGCCACTCAGCGACGCCGACATCGTGGACAAGTATCGGGACCTGACCGGGCGGATCCTGGACCGGCACCGACAGCAGGCGATCGAGGACCTGGTGCTGCACCTGGACGAGCGCCGGGACGCCCCGGCGGCGCTACTCGCGCTGCTCGCCCCGGCGGTCGGCGGCGCGCTGGACTGACCCGTCAGGCCCCCGGCGCCGTCAGGCCCCGGCCCCGTCAGGCCCCGGCGCCGTGCCGGCCGGCACCCGCGGCGAACCGAGCCGCCCCGGCCACCGCGTCGGCGGCCAACGACTCCACTCCGTAGGTCAGCTCGGTCGCCAGCGCCGCCGGCTCCGGCAGCGCCGCCGTGGCCAGCACCGCGGCCCGATCGTTGCGCAGACAGGTCTGCGGGTGCCCGGCGAGCTCCGCGGCCAGTTGCTCGGCTGCGGTCCGAGCCGTACCGGGGGCGACCAGCCGGTTCACCAGACCCATCGCGTACGCCTCGGGCGCCGGCACCGGACGGCCGGTGAGGATCAGGTCCATCGCCCGGCTCTCGCCGATCAGTCGGGGCAGCCGGAACGTCCCACCGTCGATCAGCGGTACGCCCCAACGCCGGCAGAAGACGCCGAGCACCGCGTCCTCCTCGGCGACCCGGAGGTCGCACCAGAGCGCCAGCTCCAGCCCGCCCGCCACCGCGTACCCGGAGATCGCCGCGATCACCGGCTTGGACAGCGTCATCCGGGTCGGACCCATCGGGCCGTCCCCGTCCGGTGCGACCCGGTTGCCGGTGGGGGCGCCGATCGCCTTCAGGTCGGCACCGGAGCAGAACGTTCCGCCCGCACCACAGAGCACCGCCACCGCCGCGTCCGGGTCGGCCTCGAAGGCGCGGAAGGCGTCGGCCAGCGCCCGCGCGGTCGGACCGTCCACGGCGTTCCGCGCCTGCGGCCGATCCAGGATCACTGTGGTCACCGTCGCGGACCGTTCGACGCGTACGCCCATCGGGACAGCATGACGCCGGCGGTGTCCGGCGCGCCAGAGCCGGCGCCCGACCTCGGCGCGCGTTCTGGCATCGTCCCTGGTGTTCGATTTAGAGTGCTCGGCGATGTGATCATGCGAGGTACCCGATGGACCTGTACGACGTCATCCACCGCCGCCGGGACGTGCGGGCGCAGTTCACCGGGGCGCCGGTGTCCGCCGAGACCCTGAACCGGGTGCTCGCCGCCGCCCACGCGGCCCCGAGCGTCGGATACTCGCAGCCGTGGGACTTCATCCTGGTCCGCGACCCGGAGCTGCGCCGCGCCTTTCACGAGCACGTCAGCACCGAACGGGAGGTCTTCGCCGCGACCCTGACCGGGGAGGCGGCCGAGAGGTTCGCCCGCATCAAGATCGATGGGGTGTTGGAGTCCAGCCTGTCGATCGTCGTCACCTACGACCCGTCCCGGGGCGGCCCGGCGGTCCTCGGCCGGCACGCTATCGCCGACACCGGGCTCTACTCGGCCTGCCTGGCCATCCAGAACCTCTGGCTCGCCGCGACCGCCGAGCAGCTCGGCGTCGGCTGGGTGTCGTTCTACCGGGAGCAGTGGCTCGCCGAACTGCTCCGGATCCCGGCCGGGATCCGTCCGGTGGCCTGGCTCTGCCTCGGCCCGGTCACCCACTTCGAGGCGGTACCCGACCTGGCCCGGCACGGCTGGCGGAGCAAGCGCCCGTTAACCGAGGCCGTGCACACCGATGGCTGGGGCGACCCGCCGGCGTAGGGGCCGGGGACAGTCGTCGGCCGGAGTCAATCCCGCCGGTGCCGGCCAGCCGGCAGTTCCCACTGCCGTTGACCGCTCGGCAACGCCCGACGGTCGGTCCCGCCACGAGCCGTGGCCGGGCGTCGGCGCAGGCCGAGCAGGGCGCCGATCTGCGCGCCGACGATACTCGACACGGCGAGGACCGCCGAGACGGCGAGCGGCCGATTCACCCGGTTCGGCTCGGCGGGACCGGCTGCACCCACGGCCACAATCGGCACCTCCGCCGCCGGATCCGGAGCGGTCTCGTCCGAGGCTGCCGTATCCGTCGGGGACGCGTCCGAAACCGCCGTCCCCGACACAGCCGACTCCGCAGGTGACGGCGGCGTTGCCTGCTCGGCCGGCGCCGGTGCGGGCGGCTGGGGCGGGGTCGGTCGGGCGACCAGCCGTCCGGTGGCGTGGGGGCCGGGACCACGGTCGTGGGCCTCGGCGGGCAGCCGCAGGAGCTGACCCGGGTGGATGCGGTCGGGGTCGGCCAGCCGGTTCAGCGTGGCGAGGCTCCGGTAGTCCTCAAACCCGTCCAGGTACCGCGCGGCGATCGATCCGAGGTAGTCGCCCCTGGCCACCCGATAGACCGGTGCCCGCTCGGGCGCGACGGTCGGCGCGGCGGTTGAGGCAATAGATGCGGCGGTCGGCGCGGCGGTCGAGGCAGCGGATGCGGCAGTCGGTGCGGCCGCGGCCCTGGGTGCTGTCGGGCCTGCCGCCGCTTGGGCTGTTGGGTCCGCTACCACCGTCACCGTGGATGCTGGCGGGCCTGCCGCCACCGCCGCCGCGCTGGCCGCCACGGGACTCGCCACCACGATCAATGCGACTGAACCGACCAGTGCGGCGGCGGCCCGCTGTTGCCGGCCCATCCCCGGCAACCGGGGTGCGGGGCGACGGACGGCGAGGGCTCCCACCTCGACCAGCACCGAGAGGGCGAACGTGGCCCAGCCCACCCAGCCCGCCACCGCCAGCACCCGGATGAAGAGCTGGCCGTCGTCGCGGCTGGTCAACACCGTGCCGATCTCACCGAGGGTCGGCACCTGCGCCGGCAGGGGGTTACCGGCGAACGCGAGCAGCGCCACCGGGGCGCCGACCAGCAGCACACCGAGTAGGGCGAGGGCACCGAACCCGGTGAGCACCCGGCCAAGGAGACGAGCCGATGTGGACATGGCGGCTTTCCTTCCTACAGTCCACCGGTCAGCGCCCGAGCGGTCGCCTCCCCGGTGACGTTGACGGTGTCGTCGAAGCCGACGAGGCCGAGCAGCGACCTCTCGTAGGTGACGGTGACCCGCACCCGAACCACGGTCTCCCCGTCAACCACCGGGAAGCTGACGGTGTGGGCGCTGGCACCGGCGGCGGCGAGATACTCGGCCACCGCCCGCCGCGCCTGCGGCTCGTCGATCCGCTTCGGCCCTCCCTCGATCGCGGTGGCCAGGTCGATCGACTGGCCCCCGGCGCGGGCGGCTTCGCTGGCGAGGTTGTCAGCTCGCTGCAGCGCGCGTAGCTGCCCAGCCCCGTCGAAGGCGAGCGCCACCACGGTGAGAATGCCCAGGGCGGCGATGGCCAGGAAGACACTGACCCGGCCCGAATCGTCCCGGCCCGAGGCGGTGCGGCGCGTCGGGCCGGCGGTCATCGGGGACACCACCGGTACGGCGCCCCCGCTAACGTGACTTCGATGAAGGTGGCTGAGATCCGTAGATACCCGATCAAGTCACTGCTCGGCGAGCGGCTCGACGACGTCGAGATCGAGCAGCGAGGACTCATCGGCGACCGGCTCTGGGCGGTCCGCGATGTTGCGGGCAAACTCGGCAGCGGCAAGAACACCCGCCGGTTCCGGCGCATGCCCGGCCTGCTCCACTTTCGTGGCCGCTTCGGCGAGCGCGTGCCTACTGTGGAGCTGCCGGACGGAGAGGTGTTCGCCGCCGATGACCCGGCCGGACACACCGCAGTCAGCCACGCCATCGGCAGGAACGTCACCATTGCCCGCGAGGCGGGAGTCCAGCACCACGACGAGGGACCCGTCAGCCTGATCACCACGGCTGGGCTGCGCCAACTCGCCGCGATGATCGGAGAACCCGTTGACCCGGCGAGGTTCCGCGCCAACCTCGTCATCGACCTCCCCGGCACCGGCTTCCCCGACGACAGCTGGCTCGGCCACGACCTACAGGTCGGGCCGACCGTCATCCTGCGGCCACAGGAGTTACAGACCCGCTGCATCATGATTGACATGGTGCAGGGTGACCTACCCGAGGATGGCCGGCTCCTCAAGGCCCTCGCCGAGCGGCCGGACCTGACCTTCGGCGTCTGGGGGACCGTCGTCCGCCCCGGCCGCCTCGCCGTGGGTGACACCGTGACCGTGACGTCCCGCATGCTCGTCACCGCCCACTCGTAGCCGGGTTCGACACCGGTACGGCGTCGACACTCGCGAACCCGAGCGCCCTGCTCCGGTAACGGTCCAGCGGCGAGGTGAAGCTGGCGGACACCCGACGGCTGTTCGGCACCCCCGGAATGGTCTCCAGCCGCAGGTCGGACAGGTCGACGGTGCAGGATAGGCGAACGGTCACCGCGGCCTGCTGGCCGATCGGGCTCCGGAACGCGGCGGCGAAGCTGGTCGCCTGCCCATTGACGGTGCCACTGAGGTCGACCGTCGGCGTACTCGTGCAGTTCAGACCGCGCCAGTCGAGCTGTCGGACGGCCGCCTCCCGGGCCCGCTCGGCGGCGGTGCCCGCGTCGCGGGAGATGGAGGCGGCGCGGGCGGCGTCGTGCGCCGCCGCCTCGACGGCCTCGGCCGCGACCGCGGTCCGCCCGGCGACCCCGGCGAGGACCATCAGCCCGATGAAGGCCGGTGCGAGGATCGCCGCCTCGACGGAGACCGAACCAAGGTCGCGCTGCGGGCCACGGCGTCGACCACGGTCGCGCTGCCGGTCGCCGCGTCGGCCACGGTCGCGGATCACGGCTCCGTCCACCGTTCCACCGTCCCGTGTGCGCTCTCGCTGATCGGGAAGTCGACGCCGGGTACGACGGAGAGCGAACGGCCGCGGACGGTGCAGGTCACGTCGGCCGCGTCGGTCTGGCAGCTCGGCCCCGGGGAGTCCCAGTCGACCAGCCAGCCGCCGGCCGCGGCGAGGAAGCGTCGCGCCCGGTCCGCGCCCGCGTCCGGCGGGGCGTTGAGCACCCGCTGTGCGTTGACCCCGCTCTGCGCCGCGTGCATCGCCGTGGATCGGGCGATGAAGACGGCGGCCACCTGGATCGCTCCGAACAGCAGCACGAAGATCACCGGCATCACCACCGCCAGCTCCACCGGGTTGGCGCCCCGGTCCGTGCCGCCGAGCCGTCGGCGCAGGGCACGGCAGGACCGTCGCACACACATCGGATCAGGGCGCGGTCGGAATGGCGTTCATCCAGTCCTCCGCCCGGGTGGCGACGAGCGCCGTGACGGTGATCGCGGCGGCCACCAGACCAAAGATGATCACGGCGGTGGGGACGGGGCTGTCCCCTCGCTCGCGGTCGGAACGCAGCTCGGCCAGGCGCGCGGCCAGCGCGACCTGTAGGTGAACGAAGAGGGACATGGCGGGCTCCTTGTCGGACGGTCGTCAGAGACGGGCGAGGAACGGGTAGGTGGCGAAACCAAGCAGTACGAAGACGAGCAGGGCACCCGGGATGTCCAGTCGGCCGGTCACCCCCTCCGCCCGCGCCAGGTTGTCGGTGCGGATCTGGTCGCGCAGCGAGTCGGCCCGGCTGCGCAGGGTCTCGTGCACCTGCGCGCCCTCGCTGCCCGAGGAGCGCATGATCGCTCCCACGTCACCGAGCTCGGGAATGCCGATCCGATCGGCGAGGTCCCGCAGCTCGTCCCAGGGCGAGTGCATCTGGAGCTGGGCGAGGCGCAGCGACTCCCGGATCCGGTCGAAGACCCAGCCGTCGCAGACCTCCGCCGCCCGCTCCAGCGACTGCACCGGCCCGTGCGCGGCGGAGAGCTGCAACGCCACCAGGTCCAGGTAGGTGCAGACGGCGGCCCGGAACTCGCCGCGGGCCGCCTCCGCCTTGGTCAGCACCGCGCGGTGCGCGAGCCACGCGCAGATCAACGCCAGGCCGAGGCTGCCCAGCACCGGTACGGCCACCGGCAGCGCGACGCCCGTGGCGGCGAAGGTGACGCTGAGCAGGGTCGGTGAGGCGAGGCCGATCAACGCGGAGAGCAGCAACGACAGGGCGTACTGCTCGGGGCTGCGGCCGAGCAGGGCAAGCTGTTGGTGCGGCGGACGCAGCCACCGGGCGATCCCGGTCAGCCACTCCAGCCGCTGGCCGGCGGGCCCCGCCGGGTGGGACGCTCCCGGCGGCTGGTGCAGCCGCCGCAGCGCGGGGCCGAGCGCCGGGGTCGCCGGAAGGAGCTCCTGGACCACCAGGAAAACCCCGAGCCCGGCCAGCGCCCCGGCGGTCACCGCGATGGTCAACAGCCAGTCCGTCACGTCAGCACCTCCTGCGGCTCGGGCGCCGGCAGGAAGCGGGCCGGCCGCTGCGGCTGACTCATCGCCCGGACCCAGGCCAGCAGGACGATGAAGGACATCCCGAGCACCGCCATCACGAGCTGCCCGGTCGGGGTGCCGTACGGGCGGATGTAGTCGGTGTTCAACAGCCCGTACGCGAGCACCGCCAGGGTCATACCGGTGAGGAAGCGGACCGCGAACCGGGGCTGGGTACGTTTGGCCTCGATCTCCCGCCGGGTGGCGACCTCGGCGCTGGCGGCTGCGGCGATCGCGCCGAGTACGTCGCCGAGGCGCTCCCCCCGATCGGTCAGGTGCAGAATCAGCGCCGCCACCACCTGGTCGCAGACCGGGTCGGCGATCTCGTCGGCGAAGGCCAACAGGGCGGGCCGGGCCAGCCAGCCGGCCTGGAGGCGGGCGGCGAGCAGCCGCACCTCCTCCTGGATCTCCTCCGGCGCGGTGGCGACGGTGCCGGTGATCGCCGCCTGCAGGCCCTGCCCGGTGGCCGAGATGTCCTTGAGTCGTCGGGTCCACTCACCGACCGCCTCGATTCGGGCGATGGCCCGCTGCTCGGCCCGGCCCACCGCGAAGAGCCACGGCGTGCCGGGAACCGCGACGGCGACCAGCAGGCCGACCACCGGAAGCCCGGTCAGCAGGAAGCCCAGCGCGCCGGCGAACACCGCGCCGACGAGGAGCAGCTGGTGGAAGCGGCGCTCCCGCGCCGTGGTGCCGAGGCCAAGCCGGCTGAGCCCGCGCCGGGCTCCGGGGCCCGGCCCGGGTGGGCGGCGGGTGCCGACGATCGCGACGGCGGCCAGCAGCAGCCCGGCCACGCAGGCGGCACCGGAGAGCACCGCGACGAGTTCGATGTCGACGGCGGCGTTCATCGTTGGGCCAGCCGCGTCTGCCGGGGGCGCCGCCACGCGCCGCTGCCCGCCTCGATCCACCGGCTGAGCAGTCGGGTGTCGTAGCCGACCCGCAGGAGCTGCGCGCGGATCCGCTCCGGTAGGTGCCGGGGCACCGCCCGCCCGTCCGGGCCGGGCCCGAAGACCGTGGTGGTGGTGATCCGATCGCTGTCGCCGACGCCGATCACCTCCTCGATGTGGGAGACGAAGCGGTGTTTGCGACCGCCGATCGCGGTCTCGTCCTCGATGGTGACGTAGACGATCAGGTCGAGGGCGTTGCCGGCCATCCGGCGGGCCTGCTCCACGGTCATCTCCCGGCCGTGCGCCAGGGCCAGCTCGATGATCCGGTCGCCGACGCCGGCCGGGGTGCGGGCGTGGATCGTGCACATCGAGCCACGGCTGGTGGTCATCGCCTGGAGCATCGGCACGATCTCCCGGGAGCGAACCTCGCCGACGATGATCCGCAGGACGCCCATCCGCAGCGACACCGGGATGAGGTCGGCGATGCTGACCTCACCGGCCGGACGGCCGTCCGGCCCGCGTTCGCCGTGCCCCTCGCGGGCTTCGAAGCTCATCACCGCCCGGTGCCGGTCGCCGCGGCGGGCCGGTAGCAGCTCCCGACTCTCCTCCAGCAGCACGTACGGCTCATCTGCCGGGATCTCGTTCATCAGGGCCCGGATGACGGTTGTCTTACCCGCCCCGGCCAGGCCGGCGACCATGATGTTCAGGCCGGCGCGCAGGGCGGCGCGGAGGAAGTCGCGCAGCAACGGGTCGAGCATCTCGTCCAGGTCGTTCCGGCCGCCGGCGAGGTCGTCCAGCCCCACATCGAGCGTGTTGTGCTTACGGATCACCGCGTAGGGGCGGTGGCTGACCAGGAACACCGCGGCGAGCCGGCTGCCGTCGGGCAGTTGCAGGTCGAGGGTGGGCTTGGAGGTGGAGAGCGAGCGTTCGGTGGCGCCCGCCCGCCGGGCCGCCGCCTGCAGGATCTCCACCAACTCCTCGTCGCTGTCGGCAATCGGCTCGATCCAGTCGACCCCACCGCCGCGCCGGGTGACGCGCACCTGGTCGCAGCCGAGGATGTGCACCTCTTCGATGCTCTCGTCCACCAGCAGGGTCTGCAGCCGGCCGAGCCCGGCCAGCTCGGCGGTCACCTGGTCGAGCAGGATCCGTTCCTCGTCGGCGGTGAGCGGGGTGCCGGCCCGACGGACCGCGTCGGCGTACGCGGAGACGACCGCGACCGCCAGCCGGGCGCGCTCGGTGTCTTCGGCGTCGGGGTCGAACTCCCGGCCGCGCTGCCAGTGGGTGAGCCGTTCGCTGAGCTCTCGGCGCAGCTCCCGGACGACCTGGAAGTCGACCCGGGGGCGGGGCGGTGGCTCCGCCCGGGCCGCGGCGGGCCCGGGCTGCCGACCATTCGGCGGGGCCAGCGGGGGCGCGGTCGAGGTGACGGTCGGGGCGGTGGCCGGGGGGTGCCGCCGGGGGTCGGCGGAGACAGGTTCAAATCGCATTCGACGCCTCCTGCGTCACCGCGCCGGCGCCTTCGTGGCCCGCCACCGGCCAGGCCAGGCGGGCCCGCCGCCGGTCGAGCAGCGTCCCGATCGGCACCTCCAGCTCGCTCGCGGCGCGCAGCAGCGGCCGGCCCACCCGCACGGTCCCACCGAGGGTCAACACCTCGGCGGTACGCGGGTCGTGCGGCAGCCGCGCGACGACCGGCACCTGCAACGCCTTGCTGATCTCGCCGCGCCCGTGCCCGTCACCGACCAGCAGCAGCCGCAGCGTGCCCGGGGCGACCCGGTGTTCGGTGAAGTCCCGCTGGATCGTCCGGACCAGCGCGCGGGTGGCCGAGACCTCGGGCAGCCGCGCCCGGGTGACCACCAGCACCACCGAGGCGGCGCGCAGGAGCGGCCAGGGCGGGCCGGGTACGTGCAGGCGGCCACAGTCGACGAGGACGTCGTACGGGGGGTCGCCGCGGTCGAGTTCGGTGAAGAAGTCGGCGAACCGCTGCCAGAGCGGGGTGACGCTGCCGGCCTGGGCAGGGTCGACCACGCCGGGCAGCAGCAGCCGTTCCCGTTTCGGCGCATCCAGGTCGACCAGCTGCGACCAGAACGTCGCCTCCAGGTTGCCGTCCCGCAACTCCCCGACAGCCAGCTCGCCGATGCCCCGGGGCCCGTCGAGCGTGCCACCGAGGTAGCCGGCGAGCAGGGACCCTCCCGCCGGGTCGCACTCGGCGAGCACCAGCCGCCGGTGCCAGGTCAGGGCGCAGGCCAGCGCCGAGGTGGTGACCCCGGGCGAGCCCTTCGCGGCGACCAGCGCGATGATCGCCATACTCAGGCCGCCCCGGTGAGCACGATGGCGACCCGGTCCTGGGCCACCAGCGCCGCCACCGCCGGCACGTCCCGTACGGCGAGCGCCAGGTAGACCACCATCTCGTCGTCGTTTCCGACGATGTTGGCGTCGATCACGGTGGCCTCGAACCGGGTCGCCGTGGTGACGGACCGGTCGTCGTTGCCGGCCGGGGTGCTGACCAGGGACACCTTGTCCCCGGGGTGCAGTTGGCGGGCCGGCGCCTGGGCCAGGTCCAGGCCCACCGAGAGTTGCTGCTGGCCGGGGGCGAGTAGCGGTTTGTCGGTGAGTTGTTCCATGGTGAGCAGCGTTCCGGGGACGAGCGACACCTTCGCCCGTTTCCCGACCACCTCGCCCTGCTGCCCGGCCGGCACCGGGGATAGCCCCGCCCCACCGGCTACCTGCACGGTCACCAGGTCGTCGGCGCTAACCACGCGGCCGACCTCGACCGGTCGGGCCACCGCCAGGTAGCTGCCGGTAGCGCGGACCGCGTTGACGGCGAAGGCCGAACCGAGTCCGCCGAGGGCGATCAGGAGGACGGCGAGGCCGAGCAGGCCGGGGCGCATCCGGCGCTGCCGGAGCACCTTGGGCGGGGTGATCGGGGCGTCGGCCGTCGCCGCTGCGTTGCTGGTCGCGAGGCTCACTGGGTTACCACCTGAAGCTCATCGATCTCGATCGTCACGGTGCCGCTGGTCCGGGTGACCTCGAAGCTGCCGCTCTCGCCGCCGCCGCTCCAGCTCACCGTCCAGTGCGTGGTCGCCTGGATCTGGTAGTTGCCGGGCTCCGGGTAGCCGCTGTGGTAGCCGCAGTCCGGGGAACGCTTTCCGGCCAGCGCGCTATCGGACTCGTACGCTGTTCCGGGGCCCGAGCAGGTCACCTTGGTGCCGTTGCCCATGTCCCAGCTCACCCGGGTGACTTCCGCCGCGATCTGCACGGTCAACCCCCGGTCGCTGGCGGAGGCCTGCTGCGGGCCGAAGTAGTGGCGGGGCTGGCCGGACCCGGCCGTGCTGGCCCACATCCACACCGGCAGGCCGACCAGCCCGGCGCCGATGTGCCGGCGGGGGGCGACGGCCACCCGCGGCGGGAGCAGGTCGATCGAGGCGAGCGCTTCCCGGGCCAGTTCCGCCGGGTCGGGCGGGGTGCCGAAGCTGGGCGGCGGGGCGTCGAGCAGCTCCGTCCGCTGCGAGCCGAGGTCACCCCCGTTGCAGGTCAGCACATACCAGTCGAAGCCCTCCGGGGTGCCCTCGGGCCGCGGCTCGATCAGCTTGTAGTAGCAGCCGTCGCCGTTGTGGAACCAACCGAGCACCTCGTCGTAGCAGGGGATGACCTGGCCGTCCCACTGGCAGGTCGCACCGCCGCCGCCCCCGCCGTCACCGGGGCCACCATCTCCCGGGCCACCGCCATCACCGGGCTCGTCGTCCCAGACCTCGCAGGTGGTCTGCGAGGGCGGGCAGATCACATCCGGCGGATCGGCGGCCGACGCGGCGGCAACGGGCGGCATGGCGACAACGGCCGGCACGGCGGCTGGCATCGCGACAACGCGAGGTGCGACGACAAGGTGCGGTGCGACAGCTGGCAGTGCGACAGCGGGCGGCGCGGCGGCGGCCGGCGCGGCGGCGGCCGGCGCGGCGGCGGCCGGCGCGGCGGCGGCAGCGGCCAGGCCGGTGGTGATCAGCGCTGCCAGCCCGGTGGTGACCAGCGCCGGCAGCGGGGTGCGGCGCGGTCGGGCGGCCCGGGTCAGCATGGCTGGTCCTCATGGGCGGCACCGGTATTGATCAGCCAGCGGCCGTCCGGGTATCGGGCCGCGGTCACGGTGGCCAGATGCCGGGTGCTCTGGCTACCGGGCACGACCCGCTCATCTTCCGCGTAGACCAGCCGCCAGCCGGTCGCGTCGAGGCAATCCTGGATCTCGACGGTGGCCGGGACACTCGCGAGGTCCACGGCCGTCACGACGGGGTCCGAACGGAGGGTGCCGATACGGATGGCGCCGTGCTCTTTGGCGGTGCGGATGGTGAACCGAACCCGGGTCAACAACGGGTCGGCCAGGTAGGTGGTGAGTTCCGGGTGGTGTGGGTCGCTGTCGCCACTCGCTTCCTGCGTCACCGCGAGATATCCGGAATAGGCGGCGAGCGCGGCTTTCCGAGCATTTAGCTCGTCCACTTCCCCCGATGCCGGGGCAGATTGATCCACCATGCCCAGCGCCTCCACCGGCGCTTCCCGGTCGGTGCCGCAGCCGGCCACGGCCGCCAACACCACGCCCACCACCAGGTACGCCGACACGCCCCTGCGCTGCCTTCCTCGCACTGTCCCGACCCTCCTCGTCGACCTCCACCGGGCGGTCGCTACCCGGTGAATCCGGACATGCGGAAGCGCGGCCGGATGCCGCCATCTGGGCCCCATACAAGGCATCCGCATTTACCGTTACCGACTTGTAAGAAAGATGACTCCCACCCCGCCCGCAGTTTCTTGATCGAATGGTTGCAGGGGCACATTGCACTCAATGGGCGAGCATAGGCTGACGACAGCCGATGCAACAGGGGCAATTCAGGTGAACACGCTCAGTAATCGGAGGTGGTGGGGCGTGGAGCCCTCGGGTCAGGTCAGTCGAGACCGAAGCGCCGCCCAACAATTACTTTCCGTATTCAGCCGTTGGAGTTCGACATGACGGTGACCGGTTCCCGCCGTACCGCACCCCGCTCACTACTGGCCGCGCTCACGATCACCCCGGTGCTCCGACTCGCCGCCGTGCGGCACTCCGTACCAGTGGGGGTGCCGGCCCGGCTCGGCTGCGACGCCTGCGGCGCCCCGATCAGCCTGACCCGACCGGGGCCGGCGATCGGGCCGCGCGCCCGGTGCGGCGGGTGCGGCGCGCGGGTCGGCCCCCCACCCGGCACGGTGGAGGTCGCCGCGCTCGCCGCCGGCCTGACGCTGCTGCTGGCTGGCGGGCCCATCATCGAGCTGGTCGCGGCGGCCTGGTGGCTCGGCTGGGCGGTGCCGCTCGCCTTCGTCGATGCCGCGGTGCACCGGCTGCCGGACCGACTCACCGGCCCCGCCACCCTCGGCACCTGGCTGCTGCTCGGACTGGCCGCGACCGTCGAGACCGGGTACGCGCCCTGGCTGCGCGCCACCGCCGCCGGGCTCGGCCTGGGCCTGCTCTTCGCCACCAGCACCCTCCTGCTCGGCCGGCGGGGCTTCGGGCTCGGCGACGCGAAGCTGGCGGTCGGGGTGGGTCTGCTCCTGGGCTGGCACGGCTGGTCGTTCCTGGTGCTCGGGCTGCTGCTCGCCTTCACCCTCGCCGCCGTGACCGCCCTGACACTGCTCGCCACCGGGCGGGCCCGCTGGTCCAGCCACCTGCCCTTCGGCCCGTTCCTCCTGCTCGCCACCCCGGCCACGCTGCTGCTCACCGGGTGACGGCAGAGTGGACGATGAAGCGCCCGTCCCCTGGAAATCTGCCAGGTGGGAACGGGCGCAGGTCGGGTCGACACCCGGATCGGGATGGCGTCGCTGGTGCCGCGTGGGTCAGTCGCGGCCGGGCAGTTGGGCGACGAACGCCCGCCACGCCCCCGGCCCGAACACCAGCGCCGGCCCGGTCGGGTCCTTGGAATCCCGCACCCCGACGATGCCGGGAAGGTTGTCGGCGACCTCGACGCAGTCGCCGCCGCTCGTGCCGCTGCGAGTGGACTTCTTCCAGCGAGCATTACTGAGGTTCATGCAGGTACTCCGCTTCTTTGATCAGCGCGACCGATGAGGCTTGCGGGAGGGCGACGCCTCGCACACTCTCCCACCTGGTCTGAAGGGTAGCTACCCCTTCCTCTGATGTGACGACCTCGCCGGCAAGCTGATCTTCCAGGTGTACGACCCGGCTTCCGTCCGGGAGCATCGCCAGAGCGAGCGGCCCGGAGAGCCCCGCGTGCAGGCCCGCGGCCGTGGGAATCACGTGAATGTGGAGGTACGGCAGCTCCGCCATCCGCAGCAGATGCGCGAGCTGCTCGGCCATGATGGCGTCCCCGAGCCGCAGCGCCCCCTCGTTGATGACCGCCACGACCTGCGGCGGTCGGTCGCGGGTCAGGATCTTCTGCCGCTCCAGCCGAGCCGAGACCTGCTGCTCCACCTCGCACTCGGGCCGGGTGTCGTCAAACCGCAGGACCGTGCGGGCGTAGTTCTCGGTCTGCAGCAGGCCCGGAATCAGATTCGGGTGAAAGTAGCGGAGTTGCCGCGCGACCGCCTCGGCCTCCAGCCAGGGCTTGAACCAGGCGGGCTGCTCGTCCCGGTGCGCCAACCGCAGCAGCGACTCGAAGAGGCCGCCGGTCTCCAGGATCTCGTCCGCCCGACACGCGTACGGCAGGTCAGTCATCCGGGTGCCGGTTTCCACCGCCGACACGGTCGACGCCGAGTAGTTCGTTCGACGCCCGAACTCCTCCTGACTCATGCCGGCGAGCGCCCGCTGTCGACGGAGCTGCACCCGGATGAGATCAGCGGCACGTTCAGATTCCATCGGCCCTCCAGAGATTCTTCTAGATCGCCACACCACGCCAGCCCAACAAGCAAGATCGCCAAGCGCCGCCAGCCAAGCCACCAAGATCGCCAAACGTCGCCAGCCGATTTGCCAAGATCGCCAAGCGCCGCCAGAAAACGAGCAAGATCGCCAGACTTCGCCAGCCCTACCAGCAAGATCGCCAAGCTTCGCCAGGAAAAGAGCACGATCGCCAGACCCTCGCCAGGATCAGCATGAAGCCCTTCCGCCGCCAGGTGGTTAACACAGAGAGTGAATTGAGACGGCGTGAGCCGGTGGAGGACTTTCCCGCCGGAGGCGCCTGTCGGACCGCCCCCACCCCCGCGCTGTCAGTGGGGGCGGTCCTCCACCAACATCAAGGAGGTCCAGATGCGAATTCGCTGGTTTGGTTGGCGTCGGAGAAACACCGCGCCGCCCCGCCCGCACGACCCGAACGCGCCGTACCGCGCAGGCGGGGCGCACCGAGCGGGCGGAGCACACCGGGCAGGCAGATCACCCCGCAGCAACGCGCCGTACCGGGCAAGCGGACCACACCGGGGAAGTAGGCCGTACCGGGGAAGCGGGCCTGACCGCCCAGCGAACCTGCCGGTCAACCTGCCCGCCTGGATGACCCAACCCACCCTCGCCGAACCCCAACCCGGCCGCGTCGGCCGACTCACCCCCGCCCAACAATGGCGCGCCAACGGAGGCCACTGGTGAACCCCCACCACCTCCCCCCACCACGACTCGGCCCCCACCCCCAACACCCACGCCACCGCACCAGAAACCAACCACCCCACACACCCCTACGACCCACCTGGACCTGCCGCGCCTGCGGCCACCCCTGGCCCTGCGCCGAAGCCCGCCTCCTCCTCACCGCCGAATACGACACCCGACAGCCGAGCCTGTCGATCTACCTCGCCGGACTCTGCTACGAAGCCATGCACGACCTCTACCACCTCAACCCCCACGACGCACCACACCCCCGCGAACTATTCGAACGCTTCGTCGCCTGGGGGCCGTTCCGACGGTCGACGCGGAAGCTCCCCGATTGAGGTTTCGATGCCGAGGCGAGGCGAGGCGGGGACGGTGGTCGGCACCGCCAGCAGCAGCGATCAACCGGCCCGGACCAACTGGCGGTACTCCGCCGAGCCCAGGAAACGCCGCACGATCTCCGCGTTAGCCCGCCCGAACTCCAGGGTGAGCACGTCAGCCCGGTCAACGAATCGCATCGCCGCCCCCTCCCCACACACCACATCCGCATCGGTGGCGCTGGTCGACGCGTAGAAGATCGAAAACTCGCCGACCGTGCCGGGGAAGCTCCCCGCCGGAGCCAGGCCCCGCCAGAACAGGCGCAGCTCATCGACTCTGAGACCGGTCTCCTCATAGAGCTCTCGGTGGGCAGCCACCAGCGGCTCCTCGCCCGGATCCAGGTGGCCACCAGGTAGCGACCATCGATGCGGATCCACTTCGGTGTTGCCGTCTCGAAGCTGCAACAACAACCGACCCCCAGGATCGACCAAGATCACACCCGCGATCCATACATTCACTCGCGTCACCATGCGCGCAGCCTAATCCAGCTGGGCTACAGGTATGGATTGAAAGTTCGACTACTGTGATTGGCTCCGGAGGTTCGAAAGTGACATCCGCGTCCCGCACCACGCCTCCCCTTCCGTCCGCCGTGGATGCCGAGTGCCGCACCCTTACCCGCGACCTTCGTCGCCGAGGCGTACTGGTGCTCTCCGTCTTCGGTCTGGTCTGAGCCGTGGCAACGTGGGAATCGTGGGCCTGCACTTCTTCCCACTCGCCCGGCTGTATGACCAGTGGCAGTACCGGTGGACCGCGTCCCTGCTGACCGTCGTCGCGGTCGTCGGCATCTTGCTCGTCGTGGCCGGCTTCGCGAACGAGACCGTACGGATCGTGGTCGGCCTGGGCTGCGCCGTGGTGCTGTGGACCTCGTCGTACCATCTGGCCCTGCGCGGCTGACGGTGGTCGCCAGCGCACGCTGCCTCTATTTACCGATAGCAGTCTCGCCCACCCGACCCTCAGGTGGCATCGGCGCGAACCAAGGTGTCCGAACACGACACAAGCCTTGAGGAGACGCGAAAGACCGCCTACGTTTACACCCGCGCGCCGGCCACGACGGTGACTGTCTCGAATGCGCCCCCGCGCGGCAAGGCCGCCGTCGTCTCCGGGACAGATGGGGAGGCAGGGCACATGTGGAGGTCCATCTGGGCGGTGATGAGGTGAACCGCGTCCTGCCGTTCATCGCGGGCGGCGCTCTCCTCGGTGCCGTCGCCGGGCTCTCCTTCGGGCTGGGTAACTACACGGCCGCATGGATCGTCTGGCTCCTGTACTTCGGCGTGGTCGAAGTGACGGCGGTGCGGAACAGTCGCGACGGGGACACCCTGTCGGAGCACGTGTGGTTGTGGTTCGGCACGCAGCGCCGCAAGCCCGGCGAGCCGGCCCGGAACGTCACGGGCTGGGTGTGGCTGCGCCGGTTCGCGCTGCTGGCGTTCGTGACCTGGCTCGCCCTACACTTCCTCACCGGGGGCCTCGTCTGATCGTCTGCTTCCGCCTGGTCCAGGATCCCGACGGATACACCTTCGCCCCGGAAACAACGACTGGCGGCTAGTCCAAGATCCAAGTCCGAAGGTCCGAGAACACCTCGGTGCCGCCGAGCACAGCGATGACAGCAGACACGCAGAGCGCCACGAAGACACGTGAATGCCTCGTTGAATCCACTCGCACTCGCCGACTCACCGCATAGCCGAGCAGAACCAGGGAGCCAAGCACAACCCCGGTGAAGGGACTCATCACTGCCGCAGCCGTGCCGAGAGCGTGCAGAACCCTCGCAAGCAGGTTGCCGAGACCCACTCCCAAATCCTTCGGATCATTATCCCCGCCGGTTATGAAATCGTGGCTCCCCAGTGTGAGTCGAGCGAAGCCATAGAGAAGGAGCACGGAAAGGTAGCTAATCCCGAATGCCAATTGAAGCCAGGTCGCGCCCCGCACCACCAAAGACCACGGGCGGGGGAATTCGTCCGCGTCAGCGACATTGACCGAACTGCTCATCCCCTCAAACCTCCGGCCGATAGTTGGCTCGGAGCGACAGTACGTCCCGCCGTTCAGAACATCAAGCCTGCCTGACATTCGCGCCAGGAGCGGAAGAGGTCGGCGAACGGATCGCTGTCGTGCCAGGGGTAGTCGTGCCGCCGGAATGCGGCGGCGACCGGCGTCAGGGTGGCGGGGAGCTGCTGGCCGCCCGATCAGCGCGGCGTCTTGTCGATGGGGAACTGTACTTCGGTGAGCAGCTCAGCGGGACTGACCGTTTGGGGGTCGTTGAGGTAGACCTCGCGCGGTGGGCCCGCTGGATGAATACCCTCCTGCTCGATCCACCCGGTGACGACGTGATAAGCGGGGCTGATCTCCTGGTATGGCCCTCGGTGGACGGTGGTGGCGACCGGGCCGCCGGGGAGCTCACGGTAGCGGACCGGGTCGCCGGATAGGACGGTGCCGGCCGGGACCGGGATGCAGATCTCGATGTCGCCGTTGGTCTGTTCGTCGATGACGTCGTGGTAGATGACGAACGGCTTCCCGTTGGACTCGGTGCCGGCGTTGCCGATGGCGTCGACGACCGCGCCGAAGCCGCGGCCCATGTCGGCACCAATCGCATTCAGGCTGGTGTGCAGGGTGAGGCTGGCCACCGGAATGGTGGCGGCTTCCTTCACGATGACGTCGTAGGGCATGACTCGTCCTCCTCGATCGATGAGTGCTTGGAGGAAGCGCAGCATCTGCTCCTGCTCGGCGAGCCGGGCCCGCAACCGCTCCCGGTGCGCGACGAGGCGTTTGCCGGTCAGTTCCGGGTCGTCGTCGGCGAGTAGGTCACGGATGTCCGCGATCGGCATATCGATTGCACGTAGCATCCGGATCGCCTCGGCCCGCTCGGCCTGGGCCCGCCGGTAGTAGCGGTAGCCCGAGGACGGGTCGACCCAAGCGGGTGCGAGCAGGCCCTGCTCGTTGTAGAAGCGCAGGGCCTTGACTGACAGCCGGCTCATCCGGGAGAAACGCCCAATCGGGATCAGGTCGTCCATGCTCGGTTCCTCCGTTCCGCACCGATGCTCGAGTCTCCCCTGGCGGGAGAGTCAAGCCAGGACGGCGGTTCGGCGGGTCGCGGGCCAATTCCAGAACGGCCCGGCTGCACAGATGTCAACGGTCGGCCCGAACTGCTGCGACGGGACCTGGCGCAGGAATTGGTCGACGTTGGCCAGGAGCCGCCCGCACTGGGCGCGGACCGAACATCAGGCCGGCGCCGTTCTAGGCCCCGGCGGGGAGCCCTCTGCCGCGGGGGCCTCAACGTCCCCCGAGTGAACCGTTGATCTAGCTAGCCGAGCGCCTGCATCATCGGGCTGTACCAGCGGCTGCGATCGCCCGGAAGAAACGGCGACCCTGAGATCATTAACGTGGTGCTGCTCCGCAAGGTTGCTCCGGCGTCCTGCACCCATTCGCGTAGCCGGCAGTCGTGGTCGAGCAGGTCGACCCGCACTGACCCGTCGGCACCGCCTGCCAGGTCGCCTATCAACGTTGCGGCGGCGTGGCGATCCGTGGCCAGCACCGGCCCGATCATCAGTTGATCGAGGTTGCGCCACACCGCGCCGTACCCGACGATGTCGTTGTCGAGTTGCAGAACCTGCAGTTGGGTGGCGAACGAAAACAGCCGTTGCAGTAGCGCCTCACGCGGGGCGCCGACAATCGCGGCATCGAGTGCCCTGATTGCCGCGATGTCCTCGGGCAAGGCCGGGCGGGAGCGTGGCTCCGGGTGGCTGGAAATAGTTCCGATATAGGTGTGCAGCGCCTCGACAGCGGTGAAGCCGAGCTTTTCGTACAAGGGACGGCCCGATTCGGTGGCAAACAGCGCCACAGTCCTGGTCCGGGCGCCCGCGAGGGCGTGTGTCACGAGCCGCCGGCCCAGTCCCTGGCCGCCATGGCGCGCCGCGACCAGCACCATGCTGAGCACCGACAGCGAGTTGCCGTAACGGGTCAGAACCGCCGTTCCCACCAGTTCACCCCTCGCATTCCGGGCACCGAACACGGTGCCCAGCTCGAACAGCAGGCGCCACTTGCTGTCCTCGGCAGGCCATCCCCGGTCCTGCGCCAGAGCGAGACACCCGGGAAGGTCGTCCACGGTCAGCACACCGATTCCCCACGTCACGTGCTAACTATCGCAGCGCTGAACCTGGTTGGTCAGACGGCCCACGGACGCTGGCGGAGCGCCAGTTAGGCACGAGGTCCTTGCCGGCCGCGATGCCGTCAAGGCTTTCCGAGGGGCGGAGGGTGTGGGATTCGAACCCACGAAGACATCACTGCCTTACCGGTTTTCAAGACCACGAAGTCCACAGCTCTGACCTGCTCGCATGAGACGTAACCCGGGACAGCCGACACGAACACGACACGTACAGACCTCCGGGGTGCCGGTCCCTCCCGACGGCCATCGGTCTGTCGGCTCCGCCTGAAAACTGGCTCTGGCACACATTTTGTGAGTCGCGCTCATCGGTAGTTCGGGTTGGGTTGCCGGGATGGAGATCATTCCGGCGTTGCTGCCGCACCTGACGGGCTTGCGGTTGGAGGCGGTGGTGGTCCGGGGCGTCGGGGTCAGGATCACCGCGGCGACGCAGACGGTGCGGGCACGGTGTGGCGCCTGCGGCGTTGGTCGACCACTGTGCATGGTCGCTATGTGCGGAGGCTGGTCGATGTCAGGTTGGGTGGTCATGAGGTGCTGGTCGCGTTGACAGTCCGCCGATTCGCCTGCGCCAACGCCGAATGCGGGCGGCGGACGTTCGTCGAGCAGGTGCCCGGGCTGACGCGGCGGCATGCCCGTCACACCGTCGTGGTCGCGGGTGACCTGGAAGCCGTCGCGGTGGGCGGTCGACCGGGCAGCCGGCTGGCGCATCGGTTAGCGGCATCGGTGTCGCGCTCCACATTGATCCGGATGATCCGCCGGATGCCCGACCCGCCGCCGGTGACACCGACGGTGCTCGGCGTGGACGACTTCGCCCGCCGTCGGAGCCACCGATACGCGACCGTGCTGCTCGACATGCACACCCGCCGGCCGATCGACGTGCTGCCCGACCGCACCGCCGACACCCTCGCCGCCTGGCTGCGCGACCATCCCGGCCACCCGGCGTGAGGCCTCTACACCCCACCCCTCACACAGCCCTCACACATGTAGAGGCCTCACGCCCCCGTAGTACCCACTGACCTGCCCGTGAGGGCGTGAGGCCTCTACACCAACAAGGGGGGTCCAGCCCCCAAAACCAGCCTCACCCCCCACCCCCTCACCCCTGCCCTCACAGCCCTCTACACACACCCACGCCAGCCCGCACCCGGCGCGTCCCCGCACACCCACACGCCGTAACACTCCGTAGCCAAAGGAGCGCCATGACCGAAATGGCCGCCCATCGGCAACGAGAAACGCCACCCACCGACCGGTGGCTCGGCGCAAGCAAAATCCTCGGTCGCCCGGTTGCCAGCGACGACCCGTATCCGCACATCTGCGGCCGGCTACTTCCCGCCGAGCACGCAGTCAACGGGCGGCCCGCGCTGCTGCAACGCCGTGACTGTGCCGCATGCGCCCAGGGCCGGCACGAACGCCGCCATCCCCGCTCGACCCCCGACACCCTGCCCGCTCCATTGGAGAGGACCCGCACCATGTCGGACAACCCGCTGTTGACCGCCGCCCTTGGCCACGCCGCACGTGGCTGGCATGTCTTCCCGCTACGCCCCGATGACAAGCGGCCCGCTTTTCCCGACCATCCGGCCGACAACTGCACCGGACGTGACCCACGCTGCCGCAACGCCGGACGGCACCTCGGGTGGGAGCCGCGCGCCACCACCGACCCCGACCGCATCCGCCGGGCCTGGACCGCCCGCCCCTACGGCATCGGCCTGGCGTGCGGCCCGTCCCACCTCGTGGTGGTCGACCTCGACGTACCGAAAGACGACAGCACCGCCGACCCATCGGGGACGGACACGCTCGCTGCCTTGGCCGCCCAGCACGGGGCCAGCATCGACGCCACCTACACCGTGACCACCGGACGGGGCGGCACCCATCTCTACTACCGGCACCCCGACGGCGGGCCGGACCTGCGCAACACTGCCGGCACCATCGGCCCGCTGGTCGATACCCGCGCTCACGGCGGCTACGTCGTTGCCGCCGGCTCCACCGTCGCCGGCCGGCCCTACACCGTCGACCTGGACACCGGCCCCGCCCCGCTACCGGACTGGCTCGCAACGCTGCTCGCCCCGGCCCCGCTGCCGCCGCAGCGGCCGGTGGTCGTGGAACTGCCCGGCGGACGGGAACGCTCCTACGTCCGGACCGCCGTCGAGCGGGAGTGCGCGAGCGTGACCGGTGCCCCGGATCACCACAACGACGCCCTGTACTTCGCCTCGATAGCCCTCGGTCAGCTTGTCGCGGGCGGTTCCCTGTCCACCGACGAGGCGTCTACCGCGCTGGAACACGCGGGGCTCTCCGTCGGGCTGCGACACCGGGCGGTGCTGGCCACCATCGCCTCAGGGTTCCGGGCCGGTGCCCGCCGACCCCGAACGGTGGCCGCGTGACCCGACCTGACGACAACCGCAGTTGTCACCGCGCCCCGCAGCTCCACACGGCAACCGATCACGTCGGCGACTACGCCACCACCCTGGCCAACGCACGCACCCCATCGGAAGCGCTGACCGCGCTGGCCGAGCTGGAAACGGCGTGCCGGGAAGCGCGGGAGTGGCTTGCGGTTGATCTGGTGCTCATCGACGGATGGTCGTATGCCGACGTGGGCCGGGCGATCGGTACTACCCGGCAGGCCGCCTGCAAGGCATACGCCGACCCGGTCAACGCCCGGATGCGCCGCACCATCACCGGCCGCGACGACACGGTGGTGATCGTGCCCTGCGGCAGCGCGAAGCTCGACCAGCCCGCGCCCGCCGGACGCATGTACACCGGCAGCTACCACCGGGCGTGCCGCCGGGCCGCAGACCGGCTCGGCGGGCGGCTGTTCATCCTCTCCGCCCGCTACGGGCTCCTCACCCCGGACACCATGATCGAGCCGTACGAACTGCGCATGGGCCAACCCGACGCGGTCACCGTGCCGACGCTGCGGGCACAGTCCCGCCGGCTCGGCATCGACACGGCGGCACCGTGACCGTGCTCGCCGGCCGCGACTACGCCGACCCGCTGTCAGCGGTGTGGCCCCACGCGGTCCGGCCGCTGGACGGCACGAGCGGGATGCCCGAGCAAATGGCCGTGCTGGCCGAGCTGGCGCGCACACCGACAACCCCGGTTGACACCGGGACCGCCTCACCACACTCACGCAAGGACGCACCGCATGACACCCGCCCGACTCCAACTCGTGCCCACCGACGACCCGCACACCACCGACACGCCACCGCCCACCGGCCCCCTCTGGGATGTTCCAGTGCCCCTAACCGGGCCGAGCACCGCGCCGCCGCCGTTCCCGGCCGACGTGTTTCCCCGCTGGCTCGGCGACATGGTGACCGGCGTCGCCCGCTTTACCCAAACCGACCCGGCCATGGCCGGAACCCTCGCCATCGCCGTGCTCTCCGCCTGCGCTGGCGGCCGGTTGGAGGTCGAACCGGTACCCGGATGGCGGGAGCCGGTCAACATCTTCGCTGCCGTCATCGCCGGACCCGGTGAACGGAAGTCCCCGGTACACCGCACCATGACCGCACCCCTGTTCAGCGCCCAATCCGCGCTCGCAGAAGCGATACGCCCGAGGATCGCCGAAGCCACCGCGCTGCGCGACATCGCCGACCGGCAAGCCGAACAAGCCAAAGCCCAAGCGGCCAAGGCCAGCGACCCGGGCAAGCGCGATGAGGCCGCCGCCGAGGCCGTAGCCGCCGCTATCTCCGCCGAGGCCATCACCGTTCCCGGCCTGCCCCGGCTGATCGTGGACGACGCCACCCCCGAAGCGCTCATCGGACTCATGGCCGCCAACGGCGGACGCATGGCGATCATCTCCGATGAGGGCGGCATCTTCGACACCCTCGCCGGCCGCTACTCCGGTGCACCCAACCTGGACCCCTACCTCAAGGGCCATGCGGGACAACCGATGAGCAACGAACGGCAGACCCGCGAGGGAGCCTCGGTCGACAAACCCGCGCTCACCGTGTGCGTCATGGCGCAGCCCTCGGTGCTGCGCAAGTTCGGTGGTAACGCCGACCTCGCCGGACGCGGCCTACCGGCCCGGTTCCTGTTCGCCCTGCCCCGCTCACTGGCCGGGTATCGGTCGGTGGACACACCGCCGATCCCCGAGTCAATCACCGCCGGCTACCGGGACCGGATACACGACCTGGCCGCCACCCTCGCCGGCTGGGAAGACCCCGCCGTCATCACGCTCACCGAGGAAGCCGGCACGGTGCGGCGAACCGCCGCCGAGCAGGTCGAGGCCGAGCTGCGGCCCGGCGGCAGCCTCTACGACATGCGCGAATGGGGCAACAAACTCTCCGGTGCCACGCTGCGCCTAGCCGGGCTGCTGCACGTCGCCCACCACCCCGCCGACGCCTGGCAACAACCCATCAACGCCGACCGCATGACCGACGCCGTACGCCTCGCCGAATTCTTCGCCGCCCACTACCGGGCCGCCATCACCACCATCGGCACCGACACCGCAATCGAACACGCCCGCTACGTACTCGGCGTACTCACCACCAAGAGCATGACCACCTTCACCCGCCGCGAACTACACCGACGCGTCTCCCGCCGGCTCCCGAAATCCGACGAGGTGTCGGCGGTGCTCGCCGAGCTGGCCGCCCTCGGATGGGTCCGCAACGGCCCGGACGGCCGCTACGAGCTACACCCCCGCGCCATCGCGGAGGACCCAGAAAGCGTTGACACGCTGACACCCACCCCAACCCGCGATGTTTCCGCAGCTCACAACACACCTGAGGCTGTCAACACCCCCCGTTGACAGCCGTTGACAGGCGTTGACAACCCCACCGCCGACCCGACCGGTGTCAACGGGTGTCAACGCCTGTCAACGCCCCCCGTTGACAGCAACACACCCGCCCCTACCTGCGGAAACGCGCACCCGACGGCGGGTTGTCAACGTGTCAACGCCTCCCGGCCCATCCCCGGCGGCACCGCCACGCCGACCCTGCCGCCGACACCCGGAGACGGGCCCGCTGAGAGCCACTGAGAGCACCACGCCCTACGCCTTTACACCGGGAAGCCTCGGATCTTGGCTCTACGGCGCTCTCAGTGGGCCGCCCTACGCCCTTCTGCCGCACCGCCCAACTGACCCTCCACACGCGACCCGCATCGACCGAAAGGCGCTCACCGTGCGAATCAGGCTGCACGGCACACCCGCTGAAACAGCCGCAGCGCTCGCCGCTATCACTCAAGCGCTGCACGTTCAGCAGATCAGCCGGCCCTACCCCGACCCCCGACCCCCGATGTTCCAGCGCATCTACCTCCACGCGACCCCGAGGGAGGACATTCGCCGATGACCATCCGACCGCAGCGAGCCACCCCCGCCCGAAACCTACTCACTCTTACCGAAGTCCTCGACGAACTCGATGTAAAGCGCTCGACCTTCTTCCGCTGGAAGGCCACCGGCCGCGCACCTAAGACAATCAAATACCCCAACGGCAGCCTCCGCATCCGCCGCCGCGACCTGGACAACTGGCTCAACGACCACGAAGAGGCAGCATGAGCACATACGATGTACGAATCTGGACCATCCGCGAATACCAGGGACGCGACCGGAAGACCGGCAAGGATCGCAAGACCTACCGCGTCCGGTGGGAGGTAGCCGGCCGCGAGTTCGGCAAGACTTTCCAGACTCGGGCAATGGCAGAAAGCTTCCGATCTCGCCTTGTCGTGGCGCAACGCGAGGGAATCGCGTTCGACAAGCCGAGCGGCCTTCCCGAACCGATGGCTCGGGAGCTGAACAGCCGGACGTGGTACGAACTCGCCGTGGCGTTCGTGGACATGAAATGGGCGCGGGCCGCCGCGACCCAGCGAAAGAGCATCGCGGACGCACTTACCACCGTCACGCCGGCATTTCTCGGCAGCTCTCGCGGAGCACCTTCTGAGGAAGACATTCGGCGAGCCCTGTACTCGTGGGCCTTCAACAAGTCGCAGCGCGAGGCCGACCCGCCGGCCGATCTCGCGCCGGCCGTCAAATGGCTCAAGACCAACACGCTGCCACTGGCCGAGGTAGCGAACGCCGCCACAATCCGGAAAGCGCTCGACCTGCTGGCAACCCGCCTCGGCGGTAGCCCGGCAGCCGCCAACACAGTTGCTCGAAAGCGGGCCGTTCTGTACAGCGCACTCAAGTACGCCGTAGAGCTGCGATACCTCGACGCGCACCCAATGGACTTCGTCCAGTGGCGCGCCCCTAAGAATGGGGAGAAGGTGGACCGTAAGGTCGTACCTAATCCGCAGCAAGCGCGTTCACTCTTGGCCGCCGTGCGCGACAAGGACCCTGCCCTAGAAGGCTTCTACGCGTGCATGTACTTCGCGGCGCTGCGCCCCTCCGAGGTGATGCACCTCAGGGACGACGAATGCGAGCTACCCGAAGAGGGTTGGGGATGGCTTCACCTCAGCGGTTCAACCCAGCACGTCGGTGAAGAATGGAGCGACAGCGGGGAAATGCGCGAGGATCGAGAGTTGAAGCACCGCGCAAAGAAGACAACGCGCGATGTACCGGCCTGTCCGGAACTCGTCCGCATTCTGCGGCACCATCGAAAGGAGCACGGCAAGCCGGGCGGCCGAATGTTCAACGCGCCGGGGGTGCGACCCGGCCCTGTGTCGAAAAGTACCTATCTGAGAGCGTGGCGACAGGCACGCGCTAAGGCGCTTACGCCCGCTCAACAGCGGTCCGTACTGGCCCGCGTGCCGTACCACCTGCGGCACGCCGCCGTGTCGCTCTGGCTGAATGCCGGCGTGCCGGCGACCCAGGTCGCCGAGTGGGCCGGACACAGCGTGCACGTACTGCTCAAGGTCTACGCCTCATGCATCGACGGGCAGGACGAAGCTGCTCGAAAGCGCATTGAGGACGCGCTCGGCCCGTCCGAGCCGGGCGAAGCTTCCGAGGCTGGCGGGTGACGCAAGCCGCCAGACGGGAAGTGTCACGAAGCCCGCCCGGCAAACTTTGCCGCCCATTTGCCGCAACCAGTGAGCCCGAGCGGCTTCAGGCGAGACGAAGTGAGACTTACTCGCATAACGTAGGAACACCCCCTGATCAGCGTTCGCGCTGGTCAGGGGGCGTTTTTGCTGCCCAGGTGGGCGGAGGGTGTGGGATTCGAACCCACGAAGACATCACTGCCTTACCGGTTTTCAAGACCAGCGCCATCGGCCACTAGGCGAACCCTCCCGGCGCGCCGCCCCAGGGGGCGACGACCGTGCCCAGTCTGCCACGCCGGCCCCACCGATGGGCAGGCACGCCCACCCACACGCCGTCCACAGTGCGTGTTAGCAGTACGGGCTCCCAGGCGAGTACCGACGTCGGGTAGACAGGAACCATGCAGGCGATCACGATCCAGGAGTTCGGTGGGCCCGAGACGTTGGTCTGGTCCGAGGTGCCCGATCCGGTGCCGGGCCCTGGCGAGGTGATCGTTGACGTACGGGCCAGCGCGGTCAACCGGGCCGACGTGCTGCAACGGCAGGGCTTCTATCCGCCGCCCCCGGGTGCGCCCCCGTACCCGGGTCTGGAGTGCTCCGGGGTGATCAGCGCGGTCGCCGACGACGTCTCCGGTTGGGCGGTGGGTGAGCCGGTCTGTGCGCTGCTGGCCGGCGGCGGGTACGCGGAGCGGGTGGCGGTCCCGGCCGGTCAGCTGCTGCCGGTGCCCGACGGCATGGACCTGGTGGAGGCGGCAGCGCTGCCAGAGGTGGCCTGCACGGTCTGGTCAAACGTGGTGCAGCGGGCGAAACTGGCCGCCGGGGAGACGCTGCTGGTGCACGGCGGCGGCAGTGGGATCGGCACCTTCGCGATCCAGCTCGGCGCAGCCCTCGGGGCAACGGTGCTGGTGACCGCGCGGTTGGCCAAGCACGACCGGCTGCGGGCACTCGGCGCCGCCCACACGATCGACTATCGGGAGCAGGACTTCGCCGCGGAGGTTCGCCAGCTCACTGGTGGCCGGGGCGCGGACGTGATCCTCGACATCATGGGCGCGGCCTACCTGAGGCAGAACGTGGCCGCGCTCGCCACCGACGGCCGGCTGATGGTGATCGGCCTGCTGGGCGGCCGGAAGGGGGAGCTGGATCTCGGTGCGCTGCTGGTGAAGCGGGCGACGGTGACCGCGACCGCCCTGCGTTCCCTCCCGCTGGGCCAGAAAGCGGAGATCGTCGAGGGGGTACGCGAGCAGGTGTGGCCGCTGATCGTGGCCGGCCAGGTCCACCCGGTCGTGGACCGCCGGCTGCCGATAACCGACGTGGCCGAGGCCCACCGCCTCGTCGAGTCGAACCAGCACCTCGGCAAGGTGCTGCTGACCGTCGGCTAGCGCGGCGGACACCGGAACGACCGTCGGCTAGCGCGGCGGACACCGGAACGACCGTCGGCTAGCGCGGCATCGCCAGGCGTGCACCGGGCCCTTCGTCGGCGAC
The DNA here is from genome assembly GCF_056820975.1 of Salinispora sp. CH2A1_6. NCBI lineage: Bacteria > Bacillati > Actinomycetota > Actinomycetes > Micromonosporales > Micromonosporaceae > Salinispora > Salinispora sp. CH2A1_6. Next base: position 425,079 of record NZ_JBXEDG010000012.1, read on the forward strand.
CTGGTCGCCCGGGTTGCTGAGGGTGCAGCGGCGCAACGACAGGCAGCCGCAGCCGATGCACCCGTCGAGGTCGTCCCGGAGCCGGGTCAGCAGGGTGATCTTCTCGTCCAGCCGGTTCCGCCACAGTTGGGAGAGCTGGGTCCAGTCCTCCGGGGTCGGGGTCCGGGCGGCCGGCAGGGACTCGAGCGCCTCGCGGATCTCCTCCAGCGAGATGCCGACCTGTTGGGAGATCCGGATGAACGCCACCCGGCGTAGTTCGCTGCGCGCGTACCGGCGCTGGTTGCCGCCGGTGCGGTCGGCGCGGAGCAGCCCCATCCGCTCGTAGTAGCGCAGCGCGGACGTTGCCACCCCGCTGCGCGCGGAGAGCTGGCCGATGGTCAATGACTCCTGCATCACGTCACCTTGAGCTGAAGTTGGCTTCAAGTTGCAGGCTAGCCGCATGACAGCCACCACGACCACCGCAGCGATCGCCGAGGCCGCCGCGCCGCTCGACGGTCGACAGTCGGTCGCTCCTCTGCTGGAACGAGTCCGCGCCGGCCGGGATTTCGGCACGAACGTCTACTCCACCATCGACGTGCTTCAGGTGCTCTACCACCGCGTCCTGCGGGTCCACCCGGAAGCCGTTGACGACCCAGACCGGGACCGGTTCCTGCTCTCCAAGGGGCACGCGGTCGCCGGCTACTACGCGGTGCTCGCCGCCGCGCAGTTCTTCCCCGCCGACTGGCTCGACGACCAGGGTGGGCCGGCGAGCCGACTCGGCGACCACCCCGACCGGATGCTCGTGCCCGGGGTGGAGATCGGCTCCGGATCGCTCGGTCACGGCCTCGGCCTCGGCGTCGGCACCGCGCTCGGACTACGGGCCCAGGGCCGGCTCGAACCCCGGGTGTACGTGCTGCTCGGCGACGCCGAACTGGACGAGGGTGCCAACCACGAGGCGATCACCTACGCCGGGACGACCGGCCTGGCCAACCTCACCGCGATCGTGATCGACAACTCCTCCGCCACCCACGGCTGGCCAGGCGGACCGGCAGCCCGGTTCACCGTGGACGGCTGGACCGCGGCGACCGTTGACGGACACGACCACGACGCCCTGCACACCGCCCTGACCGGGCATGACGGCAACCGGCCCCACGTTGTCGTGGCGGTCGTCGACCCCAAGGAGGACTAGTGCGCGACACCTTCGTCAACACCACCACCGCGCTGCTCGCCGACGACCCGCGTACCGCGCTGGTGCTGGCCGACATCTCCGCCGCCCTCTTCGCCCCGGCGGCGGACCGGCACCCGGACCGGGTCCTGAACGTCGGAATCCGGGAACAGTTGATGGTCGGGGTGGCCGGCGGGCTGGCGTTGACCGGCCTGCGGCCGATCGTGCACACCTACGCGCCGTTCCTGGTCGAGCGGGCGTACGAGCAGCTCAAGCTCGACCTGGACCACCAGGACGCGAGCGCGGTGCTGGTCAGCGTGGGCGCCTCGTACGACCGGCCGGAGGCGGGCCGGACCCACCTGTCGCCGGCGGATGTATCGCTGATCGACACCCTGCACGGCTGGACGGTGCACGTGCCCGGCCACCCCGGCGAGGTGGCGCCGCTGCTGCGGACGGCGGTAGCGGCGGAGACCTCGGCGTACCTGCGGCTGTCGGTGCTGTGCAACGACCGGCCGCTGGGCATCGACGGTGCGTTACAGGTGGTGCGGGATGCCGGGCCGGGAGCACCCCTGGTGGTGGCCGTCGGACCGACCCTGGACTCGGCCACCGCGGCGCTGGCCGACCTGCCCGTCACGGTGGCGTACACCAACCGACCGCGGCCGTTCGATGTCGCCGGGCTCCGCGATCGGGCCGGGGCCGACGTGATCCTGGTCGAGCCCTACCTCGCCGGGACCTCCAGCCGGGTGGTCTCGGCGGCGCTGGCGGACCGTCCGCACCGGCTGCTGGCACTCGGCGTCGGGCGCAAAGAACTCCGACGGTACGGGTCGGCCGACGACCACGCCCACTGGCACGGCCTGGACGCGTCGGGGCTGCGGCGCTCAGTCGTGGACTTCCTCTCCCCGGCGCTGCACTGACCTCCCCGGCACTGCACTGGCCTTCCGGCGCAGCGGTCAACGGGGGCGCTCGGCGGGCAGCGGGGCAGCGGGCCCGGCGGAGGGTGGTCCCGGAGGATCAGCGGGGGGCGGTGTCCGAAGGGCGCCGTCGGGCCCGCTCCCGGCCGAGAATCCAGACCGCCTCGACCCCGTCCTTCCAGGTGATCTTCTTGCCCTCCTCGCGGCCACGGGCCCGATAGCTGATCGGCACCTCGTACGGCCGGATCCGACGGCGCAGCAGCTTGCCGGTCACCTCCGCCTCCATGCCGAAGCCGCGAGAGTGAATATCCAGGGAGCGGTACAACTCGATCGGCATCAGCTTGAAGCAGGTCTCCAGATCGCCGATGTAGGAGTTGAACAGCACGTTGGCCACCATCGTGACGCCCCGGTTACCCATCACATACCAGAAGCTGTAGGCGCTGTGGCTGCCGAAGGTGCGATTACCGTAGACGACCGTGGCCCGCCCATCGAGGACCGGCGCGAGCAGCTTGGCGATGTCCTGCGGGTCGTACTCCAGGTCGGCGTCGAGGATCACCATGTACTCACCCTCGGCGTTGTCGACCGCCGTCCGGATGGCCGCGCCCTTACCCGAGTTACGCGGATGGGTGATCACGCGGACCCGGGCGTCATCGGCCCGGTCCAGGATCTCGCCGGTGCCGTCCCGACTCCCGTCGTCCACCACGACGAGCTCGATCTCGCACGGATAGTCCACCGCGAGAGCCTGCTTCAAGGCGTCCGCGATGCGTTCTTCCTCGTTGTAGACCGGCATGAGGATCGAGAGCTTCACGGACGTTTCCCCCGGTGGGCGCACCATTGGACGCCATAGCGTACCTCGTCCGGCCGTGATCTTGACGTAGCAGCGGCGGTCCGGCGACCATCGTGCCGAACCGCCGCCAGGAGCGAACTACTCGCTCTTGGGCAGCACGATCAATCGGGCCTCGCCGTTCTCCCCGTCCTTCGCGCCGGCAACGCCGAGCACCCGGCCAACCTCGACCGCCTCCGGCTGGACCGTCTGGCGGCGCTCACCACCCGAAGCTCCGGCGCGAAGGTCCAGGTCAGCTCAAAGCCGTCCGACGATCGGACGGTCATCTGCTGATCATCGATCGCGGTTACCTCACCGCGTTGGACGGCCACCGTCCTCGGACCGTCCTCTTTTGTCTGCACCACGAGCTCGCCGTGCATGCTGTTCTTCCGCAGCAGCACCCGGGCCGGCCGCCGCTTGCGCCACTGTTCCGCCCGTTCCTTCCGGCCCGCCTCCGCGTCGGGGGCCGGTGAATCCGACGCGGCGACGGGCACCAGGTCCATGTCAACCGGATCCAGACCCAGCGCGGCCAGCGCCTGGCCCTCCACACCCAACGCCGCGGCGACCTCAACGGCCTGCTCTCCGGCCGGCCCGGCCACCTGGGCCGCGCCGCAACCGCTGAGCCCAAGCGCAACCGCCGCGAACAGCGTGGTGGCGGCGACTCCCCAACGTGCCATGACTCTCCCTCTCATCCCGGTGGTGGGAGTCCAGCCTGGTCGACCTGGGCGAGCAGGGCGTCAGGCCGAGGTTCGGGTCTGGTAAGGATCCGGCGGCAGCGAGACGACGAACGCGGCCCCGCCCTCAGCCGCGTGGCCCGCGCTGATCTCCCCACCGAGCCGCCGGACCAGGCCCGCGGCGAGGGCCAGGCCCAGCCCACTACCGACCTTGCGCACCCCCCGGTACCGCTGGTGCAGAGCGCCCCGCTCGAAGACCACCGCCAGGTCGCCGTCGGTCAGACCAGGGCCGCCGTCCCGGACCTCGATCACCCCGCCGGCGGCCGGGTCCGCGCCGGCCCCCCGGGTCGCCAGGACCACCGGCGCCCCCGGCGGCACCACCCGCAACGCGTTCTCCAGCAGCCCATCCACCACCTGCCGAATCCGCCCCGGATCGGTGTGCACCAGCACTGCGGGATCCGGCGCCTCGACCTGGAACGCCACCGAGACGGCCGCGCACCGCGCCGCCCACGTCCGCTCCGCCTCCGCGGCCAGCCGAACCAGGTCGACCCGTACCGGCTCCAGCGGAAAGTCCACAGCCTCCAGCCGGGCCAGGGCCAGCAGGTCGCGTACCAGCCGATCCAGGTGCTCCGCCTCGACCAGCACGGTGCGCCCGGTGCCGGCCACCTCCGCCGAGTCAATCACCCCGTCCGCCAGCGCCTCCGCGTACCCGCGGATCGCCGTCAGCGGGGTCCGCAGCTCATGCGAGACGGAGAGCAGGAACTCCCGCTGCCGCCCCTCACTGGTGGCGAGCGCGGCAGCCAGGCCGTTGAGGGCCTCCGCCAGGTCCGCCACCTCGTGCAGGGGCTCCACCGGGACGCGGACCGCACGCTCGCCCGCCCGCAGCCGCGCGGCAGCGTCCGCCGCCCGTCGGATCGGCCGGGCCAGGCGACGGGCGAGCAGCAGACCGGCGACCACCCCGGCCGCCAGCCCGGCCAGCAGGGGCAGCCAGAGGCTCTGGGCGACCTGCCGCCACATGCCGCCGAGCGAGCCGGCCCGCGCGAGCACCACCCCGTCGCCGCCGGGCAGCGCTCGCCCCTGCACCAACGCCGGTCGTCCGGCGACCAGACGCCGGTCGGCGACGTGCCGCCCCCCGGCGATCCGCTCCACCACCTGGGCCGGCAGTCCCGGCCGGTCCACCACCCCGTCTCGCACCAGGTACGCCTCGATGCCCTGCGCCCGCAGTTGGCGCAGCAACCGGTCCTCATCCACGGTGCGGGGGGTGTCCAACCGACTGCGTAACGCCTCGGCGGCGAGTCGGGACTGGGCGGCCAGCGCCTGCTGCTCGCGGTGTTCCACTCCGCGGACCGCGAGCGGCACCGCGACAATCGCGGTAACCAGGACCGAGACCAGGGCGACCGCGCAGGTGACCAGCACCGCCCGGACGGTCAGGGTCGACCCGCGCCGGGTGCGTGTGGGCCGCCGGGCGCCGGCCGTCGCCCCGTTCAACGGGTCGATCCGGTGCTCACGCATCGACGGCGTACCCCACCCCCCGATGGGTACGGATCACACTCGCCAAGCCGAGCTTCGCGCGGACCTGGGCCACGTGCACGTCAACGGTTCGGGTGCCCGCGGGCACCGCGTACCCCCACACCCCGGCGAGCAACTCCTCGCGGGTGAACACCCGCCCCGGGCGGGCCATCAGGTGGGCAAGCAGGTCAAACTCGGTGGAGGTCAACTGCACCGGATCCCCCGCGGCGGTCACCGTACGGCGGTCGGGGTCCAGCGTGACCGCGCCGACGATCCGCGGCTGGTCCGACGGCGGCCCGGCGACCCGGCGCAGCACCGCCCGCACCCGGGCCACCAGTTCACGTGGGCTGAACGGCTTGGTCACGTAGTCGTCGGCGCCGAGTTCGAGCCCGACGATGCGGTCCACCTCGTCATCGCGCGCGGTGAGGAAGATGACCGGTGTCCAGTCTCCTGACTCGCGTAACCGGCGACAGAGCTCGGTGCCGGGGAGACCGGGTAGCGCGATGTCGAGAACGCAGGCCACCGGCCGGAGCCGGCGGGCGGCGGCGAGGCCGGCGTCGCCGTCGCGCTCCAGATGCACGCCGAACCCGTCCCGGGCCAGATAGAGCCGGACCAGATCGGCGATGGCCGGTTCGTCCTCGACGAGGAGAACGAGCCCGCGATGTGGCGCGTCAACGGTCACCGGCTCATGATGTCCGATCGGGACCGCGCGACATCGCTGGGGCCGTGTTCGGGTTCGGTAAGGAAACGGTCAGCGGGCGGTGGCCGGGCGGAAGGCAACCGGCCGGACCGGGGTCGAGCCGGGGTCGCCGATCGTGGCGACAAGCCGCTCACGCGCGATCCGTACGCGGGCGCGGAAAGCGTGGTTGAGCAGCTCGTCGAGCTGCCACACCTGCTTCGGGTGCCGAGTCCGGATGACGAACCGCTCCCGCACGCCGTCGATGGCGGTAGCGGCCAGCTCCAGGCAGTGCAGCCGCGGGTCCGGGCCCCAGGTGACGTTGCTCAGCTCGCGCAGCTCGGTGTTGAGGTGTAGGCGGAGCCGGTGCAGCACCCGGGTCTGCCGCGTGACGACCAGTCGGCGGTGGGTCAGCAGCAGGAGGTACTCGCCGGCGGTGGACCGGTTCGGGTGGCTGCACCGGGTGACCAGGATGGGGGCGTCACCCGAGCCAACGCAGCGCCGGAAGACGGGCATGTGCCGGCTGGCGGTCTGGGTCGCGATACCAGCCTCGGCCGCAGCGGGAAGGAACGTTCGGGAGAAGACGTCCATGCCCTGCCCAACGACGCCCGGGCACGGGGTGATATGGGCGAGACGGTCGAACCTTGCATCTTCCATGCCCGCCGGGGGTCACGCCCACCGGGACGAGTCATACCCGTCAGGACGAGTCATGGCCGTCAGGGCGGTTCAGAGCAGCTCGACGATGGTCGCGTTGGCCATGCCGCCGCCCTCACACATGGTTTGCAGGCCGTACCGGAGGTTCTCGTCCCGCATGTGCGCCAACATGGTGGTCATGATGCGGGCCCCGGATCCGCCGAGCGGATGCCCGAGGGCGATGGCGCCGCCGCGCGGGTTCAGCCGTTGCGGGTCGGCCTCGGTCTCCGCGAGCCAGGCCAGCGGCACCGGGGCGAACGCCTCGTTGACCTCGTACACCCCGATCTCCTCGATGCCCAGCCCCGCCCGGCGCAGCGCCTTGGCGGTGGCCGGGATGGGCGCGGTCAGCATCGCGACCGGGTCGTCGGCGCAGACCACAGCGGTGTGGATGCGGGCGAGCGGGCGCAGGCCGTGCCGGCCCGCCCACTCGGCGGTGGTGACCGCGAGCGCCGCCGCGCCGTCGGAGATCTGGGACGCGGAGCCGGCGGTCACCACGCCGTCGGCCCGAAACGGGGTGGCGAGCTCGGCCAGCTTCGCCAGCGACGTGTCCCGACGGATCCCCTCGTCGGCGGAGACCGTGCCCCCGTCGGCGAGGGGGACCGGTGCCAGCTCGGCGTCGAACGCGCCGGCGTCCTGCGCCGCACCCGCCTTCTCATGGCTGGCGAGGGCGAACTCGTCGAGCTGGGTGCGGGTCAGTCGCCACCGGCGGGCGATCAGCTCCGCGCCGACGCCCTGGCTGAACGGCAGGGGGTCGTCCTCGGCAACCCCCTCCACCCCCTGGTAACGGTCCAGGATGGCCGCGCTGAACGGCGCTCCCCCGACCACGCTGGAGCCCATCGGCACCCGGGTCATTGACTCCACCCCGCCCGCCACCACCAGGTCGGCCTGTCCGGAGAGCACGGTCGCGGCGGCGAAGTGCAGCGCCTGCTGGCTGGACCCGCACTGCCGGTCGAGGGTGGTGCCGGGAACGGTCTCGGGCCAACCGGCCGCGAGGACGGCGTTGCGGGCGACGTTCCACGACTGCTCGCCAACCTGGGAGACGCAGCCCCAGAACACGTCATCGACCTGGCCGGGATCAATGCCGGTCCGTTCGGTGAGAGCGCGGAGCACGTGCGCCGACAAGTCGACCGGGTGCACGTCGGCGAGACTTCCCTTGCGCCGCCCAACGGGGGTGCGTACGGCACCGACGATGACTGCGTCACTCATGACTACTCCCCGGTAACTTGGCTTGGCATCGATGGTACGCGGTCCGCCCGGCTGCCCGCTGCACTGGCATGCTGGCGATATGGACACGACATCGCCCGAGACCCGGCAGTGGCGGGTCTCGGCCGCCCTGCCGGCGATCAAGATCATCGGGGCCGGGGCGCTGGTCGCGCTCGGCCTCCTGCTCGCCGACGGTGACCCGGTCCGGCTCACGCTGACCGGGCTGGCCGCCGCCGCGCTCCTGGTCTGGGCCGCCCGGGACCTGCTGGCACCGGTCCGCCTCGCGGTCGACCCGGAAGGGCTGACGGTGGTCAGCGGTTTCGCCGGCCGTCAACGGCTGCCGTGGTCGCAGGTGGCGGAGATCCGGGTGGACCAGCGAGCCCGGCTCGGCCGGTCGAACGCCGCCCTGGAGGTGGATGCCGGGGAGACACTGCACCTGTTCGGCCGGTTCGACCTGGACGCCGACCCGGTTGAGGTCGCGGCGCAGCTACGGGCGGCCCGCCCGGCCTGATCGTCAGGCGAGCAGGCTCGCGGTCCGGAACAGGGCCAGAACGAGCAGCACCACTACGAGCACCGACCCGCCGCCCACCTGCACCAACGTGCGCCGCGACCGCGGAGCGTGGGCGAGGACGAAGGCCATCAGGCCACCGACCACGAGACCGCCCAGGTGACCCGGGATCGAGATCCCCGGCACAGTTATCGTGAAGACCAGGTTGATCACCAGGATCGGGACCACCTGGGAGACGTCCCGCCCCAACCGCCGGCCGACGACGAACAGGGCCGCGAAGAGCCCGAATACGGCCGTTGACGCGCCCGCTGTGGCGGCGTTCGGCGCGCTGAACAGGTAGGCCGCCACGTTCCCGCCGAGGCCGGCGATCAGATAGAGGGCCAAAAACCGGGCCGGGCCGAGACTCGCCTCCAGGGTGCGGCCGAGAATCCACAACGCGTACATGTTCAGCAGCAGGTGGATCACGCCGTAGTGCAGGAACATCGCGGTGACCAGGCGGTACCACTCGCCATCGGCGACGCCACCCACGGTGCCGTTGGGAAAGACCGCGAGCCCGATCACGGCTCCCCACTCGGTCAACGGGGTGCTGCCGCCGAGCAGGCCACCGAAGCCGGAGCCCCCCACCACCGCGTCGCCACCCCGGTCGGTGCCGATGGAGAGCAGCATCACCAGGGCGTTGAACGCGATCAACGCCTTGGTGACGTAGCCGTGCTGGCCGGCGAGACCACCACCGAAGGCGGTCCGCGCCGGCCGCACACTGCGGCGCCCTTCGTTGACGCACTCCGGGCACTGGAAGCCCACCGAGGCCTCGCGCATGCAGTCCGGGCAGATGACCCGGTCGCAGCGGTTGCACCGGATATAGGCCTCCCGACCGGGGTGGCGGTAGCAGACCGGGGTGGTCGGTGGTGATTCACTCACCGGACAGCCCAGGTGCCCGAGCGCTCAGTCATGCGAGCAAAGGTACCCTGTCCGCGCCTTCAGGAGCCGGTGCGCTCGATCTCGACCCGCTCGATGACGACGTCGCGCAGCGGGCGGTCGGCGGGGTTCGTCGGGGTGTTGGCGATGGCGTCGACGACCTTCACCGACTCCTCGTCGGCGACCTGCCCGAAGATGGTGTGCCGGTTGTTCAGGTGCGGGGTCGGCGCCACCGTGATGAAGAACTGCGAACCGTTGGTGCCCGGCCCGGCGTTCGCCATCGCCAGCAGGTACGGCCGGTCGAACCGCAGCTCGGGGTGGAACTCGTCGGCGAAGGTGTAACCCGGGCCGCCCCGGCCGGTGCCGGTCGGGTCACCCATCTGGATCATGAAACCGCTGATCACGCGGTGCGAGATCGTGCCGTCGAAGTACGGGCCGCTGCCCGGCTGGCCGGTCCGCGGGTCGGTGTACTGCTTGGTGCCGTCGGCCAACTCCACGAAGTTGCGAACGGTCTTCGGCGCGTGATTCGGAAAAAGCTGCAGCCGAATCGGGCCGGCGTTGGTGTGCAGGGTGGCGTAGAGATCCTCGGCCACGGGTACTCCTCACTCGTTGTTCAGTTCCAAGCGGATCCTCCCATGTGCCCGATCTGGCCATGCGGAGGCATCCAAAGGTGGAGGATGACGAAGGGACAACTCTGAGGAGGTGGGACCGTGTTTGGAAACGGGCGGCGCAAGACCCAGAGCCAGCTTGCCAAGATCGAGCTTGGTCGAAGCTTGGGTCACCTGAAGCGGGCGGCGGGGCACGCAACGAACGGCACCGGCGCCACGGTCGGCCCACGGGTGCGGGCGGCCCGCAGCGCGGTTACCCCGACCGCGCTGGTCATGCGGGACCGGGCGGCGAGCGGTTACGTGTCGACCATGGCGGCCCTCGCGCCACTGGCCATCGCCGTCCGCGAGGCCCAGGCGGAGGCGGCCGGCCGGGCCGCCGCCGAACGGCGGGCCGATGCGGGCAGGTCGACCACCGCCAGTAAGAAGGTGCGGGCGAAGAAGATGCGGGCGACACGCGCGAAGCAGCGGTCCGGTCGGAGCAGGACGGCCAGCCTGCTGGCGGCCAGCGCCGTGGTGGGCCTGATCGGCGCGATGGCGTTGCGACGCCGCTACGAACGGCGAGAGTGGGTCGAGTACGACCCGGTCCCCAGCCTGGAGCCGATGCAGGACGAGACGGACATGATCGAGGTCACCACCCGGACCCCGGCCGAGCAGACTGCGCCGACCGCGACCGGAGGTGCCGCCACAGCGGCGGGCCCGGCGACCGGTGGCGCAAACGGCAGGGCGGGGGGCGGTGGCACGGCGACGGGCGGCACCAGCGGTGCAGCGGCCGGCAACACCGCCAAGGCCAGCTCGGGCCGGCGGTCCACCGCGACGCCGACCGAGAAGGTCCGCGCACCGGGCGAGAAGGTCCCCGCGACGCCGGCCGACAAGGTCCCCGCGACGCCAGCCGAGAAGGTCCCCGCGACGACCGAGGGCAAGAGCGCCACCGGCCGGCCCAGCAACGACCTCTCCAAGGCCATGAAAAACGGCCGCCACTGACCAGGTCAGAGCCAGCCGTGCCGGCGGAACCAGCGGTACAGCGCCAAGCTGATCCCGAGCATCAGGGCCAGCACCGTGGGGTAGCCGTAGGTCCACCCCAGCTCCGGCATGAACGCGAAGTTCATCCCGTAGATCCCCGCGATGGCGGTCCAGACCGCCGCGACGGCCGCCCAGGCGGCGATCTTGCGCATGTCGTTGTTCTGGTCAACGGTGACCTGGGCCAGCCGCGTCTGGAGGATTGAGTTGAGCAGGTCGTCGTAGGAGTTGACCTGCTCAACGGCACGGCTGAGGTGGTCCTGCACGTCCCCGAAGTACCGACAGATCTCCATCGGCACCTCGCGGCTGCGCTCAGCGGTGATCCGCAGCAGCGGACGTTGGAGCGGCATCACCGCCCGCTTGAACTCGACCAGTTCCCGCTTCACCTGGTAGATCCGCTGGATCCGATCGCCGCCCTGCCGACGGTCGAAGACATCGGCCTCGAGCGTGTCCAGGTCGTCCTCCAGCCGGTCGGCGACCTCCAGGTACTGGTCAACCACGCGGTCGGTCACCGCGTACGCCACCGCCCACGGGCCGTGCGACAGCAGCTCCCCCTTCGACTCCAGGTCGGCGCGCACCGGCGCCAGCCGGCAGACGTCCCCGTGCCGGACACTGACCAGGAAATTCGGGCCGATGAAGAGCAGCACCTGGCCGGTCTCGACGACCTCGGAGTGCTCGGTCAACTCGGCCTGGTCGCGGTAGTGGGCGGTTCGTAGCACCAGGAAGCTCACCGCACCGAACTGCTCCAGCTTGGGCCGCTGCTGGGCTTTGACCGCATCCTCGACGGCCAGTTCGTGCAGGCCGTAGGTGACTGCGATCTCGGTCATCTGGGCCAGGTCGGGCTCGTGCAGGCCGAGCCAGACGAAGCCGTTGCCGGCCCGGCGAGCCGCCGCCAGCGCCTCGGCGTGGTGCTGGTGGCCGGGTTGCCGCTCGCCGTCCAGATAGAGCGCGCAGTCAACGACCGCATCGTGGGGCATGGCCGGCACCGGCGGCCCGGCGGCGCTGTCGGAGCTGAGCCGGCGGGTCATCGCCCGCACCGGGGCAGCCCAGTCGCGCGGTCGGATCACCCGGCCACCCGCCCGGGTACCCCTGGGCCCGCGCCGCGACCGGTCCGCCATCGCACCCTCCCCGCTCGGCGATGCGTTGCAGCGTACGCCGTCAACCGGTCAACGCCGATGCCGCAGGGGCGGGGCTAACACCGACCGGCCACCTCGCACCAACCCACGCCCGCCACCGGACCGGCCACAGTCGAACCAGCCCGGCGCGGGTAGGAGGTCAGCCGCGTACGGCCGCCATCGCCGCCGCGAGTCGACGGGCACCCTCGTCGATCTGGTCCGCGGTCACCGCCGAGTAGGCCAGCCGCAGCGCGTGCTGCCCACCGTCGAGCACGAAGTCACTGCCCTTCACCACGGCGACCCCGCGCTCCGTCGCGGCCGGAGCCAGCCGGTCCACCTCGACGTCCTCCGGCAACTCCACCCAGAGGAAGTAGCCGCCGTCCGGCTCGACGAACCGGGCCTCCGGGAGGTGCCGCCGCAGCGCCTCGGCCAGCACCTGGGCCCGCTCGCCGAGGGCCCGACGCACCGTCGCGATCGAGCGGTCGATGTCCCCGGAGACGCAGAACTGGTGCACGGTCGCCTCCGAGACCATGCCCGGCGAGATGTAGAGGTTGGTCGCCTTCTTCGCGATGTCGGCGATCAGGTCCGCCGGCCCCACCAGGTAGCCGACCCGCACGCCCGGGCAGACCGTCTTGGTGAAGCTGGAGGCGTGCACCACCCGGTTCTGGGTGTCCAACGAAAGCATCGAGGGCAGCGCCTCGCCGCGGAACCGGATGTCGGCGTACGGGTCGTCCTCAAAGATCGTGAACTCGAACTCGACCGCGAGGTCGAGTAGTTCCCGCCGCTTGTCCAGGCTCAGCGTCACCCCGGCCGGGTTCTGGTAGTTCGGGATGACGTGCGCCAGCCGTGGACGCACCCCGGACTCCAACAGCTTACGCAGCTCGGAGGTGTCCAGACCGTCCGGCTGGATGGTGATCCCGTGCAGCTCACTGCCCATCCGCCGCAGGTTCAGCAGGGTCCGGTCATAGGTCGGCCGCTCCACCACCACCGCGTCACCGGGTCGGATCAGGTGGTCGAAGAGGAACGCGTCGGCCTGCAACGAACCGTTGGTCACCAGGACCTGGTCCGTCCCGACTCCGTGCTTCCTCGCGATCCACTCGCGCAACGGAAGGTAACCGGCGGAGGGACCGTACGCCGTCACACCGGTGGGATCGGCGTCGAACGCACGGACGGCGGCGGCCTTCAGCCCCTCGACATCGACGATGTCCAACGAGGGAGCGCCACGGGCGAAGGAGATCAACTGCTCGGCGGTCATGGCTGTTCAGCGTACGGAAGGCGAGGGAGGATGCGCCGACGGCACGACGAGTCACCTCGCGGTGCCACCGGACGGGTGACCGATCTCACCCGGGGACGACCCGTTCGGTCGCCCAGACCCGGACGACGTCACGGAGCGAGATCACCCCGGCCACCTCCCGACCGTCGAGCACCACCAGGTGCCGGAACCCGCCCCGGGCCATCGCCGTCGCCGCCTCCTCGACCGTCCACTCCGGCCCCGCGTACACCACGTCCCAGGTCAGGTGGGCTCCAGTCCGCTCGTTGTCACAGTCCAGCCCGCGTCCGATCGCGTTGAGCAGGTCCCGCTCGGTCATGATCCCGACCCCTTCGGAATCCGGATCGATCACCACCGCCGACCCAATGCCCCGTTCCGACATCATTCGCGCCGCCTGCCGGAGCGTGTGCTCCGGGCCGACCACCAAAACCTGGCTGGACATCACTTCCCGAACCTGCATCACACCTCAACCCCTGCGGGACGTTGCACTCAGTAAAAACATGGTGCACCCAGTGTGTTGCCGGGACAAGGCTGCCGCATGCGATCCGACCAGCCCACTCCGGTCGAGCGGCACCGGCAGCCCCGCGCTCCCCACCCACCAGCCGGTCCGGTTGCTCCCAGGAGCCCCATTCGACGGCGCTATTCTCCTCCGGTGACAGCCGAACGAACGCAGAACGAGGCCGGAATGGTCGGGATGGTGCTGGCCGCTGGCGCCGGACGCCGCCTGCGCCCACACACCGACACGCTGCCGAAGGCGCTGGTGCCGGTTGATGGCGCGACCACCATCCTCGACATCGCGCTGCGCAATCTGGCCGAGGTCGGACTCACCGAGATCGTCGTCGTGGTCGGCTACGCCGCCGACGCGGTTCGGGAACGCCAGGCGGACCTGGAGCAGAAGTACGGCGTCACGCTCACCCTGGTATCCAACGACCGGGCCGAGGAGTGGAACAACGCGTACTCGCTCTGGCTGGCCCGCAGCTGGTTCGCCCGCGGGGTCCTACTGGTCAACGGAGACACCGTCCATCCGGTGAGCGTGGAGAAGACGCTGCTCGCCGAGCGCGGGCCGGGGATCCTGCTGGCGATCGACACGATCAAGACGCTGGCCGAGGAGGAGATGAAGACCACCTTCGACGTCGACGGCCAGCTCACCCGGATCACCAAGCTGATGGACCCGCACGAGGCCCGCGGGGAGTACATCGGGGCGACGCTGATCGAGCCGCACGTCGCCGAGGCGCTCGCCGACGCGCTGGAGGCCACCTGGCGACACGACCCGAACCGCTACTACGAGGACGGCTACCAGGAGTTCGCCGACCGAGGTGGCGAAGTACGCGGGGCGCCGATCGGCGATGTCGCCTGGGTTGAGGTCGACAACCACGACGACCTCGCGCGGGCCCGGGAGATCGCGTGCCGCTACTAGCCCGGACCGTCGCCACTCCGCTGACCATCGAGGTCCGCCGGGGTGCGGTCGCCAACCTCGGCGAGCTCCTCGCCGACCGGCGGATCTCCGCCGGCGGCGACGTGGCCGTGGTGGTGGGGCCCGGGCAGGGGGAGAAGATCGTCGAGCTGTGCCGGCCGACGTTGGGCTCGGCCGACGTCTTCACGGTGGCCGGCGGCAGCGTTGACGCCGCCAACGAGTTGGGCGACCGGCTCCGCCGCCGGCACTACGACGCGGTGGTCGGGATCGGCGGCGGCCGGACGATCGACACCGCGAAGTACGCCGCCACCCGCTACGGCATCCCGATGGTCACGGTCGCCACCAGCCTCGCCAACGACGGCATCGCCTCCCCCGTGGCCTCACTGACCCACGACGGCGGCAAAGGCTCGTACGGGGTCCACATCCCGATCGCCGTCCTGGTGGACCTCGACTTCGTCGAGCACGGCCCGGACCGGCAGACCCAGGCCGGAATCGGTGACGCGGTGAGCAACCTCAACGCCTGCGCCGACTGGGAGCTCGCCCACGAGCTGCGCGGCGAGCCGGTCGACGGGCTCGCCGTGACGCTGGCCCGGACCGGCGCCGAGGCGCTGCTGAACCACCCCGGCAAGATCACCGACGACGCCTTCCTCACCACGCTGGCGGAGGCGTTGATCCTCGGCGGCATCGCCATGTCGATCTCCGGCTCGAGTCGGCCGGCCAGCGGCGGCGACCACGAGATCTCGCACGCCATCGACCACCTCTGGCCCGGCACCAGCGCCCACGGCGAGCAGGTCGGGCTCGGGGCCCTCTTCTGCACCTGGCTGCACGGTGACCGGGACCGGTTCGGCCAGCTCGCCCGCTGCCTGCACCGGCACGGCCTGGCCACCCGCCCGACCGACCTGGGACTCACCGACGAGCAGTTCGTCGAGGCGGTGCACTTCGCGCCCCGGACCCGGCCGGACCGCTACACGATCCTCGAACACCTCGCCCTGTCCACCGACGAACTCCGGGCTCGGTTGGGAGACTGTCTTGACGCCCTCGGTGAGCACCTTGACTGAACCGTCCCGGCCGACCCGGGCCGACTTCTACCGGACCAACCGGGGCGGCGGACTGTTCAGCGAGTCGGTCAGCCAGTGGATCGGGGCCGCCTTCGCCGGCGGCGCACACCGGCTCGGGCTGCGGCCCACCACGCTGAGCATCACCAACCTGGTTCTCGGGCTGCTCACCTCGGTGACCGTGGCGGCGCTGGCCGAGCCGGTCGCCGCGGGCCACCTACCGGCCTGGTTGGTCGGGCTGGTGGCGTTGGTCGGCTGGCAGGTGGCGTACGCGCTGGACTGCGCGGACGGGCAACTCGCCCGGGTCACCGGTCAGGGCAGCGCGGCCGGGGCGCGGGTGGATGTGCTCAGCGACGTGGCGGCCCAGATCGCCCTGGTCGCCGCACTCAGTGCGACCGCGGTCGCGCAGTCACCGTCGATCCCCGCCTGGCTGATCGCGGCCTTCGCCGGCACCTGGATGGTGAACCTGGTCACCTCGGTGATGCAGGCCGGGCCGAACGCGAGCAGCATGGTCACCTCGACCTCGCTGCTGGTACGGCTGGTGAAGCTGATCCGCGACTACGGCGCGGTGATCTTCGTTGCCGCACTGGTGCTGCTCTTCGCGCCTGGCCTGACCAGTTGGGTGATCGTCGCCTTCACCGCGATCAACGGCGGTTTCCTACTCGCCAGCATCGCCTTCGCCGCTCGGGCCTCACTGCGCTGACCGGCGGCCCGACTCGGCCGTACGGACGGTTTCGGCGTAGATGGCGAGCAGCTGCCGGGTGACCACGTCCGGGTGGAAGGTGCGCTCGTAGCGGGCCCGAGCAGCCGGTGCCCGGCTGACGGCTTCGGCGGCTGCCCTTGGCAGCGCGGCGGCCAGCGCGGTCGGGTCCGGCGGCACCACCCAACCGGCGGGTTCCGCGGTGTCGGCGCCGACCAGGAACGGGATACCGCCGAGGGCGGTGCCGAGCACCGGCCGACCGGCGGCCAACGCCTCGATGATCACCGTCGGCAGCACGTCGTGCCAGGTGGAGGTGGCCAGCACCACCGCGCTCGCCACCAGGGCGGCGTGCACCCCGTCCCGGTCCAGCGGACCGAGGAAGGTCACATCTGCCCGCTGGGCCGCCGCCGCCTCCACCAGGGGTCGCAACTCACCGTCCCCGGCGACCCGGAGCGGGCCGAGCGCACCGTCCGGATGCCGACGCCAGGCCTCCAGCAGCAGGTCCAACCCCTTCTCCGGGCTGAGCCGGCCGAGGAAGAGGAAGCCGGCGCCCAGCGGCGCCGGGGCACCCGGGTCGGGGATCGCGTTCGGCTTCACCACGATCCGTTGCTCCGGGATGCCGTAGTCCCGCAGGTGCTCCGCGATCGAGGTGGTCAGCGCGATGAACCGGTCCACCGAGCGCCAGGTGCCCCGGTGCACGGCGAGCGTCGTCGCCATCAACGCGCTCTGCGCCCGCGACCCCCGGTAGCAGCGGTGCACGATCGCCGGTACGCCCAGCACCCGCCCCCGGCAGTCCTGGCAGATCGCCCCGTCCCGGAAGTACAGCCCGGACGAGCAGACCTGCCGGTAGTTGTGCACCGTCTGCACCACCGGCACCCCGTGGTGGTGCGCGGTCCGCACCACCCAGGGCGAGAGCAGGGGGTACGGGTTGTGCAGGTGCAACACGTCCGGCCGGTGCTCGTCGAGCAGGCGACCCAGCTCCCGCTGGGCTCGCGGGGCGTAGATCGGTGAGATCGGCAGCAACGCCTTCGCGGACCGCGACATCGACGCGATCTCGTCGGAGCTACGCAGGAACGGCAGCACCTCGACCCCGGCCGCGGTCAGCTGGGCGATTTCCGCGTCGACGATGGTGTTCTCGCCAGACGGCTGAGCCTCCCGGTACCGGTTGTGCGCCACCACGATTTTCATGGAATTGGAGGCTACCGTTGGTGGGTGCCCGAACTACCAGAGGTGGAGGCGCTCGCCGACTACCTGCGCCAACGCGCCGTCGGCCGACGGGTTGACCGGCTGGAGATCTCCGCGATCAACGCCCTGAAGACGTACGACCCGCCGATCACGGCCGCGGCCGGCCACCTGGTCACCGATGCCCGGCGCCACGGCAAGTTCCTCGACCTGGTGCTCGGCGCCGACCTGCACCTGGTCGTTCACCTGGCCCGCGCCGGCTGGCTGCACTTCCGGGAGGAGTTCTCGTCCCGCGCCCCGCTGCGCCCTGGCAAGGGCCCGGTGGCGCTGCGGGCCCGTCTCGATGACGGCTCCGGGTTCGACCTGACCGAGGCGGGCACGCAGAAGAGTCTCGCCGTCTATCTGGTGACCGACCCGACGGCGGTGCCGGGACTGGCCCGGCTTGGCCCGGACGCGCTGGCCGTGGACCCGGCCACCTTCGCCGAACGGCTCCGTAGCCGAAAGGGCCAGGTCAAGGGAGTACTAACCGACCAGACGGTGCTCGCCGGGGTGGGAAACGCGTACTCCGATGAGATCCTGCACACGGCACGGCTGTCACCGTTCGCGCTGACCACCCGGCTGACCGACGAACAGCTCGCCACCCTGCACGGGGCGACCCGGGACGTGCTCGGCGACGCGGTGTCCCGGTCAGTGGGACAACGGGCTGCCGAACTCAAGGGTGAGAAGCGCTCTGGCCTGCGGGTACATGCCCGCACCGGATTGCCCTGCCCGGTCTGCGGCGACACCGTACGGGAGGTCTCGTTCGCTGACTCCAGCCTCCAGTACTGCCCCGGTTGCCAGACCGGCGGGAAGCCGCTCGCAGACCGACGGTTGTCGCGGATTGTACGGTGAGTGAGGGCACTCGCTTCCGGCCGTGAATATTCTGCCCGGGCGCGACGAACGTCGGGATTGGGGTTCTACGTGAACGGCCATCCATCGGTATAGTGGCCCGGTCCCGGCTTCTGTAAAGGTCCGGAGCCGGCCAGCTGCCAACCGGCACAGCCCTGAAGCGAGGTCCTACCGGTCCGCGCTCGGGTCCGGGTGACGCATGGGAGACTGAAGCGGTGGGCGACACGGACCCTCACTCCGAGTGAGCGGTCCGCGTCCTGCGGGAGGACATGGATGAGGTGACGACAAGCCTCCAGCGCCCGGTAACCAATGGAGGCCGGAGCAGAACCGTGCGGCAGGTCGACAGCTTCGAGATCCAGCCGCCGACGCCGCCGTCTCACAACGGCGTGCCTCGGTCGGCCTGGGCCCGTAGCCACCGTCGGGTGTCCCGCTGGCACCGCCCCTACACCGCGGCGCTGGTGCTGCTGGACTTCGCCGCCGCCGCCTTCGCGAGCTTCACCGCCATCCGCGCCTTCGACCAGGCGCGGGCCGGGTTCTACAACGACCCGGCCTGGTTCTACACCGTCGCCTGCCTGCTGCTACCGCTCGGCTGGGTGGCCATCCTCTGGTTCAACGGCTCCTACGACCGGCGTTACCTGGGCCTTGGCCCGGATGAGTTCAAGCGGGTGCTCCGCGCCGGCGTGGCGGTCTGCGCGACGGTCTCCTTCCTGGCGTTCGCCACCAAGACGCATCTGTCCCGATATTCGGTCGGCACCGCGCTGCTCCTCGCCCTGCTGCTGATCCTGCTGGTCCGGATCCTGGTCCGATTTGTGCTGCACGTGATCCGGCGCAACGCTGGCCGGGCCGGCCACCGGATGGTCCTGGTGGGCACCCTGCCCGAGTGTCTGGAGGTCCACCGCCAGGTCACCCGCAGTCCCGCTGCCGGCCTGGTGCCGGTCGCCATCCACCTCACCGACGGCTACGCGGCTGCCCGGGGGGTGGAGACCCCGGTCCCGGTCTTCGCGGGGCGGGACCTCCTCGCCCTGGTTCGCGAGGTCGGCGGCGACACCATTGCGGTCTGCGGGTCGGCCAGCGCCGAGCCCGGCGAACTGCGCCGCATGGCCTGGCAGCTCGAAGGTTCCGGGGTCGACCTCGCGGTGGTCCCGCAGTTGACCGACATCGCCGGGCCCCGCGTGCACATCCGGCCGATCGAGGGTCTGCCGCTGCTGCACGTGGAGGAGCCGACTCTCTCCGGTCCGGCGCTGCTGGCGAAGAACATGCTCGACCGGGTGGCTGCCGGGCTCGGCCTGTTGATCCTGCTACCGGTCTTTCTCGCGATCGCGATCTCGATCCGAATCTCCGACCCGGGTCCGGTGTTCTTCCGGCAACCCCGGGTGGGCCACGAGGGGCGGACCTTCCGGGTCTGGAAGTTCCGCACCATGTACGTGGATGCCGAGGAGCGGCTGGCCAGCCTGGTTGACCAGAACGAGACCGACGGCATGTTGTTCAAGATGAAGCGGGACCCGAGGGTCTTCCCGGTGGGCCGCTTCCTGCGCGCCTCGTCCCTGGACGAGCTACCCCAGCTGATCAACGTGCTGAAGGGGGAGATGTCGTTGGTCGGGCCCCGCCCGCTGCCCGCCGACGACGGTGACTTCCTCGGCGACGTACGCCGCCGGCTGCTGGTCAAGCCTGGCATTACCGGCCTCTGGCAGGTCTCCGGCCGCTCCGACCTCTCCTGGGACGAGGCGGTCCGCCTCGACCTCTACTACGTCGACAACTGGTCGCTGGCGTACGACCTGAGCATCCTGTGGCGCACGGTCGGAGTGGTGCTCGCCCGGAAGGGCGCGTACTAGCCCGACGAGTAGTGTCCGGAGGTGGTCAGCTCGGATAGCAGGCGGCCCCCAGGTGCGCTGCACGAGCAGCATTCGCGAAGCAGAGGGGCAGCATGGAGCAGGTACTTGTCACGGGAGCGACCGGCACCGTGGGTAGCCTTCTGGTTCGGGACCTCGCCGACCGCGGCGTGCGAGTGCGGGCGCTGGTCCGTTCGCCGCAACGAGCAACGGCAGCCCTACCTCAGGGCGTGGAGGCGGTCCGGGGGGATGTCACCGACCTGGCGTCGGTCCGGTCCGCGGTCAGCGGGTGTGACACCGTCTTTCACGCTGCCGGGCTCCCCGAGCAGTGGTTGGCCGACCCCGACGTCTTCGAGCGGGTCAACGTCGGCGGCACTCGGCACCTGGTCGAGTCCGCTCTCGCCGAAGGTGTGGCGACGTTCGTCTACACCAGCACCATCGACGTTTTCGACCAGGCCCCGGGCCGACCGTTCGACGAGTCAAGGATCGCGGAACGGCCGCTCGGCACGGCCTACGAGCGTTCCAAGCAGCACGCCGACGTTCTCGTGACCGAGGCGGTCGAGCGGGGCCTGCCAGCGCGGTTCCTGCATCCGTCCGGGGTCTACGGGCCCGGGCCGGCGACCGCCACCGCGCTGAACCTGCTGCTGCTCAGACTGGTCCGTAATCAGATTCCCGCGCTGCCCCCGGGCGGCATGCCCGTCGTCTTCACCGAAGACGTCGCCCGGGGACACCTCCTCGCGGCCGAGGCGCCGATCGGCAGCCGATTCATCCTCTCCGACCGCTACCTGACCCTGACCGCGATGGCCGAGCTGGTCCACACGTTGGTGCCGACGGCCAAGGTCCCCCGCACCATCCCCACGGCCCTCGCGAAAGCCATGGCCACCACCGGGGAGGCCGTCTCCCGCATCACCCGCCGGCCGCCCCTGCTCGCCGCGGGCGAGCTGCACTTCCTCCGCTCTCACCCGCTACCGGACGCCGCCCGGGCCCGCAGTCAGCTGGGCTGGCACACCACCGAGGTACCGGAAGGCTTTGCCCGCGCCCTGCGGCACTTCGGCGTACTGTCCTAGCCAGCAGCCGGGAGCACGGCCTCCCATCCGGTCGGACCGGACGCCCTTGACATCGGCACACCGAGGCCGGCTCCACCCCCTTGGCAGCAGCGGCGGCAGCGGCCACGATGCACTCCGTGAGTGGCAACCTCTCCGCCGTCGTGGGTGTCGTCGCTCTGGCGACCGCGCTGGCGGCAACCCTCGTCGCGGTGCTGCGCCCGCGCGGCCACCGCACCATCGCCACCGCCACCCAGCGGGCCACCTACGAGGTGCTGCACACCGCCGGACTCGCCGCCGTGCCGCTCCGCGCCGGGCTGACCGCCGCGAACGCCGCCAAGGCCGTACGCCACCTCCGGGCCCTGGTCGGGGCGGTCGGGTTGGCGCTGACCGACACCGCGGCGTTACTCGCCCTCGACGGGCACGGCGCACACCACCAAGCCCAACTCGTCGCGGCGGCCCGCCGGGTCGCGGCGACCGGCCGGTCGACCGTGCTCGGGGAGGCGGAGCTGCCCTGTGACCGGGTGGACTGCCCGATCCGGGGTGCGGTCGTCGCACCGTTGACCGGCGCGGACCGGCGGGTTGTCGGCGCACTGCTGGCCCTCGCGGACGGGGCACCCGCGCCCGGCCTGGTTCAGGCGACGCTGGAGACCGCGCACTGGGCCGGTAACCAACTCGCTCTCGCGGAGCTGGACTCCTCCCGAGAGCGGTTGGCCCGCGCCGAGGTCCGCGCGCTGCGGGCACAGATCAGCCCACACTTCATCTACAACGCGCTGACGGCGATCGGATCCTTCGTCCGCACCGACCCGGACCGGGCCCGGGAGTTGATCCTCGAATTCGCCGAGTTCACCCGCTACTCGTTTCGGGCGCACGGCGAGTTCACCACCCTCGCCGAGGAGCTCCGATCGATCGATCACTACCTGACCATCGAGCGGGCCCGGTTCGGCGACCGGCTCCAGGTGCGGCTCCAGGTCGCCCCCGAGGTGCTGCCGGTGACCCTGCCCTTCCTCTGCCTGCAACCACTGGTCGAGAACGCGGTGCGCCACGGGTTGTCCGGTAAGCCCGGCACGGGCATGGTGAGCATCGAGGCCCGGGACGCGGGCACCGAGTGTCACATCACGGTGGAGGACGACGGGGTGGGGATGGATCCGGCCACGCTGACCGCCGGCATCGCCGAACTGGCCACCGCCGGAAGCGCCCCGGTGGGTGCGCCGGGCGGACAGGTGGGTCTGTCCAACGTTGACGAACGACTTCGGGCGGTTTTTGGGGACGATTTCGGCCTGGTGGTGGAGACCGGCCTCGGCTTGGGCACGCGGGTGAGCATGCGGGTGCCGAAGTTCCATCCCGGCGTACGGGCCGGCTCGTGACCGGGTTCCTCCGGGTCCTGGCGGTTGACGATGAGCCACCGGCCCTCGACGAGCTGGCCTACCACCTGCGGGTCGATCCACGGGTCGCCCGCCTACACACCGCCGGTGACGCCACCGAGGCGTTGCGGGTACTCCGCGACGACGACGTGGACGTGGTCTTCCTGGACATCCGGATGCCGGGGCTGGACGGTGTGGAGCTGGCCCGGGTGCTCCGCCGCTTCGCCCGGCCGCCGGCCATTGTCTTCGTCACCGCCTACGACGACGGCGCGGTGGACGCGTTCGACCTGGGCGCGACGGACTACGTTCGCAAACCGGTCCGGGCGCAACGGTTGGCCGAGTCGCTGCGCCGGGTGATCGGAGCGCGGCGGGTGTCCCCGCAGCCGGCGACGCCGGCACGGGAGGAGGACCCGACGATCCCGGTCGAGCTGGCCGGGACGACCCGGATGCTGCCCCGGTCGGCGGTGCGCTGGGTAGAGGCGCAGGGTGACTACGTACGACTGCACACCACCAAGGGTTCCCACCTGGTCCGGGTCTCCTTGGCGACCCTCGCCGAGCGGTGGGCCGACGCCGGTTTCGTGCGAATCCACCGCTCCTACCTGGTCCAGTTGCGGCTCATCGCCGAACTGCGGCTGGTGAACTCCGGCTACGTGGTGGTGGTCGACTCGACCGAGCTGCCGGTCAGTCGGCGGCATACCCGCGAGCTGAAGGAAAAGCTGATTCGGACGGCCAAGCAGGACTGGGCCCGCCGACCCGGCTAGAGCACCATGGCGGTGATCGCCGCCCCGAGCAGTGCCGGCCCGTATGGGATGGGGGTTCGCCAGCCGGCCCGACCGGTCACCAGCAGGACGCCGACCAGCGGAAGGTTGACCAGCGGAGCGAGCAGAACCCCGGTGACCACGGTCGGCCACCCCAGCCAGCCGAGGTAGAGCCCGAGCGCCGCACCGAGCTTCACGTCGCCGACACCGAGTTGGGACCGGGGCAGCAGCGTGAGCGTCAGGTATCCGACCCCGCAGAGCGCGGCGGCGAGCAGGGCCCGGCCCAGCGCCGGGAAGGCCGGGTCGGCCACCGCGGCGAGCAGCAGTAACGCCAGCCCCCCGCCGGCGGCGACCCCCACCAACGGGTCGGGCAGCCGCAGCACCCGCAGGTCGACCACGGCCAGTGGCACCGCGAGGGCAGCGAGCAGCAGAAACGCCGGCAACGCCCAGCTGGCTCCGACGCCGGGCCCCACGATGCCGGTGACGGCGGCGGTGAGAGGCACGGTGACCGCCCATCCCGGGGTCAGTGGGCGACGACAGTCTGGGCACCGCCGGGGTGCCCGCCACCAGGGTGGCCGCGCGCCGGCGCAGTCCGGGCAGGCGCTCCGCCAGGCCGGCCGGGGCCGACCGGTCGGCCAGTCGATGGCGTATCGGTCAATCAACCCGGGCAGCAAAAGCCCCCAGCCAGCACCGGCGACGGCGGCGACGAGGGGAAGCAGCACGGCGGGAGCGTAGCGCCCGCCTGCCCCGTCCCGGCGTCTTCGCCCGCACCGGTCCACAGCTCCCGCCGCAGGTCAGAGCGGTTGTGGCCGTAGTTATCCACAGCAAGGACCACTTCTCCACAAGTTATCCACAGGGCGGTGCGATGCTTCACCGGCCAGCAGGGCAGCGCTTGACTTTCCCCGGAATCGAGCGAGACTGCCGGAGTGGTCGCCGCCGATGACCGCGTTTCCGCGCGGACCCGCATCGTGCTGGCCGATGTGGTCCGGCGCGAGTCCGATAGCGAGCACTCCCGCACCGAGCACCCTCGCACCGAGCTCGCCGAGCAGACCCGGGTCGGCGAGGCGCTGGTCCGCGGCCTGGTCCGGGCGCAGCTCTCCCTGGCGTTGCGGCTCTGGCTGGTGGTGGCCGTCGGGCTCGGCGGCCTGCCGTGGCTGTTCGCCATCGCGCCGTCGGTCAGCCGGATCACCGTGCTCGGGGTACACCTGCCGTGGGTGCTTCTCGGCGGGCTCGCCTTCCCGTTCCTGGTCCTGGTCGGCTGGGCGTACGTGCGCCTGGCCGAACGCAACGAGCAGGACTTCACCGACCTGATCCAGCGGCCGGAGCGCTGAGTGTGGGCAACGGCTACGTCGCTCCGGCGATCGTCGCGGTCACCCTGATCACCGTCGGCATTGGCTTCTACGGCCTGCGCCTCGCCCGCACCACCTCGGATTTCCTGGTGGCGTCCCGGGCGGTCAGCCCGACCTGGAACGCCGCCGCGATCGGCGGGGAGTACCTGTCAGCGGCGAGCTTCCTCGGCATCGCCGGTCTGATCCTCACGCACGGCGTGGACGTGCTCTGGTACCCGGTCGGCTTCGCGGCCGGCTACCTGGCGCTGCTGCTCTTCGTCGCCGCACCGCTGCGCCGCTCCGGGGCGTTCACCCTGCCTGACTTCTGTGAGCTCCGGCTGGACTCCCGGCGGCTGCGCACCCTCGCCACCGCGTTCGTGATCTTCATTGGTTGGCTCTACCTCGTCCCCCAGCTGCAGGGCGCCGGGCTGACCATGGCCACGTTGACCGGCGCGCCGTACCCGCTGGGAGCCCTCCTGGTCGCGGCGGTGGTCACCGCGAACGTGGCGCTCGGCGGCATGCGCGCGATCACCTTCGTCCAGGCGTTCCAGTACTGGCTCAAGCTGACCGCACTCGCCGTACCGACGATCTTCCTGGTGTTGCAGTGGCAGGCCGACGCCCGCCCGGCGGTGACCCCACCGGAGGGTCCGACCTTCCGCACCGCGACCACCGTCGTGGTCGAACATCCCGCCACCCTCACCCTCCCCGACGGCCAGCTGCGGCAGGTACGCCCCGGCGACGAGCTGACCTTCGCCGCCGGGCAACCGGTGCCCGAGGTGACCGGAGTCGCCACCGACCCGGCCGACTGGTTGCTGCCCAGCACCGAAGCCGACGACCAGGGCCTCTTCACCACCTACTCGCTGATCCTCGCCACCTTCCTCGGCACCATGGGCCTACCGCACGTGCTGGCACGCTTCTACACCAACCCGGACGGCGCCGCCGCCCGCCGCACCACCCTGGTGGTCCTGGCCCTGGTCGGCGCCTTCTACCTGCTGCCGACCGTCTACGGGGCACTCGGCCGGATCTACACCCCACACCTGCTGCTCACCGGGGAGACCGACGCGGTGGTGCTGCTCCTGCCCGGCGCGGCCCTGGGTACGGGGACCACCGGTCGACTCCTCACCGCGCTGGTCGCCGCCGGCGCGTTCGCGGCGTTCCTCTCCACCTCCTCCGGCCTGCTCACCAGCGTCGCCGGAGTGATCTCCACGGATGTGCTGGGCCGTGGCTCGCTACGCGGGTTCCGGCTCGCCACCGTGCTCGCCGGCAGCGTGCCCACGGTGTTCGCACTCACCGTCTCCGGGTTGGAGGTGTCACAGGTGGTGGGGTTGGCGTTCGCGGTGGCAGCGTCGAGCTTCTGCCCGCTGCTGGTGCTGGGCATCTGGTGGCGGGGGCTGACCGCCCGCGGCGCCGCGGTCGGGGTGCTCGTCGGTGGGGGCGCTGCGGCCGGGGCGGTACTGGCGACCATCCTCGGCCCCCCGCTGACCGGATGGCCGGCCACGCTCCTCGCGCAGCCAGCCGCCTGGACGGTCCCGCTCGCCTTCACCGTCATGATTGCGGTGTCTGGTGCCACCCGCCGCCGCGTCCCGACCGATGTCGGCGCCACCATGCTCCGCCTGCACGCCCCCGAAGCCCTGCGACCGTAACCAGGGCCCTCCCTTTCGGAAGGGCCCTGACCGGAACGTCATCTCAACAGGCGTCGGTACCGGCGCAGAGCCGTGCGGCTACGCGCTCCGCAATACGCTGGTCCTCGGCCGGATCAACGCCCTTGAACCACACCTGGGCCACCAGTTCGCCCTGTCGCACGAAGAGCCACCGCCATGCCGCCTTTTCCCCGATCCGACCAACCACCAACGACTCGTCACCCGCAAGGCCGGAGGCGAAGACCTCCATCCCTTCGCTGTCGTCCGGGTTCAGGGGCTTACAGCCGTCCACCTCTCGCCGAACATTTCCCATCGTCGACTTCGCCGCCTCCTCCGAATGCCTTTCCACACGCTGAATCACCGAGCTCTCGGTCCCGTTGTAGAAAACAGTGCCACGGAACGCTCTCTCTCCTGGCCAGCTCTGTCCGTCTTCCTCGCAGGTGTAGCTGGTCCCCGCGTGGAAAGACCAGTCGCCGTCCAGATCGTCACCCGCCGCCCGGAAGCCGGTCGGGAGATCCTCGGTCCGGAGCATGGCCGCGGCCGGAACATCCGGTGCCGGCGGACTGACGGTTGGTGGATCGGTGGTCTCCGGCGACTCGCTCGGCGGCACCGTGGTCGGCGAGGATGACGGGGTGGGTGGCGCCGTTGGCGTCGGAATGCCGCTGGGGCTTGGCGAAGGGCTGTTCGTCGCGGGTAGCGACGGCGGCACGGGGTCCGGGCCCCCGGCTAGGGCCACAGCACCGGTGGCGACCACGGCGATGGCGACCATGCTCGCCAAACCGGTGGCAAGGCGGGTCTGCCGGGTCCGCCGGCGGGCACGCGCACGCACCTGGTCTGCCGGGTCCCAGGTCAGGGTCTCGGTGTCGTCGTACAACTCGGCGAAAAGCGGATCAGGCATGAGTGACCTCCTCCGGAAACGAGGTGTCGAGAAGGGCAGCTAGGGCGTTCCGTCCACGAGCGAGGCGAGCCTTGACGGTGCCCGTCGGCGTACCCGTCTCGATCGCGATGTCAGCAACGGACAGATCCATCAGGTGGTGCAGGACGATCGCCTCCCGCTGCTCGCTTGGCAACTGTCGCAGTGCGGTGACCAGCGCCACGGTGTTCTCTGATGGCGGTTCGGTGGCTGCGTCGGCACCGTGCCGGCGGTAGGCGACGACGCCATTACGAATCTTGCGCCAGCGGTTCACCAGCTGCCGGTGCCCGACAGTCCGCACCCACGCCTCCGGGTTGCCGTATGTGCTGATCTTTGACCAGCGCTGCCAGGCCCGCACGTATGCCTCCTGGGCCGCGTCCTGCGCCTCAGCCAGGTCACCACCGAGTGCGTAAAGCACCGTGACAACCCGATGCCGCGTGCTGCGGTAGAACTCCGCAAAACTATCTTCCGCATTCACTGCGTTGTTCCTCCCCTCTCGACTTCCCCGGTATCACCCACGACGAAGTAGGACGGTTGCAGGACACCCGAAAGTCTTTTCGCCCGTAGAAGGTTGGCTGGTCCTGGCTACGGTCTTACGTATGACAGCAGAGCACTCCGCCCTTGCGCTGCGCGGTCTCGTGAAGCGCTTCGACGCGAAGACGGCCGTGGCCGGCGTTGACCTGACCGTGCCGGCCGGCTCGTTCTACGGGCTCCTCGGGCCCAACGGCGCCGGCAAGACGACCACGCTGTCGATGGCCGTGGGGCTGCTCCGGCCAGATGGCGGCGGGGCCTGGGTGCTCGGCCACAATGTCTGGGCCGACCCGGTACGGGCGAAGCAACTCCTCGGCGTCATGCCCGACGGCGTACGCCTCTTCGACCGGCTCAGCGGCGCCGAGCTGCTCGCGTACCACGGCCTGCTGCGCGGCATGGACCCTGCCGTGGTTGACCAGCGCGCGGCGGAGCTGCTGGATGTGCTCGCGCTCGCCGACGCCGGGCGGACGCTGGTGGTGGACTACTCGGCCGGGATGAAGAAGAAGATCGGCCTGGCCTGTGCGCTGCTGCACGGACCCCGGCTGCTGGTGCTGGACGAGCCGTTCGAGGCGGTTGACCCGGTGTCGGCGGCACTGATCCGAGACATCCTCGCCCGGTACGTCACCGGCGGTGGCACGGTCGTCTTCTCCAGTCACGTGATGGAGGTCGTGGAACGGCTCTGCTCGCACGTGGCGATCCTCGCCGACGGCGCCATCAAGCGGGTCGGCACCCTGGACGAGGTCCGCGGAGAGCAGACGCTGGAGCAGGTCTTCGTGACGGTCGTGGGCGGGCGCACCGCGACCGGTGCGGAGCTGGCGTGGCTGTCGCGGTGACCGACGTGGGGGCCGGTCGGCAGGTCTCGGCCCGGCACTTCGTCCGGCTCAAGCTGCGGGTGCTGGGCAACAACTTCCGGGGCCAGGGTCGACGGGTCGGCCTCTTCGCGCTCGGCGCGTTCGTTGGGCTCTGGTTCGCTGCCTTCGGCTTCTTCCTCTTCGCCGCTCCGGGCCTCGCCGGCAACGACCGGTACGCAACGCTGCTGGCGGCCTTGGGTGGCGGACTGGTGGTGCTGGGGTGGCTCCTGCTGCCGCTGATCTTCTTCGGGGTCGACGAGACGCTGGACCCGGCCCGCTTCGCGCTGCTTCCGCTGCCCCGTCGGACCCTGGTCACGGGTCTCTTCGCGGCGGCACTGGTCAGTGTTCCGGCGGTCGCCGTGCTGCTGGCCTCCACCGGTGTGATCCTCACCGCAGGCATCTTCGGCGGATGGCCGGCCGCCCTCACGCAGGCGGTCGGGGTGCTGGCCGGCCTGCTGCTCTGTGTCGCCGCTGCCCGCGCCGTCACCAGTGCCTTCGCCACGATGCTGCGTTCTCGTCGGGTCCGCGACCTGGCCGCGGTCCTACTCGCGGGGGCCGCCGCCCTGATCGCCCCGGTGCAGCTGGCCGCCACCGCCGCGCTGCGGGACGCGGACTGGGACCGGCTCGCCGCGGTGGCCACCGTGGTCGGCTGGACGCCGTTCGGTGCACCGTGGACGGTCGGCATCGATGTCGCGCAGGGACGGGTCTGGGCCGCACCGGTGAAGCTGCTGATCACGGCGATGACCGTGGTGGTGTTGCTAGCCTGGTGGTCTCGCTCACTGGAGTCGGCGATGGTCGGCACCGCGAGCAGCGGCCGGGCGTTGACCCGGTCAACGGCTACCGGCACCGCGGTCACGCAGCTCTTCCCCCGGCTGCTGGGCTGGCTTCCCCGGAGCCACTTCGGCGCGTTGGTGGCGCGGGAGGCCCGCTACTGGTGGCGGGACGCCCGCCGTCGGGCAAGCCTGATCACACTGGCCGTGATCGTCCTCTTTGTCCCGGTCATGCTCAACCTGGGCGGCGCCGGACTCACCGGGGACACCGGCGGCAGCGCCCTGGATACCTCTTCCCCGGTCCTGGTCACTCTCTCCATGGTCTTCGTCGGGGTACTCGCCGCGGCAACCCTGGCCAACCAATTCGGCTTCGATGGCAGCGCGTACGCGGCGCACGTGATCGTGGGGGTGCCGGGCGCGGTGGAGCTGCGGTCCCGGATGGCGGCGTTCTCGCTCTACCTGCTGCCGCTGGTTCTGCTCATCTCCGGGGTGCTCGCCCTCCTGGTGCTGGGGCAGCCGGGATGGATCGGCCTGACGGCGGGGAGCCTGCTCGCCACCTTCGGCGCCGGGCTCGCGGTAAACACCCTGCTATCGGTACTCGGGGCGTACTCGTTACCGGAGACGAGCAACCCGTTCGCGCTGAACAGCGGCGCCGGGGTGGCCCGCAGCTTCCTGGCCATTCTGTCCATGCTCGCCTCGGCGGTCGCGGTGATCCCGATGGTGGTGGCCGCCGCGCTGCTCGGCGATGTCTGGCTCTGGCTGGCCCTTCCGGTCGGCGCGGCGTACGGGCTGGGGGCGGCGCTGCTCGGCGCCTACCTGGCCGGCGATGTGCTGGACCGGCGCCAGCCCGAACTGCTGGCGACCATCACCCCCCGCCGGTGAAAGAGCCGGCCCGTTTACCGCAACCATCTACAGGGGCATGGAGTCTGCTGAGTAGAGCCGCGCGATCAGCGGTCAGCCAGCAGGGGAGGCACCAACGTGATGGTAAGAACGCACGGCCCATGGGATACCCGGGAGGAACCGCCACCCACGGTCGCGGAGGGCGTGGGTGGCGTGG
Organism: Salinispora sp. CH2A1_6; assembly: GCF_056820975.1. Classification (NCBI taxonomy): domain Bacteria; kingdom Bacillati; phylum Actinomycetota; class Actinomycetes; order Micromonosporales; family Micromonosporaceae; genus Salinispora; species Salinispora sp. CH2A1_6. The sequence continues at coordinate 455,468 of NZ_JBXEDG010000012.1, forward strand.
ACAACGTGGGTGACAGCTTCGAGGAATTCTACGCCGCCACTTTCCAGCCGTTGATGCTCCAGTTGTACGCATACACCGCCGACATCGACCAAGCCCGCGACGCAGTCCAGGAGGCATTCAGCCGGGCCTGGCCCCGCTGGAACAAACTGGTCCACTACGACCACCCGGCAGCCTGGATCCGCACCGTCGCGATGAATGTCGCCCGCAGCCGCTGGCGTCGGCTCCGCGCCGCCCGGGCCCACGCCCGCTTCCGCCATGAGGACGTCACCGAAGGACCAAGCCCAGACCGGGTAGCCCTGGCCCGCGCCCTCGCCACCCTGCCCGAAAATCAGCGGCGAGCAGTCGTGCTCTTCCACATAGCCGACCTCAGCATCACCGAGATCGCCGAGCAAGAAGGAGCCGCTACCGGCACCGTCAAGTCCTGGCTACACCGAGGCCGCGCCGCACTAGCCACCGCACTCTCCGACTCGGGGACGGAGGAAACCAATGCCTGAGAACGACAACACCCCAAACTTCGACGAACTTTTCACCGCATACACCTCCGGGGGACCACTGGCAGCCCCAGTCGGCGCCGCCGCCGCACAACACGTCGCCCGCCGCCGCCGTACCACCCGGCTGGTCGCCACCGGTGTCCTGGCCGTGGCAGTACTCGCCGCGACCCCAGCAATCGCATCGACCTGGACCGACCAGAACCCACCCGCACTACCGGCGAACACGCCTACGCCGACCCTGACGACTCCGGCGCCGTCCACCTCCCCCACCCCGTCGGCTACGCCCAGCGCCCCAGCACCGGACGGCCAGATCGGGAAGGCAGAGCTCGGCAACGCCACGCTGGAGCTCCCCGCCTGGCCCGATTACCTGACGGAACACTGCCCAGCAGGACGGGTGACGTTTTCCGACGGCACTGCCCAGCTCGCGCCCAACTCGGAGCTCCGGATCGCTATCTCCGAGGTCATCCACGCCGATGTCGATCGAGACGGAGCAAAGGAGACGGCCGCACTGATCGACTGCGGTGGGGTGGAGATGGGGGAATCGCGGGTCCTCGCCTTTGACCGGGACGCCTCCGACACCATCGTGACGATGGGTTTGGTGACCGGGCATACCGGCGACATCGCCTGGATTAACGGGATTCGCGCGAAGGGCACCGCGGTCGACGTGGAGGTCGTGGACACGGCTGGGGAAGGAATCGTGGAGGGGTTCGCGCAGTCGCAGTGGCGCACCTACTCCTGGTCGGGCAAGGGCTTCGTCCAGTCGGGCGGACCGAGCACGTTTCCGCCGAACCCGCGCGTCACCGACCTCTCCATCAGCGGGGATGACGTTCAGCTCGTGCCAGATGGCGCGGACACGGCGTCCGGCACGCTGCGCCTGACCGTCAGCAACCAGGGTCCGCAGCGGGCTACCGACCCCTTTCTGACGGTGGATCTGCCGAGCGAGGTCACGATCACCTCGCCACCCGCGAAGTGCGAGACGTCGAAGACCCCGAGCGGTACGCGCTATCGATGCTGGCTGCCGGCACTGGCGGTGAACGCCGACTCCGTTGTCGACCTCTCGCTGTCCGCGCCTAGATCCATGTTCGATGGTGCGCAGCCCGCTTCGTGGAACGCCACAGTCGTCTGGGGCTTCACCGGAACAGAGACCGGAGACGGCGAAGGCTGGCCCTACCCCGAGCCCGACGGCGCCGAGGACGACAACTCAGCGAACGGGAACCTCCTGCTAGCCCCCTGACCAACACCCGAAAGCCGCCCAGCGACCGCCACATCAGTCGCTGGGCGGCTTCGCCGTTTCCGGTCGCCGCCATGCCGGAAGTAGCCGGGTGGCCGCGCTGCCGGTCAGCGTTGGCGAGTAGCGGCGATGAACGTGCGCCAGGACTCGGGACCGAACGTCAACGCGGGGCCGAGCCGGTCCTTGCTGTCCCGCACCAACACCACCCCGGCAAGATTGTCCGCCACCTCGACGCAGTTGCCGCCGGTGTCCCCAGAGCGGGTTGACGTGCGCCAGTGCGGTTGCACAGCAGTCATGACGTCACCTTCAGCTTTCGAATCATGTCCAGCGAGGCGCTCGTGGACAACGCCTCGCCCAGCACGCTATCCCACTTGCGACTGATGAAACGGACCGTCTCAGGTTCATTGACCACGTGCCCCCGGGCAGCATTTTCCAGATAGAGCGCTTGCTCGCCGTCGGCCAGCTCGACCAACACAAATCCCCCGGATAGGCCGACGTGCTCGCCAACGCTGATTGGCACAACATGCAGCCGGAGTTGTGGCAGCTCGGCCACCTCCAGCAGCCGGTCAAGCTGTACGTCACGCACAGCCCGGCCACCGACCGGTCGGTGAATCGCCATCTCGTCCATCAGGAATACCACCTGCGCCAACGGGGGATCCCGGTACAGCAGTCGCTGGCGCTCCATGCGGATAGCGACCAGCTCGTCTACTGCGGCAGCTTGCTGTAACCCACCAGCGGAGATCACCGCGCGGGCGTACTCCTCTGTCTGGAGCAAGCCCGGCACCAGACACGGTTCAAAGGCGCGCAACCGGGTCGACTGCTGCTCGTAGCCCCGCCACGCCACGAACCAGGAAGGGCCCCGCTCCTGGTCGGCCTCCTTGAGTAGCTCGGCGAGTAGACCACCGGTGTCCAGCACATCATCTGCGGCAACCGCCAACTCCATGGTTGGCCGACGTCGACCAGTCTCGATGGCGGCAATCAAGGACGGGCTCCACCGGATCATCGCCGCCAGCCCTTCTTGAGAAACGTTGGCAGCGGCACGGGCGGCCTTCAGCGCTCGGATCCACATCTCGAACTTCATCGCTCACCTACCAGGTAAGTACGTGACCGCGTTCTGTAGTAAGCACTGGCATCCTCCCCTGCCCCGGCCACCGAGTCCAGGGTGGAAGCTGCGCGGCCCGGCTGGTGGAGGCGATGACCCGGTGGCCGGTCCTGCGTCGGGTCGCCCCGGTCACTCCGGTCGGGGCGGCCCGCTAGCTGGAGGAGGCAGCGATGCTCAGACTGTTCCGACGAAACAGCGCGTTGCGGTGGTACCGCCGCAGGGGCCGGCCGGCGGCATCCAGCCCACGGGGCACGACGGCGTTGGGGCGGGTGCCGGCCCCGCCGCAACAGCCACCAGCGTGGGCCAGCTGGCCCACGCTGGAGTCACCCCGACCGGGCCGAGCTGGCTGGCTGACCCCGGCGCAGACCTGGCGGGCCAACGGTGGCCGCTGGTGAGCAAAGCGCGACCACCAGCGGGCCGCCCAACGACGAGCCGAGCGGCGCCGCACCTGCCGATGCGCCCGCTCTGGCGGTGTCGGGCGTGTGGCGCCCCCTGGCCCTGCCAGCCAACGCGGCTCGCGTTGTTGGTGGAGTACCGGCACGATCGACCGGCGCTCCTCATCTACCTGGGAACGTTGCTGGCGGAGGCAGCATCGCAGCTGGCGCCGCTGCACCGCAATGAGCTGTCGGACGGACTGCGGGAACGCTTCGTCGACTGGGCGCGGGTCGGGGACGGCAGAATGTTCCACGTGAATCATGAGCCGGGCGCCGACATCCACCACACCGACCCGTTCGCCGTTCCCACCGGCCAGCGGTCCCCGGTACGCCGGTTGCGCGGTCGGCTGGCGACGCCGGTGACGCTCTGGACGGCGCCCGGACCGGCCGGGTTGACGGTGTCCTCGACGCTGGTGGCGGAGGGTGAGCCGGACCGGCTACTCGGGTTGGTTGACCCGGAGTCGGAGCTGTGGGCGGCGGCCGAGGTGGCTGGTCGCTTCGCGGTGGCGCCACTCGGCCCGGCACACCGGCAGCTCGCCGACCGGTTCGCCGGGCTCTTCCCGTCGCCGGGCGGCCTCTTCGCCACCGGCGCCTGGACCGACACCGAGTACGGCCCGGTGCCGTCGGACGCCGGTGGCTGGACCGGGTGTCGCCTCGATACCGCTCGGGAGTACGGGTGGGCGCTGCTGGTGGAGGCCACGATCGTCGCCGTCGAGTTGGTCGAGGAGGCGGAGCCGCTGCTGCACTACCGGGGCCGGTACCGCGAGATCACCGGAGGTGGTCGCCGGTCATCGGAGTGAGCCAGGTCGCTCGGCGCAGCCACGGTGCCGTTCGGCGCAGCTGACGACCGGCGCCGATCGCCGCCTTCCGGGTCGGTAGCGAATCCCCTACCGTGCGCGAAACCCCCCGGATATCTGAAGGTGGTGAAGCACGGATGTCCACGGACACACCCGCGTCCGCCCCGGCCGAGTCGGCGGCGGAACGCTATCTGGCCGTACAACGGTCGGCCGAGTTCGCCGGGTTGCGGCGTGCGTTGCGCGGCTTCGTCTTCCCGATGACCGTCGCGTTCTTCCTCTGGTACGCGCTCTACGTGATCCTCTCCGCGTACGCGCGGGACCTCATGGGCACGAAGATCATCGGCAACATCAACGTTGCGCTGGTCTTCGGCCTGCTCCAGTTCGCCTCCACCTTCCTGATCGCCTGGCTCTACTCCCGGTACGCCGCCCGCCGGATCGATCCGGTGGCGGACCGGATCCGCGCGGAGATCGGGGAGGTGACCCATGACCACGGTCCTCGCGGCTGAGGCGGGTGACAGCACCGCCCGAAACCTGACCCTCACGCTCTTTCTCGTCTTCGTGGCGGTGACGCTGGCGATCACGGTGTGGGCCAGCCGGCAGACCAAGACCGCCACCGACTTCTACGCGGGTGGCCGCTCCTTCTCCGGCTTCCAGAACGGCATGGCGATCGGCGGCGACTACATGTCGGCGGCGTCGTTCCTCGGCATCGCCGGCCTGATCGCCCTCTACGGCTACGACGGCTTCCTCTACTCGATCGGCTTCTTGGTCGCCTGGCTGGTGGCGCTGCTGCTCGTCGCCGAGTTGTTGCGCAACTCCGGCCGCTACACGATGGCCGACGTGCTCGCCTTCCGGATGCGGCAGCGTCCGGTGCGGACGGCCGCCGCGGCCTCCACCATCACAGTCTCGATCTTCTATCTGCTTGCCCAGATGGTCGGCGCGGGAGCGCTGGTCGCACTGCTGCTCGGCATCAAGCCGGGTACGACCTTCCTCGGCCTGGACGCGGAGGCCGCCAAGATCGCCACGATCATCATGGTCGGTGCACTGATGGTCACCTACGTGACGGTGGGAGGCATGAAGGGCACCACCTATGTGCAGATCGTCAAGGCGTTCCTCCTGATGGGCGGCGCCGTCGTGATGACGCTGCTGGTGTTGGCGAAGTACAAGTTCAACCTCTCCGACCTGCTCGGGGACGCGGCGGACGCCTCCGGCAAGGGCGCCGCGTTCCTCGAACCGGGGCTGCGGTACGGCGTCGAGACCCCCGGCGACGCCCTGAAAACGTTCTACAGCAAGCTGGATCTACTCTCCCTCGGCGTCGCGCTGGTGCTCGGCACGGCCGGCCTGCCGCACATCCTCATCCGCTTCTACACCGTGCCGACGGCGAAGGCCGCCCGGAAGAGCGTGCTCTGGGCGATCGGCATCATCGGCACCTTCTACCTGCTCACGCTCGCCCTCGGCTTCGGCGCCGCGGCGCTGGTGGGAAGCGAGGCGATCACCGCGCAGGACCGGGCCGGGAACACCGCCGCACCGCAGCTCGCCGAGGCGTTGGGGGTCGACTTCCTCGGCGGAGAACTGGGCGGGGCGACCCTGCTGGCGGTCATCGCGGCGGTCGCCTTCGCGACGATCCTGGCGGTCGTCGCCGGTTTGACCCTGGCCTCCTCGTCCAGCCTGGCGCACGACTTCTACGCCAACGTGGTCAAGAACGGCACCGCATCCGAGCGGCAGGAGGTGGCCGTCGCGCGGATCTCCGCCCTGGTGATCGGCGCGATCTCGATCGTCCTCTCCATCTTCGCGCAGAACCTGAACGTCGCCTTCCTGGTCGCCCTCGCCTTCGCGGTGGCCGCGTCGGGCAACCTGCCGGCGATCCTTTACAGCCTCTTCTGGCGACGGTTCAACACCAACGGCGCGGTCTGGGCCATCTATGGTGGCCTCTTCGCCGCGGTCTTCCTGGTCTTCTTCTCCCCGGTCGTCTCCGGTTCACCGACCGCGATGTTCCCCGACCAGGACTGGCAGTGGTTCCCCCTGTCAAACCCGGGCCTGCTCTCGATCCCGTTCGGCTTCCTCTGCGGCTGGTTCGCAACGGTGATCTCCAAGGAGCGCGACGACCAGCGCTACGCCGAGTTGGAGGTTCGCTCCCTCACCGGTGCGGGGGCACACTGACCGCTCCCGGGTGCGCCGAGCCGGCGATATCTCGGGCGGGCCGGGGGCGGGGCGGCTACGCCCCCGGCCCGCCCCTTCCGCACCGGGCCCGAACCGGACCGCTCGGTAGGGTGGCCGCCATGAAGGTTGTGCAACGCTTCGGCCCCGGTCATCGCATCCTCGTCACCGGTGGGGCGGGTTTCGTCCCCTCTCACCTGGTTGACGCCCTCCTCGCCCGTGGCTGCACGGTCGTGGCGGTGGACAACTTCGTGACCGGCTCCAAAGAGAACGTCGCCCACCTGGCGGAGACGTCGACCTTCACGCTCATCGATGCGGATATCTCTGACGGGCTTCCCGAGCACCACCCCGCCCTCGCCGAACGGTTCGATGCCATCCTGCACATGGCGTCGCCGGCCAGCCCCACCGACTTCGAGAAGCTGCCGGTGGAGATCCTCCGGGTCGGCTCGGTCGCCACCCTGCACCTGCTGGACCGGGCGGTCGCCGACGGCGCCCGTTTCCTGCTGGCCTCCACCTCCGAGGCGTACGGGGACCCGTTGGAGCACCCCCAGCGGGAGACGTACTGGGGCAACGTCAACCCGATCGGGATTCGGAGTGTCTACGACGAGTCGAAGCGGTTCGGCGAGGCGGCGACGATGGCGTACCACCGGAGCCGGGGGGCGGACGTCGCCATTGTGCGAATCTTCAACACCTACGGCCCACGGATGCGGCCAGACGACGGCCGGGCGATCCCGACGTTCATCGCCCAGTCTCTGCGCGGCGAGCCAATCACCGTGCACGGCACCGGGGATCAGACGCGCTCCATCTGCTACGTCGATGATCTGGTGCGGGGCATCCTGTTGCTGCTGGATTCGACCGAAACCGGGCCGGTCAACTGCGGGACCGAGCACGAGCTGAGCATGCGTCGACTGGCAGAGTCGATCGTGTCGCTCTGCGAGAGCAGCTCCGAGGTGACCTACGTCACCCGGGCTGCGGATGATCCGAAGATGCGCCGACCGGATCTCACCCGCGCCCGGGAACTCCTCGATTTCGAGCCCGAGGTTACACCCGAGGAGGGCCTGCGCCGCACTATTGCGTACTTCCGCGACCGGCTCGGGTAGCCGCCCACGGCGGCCCGTCGCCGAAATCGGGTGCCGCCGGCTTACAGCATCCCGACGTACCCTGACTCGCATGTCAGCGACCACCGCCGCCGCTTACCCGCTCCCGCACCTGAGTCGCAGCACCGGGCGGGCACGGGTGGGCGGCCCCACCACCGGACATGCCCGCCCCACGCCGACAGGCTGGAACCCCGCGCCGGTCGGACCGACCGGCGGTGGGCCAGGCGGACCCGGTGGGCCAGGCGGTCCGGGTGGGCCAGGCGGTCCGGGTGGGCCGGGTGGCCGCTCCGGCCCGGGCCGACCAGGGCGGCGTGGCCCACGCCCTCGCTGGGGCCGGATCGCGCTGGTGGCCGGAGTCGCCGTACTGGTGTTCGCGCTACTCGCCGCCACCGGGGCCTGGGTCTACGCCCGCGGCCTCGACAATGACCTCGCCCGGACCAATCCGTTCCCGGCGGGGGAAGCCCAGGACCGACCGGTCAAGACGGTTGATGGCGCACTGAACATCCTCCTCGTCGGCACGGACTCCCGGGATCCGGACGCGCCGATGGATCAACGCGGCGAGTGGCGCGCCGACACGATCATGGTGATGCACATTCCCAGCAACCACCAGGAGGCATACCTGGTGTCGATCCCCCGTGACCTGTACGTGCCGATCCCGGAGAGCGCGAACGCCGACTGCGACTCGGGGCAGCGCCGAAAGATCAACTCTGCTTTCGCCTTCGGGGGCCTCCCCTTGGCGGTCCGCACCGTGGAGTGCTTCACCGATGTCCGCCTCGACCATGTCATGGCGATCGACTTCGGCGGGTTCGAAGAGGTCACGGATGCCCTTGACGGCGTTGATCTCACGGTGGAGAAGACGATCACCTCGATCCACAAGCCCTACCGGACCTTCACCGAGGGCGTCAACCACATGGACGGCGCCGAGGCGCTGGACTGGGTCCGGCAGCGCAAGCAGTTCGCCCGGGGCGACTTCGACCGGATGCGGCACCAGCAGGAGTTCCTCCGCGCGCTGATGAACAAGGCGGCCAGCACCGGGACCCTCACCAACCCGATCAAGATGAACGACTTCCTCAAAGCCGTGACCGCCGCGGTCACCGTTGACGAGGGCTTCTCCCTCATCGACATGACCCTTCAGTTCCGCAACCTGCGCGGGGAGAACCTGACCTTCGTGACCAGCCCGCACAACGGCAGCCAGACCATCAACGGCGAATCGGTCGTGGTCTCCGACCGGGAGCAGGCGCTCGCGATGTACCAGGCGATCTCCGCGGACAGGATGGCCGACTGGGTCGCGGCGAACGACAGCGACGGCGGCAGCTGATCCCCCGCCGGACGACGCCGCCGGCGTCGAACTGTCGGGTCCCGTGGGCCCGCCAGTTCGACGCCGACCAGGTTGGGAACCGGCGAACGGACCCGCCGGTGGCCTGACGGACCGTAGCCTGACGTGAGAATTATTCACAGACGGTGGCGGGGAGGAAACACGTCCAGGTCGAAGGGCGGACAGGAGCGGGCCGACGCGGGCGTCCGGCGCGGACGGCCACGTTGGGCCCGCCTCCTACTCGGCATCGGCCTCGCGCTGGTACTCCTGGCCGGTCTTGCCGCGGTCGGCCTCTACCGGCTCGCCCAGCGGTACGACCAGGCTGTGGCCCGGGAAGAACTGCTCGACCCGGACGCCCGGCGGAGCCGGACAGATCTGGACGGTCCACTGAACTTCCTGCTCATCGGCACCGACCGCTGGCGCAGCAGCACCACCGCCGACCGAAGATCGGACACCATCCTCATCGTGCACGTGCCGGCGGGCGGGCGTGAGGCGTTCCTGATGTCCGTACCCCGAGACCTTCTGGTCACCATCCCCGCCACCCCTGGCTTCGGTGGCGGGGAAGACAAGATCAACGCCGCGTACCAACACGGTGGTGGCGGAAAGTCCGGCACCCAACTGCTCTCCGCCACCCTCGCTCAGCTCACCGGCATCCGCTTCGACGGCGCAGCAAAGATCGACTTCTCCGGCTTCCGCGATGTCATCGACCACCTCGGCGGCGTACGCCTGTGCGTTGACACCGAATTCCGCTCGATCCACACCGACCGGGTCTTCACCCCCGGCTGCCAGGAGATGGACGGCGGCACCGCGCTGGACTTCGCCCGCCAGCGTTACGACCTGCCCAACGGCGACTACGACCGGCAGACCCACCAACAGCAGCTACTCCGGGCGATACTGCAGCGCGCCTCCGAGACCTCGATCCGCACCAACCCGGTCCGCCTGGACCAGGTGATCCGAGCGGTCGGCAACTCGCTGACCGTGGACACCAACGGCGTACCCCTGGCGGAGCTGGTTCTCGCGCTGCGGGACCTGCCGGCGGACGCCCTCCGCGGGATCCGGCTGCCGTCCTACCCGCAGACCATCGACCAGGTCTCCTACATCGTCCTCCAGGAAGACAGCGGCGACCTCTTCACCGCCGTCCAGAACCAACGGGTGCCGCAGTGGGCCCAGGCCAATCCCCGGTGGGTCACCCAGCTCTGACCAAGCGGCAACACCCACCCGGAGAGCGCGGCCCCTAAGCTGGAAGCCGTGTTCGGACCCCGCGTACCCACCGTGACCGTAACCGAGATCAACGACGACGTGTACCTACTCGATGTCCGGGAGGACGACGAGTGGCTCGCTGGTCACGCACCCGGCGCCCACCACCTGCCGATGACCCAGCTGCCCACCCGGCTGGTCGACGTGCCCGACAACCGGGAGGTGGCCGTCATCTGCCGATCTGGCGGGCGCTCCGCGCAGGTCGTCACCTATCTCCTGCGCAACGGCTGGGAGCAGGTACGCAACGTCGAAGGCGGGATGGGCGAATGGGCCGCCACCGGACGGCCGGTGGTCGACGGCGACGGACAGCCAGGCCGGGTCCTGTAGCCGCACGCCATGGGCCGCCCCCTGGTCTTCGCCCACCGCGGCTCGTCGTACGACCTTCCGGAACACACGCTGGCCGCGTACCTGCGCGCCCTCGACGAGGGCGCCGACGGGGTGGAGTGCGATGTGCGGTTGACGCGCGACGGGCACCTCGTCTGCGTGCACGACCGTCGCCTGGACCGCACCAGCAACGGACACGGCCCGGTCAGCACGCGGACACTCGCCGAACTGGAACGGCTCGACTTCGGGTCCTGGCACCCGGGCCCCGCGCTGGCCGACGGCGACGAAGGACTGGACGAGTCGTACCTGCGGCTGCTCACCCTGGACCGGCTCCTGGAAGCGATCCGCACCGCCGGCCGGCCGGTCCGGCTGTTGATCGAGACCAAACACCCGTCCCGGTACGGGCGACACGTCGAGCGCCGGCTGGTCACACTGCTCGACCAGCACGGGCTGACCGTGCCGAGGCCCGACCACCCACTCCAGGTCACCGTCATGTCGTTCTCGCTGCTGGCGGTGCGGCGACTCCGTGCGTTGGCCCCCGCGCTGCCCACCGTGCTGCTGTTGGATCGGTTGCCGCGTGGGTTCCGGCCGAGCCGGTTGCCGTTCGGCATCCAGATCGCCGGACCTGGCCTCGCGCTGGTGCGCTCCCACCCCACCCTGGTCCCCGCACTGCGGGCAGCCGGAAACCGGGTGTATGTCTGGACCGTCAACGACCCGAGTGACCTGGATCTGGTGCTGGCCACCGGGGTGGACGGCATCATCACCGATCGGCCGGCCCCGACGCTCACCCGGCTTCACGGCTAAGCGTGGGACCAACGGGCCTGTCCCCGAATCCCGTCGGCGGGCACACTCGGAGCATGCCGAGACGCACGGACTTCTCTGCTCTGATCAACGGCCACACCGCGGTGATCGAGATGATCAACTCTGGTAAGGCCGGCGTGGCGGCACTCAACCAGCTCCTCCGGGTGGTCCAGCAGGCGCTGGGGGCTGCCGGGATGGCCTTCATCGAGTTCGCCCCCACCGGGGGGCGGGTCATCGCCGCCACCGGCACCGTCGAATGGGGTCTCGGCCATCCCCTACCGACAGACGACCCGGACGCCATCTGTCTGCTCTCCGGACCACGGAGCCGCCAGCTCGACACCGACCACCTCACCGGCCGGCTCGGAGCGAAACTCACCGGCCCGGCTCGGTCCCAGATGCTGGTGTCCCGCGCCGAGATCGGTGGGCACACCGTGGGCAGCCTGCACGCCCTCTACCCCGCCACCGAGGAGCGGCCGTGCCCGGACCACCAGTGCGTCATCGCCTACGTCGCCTCCTGCATCGCCCACCTCTACGGCGACCAGCGCGGCCTACCGGTACACGTCGACGGACCGATCGTGGCGGCGCTCGCCGACGGTCTGGCCGTGGTGGACCGCGAGGCCCGCGTCCGACTCTGGAATCCCGCCGCCACCCAGATCACCGGCCATGCGGTCACTGACGTCATCAGCCAGCCCGTGCCGTTCCCCCTCCCCCCGCCAGGGCAGGCGCTCGACCACCGGCTGCCGGATGGTCGCTGGCTGCGGGTCACCTCGGGAGAGCTCCCGGGGCCGGGAACGCTCCGCGTGGTCACCTTCCGGATCGTCACCGACCAGCAGCAGAGCAGCACCGATCACGACCTCTTCGTCGCGGTGACCAGCCACGAGCTGCGCACACCGGTGACCGTCATCAAGGGGTACGCGGACACTCTCACCGATCACTGGGAGGCGCTGAGCGACGCTGACCGGCAGCTGGCCGCCCAAAAGATCGGGCAACGCGCCAACGAGCTGGCCCGCCTCGTCGACCGGCTCCTCTCCTCCACCGCCGAGGCGGGCTCCGGTGGAACGCCGCCCGCCCCGTACGACCTGGCCGACACCCTGCGGGCGGCGGTGGCCGAACTCCCCACCGAGCTGCGGCGTCGCATCACCCTCACCGCGCCGGTCGGCCTGCCCCGGGTGCTCGGTCACCCGGGCAGCCTGGCGACGGTCCTCACCGAGCTGTGCACGAACGCCGGCAAGTACTCGCCTCCCGCCAGCCCGATCACGGTCACCGCCGGTACCGACGGACAGACCGCCTCCATCCGCGTCACCGACCAGGGCAGCGGCATCCGACCAGAGCACGTGGAGCGTGCGTTCGACCAGTACTGGCAGGGCGATTCCGGCGACCGCCACAGCTCTCCCGGAGCCGGGCTCGGCCTCTTCCTCGTCCGCCGCATCGTGGAGCAACAAAACGGACGGGTATCCCTTCGGCCGAAAGCTGGTGGCGGTACGGTCGCAGAGGTACGGCTACCCCATGGGTGATCAAGGGTGGCGGGGTGTGAAGGGGCGAGGGTGTTGACGGAGACTCCCGAACAGACGTGGTGCGTGGTGGTCCCCCACGACGGGGCGGGAGCCCGCCAGGCGCGGCATTGGCTCGCCGACGAACTGGGGACCGCCGTGCCGCCAGCGCTGCTCGCGGATGTCGTGGCGGTCCTCGCGGAGCTGGTCGGCAACGCCGTCCGGCACGCCGACCCACTGCCCAACGGAGTGATCCGGGTGGGGTGGCGGTTGTGCCCCACCCCGACGGGGCCCCGAATCCGGTTACAGGTAACTGACGGTGGAGCCGCCGTCGGACCGCGGATCCGGGCAATCGAGCCCGACGCACCGGATGGCCGGGGCCTGCACATCGTCGCCGGGTTGTCCAGCCGCTGGGGCGTTGACCGGGATGGCCTCGGGCAGCGCGTCTGGGCTGAGTTCGATCCGGCCGGCCAGCACGCGGAGCCGGTCGGCACCGATGCTGTCGACATACCTGATCTGGTGGTCGCCTGACCGGCGGGGCCGGATGGGTCCGACCCCCGCCAGCCCACGCGGCCCTCTAGGCTGTCCGACCGTGAGCAAGCGTCGAAAGAGTCAACGGGCCGGGCACACCACCGGGAAGCGGGAGAAGATTCGGGATGTCTTCGTGCCCCGCCCCTTCGAGGGCCTGACCGACGAGCCAGAGTGGATCGCCCTCCGCGAGCTCGTGCCGGCCGCCACCGCACCCCTGCGCCTCGCACCCGACCTGGTGACCGAATTCGGCGAGCGGGAGGTCCTGCTGGCCACCGTCCTGCCGGCGGCGGCACCGGCGATGGTGCAGCCAACCGGCCGGGTGTTGCTCGGCCTCCAGCGGCATCAGCAGTCCGGCGATGTCTCCCGGGACCTGGCCGAGGCATTGCTCTGCGCGCTGCGCACCGAGCCGGGCCGCCAGGTCAACGTGCCGCCGCTGCCCGGCCCGGGGCCCCGACTGCCGGACGTGCTGGTTGATGCTCCACTGGAGATCACCCTGCACGACAGCTTCCAGTTCTGGCTCGACCCGGACTCGGCTGACAATCCGACCGTGCAGGCGTCGCTGGAGCGGGCCAACGCCGCGATATACCCGACCGTGCGGCTCACCGCCGCCCATGCCGCCTACTGGTGCCAGGTCCCGGAGAAGGCGCACGTCCGGTGGGTGCTCCCCGATGACGAGGACGCCGCCCTGGACGCGCTGGCCCACCTCAGCGTGGCCGGCACACTGACCCTGGGCGAAGAGACAAAGTTCGCTGGCATGTTCCGCGCGCACGGCCGCCTCGCACCGGTCTGGGATCTTCCTGAGGAGACGCCGGCCAGCCACTGGGAGCAGCCGGTGGCGGAGTTCGCCGAACGCTACGCCGCGGCCCTGGCAGCTGCCGTCCCCGTGGACGCGACGGCCCGACGCGCGCGGCACGGGCTCCTCGGCCGCCAGCTCACCCTCCGTTGAGTCCGCGCGGCCGGCGGAGGGGAGAGGCCAGATCAGTCTCCCGGCCGAGAGGGGCGCGGAGCAGTGGGCAGGACATGCACCGGGGGCCGCCCCGGCCGGACCCCAGCTCTGAACCGGCGATCGGGACAACCTCGATGCCGGCTCGCTCAAGCTGCGCGTTGGTCTCCGTGTTCCGTTCGTAGCTGACGCAGAGCCGGGGTGCCAGGGCAAGGGTGTTGTTGCCGTCGTCCCACTGTTCCCGCTCGGCGGTCACCGGATCCAGGCCGGTGTCGATCACCCGCAGCTGGTCCAGGTTCATCGCGTCCGCGGCGGCCCGCAGGAACGGCGCCGGCCCGTCCAACCGCAGATCATCGCCGTCCGTCCCGGCGATCACCGTGTACGCGACGAGCGTGCTGGCGATGTTCGGGTACATCAGCACAGCGTCGGCGTCCACCATCGTGCAGACGGTGTCGAGATGCATGGTGGCCCGCTCCTGGGCGATCGGCACGACCAGAATGGTGTGGGCCAGGTCCGCGGCGAAGACCTGGCGGGCGAGACGCTCGGCACCCGCCGGCGTGGTCCGCTCGCCGACCCCGACCGCCAGCACTCCGGGGGCGAGCAGCAGCACGTCCCCGCCCTCCAGATGCTCCATCCCCGGGCGGTATGCCAACTCCGTGCCGGCGAAACGTGGGTGGTGGCGGTAGATGGCGTCGGTCAGCGTGCTCTCCCGACGACGGGCGGGCATGGCCAGGCTGGTGACGGCCACCTGATCGCCGATCCAGACCGAGGAGTCGCGGGTGAAGAGCAGGTTCGGCAGCGGGTCGATGACGAAGTCGTGCCGGTCCATCAGCTGGTAGACCAAGCCGCCGGGACGCTCCCGGCCGACCCGCAGTTCCTCGTGGGCCAGGCCGGCGATGAGGACACCGGCCAACATGGCCGGGTCAAGGTAGGCGAGGTGGTCAGCGACCCGGGCGCGGAGCTGGTCGCCGAGCCGGGGCGAGCGCAGCACCTGCTCGGTCAGCTCCGCCCGAGCGTCGTCGCCGGCGAGGGTCTCGGTGAGCAGCTCTGCCAGGTGGAGCACCTCCACGCCGCGCTCGCGCAGCGCCGCCGCGAAGGCGTCGTGCTCCTCCTGGGCGCGGCTGACCCAGGGGATGGCGTCGAAGAGCAGCGAGCCACTGTTCCGGGGGGTTAGCCGGGCCAACTCGGGCCCGGGGCGGTGCAGCATGACCGTACCGAGGCGACCAACCTCACTGTCCACGTAGTGGCCCACCCTTCGCAGCCTAGAGCCTGAGGTCACGGCGTCCGACAGAAACAGCGATGGATGAACGCGGCATTCATCCGCAGTCACTCCGGCGCTCCAACTTGCCCACTCGGGGGAGTAGCGACGTAGAGTAGCGGGGACATAACTTCGAGGGACCTTTTGCCGGAGGTCGCGATGACTGTCTACCCTGCTCGCCGAGCCGCACCCTCCGCCCAGGCGTTACCGCCGATGGCGGTGCCGCGCCCCCGGGTGGATAAGCCGGGCACACTCACACCACCCCACTCCTCACCGCTCGAATGGGCGCGCCGCCGACGGGCCGAGCGAGGAGCACGGCGGCTGGAGGCAGCCGGGGCACGGGCCCTGGGTCGTCTCGACCAACTCGGTCCGGCCTGGCACGTGATCGAGTGGCCGCGCACTGACTCGATCGACCTCCTCCGCGACGACGCCGACAGCGAACGCGCCGGCTTCCTCGCGATCGGCCCGAGTGGGCTCTACGCGGTAACCATCGTTGACCACGGTCGGGCCCGGGTGCTGGTGGCCGGTGAGGTCGTGCAGATCAACGGCAAGCGTCCGGCCCACGTGGCGGAGGCACGTAAGGACGCGAGGCGGGCGAGCAAGGCCCTCAGCAGTGCGGTCGGGCTACCAATCCCGGTGACGCCGGTGCTGACCTTCGTCGGCTCCGGCGTCATCAGTGTGTACGGCCTCCCGGAGGACTGTCTGATGGCCACTCACCGGGAACTGGACCGGCTCCTCGTCGCCGCCGGAAACCGAATCAGCCCGGAAACCGCGGCCAAGCTGTCCCGGGTCGCGCAGCATCCGGGCACCTGGCGCACCGGCAGTCATCGCCCGGCGGCCGACTACCGGTGGTATGGCGACGGCAGCTGACAAGCCGGTGCGCCGACGGTACCGTCGGTGGGAACATAGCGCGGCCCGGGTGCGATCGACGCCCGTCAGTCGCGCCGCCGCCGGCCCGACCTCCGCCGCCTTCCCCCCCAGGTAGGTACGGCTCAGCTCGCCGCGGTCGGCGGAGATGCGTAGGGTCACGCTAGCGTGGACAGACCCGACCGGGGTTTACAGAGGAGGTGCGGTGGCCCACGTCGAGCTCTCGCTCTCAGAAGTCCGCGTGCCGGCGGTAGGGGCACCGGCAGAGCAGGAGTACGACAACGTCACCTCCTGGTCGGCGACCGTCTCCCGGGCCGCCGAGCCCTGCGTGCTCATCGCTGCCGACACTCGCGTGGTCGCCGTCTCCGCCTCCGGGTCCCAGCTGCTCTTTCTCGGCGGCTGCCAGGACATGATCGGGCAACCGCTACTCGACGGTGGCCTGCGGTTACTCGACTTCACCGCCAACCGGGGCGAGCTGACCGAGCCGGAGCTCGACAAGATCCCACCGCTCCTCGCCATCACCTCCGGCGGCCTGGCCCGCGGGCTGCTCCGGATCAAAGGAGTGTCGGCGGGCGCACCGGACGCCACCGTTGACGCCATCTCCACCCCGGTTCACCGCGCCGGCGTGGTTGTCGGCTCACTCACATTCTTCTCCGAGGTCTGACCAGCACACGGCATGTGGCGCGCGCCGCACGCGGTGTGCTGGGGTAGGAACCTTCCGAGGCCGTAAGGTGCCCTCATGCTGGATATCGCTCTGCTGCCGGGTGATTACGCTGTCTGCCGCCTGGCAGCCGGCTCTGCCCTGCCGCCCGGTCTGTCGGGCGGGCTGAGCGACAATGACGTGGTCACGGTGAGCTGGACCACCGACGGCGTGTCCGTGATCTGTCCCGCAGCACGCGCACCGGCACAGACCGAGACCACCTGGCGTTGCCTACGCGTGGTCGGCCCCTCTGACCTTGCGCTCTCCACCGGCCTGACCGCTCTCATCGACCCGCTGGCCGGCGCCCGCGTCTCCGTGGTTGCCTTCTCCACCCACGACACCGACTACCTGCTGGTCCCGGCGGTCCGCCTCGATCAGGCCGTCACCGCGCTCGACCAAGCCGGGCACCGGGTCCGCACCTAGCCAGAGCCGGTGTCGCGGCTCGCCCGCAGCGCGGCGGACCGGTGGTCGTTGGCCTCGGTCGTGGTCGAAGCCAGAGACCCGCGGGTTGCTGTCGAGACGAGACCCCGCCGAGGCTTCACCAGACCAGCGGACCCTCCTACGATGGGGCTTCCCACCCGTCTGCGCTCACTCACGTCGATTCGAGGATCGTCCGTGCCGTCCGGCTCACCCCGCCCCAGCGCTCCCGCTCCGCCCACCGACCGGTCCCGGCCTGGGTCGCCGTACCGGCGTGGCTGGTCGAAGACCCCGGCCACGACCGTGGTCGGGCTCGTGGCGCTCCTGGCGGTGCCACTCACGTCGGGCTGCGGCACCCCGCCCGAGCTGCGGGATGCCCAGCCGAGCCAGTCAGCTCGGTCCGCATCACCCAACCCGACCGACACCGCACCCACCACTGCCGCGGCGCCGCCGCCAACCGGGGCGCCGGCCCCGACGGCCAGCAGCACCCCGGTCGCCGTCCGGTGCCCCGCCGGCCCGTCCAGCCAACAGGTGACCGCCCTGGTACGCGGGCAGGACCTGCTCCCCGCCGACGCCCAGGTACGGGTGCTGACCGGGCCGCTCTGCGCCGACGACTGGCACTACACCCTCCTCGCCGTCACCGGCTACGAACCGCTCCAGGTCGTCAGCCGTGGTGCCGGCACCGCACCACGCCTGGTCACCGCCGGCACCGACGTCTGCACAGCCGAGGTACGCGTCATCTCCCCGACCGGCATCCGGACCCTGGCCTGCGACGCCGGCTCCGGTCCGTAGGCTGTCGCCATGCCGGGAACACCACCGACCCGCTTTGTCTACCTCGGGCCCGAGGGCACCTTCGCCGAGCAGGCGCTGCGGACCATCCCCGCGGCCGAGCGGGCCAACCGGACGCCCGCCCGCAGTGTCGGCGAGGCGCTGGAGAACGTACGCGTCGGTGCCGCGGACGCGGCGCTGGTGCCGCTGGAGAACTCCATCGGCGGCGCGGTCGGGGTGACGCTGGACGAGTTGGCCGAGGGCGAACCGCTGGTGATCACGCGAGAGGTGATCCTGCCGGTGCAGTTCGTGCTCGCCGCCCGGACCGGTGGACACCTCGGTGCGGTGCGCAGTGTCGCCGCCCATCCCCAGGCGTCAACGCAGTGCCGGGCGTGGCTGCACGCCCACCTGCCCGACGCGGCGGTGGTCGACGTGCTCTCCAACGGGGCGGCGGCGGTCGGGGCGGCAGCCGGCGATTTCGACGCGGCGATCTGCGCTCCGATCGGCGCGGCTCGACACCGGCTCGCGGTACTGGCCGACAAGATCGCCGACCACCCGGACGCGGTGACCCGATTCGCGCTCTTCTCCCGACCGGGGCCGCCCCCGCCGCCCACCGGGGACGACGTGACGTCGCTGGCGGTCTATATCGCCCACGACCGGGTGGGCGCGCTGCTCTCCGTGCTGATGGAGCTGGCCGTGCGTGGCGTCAACCTGACCCGGATCGAGTCCCGGCCAACCGGCGAGGCGCTCGGCCGGTACGTGTTCTTCCTGGACTGCACCGGTCACCTGGCCGATGCCCGGCTCGGCGAGGCGCTACAGGGGCTACGTCGGGTCTGCGCCCAGGTGCGCTTCCTCGGGTCGTACCCCCGGCACCGCTGGACCGACGGCGAAGGCGAACGGTCGACCCCAGCCCCACCGGGGGCCGTTGACACCGACTATGTTGACGCCGCCGCCTGGCTGGCCCGACTGCGTAGCGGGGATCTCCGCTGAGACCGGCCGCCGCGCGGCCCGACGGGCTCAGCCCCAGCCCAGCTCGTGCAGGCGCTCGTCGTCGATACCGAAGTGGTGGGCGATCTCGTGCACGACCGTGATCGCCACCTCCTCCACCACCTCATCCTCGGTGTCGCAGATGCCCAGGATCGGGTTACGGTAGATCAGGATGCGGTCGGGCAGTACACCCGAGTAGTCCCAGCCGCGGTCGGTCAGGGCGTGCCCCTCGTACAGGCCGAGTAGCTCCTCGCCGGGGGGTGGGGTGTCCTCGACCAGGATGACCACGTTGCTCATCAGGCGGAGCAACTCCTCGGGCACCTCGTCGAGTGCGTCGCCGACCAACTCCTCGAACCGCTCCCGGTTCATCTCCATGGCCACTGCCTCATTCTGCCGGTCCCCGCGGTTCCGGAGGGGAGCCCCACCCCGACCAGCCCGCCGGCGGGCGGGCCGCGATTCGGTCCGGCCCACCCCTGGCTGGTTGTGCCATGATGCGGATCAGACTCGCCGATCCGAAAGGTTTCCGATGGATCCGGAGCAGCCCATCCCCCGACAGGAAGACCGGTCCGACAGCATCGCCGGCGGGCAGCGGGGTAGGGCCGATCCTCACCTGTCGGACCGTCGACGCGGCGTCACCCGGCTCCTCCACGACCGGCGCCCGCCACTCGTTCTCGCCGGGCTCGGGGCCGCCGCCGGGCTGGCCTCGCTGGTGGGTGAGTGGGTGGTGCTACACCTGCCGACCGGCGGTCCGGCCGGTGGTCCGATCGAAATACCGGAGACGGTTGACGAGGTGGGCAGTTTCGGTACCGCCTACCTGGTCGGCGTCCTCGGTCTGGCCGTAACGGTCGCCCTCGCCCTGCGCGGCACCGGAGCCACCCGGTCACACGCCCGCGTCGCCGGCCTCGCCCTGGCGGCTGCTCTGCTCGCGGTGCTGGTCGCCGGGGCGACCACGATCGGCGACACGGACGTGCGCGCCATCTACTACCGCGGCCAGGAAGGCTTCGACATCGCATACGGGCGGGGGATGGTCACCGCCTTCCTGACCTGCGCCCTACTCGGGGCTGCTCTGCTGCTCGCCCCGGCCGCCGGCAGGCCCGCCCCGGCCGCTGGCAGGCCCGCCCCGGCGCCGGAGGCCGGTGCGGCGACACCGGGCCGACGACCGCGTTCTCGCCGTGGCACCGCGGTGGACGACCTGCCGCCCCCCGCCGATCTCACCGTCGGCCCGACGGCCCCGTTCGTTCGCCCGGACTGATCGAGCTGAGCCGAGCCACCGGGCACCATCCTCCGGCTTGCCCAACCACCGGCGCTGCCGCCAGCCCAGCCACCCGTTGGCACCAGATTCACCGGTTAGCCATGGTGACGCCTGCCTCTGCGAGGTACGGTTGCTGCCCGCCGTAACGCCGGGTCACACGAGTGACGACTGGCCGCGACGGCGGCGGGCGAAGGAGGAGCCATGGTCCGCCCGGGATTACCGAAGTTGATCGCCACCGATCTGGACGGGACGCTCGTCCGCAGCGACAACACCGTCTCCGCGTACACGCACGAGGTGCTCGACCGGATGCGCGCCGCCGGCATTCCGATGGTCGGCGCGACCGGTCGCGGACCACGGCTGACCGAGCTGACCCGTAACGACATCCGCGCCGCCGACTTCCTGGTAATGGCGAACGGCGGCTGGGTGGTGGACCAGAGCGACCCGGACGGGCCGTTGGTGCTCCGCGACGAGTGGTTCTCCGGTGCGGTGCTGGCGGAGCTGCTGACCGAGTTGGAGGCAGCCCTCGGCCCGCTGACCGTCATGGTGGAGTCGTCCGACGAGTCCAACGCACCGCTCTGGGGGGACTACCACGCGAGTTGGCCGTACCCGGACCTGTTCGAGGCGCGCAGCCGTGCCGAGTGCCTCGCCGGAAATGTGATCAAGGCTTTCGCCCGGACCGCCGACCACCACACCGATGAGCTCCTGGCGATGGCCCGGCGAGTCATCCCACCGCACGCCGCCTCGCTCACCCAGGCGGGCCTGGGCTTCATCGAGATCTGCCCGCCCGGCGTGGACAAGGCGACCGGGCTTCGGGTGGTCGCCGAACGACTCGGCGTGGATCCGGCGGAGGTGCTGGTCTTCGGCGACCAGCCGAACGACCTGCCGATGTTCTCCTGGGCGGGGTGGGCCCGGGTGGCGGTGGCGAACGCGCACCCGGAGGTGCACGCTGCTGCCGACGAAGCTACCCTCCGTAACGACGACGACGGGGTCGCCGTCTACCTTGACCGGCTACTGACCCGCTGACGGCGGCCCGGGCGGCACCGATCAGAGATACTGGCCGGTGCTGTGCCCCTCGCCGCCCGCCGACTGCCCCATCCCGGGCATGCCGGGCGCGATTCCACCCGGCCCACTGGGGAGGGCCTGCCGACCGGAGCGCATCTGCTCCAGCTGCACCCGGGCGGCCATCTGCTGGGCGACCAAGGCGGCCTGGATACCATGGAAGAGCCCCTCCAACCAGCCGACGAGCTGCGCGTGCGCGATCCGCAACTCGCTCTCGCTGGGCGCCTTCTCCTCGGTGAAGGGTAGGGCGAGACGCTCCAGCTCCTCCCGCAGCTCGGGGGCGAGCCCCTCCTTGAGCTCCACGATGGACCGCTCGTGGATCTCCCGCATCCGGTGCCGGCTGGCATCGTCAAGCGGGGCAGCCTTGACCTCCTCCAACAGCTGCTTGATCATGCTGCCGATCCGCATCACCTTGGCGGGCTGCTCGACCAGACGGGCCGGGTCCTCCTGGGCCTCGTCGGTCTGCACCGTGCCGACTGGACGGCCGTCCGGTCCCACCACCACCACGGTGCCGCTCCGAGCAGCATCGTCCTGGCCCTGCTCGTCAGCCTGGTCCTGCACGTCGTTCTGTCCTGCGGACTGCGCTTCGGTCATGCACCCATCTTTCCCCAGCCACCGACGGCGCTGCCCCCCGGGAGCAACGATCAGCGCCGATCGGGGCAACCCGCTACCGTCACCGGCATGTCCAGCGACCCGCGTGCCGTACTCACCCGCCCCGCGCCGGCCCCGGATGCCACCGTCGCCTACGGCGCCCATCCGGACCAGGTCGCGGATCTGCGCCGGCCAACCGGTGCCGGGCCGGCCCAGCGGCTGGTGATCGTCGTGCACGGCGGCTTCTGGCGGGCGGAGTACGACCGCCAGCACACCGGGCCGCTGGCGACCGCGCTGGCCAGGCTCGGTCACCCGGTGGCGCAGGTCGAGTACCGCCGGACCGGGCAGCCCGGCGGTGGCTGGCCGGAAACCATGACCGATGTCCTGACCGGGGTGTCCGAGCTGCCCCGACTGACGGCCGAGGCGTTCCCCGACGCGGTGGCGGCCGGCCCGCCGATCCTTATTGGTCACTCAGCCGGTGGGCAGCTGGCCCTCTACGCCGCCGCCACCCGGCCCACCGGGGTCGGCGGGGTCCTCGCCCTGGCCCCGGTAGCGAACCTGGCCGAGGCCTATCGGCTGGACCTGGACACGGGTGCGGTGGCCGCACTGCTCGGGGGCGGCCCAACCGAGGTGCCGGACCGCTACGCGGCCTGTGACCCGCGTTCATTGCCGCCACCAAAATCACGGACAGTAGTTGTGCATGGCACCCTCGACCAACAGGTTCCGGTAGCGATGAGCCGAGAGTTCGTCTCCGCCGGGCACGCCACGGGCGGCGACATCCGCCTTCTTGAACTACCAAACTGCGAACATTTCGGCCTCATCGACCCGGAATCCGCGGCTTGGCCGACGGTCGTCTCCGCGTTGCATTCCCTAAACAAACCTAAGGGTTAGTTGACGCAGCGTGGCGGAGCAGGGTAGAACGCCGGGTGGACAAGCAGCACCGCCAAGCTTCTGGAAAGAGACCCGGTGACACAGGTAAACCGCAGGAAGGCCCTGCAACTACTGGCCGCGCTCGGCACGGCCGGACTCGTCGCGGGATGTGGCCCCAACAGTGATTCCGGAGCCGCGGCTGCACTGAGCCCGATCAAGATCGGCATGCTCATCCCGCAATCCGGCGATCTCGTCGAGGTCGGGACCGAGGTGGCCAACGGCTTCCAGCTCTTCCTGGATCTCAACGAGGGGCAGCTCGGCGGGCACCCGACCGAGCTGGTCACCGCCGATGAGGGCAGTGACGCGAAGTCCGGCCAGGCCGCGGTTGAGGAGCTGCTTCAGCAGGGAGTGCTGGCCCTCACCGGCGTGGTCGGCTCGGCAGTCATGCTCGGCATCCGGGACACCGTGGAGCAGGCCCAGGTGCCGCTGGTCGGGTCCAACGCCTCCCCCAGCAGCCTGCAGAGCGTCGTCTACATCTGGCGCACGTCATACGTGCTGGACGAGGCCGGTCGGGCCCTCGGCGGCCACCTGAACAAGACGCTCGATCCGTCGGCGCGGCTGGCGATCATCATGCCGGACTCCCCGGCCAGCAAGGACGTACTCCGGGGCTTCCAGGAGGAGTTCGGTAGCTCCGACCCCCGGATCGGGGATCCGGTTACCTGGACGGAGGAGATCTCCGGTACCCCGGGCAAGAACGCCTACCGACGCGATATCGCCACGGCGCTCAAGCGTGACCCGGACGGCGTCTTCTGCTTCTTCGCCGGCACCGCTGCGGTGGAGTTCCTCAAGCAGCTCCGCGCGGAGGGGTACACCGGTCCCATCTACGCCCCGGGCTTCCTGACTGAGGGGAACGTCCTGGCGAGTTTCAAGGACGAGACCGATGTTCTCGGCATCCAGACCACCCTGAACTACTCGCCCGACGTCAGCAACGCGGCCAACCGGCTCTTCGCCTCCGCGTACCGCAAGAAGTACGGCACCTCGCCGACCGCGTACGCGACGGCGTCGTACGATGCGGCGCACGTTCTCAACCAGGCGATCCGGCGGGCTGGCGAGTCACCCACCCCGGCGGAGGTGAACCTCGCGCTCGGCAAGATCGGCCGGATTGACAGCCCCCGCGGCGTGTGGCAGTTCAACCAGTCGCGCACCCCGCAGCAGCGGTGGTACCTCCGGGAGGTACAGCTCGACGGCCAACTCCTCTCCAACGTGCTCTTGACCGAGCTGGCCACGCTCGGCTGAGCGGGGCGGCTCGGGTCCGCCCGCTGGCCACCTGCCGGCACTGCGCCGCTCGGCAGCGAGCGCTGGTGGCGCAGTTCGGCTACGAACGCTGGTGACGCAGTTCGGCGATGCAGCACTTCACGCTTCCGCCGCCCTTGCGCAGCTCGGCCAGCGCCACCGGCACCGGCTGGTAGCCGGCGGCCGCCAGCTTGTCGGCGAGGCCGGTCGCGTCGCTGTTCAGGACGATGTTGCGTCCGTCGCTGACCAGGTTCAGACCGAACGCGAGGGCGTCGGCGTCATCGGCGATGACGGCCGCCGGAAAGAGCTGCGCCAGAACCTTCTGGCTGGCGGTGGAGAAGGCGCCCGGGTAGTAGGCGATGTTACTGTCGTCGATCGATGCCAGCGCCACGTCCAGGTGGTAGAAGCGGGGGTCGACCAACCGCAGCGAGACCACCGGTCGACCCAGCGCCTCCTGCGCCTCGGCGTGGGCGGCGGGCTCGGTCCGAAAGCCGTAGCCAGCCAGGACGAGACCACCGTGCGCCGCCGGCAGGTACGCGAAGTCACCCTCGCCCTCGTTGGTAACGGTCGGGGCGATGAAGTGCCAACCGTGTGACTGGTAGAAGGCGCGGTGGGCTGCGGCCTCGGCGCTCCGCTGCGCATGCTTGAACCGCGCGCCGTAGACGGTGCCGTCGACGACGAAGGCACCGTTGGCCGCGTACACCATGTCGGGCAGCCCCAGCTCGGGAGTGAGCAGGCGGACGTTGTGGCCAAGCCCGACCAGCGTCTCCCGCAGCCGATCCCACTGTTTGACCGCCAACTCCACGTCAACCGCGGCGGTGACATCCATCCACGGGTTGATTGCGTACTCGACCGCGAAGTGTTTGGGCGGGCACATGAGATATGTCCGCTTTCGCGGCACTCGCTGCTGGTTCACGATTACCAAGGTAGGTATCGTTTAACAACGGTAACAGCCGCAAATGTTGCTTCCAGGAGGCAGAACATTGCAGATCGACGCAGTAGATCAGCGAATCATTGCGCTGCTTGTCGCCGACGCCCGTGCGTCGTACGCCGACATCGGACAGCGGGTTTCCCTGTCCGCTCCGGCCGTGAAGCGGCGGGTTGATCGGCTGCGCGCGACCGGAGTCATCCGCGGATTCACTGCCGTCGTTGACCCGGCCGCGGTGGGCTGGACCACCGAGGCGTTCGTCGAGCTCTTCTGCGCCGGTCGCACCACGCCACCGCAGATCGGTGTCGCCGCCCGCCGACACCCCGAAGTCGTCGGGGCCTACACGGTCTCGGGCGAGGCGGACGCCCTCGTCCATCTGCGTGCCGCCGACATCGCCCACCTCGAGGCCGCGTTGGAACGACTGCGGGCGGAGTCCTTTGTGACCTCCACCCGCAGCACCATCGTGCTCTCCCGGCTCGTCGAGTCCCCCGGCGTCGGCCCATCCCCCGACTGATCACTATCGCTGCTGCTGCCCCGCGGCCACGCCGTGTCGTTGGAGGTGCGCCCCGCCGCCGCACCGCACGGCACCACTCGGCACGGCACGGCACGGCACGGCACGGCAGCGAGCCGCACGGAACCACGGGCCGGCCGGCGGCGTCGGAGGGGGCATGACATCGCGCCGTCCCACTCTTGTCGCGGGTACGCTGCTCGCACTCCTCCTGCTCGCGGGGAGCGCCGCCGCGACCCGGTCACCGGCACCGAAGACGCCACCGGCCGGGCCCGAGTCACCACTACAGCTGGTCTCCTTCGACTCCTGCGCCGATGCGCTGGCCGAACTGCGCGCCGCGACCACAGCCGAGGTCGGCCCGTGGGGGCTCACCAACGGTGCGCCCCAGCAACGGGGCAGACTGGAAGCGCAGGACGCCACCAGCAACACCGCCGCGTCGGAGCCGGCCGGGGAACACTCGCTCACCAACGGGTACGAGCCCGGCGTTGACGAGCCAGACCTGGTCAAGACCGACGGGAAGCGGATCGTCACCATCAGCCAGGGCGTCCTCCGAGTCGCCGACCCCACCACCCACCGCTTCACCGGGCGGCTGGACCTCAACGACGGCCCCGACCAGCGCCACTGGGCCCGGCACGACCTGCTCCTGGCCGGCGATCACGCGATGGTCCTCACCGACGCGGCACCGATGGTCCTCCCCGCGGCCGGCCTCGGCCGCGAGGACATCGCCGCGCCGCAACCCGGATCGAACCTGCCCGCCGCGACCCGGCTCCACCTGGTCGACCTGAGTGGCCCGCCCCGGCTGCTCAGCACATACGACATCAGCGGTCGTACCCTTGACGCCCGACAGACCAGGAACACGGTCCGGGTGGTGGTCCAGTCCTATCCCCAGGTGACCTTCCCAGAGCTGCCCGCCGCCGACGAGGCGGCCCGCGAGGAGGCGAACCGGGCCGCGGTCAGCGCCGCGGGCATCGAGGCATGGCTACCGGCCTACGAGTGGACGGCCGGAGCGGACAATGGGAGCGGTCGGGTTGGCTGTGACCGACTCAGCCGCCCACAGACCGGCACCGGCTCCGCCGTGCTGACCGTGCTCAGCTTCGACCTCACGGCTGACCGGCTCACCGACGGAGCCCCGGTCAGCGTGGCCGCCGACGCGGACACCGTCTACAGCACCGGCGACAGCCTCTATCTGGCCGGCCAGCGACAGCTGGCGGCATCGCCCACTCCGGGCCGGTGGCCCGACCCGGTCGGCGCGTCGGTCACCGACATCTACCAGTTCGACACCACCGCCGCCGGTCGCCCCCGGTACGTCGCCGCCGGCTCGGTGCCCGGCCGGCTGATCAACCAGTACGCCCTGTCCCAGTGGCAGGGCCACCTACGCGTCGCCACCACCACCACCACCACGGGCCAGCTCACGGCCACCACAGGCCAGGACGCCACCACCACGAGCCGGGCGGCCACCACCATCACGAGCCAGGACGAGCGCAGCTCGGAGTCCGGCATCCACGTGCTGCGTCGACAGGGCGAGGTGCTGACCCGGACTGGTGCGGTAACCGGCCTGGGCCCGGGGGAGCGGATCTACTCGGTGCGCTACCTCGGTGACACCGCGTACGTGGTGACGTTCCGGCGGACCGACCCGCTCTACGCGCTCGACCTGAGCGACCACGCCGCCCCCCGGGTCACCGGGGAACTGAAGATCACCGGCTACTCGGCCTACCTACACCCGGTCGCGGACGGTCGGCTGCTCGGCATCGGGCAGGAGGCTGACCTCGACGGACGCACACAGGGGGTCCAGGTCTCGCTCTTCGATGTGCGGGACCCGACCCAACCGCTCCGGCTGGACCGCTGGCACCGCCCGGACGCCTGGTCCGTCGCCGAGCACGACCCGCATGCCTTCCGGTACGACCCGAGCACCGGGCTACTCGCTGTCCCGGTCAACGCCGGCCTGCGGCTGTTGCGGGTCTCCGGGGACACCCTCACCGACCAGGGCGAGGTGACCCACCCGGCGGGTGGGCGCATCACCCGTTCGCTACTCGTCGGCGACACCCTCTGGACGGTGTCGGACGCGGGCCTGCGGGCCACCGACCCGACGACCGGGCAGAGTCTGGCCTGGCTGCCGAACAGCTGATCAGCTCTGGCCCGGCGGGTGGGCCTGGTTGTTCGGCGTTCCGGGCTCACCCGCCGTACCCAGCTCGATCGGCCAGTCGGCGGCCAACTGATTGATCCGGGCCAGGGCGGCGGTCGGCTCCGCGCCCCCGCCGACCGCGACCCCCACCAGGTAGGCGGCGACCGGCGCGCCGGGACGCAGTACCTGATGCGCCACCTCCCGCGTCAGGTCGAGCACCGCTGGCACCGGCACCCGAGTCGGGTCGAGGCCGAGCTCGGTGCAGACCGCCGTCACCCAGTCGTCCATCGATGTCATCGCACCCACTCCTCTGCCCGGCGTAAATCCTCGTCAGTGTCACAGTCGAACCATGGTGGGGGGCCATCTCCACGCCACGGCACCTCGCGTACGGCCAACCCGTGCAGCAGAGCCCGCAGTGACGCCCCGGCCAGGGGACGCTGGGTGGCCAGCCGGGTGAACGCGGCTCGCAGCGGGGCGACCCGCCACACTCCGCAGAGCGGCTGCCGCCGCCCGGTGTCGTCCACGAAACACACCCCGTCAATCCCGCCGGGACCCGCCGGTTGGCTCCCGCCCCGCTCGCCGTCGAGCTGGCCCAGTAGTTCCCGGACCGCGTCCCGCGTGAACAGCGGCAGGTCGGCGGCGAGGAGGGCGAGGAGCTCCACCTCGGCGGGCAGCAGGGCCAGCCCGGCCGCGGCAGCGGCCACCGGCCCCCCGCCCGGCGGTGACTCTCGGGTGATCAGCACGTCGGCCGGCGCACCGGCCGCCGGGCCCACCAGGATTCGCGGTGCGGCGTCGCCGACCGCGGCCAGCACCCGGTCCCGCATCGGACGGCCACCGACCGGCCGGGCTGGCTTGTCCACGCCGTCCATCCGTCGGGCCGCACCCCCGGCCAGCACCACCGCCGCGTACCTGCGCACCCGGCTACGGTACCGACCGAGCCCGCCGGCCCCACGCCCACCTGCGCGAACAGCGGCCCATCGAGGGCTGATCCCGCCGCCCGCACCGACCGCCCACCACCACGACCACGCGGTACTCCGCCCTGACCGCCGTCCACCCCTGTGGACGACACGCGGTCCATTCACAGCTACGGTGGGTAATTGCGCTGGTGGCGGCGACTTCTCAGCCTCCGCTGCCCTCGACCCGCCCCCAACCACTACCGTCCGACCCATGGATCTGGCGTATCTGCGGGCCCACCCGGAGCACCTGCCGACCTTCCGGACCCACCAACGGATCCGGGAGACACCGGTCGCCGGCGGCAGTAGCTGCACCGCCACCCGGCTCACCCTCGACGACGGGCATTCGGTCTTCGCGAAGGCCTGGCCCGAGTCGGCCCCCGAAGACCAGCCGGGGCACTTCTTCGCCAGCGAGGCGGCGGGGCTGCGCTGGCTACAGGAGGCGGACGCGGTCGCCGTACCGGAGGTGATCGTGGCACTGCCCAACCTGCTGGCGCTGGAGTGGGTCGAGCCCGACGAGCCCGAACCGGGGGCCGCCGAGCGGTTCGGCCGGGAACTGGCTGCCCTGCACCGGGCCGGCGCCCCGGCCTTCGGCGCCGAGTGGCCGGGCTTCATCGGGACGCTACCGGCGGACAACACCCCGGACGAGGGCCCGTGGTCGCGGTGGTTCGTCGAGCGCCGGCTCCTGCCGTACCTGCGCATGTCGGTCGAGAACGGCGCACTCGGCCCGACGGAGCGGAAGCTGGTCGAGCAGGTCGCCGATCGGGCCGCCACCCTCGACGGCGACGAACCGCCGGCCCGGCTGCACGGTGACCTCTGGCCGGGCAACCTGCTCTGGAGCAGCGACGACCGGGTTTGGCTGGTTGATCCGGCAGCGCACGGTGGCCACCGGGAGACCGACCTCGCACAGCTCGCGCTCTTCGGCGGCGCACCGCACCTGGACCGGATCCGCGCCGCCTACGACGAGACGTGGCCGCTGGCCGACGGCTGGCGGGAGCGGATCCCGCTACACCAACTCCACCTGCTGCTGGTACACACCGCGATCTTCGGTGCGTCCTACCGCGAAGCGGTAGGTCACACCGCCCGGAACGCCCTGCGCGCCTCGAACGCGCTACCGTCAACAGGTGAGCGCCGCCCGACCGACCGCTGGCGTCCTCGTTGACCGGCACGGCCGCGTCGCCCGAAGCCTGCGTGTCTCCCTGACCGACAAGTGCAACCTGCGTTGCACCTACTGCATGCCGGCGGAGGGGCTGCCCTGGCTCGCCGGGCCGCAGCTACTCGACGACGACGAGGTGGTCCGGTTGATCCGGATCGCGGTGCAGCGCCTCGGTGTGACCGAGGTGCGGTTCACCGGTGGTGAGCCGCTGATCCGGCCCGGCCTGGTCGGCATCGTCGCGGCGGTCGCGGCGCTGGCCCCCCGGCCGCGCATCTCGCTGACCACCAACGGCATCGGTCTGGACCGGCTGGCACCGGCCCTGCGTACCGCTGGCCTGGACCGGGTGAACGTCTCGCTGGACACCCTCGACCGGGAGCGGTTTGTCCGGCTGACCCGACGGGACCGACTGGATGCGGTGCTCGCCGGGTTGACCGGCGCGGCCAGGGCCGGGCTGACCCCAGTCAAGATCAATACAGTCCTGATTCACGGTATCAACGAGGACGAGGCGCCCGCGCTGCTGCGCTTCGCCTTCGACAACCACTACGAGCTGCGCTTCATCGAGCAGATGCCGCTGGATGCCCAACGCGGCTGGGACCGGTCAACCATGGTGACCGCCGACGAGATCCTCACCCTGCTCCGGGCCGAACACACCCTGGTGCCGGACCCCGCCCACCGGGGCGCGGCACCGGCCGAGACCTGGCTGGTCGACGGCGGCCCGGCCCGGGTCGGGGTGATCGCCAGCGTCACTCGCCCCTTCTGCGGAGAGTGCGACCGTACCCGGCTCACCACCGACGGTCAGGTCCGCGACTGCCTCTTCGCCAGCACCGAGTCCGACCTGCGCGGAGCGCTCCGCGCCGGGGCCGGCGACGACGAGCTCGCCCGCCGCTGGCAGGCCGCGATGTGGGGTAAACGGGCTGGCCACGGCATCGACGACCCGGGGTTCTTGCAACCCGACCGCTCGATGTCCGCGATCGGAGGCTGACATGTCCGACCTGCGGGGGCCAGCGACCGACGCCCAGCCCGACCGGATGACCACGACGCTCACGATCCGCTACTTCGCCGGGGCCCGGGCGGCGGCCGGATGCGCTGAGGAGCACCTGCCCGCCGGCCATTCGCTGGACACGGTCCTGACCGACATCGCCGACCGACACGGCGAGCGGCTCCACGCGGTACTGAGCGTTGCCAGTTTCCTGGTTGACGGGGTGAACTGGCACGATCGGCGGGCACCGCTGCCCGCGGGCGCCACGATCGATGTTCTGCCCCCCTTCGCGGGTGGCTGAGGGAGGCACAACCTTGTTCGTGGTACTGGGGTTCGTCGCCGCCATGGCCCTGCTCACCGGCCTGGTCCACCTCTACCTCTGGAAGCGGCTGGTACGCGACACCACCCGGCCGGGGCTCCCACGACGCGTCGGGGGTGTCACCATGCTGGTGCTCGCGGTGCTCGCCCCAGCCACGATGGTCGGCACCCAAGCCGGGGTGCACTGGCTCGCCTGGCCGGGCTACCTCTGGCTCGCGGTCCTGTTCTACCTGCTGGTCCTGCTGGTGGCCCTGGAGCTACCGATGGTGGTCGCCCGGCTGGTGCTACGCCGCCGGATGGCCGCCGCCACGCCCACCGCCCCGGCCCCAGAACCCGCCCTGGTGACGGCCGGCGGGTCGGCCGAGCCGCCGGCCACCGCCCCGCCCGCCGGCGGGCAGCCGGACCACGATCCGTCCCGCCGGTTACTCCTCGCGCGCGGGGCGGCGATCTTCGCCGGACTCACCGCCACCGGCCTGACCGGCTACGGCGTGCGCACCGCCCTCGGCCCACCCCAGCTGGACCGGGTGCAGGTCCCCCTGGCCCGGCTGCCCCGGAGCATGGACGGCCTCCGCATCGCCACCGTCTCCGACATCCACATCGGCCCGCTGCTCGGGCGCGCGCACACCGAACGGATCGTGGCCACCATCAACCGGCTGGACGCCGACCTCGTCGCGGTCGTCGGCGATCTGGTGGACGGCTCCGTCGCCGAGCTGGGCGAGGCGGCGGCACCGCTACGCGACCTGCGATCCCGACACGGCAGCTACTTCGTCACCGGCAACCACGAGTACTACTCCGGCGTGGAGGAGTGGGTGCAGGAGGTGGACCGCCTGGGCCTGCGGGTCCTGCAGAACCACCGGGTGGAGATCAAGGCCCGGGGCGGGGCGCTCGACCTGGCCGGGGTCAACGACGCCGATGCGGCCGGCACCGGGGTGGCCGGCCCGCCGGACTACGCCGCCGCCCTCGGTGACCGGGACCCGACCCGACCGGTGGTACTCCTCGCCCACCAGCCGGTCGCGGCGTTCGAGGCTGCCAAACACGGTGTTGACCTGCAGCTCTCCGGGCACACCCACGGTGGGCAGATGGTGCCCTTCAACTATCTGGTGCAGCTCGAGCAGCCGGTGGTCTCCGGCCTCGGTGAGGTCAACGGCACCACGGTGTACGTGACCAACGGCGCCGGCTTCTGGGGGCCCCCGGTCCGGGTTGGCGCCGAGCCACAGGTCACCCTCGTCGAGCTGCGTTCGACATAGTGCAGCTCACGTGAGCGCGTGGCGGCGAGCGTAGGACGCGGGCTTCATGGCAAGATGCCTCGTGCCTCCGATCAACGCCGCACCCCCCGGTGGCCTCCCATCCTTCGTCGCGGACCTGCACATCCACTCGAAGTACTCGCGGGCGTGCAGCCGTGATCTCACTCTGCCGAACCTCGCCTGGTGGGCTCGGCGTAAGGGCGTCGCCGTCCTCGGCACCGGCGATTTCACCCACCCCGCCTGGTATGACCACCTCCGGGAGACCCTGCAGCCGGCGGAGCCGGGCCTGTACCGGCTCGCTCCGGAGGCCGAGCGGGAGATCGCGCGCCAGCTACCGCCACGCCTCGCCGACCAGGCGGAGAACACCCCGGTACGGTTCATGCTCAGCGTCGAGATCTCCACGATCTACAAACGCGACGACCGGACGCGCAAGGTACACCACCTGGTCTACCTACCGGACCTGGCGGCGGTTGCCCGGTTCAACACGGCGCTCGGGCGGATCGGCAACCTCGGCTCGGACGGACGGCCGATCCTCGGTCTGGACTCCCGCGACCTGCTGGAGATCACTCTTACGGCGAGCCCGGACGGCTACCTCGTACCGGCGCATATCTGGACCCCGTGGTTCTCCGCCCTCGGCTCCAAGTCTGGCTTCGACGCGATCGCCGACTGCTACGCCGACCTGGCCGAGCACATCTTCGCGGTGGAGACCGGCCTCTCCTCCGACCCGGAGATGAACTGGCGGGTCGGCAGCCTCGACCGCTACCAGCTGGTGTCGAACTCCGACGCCCACTCCCCGCCCGCGCTGGCCCGAGAGGCGACCGTCTTCACCTCCGCCCGCGACTACTTCGCCATCCGGGAGGCGCTGCGGACCGGCGACGGCCTGGCCGGGACGATCGAGTTCTTCCCGGAAGAAGGGAAGTACCACGCGGACGGCCACCGACTCTGTGGCGTCAACTGGGCACCAGAACAGACCCGGGCGGCCGGCGGCCGCTGCCCGGAGTGCGGCAAGCCGCTGACCGTCGGGGTCCTCAGCCGGGTGGAGGAATTGGCCGACCGCCCCTCGGGGCACCGGCCGGCGCACGCCCGGGACGTCACCCACCTGGTGCCACTGGCCGAACTCCTCGGTGAGATCAACTCGGTGGGAGCGCGATCCAAGAAGGTCGCGGGCAAACTCAACGACCTGATCGCCGCGCTCGGTCCGGAGCTGGAGATCCTCACCCGGACACCGCTTGCGGAGATCGACCGGGTCGGCGGCGAACTCCTCGCCGAGGGCATCCGCCGGCTGCGCCAGGGCGAGGTCCGCCGGGTGCCGGGGTTCGATGGCGAGTACGGCGTCATCACCCTCTTCGACCCGACCGAACTCCGCCCCGGCGGGGGCGCGGCGGCGCAGGAGACGCTCTTCGACGTACCCGCCGTGCCGGCGCCGCGCCGGCCCGCGGAGCCGACGCCGAAGCCGAAGGCCCGCCGCCCGGCGTCGAAGCCGGAGCCGAGGCGGGCCGGCCCACCCTCGCCGCCGATCGCGCCACCCCCCTCGCCGCACGAGCCCTTCGAGCCGATGCTGTCCGGGATGGAGGAGGTCGGCACCGGCCTACTCGACCGGCTCGACGCGATGCAGCGAGTGGCGGCGTCCGCGCCCGGCGGGCCGCTGCTGATCGTGGCCGGTCCGGGCACCGGCAAGACCCGTACGCTGACGCACCGGATCGCGTACCTCTGCGCGGAGCTGAACGTCTTCCCGGAGCGCTGCCTGGCGATCACCTTCACCCGGCGCGCGGCGGAGGAGCTGCGGCACCGACTCGACGGGCTACTCGGGCCGGTCGCCGAGGACGTCACCGTCGGCACGTTCCACTCGGTCGGCCTACAGCTCCTGCGGGAGAACCATGCGGCCGCCGGCCTGCCCGCGGACTTCCGGATCGCCGACGACGCGGACCGTGCCGCCGCCCGCGCCGAGGCCGGCGACGACGACGACACCTACCTGGCGCTGCTCCGCAAGCAGGACCTGGTCGACCTTGACGAGCTGCTCACCCTGCCGCTGACCCTGCTGCGAGCCGACCGGCGGTTGGCCGACTCCTGTCGCGAACGGTGGCAGTGGATCTTCGTTGACGAGTACCAGGACGTTGATGAGGTGCAGTACGAGCTCCTCCGGTTGCTCTGCCCCGCCGACGGGAACCTCTGCGCGATCGGTGACCCGGACCAGGCGATCTACTCCTTCCGGGGGGCAGATGTCCACTACTTCCTGCGCTTCTCGCAGGACTTCACCGATGCCCGGCTGGTCCGGCTGAACCGCAACTACCGTTCGTCGGCACCGATTCTGGCCGCCGCGGTACAGGCGATCGCCCCCTCGTCGCTGGTCCGGGGCCGCCGGCTGGACCCGGCCCGACTCGACCCGGAGGCCCCACTGCTCGGCCGGTACGCGGCCACCTCCGTCGCCGACGAGGCCGCCTTCGTCGCCCGTACGGTGGACGAGTTGGTCGGTGGACTGTCGCACCGCTCGCTGGATTCGGGGCGGATCGACGGCGCCACGACCACGCTCTCGTTCTCCGACATCGCGGTGCTTTATCGCACCGACGCGCAGGCCGCACCGATCGTGGACGCGCTGTCCCGGGCGAACATCCCGGTGCAGAAACGCTCTCACGACCGGCTCCGCGACCGCCCCGGCGTCGCCGACATCGCCCGGGAGCTGCGGCACACCGCCGGCGTTGACGGCGGTCTGCCGGCTCGGGTGCGGCTCGCCGGACAGGTGGTCGCACAACGGTTCGCCACCCCCACCCTCGACGGCTCGGCCAGCGCCGGGCCAGCCGACGTACGGGTGGCGGTCGACCTGCTCACCCCACTGGCCCAACGCTGCGGCGACGACCTGGACCTGTTCCTGTCCCAGCTGACGACGGGGGCGGAGGTGGACGCGCTCGATCCACGCGCGCAGGCGATCACCCTGCTCACTCTGCATGCCGCCAAGGGGCTGGAGTTCCCGGTGGTCTTCCTGGTCGGCGCCGAGGACGGGCTGTTGCCGCTGCGCTGGCCCGGCAGCGAGCCGGACGACGACGCGGTCGCCGAGGAGCGACGGCTCTTCTTCGTGGGGGTGACCCGCGCGCAGGATCGGCTCTACCTCAGCCACGCCGCCCGGCGATTCCGGCACGGCACCGAGTACGACTGTCGGCCCTCTCCATTCTTGTCCGCGATAGATCCGGGTCTCTTCGAACGCCTCGGGGAACCGGAGTCCCGCCGCCCCAAGGACCGCCAACTCCGCCTGATCTGAGATCACAGCCGCCACACCACGATGGCAACGGCGGCGGGATCTCGAGTGTCCGGCCGCTCACACCCCGCAGGAGGATACGCATGCCGGACTACCACCCGTCGGCCGGCCACGGCGACGGACCGTCCCCCCCTCGGCGCCGCGGACCGCTGGTCGCGGTACTCGCCATCGTCGCGGTCCTGGCCCTCGGGGCCGGGGCGGGGGTTCTCTGGTTCCGCACCGGCGGTGACGAGGCACCGGCGATATCGGGGTCCGGCCCAGACCCGGACGTCACCGCCTCGGTCTCCTCGGCCAGGCCAGCTACGTCGGCGAGCCCAACGCCCGGCGCCGCGGCCCCAGATTCTTCCACCAACCCCCGCTTCGTCGAGGTCGGCCAGTGTGTCCGCAACGACGGGCCCGCCGACGGCAAGCCGGAGCTGTTGATCACCGAGTGTGGCCCACAGACGTACGAGGTACTGCTCCGCGTTGACGGACCAACCACCGGGGAGGAGGACGCCGCGGCGAAGTGCTCCGCCGTCGGTGGCTACACCAACTGGTTCTTCTTCGACAGCGACCTGGACACCCTCGACTTCGTGCTCTGCCTGAAACAACGCTGAGCACCGCAGCTCGGGGACGACAACCAACGAGACACCGGCCGAAGAGGTTGATTTCCACACCTAGGGCTGTCTAGCGCGGGAGCTAGATATACCTAGATTTGACTCGAGGCCCGCCGCCGGGCACCGCGCCCTCCACGAGGGCGGCTTGGCGGCGGCGATCCGGAGTGCGCGACACGCCGGTAGCCCCATCTACCGAGATCTAGCCCTGTTACTAGACAGCCCGATACTCTCCGATGCGTGGATCCGATCCGCAATCCCTACGCTCCGGGCGCCGGGCAACGCCCGCCCGAGTTGGCCGGGCGGGGGCGCGAGCTGGACGTCTTCGACATCGTGCTGGAGCGGATCGCACGCGGCCGACCCGAGCGCAGCCTGATGCTCACCGGGCTGCGCGGCGTGGGCAAGACGGTGCTGCTCAACACGCTGCGGTCGCAGGCCATCAACCGACTCTGGGGCAGCGGCAAGATCGAAATCCGGCCAGACCAGTCGCTGCGCCGCCCGATCTCCGCCGCCCTCCACATGGCCGTGCGTGAGCTGACCCCCCGGCACCGCGCTCCGGACCGCATCGACGCTTTCCTCGGTGTCCTGAAGGCCTTCGCGCAACGGTCCGCCCCGAACGGTCGGGGCGGGGCCTCCCCCCGACTACGAGACCGGTGGCAACCCGGCATTGATGTCCCCGCCGCGAGTGGGCGGGCCGACTCCGGCGACATCGAGATCGACCTGGTGGAGCTGCTGACCGACGCCGCCGCAGTGGCCGCCGACGTCGGCACCGGCATTGCCGTCTTCATCGACGAGATGCAGGACCTCGCCCCGGAGGAGGTCTCCGCGCTCTGCGCCGCCTGCCATGAGCTGTCCCAACTCGGCGCGCCGCTGATCGTGGTCGGTGCCGGCCTGCCGCACCTACCGGCCGTACTCAGCGCGGCCAAGTCCTACTCCGAACGACTCTTCCGCTACCAGCGCATCGATCGACTCGATCGGATCGCCGCCGACCACGCGCTCTGCGCGCCCGCCGCGCGCGAGGAGATCGAGTACGAGCAGAAGGCGCTGGACCTGCTCTACGAGAAGTCCGGCGGCTATCCCTACTTCGTCCAGGCGTACGGGAAGACAACCTGGGACCACGCACCCCGCTCACCGATCACCGCCGCCGATGTCCGGGTGGCGGCGCCGGACGCCGAGGCCGAGCTGGCGGTGGGTTTCTTCGGTTCCCGGTTCGAACGAGCCACTCCGGCCGAGCGTGAATACATGCGGGCGATGGCGACCCGCTCCCTGGTTGACGGTGCGGACGACGGGGCCCGGGACGACATGGACGCCGCCGTGCCGACCGCCGAGATCGCCCACGCGCTGGGGCGCAAACCCGCGAGTCTCTCCCCGGCTCGGGACGCGCTGATCAAAAAGGGTCTGATCTACTCCGGCGAACGCGGCACGGTGGCGTTCACGGTGCCCCACTTCGGCCGCTACCTCCGCACCCAGCCGACGTAGGCCGGGGTCGCACCAGCCGACGGCGCCCCGCCGAGCCAGCCGCATTCCCCGGTCGACTCACACCTTCGACCACGGCGGCGGAAAGATCACCTCGCCGGGAGCGGGCGGCCCCGTGCCACCACCGACCGAGGGCAACACCCGGGCCTGCCAGGGCTCGCCGAGCCCGGACCAGGGGCTGGTGAGGCCGAGCCGATCGGCCCGACCGAACCCGAACCGCCGGTAGAAGGCCGGATCCCCCAACACCACCACGAGGCGCTCACCCTGTTCGGCGGCCGCGTCCAGGGCCGCCTGCACCACCGCGCTGCCCAGCCCGATGCGCTGCCGGTGCGGGGCGACCGCCACCGGCCCGAGAACGAGCGCGGCCACGTCATCGTGGTCGGAGCGAACCCGCACCCGGGTGAGCAGCGCGTAGCCGACGACCTCACCCCCGTACTCGGCCACCATGGCCAGCGCCGGCAGCCACTCCGTGCTGCCACGTAGCTCGTCTACCAGGCCGACCTCGGGCGGGGTGGTGACATCGGGACGGGCGAACGCGCCGGCGAGGACCCGACGAACCGCACCGGCATCTGCCGGTTCCTCGGGCCGTAGCCGGATGATGGTCACGCCGGGGACGTTACCCCTCCGGCGCTGGCCCGTCCGGGACAGTCCCGCGATTCGGCGTGGCAGGCGGGCCGCGGCGACCGATCCGGATCGGTCGGTTGCCAGGGTGACGACGGTTCCGACGGGGTATGACTGACCCATGACACCCGTACGCTCCCTCGC
The DNA here is from genome assembly GCF_056820975.1 of Salinispora sp. CH2A1_6. Classification (NCBI taxonomy): domain Bacteria; kingdom Bacillati; phylum Actinomycetota; class Actinomycetes; order Micromonosporales; family Micromonosporaceae; genus Salinispora; species Salinispora sp. CH2A1_6. The sequence goes on from NZ_JBXEDG010000012.1 coordinate 493,789, forward strand.
CCGAGTCATGCTCAGTGGCATCCTCGTGGTCGAGGGGGCCCGTAGCCTCACCGCACCGGGCCGGCTCGCCCCCGCGGCCAAACCGATGACCGACCGGGTCGAACCCCTGCTGCGACGAGCTGTTCCCGGCGTCCCCACCGATACCGAGACCCTGATCCGCGCCAATGGAGCCATACAGTTCGGTGCCGGCCTACTACTCGCCACCGGCCGACTCACCCGACCGGCAGCGATGCTTCTGGCCGGCACCCTGCTGCCGGGTACCATCGCCGGGCATCCCTTCTGGACTAACACGGATCCGGCGGTGCGGGTCAACAACCAGCTCCATTTCCTGAAGAACCTCGGCCTCTTCGGTGGGCTCCTACTGGCCGCCGCGGACACCGAAGGAAAGCCGGGGCTACGCTGGCGGGCCGGTCAGCGGCTCGGGCACTCCCAGCGTCGGGCAACCCGGGCTGTCCGTACCGCCCGCCGCCAGGCCCGAATCGCCGTACGATCGGCAGCGACGGCTCGACGCTTCCCTGGCTGACCTGCGTCGATTCCCCTCCCGTCGCACTTCGTCGGAGAAACAGCGAATCCGACGTACCGCCACCCGGCGTTAAACCGGTGGAAATGTCGAAACCAGTGTGGGATCGGACACGGTCCCACAGCGCGGGAGGCGAAACGTGAGGGACCGTTCTAGGCTCCGTAACGGACCAGGACGGCTAGGACGAGTGTGGTACGGGGGTGGTCACTCAATGCCGACGACTCTCCGTCGGCGGGTGCGTCGCCTCACCCCGGTTCCCCGCGTCCCACGGGGGCTCGATCGCAGGACCATCCTCCGGATCGGAGTCGTGGCCGTCGTCGCATACGCCGCCTGGCTCGCCGTCGACGCGTTCGGGCGACCGTACAACTTCTTCGACCTGAAGATCTATCACGGCGCGGCGGTGTGGTGGGCGAATGGCCACGAGCTATACGAGTTCATCGCGCCCGACACGACCCTTGGGTTCACCTACCCACCCTTCGCCGGGCTCGCCATGCTCCCGATGGCGCATCTTCCGGTCGGGCTGGCCGGGTTGGTAAACGCGGTGGCGAGCGTCGCCGCGCTGGCCGTGGTCCTCGCCGCGCTGCTCCGCCCGATCGCCGACCGGCTCAACTATCCCCTGTGGTATGCGGTGGCGCTCGCGACGGTGCTCGCCGCCGCCCTCGAGCCGTCTCGGGAAACCCTCGGCTACGGGCAGGTCAATCTGCTGCTGTTCGCACTGGTCATGGCTGACCTGGTCGGTCTGCGCTGGCGATCCCGCCGAGGCACCCACGTCGCCCCCACCGACGGGCCGCTGCTGCGCTTCGTCTACAGCGGCGCCTGGGCGGGCGTCGGGATCGGCCTCGCCACCGCGGTGAAGCTGACTCCCGCCCTCTTCGTCGCCTACCTCATGATCACCCGTCAGTGGCGGGCGGCGACCACCGCCGTCGGCACCGGCCTGGCCGTGACGATCGGGTCATTCGCCGTTGTCGGCCCCGAGTCCCGGGCCTACTTCGGCGGGGTGCTCTGGCAGACCGAGCGGGTCGGTGCCGCCGACATGACTCCCAACCAGTCGCTCGCCGGCCTGCTCGCCCGCCTCCACGACTCGATCGAGACCCCGGGACTACTCTGGTTCACGTTCGCGATCCTGGTTCTCGCGCTCGGTCTGTCCCGGGCCGCCAACGCCCGCGCAGACGGCGACGAGCTGACGGCATTCACCCTCGTCGGGCTCACCACCAGTGTGATCAGCCCGATCTCCTGGACACACCATCTCGTCTGGGTGATCCCCGCGATCATCGTGCTCGCCGACGCCGCCGTCCGACGCCGGGACGCCAGCCGGGCGCTCGCCGCCCGGGCCGGTTTGGAGGACCTACCCGGAGTGAACGGTCTGCGCCCCCCGATCTGGTATCCGAGGCTGACCGGGCTCCGACACGGGGCGGCCGCCGTGGCCCTCTATCTCCTCTTCCTCGTCTCGCCGATCTGGCCGTACGAGCACCAGCTGCCCGAGGTGTCGCACTATCAGGACGGTCTCTTCGGCGCCCTGATGGAGAATTCGCTGGCCCTGGCGCTGATCGTGCTGGTCGCCGCGCTGCCCTGGCGCCCCGGGGCCGAGCCGGCCTTCTACGGCGAGCGTCCCGGCCGACCGGTCGTGCCGCTGACCAGCCGCCGCTGACCAGCGATCGCTGGCCAAAGACGGGCGACCGACCGACGACCGGGGTCCTCGCCCCCGGACGGCGTCAGGGACAGTTCACCCACTCCTCGGTGCCGTCCGCGAACACCTGCCGCTTCCAGATCGGCAGCCGCGCCTTCACCTCGTCCACCAATCGGGCACAGGCGGCGAACGCGGCGGCTCGGTGGGCGGTGCTGACCGCCGCCACCAGCGCCGCTTCGCCGATCTCCAGCGGACCGACCCGGTGCGAGACCGCCACCGCGTACACCTCGGGGTCGGCGGCGATCTCGGCAGCGACCTCGCGCAGCACCCGCTCGGCACTCGGGTGCCCCTCATAGGTCAGCGCGACCACCGCCCGGCCGTGGTCGTGATCCCGGACGACACCCTGGAAGGACACCACCGCGCCAGCGGCCCGGTCCGCCACCGCGCCCTCGTGTGCGGCCAGATCCAGCGGTCGCTCAGTCACCTCGCCGAACGCCACAGTCGGGGCGGTCACGACCCACGCTCCCCGGGCAGCAGCGGCAGCGGCACGACCGGCACCCGGTCGCCCGGCTCGCCGGTCGTGCCGGGGTGGATCACCGCGAACCCGTCGGCTCCGGCCAGGCCACGCAGCATCGCCGAGCCGACGTGCCGGAGCGGATGGGCGGTTCCGGTGGCGCGATCCAGCCGGACCAACGCAAGGTGGGTGAAGGCGCCCCGCCCGGGGATCGGCTCGGCGAGCACCGCCTGCGGGAGCTCCGGCATCGGGCGGCCGGCGAGGCCGGCCAGCAGCGGTGCGACCAGCGACGCCAGGGCGAGAATCGCGGACTGTGGGTTACCGGGCAGCCCGGCGACGAAACGTACCCGGCCGTCGGTGCCGACCACCCGGGCCAGCAGCATCGGGAAGCCGGGCCGAACGGCGACGGTGTTGACCACGTATTCCGCCCCCAACGCCTCGAGCGCGGGGTGCAGGTGGTCCACCGGGCCGTGCATGGTGCCGCCGGTCGTACAGACCAGGTCGGCGTGGGAGAGCGCGTCGCGCAGCGCCGCCACGTGCGCCGCGAGGGTGTCCGCGACCGGCCCGACCACGTCGGTGGGGCGCACCGCACCCCCGTACCGGCGCAGCCACGACGGTACGGCGGGACCGAGTGCGTCCCGGACCCGCCCCGCCCCGGGCGGCCCGGCCGTCAACAGTTCGTCCCCGAAGACCAGCAGCGCCGCGCGCGGCTGCCGCCGTACGCGCAGGGTGTCGTGTCCGCAGGAGGCAGCCAACCCGATCACCGCCGGGTCCACGGGCGTCCCGACCGGAAACAGCTCCTCTCCGGCGGCGGCCTCCTCCCCCGGCAGCCGCCACTCGGGCGACGGACGCGGGGTGCCGGCCACCAACCCATCCGGAGTACGGCTCGACTCCTCCACCCGCAGCACCGCGGTGGCGCCGTCGGGAACCATCGCACCGGTGGCGATCTCGACGGTGGTGCCGTCCTCGGTCAGCGGCGCCGGAACCCCGCCGGCCAGGACCCGACCCACGATCCGCCACGGGCCCGCGCCGCGCACCGCCCAGCCGTCCACACTGGTCGTGCGGAACGCCGGTAGGGGGGTCCGGGTGGCCAACGGCTCGGCCAGGGTGTGCCCGTCCAGGTCAACGAGCGGCCGACTCACCACCGGCAGCGCGGCAGCTCGACCCACCGCGTACGCCCGGGAACGCGCCTCCTCCCAGCCCGCGGGTGGCGGCGGAGCGACGGGGTCGGCGGTTGCGGCTTCCATGCTCACCCGACGAGAGTATCGGGGCATCCGGTTGCCCGTTGGTTCGCGAACCGATCAGTGGTCCCCGCCACGGAGCTGGTCAACAGCATGGGCGAGGATCGGTCCGAGCACGGCCAGCCCGTCGCGGGCGCCCCCGGTCGAGCCGGGAAGGTTCACCACCAGCGTCCGCCCCAGCACACCGGCGACTCCCCGGGACAGCACCGCGGTGGGCACGCGGTCCCGGCTGTACGCCCGGATGGCCTCGGCGATGCCCGGGATCTCGTGGTCGAGCAGCGCCCGGGTCACCTCCGGGGTGCGGTCCGTCGGGTTGATGCCGGTGCCGCCACTGGTCAGCACGACATCCACCCCCTCGGCGGCGGCGGCACTCAGCGCCGCGCCGACCGGATCACCGTCCGGCACCACGATGACCGGCTCGTCCACCGCGCAGCCCAGCTCCCGCAGGCCGGCGGCGAGCAGCGGGCCGCTGGTGTCCCGGTAGACACCGGCGAAGGCCCGGTTGGAGGCGACGACCACCCGCGCCCGGATCACGGCCGGTCCTCGGGGCGGACCCACTCACCGGTCGCTCCGCCCTCCTTACGCAGGACTCGGACGCCGTCCACCGTGGCCGCCGGATCGACCGCCTTGACCATGTCGACGAGGGCCAGGCCGGCGACCGCGACGGCGGTGAGCGCCTCCATCTCGACGCCGGTACGGTCGGCCGTCCGGGCGGTCGCGGTGATCTCGACGGTGTCGTCGGTGAGGGTCAGGTCAACGGCGACCCCGTGCAGGGCGATCGGGTGGCAGAGCGGAATCAGGTCCGGGGTCCGTTTCGCGCCCATGATCCCGGCGAGCCGGCCGACGGCGAGCGCATCCCCCTTGGGTAGCCCATCGCGGCGCAGGAGATCGACGACCGCACGGGTGGTGCGGAGCCGGCCGGCGGCGACGGCCAGCCGCCCGGTCACCGCCTTGGCGGAGACGTCAACCATGCGGGCGGCGCCTGCCGCGTCAACGTGGGTGAGCTGCGCGGAATCCGTCACGACGGCGAGTCTAGCCACTGCGGTGCCGGGCCCGAGCCGCCGGTTGGAGCAGCTGCCAGCACGGAGCCGTCCGGTGGGTTTCGGTACGGTCGTCCGCCTTCCCGCCAGCCGTCGGCCGGCTACCGCCGCGGCGTTCCCAGCCCGCCTGACCCGCCGCCGTTGATCTGAAAAACTGACCGCGTGACCAGCGCCGTTCCGGGGGTACGCCGTGGGTGGCCCGCCCTGGACAACGCCGCCGGTGGCCTCGCCGTCGACCTGACCCTCTACGCCGCCTCGGCCGGGTTCGCCGCAGTCACCACCCTGACCTCCACCATCGCCCCGCACCGCGCGTGGGGCAGCGTCGCCACCGCCGGTTACCTCGTCGCGGCCGTCGCCGTCACCGCCCAGCTGCTGATCTGGCGGCGCCGCCCTGGCTCCCCGCTGACCGGGCTCGCCACCCGCTGGGTGGTCGCCGGGCTCGCCGCCGCCACCACCGTGCTGCTGCCGGTGCTCTGGCAGAGCGTCGAACGAGCCGTTGGACGCACCGACCGGGCGCAGGAGGAGGTGATCGTCATTGAGGATTCCGGGCGGCGGCTGATCGAGACCGGTACCCCCTATCTCAGCCGCGAGGCGATCGCCGCGCTCCCCACCAGCGAGCAGCTCTTCGGCTACACCCCGTACCAACCGGGCATGGCCCTGTTCGGTCTGCCCCGCGCCATCGTCGACACCGCGTTGACCGACGCCCGGGTGTGGTTCGCGCTCGCCACCGTCGTCGTCCTCGCGCTGGCCGGACGCACGCTCTGGCGAGCCGGGGCCCGCGACCCACACCGGCCCGGCGACGGCATCCTGCGCGGTGTACAGGCCGTCACGATCCTGCCGGTCAGCGCGCTCACCCTCGCCACCGGCGGCGATGACCTGCCCGTTCTCGCGCTCTGCCTGCTCGCGCTCACCCTCGCCGCCGCCGGTCAACCGGGCCGGGCCGGAGCGGCCGTGGGGTTGGCCGCCGCGCTGAAACTCTTCGCCTGGCCGGTCGCGGTGGTCTTGGCCGTCTGGGGTGCCACCCGATCGTCCGGCCGGCGGGTCCTCGCCGGCGCCCTCGGGCTACCGGTCCTCGCCCTGCTGCCCGTCCTGCTGATCGACCCCGACGCGTTGGTCGAGAACGTGCTCCGCTTCCCGCTCGGCCAAGGCCTGGTCACCAGCCCGGCCCAGTCCCCGCTCCCGGGCCACCTGATCTCCACCGGGCTGCCCGCCGGGCGGCTACTCGCCGGCGGACTGCTACTCGCCGTCGGGCTGGTCTTCGCCCTGCGGCTCACCCGCCGCCCGCCGCGTACGGCCGCCGCCGCGTCGCTCATCTGCGGCTACGGGCTCCTCGTCGCGCTCCTGCTCATGCCCGCCAGCCGGTTCGGCTATCTGCTCTACCCCCTGGCCTTCCTGATCTGGGCCCCCGCACTCGCCCGCCGGAATCCAGCAACCCGCCACGGAGCCGGCGCGCACGGCGTACACCTGAGAGATGACCACCTTTCGTGACCGCGGCGACGCGGGTCGGGCGCTCGCCGATCGGCTCACCGCGCTCGTCGGTGAACCCGATGTCATCGTGCTTGGTCTGGTCCGCGGCGGAGTGCCCGTGGCCGAGGTGATCGCCCGCCGGCTCGAGGCCCCGCTCGACGTGATCACCGTCCGCAAGCTCGGCCTTCCCGGTGCGCCCGAGGTCGCGTTCGGCGCGATCGGTCCGGGCGGGGCCCAGGTGCTCAACAAGCGGATCGCCAGCCGGCTCAGCCCGGCGGAAATCGCCGACGTGGACCGCCAGGAGCGGGCCGAGCTGGACCGCCGGGAGCGGCTCTACCGAGCCGACCGCCCGCCGCTGGATCTCACCGACCGGACCGCCCTGATCGTTGACGACGGCCTCGCCACCGGCGCCACCGCCCGCACCGCGGTCCAGGTCGCCCGCCACCTCGGCGCCCGGCGGGTGGTGGCGGCTGCCCCGGTCGGCTCGCAGGAGGCGTACGAGCTGCTCTCCGCCGAGGCCGACCAGGTTGTCTGCCCGCAGCACCCGACCGAGTTCACCGCGGTCAGCGCCTACTACGACGACTTCCACGAGGTCTCCGACGACGACGTGACCGCCACGTTGACCGCGACCGCTTAGGTCAACCAGGTACGGTCAGATGATGAGCCTCACCTGTCCCAAGTGTCACGGCGAGATGCGCCAGTACGAGCGCAGTGGCGTCGTCATCGATCAGTGCAGCGAGTGCCGGGGGATCTTCCTCGACCGCGGCGAGTTGGAGAAGCTGTTCGAGGCGGAGGCTAACTGGAACCGGCAGCAGGCCGCTCCGGCGCCCGCCCAGCCCAACCAGCCCGGTGGGTACCCGCCGCCCCCGCCGCAGCAGCCCGGCTACGGCACCGTGCCGCCCCCACCGCCGCCCGCGCACGGCTACCCCCCGGCTCCGGCCCCGGCCTACGGCGGCCACGGTCAGCACTACGGTTACCACGGGCACTACCGGCGGAAGCGGCACAAGGGCTTCCTGGGCGACCTGCTCGGCTGACCATCGGTACGGCGCGTCCGGAAGGACCCCGCCGCTGCAGCGCGGGCCGGGATCTTTCCGGACGCTGAGTGGTCATTCCGGACGCTCAGCGGTTATTCCGGACGCTGAGTGGTCAGCCGACTGGGCGCATCCGATCGCCCGGTCCACTCACACGATCGCCATGTCCACGAAGCGCGACAGGTGGAGCTGCGCTGCCACCGTCACGGTGTCGGTCGGCCCGTTCCGGTGCTTGGCCACGACGAAGTCCGCCTCCCCGGCCCGCGGTGACTCCTTGTCGTAGTAGTCGTCGCGGTGCAGCAGGATGACGACATCGGCGTCCTGCTCGATGGAGCCAGACTCCCGCAGGTCGGAGAGCTGGGGCCGTTTGTCGGTCCGCTGTTCGGGGCCACGGTTCAGCTGGCTGACCGCGATGACCGGGCACTCGACCTCCTTCGCGAGGAGTTTGAGGCCACGGGACAGGTCCGCGACCTCCTGCTGCCGGCTCTCCGTACGCTTCGGCGAGGTCATCAGCTGGAGATAGTCGACGACGATGAGCTTCAGATCGTGTCGCTGTTTGAGACGTCGCGCCTTGGCCCGGATCTCCATCAGGTTCATGCTCGGCGTGTCGTCCACGAAGAGCGGCGCCTCACTGATCTCACCCATGCAGCGGGCGAGCTTCGTCCAGTCGTCATCGGAGAGCTGACCGCTGCGCAGCACGTGCAGGGGCACCCGGGCCTCGGCCGAGAGAAGTCGCATGACGATCTCGACCTTGCTCATCTCCAGCGAAAAGATCGCCGAGGCCTGGTTGGCCCGAATCGCGGCATTCCGCGCGAAGTCCATGCTCGCCGTGGATTTCCCCAGGCCGGGCCGCCCGGCGACGATGATGAGCTGGCCGGCCTGCAGACCGTTGAGGAGGCGGTCGAGGTCGGTGAAGCCGGTGGGAACGCCGGTCATCATGCCGTGCTGGGCGCCAACCGCCTCGATCTCGTCGAGTGTGGGCTGGAGCATGTCGGCGAGGATGGCGAAGTCCTCGCTGACCCGCCGCTCGGTGACGTCGTAGACGGCCTGCTGGGCAAGGTCGACGACGTCATCCACGTCCCGGCTGCCGCTGGCGCCGGTGCCGAACCCGAGCTGCACGATCCGGGTGCCGGCCTCGACCAGCCGCCGGAGCACGGCCCGCTCGCTGACGATCCGGGCGTAGTAGGCGGCGTTGGCCGCCGTGGGCACGCTGGCGATCAGGGTGTGCAGGTACGGTGCGCCCCCGATCCGGACCAGGTCACCGGAGTCGGCCAGGGCCGCCGCGACCGTGATCGAGTCAGCGGGCTCGCCCCGGCCGTAGATCTCGAGGATCGTGTCGAAGACGGTGGCGTGGACGGGTCGGTAGAAGTCGTTGCTCTTGAGAATCTCCACCACGTCGGCGATCGCGTCCTTGGAGAGGAGCATCCCGCCCAGTACGCACTGCTCGGCGGCGATGTCCTGCGGTGGGGTCTTCTCGAACTGGCCGTCCCGCTGCACCGGCACCGATGTCGGCCCGCCAGCACGCGGTTCGGCTGGCATCTCGTCGGCGACCGACACGGCTCCCCCCTTCACACCGTCAACTCATCGTCCTGGCTTCACCGCGGAGTCACGGCCTTCTCGACCCGCAGGGCGATCGGGGGCCATCGTGCGGCGGGTCGGGTGGCAACCATACGGAAGACCAGGAGGGTGCCTCAACAGCAGCGGTGGACGAGTCTCGGGACAACCTGTGGACAGCAGCGGGCAGGCATGTGCGCAGCTTGTGCACAGCCTGTGGATAACTGTGGAGGACTTTCCGCCAACAGCGGCCTGAGCTCGAAAAATGGCGTCCACACCCTGTGGATAAAAGAAACTGGGACACAGCTCGAGCAAGACTCGGGCCGGGATACAGATCGGGCCCGCGCCGAGTACGGCGCGGGCCCGACCGGTGGTGCGGGGTGGGTGTCAGCCCTGAACGACACTCAGGTCGAACGCGGCGGTCACCTCGGGGTGCAGCTTGATCCGCACCGGGTAGGAGCCGAGCGACTTGATCTGCCCGGGCAGCTCAAGCCGACGGCGGTCCAGCGTCGGGCCACCAGCGGCCTTGACGGCCGCGACGATCTCGGTGGCGGTAACCGAACCGAAGAGCCGACCGCCCTCGCCAGCGCGGGCCTTCAGGGCCACCTTCAGCCCTTCGAGCTGGCCCTTGACCTCGTTGGCGTGGCCGAGGTCGCGAATCTCGCGGGCCGACTGGGCCCGCTTGATCGACGTGACCTGCTTCTCCGCGCCCTTGGTCCAGGCGATCGCGAAGCCCTGCGGCAGCAGGTAGTTACGGCCGTAGCCGTTCTTGACCTCCACGATGTCCCCTGGGGCACCGAGGCCGGATACCTCCTGGGTCAGGATGATCTTCATGTCGGCGCCTCCTCTCAGCGAGCCGTCGCCGTGTACGGCAAGAGCGCCATCTCGCGGGCGTTCTTGACCGCGCGGGCGATCTGCCGCTGCTGCTGCGAGGTCACGCCAGTCACTCGCCGGGCACGGATCTTGCCACGGTCGGAGATGAACTTGCGCAGCAGCGCAGTGTCCTTGTAATCGATATAGGTGATCCCGTCCTTATCAAGCGGGTTCACCTTCTTCTTCGGCTTGCGAAGTGCCGCAGCCTTGGCCATTGACCTTGCTCCTGGTTTGCGATTGCGGGCGCTCGGCGCCATCAGAACGGAGGCTCCTCGTCGAAGTTGCCACCGCCGGACCCGCCACGCGAGGGAGCAGGAGCGGGAGCGGCCGAGGCCCACGGGTCGTCGAAGTTGCCTCCGCCGCCCTGGCCACCACCGCCGCCAAAACCACCACCGCCCGAGCGGGACATCTTCTGCACCTTCGCCGTGGCGTAGCGCAGCGACGGGCCGATCTCGTCGACCTCCAGCTCGATAACCGTGCGCTTCTCACCCTCGCGGGTCTCGTACGACCGCTGCCGCAGCCGACCGGACACGATCACGCGGGTGCCGCGCTGCAGCGACTCCGCGACGTGCTCGGCGGCCTGCCGCCACACGGTGCACGAGAGGAACAACGGCTCGCCGTCCTTCCACTCGCTGGACGACTTGTCGAAGAACCGGGGCGTCGAGGCGACCCGGAACTTGGCGACCGCCGCACCGGAGGGGGTGAATCGCAACTCGGGGTCATCGGTCAGATTACCGATGACCGTGATGATGGTTTCTCCTGCCATGACCATCTCCTCGCGCACTCATCGTCTCGCCGAACAGGCTGACAGAGCCGTCCGACAATGCCGACGAGGCTGATCCGGGGGTGTCGGGGTCGGGTGGTCGGGGTGCGCCTCAGCGCACTTCCGGCCGAATAACCTTGGTACGCAGCACCGACTCGTTGAGCCGCAGCTGACGGTCCAGCTCGGCCACCGCCGCAGGCGTCGCCTGCAGGTCGATGACGGCGTAGATACCCTCGGTCTTCTTGTCAATCTCGTACGCGAGGCGCCGGCGGCCCCACACATCGGTCTTCTCGACCGAGCCACCCGCGGTCCGAATCACGTTCAGGTACGTGTCGAGCGACGGGGCGACGGTGCGCTCCTCAAGGCTGGAGTCGAGGATCACCATGATCTCGTAATGACGCAAGACGTGCTCACCTCCTATGGGCTAGGCGGCCACGGTACTTCCGTGGCAGGAGGTCGTGCGTCGTGGCCCACTCCGGAACGGGGGGACCCGACCGGACGTGGACAACCGGACCAGGATACCCGGTCCGAAGGATCATGCCCGGGGCGGTGGAACAACCGCCGGACATGGTTCACGGGGGCCCCGCCAGGACGTCGATGTCGTGGCGGAGCCCCCGTGACCAGAGACCGCGGGGTGTCGCGTCCGCATTCCTTGGGTGGGACCTGGGGAGGAACGACCACACCGATGAGGTTGGACCGGCGACACCCCGCGGGGCTTCTTCATGTTGTTTCCCGACCATATCCCTGATGTGCAGGACTTGTCGGAGAATTCAGTAAATCCTAGACAATCTACTAATCCAAGCCCACAGAACCGTCCATCCCACCCCGTTCAACGACCGCTGATCGCTGCGGTGACGCACCTTTGACCGCTCCGGTTACGCGCGTCGCCGTACTGCGGTCACCGTCGCTCGGTGAACTCGACGTAGGCTCCCCGCATGCGTATCGGAGCCCACGTCGATTCGTCCGACCCACTGGCGGAGGCGACCGCACGAGCCGCCGACACCGTGCAGTTCTTCCTCTCCGACCCGCAGGGCTGGAAGGCACCGAAGCCGCGGGCGGACGCCGACCGGCTACGCAGCGCCGAGGTGGATCTCTACGTGCACGCGCCATACGTGATCAACCTGGCCACGTTGAACAACCGGATCCGGATCCCCAGCCGCAAGCTCCTGCTCGCGCACGCCCGCGCCGCCGCCGCTGTCGGAGCCCGCGGCCTGATCGTGCACGGGGGCCACGTCAACGCCGGCGACGACCTCGCCACCGGCTTCGACAACTGGCGCAAGGCCTTCGCATACGCGGCGGAAGCCGGCGGCTTCGGCGTACCGGTGCTGATCGAGAACACCGCCGGCGGGACGAACGCCTGCGCCCGCCGGCTGGACGCGCTCGCCCGGCTCTGGGAGACGATCGGCGACCACGAGGTGGGCTTCTGCCTGGACACCTGCCACGCCTACGCGGGCGGTGAGGAATTGCTCGGGCTGGTTGACCGGATCAAGGCGATCACCGGGCGGATCGACCTGATCCACGCCAACAACTCCAAGGGCGCCTTCAACTCGGGCCAGGACCGACACGACAACCTGACCGGCGGCACGATCGACCCGGAACAGGTGGTGGCGGTGATCCGCGCGGCGGGCGCGCCGGTGGTGGTCGAGACCCCCGGCGGGGCGGACGGCCAAGCGGCCGACATCACCTTCCTCCGGGAGCAGCTCGGCGTGCCAGCCCCGACCGCATGACCACCGGACGCTCCGCCGGCACACCGCCACCGAATCCCGAGGCGGCCAGCACCGCCGGCAACCGAAAGCCCACGACCGACATGGACAAGCTCGACACCGACCCGGGTGACGCCAGGTCACCCGAGGATGGCGCCACGACCGCCGGCGCGGAGACCGCTACCCAGACCGCCAAGGCGCAGACCGCTGCTGGCGGCAGCGCCGCCGAGAAGGACCAGAAGGCCGGGAAGAACCAGAAGGCCGGGAAGGAGCAGAAGGCCGGGAAGGAGCAGAAGGCCGGGAAGGCCGAGGAGGAGAAGCGGGACCCGTTCGCCTCCTTCGGCCCCGCTCCGACGCCGGTGCCCACCCGTGTCGGTCGGGCAACCCGCGCCGTCGGCCGGTTTCTGGCGCACGAGTGGACCCTCGCGGCGCTCGGTTCGCTGGCCCTGGCCGTCGCGATGACCTGGCCGACGCTGCGCTACCCGCGCTACACCCTGCCCCAGGACTACTGGGATCCGAGCCTGCAGGCGTGGCAGATGGCCTGGTCCGGGCACGCGCTGTTGACGGACCCGGGCCGGCTGCTGCACTCCAACGCGTTCTTTCCGGAACGGTGGAGCTTCGCCTTCTCCGACACCCTGCTGGGGTACGCCCCGGCGGGGATGATCGGCACCGGCCCCGAAGCGGCCCTGCTTCGATACAACATCATGTTTGTGCTGGCCCACGCCCTCGCCACGTTCGGGGCGTACGTGCTGGCCCGGCAGTTAGGTTCGGGCCGGATCGGCGCCGCCGTCGCCGGAGTGTCCTACACCTACGCACCCTGGCTGCTCGCCCAGGCCGGGCACCTGCACGTCGTCTCCAACGGTGGTATCCCACTGGCGCTGGCGATGCTCGCCCGGGGGCACGGCTGGTCGCTGCGGCACGGCTACCGACCGGAGAAGCGACGGGTCGGTTGGGTCTACGCCGGGTGGCTGGTCGCCGCCTGGCAGCTGAGCCTCGGCTTCGGCATCGGGCTGCCGTTCGCGTACGTCCTCGCCGGGATCGGGCTGGTCGCCACGGTGACCTGGTTCCTGCGGCGCTGGGTCGTCCGCCCGGTGCGACGCCCCTTCGGTCGACGGCTGTTCACCGCCGACGTGGTCGGCGGGCTGATCTTCGCCGCGGTCGGCGTGCTCCTCGCGCTTCCCTACTTCACCGTCGCCGAGCTACATCCGCAGGCGGAGCGCACCGCCGGCGACCTCTCCTTGTTCTCCCCACCCGCGCGGGGCTTCCTCACCGCGCCGGCCGAGTCGCGGGTCTGGGGTGACCTACACGAGGGGGCTCGGGCGACGCTGCCCTGGCAGCCGGAGATGACGTTGCTGCCCGGGTACGTGCTCTACGCGCTCGCCCTGGGCGGCCTCTTCTTCTCGGTGTGGCGGGTCCGGCACCGGCTCCTGCTGCTGGCGGGGGTCGTGGTCAGCATGGTGCTGGCGATGGGCACCGCACTCTTCGACGGGCAGTACACCTTCGTGCCGCTCTTCGAGCACCTACCCGGCTGGAACGGCCTGCGTACGCCGGGCCGGCTGATGCTCTGGGCGACGCTGCTGCTCGGGCTGCTCGCGGCCGGTGCGGTGAGCGCCTTCGCCGGGCGGGTCCGGAAGATCTCCGCCGCCCGGATCCCTTCCTGGCCGAGCCCGTGGCTGCGGTTGGCCACGCTGCTGCCACTGCTGCTGGTGACCGTCGAGGGGCTGAACCGCACGCCGCACCCGGTCGTTCCGGTGCAGCCCGCGGCGATGCGCACGGTGGACGGCCCGCTGCTCGTGCTGCCAAGCGACCAGGGCCATGACCAGTCGGTCATGCTCTGGTCAACCACCCACTTCCAGGACATCGTCAACGGTGGGAGCGGCTTCACCCCGGCCCTGCTCGAGGAGGTGCGTCGGGTAACGGTCACGTTCCCCGACCAGGCCAGCGTCGACTACCTGCGCACCCTAGGCGTTCGCAACGTACTGATCCCCCGGGATCAGGTGGTCGGCACGCCCTGGGAGTTCAGCATCGACGCGCCGGTTGACCTGCTCGGCATCACCCGGGAGGAGATCGGCGACGTGGTCGTCTACCGCCTGTGACGGCGGCTAACGCCTCGAAAAACGGGCCGGTGCAGCCACGACGGTGGGAGCGGTGTAGATCTCCCGTGATCTTCTGCCAGTCCTTGCGGTTCGTGTAACGCAGGCTGGCCCGTCGGCGGGTCACGCTCCGTGGGTGGTTGCGGAGGGGCGGGTGGGGTCATGCCAGTTCAGCGAGCGCACAGGCTTGTCAAACTGCGACTGGAATTCAGTATGCTCGTGCCATGACTTCCGCACCGCCCTAGTGACGGTATGCCCCGCACACCGTCACTAGTCGTCGTTGCTCACCGGGAGTCTTTTTTCATGTCCGCCGAACGCGCGGGCACGTCTTACCGTGCCATCCTGTCCTTGCCCCATGCACTGCGGCTGTTCCTGCCCGCCACCACCGCCCGCCTCGCCTACGGCATCCTCCCGCTGGGGATGTTCTTCTCCATAGCCGACGCAAGCGGATCGCTCGGCGCCGCGGGAATCACCGCCGCAGCCCTCAACCTCACCGTCGTGCTCTTCGGCCCTTCGCGGGGCAGGCTCGTCGACCGGCTCGGACGCCGGATCCTTCCCGTCATGGCCGTCGGATACGCGCTGAGCACGGCCCTGCTCCTGGTGGCCGCTCACGCCGGGGCACCACTGCCGGTGTTGCTGGTGCTGGGGGCGTTGACCGGTGCCTGCCCGCCGCCGCTGGGGCCGACAATGCGCACCGCCTGGGCCGACCTCACGCCGGAGGGCCCGCTTCGGATACGCGCATTCAGTCTCGACGCCGTCGTCGAGGAACTGCTGTTCACCGCGGGCCCGTTACTGACCGGGTTGGCGATCGCCGTCGCCACTCCACAGGTGGCGGTGGTATTCGGGCTTTCCTTGATGATCGGCGGCGCGACGGTGTTCGGCTTCGGCCCGGCGACCCGCCCCGCCACAGTGCCCGTGACTGGCGGTGCAGCCGACGCGGCCGATGCACGTGGGGGGGTGCTGCGAACGCCTGGCTTCGCCCCGATGCTGATCACCCTGGCCGGTATCTTCTGCGCCCTCGGGCTCATCCACATCGCCATTCCGGTGACCGCCGCGCACGGTGGCAACCCCGCAGCCGCGGGCTGGCTGGTGGCCGGGCTATCAGCCGGCAGCGCCGCTGGCGGGCTGCTGTTCGGCCGCCGGACCTGGGCAACTCCGTTCGGCCTCCTCCTGCCGCGGCTCACGCTGCTGCTGGCCTGCCTGGTCGCCGCGTTGACCGTGGCCGGATCCGTCGAGGTGCTGGCGCTCGGGCTCGTGATGACCGGAGTGCTCATCTCTCCCAGCTTGATCATGGCTTACGCCCTGGCGGATGCGCTGGCCCCTCGATCATCCCCGACGCTGGCCTCGACTTGGGTGAGCGCTGCGGGCGGCGCTGGTGTCACCGCGGGCACAGCGTTGGCCGGGGTGCTCGCCGACCGGGTGCCCAGCTGGCAGCTCTACCTGCTAGCTGTGGTGGCGCTGCTGGCGACCGCAGCAGGCCCCGGTCGGCTGCTCGCCCGCCATCAGCGCGTCGCCGAACAGCCATCCCAGCGAACCCCGTGTGAGGCCACGCAATAGGTCGGTGGGTGCGGGGCGGGGCGGGCACAGGACTCGGTGATCATGGAGGTTCCTACCCCCAGTGGCCATCGGAACGGCTGTGCCCGCTGCCCCTCGACGGCTGAGCGACCCCTGTGGGACCAGTTCGCCGCGCTGCTACCCGCGCGGCTGGTTCTGCCCATAAGGAGACCTGTGACCGGTCACATCACTGCCGCTTTCGCGCGCTGTCTGGCCACCCAGGGGGCGTCCGGTGCGCCGTCGATGACCCCGCCGTCCGGGTCGTCGGGGTAGCTGGCCCGTACCGCGTCCTGCTCCGGCCGGAGGATCTCCTGGATGACCAGCACGCAGAGCACGACGACGGTGGTCAGCCGGAACGCGGCGGCCAGCACGAAGACGCCCTCGGGAAAGACCGGCGTGCCGGTGGAGGTGCCCAGCAGCTCGCCGTAGAAGGCCAGGAAGTAGCCGACCTCGGCGAGCTGCCAGGCCAGGAAGGCACCCCACCTGGGGCGGGCGAGTACGGCGAGAGGCAGCAGCCAGAGCACGAACTGCTGCGACCAGACCTTGCTGAAGATCAGGAAGGCGGCGACCACGAGGAAGGCGAGCTGGGCGAGGCGCGGGCGGCGCGGGGCCCGCAGGGCCAGCACGGCGATGCCGATGCAGGCCAGGAAGAACAGCGCGTACGCCAGGTTGTTCAGCACCGGAATGTTGTTGCTCAGCCACTCGAACGGGCCGGCGCCGGGCTCGCCGATCTTGCCGTCGAGGTATCGACCGATATACCAGAGGGTGCCCCAGTCGATCGGCCGCTCCGTGTTGAGCTCCAGGAACCGTCCCCAGTTGGTGGGGTAGCGCAGCGCGGTGCCGATATTCACCAGGACCAGCGCCACCGCACCCGTACCGATCGCGGTGAGTGCGGCCCGCAGCCGGCTACTTCGAACGGCCAGCAGCAGGATCGGCCAGAAGAGGAAGAGCGGCCAGAGTTTCGCGGCCCCGCCCAGGCCGAGTAGGAGGCCGGCCAGCGCGGGCTTGCGGCGCGCCCAGGCGAACAGGCCGAAGGCGGCCAGTCCGATGGCGAGAAAATCCCAGTTGACGGTGGCGGTGAGCAGCAACGCGGGGGCGAGCGCGAAGAGTGCCGCGTCCCAGGGTCGTCGACGCCGTAGCGCCAGGATCACCGCGACGGTGGCCACCGCCAGCGCCCCGAGCACCAGCGCGTTCAGGTTGTAGAACCACTGGGCCTGGTTCAGCCCGGGGTCCGCGCTGCCGAGCGCGTGCACCGGCAGGCCGAGGGCACCCATGAAGTAGCCGGTGAGTACCGGATACTCCACCGGGTGGTCCCGGTAGGGGACCTTGCCCTCGTTGAGCCCTTCGGCGTAGTAGAGGGCGAGCACGTCGGTGTAGCAGAAACGGGTGTACTGGACGTTGTTCGTCCAGGCGCCGTCCTGGCAGGGCGACTTCTGCACCCAGTGCAGGGCCATCGTCAGGCAGACCAGGGCCAGGACGATCCGGACGGCGGTCCAGAACCGACGCTCCCCGCCGACCGGCCGGTCCAGCGCGGTGGCGTGGTCGCCCAACGGGCCGCCGATCAGGCCGGAGACACCACGAACGAAGCCGTCGGAGCGGGACGGGTGATCCGGCGTGGCGGCGTTGTCCATACCACCCGTCGTCTGCGTCTTCATGACGTGCATCCTGCACTAGATCCGCGTTGCCGTCGTGCACCTGGATGGCGTTGAGACAGTTGGCCCGTACCGCACGGCCGGTCTGGACGTCGCCGACACCGCGCCGCCGCGCCCCACCTAGCGAGGTGGAAGGCGCGGCGGCGCGGTACGGCGTTCGCCGGCCCGGCTAGTCCCGCCCGGGTCGGTCGGTGCCTCCGTTCGGCGGTGGCGGGAACCCGATATCCCCACCGTTGCCGCCGCCGTTGTTGTTGTCACCGCCGTTGTTGTCGTTGTCGTCATTGTCGTTGTCACTGCAGAACAGGCCGAACGGGCCACAGTCCGGCTCCGGTGGCTTCGGCAGCTCGCCGTTGCCGGCCTTGTCGTCCCCGACACCGGTGATGCTCGGCAGGTCAGACTTGGGCGCGCCTTTCAGCGCCTCGTTCATGAACTTTTTCCACACATCAGCCGGCATGGTACTGCCGCCGATGTCTCTGCCGCTCTCGTACTTGATCGCACGGCTGTCGGACTTGTTGCTGCCGATCCAGATCGCGGTCGCCAGGTTGTCGTCGTAGCCGACCATCCAGGCGTTCGAGTTATGTTCGGTCCCGTCCAACTCCCAGGTGCCGGTCTTCCCGGCCGCCTCCCGCCCCCCGGAGAGGGCGTCCCCGTTTTCCTTCGGGATCTGCTTCAGGACCGCGGTCACCTCATCGGTGACCTCCTTGCGGATCCGTTGCTGCCCGTCTAGCTTCTCGCCGGTCCCGCGGACGACCTTCCACTCGCCGGTCGTCTCGTCCTTCTGCTCGACCTTGAGCACGAAGTGTGCCTGGTGAAAGACGCCGTCGTTCGCCAGCGTCGCGAGACCGTTGGCGTGGTCGAGAACGGTGATCGGGTACTGGCCATAGCCCACCACCCGGTCGAAATACTCCGGCGCCAGGTCCTCCGGCTTCTCCGCCAACAGGTTGTGGACCGTCTCCTTACTCTCGTTCCACATGGTGGTGATGCCCGCCTGCCGGGCCATGCCGACCACCTTGTCCTCGCCGATCTGCTCCGCCACGTGGAAGAACGGAACGTTGTATGACTTGACCGTCGACTCGTCCAGCGTGCAGGACTTGCCGCAAGTCTTACTGACGTCTCGGCCCGCGTTATAGATGCGGTTGTCGTAACCCTCCGGCGTGAAGGGCGTAGCGTCCCACCGCGAGTTGACGGAGATGCCGGCCTCGATGGCCGCCGCCAGGGTGTAGACCTTGAAGGACGAGGCGGGCGGATGACCGCCATAGAGCGTGCCGTTCTCGTCGGTGTTCTTGCCGGCATAGTCGGTATCGGCGCCGCTCTCCCCGCCGTAGTAGGCGAGCACCCGGCCGGTCTTGGGGTCCACGGCGACTCCGGCGGCCTGCAGGTTATCCGGCTCGCCGTTGAGGGGCGAGCCCTTCGCCTCCCTCCGGGCCGCATTCTCCATCGCGGTCTGCATCTTGTGGTCGATCGTCGTGGTGATCCGGTAGCCACCCGTGCGCAGCTCGTCAAAGCAGGACGGCCTACCCTCGGCCCCCGTGTTGGTGCAGAGCCCCCACTGCTCCATCTCCGCCCGCACGTAGTTGATGACGTTGCCGCGGGGGGTCGCCACACCGAAGCCGTTGCCCCCCTCGGCCAGCGGCTTCACCTCCGGATATTCGGTCGGCCGCTCCGCCGCGTCGAGCCAGCCCTCGGCCACCATCCCGTCGAGGACGTAGTCCCAGCGCGACTTCGCGTCCTCCGGGCTGGTCGCCGGGTCGTACCCGTTGTGGGTGGCGGTCTTCTCCGGCTGCTTGATGAGCCCTGCCAGCACCGCACCCTCACTGACGGTCAACTCGCTGGCGGGCTTGTGAAAGAAGGTCTGCGCCGCGGCCTCGACCCCGTAGGCGCCACGGCCGAAGTAGATCACGTTGAGATAGTTCTCCATGATCTTGTCCTTGCTGAACTCGTCGTTCAGCTTGGAGGCGAAGATCGCCTCCCGCACCTTTCGGGCGTAGGTGTCGTCCTCAAGGCTCTCGTAGGCGTTACGCGCGTACTGCTGCGTGATCGTGGATGCGCCCTGCCGGCTACCGCCGGTGAAGTTGTTCCAGGCGGCCCGGGCGATGCCCTTGTAGTCGACGCCCGAGTGCCGGTAGAAGTTCCGGTCCTCGGCCGCGGCGACCGCGTCCCGGACGTGCTGCGGCATCTGGCTGATGGTGACCAACGTGCGGTTCTCGTTACCGAGCTTCGCGACCAGGCCCTCGCCGTCACTCGTGTAGACCGTCGTCGACTGCGGAAGTGGGATCTGATCGGGCAGGACGACGTTGGTGGAGAAGTAGGTGAAGCCGACGACGCCCAACCCGGCGAGCATGATGAAGACCGCGAACGAGGCGATCAACATGTTCGCCCGCTTCCGCTTCTTCGCCCGCGCGGCGTTCGGGTCACGGCCACCATTGCGGGATCGGCCCGACCCACCCGGGCCACCGGGACCACCGCCGGCCGGCGCGACGCCGGCCCGCGCCACCGAGGCCCGGCCCCCGGCCGCTGCGGCGCCGGCTCGGGCCCGCCCCGCGGACGCCGACCCTACGGACGCCGACCCAACGGGCGCCGAACCAACCGAGGCCGAACCAACCGAGGCCGAACCAACCGAGGCCGAACCAACGGAGGCTGAACCAACCGATGCCGAGCCGCTCGCGGCGCCGACGCTTGCGCGCCCGGCGGAGCCGCCCGGCGCCGGGGATACCGGCACGGAGGCGCGACCGGGACCAGCGGGCGCCGGCACCGAAGCGCGACCCGGCCCACCGGATCCTGGCACCGAAGCGCGACCCGGGCTACCGGAGGCCGGCACCGAAGCGCGGCCGGCCCGACCGACCGAGGCCGATCCGGCGGTGCCCTGGGCGGGGACGGATGCCGAGCCACCAACCGAGGCCCGGCCGCTGGACGCACCGCCCCGGGGTGTCACCGAGGCGCGGCCCGCTGTTCCCTCCGGTGCGGCCGACTGGCCGCGCGCCGCACCATCGGGGGCGCGGTACGCGTCGTCGGCCCGCCCGGGGACGCCGTGCTGACCCGGTATCTGGGCCCGCCCGCGCGAGGAGCTGGGGTCGCCGTACGAGTTCATTCTTCACACCCTGCCGGTCGCGGTGGGGCGCTGCCGCGCCACCACCGGGTTGCCGTGAGTTGCGGCACCAGGTGCTCCGACGCGGTCACGTCAGAGACAAAGGTGCCTATTTGCCAATCAAGCGGGCTAATCGGACTATCAGGCCATCGATCGGTCTGGGGGATGGCCCGCGGGGCCGAAGCGACCGATCGTCCTGACGTCACCGTTGCGCCTCTCGCCTCCGTTGCCCGTCCGGGGCATCCGTTGGGGGCACCCCGCCCGCTGCGACCTGCTCCGGCCCGTTCTCCGCCAGCCCGTCCCGCCCGAGCAGATACTGCTCGATGAGATGGTTCCAGTCGCACCCAAGGCACACTTCTACCACGAAGACCTGAAACTCACGCAGCGTCATCGCCAGCGCGGGCAGCTCCACCAGCCTCCGAGCCTGACCGGCGGACTGTCGGAGTTCATCGCCGTAAATGTAGTGCACGCGCGTCAGGTTCTCACTCCGACAGATCGGGCACCGCTCGTCGGTCGGCTCGCCGTGGAACCGGGCCGCGTTCTTCAGGTAGGGCGAGGCATCGCAGAGGTCGTCCGGGCCGACCCGGTTGGCCAGGAGGTCCCGCAACGCCGCCCGCTTCCGGAGCGAGTAGTCGACCACCTGACGCTGCGTACGCATGAGCACGAGGGTACGCGGTGCCACCCCACCCGGCGACCGGGGTAACTACCTGTAATCGAGACACGGCGGTGCGGGGTTTGCCCCACCTGCGGCGATCCGCTAGCGTGTCGATGTATCGGCCCGATACATCGTCGTGGTTAGTGCTCGGATGAGCAGGGTAAGGAGGAGGGCAGTGCTCGAATTCGCCATCCTCGGTCTCCTGCAGGAGGCACCGATGCACGGTTATGAGCTCCGCAAGGAGCTCACCGCGAAGCTCGGCGCCATCCGGGCGGCGATCAGCTACGGAACCCTCTACCCAACCCTGCGCCGCCTACAGGCGGCCGGGTGGATCACCGAGGCCAACGAGACACCCACCGCCTCGGATGTTCCCGCGCTGACCAGCCGACGAGGCCGCGTGGTCTACGAGATCACCGCGGAGGGCAAGGAACGGTTCGCCCAACTCATCGCCCAAGCCGGGCCCGAGACGTATGACGACACCGGTTTCGGTGTGCACTTCGCGTTCTTCGCCCGCACCGACCAGGCAACCCGACTTCGCATCCTGGAGGGTCGCCGTCGCAAGATCGAGGAGCGCCGCGAAGGGCTCCGCGACGTGCTTGGTCGCGCCGCCGAGCGGCTCGACGCGTACACCATGGAACTGCAGCGCCACGGCCTGGAGGCCTGTGAGCGTGAGGTCCGCTGGCTGGAGGAGCTCATCGCCAACGAGCGCTCCGGCCGTGCCCCGACAGCCCCGACCACCGGGGCCGCCGGCGGTCGACCAGAAGACAACAGCCCGCCTGCGCCTGGCGAGTCCAGGGAAGAGCGGCCGTGATGAAGGAGAAGGAGGCAGACGCTATGGGCTCCGTCCGCGTCGCCATCGTCGGTGTCGGTAACTGCGCCTCGTCCCTCGTGCAGGGCGTGGAGTACTACCGGAACGCCGACCCGAACGACCGCGTCCCGGGTCTCATGCACGTCACCTTCGGCGACTACCACGTCTCGGACGTGGAGTTCGTCGCGGCGTTCGATGTGGACGCCAAGAAGGTGGGCATGGACCTCGCTGAGGCGATCGTCGCCAGCGAGAACAACACCATCAAGCTGTGCGACGTACCCCCGACCGGGGTGACCGTGCAGCGTGGCCCGACGTTCGACGGTCTCGGCCAGTACTACCGCGAGATCATCGAGGAGTCCGACGCCAAGCCGGTGGACGTGGCCGAGGCGCTGCGCGCGGCCAAGGTCGATGTGGTCGTGGCCTACCTGCCGGTGGGCTCCGAGGAGGCCGACAAGTTCTACGCGCAGGCCGCGATCGACGCCGGCTGCGCCTTCGTCAACGCCCTCCCGGTCTTCATCGCCTCCGACCCGGTCTGGGCGAAGAAGTTCGAGGACGCGGGCCTGCCGATCGTCGGCGACGACATCAAGAGCCAGGTCGGTGCCACCATCGTGCACCGCGCGCTGGCGAAGCTGTTCGAGGACCGTGGCGTCGAGCTGCTGCGCACGTACCAGCTCAACTTCGGCGGCAACATGGACTTCATGAACATGTTGGAGCGCAACCGCCTGGTCTCCAAGAAGATCTCGAAGACCCAGTCGGTGACCTCCCAGGTGCCGCACGAGATGGCCAAGAGCGACGTGCACATCGGCCCCTCGGACCACGTGCCGTGGCTGGACGACCGCAAGTGGGCCTACATCCGCCTGGAGGGCCGCTCCTTCGGTGACACCCCGCTCAACGCGGAGCTGAAGCTCGAGGTGTGGGACTCGCCGAACTCCGCCGGCGTCATCATCGACGCGGTCCGGGCCGCGAAGATCGCCCTGGACCGGAAGATCGGCGGCCCGATCCTGTCGGCGTCGTCGTACTTCATGAAGTCCCCGCCGGTGCAGTACGCCGACTCCGACGCGCACGCCGCCGTCGAGGAGTTCATCGCCGGCGAGATCGAGCGCTGACGTTCTGACGCACCGCGAGGGGGTGGGGCCGGCTGGGCCCACCCCCTCGCCGCTATCAACAGCCCAATCGGCGCCCATCAGCGAGCTTCGCCCAGATCAGAGCTCCTGGTACATCACGTGCAGACCGACCCGACCGAAGGTCGGGTGAGCGAACGCGCCCGGCACCGTACCGACGATACGGAAGCCGAGCCGCTCGTACACCGACACCGCGGTCCGGTTCGACGCGGCAACGGCGTTGAACTGCATGCCGGCGTACCCGCGCTGTTGAGCCCAGTCCAGCGCGAAGCGGCACAACGCGGTGCCGACCCCCTGCCCGCGGGCACCGGCGGCCACGATGAAGCTGGCCGTGCAGACATGCGACCCGGGTCCCGCCCGATTCGTGCCCATCTTGGCGCTGCCCAGGACCCGCCCATGCGTGACCGCGACGACGGTCAACCCCGGTGACGGGTCGATCCACACCTCACGCGCCTCGTCCAGGGAGAGGTTCGGGTCGTACGTGAACGTCTCCTGAGCCCGTACGACTTCCCGGAGTATCGGCCAGACCTGCGGCCAGTCCGCTTCCTGGAACTCACGAATCGTCATCGGGTGTTGGTCACCTCCTCCTGAAACCGGCAGAACGCCCCAAAGACACCCGTTGGCCGGCACCCGAACCGGGTGCCGGCCAACAGTTTCTGTCCCCTTGTGGGTTAGGTCTATGGGATTTGGGTCAGCTGGTCCAGTGCTCGGCCACCAGGTCGGCGGCCTGGGTCTCCCACTGGGCGTAGTGGAACGGGAACGCCGACACCTGGACCTTCTGCGCGGCCTCGGTCAACGGAAGTTCCTGCCAACCCTCGACCTGCTTGAGCCCGTTGAGGAAGGCGGTGGTGGAGTACTCGGGGTCGGTAATCTGCTCCACACTGCCCCAACCGGACGACGGGCGCTGCTGGAACAGGCCCTGCGAGTCGTGGTCGTTACGCGCACCCAGGTGACCCAGGTTCTCCAGCTTCGACTCCTGCAAGCTGGTAGCAATCGCCACCACCGCGGCCCGCTCATCCATCCCGGCCTTCTTCGTAGCCTCGATAATCGCCTTCACGTTGCCGGTCTGCTCGCCACCCAGGTCGATCCGCGACTGCTCACCCTGCGTGCCGTGCGGGATCAGCGTGTCCATGTCCGGCTTCTCCGCCGGCACCGCAGCCGCCGGGGTGGTCGCGGCCGCCGACGTGCTCGGGGTGGGGGTGGGGGTGGAAGCGGTGATGGTGTCGAAGGTCTGCGGGCCAGCGACCACACCGGCACCGAAGGCCAGACCAGCAATACCAAGTGCACTACGAAGCATGATCGTGTTCATGAGTGTTGCTCCATTCGGGGGTCGACACCCACACGCACCCGAAGGGGGTCGGGAGCGGGGTGCAAGCACCGTCCGGCGCTCAAAGAACCAAGGGATAGGTCGGCGACCGCGGTCTCGTCGGGACACGCACGGCGCCGGGTCCAGGTGTAACGACCGGCCGGCCACCACCATTCCCGGCGGCCGTCCCCGCTTACGGCGGGGCACTTCCTCGGTCGTACGCATGGTGTAACGCCCCAGCGCTCGCCACGATTCCGCCCCCACCATGACCCCGGTCACGCACCGATCAGGCATATACCGGACAGACGACCCCCGAGATCAGGGGGCATCGACCTCATTGGTGGCCTTCCCGGCGCACCCTTCGGCGGTCGGTGTCCGGACGCGGACGTTTGGTCGATTCGAGCATCGCCGGGCGTTTCTCAGCCGGTCCAGGAGATCGGTCACCGATGATACTTTCGTTCGGTTTTGCGCAGCACTGTCCGCTCGGAGGTAGGAATGATGCCGGAAATTCGCCGGTGGGTAGTCCGGGACACCGACGCGCGCCGGGCGGGACGCACCGTGGCCGGCTGGTTCTTCCTCGCGCTGGCGGTGACTGTGACACAGGTGACCAGCGGGTGGCCTGCCCTCGCGCAGCAGCAGCCCGCCGCGTCCAGCGCGATGTCGGAGACCGTCCTCGCCTGGGGAGGAAATGGCCGGGGCGAGCTCGGCAACGGCACCACCACCGACAGCTCCGTCCCCGTGGAAGCGGAGTTACCGGCCAACACCACGGTCACCGCCATCGCCGCCGGCAACGGCCACAGCCTGGCGTTGACCTCCGTTGGTGCCGTCCTTGCCTGGGGCGAGAACCTCTCCGGCGAGCTGGGCGACGGCACCAACACCAACCGCAACACCCCGGTCGTGGTCAACCTCCCCACGAACACCACGGTCACCGCCATCGCCGCCGGCTACAACCACAGCCTGGCGTTGACCTCCGATGGCGCCGTCCTCGCCTGGGGCTACAACTTTTTCGGCCAGTTGGGCGACGGCACCAACACCAACCGCAACACCCCGGTGGAGGTGGACCTACCGACCGGCACCACCATCACCTCCATCGCCGCCGGCGCCGTCCACAGCCTGGCGATAACCACGGCCGGCACCACCCTCGCCTGGGGCGGTAACTACTCGGGCCAACTGGGCGACGGCACCACCGACAACAGGAACACCCCGGTGGAGGTGGACCTACCGACCGGCACCACCATCACCTCCATCGCCGCCGGCGGCGTCCACAGCCTGGCGGCAACCTCCACCGGCACCGCCCTCGCCTGGGGCAGTAACAACTACGGCGAGCTGGGCGATGGCACCAACACCGACCGCAACGTTCCGGTGGCCGTCATTCTCCCCGCGAGCACCACGGTCACCGCCATCACCGCCAGCGCCATCCACAGCCTGGCGATGACCTCCACCGGCACCGCCCTCGCCTGGGGCTACAACTACTACGGCCAACTGGGCGACGGCACCACCACCAACCGCAACACCCCAGTGACCGTCAACCTGCCGACCGGCACCACGCTCACCACCATCGCCGCTGGTGGTGGCCACAGCCTGGCGATGACCTCCACCGGCACCGCCCTCGCCTGGGGCTACAACTACTACGGCCAACTGGGCGACGGCACCACCAATCACCGCAACACCCCAGTGAACGTCAACCTGCCGATCGACACCGCCATCGTCACCATCATCGCCGGCAACGACCACGGCATGGCCCTCATCGAACCACCAAGCTCCACCACCACGCTGGAGGTCGCACCGCGGAACCCGGAACCGGATCAGGACGTCACTCTCACCGCCACCGTCACCTGCACCACCGACGCCCCCACCGGAACCATCACCTTCCGAAACGGCAGCAGTGACCTCCACACCGTGCCCCTGGACGGCACCAACACCGCCGCCCACACGACCAGGCTCCCGGCCGGCACCCACACCCTCACCGCCCACTTCACCAGCACCAACACCTGCCCCAGCGGCCAGTCGGAGGCCACCACCATCACCATCGACACACCCACCAGCCCCAGCCCCGGCGAGCCCGGCGACCCTGGCGACGCCGGCGGCCTCCCCATCACCGGCCCAAGTCTGCCCACCACCGTCGGCGTCGCCGCCCTGCTCCTCCTCATCGGCACCGCCCTCATCCACCTCGCCCGCCGGCGCCGAACACACCACCCGCACTGAGCGAGCCGTCGTTGGCCGGCGCCTCAGCGCTACCTCTCCTCCTGGGTGAGTCGGTCACGCAGATCGCCCGGATGACCTACTTCGGCGTTCACGCCGAGCGCTGCCAAGAAGCCGCGCTCCACACGGTTCCTTCGACGCCTTCCGTATGCGCCGGCCCTACCCGCCAGCCGGCTGCATCGCCACTGCCGCCGGCAGCATCGTGGTCGAGGGAGACAAGGCACACTCACTCTTTCAGCGCTACGATCGACTGCGCAGCGCGGCCCTACACAATGGGGCCGTGCAGCGGTTCCTCTTTGATCTGGAAGCACGCCTGGAGTGAGCATGGCGGCGAAGACCTGGGTCCACTCGATCGAGCCGAGCAGGGTCGCCTGGCACGTCAGCACCCGCAGCGGCAACGGTGGCGGCAACTGTGTCGAGGCGGGGCCGGTGCTCGATGGGAGCAGGCGGGTCGCCGTACGCGACAGCAAGGACCGCTCCGGCCCGGTCCTCGGCTTCTCCGCCACCAGCTGGACCGACTTCCTCACCGGCCTACGGTCCGGCACCCTGACCGGCTAGCCCGCCGCCGACCAGCTTCGCCGAAGGGCCACACCGGCCTCCAACTCCAACAGCTTCACCTTCCGGTCGAGCCCGCCACCGAAGCCGACCAGTTTGCCGCCGGAGCCGACGATCCGGTGGCAGGGCACGATCACCGGCACCGGGTTCCGGTTGCATGCCACGCCGACCGCCCGCGCCGCCGAGACGTCGCCGAGCCGCCGGGCCACCTCCCCGTAGGTGAGCGTCTCCCCGTAGGGAATGGCGGTCATCTCCCGCCACACCGCCCGCTCGAACTCCGAACCCCGGGGGATTCGCACCGGCACGGTGAAGGCGGTCAGCTCACCGGCGAAGTAGGCCCGCAGCTCGGCGACGGCGCGGGCCGAGAGGTCGTCGGCTGGTTCGTCGGCAGCCTCGGTGACCCGCGCGAAGTGCGCTCCGCACACGGTCTCACCGTCGGTGGCCAGGGAGAACTCGCCGATCGGCGAGTCGAGCACGGTCCAGCGCATCCGCCTATTCTCCTTCGCCGGTACGACAAACGGGGGGGGGGGGGGGGGGGGGGGGGGGGGGGGGGGGGGGGGGGGGGGGGGGGGGGGGGGGGGGGGGGG